>NZ_JBIURQ010000013.1:0-263943 GCF_044740925.1 Streptomyces sp. NPDC088254 | reverse complement strand
GTGCGGCGCGGCTTGACCTCGGCGGCCTCCACCGCCTCGACCGTGTCCACGGCGGCTTCCGCCGGAGCGGCCGTCTTGCGGGTGCGGCGCGGCTTGGCCTCGGCCGTTTCCGCCGTGTCGACGACGGCTTCCGCCGGAGCGGCCGTCTTGCGGGTGCGGCGCGGCTTGACCTCGGCGGCCTCCACCGCCTCGACCGTGTCCACGGCGGCTTCCGCCGGAGCGGCCGTCTTGCGGGTGCGGCGCGGCTTGACCTCAGGCTCCTGCGCGGCCTGGGCCGGGATGACCGGCGTGGCGGCCGTCTCCGACTGGGTCGCCTTGCGGGTGCGGCGGGGCTTGGCCTCGGCGGCCTCGGCCGTGTCGAGCGCGGCCTCGGCCGGGGCCGTCGCCTTGCGGGTGCGGCGGCGGGGCTTGGTCTCCGCGGGCTCCGCCGGAGCGACGGTGGCCTCCGCCGGCGGCGTCGCCTCGACGGCCGGGGCGGCCGACTCGGTCACTGCCGTCGTCTCGGGGACCGGCTGCGCGGCCGGCTCCGTCACGGTCGCCGGCGCGTCCGACGCGACCGCGTTGCGGCGGGTGCGGCGGCGGCGCGGCTTCTCGGCGTCGGCGGACGCGACCTCCGAGGGGCCCTCCGCCGTCGTCACGGCCGCTTCCGCGGCCTCGGGTGCGGGGGACTCGACGGCGGCCGTGGCGGCCGACGCGGCGACGGCGTCCTGCGAGGCTCCGCCCCGGGTCCGGCGACGGCGACGCGGCGTACGAGGAGACGTCGCCGCCTCCTCGACGGCGGGAGCCGCGGCCTGCCCGGCCTGGTCGGCCCTGACCTGCTCGGTCCGGGCCTGCTCGGTCGTCGGCGTCTCGTCGACGGTGGCGCCACCCCGGGTACGACGGCGGCGGCGCGGCGTACGGCCGACGTGCTCACGCTGCTCGGCGGAGCGGGAGTCGTCCCGTCCGCCCCGGCGGTCGCCGCGGCCGCGACCACCACGGCCGCCCGGCTCGCCCAGGTCCTCCAGCTCCTCCGCGTCGAGCCCGGCGCGCGTGCGCTCCGAGCGCGGCAGGACACCCTTGGTGCCCGCGGGGATGCCGAGGTCCTCATAGAAGTGCGGAGAGGTGGAGTACGTCTCCGGCGGGTCGCTGAAGTCGAGCTCCAGCGCCTTGTTGATGAGCTGCCAGCGCGGGATGTCGTCCCAGTCGACGAGCGTGACCGCGATGCCCTTGGCGCCCGCGCGGCCGGTACGGCCGATGCGGTGCAGGTAGGTCTTCTCGTCCTCGGGGGACTGGTAGTTGATGACGTGGGTGACGCCCTCGACGTCGATGCCGCGCGCGGCGACGTCGGTGCACACGAGCACGTCGACCTTGCCGTTGCGGAAGGCGCGCAGCGCCTGCTCGCGGGCGCCCTGGCCGAGGTCGCCGTGGACCGCGCCGGAGGCGAAGCCGCGCTGCTTGAGCTGGTCGGCGAGGTCGGCCGCCGTGCGCTTGGTGCGGCAGAACACCATCACCAGGCCGCGGCCCTCGGCCTGCAGCATGCGCGCGACCATCTCGGGCTTGTCCATGTTGTGCGCGCGGTACACGTGCTGCTTGGTGTTCGCGACCGTCCGCCCCGCGTCGTCGGGCGAGGTGGCGTTGATGTGCGTGGGCTGCGACATGTAGCGGCGGGCGAGGCCGATGACCGCGCCCGGCATGGTCGCGGAGAACAGCATGGTCTGCCGCTTCACCGGCAGCATGCCGATGATCTTCTCGACGTCGGGCAGGAAGCCCAGGTCGAGCATCTCGTCGGCCTCGTCGAGGACCAGGCACTTGACGTGCTTGAGGTTGAGCTTCTTCTGGCCCGCCAGGTCCAGCAGTCGGCCCGGGGTGCCGACGACGACGTCGACGCCCTTCTTCAGGGCCTCGACCTGGGGCTCGTACGCGCGACCGCCGTAGATCGCGGTGACGCGCACGTTGCGCACCTTGCCCGCGGTCAGCAGGTCGTTGGTGACCTGCGTGCACAGCTCGCGCGTGGGGACCACGATGAGCGCCTGCGGGGCGTCGGTGAGGTCCTCGGGGCGGGCGCGGCCGGCCTCGACGTCGACGGGGACCGTGACGCGCTCGAGGAGCGGGAGGCCGAAGCCGAGCGTCTTGCCGGTGCCGGTCTTGGCCTGGCCGATGACGTCCGTGCCCGACAGGGCCACGGGGAGCGTCATCTCCTGGATGGGGAAGGGAGTGGTGATGCCGACGGCCTCCAGGGCCTCGGCGGTCTCGGGGAGGATCCCGAGCTCTCGGAACGTCGTAGTCAGGGTGCTGCCTCTTCTGTGTGCGCGGTGCGAGGCGAGCGCGGGGGTCGTGTCGGACCGTGCCGGGGGACGCGGCCGCCTCTCACGGGCGAGCCGTCAGCACACGGGACCTCATCCGACGCTCCAGCGTTCGTACCGCTGAGGGTGTCCCGCCGATCGTCGTACGCGCAGAGCCGTACGGTCAGGGCGGGCTGTCGGGTCGGAGCCGATCGGGCCACCGACCGGGCATCCTCATACATGCGGCCCGTCGAATACTCGGCAGGCGCATTACCACCATACCTTGGATCCGCGCACATGCGATGGCCGATTCGGTCACGTTGTGGTTGTCACACCGACGGGCACGGTCCCGCGCGCTTCGTCGCCGCACACGTCGACCAGGGCCGTCCCCCGCGCGGGGAGCGGGCTATTGTGCGCTTCATGACGACCTCTGACAAGCCCGACAACGAGAACGCCGCCACCGGCATCGCCGCCCAGGACTGGGCGACGGCCGCCGCCGATCCCCAGTACCGGGCCGCGGTCGTGGACCTGCTCGGTGCGCTCGCGTACGGCGAGCTGGCGGCGTTCGAACGGCTCGCTGAGGACGCCAAACTGGCGCCCACCCTGGAGGACAAGGCGGAGCTGGCGAAGATGGCGTCCGCCGAGTTCCACCACTTCGAGCGGCTGCGCGGCCGGCTCACGGAGATCGGTGAGGAGCCCACGCGCGCGATGGAGCCGTTCGTCGCCGCGCTCGACGGCTTCCACCGGCAGACGGCCCCCTCCGACTGGCTGGAGGGTCTGGTCAAGGCGTACGTGGGCGACTCGATCGCCAGCGACTTCTACCGGGAGGTCGCCGTGCGTCTGGACGCCGACACGCGCGCCCTGGTGCTCGCCGTCCTCGACGACACCGGCCACGCGGGCTTCGCCGTCGACCGGGTGCGCGCGGCGATCGACGCCGACCCGCGCGTGGGCGGACGGCTGGCGCTGTGGGCTCGGCGGCTGATGGGCGAGGCGCTGTCCCAGTCGCAGCGGGTGGTCGCGGACCGTGACGCGCTGTCGACGATGCTGGTCGGCGGCGTCGCGGACGGCTTCGACCTCGCCGAGGTCGGCCGGATGTTCTCCCGCATCACCGAGGCCCACACCAAGCGGATGGCGGCTCTTGGACTCGCCGCGTAGGTGCCGTCGGGCGCCGTGAGGGCGGGGGAGACTGCTTCGGCTGCCGGCCCGCGCAGGGCCGGCTGGTCGCGCGGTTCCCCGCGCCCCCTCGGTGCGCCTCAGGCAGTGGCTGATCGCCGCAGGCCTCGGCCCGTGGGGCGCAGGAGCAGGGACAGCGAGGCGGCGGACACGACCGCCGCTCCGAGCAGGCTCAGCAGCGTGTTGCCCGGGCCGAGCGCGCTGTGGGTGATGAAGTCGCCGAACAGGGCTCCGGCGACGCCCGTCGCGAACACCATGGTGGGCGCGGGCAGTCGGTGGGACAGGCGGTGGAACGCCGCCCACGCGAGCACGAGACCGAGCACAGCGGAGCCGAGCGCTTCCAAGATCATGCGGGTCCCTCCCAGACGGCGGGCTGTGCATCAAGGTCGTAGCCCGTCATACCCGTGACCTGCGAAAGGCAATCCTCCCCTGTGGGGAAGTCGTGCTCCATCCGTGGAGAATTTCGCCGCCGCCGACGGCGAGAGCCCGGCGGCCGTCGCCGCCCACGTAGGCGGGACCGGCCGCGGTGCACGAAGAGGGGCCCGGCAGCCGAAATCGGAATCGGCTGCCGGGCCCCTCGTCACGCGCCGCCTACAGGGTGCCGAAGCCCACCTTGCGCGGGGCGGGCTCGCCCAGCTCGACGTAGGCCAGGCGGTCGGCCGGGACCAGGACCTTGCGGCCCTTCTCGTCCACGAGGCTGAGCAGCTGCGACTTCCCCGCCAGCGCCTCGGAGACGAGGCGCTCGACCTCCTCGGCGCTCTGACCGCTCTCCAGAACGATCTCGCGGGGCGCGTGCTGCACGCCGATCTTGACCTCCACGGCTATGTCCCTCCGACGGTCAGTGGTGCGCGGGCGTCCGCGCCGTACGCTGCACACATTAGCCCGGTGAGGGGACGGGTACGCCGCGGCCGACCACGCCAGGAGCGAACAGCGGACGGGAACAAAGAGCCGACGGTCCGCACGCGGGCGTGCGCGCTCAGTGCTGCTCGGTGCCGTGCAGCGGGAAACCGGCGATGCCCCGCCAGGCCAGCGAGGCCAGCAACTGCACCGCCTGGTCGCGCGGGACGCTACGGTCGCTGTGCAGCCAGGAGCGGGCCACGACCTGGGCGAGACCGCCCAGTCCCGAGGCCAGCAGCATCGACTCCGCGCGCGACAGGCCGGTGTCCTCGGCGATCACGTCGCAGATCGCCTCGGCGCACTCGTTCGTCACCTTGTCGACGCGCTCGCGCACCGCCGTCTCGTTCGTCAGGTCCGACTCGAAGACCAGCCGGAACGCGCCGCCGTCGTCCTCCACGTACGCGAAGTAAGCGTCCATCGTGGCGCGCACGCGCTGCTTGTTGTCGCTCGTCGAGGCGAGCGCGCTCCGGACCGCCTGGATGAGCGATTCGCAGTGCTGGTCCAGCAGTGCCAGATAGAGGTCGAGCTTGCCCGGAAAGTGCTGGTAGAGCACCGGCTTGCTGACGCCGGCGCGCTCGGCGATGTCGTCCATCGCGGCAGCGTGATAGCCCTGCGCGACGAACACCTCCTGGGCGGCGCCCAGCAGCTGGTTCCGTCGGGCACGGCGCGGCAAGCGCGTACCTCGCGGGCGCGCCGCCTCAGTTTGCTCGATGGCTGTCACGCCGCCTCCCAAAGTCGTCCTCATGCGGTGTGCCGCCGCGCGGCCATCGTACTTTTCGGTAACGGTGACGCGCGCGGTGCGAGCGCAGAATTTCACGGACCGGACGATGGTAAAAGCAGTACAGAACGTTTGCTATCGGTATGCAGTGGGCAAACTCCGCCTCCGTCTCGCCTGTGCCGCCGTCAGGTCCCTGGCGTGCGCGTCAGCGGTAGTCGTCCTCGTCGAGCGAGACCACGCGGGCCTGTTCGACGAGGTCGGCCTCGTTCGCCCGGGCGGGGTCGACGCTCTCCAGGGGGTCGTCGCGGTGCGGCGTGACGTCCGCGTGCTGTTCCGCGGCGTCGTTCTCCGGCGCCTCGACGTCGACCTCCGAGACCTCGTCGTCGTTCACGAACGTCTCGGGGTCGGTGGGGTCGACGGTCATGGCGGGCTCCCTTCCTACGAACGTCCCTGAGAATGCAGGTGCCACACGCGGGTGCCCTCTCTACGAGCCTAGGAGACACCCTTTTCGGACGCTATGCGATGTGCCCACGAATCGCGCCGCCATCTGCGCAATTCCCGACCTCTCCGCTGTGACGGCGAACACACAAGTCACGGCGTGATCGTCTCGTAACATTGCGGCATGTCTTCGACCGAGCTGCCCTCAGTGCCGCCCGCCAGTGTGCTGCCGAAGGCGGTGTCCGTCAGGGTCGCCGAGGGCGAGCGGCTGCGGTCGGTCGGACTGCCGGGCGTCACGCTGAAGATCCGTTCCAGGCCGCCCACGCGCGAAGGCCTGGAACCGGCGCTCTACGTGCACGGTCTCGGCGGCTCCTCGCAGAACTGGTCCGCGCTGATGGCCCTGCTCGACGGCGTCGTCGACAGCGAGGCCGTCGACCTGCCCGGCTTCGGCGACTCCCCGCCCCCGGACGACGGCGACTACTCCGTCACCGCACACGCGCGTGCCGTCATCCGCTACCTGGACGCCTCCGCCCGCGGACCCGTCCACCTCCTCGGCAACTCGCTCGGCGGCGCGGTGTCCACGCGCGTCGCCGCCGTCCGGCCCGACCTCGTGCGCACCCTCACCCTCGTCTCGCCCGCACTGCCGGAGCTGCGCATACAGCGCACGGCGGTGCCCACGGGACTGCTCGGCGTCCCCGGAGCGGCCGCGCTGTTCAGCAGGTTCACCCGGGAGTGGACGGCCGAACAGCGCGTCCGCGGCGTCACCGCCCTCTGCTACGGCGACCCCGGGCGGGTCGCGCCGGAGTCCTTCCAGCACGCGGTGGAGGAGATGGAACGGCGGCTGCGACTGCCGTACTTCTGGGACGCCATGACCCGCTCCGCGCGCGGGCTGGTCAACGCCTACACCCTGGGCGGCCAGCACGGACTGTGGCGCCAGGCCGAACGCGTCCTCGCCCCCACCCTCCTCGTCTACGGCGGCCGCGACCAGCTCGTCGGCTTCCGCATGGCGCAGCGGTCCGCACGCGCCTTCCGCGACTCCCGGCTGCTGACCCTGCCGGACGCCGGACACGTGGCGATGATGGAATACCCGGAGACGGTCGCTACGGCGTTCCGGGAACTGCTGGCGGAGACCCGCGCCCCGGACGCGGGAACGGGGGCCGGTCCGGCCGCCGAGCGCGCCGGGTCCGTGGACGCGGGGAGCTGAGGGGGGACGTGGGACGGCACAGCCGACGGGGGCCGGTGCAGAGCAGCGCGCCGCGAGGTACGACCACCAGCGCCGAAGGGAGCGCCTCCACCGGGGCGCGCGGAGGGGTTTCGAAGACGGACGCGCGGGGCAGCCGCGATCAAGAAGCGGCGGGTCGGCCCGACGGCGGGACCCCCGCCCACGGCTCTCCCCCGCTTTCTGACAGACCCCCAGCCCACGGCTCGCCCAGGCTGCCCGAAGGCACTCCCGCGCACGGTTTCCCCCGGGTGGCTCGTGGCGATCACCCCGAGCAGCGGGAAGCCGGGGGAGCATGGGGTGAGTTGACGGGACGTCCGGCACAGGGTGCCGGGCCGCTGATCCCCCGTCAGCGACCGGCGTCCCCGGGCGGCCCCCGGCAGGACTACCTCGACGCATTTGAGGAGGACGACGTCTTCGCCCGCCGCAGGCCCCAGTCCGGCGCCGTCTCCTCGCACACGAGCGGCGACCCGTACGCCTCCGCCACCGAATGGGACCCGGACCCCCGTTCGGCCGACGGGGGCGAGGACGACGTGCCGCCCTCCGGCGCGCCCTCGGCCGGCAGGGGCGGCAAGGGGCGGGCCTTCACCGGCATCGCGGCCGCCGCCGTCACCACCGCGCTGGCGATCGTCGTCGCCGGACAGGTCACCGACGCGCGCGACGAGGACTCCGCCCGGTCGCAGACCGCCGCCGGCCAGTCCGCGCGCGACACCCGGGACTCCACCGGCCGGGGCGGCGGCCGCCCGGGCCCCTCCGCCGCGCTCCCCGAGGCGGCGCCGCTGACGTACGCGCAGCAGATGGACCGGAAGTACCCCCTCGGCGCCGAACTCGCCGGCTCGGGCAGGTTCGACGCCGTGCCCGGCATCGACAAGGCGCCCGGCGAGGGGCGCAAGTACACCTACCGCGTGGACGTCGAACAGGGACTCGGTCTCGACGCGGCGCTCTTCGCGCAGGCCGTGCAGAAGACGCTGAACGACCGGCGCAGCTGGGCGCACGACGGCGCACGCACCTTCGAACGCATCCACTCCGGCGAGCCCGACTTCGTCATCACCCTCGCCAGCCCGGGCACCACCGCCGAATGGTGTGCGAAGTCCGGTCTGGACACCACCATCGACAACGTCTCCTGCGACTCGGCCTCCACCGAACGCGTGATGATCAACGCCTACCGGTGGGCGCAGGGCTCGCAGACCTACGGCGACCAGATGTACGCCTACCGGCAGATGCTCATCAACCACGAGGTCGGCCACCGGCTCGGCTACAGCCATGTGACCTGCGACAAGAACGGCGACCTCGCGCCGGTCATGCAGCAGCAGACCAAGTTCCTGGAGCACGACGGGATCCGCTGCCTGCCCAACCCCTGGCCGTACCCCACGCAGTAGGTCCTCCCTAGCGGGGCACAACGCGTGCCGCGCGGGAAAGTTACGAGCATTCACCCCTTTTGGTGGTGCGACGGACAACCGTCCGTCGCACCACGTCCTCGTCCGCATACCTTCGTCCCGCTGTGAGCCGCCGACCAACGGCGGCTCCTCAAACGGGAGATCGGGGGTGCACACGTGCGCATCGGACTGCTTACGGAGGGTGGCTATCCGTATGTGGGCGGTGACACCGGACCCTGGTGCGACCGGCTCGTGCGAGGACTCGGACAGCACGAGTTCGCCCTCTTCGCCCTCAGCCGCAGCGAACGACAGGACACCGCCGGCCGGGTCGAACTGCCCTCGCAGGTCCGCAGCGTGCGCACGGCCCGGCTGTGGACGGCCGAGGACGACGGGGTCGCGTACGGCCGCCGCGCGCGCCGGCGGTTCACCGAGTGCTACGGCGAACTGGCGGCCGGGATCTCCGGGGCAGGCGCCCCGGACGTTCAGGCGGACCGTTTCGGCAGCGCGCTGTACGGGCTCGCCGAGCTGGCCCGCGACGAGGGCTCACTGGTGCGCGCACTCCGCTCGCAGGACGCGCTGCGCGCCCTGGAACGCGCCTGCCGCGCCCCCGGCGCGACGCGCACGGCCCGCGAGGCGCGCGTGCCCGAACTGCTCGCGGTGGCGGCGCATGTGGAACGCCTCCTGCGGCCCCTTTCGCTCGGCTGGTACGAGGAGGAGGGGGACGGGGGACGTGGTGAACGGGGTCGTGGGCACCGTGGGGGCCGCGGCGGGGGCGGCCTCGGCGCGGTCGACCTGTGCCACGCGACCTCCGGGGGAGCGGCCGCCCTGGTGGGACTGCTGGCGCGGCACTTCTTCGGCGTGCCCCTGGTGGTCACGGAGTACGGAGTGCGGCTGCGGTCGCACTACCTGAACTTCGAAGCGGTGGAGGCGTCAGGGGAGGGCGGCACGCACGCGGAGGGTGACGTCCTCGCCTCGGGGGTGACGTCCCCCGCGGTGCGGGCGCTCGTCACCGCCTTCCACGGGCGGCTCGCCGCCGAGGTGTACCGCCGGGCCGCCTGCCTCACGGCCGGCAACGCGCACGCCCGGCGCTGGCAGGAGCGATGCGGCGCCGACCGGGCCAAGCTGCGCACCGTCCACCCCGGCATGGACGCCGCACCCTTCGCCGAAGTGGGCGACTCCCCTGACGCCGCCGACCCGCGCACCCTCGTCTGGGTCGGGCGCGTGGAGCCGGCGAAGGACCTGGTGTCCCTGCTGCACGCGTTCGCCGAGGTGCGCCGGGAGGAGCCCCCGACACGACTGCGGATCATCGGCGCGCCGAGCGGACCGGAGGGCCGGGCGTATCTCGGCCACTGCCGTGCGCTGGCCGCGCAGCTCTTCCCCGACGAGGCGGAGGGACCGCACTGCGTCGGCGACAACCCGGTGTCCTTCGAGGACCTCGGCCACCCGGGTGCGCCCGGCCTCGCCGAGGCGTACGCGGCGGGCGCGGTCGTCGTTCTCTCCAGCGTCGTCGAGGGCTTCCCGGCCGGCCTGGTCGAGGCGATGTTCTGCGGGCGGGCGACCGTGTCGACGGACGTCGGCGCGGTGGTCGAGGTCATCGGCGGCACGGGACTGGTCGTGCCGCCGCGCAATCCGAAGGCGCTCGCCGACGCCTGCGTCGCGCTGCTGCGCGATCCCGAGCGCCGTGCGCGCCTGGGCGCGGCCGCCCGCGCACGCGCCCTGGAACTGTTCACGGTCGAGCAGAACGTCACGGCGTTCCACGACATCTACCTGGAGACCGTCTCCCGCACCCCCGTGCACCGTGCCGCCTTCGACGGCCCCGGTGAGCCCAGGCCCTTCGCCGTCCCGGCCGAGGCCCGACTCGCGGGCCCCTGGACGGGCTCACGCAAGCGTGACGCGGCCGCGGGGCGGGGCGCCGCGGCCGAGGGGGCGCGATGAGCGACCTCGGCGAACTGGACCACCCCGGCACACCGGCGACCCCGGGTTCCGTCGCGGGGGCATGGGTCGACCGATCGGAGGAGTGGCTCGCCCCGAAGGGCGAGACCGTCGAAGACACCGCCCCGGAGGACGCGCTCTCCGCGGGCGTGGCCCCGGAGGGCGGGGCGGAACCGTGCTCCGAGCGGCCCGCCGACGGCACGGGAGCGGTGGGGGAGCCGCCCTTACCCGCGCCCGCTCTCGCCTCTGGGCCGGCAGTTTCCTCTGCGCCGGCAACCGCGCCTGCGTCGGAAGCCGCCCCCCGTCGCGGTGCCGGCGACCCCGTCAAGGCGTTGATGCACCGCCACCGTGACCTCTGTGAGCGCGCCGTCGACCCGCTGGAGATCGCCGCCGGTCTCGAGGCGCACGGGATGACCGACCGGACGGCTGCCCGCTTCCGGCACCGGGACGTCTTCTCCCTCGCGGAGGAGATGTACGCCCGCGTCCCACGCGACGGCGACCGCCCCCCGCGCCCCGCCCTCACCACCACGCCCCGCGCCCGCTCCGACTGGGCGCTGCTCACCCTCCTGCCCGGTGCCCTGTGCGCCGCTACCGTCACCGGACTGCGCCTGACCGACGGCCAGACGCGCCTCAGCCTGGCGACCGCGGGCGCCCTCGCCGTCCTCCTCGCCCTGCGCGCGGCACTGCGCCGAGGCCCGCTGAGCCCGCACGGCCACGCGCACCCCGGCTCACTCGGCGCCGCTGGCTGGACCTGCGCGCTGCTCGCCCACGCGGCCCTCGGCGACGGACTCCTGCGCGCCGCCATGAACGGCGGCCCCGACGGTCTGCCCACCGGGGCGACCGACGGCCCCTGGCCGCTCACCCTCGCACCTCCGCTGACCCTAGTCCTGGCCTGCGCCCCCGCCGCGTGGAGCGCGCACCTCCTCGCCGTGGGCGCCCGCCGCCGTCTGGAGGCCAGCCGGAGCCTGGAGGAGTTCACCGCCTCCGTGCGTCCCCTGGTGTTCGGCGTGTTCGCCCTGTTCCTGTGCGCCCTCACCGCCCTGACCGGACTCTGCGCCAAGGCCCTCGGAGAGACCGCCCACCACCCCCGGACCCTCACCCTCGGCATGCTGCTCTTCCTCGCCCGCCTCCTCGTGGTGCACGGCTCGCCACGGCTCCCGGTGCTTCTCCTCGGCGCCGCGAGCGCCGCCGAGACGATCGCCGTGGCCACTGTCTTCACGGGCCGTCTGCCCGGCTGCGGTTTCCTCGCCGTGCCCGTCGAGACCCTCGTCGCCGCGTGGGGACCGGCCGGCGTACCCATCCTCACCTGCGGTGCGGCCGCGCTGGCCCTTCTGATCCACGCGAGCCGCACGCTCCCCAGGGCGTCCGCCCACGCGCGAACGGACCAGCCGTGCTGACACCGAGCCGCCCCGGCCGCGGCGCCCTCCCGGGCCCGGCCGCCCCACGACCTCCGCGCGCAGCGCCACCCCCACCGTGCACGGACCGCACGACGCACGCGCTCCTCCATCCACGCGACACCCGAAGGAGAGACCAGATGACCACCTCCCGATCCGGAGCGACCGGGACCGCCGGGGCCCCGGCGGCCGCAGGCGCCCTCGCGGCCACGGGAACGACCGGAGCGCACACCCCGGGAGCCGCACGATGAGAGTCCTGCTGATCGGAGCCAACGGCTACGTCGGGCGCTTCGTCGCCGACCGTCTGCTCGCCGACCCGGCCGTCCAGCTCACCGCGCTCGGCCGCGGCGACGACGCGGACGTTCGCTTCGACCTCGCGACCGGCAGCCCCGGCGCGCTCACCCGCTTCCTCGACGCGGTCCACCCCCAGGTCGTCGTCAACTGCGCGGGCGCCACCCGCGGCGGCGCCCGCGAACTCACCCGCCACAACACTGTCGCCGTCGCCACCGTCTGCGAGGCTCTGCGCCGCAGCGGCTGCGGCGCACGGCTCGTCCAGATCGGCTGCGGCGCCGAGTACGGCCCGAGCCAGCCCGGCTCCTCCACGGCCGAGGACGCCGTCCCCCGTCCCGGCGGCCCGTACGGCGTCAGCAAACTCGCCGCCACCGAACTCGTCCTCGGCTCCGGCCTCGACGCGGTGGTGCTCCGGGTCTTCTCGCCCGCCGGGCCCGGCACCCCCGCCGGCTCGCCGCTCGGCCGGCTCGCCGAGGCCATGCGCCGTGCCATGCAGTCCGGCGACGGGGAGCTCAAACTCGGCGGACTCGGGACCCAGCGCGACTTCGTCGACGTCCGCGACGTCGCCCGCGCCGTGCACGCCGCCTCCCTCTCCGCCGCGCAGGGCGTCATCAACATCGGCTCCGGCCGCGCCGTCCGGCTGCGCGACGCCGCAGCGATCCTCGCGCGCGTGGCCGGATACGGCGGCGCCCTCCACGAGCTCGACGGCCCGCCCGGCGGCCACTTCCGGCCGCCCATCGGCCACCCCCGCGCCGACGCCGACCACGCGGTCCCGGTCGCGTACCCGTACCCCGACGGCTGCGGCAGCTGGCAGCAGGCCGATGTGCGCACCGCGCGCGACCGGCTCGGCTGGCGGCCGCGGATCAACCTGGAGGAGTCCCTCGCCGACATCTGGATGGAGGCCGCGTGTCGTATCTGACCGGTGCCCCGGCGGGCGCCGCGGACACCGACGTACGCACCGGCTTCGGCGTGCCCGGCATCGCGCACCCCCTCCTCGCGCAGGCCGAGTGGGACGAACTCACCCGCCCCGGCAGAAGCCTGCACTGGGTCGTCCTCGACGTCGCCGGCGGCCCCGGCGTCCGCCCCGACCCGCACTGCCTCGAAGCCGCCGGCCGGCTCCGCAACGCCGGCGTCCGCGTTGTGGGCCACCTCGACCTCGCCCACGGCGCCCGCGCCCTGCCCGAGGTCGTCTCCGACGCGCAACGGCACGTCGACTGGTACCAGGTCGACGGCTTCTTCCTGGACCGCTGCCCGTCCGACCGCACGGCGCTCCCCGGGATCCGCCGCACGGTCAGCACCCTGCGCACGCTCCGCGAGAGCCCCCACATCGTTCTCGGCCACGGCATCCACCCCTACCCGGGCTACGCCGAGAACGCCGACCAGCTCGTCACCTTCTCCGGTTCGTGGAGCGACTACCGCTGGTCGCAGGCGGCGGAGTGGACCGCCGCCTACCCGCCCGAGCACTTCTGCCACTTCGTCCACGGCGTGCCCCGAGCACACCTGGAGGAGGCGCTGCGCATCGCCCGCTGGCACGGCGCGGCGACCATCTGGTTCACCGACCGCGGCGACGGCGGCGGACTGACCGACCCCTGGGAGACCATGCCCGGCTACTGGGACGAGATCGTCTCGCGGATCGGAACAGGTGTCTCGGAATGAAGAAGCCCATGGCAGTGTTACGAGGAGAACAACCGTAGTGATTGACCGACCAACGGAGTCCCCGTGTCGCTGCCACCCCTGGTCGAGCCGGCCGCCGAGCTCACCGTAGACGAGGTCCGCCGGTACTCCCGCCACCTGATCATCCCCGACGTCGGGATGGACGGGCAGAAGCGGCTGAAGAACGCCAAGGTGCTGTGTGTCGGCGCCGGCGGCCTGGGCTCGCCGGCGCTGATGTACCTGGCCGCGGCGGGCGTGGGCACGCTCGGCATCGTGGAGTTCGACGAGGTGGACGAGTCCAATCTGCAGCGTCAGATCATCCACAGCCAGGCCGACATCGGCCGCTCCAAGGCTGAGTCCGCGCGCGACTCCGTCCTCGGCATCAACCCGTACGTCAACGTGGTCCTTCACGAGGAGCGGCTCGAGGCCGACAACGTGATGGACATCTTCGGCCAGTACGACCTGATCGTCGACGGCACGGACAACTTCGCGACCCGCTACCTGGTCAACGACGCGTGCGTGCTGCTGAACAAGCCGTACGTGTGGGGGTCGATCTACCGCTTCGACGGCCAGGCGTCCGTGTTCTGGTCGGAGCACGGCCCCTGCTACCGCTGCCTCTACCCGGAGCCCCCGCCCCCCGGCATGGTCCCCTCCTGCGCCGAGGGCGGCGTGCTCGGCGTGCTGTGCGCGTCCATCGGCTCCATCCAGGTCAACGAGGCCATCAAGCTCCTCGCGGGCATCGGCGAGCCGCTGGTCGGCCGCCTGATGATCTACGACGCCCTGGAGATGCAGTACCGCCAGGTCAAGGTCCGCAAGGACCCGGACTGCGCGGTCTGCGGCGAGAACGCGACCGTCACCGAGCTCATCGACTACGAGGCCTTCTGCGGCGTCGTCTCCGAGGAGGCCCAGGAAGCGGCCGCCGGCTCGACGATCACTCCCAAGCAGCTCAAGGAGTGGATCGACGACGGCGAGAACCTCGAGATCATCGACGTCCGCGAGCCGAACGAGTACGAGATCGTCTCCATCCCGGGCGCCACGCTGATCCCGAAGAACGAGTTCCTCATGGGCACCGCCCTGCAGAGCCTGCCCCAGGACAAGAAGATCGTCTTGCACTGCAAGACAGGTGTCCGCAGTGCGGAAGTCCTCGCGGTCCTGAAGTCCGCGGGCTTCGCGGACGCGGTGCACGTCGGCGGCGGCGTGATCGGCTGGGTCAACCAGATCGAGCCGGACAAGCCGGTCTACTGACCGGCCGGCCGATCCGGCCCATCGGTTCCGGCGGCGGGGGTTTCGCGCACCACGGGTGTGTGGGACCCCCGCCGTCGTCATGAGCAGACCGTGCCGTCCTTCGGCGTCTTGCCGTTCAGCAGATAGCCGTTCACCGCCGAGTCGACGCAGCTGCTCCCGCTCCCGTAGGCGCCGCGCCCCTCGCCCTTCCACGTGAGCAACACCCCGACGCCCCGGCCGAGTTCGTCCGCCATCCTGCGAGCCCCCTCGTACGGTGTCGCCGGGTCCCCGGTGTTGCCGACCAGCAGGATCGGTGCCGAGCCCGCCGCGCTCACCTCCGGTGTGTCGAACTGGCCCGCCACCGGCCAGTCGTGGCACCACCCGGCCGTGTCCCAGCCGAGGAACGAGCCGAACACGGGGGAGATCCTCTCGAACTCCGGCAGCAGCCTCTTCGTCTCCTCGACCGTCGGCCGCTGCCTGTCGTCCAAGCACGATATGAGCCGTTGCGCGTGGTTCGATGTGCCGTAGTGCCCGTCGGCGTCGCGGTCGTTGTAGGCGTCGGCGAGGCGCAGCAGCTCCGAGCCGTCGCCCTGGTAGGCCGATTTGAGGGCGCTGGTCAGACTGGGCCAGGCCGCCTCGCTGTACAGCGGCACCACGATGCCGATGACCGCGAGCGTCTGTGTGAGCGTGCGTCCGGACGAGGTCGGCAGCGGCTCGGAGTCGATCCGCTTCAAGAGCGCGGCGATCTTCTCGCTGCCCCGCCTCGGGTCCTGGCCGGTCGACCTGAGGTAGTTGTCGAGCGCCAACTGGAAGCCCTTGGCCTGGTTCTTGGCGTGGCCCACGGTGTCGGCGGTCGGGTCGACCACCGCGTCGAGGACCACGCGGCCCACGTTCTTCGGGAACAAGTGGGCGTAGACGCCGCCCAGTTCGGTGCCGTAGGAGATGCCGAAGTAGTGCAGCTCGTCGTCGCCGAGGACCTGGCGCATCAGGTCCATGTCGCGGGCCGTGTCGGTGGTGGAGACATGGGCCGTCTTCTTCCCGGCGGCCTTCCGGCATCCCTGGGCGAAGTCGGAGGCGTCCTTCAGGAACGCCCGTTCCTCGGCCGCGTCGTCAGGGGTGGAGTCGACGGCCTCGGCTGCCTGGATCTGCTTGTCGCCGCGGCAGCGGACCCCGTCCTGCGCGCCGACACCGCGTGGGTCCCAGCTGACCAGGTCGTAGCCCTCGTGCAGCGAGGACACCGCGGAGGCGTACGACGGCATCGTCGACACACCCGATCCGCCCGGGCCGCCGAAGTTGAACAGCAGCGAGCCGATGCGGTCCTCGTCCTTGCCCTTGGCCTTGGACCGGATCAGTGCGAGGCCGATCGTCTCGCCGTCGGGCCGGGCCCAGTCGAGGGGGACCTTCAGCGTCGCGCATTGCCAGTCGTCGCCTGGTGCGGGGGCGCCCTCGGTGGAGCGGCATCGCCCCCAGTCTGGTTTCTGCGAGGTGAGGGACGTGGGCAGCGCCGACGCCGGTGCGGCGCCGCCGTCGGGCACGGTGGCGGACGGGCGGGCGCGGTCCTTCGCCTTCTCGCCGCCACCTCCCTTGCCGTCGGACGACGAGCCGCCGCCGCAGCCCGTCACCAGCAGCGCGGTGGCCGCCCCCAACGCCGTCCAACGGGCAGACCGCCGCCCCGTCCACCGCGCCGTCCACCGTGTGAAAAGCCTCATGCCTCTTCCCCCCTCACAAGCCGTCCGACTGTGTCCGCGAACGGCGGTCATGCCATGGTAGGCGGATCACCGCCGACCCGTCGGAGCCTGTGGATAACTCTCTGACCTGCGACTTTGCTTAGGAGCAGATGGTTCCCGCCGGCGGCACCCGTCCGTCCAGCAGGTATCCGTCGACCGCCCGCTGCACGCATTTGTTCTTGCTGTCGTAGGCGCCGTGTCCCTGTCCCCGGTAGGTCAGCTCCACGCCGACGCCCTTGCCCAGCGCGTCCACCATCTTCCGCGCGCCCTCGTACGGAGTGGCCGGGTCACCGGTGTTGCCCACGACGAGGATCGGGGCCGAGCCGGGAGCGCTGACGTCGGGATGGTCGGCCGCGCCCGGCACCGCCCAGTCCGTACAGCTGACCATGCTCCAGGCCAGGAAGTCCCCGAACAGTGGGGAGGCGGCGCGGAACTCCGGCAGCTTGGCCTGCACGAAGTCGGGCGAGTAACGCGGCTTGTCGTCGGCGCAGTTGATCGACACGTTGGCGGCGGCGATGTTGCTGTACTCGCCGTTCTCGCTGCGGCCGTTCATCGAGTCGGACAGCAGCATCAGGGTCCTGCCGTCCCCGTCGTAGGCCTGCTCCAGCCCTTCGGTCAGGTACTCCCAGAAGTCCTTCGAGTACAGAGCCTGCGCGATGCCGTTGGTCGCGGCGCTCTGGGTCAGCTCTCGGGGGAAGATCCCCGGGATCGGCTTGCTGTCGAGGTCCTTCAGCAAGCGGGCGATCTTGTCCTTGACGTCCTGCGCGGTGTCGCCGATGGGGCAGTCCTCGACCTTCGACGTGCAGTCCTCGGCGAAGTTGTCGAGTGCGAGCTGGAAGCCCTGGGCCTGCCCCAGCGAGCCCTGCTCGGGCGTCTGCGTCGGGTCGACGACCGCGTCGAACACGGCCCGCCCGACCCGTTGGGGGAAGAGGTGGGCGTAGACGCCGCCGAGTTCGGTGCCGTAGGAGATGCCGAAGTAGTGCAGCTTGTCGTCGCCGAGGACCTGGCGCATGAGGTCCATGTCACGGGCCGCGTCGGTGGTGCGCACGTGCGGCAGCATCGTCTTCGAGTTCTTCTCGCAGGCGCCGTTGAACTCCTGGACGTTGTCCACGTAGGAGGTGCGCTCGGCGGCGTCGTCCGGTGTCATGTCCTGCTGGAAGTAGGCGTCGAGCTGCTGGTCGTTCTCGCAGCGCACGCCGGCGCTGCGGCCGACGCCTCGGGGGTCGAAGCTGACCAGGTCGTAGCGGGTGCGCAGGGTCGCGTAGTCCTCGGCGAACGCGGGCAGGGTGGCGACGCCCGAGCCGCCGGGGCCGCCGAAGTTGAACACCAGGGAGCCGATCCGCCGGCTCGCCTCGCCGCTGGCCCGGGCCCGGATCAGCGCGATGCCGATCGTGTCGCCCTTCGGCTTGGCCCAGTCCAGCGGCGCCCGCATCGTGGCGCACTGCCAGGTGCCGCCGTCGGGCAGTGGGGACGGCGCGCTGCCGCCGCCCTCCGCCGGCGACGGCGCCGGGCAGTCCTCCCACCGCAGTTCCTGCGCCGACAGGTCCGCCTGCGGGGAGTCGCCGCCGCAGCCCGCCACCAGGCACGACGACACAAGGACGGCGACGGTCAGGGCGGCGGCGCGCACACGGGAGGGATTCGGCATGCTCCCATCCTGAGGTGGCGCGGAAGCACGCGCGCGGGACGCGGTCCGTACGAGGTACGGGTGGCCGGTGGCTTCGTGGTGCGCGACGCCCTCACGCCGACGCGTCGCCTCAGAGGGCGCCCTTGCGGGTCAGATGGTTGAAGGCCAGCCAGCCCGGCAACACCGGGATCCACAGCGTGAGCAGCCGGAACAGCAGGACGGCCGGCGCGGCGACCTCCTTGGGCAGGCCGACCGCGATGAGACCGACGGTCAGGGTCGCCTCGACCGCGCCGACACCGCCCGGCGTCGGGGCGGCCGAGCCGAGCGCGTTGCCCGCGAGGAAGACGACGGCGACGCTGGCGATGCTGATCGAGGCGTCCTGGTCGCCGAACGCGCGGATCGACGCGTCCAGGCACATCACGAAGCAGGCGGTGAGCAGCAGCATGCCGCCGATGCCGGTGACGAGCTTCTGCGGTCGCTGGAGCACGTCCAGCATGCGCGGCACGACCCCGGCGAACAGCGACCTCACGCGCGTGACGACGAACTTCCGCAGGAACGGCACCGAGGTGACCACGAGCACCAGCACCGCCACCGTCAGCAGGCCCGCGATCACGGTGCGGGACGGCGACAGCGACGGCGTCTTCTCGGTGCCGGTGAGGTAGCCGAACGACAGCAGCATCAGGATGTGGCAGCCGAGCCCGAACAGCTGCGAGGCACCCACGCTCGCTACCGCGAGCCCCGGCCGCACGCCCGCACGCTGCAGGAAGCGCGTGTTCAGGGCGACCCCTCCGACGGCGGCCGGCGCCACGATCTTCACGAAGGACCCCGCCACCTGCGCCGCCACCGTGCGCGGGAACGGCACCCGCTCCGGCACGAACCCCAGCAGGCTCATCGCCGCGGCGACATAGCTGAGTGCCGAGAACAGCACCGCCGCGGCGACCCATCCCCACTCCGCGTTGGCGACGAGTGGGCCGAACTCGATGTGCGTGAGCTGCGTCAGCAGGAAGTACGCGCCGATGGCGCCGGCGATGAAGCTGATCAGGGTGCGCGGACGCACCCGCTCCAGCCGGGCCGGCTCGACCGGCGCCTGGGGCCGGATCCGCAGCACCTCGTGCCGGATCTGCGTCAGCAGATCCTCCTCGCGGGCCTCCTCCAGCGCCTCGTCGATGGCCCGCTTCTCGGCCCGCGCCTCCGCGCGCTCGACCTTCTTGGCGGACTTCTCCAAGGTCACCGCGGGAGCGTCGCCCGCGGCCTCCTGGCGGTCCAGCTTGGCCTGCTGGGAGGCCTCCAGCACGGCGTCACGCTCGCGCTGCGCCCGCTCCCGGGCCAGTCTGCGCAGCGTCGCGCGGGTGGAGCGGCTGAGCGCGATGGGCTGGAGCATCGGCAGACAGTCGGCGACGGCGTCGGGACCGAGCACGCCCACCGCCGAGGCGACCGCGCGCTCCGCGCCCACCCGCAGGCCGAGCGTCACCAGCAGTTGCGAGGTGTCCATGCGCAGCAGCAGGTCACCGGCCGCGATCTCGCCGACCCGGAGGTCGGTGAGGATCACCGTGCCGGAACGATCCACCAGGATCGCGTCGCCCACCAGTCTGCGGTGCGCGATCCGCCGGGACTGCAGGGCGCGCACCTGGTGCCAGGCGTCGCGCAGCAGGTCGTCGGTGATCTCCTCGTCCGGCAGCGAGTCCAGGGTGCGGCCGCCGGTGTGCTCGTAGATGAGCATCACGGCGTCCGGACCCAGCTCGGAGGTCGCGATCAGCTTGGGCGCGTTGGCGCCGGCCGCGATGGCCGCGTAGGCGAGCAGCGCTTCCTGCTCCAGTGCCTGGCGCAACGACTGAAGGCTGCTGCGGGTGGCGAAACCGCGCAGCGTCAGATTGCGCCACGCGCGGTAGAAGAAGCCCTGCGCCTGCTGCTCACGGTCGACCACCGTGACGTCCAGCGGCGGGCCGTCCTCCAGGGTGACGAAGTAGCGCCGCCCTCGGTCGCCGGTCTCCGGGGTGTCGGCGACCTCCTGGCGGGCCGCGCTGACCGGGCGGAAGCCGACGTGCCGCAGTCCCGCCATCAGGGTCCGGCCGGTGGGGCGGACGTTCGGCGAGCCGACGGCGTACAGGGTGCCGTACGCCACCGTCCAGCCGATCAGCACCGTCAGGATGATCGAGAACGGGGTCGTGTAGCCGGTGACCAGCATCGAGAAGGCGTCGAGGAGCAGCACGATCCACAGCACGGCCCGCCATCGCGGCCGGCGCGACATGCCGACGGCCGTCATGTAGGCGATGACGGGCGCGAGGTAGCCGTGCACGGGGTCGGTGAGAGCGGTGATGTCGCCGGGGGAGGGCTGGGTGAGCGCCTCTTGGATCGAGTCCGGGGCCGCCTTGGCCACCCACAGGTCGGTGGCGAGGGTCACCCCGTGTGCGAGGACGGCCGCGAGCACGCCGTCGGCGATGCGCAGCCCGTCCCGTTTGATCAGCCGTTCGATGGCGAAGGCGACCGGGACCAGCAGGATCGCGATGCTGGACGCCAGGCCGGCGATCTTGATGAGGAGATCGGGGGCCTGCCCCGTGCCCTTGTTGATGTCCTGTTCGAGGCCGGAGGTCGTCCCGTGGGCGAAGGCGGCGATGGCGATCAGGACGATCACGCCGAGGACGCCCACCAGGAGCCGCATGAGGTCGGAGGGGCGGTGCACGCGCGCGGGGAGCAGCGGCTCGTCGCCCTCGACCTCGTCGATGTGCGTCACTTCGACGAGCTCGGGGTCCTGGCCCGCCGTCTTTTCCGCGAGCGCTTTCGCGTTCTGCTCCGCCTTTCGCGCGGGGTCCGGGCGCGACGCAGCGTCAGAGGTGCCCTCTGCTCCCTCGGGACGCACACCCTGCTGCTTCATCGTCTCTTCTTGGTCTCGTATCACCGGTCACCGCCCGCACGATGGTGGCATGCCGCACCGACACACGGGGGCATCAGGGTGCAAATACGGGATCGCACAGTCTGCCCGAAGCGTCGCCTTCGGGCGAGAGTCACTCACCGTCGACCGGCGGTCGCGTTGTCGGTGGCGTGCGGCAGGATGGGAGGGGTGAGCGAGCTGAGCCTCCCGGACGACGCCCGCGCGGAACACGAAGCCACCCGCGCGGAGCACCCGGACGACGCGCTGCCCGAGTACGCCGAGCGGGTTCTCGAAGTGGCCGAGTCCATCCCGCCCGCCCGGGTCATGACGTACGGGGACGTCGCCGAGTGGCTGGGGGAGGGCGGCCCCCGGCAGGTCGGCCGGGTGATGGCCCTCTACGGCGGCGCCGTCCCGTGGTGGCGTGTGGTGCGCGCCGACGGGGTGCTCCTGCCGGGCCACGAGCTGCGGGCCCTGGACCGCTACCGCGCGGAGGGCACGCCGCTCAAAGAGGCGAGCAGAACCGCGGAGGGCCATCTGCCGCGCCTCGACATGAGACGCGCGCGATGGGACGGCGCCGAACGTGCGGAGGGTCACACCTGACAGCTTCCGCCATGAACCGTGCCGTGCGGGAGCCTGTGGCCCGTTCGGGGGAATCGGGGCACGCCGTCGGCATGGCGTACGTTCGACAGGCGTGGGACATGCGTGGCCCGCGGGCCGTGCGGGGCACGAGGGACGAAGCGGAAGTAACCCCTCCGGTCGCCCTGTCGGCGTAGCGTCGACCGCGCGCGTCCCCCTCATCCCCCGACCACCGCTCTCCCCGAGCGGCGCTCCGACCAGCACAACCACCAGGACCGGCGAACCACGTGAGCTCCTCTTCCTCCACCAGGCGCCTGTCGCACTCTCCGGTGCGACAGGGGAGTCGTGGCGCTTACCGACTGGTACGTACCCCGCCGGCCCCCGTCGATCCCCCTCGTCTTGACGCCGCCCAGCGCTCCGTGGTTGACCACACCACCGGTCCGCTGCTCGTCCTCGCGGGGCCGGGCACCGGGAAGACCACCACCCTCGTCGAGTCCGTCGCCGCCCGCGTCGCCCGCGGCGCGGACCCCGCGCGCATCCTCGTGCTCACCTTCAGCCGCAAGGCCGCCGTCGAACTCCGCGACCGCATGGCGCTGCGCATGGGAGCCGCCCGCGCCCCTCAGGCGACCACTTTCCACTCGTACTGCTACGCCCTGGTCCGCGCTCACCAGGACAGCGACCTGTTCGCCGAGCCGCTGCGACTGTTGTCCGGCCCGGAGCAGGACGTGGCCGTCCGCCAGCTGCTCGAGGGCCAGATCGACCTGCAACGCCTCGGCCTCACACACGTGCGCTGGCCGGACGAGCTGCGCGCGTGCCTCACCACGCGCGGCTTCGCCGACGAGGTCCGCGCGGTGCTCGCCCGCACCCGCGAACTCGGTCTCGGCCCCGACGCCCTGGACGCCTTCGCGGGCCGCACCGGCCGGCCCGACTGGCAGGCCGCGGCGGCCTTCCTCGCCGAGTACCTCGACGTCCTCGACCTGCACGGCGTGATCGACTACGCCGAACTCGTCCACCGCGCGGTCCTCCTCGCGCACCGCCCCGAGGTCGCCCAGCGGCTCGCCGCCCAGTACGACGCCGTCTACGTCGACGAGTACCAGGACACCGACCCCGCCCAGGTGCGGCTGCTCGACGCCCTCGCCGGCGGCGGTCGCACCCTCGTCGCCCTCGGCGACCCCGACCAGTCGATCTACGCCTTCCGGGGCGCCGACGTGAACGGCATCCTGGACTTCCCCCAGGCCTTCCCGCGCCTCGACGGCCGCCCGGCCCCCGTCGAGGTCCTGCGGACCTCCCGGCGCTCCGGGGCCGCCCTGCTGGCGGCCACCCGGCTGCTCACCCAGCGGATGCCCCTGACACGGCTCCCCGCCCAGAAGGTCCGCGCCCACCGCGAACTCGCCCCCGTGCGCGAGGGCGGCCGCGTCGAGGTGTACACGTACCCGACGGCCGGCACCGAGCTGGACAACATCGCCGACATCCTGCGCCGCGCGCACCTCGAGGACGGCGTGCCCTGGGGCGAGATGGCCGTCCTCGTGCGCGCGGGCGCACGCACCATCCCGACGGTCCGCCGCGCCCTGACGGCCGCCGGCGTCCCCCTCGACATCGACGGCGACGACCTCCCCCTCCGCCACGAACCGGCGGTCGCCCCCCTGCTCACGGCACTGCGCGCGGTGGCGATGGCCGAAGCGGGCGCCACGGCGGCGGAGACGGGCGCCACGGCGTCCGAGGCGAGCACCGCGGCGTCCGAGGCGAGCACCGCGGCGGCGCGGGACACCGCCCCGCCGTCGGGTGACGGGACCGACGACGGGGCAGCCGCGCCCCGCGGCGGCACCGTCCCGGACTGGCTCGACGTCGAGACCGCCCTCACGCTCCTCGCCTCCCCCCTCGCCGGCATGGACGCCGCCGACCTGCGTCGCCTCGGACGCGCCCTGCGCGAGGAGGAGCGCGCCGCCGGCGACCCGCTGCCGCCGCCCTCCGACGAACTGCTCGCGCGGGCTCTCGCCGAGCCGGAACGGCTGATCACCCATGACCCCGCCTACGCCCGCGGAGCGCAACGCCTCGGCGCGCTGCTGCGCAAGGCACGCGAGCGGCTCGCCGGCGGCGGCACCGCCGAGGAAGCGCTGTGGGACCTCTGGGAGGGCACCCCCTGGCCCACCCGACTGGAACGGGCCGTCCGGCGCGGCGGCGCGGCCGGCCGCAACGCCGACCGCGACCTGGACGCCGTGTGCGCCCTGTTCGCCACCGCCGCGCGCGCTGAGGAACGCACCGGAGGCCGGGGCGCCCTGAACTTCCTCGCCGAGATCGAGGCCGAGGACATCGCCGCCGACACCCTCACCCGGCGCGCCGTGCGCCCCGACGCCGTCCGCCTGATGACCGCGCACCGCGCCAAGGGCCTGGAGTGGAGCCTGGTCGTCGTGGCCGGCGTCCAGGAGGGGCTGTGGCCGGACCTGCGCCGCCGCGGCTCCCTCCTGGAAGCCGACCGCATCGGCCGCGACGGACTCGCCGAACCGCTCACTCCCGGCGCCCTGCTCGCCGAGGAACGCCGCCTCTTCTACGTCGCCGCCACACGCGCGCGTGACCGCCTCGTCGTCACCGCGGTGAAGGCCCCCGCCGACGACGGCGACCAGCCCTCCCGCTTCCTCACCGAACTCGGCGTCGAACCCAAGGACGTCACCGGCCGCCCCCGCCGCCCCCTGTCCGTCGCCGCGCTGGTCGCCGAACTGCGCGCCACGACGGTCGACCCGCGCGCGTCCGCCGCCCTCAGGGAGGCCGCCGCCCGCCGCCTGGCCCGCCTCGCCGCGCTCAGCGACGAGGACGGCCGGCCGCTGGCCCCGTCGGCGCACCCCTACCGCTGGTGGGGCATGTTCGACCCGACCGAGAGCAAGGTGCCGCTGCGCGACCGCGACCGGCCCGTGGCCCTGTCCGGCAGCGCGCTGGACCAGCTCGCCAACACCTGCGCCCTCCAGTGGTTCCTCGGCCGCGAGGTGAAGGCCGACGCCCCCGCCACCGCCGCCCAGGGCTTCGGCAACGTCGTGCACGTCCTCGCCGACGAGGTCGCCTCCGGGCACACCCCCGCCGACCTCGCAGTCCTCATGGAGCGCCTCGAGTCGGTGTGGAACGCGCTCGCCTTCGACGCGCCCTGGAAGTCGGACCAGGAGAAGGCCAACGCGCGCGCTGCCCTCGAACGCTTCCTGACATGGCACGTCGACTCGGGCGGCCTGCGCGCCGGCCGCACACCGGTGGCCAGCGAGCACGACTTCGACGTCACCCTGGAGGCGGGCGAGTACGAGGTGCGCATCCGCGGCCAGATGGACCGCGTCGAGACCGACGCCGAGGGCCGCGCCTACGTCGTCGACTTCAAGACCGGCAAACACGCGCCCACCGCGCGCGAGGTGGAACGCCACCCCCAGCTCGCCGTCTACCAGCTCGCCGTCCGCGAGGGCGCCGTCGACGACGCCTTCGACGGGGCCCGCCCCCAGCCGGGCGGCGCCGAACTCGTCCACCTGCGCCAGGGAGCCGCCAAACGGGACGGCGGCGACCGCCTGCCCAAGGTCCAGGCCCAGGAAGTCCTCGAAGGAACCGCTGGAGAGTGGGTCGGCGACCTGCTCGCCACCGCCGCCGGAAAGGTCCTCGACGAGCGGTTCACGCCCACCGCGGGGCAGCACTGCACCCACTGCGCCTTCCGGGCGTCATGCAGCGCCCGCCCTGAAGGACGCCACGTCGTGGAGTGAACACACCGGTGTGATGGACCGCACCACACCTGCTGACCTGCGCTTTCCGGCGCGACAGCGGGCGGTTCGTCATCGACTGTCAGTGCCCGCCGCTAGCCTTCGCCACATGCCAGCCCGCATCACCGACCCCGAGCAGCTCAAGGAGCTCCTCGGCATCCCCTTCACCCCGGAGCAGACGGCCTGCATCACCGCGCCGCCCGCCCCGCAGGTGATCGTGGCCGGCGCCGGCTCCGGCAAGACGACGGTGATGGCCGCGCGCGTGGTGTGGCTCGTCGGCACCGGACAGGTCGCCCCCGAACAGGTCCTCGGCCTCACCTTCACCAACAAGGCCGCCGGCGAACTCGCCGAACGCGTCCGCAGGGCGCTGGTCAAAGCCGGCGTCACCGACCCCGACGTCATCGACCCGGACAACCCGCCTGGCGAGCCGGTCATCTCCACCTACCACTCCTTCGCCGGCCGGCTGCTCACCGACCACGGCCTGCGCATCGGTCTGGAGCCGACCTCCCGGCTGCTCGCCGACGCCACCCGCTACCAGCTCGCCGCCCGCGTGCTGCGCGAGGCGCCCGGCCCCTACCCCGCGCTCACCCGCTCCTTCGCCGACCTGGTCAGCGACCTCCTCGCCCTCGACGCCGAACTCGCCGAGCACCTCGTCGCCCCCGAGGACCTGCGCGCATGGGACGCCGAACTCCTGCACACCCTGGAAGGCGCGAAACTCAGCAACGCCGACCTGCGCAAGGTGCCCGACGCCGCGGCGGCCCGACGCGAACTCACCGAACTCGTGCGCCGCTACCGGGCCGCCAAGCGCGAACGCGACCTGCTCGACTTCGGCGACCAGATCGCCCTGGCGGCACGACTCGCCCAGGTCCCCGAAGTCGGCCGGCTCCTGCGGGAGGAGTTCCGCGTCGTCCTCCTGGACGAATACCAGGACACCTCCGTGGCCCAGCGCATCCTGCTCGCCGGCCTCTTCGGCGGCGGCACCGGCCACCCCGTCACCGCCGTGGGCGACCCTTGCCAGGCGATCTACGGCTGGCGCGGCGCCTCCGTCGCCAACCTCGACGACTTCCCCGAGCACTTCGCCCACGCCGACGGCCGCCCCGCCACCCGCCAGGCCCTCAGCGAGAACCGCCGCAGCGGCGGCCGTCTGCTCGACCTCGCCAACGGCCTCGCCGAGCCCTTGCGCGCCATGCACGCGGGCGTGGAAGCCCTGCGCCCCGCCCCGGGCGCCGAACGCGACGGACTCGTGCGCTGCGCTCTCCTGGCCACCCACGCCGAGGAGATCGCCTGGATCGCCGACTCCGTCGCCCACCTGGTCGCCACCGGCAAGGCGCCCGGCGAGATCGCCGTCCTGTGCCGCACCGCCACCGACTTCGCGGAGATCCAGGGCGCACTCGTCGCCCGGGACGTCCCCGTGGAAGTCGTGGGCCTCTCCGGGCTGCTGCACCTGCCGGAGGTCGCCGACCTCGTCGCCGTCTGCGAGGTCCTCCAGGACCCCGGCGCCAACGCCTCCCTGGTGCGCCTGCTCACCGGCCCGCGCTGGCGCATCGGCCCACGCGACCTCGCCCTCCTCGGGCGGCGGGCCCGGCTGCTGGTGACCCACGCGCGCGTGGACGACGCGGACGACCCCGACCGACGCCTCGCCCAAGCCGTCGAAGGCGTCGACCCCTCCGAAGTGATCTCGCTCGCCGACGCCCTCGACACCTTCCTGGAATCACCCCTCCACAACACCGCGGGCACCGGCGGCGACGACGGGCTGCCCTTCTCGCAGGACGCGCGCGTACGCTTCGCCCGGCTCGCCGCCGAACTGCGCGACCTGCGCCGATCCCTGGCCGACCCCCTGATGGACGTCCTGCACCGCGTCCTCGCCGTCACCGGCCTCGAGGTGGAACTGTCGGCCTCCCCGCACGCCCTGGCCGCCCGCCGACGTGAGACCCTGTCGAACTTCCTGGACATCGCCGCCTCCTTCGCCGCCGGCGAGAACGAGGCCAGCCTTCTCGCGTTCCTCGGTTTCCTGCGCACCGCCGCCCAGTACGAGAAGGGCCTCGACAACGCGCTGCCCGGTGGCGAGAACACCGTCAAGGTCCTCACCGCGCACAAGTCCAAGGGCCTGGAGTGGGACGTCGTCGCCGTCCCCGGCCTGGTCGACGGCACCTTCCCCAGTGGTCAGGGCCGCGAGAAGTGGACCGCCCAGGCCAAGGTGCTGCCGCACGCGCTGCGCGGCGACGCCGACACGCTCCCCGACATCCAGGACTGGGACTCGCGCGGCATGAAGGCCTTCCACGAGGCCATGAAGGAGCACCAGCACACCGAGGAACTCCGTCTCGGCTACGTCACCTTCACCCGCCCCCGCTCGCTGCTCCTGGGATCCGGCCACTGGTGGGGCCCCAACCAGAAGAAGCCCCGTGGCCCCTCCGCCTTCCTCCAGGCCCTCCACGACCACTGCGCGGCCGGCCACGGCGAGATCGAGGCCTGGGCCGACGAACCCGACGACGACGCCGAGAACCCAGCCCTCCACCACGCCGCCGCCGACCACGCCTGGCCGCTGCCCCTGGACGCCGATGCCCTGGCCCGCCGCCGCGCCGCCGCCGCGACCGTCCTCGCCCACCTGGACGCCCTCGCCGCCCGCACACACCACCAGCCGGACACCGCGCCCGACGACCGGCGCGACATCGCCGCGCACGGCCCCGAGACCACCGACCACCCGGAGTGGCCGCCGCCGGACGAGGACCCAGCCCACGACGAACCGCCCCACGAGGAAACCCTCTACGACGAACCGCCGTACGACGAAGCCGGCGACCCCTTCGAGGACGACGGGCCCGACGGCTCCGGCGAAGCCCCCGTCCACTGGGAGGACGAGTGGACCCCGGCCCGCCCCACCGTTCCGCACCAGGCCCCGCCGCCCGAACAGCCCGCCGCCCGCCCCCACCCGCCCGAGCCGCGCCGCACCCGCCTCACCCCCGAGGAAGCCCGCACCATCGCCTCCTGGGACCGCGACCTCGACGCCCTCACCGGAGAGCTCCAGCGCGCCCGGCAGAGCGTCACCGACGTGCCCCTGCCCGCCACACTGACCGCCTCCCAACTGCTGCGCCTCGCAGCCGACCCGGACGGCTTCGCCCAGGAACTCGCCCGCCCCATGCCCCTGCCGCCGCAACCCGCCGCCCGCCGCGGCACCCGCTTCCACGCCTGGGTCGAAGCCCGCTTCGAAGAACTCACCCTCCCCCTGCTCGAACCGGACGAACTGCCCGGCGGGGACGCCGAGATCACCGACGAACGGGACCTGGAGGCACTCAAGGACGCCTTCGAACGCACCGAGTACGCCCGCCGCACCCCTCACCGCGTCGAAGCGCCCTTCCAGCTGACCCTCGCCGGCCGCGTCATCCGCGGCCGCATCGACGCCGTCTACAAAGAGGGCGACGACGAGACGGCCACCTACGAGATCGTCGACTGGAAGACCAACCGGGGGCGCACCGCCGACCCCCTTCAGCTCGCGCTGTACCGGCTCGCCTGGGCCGAGCAGCAGGGCGTGCCCGTGGAATCCGTCACAGCGGCCTTCGTGTACGTGCGCACCGGAGAGGTCGTCCACCCCGAAGAACTGCCGGACCGAGCCGCGCTGGAGCGCCTGTTGACGCAGGACGAAGCCGCCGAGGACCATCCCGGACAGCCCTCCGCGCGTGAGAGGCGTGCACAACCGCCCGGAGAGGATGTCGGCGCGGGCCGATAGGCTCGTGACCATGAGCCATCCCGTTGACAGTGCCGTCAGCGCCGTCCGCACGCACGTCGAGCGGCACCGTGCCGCCTTCCTCGACGACCTCGCCGAGTGGCTGCGCATCCCGTCGGTGTCGGCCCAGCCGGACCACGCACCCGACGTACGGCGCAGCGCGGACTGGCTCGCCGCGAAACTGAAGGAGAACGGCTTCCCCACTGCCGAGGTGTGGCGCACGCCCGGCGCCCCCGCCGTCTACGCGGAGTGGCCCTCGGGCGACCCTCAGGCGCCCACGGTCCTCGTCTACGGCCACCACGACGTGCAGCCCGCCGCCCGCGAGGACGGCTGGGACAGCGACCCCTTCGAGCCCGTCGTCCGCGACGACCGCCTCTACGCGCGCGGGGCCGCCGACGACAAGGGACAGGTCTTCTTCCACACCCTGGGCGTACGCGCCCACCTCGCCGCCACCGGCCGCACCGCCCCCGCCGTCAACCTCAAACTGTTGATCGAGGGCGAGGAGGAGTCCGGCTCCCCGAACTTCCGCGCCCTCGTCGAGGACAACGCCGGACGGCTCGCCGCCGACGCCGTCATCGTCTCCGACACCGGCATGTGGTCCGAGGACACACCCACGGTGTGCACCGGCATGCGCGGTCTCGCCGAGTGCGAGATCCGCCTCTTCGGCCCCGACCAGGACATCCACTCCGGCTCCTTCGGCGGTGCCGTGCCCAACCCGGCCACCGCCGTCGCCCGCCTCGTCGCCGCCCTCCACGACGAACACGCACGCGTGGCCGTCCCCGGCTTCTACGACGGAATCGTCGAACTCACCGACCGCGAACGCGAACTCTTCGCCGAACTGCCCTTCGACGAGCAGCGGTGGCTGCGCACCGCCAAGTCCCACGCCGCCCACGGCGAAGCCGGACACACCACCCTGGAGCGCGTCTGGGCCCGCCCCACCGCCGAGGTCAACGGCATCGGCGGTGGCTACCAGGGCCCCGGCAGCAAGACGATCATCCCGTCCTCGGCCTTCGTGAAGCTGTCCTTCCGGCTCGTCGCCGGACAGGACCCCGACCAGGTCGAGAAAGCCGTACGCGCCTGGGCCGACGCGCAGGTGCCCGCCGGGATCCGGCACGAGATCACCTTCAGCCCCGCCACCCGGCCGTGTCTGACCCCGCTGGACCACCCCGCACTCCAGGCCGTCGTCCGCGCCATGGGCCGCGCCTTCGAAAGCCCTGTCCGCTTCACCCGCGAGGGCGGCTCGGGTCCCGCCGCCGACCTCCAGGAAGTCCTGGGCGCTCCCGTGCTCTTTCTGGGCATCTCCGTCCCCTCCGACGGCTGGCACGCCCCGAACGAGAAGGTCGAGCTGAGCCTGCTCCTCAAGGGAGTCGAGACCGCCGCGCACCTCTGGGGCGACCTCGCCGAGACTTGGCGCCGTGCACCCTGACGACGTCACCCGATCCGGAGCGGCACCACGCGCGGGGCACACGGGGAGAACCGCCCCGCGCCACCGCTCCCGGCCCGGTCGCCCGCCGCACGTTCTGCTGAACCGCCCGCCCAGACCACCGCTCAACCGGGGGAGTTGGAAGCACCAGTGACCACCTGGACCGACCAGAACGCCGACCGGCCCGTCTCACTCACAGCGCCGAGCGGCATCGACCGGGCCGCCCACCACCGGCTCGACGAGGCCTGGCTCGCCGCGGCGTGGAGCCACCCCACGACGCGTTGCTTCGTCGTCTCCGGCGGCCAGGTCCTCCTCGACGAGACGTCCGACGGGCGCACCGAGCTCGTCATGACCCCGTCCTTCGAAGCACCCCTCACCGAGGCGCACCGGTACTTCCTCGGCACCGACGAGGACGGCGTCAGCTACTTCGCCCTCCAGAAGGACGCGCTGCCCGGCCGTATCGATCAGTCCGCCCGCCCGGCCGGCCTGCGCGAGGCCGGACTGCTGCTGTCCCCGCGGGACGTCGGTCTGATGGTGCACGCCGTCGGCCTGGAGAACTGGCAGCGCACCCACCGCTTCTGCTCCCGCTGCGGGGAGCGCACGGTCATCGCCGCCGCCGGCCACATCCGCCGCTGCCCGGCGTGCGGCGCCGAACACTACCCGCGCACCGACCCCGCGGTGATCATGGCCGTGACGGACGAGGAGGACCGCATCCTGCTCGGCCGCCAGGTCCACTGGCCCGAGGGCCGCTTCTCCACCCTCGCCGGTTTCGTCGAGCCCGGCGAGTCCATAGAGCAGGCCGTGCGCCGCGAGGTCTTCGAGGAGGTCGGCGTCAGCGTCGGCCGGGTCGACTACATCGCCAGCCAGCCCTGGCCGTTCCCGTCCAGCCTGATGCTGGGCTTCACGGCCCGCGCCACCTCCACCGACATCCAGGTCGACGGCGACGAGATCCACGAGGCCCGCTGGTTCTCCCGCGACGAACTGGGCGCCGCCTTCGAATCCGGCGAGGTCCAGCCGCCCTACGGCATCTCCATCGCGGCCCGCCTGATCGAACTCTGGTACGGCAAGCCCCTGCCGACCCGCAGCTTCCTGTGACCCGGCACGACGTGACACGCCGCACGGGCTGACAGGACACAGAGAAGGCGGCCCCCGAACCCTCGGGGACCGCCCTCCTCACACCGCCGTGAGCGAAACGCAGCGCACACGCATCAGCAAGCGGGCGGACGCGGAGGAAATAGCGCCGCCCAAGGGGGGCGCTGCCGCGCCCCGCAGGTAGATCCGCTTGCCGAAGCACGCCCAACGATCCACGATTCCCTGAATTCAGGACTGCGTGTACCGTCGTGTTGTGTTGACTGTTGCCTCCGACATCGAAGTGCTGGCCCGGTTCGGTCGCGCACTCGCCGACCCGATCCGCTGCCGCATCCTGCTCGCCCTGCGTGAAGCCCCTGCTCACCCCGCCGAACTCGCCGACACGCTCGGCATCTCCCGTACGCGGCTGTCGAACCATCTGGCCTGCCTCCGCGACTGCGGCTTGGTCGTTGCCATCCCCGACGGACGCCGTACCCGCTACGAACTCGCCGATGAACGCCTCGGCCGCGCACTCGACGACCTTCGCGCCGCAGTGGTGGCCGTCGAGACCGACCGCACGTGCGTTGACGCTGACGACAAGGGGTGCTGCTGATGACCGCGGTTTCCCTCGGCCCCTCCCCAGCCCGCCGCGATGCGCTCACCCGGCGAATACGTCTGCTCGTCGCAGCCGCCATCACCTACAACGTCATCGAAGCGATCGTTGCCATCACCGCTGGCACGATCGCTTCCTCCACTGCCCTGGTCGGCTTCGGCTTGGACTCCGTCATCGAGGTTTCCTCGGCCGCCGCCGTCGCCTGGCAGTTCTCCGCCACCGACCAGGCCGTACGCGAGGCTCGCGAGAGGACCACGCTGCGGATCATCGCCGTCTCGTTCTTCGTGCTCGCCGCCTACGTGACTGTTGACGCCGCCCGAGCGCTCGCCGGCACTGGGGAGGCTGAGCGTTCGATCCCCGGCATCGTGCTGGCGGCGCTCTCCGTTGCCGTGATGCCGTTCCTGTCTGCTGCCCAACGCCGTGCAGGGCGAGAACTCGGCTCCGCCTCAGCCGTCGCAGACTCGAAGCAGACCCTTCTGTGCACGTACCTGTCGGCCGTACTGCTCGTCGGCCTGGTCCTCAACGCCACCCTCGGCTGGTCCTGGGCTGACCCGATCGCCGCTCTGGTCATCGCCGCCATCGCGGTCAAGGAAGGCCGCGACGCATGGCATGGCAAGGGATGCTGCGCCCCACCCGCCGCATCGATCCCGGCTGCGGACGCCGCTGCGAGCGACGCCTGCGGCTGCCGTCCCGGCTGCGACTGCCACTCCTGCGACGCAGCATGATCAAGGTGCCTTGGGCGCTGGCAGGCGGGCAGGCGGACGGATGGACCGGGGCCGACATGCAAGAGGGCGCAGCGGTACTGGAAGCGCGAGTCAGGGCAGTTGTCGAGGCTCCGGCATGACTGCCGGAGCCGCGCAGCACTGGCAGGAAACCTTCTGTGCTGCGGGGCGGCCAGCGCTCCGGGCGACTCGTCGGGTGTACGCAGGGCGATACCAGAGTGCGTAGAAGCCCGACTTTCTGTCCGTGAACGCGTCCTCGACCTGGTAGTCACACTCGGTGAGATCTTCGTGGAACACCCGTGCATCATCGCTGCCCTGCATACAGCTACATACAGCGCCGCCCCCTCGGGTGCCTCGACCGGAGGGGGCGCAGCGCGGGGGAGTGTCAGATGGCCAGAGCCTGCTTCACCTGGGCAAGGCTCGGGTTGGTCATGACGATGTTCGCGCCACCGTTGGGGGGAACCACCAGAACCGTCGGCACCGTCTGGTTTCCGCCGTTCGCCTTTTCCACGAAGGCCGCGGACTCCGGGTCCTGTTCGATGTTGATCTCGTCGTACGTGATGCCCTCGCGGTCCATCTGGCTCTTCAGCCGGCGGCAGTAGCCGCACCACGTGGTGCTGTACATCGTCACGGTGCCCGGCATGTCGGTCGCGCTCCTAAAGGCTCGGGGACGTCTGGTCGCAGTGGAGGAACGCACGGGCACGCGCCGTCATTCCCTCGGGGAAGCCCCTCACGGCGTGACGCCTGCCGCATTGGTACGACTGCGGGTGCCCCCCTGTGGACAACCGTCCCGCCCGTCTCCGGCGACCTGGCAGCATGGCTGTGTGACAGCAGCAACGCATTCCCCCCTCTTCCCGCAGGTACCGGACTCGGCCGACGCGGTGCTCGAAGGGCTCGACCCCGAGCAGCGCGAGGTGGCCACCACCCTGCGCGGTCCGGTGTGCGTGCTGGCGGGAGCCGGGACGGGCAAGACCCGGGCGATCACCCACCGCATCGCCTACGGAGTCCGCGCCGGCGTGCTGCAGCCCTCCAGCGTGCTCGCCGTCACGTTCACCAACCGCGCCGCCGGCGAGATGCGCGGCCGGCTGCGCCAGCTCGGCGCCCAGGGTGTCCAGGCCCGCACCTTCCACTCCGCCGCCCTGCGTCAGCTCCAGTACTTCTGGCCGAAAGCCGTCGGTGGCTCCCTGCCCCGGCTCGTCGACCGTAAGATCCAGCTCGTCGCCGACGCGGCGGCCGCCTGCCGCATACGACTCGACCGGGGCGAGCTGCGCGACGCCACCGCCGAGATCGAGTGGTCCAAGGTCACCCAGACCGTCCCCGCCGACTACCCGGCCGCCGCCGCCGTGGCGGGCCGCGACGCCCCCCGCGACCCCGCGGAGATCGCCCAGCTCTACGCCGCCTACGAGGACCTCAAACGGCAGCGCGCCGTCATCGACTTCGAGGACGTGCTGCTGCTGACCGTCGCCGTCCTCCAGGACCGGCGCGACATCGCCGAGCAGGTCCGCGCCCAGTACCAGCACTTCGTCGTCGACGAGTACCAGGACGTCAGCCCCCTCCAGCAGCGCCTGCTGGAGCTCTGGCTCGGCGACCGGGACGACCTGTGCGTGGTGGGCGACGCCAGCCAGACGATCTACTCGTTCACCGGAGCCACCCCCGACCATCTTCTGGACTTCCGTACCCGCCACCCCGGCGCCACCGTCGTCAAGCTGGTCCGCGACTACCGCTCCACGCCCCAGGTCGTCCATCTCGCCAACGGTCTGCTCGCCCAGGCCCGGGGCCGCGCCGCCGACCACCGCCTGGAGCTGATCTCCCAGCGCGCCCCGGGGCCGGATCCCGCCTTCTGCGAGTACATCGACGAGCCCGCCGAGGCCGAGGGCGCCGCCCGCCGCATCCGCGAACTGCTCGACGCCGGCGTCCCGGCCGCCGAGATCGCCGTCCTGTTCCGCACCAACGCCCAGTCCGAGACCTACGAACAGGCCCTCGCCGACGCCGGCATCCCCTACCAGTTGCGCGGCGCCGAGCGGTTCTTCGACCGGCCCGAGGTGCGCAAGGCCATCGTCTCCCTGCGCGGCTCAGCCCGTTTCAGCGGCAACGACACCTTCCTCGACGACGCCGACGACCTGCCCTCCCAGGTGCGTGCCGTGCTGTCCGGCGAAGGCTGGACGCCCAAGCCGCCCGCCGGTTCCGGCGCCGTCAGAGAGCGCTGGGAGTCGCTGGCCGCCCTGGTCCATCTGGCGCAGGACTTCGCCGCCGCACGCCCCGGCGCCACCCTCGCAGACCTGGTCGCCGAGCTCGACGAGCGGGCCAACGCCCAGCACGCTCCGACGGTGCAGGGCGTCACCCTCGCCTCCCTGCACTCGGCCAAGGGCCTGGAGTGGGACGTCGTCTTCCTGGTCGGCGTCGCCGAGGGCATGATGCCGATCACCTACGCGAAGACCGACGAGCAGATCGAGGAGGAGCGCCGTCTCCTGTACGTCGGGGTCACCCGCGCCCGCGAGCGTCTCCATATCTCCTGGGCGCTGTCCCGCTCGCCCGGCGGACGGCCCAGCCGCCGCCCCAGCCGCTTCCTCGACGGGTTGCGGCCCGGCTCCGGCGGCGCGGCGGGGCGGGGCTGGTCCGCCGCCCCAGGAGGCGTCGAGCGCGGTGTGACGAGCCGGCCGGCGGGAGTCTCCGCCGTGCCCCGGCGGACGCAGCGCACCCCGGCCCGCTGCCGGGTCTGCGGGCGCGGTCTGACCGACGCCGGCGAGATGAAGCTGATGCGCTGTGAGGACTGCCCTTCGGACATGGACGAGGGCCTCTACGAGCGGTTGCGCGACTGGCGTGCGATCCAGGCGGGGCGCAACGGTCAGCCCGCGTACTGCGTCTTCACCGACAAGACCCTCATCGCGATCGCCGAGGCCGTCCCCGAGGAGGCGGCTGAGCTGGCGCGGATTCCGGGGGTCGGTATGCGCAAGTTCCACCGCTACGGGGCCGATGTACTGGCCATCTGCGCAGGCCAGGACCCGCCTGGAGAGGCCGAATGAGACTGATCCGAACTCGTCGAAAAAATAGTTTGCGCATGCCCCGGCAATCCCCATAGGTTCTTAGGCACGAGAACAGAGGCCTTCTCGAAGGCCCTGATCCCGTGCTCTACTTGCATATCCGTCGGGCCGGGCTCACCCCTGGTCCCCCGAGACGCCGAGAGGAGGCGATTGCAGTGATCATCAACAACACCAGCTCCACCAGCACCGCCAAACTGACCGATCGCTCGATCGTCTCCATGTGCATGCTCGGCGCCTCGAACCTGGGCACCGGTCTGTCCGGCATTCGTGCCGATCGGCCGGCGTCCTCCTCCGTCGCTCTTGCGGGCCTCCCTGTCCGCGAGCGCAGCGAGCGACCGACCAAGGCACTGGAAGCGGCAGTAGTGGCACAGGCGAAGGCCTATGCCTTTACGGCGACCGGTGCCGGATTCCGGAAGCAGACGACGCAGCACCACCAGATGTGGGCCTTCCGTGGGCCAGAACCCTGGAGTGATCCAGCCTGATCTCTGATCAGGCCGGCGCCTTCAGGGCCGCGGAACCCCATCCGGGATCCGCGGCCCTTCTGTTTGTCCTCCACCAGGGACGACGAAGCGAAGGGGCCTCGGGACAGGAAAAGAACCCGGTACCAGCCGCCACCGGCCCCACAGGGCCGACCGACCAGACGAGGAAGACGAACCGTGCAACTCGAAGCGCACGCCCCGTCCGTACCGCCTTCCGAAACGATCCCCCCGCCCGGCCTCACGGAGGACTCCGCCTTGACCCCGCTCACCGCGCTCACCGCGCTCGACGACGCCATCGAGAACCTGGGGGTGCCCGTCCCCTGCCGTTCCTACGACCCGGAGGTCTTCTTCGCCGAGTCGCCGGCGGACGTCGAGTACGCCAAGTCCCTCTGCCGCACCTGCCCGCTGATGGAGGCCTGCCTCGCCGGAGCCAAGGAGCGGCGTGAGCCCTGGGGCGTCTGGGGTGGCGAGCTGTTCGTCCAGGGTGTCGTCGTCGCCCGGAAGCGGCCGCGTGGCCGCCCGCGCAAGAACCCGGTCACAGCATGAACATCGCAGGAACCATCGACCGTCCCCTCACGCACGACCCCAAGAAGCAGGCCCCGATGAAGCCGTCCACCAGCGAGCCCGCAGGCTCCGCGACCGAAGACGTCACCACCACCGGCGCGAACGACTCGCGTCAGAACAGGACCCGAGAGATGCAACTCATCCCAGAAGCCCTGGCACGTGCGCATATGCACGACCGGCTGCACGAGGCCGAGCGGGAACGCCGGGCCATGCGCGTGGCGACCGCCCGCCGGATGCAGCGCCGGGCCGAGCGCGCCTCGCTGCGCGCTCGCCGGGCGCTCGCGATGGCCGTGATGCAGTAGCCCTTCCCACCTGAAGCGGTGGCCTCCCGATGAGGGAGGCGAAGCTCTCCCGCGGGGGCCGGTCCGTCCGAACGGACCGGCCCCGCGGTGCGTTCACGCGGTGGCCGGCCCCGGCCGCGAGGCTGACAGGTCGGCCGTATCACGCCTGAGCCGCTGTGTCCTCCCCGTCCTCCTCGTCCGCCTCCAGGTCCGTCTGGAGGACGTCCGCGAGTTCTTCCTCCTCGTCCGCCTCCAGGACGAACCCCGGGAGCCACGCCTCCAGTTCCTCGCGCAGCCGCACCGCCGCGCCGAGCTGGCAGAGCACACCGATCGTGCTGAGCGTCACCCGGTGGATCAGCAGATACGCCGGGGGGAGGTTGAGCTGCTTGCCCAGTTGATGGGCGGGGGAGCGAGGGTCGGCGATCCGTGTGGCCTGGCTGCGCATCCAGTCACGGGTGAAGGTGAACTCCTCCACCCGGGCCGGCTCGATGATCGGCAGGAGGTAGTCCAGAACGGCGTCCGGGTCCAGCTCTATGGACTCCTTGACGAAGCCCTCCCTGCGCAGCAGTTCGTAGACCGCGGTGGCCTCACCGTCCAGTGTCATCCGCAGGGATTCGCCGATGGGTCCGGGGAGGCCGCCCGGGAGCCGGTCCACGGTGCCGAAGTCCAAGACGCCCAGCCGCCAGTCGTCCTCGCCGTCGGGGCCGCCGGGCAGCAGACGGAAGTTGCCGGGGTGCGGGTCGGCGTGCAGCAGGCCGGTGCGGGCCGGGCCGGAGAAGAGGAAGCGGGACAGCAGCTGGCCGGCGCGGTCCCGTTGCTCCTGGGTGCCGTCGGAGATCACCTCGGAGAGCGGCACTCCGTCGATCCACTCGGTGATCAGCACCTGGTCGCCCTGGTGGACCACTGCCGGGACCACGACGTCGGGATCGTCGGCGAACTCCTCGGCGTGAGCCTGCTGGGCCTGCGCCTCCAGGCCGTAGTCCAGTTCCTCGGAGACCCGGTCCCGTAGCTCGGTGATCAACGGCTTGACGTCCATGCCGGGGACGAGAGGGCCCAACAGACGGGCGAAGCGGCTGAGTTGGGTCAGGTCGGACAGCAGGGCCTCGCCCGCCCCGGGATACTGCACCTTGACCGCGACCGCGCGCCCGTCATGCCACACCGCCCGGTGCACCTGGCCGATCGAGGCGGCGGCGGCAGGTTTGTCGTCGAACTCCAGGAACAGGTCCGTCCAGTCCTCGCCGAGCCGCTCGGCGAGCGCGGCGTGCACCGTGCGGGTCGGCATCGGCGGCGCCGCCTCCTGGAGCTTGGTGAGGGCCGCCCGGTAGGGGCCGGCGATCTCCTCGGGCAGGGCCGACTCGAAGACGGACAGGGCCTGCCCGAACTTCATCGCGCCGCCCTTCAACTCGCCGAGGACCTTGAACAGTTGTTCCGCGGTGCGCTGCTGCAGCTCGCGGCCGACGATCTCCGCGGACTCGCCCACGATGCGCTTGCCCAGGCCCCAGGTCGCCCGGCCGGCGAAGCCGAGCGGGAGCGCGGCGAGCTTGGCGGTCCGGGTGACCGCCTTCCGGGGAAGATCAGACATGCGCCCTCCAAGTCCCAGCCGACCGCGTCGCTTGTGGCGTACGGCCCAACCCGGTCGAATGCCGTTGCTCCGCCATTGTCGCGCGTGACCCCCCGTCCTCGGGGCGAGTGTGTTCCTCCTTACCTTTCTCCGCCGCCCCGCACGAGCACCCGGAGTGTGCCCACACCGGTCGCGCGTGCCACTGGAGCGTCGGCAGGGCGACCTCCCAGCGCGCGCCCGCGCTCGACGGGAGCTTGCCGTCGAGGAAGGCGACCGCGTGCGCCGCCGCCAGCCCGGCGACGGTCGCTGCCAGCGTCAGATCGCAGGCGCGGGCCGGGCGCCGCCGTACCCCGGAGTGCCACTGAGCGACCAGGCGCGGCCAGGCCGGATCACGATCGGTGCGCCCCTGGTGCAGACAGCCGGCGCACGCCGTCTCCCCGGGGAGGACCAGCGGGCCCACAAGCCCCGTCGCCTCCACCACCCCGGCGTACAGGTGCGGTGTGCCCGAGGCGATCAGAGGCTCGGCCGCCGAAGGAGCGGGCGCGTGCACGGACACGTCGTCCCGAGGGGCGAGGACGACCAGGGAGAAGCCGGGTGAGTCCGTCTCGGCCGGGGAGTGCGGGCTTCTGCGGGGCGGGCGGTCCGGGGCTGCCCCGCGCGCCGCGCGCCCCGCGGCCTCGTCCCGGCGTTCGCCCACCGTTTCCACGGTCAGTCCGCCCGGTGCGACGTCCCCCGGCTCCACCCGGCCGCCGTCGCGCACGTCCACCTCGCCCACCCCGGCGCCTGACAGGAGCGACGCCAGGACCGAGCCGACCCGTCCCGCCCCGCGTACCTGCACCCGCATCCGTCGCCGTGCCGCCAGGCGGCCGAGCGCTTCGCCCGGTTCGGAGGCGGTCAGCGAGAGCGAGGCCAGGTCGGGACGCAGCCGCTCCATGACGTCCTTCTTCTCCCGCAGCGCGTCGGCGTCCGGCCCACCGCCGCGCGCGTCGTCCAGCAGTCCGGCCCGGGCCAGCCGCTTCACCAGCAGGTCCACGTGATCATCGGGCAAGTCCATGCGCCTGCCCTCCTGACGCAGGAGCGGCATACCGCGGGTGCCGTCCAGCAGGTCCAGGAAACTGCCCGTCGCGGTGTCCATCGGGCCGAGCGTCAAGGCGTGCGCCGGCGTCATCCCGAACTGCACGGTGTTGAGGTCGCGCCAGCCGCGCCGCAGCGCGGGCTTCACCATCGGATGCATCGAGAACCCCCGTCAGCCTGAGATCACGGCCCCCGCCGGGATCAGCCTGCAACTCCTCACACCGGCGGAGCGGAGGCGTGGGGACGACCTCGCTCCGCCGGCTCGTGCCAGCATGCCGGGGACTCGAAGACCGGTGCCGAAAGTTGTCCACAGGCCGACTGGTTCGTCGTACTAATCCGTCGTACGAGGCAGGACGGCGGTCGGCGCTCGGAACCCGACCGCCCCGGAGTCGGGACTTCCGCCATGCGCAGCGGGTAACGTCTTGGCGTGCCCGCCGACCCACCGCACCGCGCCAGAAAGCCACAGCGCAGCACGACGAACCAGCCGCCGAGCGGTTCGGGGACGAGCGCGATCGAGGTCCGCAGAAGCGCCCGCCGACGCCGGACGGTCTCCGCGTACCGCGAGGGCGATCGCACCATCGTGCTCATCCCCGCCCGGATGTCCGCGGCCGAGGAGCAGCGCTGGGTGAGCGTCATGCTCGACAAGCTGGCCGCCCAGGAGAGCCGGCGCGTCCCCGGCGACGCCGAACTGGCCGAACGCGCCGAGCGGCTGTCGGCGCAGTACTTCGCCGGCCGGGCGCGGGCCGCCTCCGTGCGCTGGGTGACCAACCAGAACACCCGCTGGGGCTCGTGCACCCCGGCCGAGGGCAGCATCCGTCTGTCGCACCGGCTCAAGGGCATGCCGGAGTACGTCATCGACTACGTCCTGCTGCACGAGCTCGCGCATCTGCTCGTGCCCGGCCACGGCGCCGACTTCTGGCGGCTGCTGGAGGCCTATCCGCGCACCGAGCGGGCCCGCGGCTACCTGGAAGGGGTGGCCGCCGCCGCCCGCCCGCCCAAGGATCCCGGCGCGCCCGAGGACTGAGCCCGTTGTGTACCGGGTCTGTACCGACATCGTCCGATGTCGGAGTTTGCCGTTAGCCTGGCGCGACGCACTTCGAATCGGGATGGGGGACGGTCGTTACGCATGACCAGGCAATTCCAGCGCGGCCACAAGGCCAGGATCAGTGATCTCACCGCGGGCACGGATCTGTACGTCGGTGTGCAGATCTCCGGTCCGGGCCTGACCTTCGACATCAGCTGCTTCGGCCTCGACGCCGACGAGCGGCTCTCCGACGACCGGTACTTCGTCTTCTTCAACCAGCCGAAGTCCCCCGAGGAGTCCATCCAGCTCCTGGGCGCCCAGGCGGGCGACACGGAGTCCTTCCGCGTCACCCTCGACCGGATCCCCCCGCAGATCCAGAAGCTGTCCTTCACGGCGACCGTCGACGGCGCCGGGCAGATGTCGCAGATCGGCCCCGGCTACCTCCGGATCGTGGCGGGCGGCGAGGAGGTGGCCCGGTACGCGTTCGACGGCTCGGAGTTCTCCACCGAGCGAGCCGTGATGCTGGGCGACTTCTACCTGAAGGACGTCTGGCGTTTCGCGGCGGTCGGCCAGGGCTTCGACGGCGGTCTGGACGCGCTGCTGAAGAACTTCGGCGGCGAGGTCCTGGAGGAGGAGGCGCCCGCCGCTCCCCAGCAGCCGCAGTCCGGCGCCGTTCCCGGGTTCGCCCCGCCGGCCCAGGCCGACGCGCCGCCCGCGTTCGGCGTCCCCGCCGCCGCGCCCTCCGCCCCGCACCAGCCGCAGCCCGCACCGCAGAGCTTCGCCCCGCCCGCCGCGACGCCGTCGGCCCCGGCCCCGCCTCCCGCGCCGGCGCCCTCGATGCACGCCGCGCCGACCATCGTCGCGCCGCTGACCCCGCCCGGCGGCGCACCTGTCCCGCCGCCCGCCCCGGCCCCCGCGCCCTACGGCCAGCCGGGTCAGCCCGGCCAGCAGCCGCCGTACGGCCAGCCACCCCACCAGCAGTCCTACGGCCAGGCCGTCCCCGGCGCCCCGACCGCACCGCTGCCCCCCGGCTACGCCCAGCCGCCCCAGGCACCTCAGGCCCCCACCGGTCACGGCCAGCAGCCCTACGGTGTGCCGCAGGGCGCGCCCCAGGGCGGCGCCGGAGTGTCGGCCGCGCTCCAGAAGTTCAAGGAGACGCCTACCGGTCAGCGCTGGACGCAGCAGAACAAGAAGCTGATCCGCGTCGACCTCGGCATCGGCGGCCAGCCCGTGCTGGCCCGCCAGGGCAGCATGGTGCTCTACCAGGGCAAGGTCGACTTCAGTTACAAGGGCGCCGGGTTCGCCGGCCGGATCGTGGGCAATGCGACCGGTCAGGAGATGCAGCTGATGCGCTGCACCGGCCAGGGACAGGTGTTCCTCGCCGACAACTCCACGATGCTGCACCCCATCGAACTCCAGGGTGACGGCATCTGCGTCTCCGCCGAGAACGTCCTCGCCTTCGACGAGAGCCTCCAGCACGAGGTGCGCCGCGTCGAGGGGCACGGCATCCCCGGCGGCGCCCTGTTCACCATGCAGTTCACCGGCACCGGGACGATCGTCGTGAAGACGCACGGCACACCCGTCGTCCTGCCGGTCACGCCCACCACGTTCGCCGACTGCAACGCCGTCGTTGCCTGGTCGGCCGCCGCCCAGGTGGTCGTCTCCAGCCAGGTGCGGATGCGCCGCAACGCCTACCCCGGCGACACCGGCGAGAGCGTCAACCTCCAGTTCCGGGGCGCGCCCGGCAACTTCATCGTCGTCCAGCCGTACGAGGTCTGAGGGAGCCCGTCATGAACCAGCCGCTCGCGGGCTTCGCCCCCGCACCCGTGACCGCCCGTATGGAGAACCACGGCAGCCACATGCTGAAGGTCGCCCTCCAGACCGGGAACGACCTCCTCGCGCGCGTGGGCTCGATGATCGCCTACGAGGGCTTCATCCAGTACGAGCCCAACCCGCCGGCCGTGCGCCAGATCGCGCGCGACTGGATGACGGGGGAGGGCGCGCCGCTGATGAAGTGCTCCGGCGACGGTCTGCTCTACCTTGCCGACTACGGCGCCGACGTCGTCCTGATCAACCTCAACGGTGACGGCATCTCCGTCAACGCCACCAATCTGCTCGCCTTCGACGCCCACCTCACCTGGGGCGTGGAGCGGGTCAAGGGGCTGGCGAAGTTCGCCGGTCAGGGCCTGTGGAACACGAGGATCTCCGGGCAGGGCTGGGTCGCGCTGACCTCCCGGGGCAAGCCGATCGTCGTCGACTGCGGCGGCGGCGAGAACGAGACGTACGTCGACCCGGACGCGCTGGTCGCCTGGTCGCCGAACCTCAAGGTCAAGGGCAAGCGCAGCTTCAAGGCGCAGTCGCTCATCGGCCGGGGCAGCGGCGAGGCCTACCAGATGGCCTTCTCCGGTGAGGGCATCGTCGTCGTCCAGCCCAGCGAGGACAGCACCGACCGTCTCCGGGTCCGGGGCTGAGGGGGAGCCAGAGCACCATGCAGAGTTCGCTTTTCGCCTACAACGACCAGCCGACCCAGGAGCGCTGGAGCCTGCAGAACAAGCAGATGCTCCGCGTCGCCCTGGAGGGCCACGACGACATCCTCGCCCGCAAGGGCACCATGGTCGCCTACCAGGGGATGGTGGAGTTCGACGCCGAGTACCGGAGCGGCAACCAGGCACGCGCGCGTGCGCGCACCGGCGAGGGCCTGGACCTGATGCGCTGTCATGGGCAGGGCACCGTCTACCTCGCCAACCTGGCCCAGCACATTCACCTCGTGGATGTGGAGCAGGACGGCCTCACCGTCGACAGCAGCTACGTCCTCGCCATGGACTCCTCGCTGCACCACGAGGTCATCGCCGTCGACAGCCTCTACGGCATCTCCGGCTCGGGGAAGTACCAGCTCAACATCACCGGCCGGGGCCGGGTCGCCCTGATGACGTCCGGCGCCCCGCTGATGATGCAGGTGACGCCCGACAAGTACGTCAACTGCGACGCGGACGCGATCGTCGCCTGGTCCACCGGGCTGCGGGTGCAGATGCAGGCCCAGACGCATTCCTCGGGGGTGTGGCGGCGGCGCGGCAACACCGGTGAGGGCTGGGAGCTGAGCTTCATGGGCACCGGCTTCGCACTGGTCCAGCCGAGTGAACTGCTGCCCCCGCAGAACGCCCAGATCGGCTCCGGGCTCGCCGCGCAGTACGGCGTGGGGCAGCAGGGGGCGCGGGCGCAGAACCAGGGCAACGTCTGGAGCTGACGGTCCGAGAAGACGAACGTGTGAGGGGCGGTCACTCCTGTGGCCGCCCCTCACACGTTCGCGTTCACAGTCGTGCGCGCGTCGCCTCCACCAGGCGCACGACCGAGCCGTCCGCCACGCCCGCGACCTCCTGGTAGGGGAACCAGCGCAGGTCGAGGGACTCGTCGCTGATGGCCTCCAGGGCGCCGTCGGGAGCGAGCGCCGCGTACTGGACGTCGAGGTGCCAGGCGCACGGTGTGAGATGCCGGTCCAGACGCACCGGGCCGCCCGGGAGCAGGTTCAGGCCGGCGATGCCCGACTCCTCGGTGGCCTCGCGCAGGGCGGCGTCCGCGAGCGTCGCGTCGCCCGGCTCGCAGTGGCCGCCCATCTGGAGCCACATCCGCAGCTTCCGGTGCAGCGTCAGCAGCACCCGGCCGCGCGCGGGGTCGATCACCAGGGCGCTGGCGGTGATGTGCCCGGCCTCGCAGGCCTTCCACATGCCGTCCGGGTGGGTCTGGAGGTGCTCCAGGTACGTCCGGCACAGCTCTTGCTGGTCCTCGTACTCCTTCAGGACGAGGACCGCGTCGTCATGCAGGCTCACTCGGTGTCGTCGTCCTTCGCGCCGCCCGGCTCCGGCTTGCCCGCCTCCGGCTTCTCCGGCCCCTTGTCCAGGTCCTGCTTCCCGCCGGTCGAACCGCTCGCCGCCTCGCCGAGGATCTTGTCCAGCTCCGAGAAGTCCAGCTGCTCGCGGTGGACGAAGCCGTCCGGGTCGTCCAGGTCGGCGGCGGTCGGCAGCATGTCGGGGTGGGCCCACAAGCCGTCGCGGCCGTCGACACCGCGCGCGTCGGTCAGCGACGCCCACAGCCGGGACGCGTCGCGCAGGCGGCGCGGGCGCAGCTCCAGACCGATCAGCGTGGCGAACGTCTGCTCCGCGGGACCGCCCGAGGCGCGGCGGCGGCGCAGGGTCTCGCGCAGCGCGTCCGCCGAGGACAGGCGCGGCTTGGCCGCCGCGTGCACCACCGCGTCCACCCAGCCCTCGACCAGCGCCAGGGCCGTCTCCAGACGGGCCAGGGCGGCCTTCTGCTCGGGGGTGTCCTCCGGCTGGAACATGCCCTGCTGGAGCGCGTCCTGAAGCTGCTCGGGGTTCTGCGGGTCGAACTGGCCGACCACGTCCTCCAGCTTGGCGGTGTCGACCTTGATCCCGCGCGCGTAGCCGTCGACCGCGCCGAACAGATGCGAGCGCAGCCACGGCACGTGTGCGAAGAGACGCTGGTGGGCGGCCTCGCGCAGGGCGAGGTACAGCCGCACCTCGTCCTTCGGGACGCCGAGGTCCTTGCCGAACGCCTCGACGTTCGCCGGCAGCAGCGCGGCCTTGCCGGCCGGGCCGAGCGGCAGGCCGATGTCGGTCGAGCCGACGACCTCGCCCGCGAGGACGCCGACGGCCTGCCCGATCTGCGAGCCGAACATGGCGCCGCCCATCGAGCGCATCATGCCGATCAGCGGGCCGGCCATGGCCTGCATCTCCTCCGGCAGGACGTCGCCCATGGCCGTGCCGACGCGCTCGGCGACCGGGTTGACCAGCTCCTTCCACGCCGGCAGCGTCGCCTCGACCCACTCCGCGCGCGACCACGCCACGGCCGATCCGGCGCCGGACGGCAGGGAGGTCGCGTCGTCCAGCCACAGGTCGGCCAGACGGACGGCTTCCTGCACGGAGGAGTGCTCGGCGGGGCCGACACTCGCGTCCTTGACGCCGTCGGAGGTGCCCTGGGCGACCGTCTGACGGGCGATCTGCTGGGCCATGTCCCAGTTCACCGGGCCGCCCTCGTAGGAGAGCATCTGGCCGAGCTGCTGGAATGCGGCGCCCAGGTCGGTGGGGTTCAGCGAACCGAACATGGCAGCGAGCGGGTTGTCGGCACCCGGGCCGCCGAAGCCGCCGGCGCCGGACAGCCCGAAACCGAACGGGTTGGCCGGTCCCTGCCCACCGCCGCTCTGCGGGTCCTTCTTCTTGCCCTCGTCGCCGTCTTCCGGCTCCTCCGGCGGAAGGCCGAATCCGAATGGGGTGTCACTCACGGGGTTCCTCGGCTGGTAAGGCCACCGGCTCTCGGCCGGCGGCGCGGCTGCCCTGCAACACCACCCAGCGTAGACACCCCGGCTCGATCGGGCCTCGGTGCTTCGCCGACTCTCGGCCTGCGGCAGGATGGATGCCACTTGGTACGTACGCGCCACTCGCGCTCGTATGGAAAACAACCGCTGGAGACACCTGGTGAGTTCCCCAGATCCGCAGGTTCGCGCAGCGCGAAACCACTCGGCTCCGTCCGCGGGGCGCGGGCCCGTCGTCGCCGTCACCGGCGCCGCGACCGGAGTGGGCGCGCTGCTCACCGAGCGGCTCGCCGCGTCGGACGAGATCAAGCAGGTCGTCGCCATCGACGAGCGGCGCGGTGAGTGCGACGCGGCGCAGTGGCACATCCTCGACGTCCGGGATCCCGCCATCGCCGACAAGCTGCGCGGCGCGGACGTGGTGGTCCACCTGGCGCTCGACCTGGACCTGGGGAGCGACTCCGCCGCCCGGACGGCGTACAACGTGCGCGGTACGCAGACCGTGCTCACCGCCGCCGCGGCGGCCGGGGTGCACCGCGTGGTGCTGTGCACCTCCACGATGGTCTACGGGGCGCTGCCCGACAATGAGCTGCCGCTGTCGGAGGACGCGGAGCTGAAGGCGACGGCGGAGGCGACCGGTGTCGGGGACCTGCTGGAGATCGAGCGGCTGGCGCGGCGCGCCCCGCGCGCGCATCCCGGCCTGAACGTCACCGTGGTGCGGCCCGCGGTGTTGGTGGGAGGCACGGACACCGCGCTGACCCGGTACTTCGAGTCGCCCCGGCTGCTCGTCGTCGCCGGGTCGCGGCCCGCGTGGCAGTTCTGCCACGTCGAGGACCTGTGCGGTGCGCTGGAGTACGCCGTCCTGGAGAAGGTGGACGGGGAGCTGGCCGTGGGCTGCGACGGATGGCTGGAGCAGGAGGAGGTGGAGGAGCTCAGCGGGATCCGGCGGATGGAGCTGCCGTCGGCGGTCGCGCTGGGGGCCGCCGCCCGGCTGCACCGGATCGGTCTGACGCCGTCCCCGGCGGGGGACCTGGCGTACACGATGTACCCGTGGGTGGTGAGCGGGAGCCGGCTGCACGACGCGGGGTGGCGGCCGGGGTGGACCAACGAGGAGGTCCTGGCGGAGCTGCTGGAGGAGGTGTCCGGGCGGCACACGGTGGCCGGGCGCCGGCTCGGGCGCAAGGACGCGACGGCCGCGGGCGCCGCGGGAGCGACGGTCGCCCTGCTGGGTGCGGCGGCCGTGGTGCGGCGGGCCCGGAAGGCCCGGCGGCGGTAGCGGGCTGAGGCGCCCGGCCCGCGTGGGGCAGTATGGAGAGTATGGCTTCCAGTAACGATCACCCGGGTGAGCAGGGCTCTTCCGACCCGCTCAAGTTGATCGCCGTCCGTGACACCGCGCTCTCCCTGGACGAGGTCTTCCGGGCCGTCGGGGACGACGCGGCCGGTGGCACCGCGCTGTTCGTGGGGACCGTGCGCGACCACGACGGGGGTGCCGACGTCGACTCGCTCGCGTACTCCGCCCACCCCACCGCAGAGGCGGAGATGCGGCGGATCGCCGAGAAGGTCGTCGCCGGCTACCCGGTGCGGGCGCTGGCCGCCGTGCACCGGGTGGGCGAGCTGAAGGTGGGCGACCTGGCCGTCGTCGTCGCCGTGTCGTGCCCGCACCGGGGCGAGGCCTTCGAGGCCTGCCGGAAGCTGATCGACGACCTCAAGCACGAGGTGCCCATCTGGAAGCACCAGAGGTTCTCCGACGGCACGGACGAATGGGTCGGGACCTGCTGACGCGCGCCTGCTGAGGCGGGCCTGCTGACGTGAGGCCGCTGATGCGGGCCCGCTGACGCACCGCGTCACGCGTCGATCATCTCCCGGTTGCGTAACCCGACCCCTGCCGTGAGCGTTGTCAGTGCGGATGGTTAATCTGCTGATCAGTCAGTTGCTGTGGGCTCACTTCGGTCGGGAGGTCGGCATGGCGGTGCTCGCCTGGTTGTTGATTCCGCTGGTGGCCGCGGTCGGCGCCGGTCTGTGGGGCAGCTGGGCCAACCGGACCCGCAGGGTCCGCGGCGACGGGCCGGAACTCGACGGCTACGCGCGCTTCCGGGCGGCCATGGAGAGGTCCCACACCGGTTCATGATCCGGCAAGTGGCCCTGACGGTGCGCTGACAGAGGCGTCCCGTACTGTCGAGGCATGCCACGCCGCACCGCGACGATGCTCGCCTCCACCCTGATGCTGATCGCGCTCCTGTGCGCGGGAGTGCTCATCCCCGTGCCGTATTCGGAGATGTCCCCGGGGCCCACGGTGAACACCCTCGGCGAGCATGACGGCGAGCCGGTGCTGCAGATCTCCGGACGCAAGACCTACGAGTCGACCGGCCACCTGAACATGACCACCGTGCGGGTCACCGGCGCCGAATACCGGATGAACCTCGTCGAGACGGTCTACGGCTGGCTCGCGCACGACTACAAGGTCGTACCCCACGACACGCTCTACCCGGACGGCAAGACCGAGGAGCAGTCCACCCAGGAGAACGCCGAGGAGTTCAGCCAGTCCCAGGAGAGCGCCAAGGTCGCCGCCCTGAAGGAGCTGGACGTCCCGGTGCGGTCCTGGGTGATCGTCTCCACCGTGGTCAAGGGCTCGCCCGCCGAGGGCAGGCTGCACGCCGGCGACGTCATCAAGACCGTCGACGGCACGGACGTCAAGGCGCCCGGGGACGTGGCGAAGCTGGTCACCAAGCACAAGCCGGGCGAGAAGGTCGTCTTCGGGATCGTGCCCGCCAAGGAGCAGGCGGCCGCCGAGAAGGAGAACCGGACGCCGAACAAGGCGGAGACGGTCACCATCACCACCGCCAGGTCCGACGACCAGGGGCAGCAGCGCGCGATCGTCGGGATCTCCGCCGGGACCGACCACACCTTCCCGTTCACCATCGACATCAAGCTGGCAGACGTCGGCGGCCCGAGCGCCGGCCTGATGTTCGCGCTCGGCATCTACGACAAGCTCACCCCGGGGAGTCTGACCGGCGGCAAGTTCGTCGCCGGTACCGGGACCATCGACGACGACGGCAAGGTCGGGCCGATCGGCGGCATCCAGATGAAGACGGTCGGCGCGCGCGCCAAGGGCGCCCAGTACTTCCTGACGCCCGCCGACAACTGCGCGGAGGCCGCCGAGGACGTCCCCGACGGGCTGACGCTCGTCAAGGTGGACACCATCGGCGACGCTCTCGGCGCCCTGGCGGACATCCGCGGCGGCGACACGGCCGGCCTGCCGAAGTGCACGACCGGGTGAGCCACGCGGGGCCGCGCCAGGCCCCGCGACCTGCTACTCGAAGGTCGCCGACAGGGCCTCCGCGAGACCCGGGACCAGCTTGGCGCCCGTGAGGACCTCCGACGGGGCGTCCTTCTCACGCAGCCGCAGGGCCGACTCGCGCGTGCCGTCGCGCAGGACCGCCACCGTCATCCGCACCTCCTGACGGTCGGGGTGGTCGGCCACCCACCGCGTCAGCTTCGACCCGCTCAGCCCCTGCGGGACCTGCGCCTCGGCGGACGGCGGCAGCATCAGACGCTCCACGGTCAGCGCGCAGCCGACCACCGCGTCCGGCCAGGCGATCGTGGCGAGGAACTCGTCGAGCGGCTTGTCCGTTGGCACTTCGTCCTGCTCGATCGGAGTGAGACCGGTCGTGGCGGACTCGTCGTCCAGACCGAGCTGGGCGGCGAGCGACGGTTCCTGCGTCCGCAACCGTGCGGTGTCTACGAGGGCGAAGAGGCGGGCGGGCTGGTCCCAGCCGAGGCCGGATGCGTACTCGTCGATCTCGAGTACGGCCCGGGTGAGAGGGCTCGCTGCCATGGGAGTGTTGGACATGGTCACAATCCTGCCTCGTTCCTGGCCGGAATCGGGAACCGAGTAAAGGGTGAGTAAGTTGCATAGGTGGGGGCCCACGATCACGGGGCGTCCCACACGGTCCACGAACACGCGGACCTGACGAATCGACAACAGCGACTTTCGAGGTGCGCACCTTGGCTTTCCAGATGCCGGACCGCGGCGGAGGCCCGACGGGACCGCGGATCAGAGTGGGCCGCCCGTCCCGGCGCGTCCGGACCCTGCTCATGACGCTGGGCGTCCTTGCCGTCCTCGGCATGGCGTTCACCATGTTCGCCGGGTTCTGGACGGACTGGCTCTGGTACCGGTCGGTGAACTACTCCTCCGTGTTCACGACCACCCTGTCGACCAAGATCGGGCTGTTCTTCGTCTTCGGCCTGCTCATGGCCTTCGCCGTCGGCCTCAACATCTGGCTGGCGCACCGGCTGCGCCCGCCGCTGAGCGCCATGTCGATGGAGCAGCAGAGCCTCGACCGCTACCGCATGGGCATCGCGCCGTACAAGAAATGGCTGCTGCTCGGCATCACCGCGCTGGTGGGGCTGATCGCGGGCGCGTCGGCGTCGAGCCAGTGGCGCACCTGGCTGATGTGGGTCAACGGCGTGCCCTTCGGCGAGAAGGACCCGCAGTTCAAGCTCGACGTGGCCTTCTACGCCTTCGACCTGCCCTGGTACCGGTTCCTGCTCGGCTTCGGCTTCGCCGCCACGATCCTGTCCCTGATCGCCGCCGCGCTCACCCACTACCTGTACGGCGGGCTGCGGGTCACCAGCCCCGGCGCGCGGGCCACCGCGGCGGCCACCGGCCACCTGTCGGTGCTGCTGGGCGTCTTCGTCGCGCTGAAGGCGGTCGCCTACTGGCTCGACCGGTACGGCCTGGCCGTGAAGTCCAGCGACTTCAAGGCCACGGACAACTGGACCGGCCTGCGGTACGTCGACGCCAACGCCTATCTGCCGGCCAAGACGATCCTGTTCTGCATCGCCGTCATCTGCGCGCTGCTGTTCTTCGCCACCCTGTGGCGGCGCACCTGGCAGCTGCCGGTGATCGGCTTCGGCCTGATGGTGCTCTCCGCGATCCTCATCGGCGGCCTGTACCCGGCGATCGTCCAGAAGTTCCAGGTCCAGCCGAACGAGCAGGCCAAGGAAGCGCCGTACGTCGAGAAGAACCTCAAGGCGACGCGTGAGGCGTACGGCATCGACGGCACGCAGGTCACCGAGTACTCGGGCGTCAGCAAGAACGAGGACAAGACGAAGCTGCGCGACGACGTCGGCGCCACGGCGAGCATCCGGGTTCTCGACCCGAACATCGTGTCGCCGACGTTCCAGCAGCTCCAGCAGATGCGGAAGTACTACGCCTTCCCCACCAACCTGGACGTCGACCGCTACAAGGTCAAGAGCGAGGACCAGGACACGGTCATCGGTCTGCGCGAGCTGAACCTGGCGGGCGTCGACAAGCAGAACTGGATCAACAACCACTTCCGCTACACCCACGGTTACGGCGTGGTCGCCGCCAAGGGCACCACCGCCGACCCCGAGGGCCGTCCTGCGTTCACCGAGTCCGACCTGCCCTCCCAGGGCGTCCTCGGACAGTACGAGCAGCGGGTCTACTACGGCGAGAAGACGACCACGTACTCGATCGTCGGCGGTCCCCAGAAGGAGATCGACTACTCCGACGACGACGGTGAGAAGACCACCAGCTACACCGGCGACAGCGGGGTCAACCTCTCCAGCCCGCTGAACCGGGCGGCGTACGCGGTCGCGTTCGGCGAGCCGCAGATCCTCTACTCCGGAGCGATCGGCGAGGGCTCGCGGGTCCTGTACAACCGCACGCCCAAGGGGCGCGTCGAGGCGGTCGCCCCGTGGCTGACCATCGACGGCGACGCCTACCCGGCGGTCGTCGGCAACCGGATCCAGTGGATCGTCGACGCGTACACCACCACCAACGGCTACCCGTACGCCTCGCGCACGACCCTCGGCGACACCACCGCCGACTCGCTGACCGCCACCAACAACAACCGCGCGGTGGTGGCCCAGCAGAACCAGGTCAACTACATCCGCAACTCGGTGAAGGCGACGGTCGACGCGTACACCGGCGAGGTCAAGCTCTACCAGTGGGACACCAAGGACCCGGTCCTCAAGACCTGGATGAAGGCGTTCCCGGGGACGGTGGAGAAGAAGTCGGAGATCTCCCCCGACCTGATGGCCCATCTCCGGTACCCGCAGGACCTGTTCAAGGTCCAGCGTGAACTGCTCACCCGCTACCACGTGAAGGACGCCACGACGTTCCTCAGCGGCAGCGAGGTGTGGCAGGTGCCGGACGACCCGACCAACAAGTCGGGCGACGCCGTGCCGCCGTACTACCTGAGCATGAAGCTGCCCGACCAGCAGGCGCAGGCGTTCTCGCTGACGACGACGTTCACGCCCAACGGCCGGGACAACCTGAGCGCGTTCATGGCGGTCGACTCCGAGGCCGGCACACCGGACTACGGCAAGATCAGAGTCCTGAAGCTGCCGACGAGCACGACGGTCGACGGACCCAAGCAGGTCCAGAGCCAGTTCAACTCCCAACAGGACATCGCCGAGTCCATCAGGCTGCTCAGTGGTGGTGCCTCCGAGGTCGAGTACGGCAACCTGCTGACGGTGCCGCTCGACGGAGGACTGCTCTACGTGGAGCCCGTGTACGTGCGCGGCGGAGGGCTCAAGTACCCGCTGCTGCGCAAGGTGTTGGTGACCTATGGCGGCAACACCGCCTTCGAGGACACCCTCGACGAGGCCCTCAACAAGGTCTTCGGTACGGAGGGCACCGCGCCGCCGCCCGCGGACCAGGGCACCAACCCGCCGCCGACGTCCCAGAACCCCACGGTCCAGGAGGCGTTGAAGGACGCCCAGGAGGCCTTCACCGCCGGCCAGGAGGCTCTGAAGAAGCCCGACTGGGAGGCGTACGCCAAGGCGCAGAAGGACCTTGAGGACGCGCTGAAGCGGGCCGAGGCGGCGCAGGCCGAGGCGGACAAGAAGGCGGGAGCCACGGGCGGGGCCAAGCCGAGCCCCGGCAGCACGCCGAGCGCCGCTGCCAAACCCGGCGGCAGTCCGGCGAGCAGTCCGGGCGCGCAGCCCAGCCCCACCCCCAGCGGCTGATCGGAAAAGCTCACCCCCGCGCCGTGATACGGTTGTGGAACACGGCGCGGGGTGGAGCAGCTCGGTAGCTCGCTGGGCTCATAACCCAGAGGTCGCAGGTTCAAATCCTGTCCCCGCTACTGAAAATGAAGGCCCGGATCCTCCAGAGGATCCGGGCCTTCGTGGTGTGCGAACACAGTATTCGCGGCCTCTGTCGCCGCGCCGCCTCGGGGAGTTGGGGGTGTCTGTGTTTGACTTGTCTCTCTGTGGGCATGTCGACAAAACGCTGAAGTGACCTTACGGGCTGCGGTATACCAGGTGTATCCCGGTTGCAGGTGGTGCGACGATGGACGTTATGGGGGACAAGGCAACTCTGTTCGAGACAGGGCGATTTGTGCAGCCTTCCTATGAGAAGGCCACCCCGGACGCGAGTCGGGGCGAGTACCGGGTCGAGTATGACGACGACCACCGCGACAACCACCGAAACGACGGAAACGACGGGGACGACCACCGCGACGAAGAGCGGGACGAGACGGTGGAGGCCGTCGAGGAGGCACGCCGACGGCTGGCCGCCGAGGCCGGTGACGTCGAGGCGATGAGCGTCCTCGGCGCCCTGCTGCTGCGCCGCGGCGAGCTCGACGACGCCGAACCCTATCTGCGTGCCGCCACCGCGGCCGGGGACCGTGCCGCCGCCAACAACCTGGGCGTCCTCCTCCACCAGCGCGGCTATCCCGACGACGCCGCCGGCTGGTGGCGGGTCGCTGCCGTCGCCGGCTCCGCGGCCGCCGCGCACGCGCTCGGCCGCCATCACCGTGAGCGGGGCGACGAGCCGGCCGCCGAGTACTGGCTGCGCCAGTCCGCCGAACAGGGACACGTGCTGGGCGCCTACGCCCTCGCCGACCTGCTGGAGCACCGCGGCGACACCACCGCCGAGCGCTGGATGCGGGCCGCCGCCGAACGAGGGCATCGGGAGGCGTCGTACCGCCTCGCGCGCGCCCTCGACCGCAGGGACGCCCGCGCCGACGACGAGCGCGGCGTGAGCGACAGCGGAGGCCCCGCCTCACCGGAGGCCGAGCAGTGGTACCGGCAGGCAGCCGCGCGCGGCCACCGGCGGGCCGCACTGCACCTCGGGACGATCCTGGAGAAGCGGGGCGACCTCAAGGAGGCCGGGCGCTGGTACCTGACCTCCGCCAAGGACGGCGAGCCGCGCGCCGCCTGTGCGCTGGGATTCCTGCTGCGTGACGCCGGCGACACGGAGAACGCCGCCGTGTGGTGGCTGCGGGCCGCCCAGGACGGCGACGGCAACGCGGCCAACGCCCTGGGCGCGCTCTACGCCGAGCGGGGCCAGACCCAGACGGCGGAGCGCTGGTACCGGGCCGCGCTGGACGCCGGCGACGACAACGGCGCCTACAACCTCGGGCTGCTCTGCGCCGAGCAGGGGCGCCTCGCGCAGGCCGAGCAGTGGTACCGGCGCGCCGCGTACGCCGGGCACCGGGAGGCGGCCAACGCGCTCGCCATCCTGCTGCTCCAGGGCGGGGACACCGCGGGCGCCGAGCCGTGGTTCTCCAAGGCCGCGGAGGCGGGGAGCGTCGACGCCGCGTTCAACCTGGGGATCTTGTTCGCCGGGCGGGGCGAGGACGTCGTCGCGTTGCGCTGGTACGAGCGGGCCGCCGCCGCCGGGCACACCGAGGCGGCGTTGCAGGTGGGCATGGCCAGGTTGCGGGACGGGGACGAGCAGGGGGCCGAACGGCATCTGCGGTGCGCCGCGGGCGGGGGGAGTGCGGAGGCGGCGTACCGGCTGGCGGCCGTGCTGGACGCGCGCCGGCCGCCGCAGCCGGCGCACGAGCTCGGGGAGACCGTGCACGAGAAGACCGAGTGCGAGGAGTGGTACGAGCGGGCCGCCTCCCAGGGGCACCGGCGGGCGCAGGTGCGGGTCGGGATGCTGGCCGCCGCCCGCGGTGACGTGGTGGAGGCGGCGCGCTGGTACCGGGAGGCCGCGGAGGCGGGGTCGCGCAACGGGGCCTTCAACCTGGGATTGCTGCTGGCCCGGGAGGGGAGCGAGCCGGAGGCGGTGGTGTGGTGGACCCGGGCCGCCGATGACGGGCACGGGCGGGCGGCGCTGCGGCTGGCCCTCGTCTACGCGCGTCGGGGCGAGCTGGCCGAGGGCCAGCGATGGGCGGACCGAGCGGTGTCCCTGGGCCCGGCGGAGGTGGCCGAACGAGCAGCCCGCCTACGAGACGCCCTACGCCAGGAACTCTCAGCCTGACGTGCGAGCCCGCCCGCCGGTGCGGGCGGTGCGCCCTTACGCGCGTTCGCCGGCGCCGATCGGGCAGCGCGCGCTCGCCCGCTCAGGCGGGCTTTCACTGCGCCCCTTACCCCACGCGGCGCGGTTGCGGGACGCGTTGCGTCAGGCGCTGTCCGCCTGACCTGCCGTGCGGGCGACGGCGCCTGCGCGGCTGTCGGCGCGGGCGGGGTGTGCGTGCCCGCCCGCCGGTCCGGTGGCAGTGCCCCACGCGCGCTCGCCCGCGCCGGCGGGCTTTCACCTGCATCTCATGCCGCCGCAGCGGCGCGACTGCTGCGGGCGGCCCGCTTGTCGGGCGCGTTGCGCCAGGAACAGTTCGCCTGACTTGCGGTGCGGTGGGCGGGCCCTGCGCACGCAACGCCGGCACCGGGCGGCCTGCGCGCCTCGCCCGCATCGGCGGGGGTCAACCACACCCTCCCGGCTGCCGCGGCGGTGCGACTGCTGTCGGCGGCCAGGCGCGGTCCCGGTGCGGCAGGCGCTGTTCGCCTGAGCTGTGGCGCGGGTCGGCCGTGTCCTGCGCCCGTCCACCCGGCCGGTGCCAGGGCCGCGCCGCCGCAGCCTGTGTGGCTGGGGATGAAGGGATTTGCTTCCGCGGCCGGGCGTCGCGTAACGTTGCATTCGTCGACGCGGGGTGGAGCAGCTCGGTAGCTCGCTGGGCTCATAACCCAGAGGTCGCAGGTTCAAATCCTGTCCCCGCTACTGAAGGCCGAGGGCCGGAATCCATGGGATTCCGGCCCTCGGTGTTTTCACTGCGCAAAGGCGAACCCGCACGGGGGTGCCTCAAAGCGCCGCGCCCTCGGAGCGCGGCGCCTTCAGAGCGCCGCGCAGTTGGGGCAGATGCCGCGGTAGGTCACCTCGACGTCCGAGACGGCGAAGCCGAAGCGCTCGGAGTCGGGCAGGTCGGCGAGCGGGTTGCCGCTCGGATGGACGTCGCGGATCGCGCCGCACTTCCCGCACACCAGGTGGTGGTGCGGCCGGTGGGCGTTGGGGTCGTACCGCTTGGCGCGCCTGTCCGTGGCGACTTCGAGCACCTCGCCGAGCGTGACCAGCTCGCCCAGCGTGTTGTACACCGTCGCCCGGGAGATCTCGGGCAGCCTGGCGACGGCCCGTGCGTGGACCTCGTCGGCCGTCAGATGGACGTGATCGCCGTCGAGGACCTCGGCCACGACGCGCCGCTGCGCGGTCATCCGCCAGCCGCGTCCGCGCAGCCGTTCCAGAAGGTCACTCATGCAGATCAGCCTAACAGTAGGGGGACCAGGTCCCGAACGTGTGTGACTTTGGAGTGTCACTTGACTTAGACATTGTCCATTGTAGGATCGAACTCGGCTTTGGCCAAGCGACAGGAGCTGCAGAAGTGACGTCGGTGACGTGAGTGACCCCCGAGCGACTGCCGCCCGCAGGGACGACCGCCCCCGTCGTTCCTGAGCACCGTGAACCGCCTAGTCCCGGAGGATTTTCATGGCTGAGAACCACGACGCGATCGTCACCGACGACAAGCCGGCGGAGACGGGCGGCTGCCCGGTCGCGCATGGGCGCGCCGCGCACCCGACGCAGGGCGGCGGGAACCGCCAGTGGTGGCCGGACCGGCTCAATCTGAAGATCCTCGCCAAGAACCCCGCGGTGGCGAACCCGCTCGGCGCGGACTTCGACTACGCCGAGGCGTTCAAGAACCTGGACCTCGCGGCCGTGAAGCGGGACATCGCCGAGGTGCTCACCACCTCCCAGGACTGGTGGCCCGCCGACTTCGGCAACTACGGCCCGCTGATGGTCCGTATGGCCTGGCACAGCGCCGGCACCTACCGGATCAGCGACGGCCGCGGCGGCGCCGGCGCCGGTCAGCAGCGCTTCGCCCCGCTCAACAGCTGGCCCGACAACGCCAACCTGGACAAGGCCCGCCGCCTGCTGTGGCCCGTCAAGAAGAAGTACGGCCAGAGCATCTCCTGGGCCGACCTCATGATCCTCACCGGCAACGTGGCGCTGGAGCAGATGGGCTTCGAGACCTTCGGCTTCGGCGGCGGCCGCGCCGACGTCTGGGAGGCCGAGGAGGACGTCTACTGGGGCCCCGAGACCACCTGGCTCGACGACCAGCGCTACTCCGGCGACCGCGAGCTGGAGAACCCGCTCGGCGCGGTCCAGATGGGCCTCATCTACGTCAACCCGGAGGGCCCCAACGGCAACCCGGACCCGATCGCCTCGGCCCGCGACATCCGCGAGACGTTCCGCCGCATGGCGATGAACGACGAGGAGACGGTCGCCCTGATCGCGGGCGGTCACACCTTCGGCAAGACCCACGGCGCCGGCCCCGCCGACCACGTCGGCGACGACCCCGAGGCCGCCTCCCTGGAGGAGCAGGGCCTGGGCTGGAAGAGCACCTACGGCACCGGCAAGGGCGGCGACACCATCACCTCCGGCCTGGAGGTCACCTGGACCGCCACGCCGACGCAGTGGAGCAACGGCTTCTTCAAGAACCTCTTCGAGTACGAGTACGAGCTGACGGAGTCCCCGGCCGGCGCCAAGCAGTGGGTCGCCAAGAACGCCGAGGCGATCATCCCGGACGCGTACGACCCGTCGAAGAAGCGCCTGCCCACGATGCTCACCACCGACCTGGCGCTGCGCTTCGACCCGGTCTACGAGCAGATCTCGCGCCGCTTCTACGAGAACCCCGACCAGTTCGCCGACGCCTTCGCTCGCGCCTGGTACAAGCTGACCCACCGCGACATGGGCCCGAAGTCGCTCTACCTCGGCCCGGAGGTCCCGCAGGAGACCCTGCTGTGGCAGGACCCGCTGCCCGAGGCCGAGGGCGAGACCATCGACGCGGCCGACATCGCGGCCCTGAAGGCCAAGCTGCTCGACTCGGGGCTGACCGTCTCTCAGCTCGTCTCCACCGCGTGGGCCTCGGCGTCCACCTTCCGCGGCAGCGACAAGCGCGGCGGCGCCAACGGCGCCCGCATCCGCCTGGAGCCGCAGCGCAGCTGGGAGGTCAACGAGCCCGACCAGCTGCGTCACGTCCTGAGCGTCCTGGAGGGCGTACAGGCGGAGTTCAACTCCGGCGCCAAGAAGGTCTCCCTGGCCGACCTGATCGTGCTCGGTGGCGCCGCCGGGGTCGAGAAGGCGGCCAAGGACGCGGGCTTCGACGTGGAGGTGCCCTTCACGCCGGGCCGCGTGGACGCGACCGAGGAGCAGACGGACACCGAGTCGTTCGCCGCGCTGGAGCCGCTCTGGGACGGCTTCCGCAACTACGTGGGCAAGGGCACCCGGCTGCCGGCCGAGTACCTGCTGCTCGACAAGGCGAACCTGCTCACGCTGAGCGCCCCCGAGATGACCGCCCTCGTCGGCGGACTGCGCGTCCTGGGAGCCAACCACGGCCAGTCCTCGCACGGCGTCCTCACCGACAAGCCGGGCACGCTGACCAACGACTTCTTCGTCAATCTGCTCGACCTGGGCACGACCTGGAAGTCCACCTCCGAGGACCAGCACACCTTCGAGGGCCGTGACGCGGCCACCGGCGAGCTGAAGTGGACCGGCACCCGTGCCGACCTCGTCTTCGGCTCCAACTCCGAGCTGCGCGCCCTCGCCGAGGTCTACGCCAGCGACGACGCCAAGGAGAAGTTCGTCACCGACTTCGTCGCCGCCTGGGTCAAGGTCTCGAACCTGGACCGGTTCGACCTCGTCTGAGCGGACGGGCCGGCGTGAACGGACGGGCCGGATCCCCTTCGGGGGGTCCGGCCCGTCCGCGTGCCCGGACATCACACCTCCGGGCCCGGGCCCGGGCTCAGGCGGGGACCTGGCTGCGGGCGGGGGCCCAGCAGCGGATGATGTCGCGGACCGAGACGATGCCGGCCGGTTCGCCGCCGTCCAGGACCACGAGATGGCGGAAACCGCCGTGCGCCATCGCCCGGGCCGCTTCCTCCAGCGTCCAGGTCGGGGCGGCGAAGACGACGTCGCCGGTGGTGTGGCCGTGGGCGGGCTCGGTGTCCGGGTTCTGGCCCCGGCCCAGGGAGTTGAGGATGTCCCGCTCGGTGAGGATGCCGATGCCGCCGGCGTCCGGGTCGAGGACGATCGCCGCGCCGACGCGGCGTGCGGACATCAGAGCGGCGGCTTGGCGGAGGGTGTGTGCGGGGCCGATGGTGAGGACCACTGTGCTCATGGCGTCACGGACGAGCATGGGCTGGAGCCACCTCCTAAGAACCCCCGAAACAGAGATTCACATGTTCACAAGTGGGGGTGCTGTCAGCGTGGCAGGTAAAGCGCGGGTCAACAAGGGGGCGCGCGCAGTCAATTGAGGGCGCACGCGCTCATCTGTGTCCGACGGGCGGGGTGGCCGCCGCGGGTGCCCCGGCCTACTGACGCGGGTTCAGATACGTCAGCAGCTCGTCGTGGAGCAGGCCGTTCGACGCGGCCGCGTTGCCGCTGTGCGGGCCGGGCCGGCCGTCGAGACCGGTGAACGAGCCGCCGGCCTCCGTCACCACGATCGCGGGGGCCGCCATGTCCCAGAGGGACAGCTCCGGCTCGGCGCACATATCCACCGATCCCTCGGCGACCATCATGTACGGCCAGAAGTCGCCGTACGCGCGCGTGCGCCACACCTCGCGGGTGAGGTCGAGGAAGCCGTCGAACCGGCCCTGCTCCTCCCAGCCGCCCAGCGAGGAGTACGCGAACGAGGCGTCGGAGAGCTTCGAGACACGGGAGACCTGCAGGCGCGTGGCCCGGGTCATACTGCGGCCGGCGAACGCGCCGTGGCCCTTCGCGGCCCACCAGCGGCGGTTGAGGGCGGGGGCGGAGACCACGCCCACGACGGGCTGGTAGCCGCCCTCCGCGGCCTCCATGAGCGAGATGAGGGTGGCCCAGACGGGGACGCCGCGCACGTAGTTCTTGGTCCCGTCGATCGGGTCGATCACCCAGCGGCGCGGGCCGGTGCCCTCGACGCCGTACTCCTCGCCGAGGATCGCGTCGCGGGGGCGGGCGCGCTGGAGCCGGCCGCGGACGAGTTCCTCGGCCGCCTTGTCGGCCTCGCTCACCGGCGTCATGTCCGGTTTGGTCTCCACCTTGAGGTCGAGGGCCTTGAAGCGGTCCATGGTCGCGGCGTCAGCGGCGTCCGCGAGGACGTGCGCGAGGCTGAGGTCGTCGAGGTAGTCCGGCATGACTCGAACCTATCTGCCGAGGTGGCGGCGGAGCCAACGGGGGCTCGGGGTGAGTGAAGGGCGCGGAGGTGGGTACTTCGGATGTTTCTCGTCGTCTACCCCCCCTCACGCACTCATGACCGGCACTCACCACCCCCTCCGCGGACCCTTGACAGTGCGCGGACGCGCGTCAAACCTGGGCGCAGAGCCGCTCGCCCCAGGGAGGCGATGATGCCTGCTGCCCGGGAATGCCTACTCGACGCCGCTTTCACGGCGCTCACGCGACGGTCGTGGGCCGTGGTGCGCATGGTGGACGTCGCCGCGGCGGCCGGGGTGTCCCGGCAGACCCTCTACAACGAGTTCGGCAGCAAGGACGGCCTGGCCAGGGCGCTCGTCAGGCGGGAGGCCGACGGCTATCTCGCCGGCGTCGAACGGGCCCTGTCCGCGCCCGGCGACGCCCGTGAGCGGCTCACCGCGGCCGCCGAGTGGACGACGAACGTCGCCCGCGGGAACCCGCTCGTACGGGCCCTGCTCACCGGCTGCTGGAGCGAGCGCCTGCCGGCCCCGACGCTCGCCGCGGTGCCCTCCTCCTCGGCCGTGCCCGCGCAGCGGCGGGCGGACGGACCGCTGCCCTCGCCCGGCGACCTCCTGGCGGGCGTCCGGGACCGTGCCGTGGCTGCGATCGCCGGCCCCGGCGGCATCCCCGACGACCTCTCCCGCACCTGCGAACTGGCCGTACGACTGGCGGTGTCGTGCGTGGCGGTCCCGCCGGGGGAGGGCGGGGTCGCGGAACTGATACGCGGCGTGATCACCGCGACCCACGGGGGGAACACCGCCACCCAAGCGCCGGGCGCCGCGCCCCACCAGCCGGGCACTGCGGCTGCCGGCGCGAACACCGCGAAGCGCGGGCCGATCCCCGCGTCGCACGGAGCGCTCGCCGCGTCTAGTGCGCCGACCCCGACAGCTGCAGGCCGATCACACCGGTGATCACCAGGGTGATCGAGACGATCTTCAGGACCGACACCAGGTCGCCGAGGAAGACCATGCCGTAGATCGCGGTGCCCGCCGCGCCGATGCCGGTCCACACCGCGTACGCCGGACCGACGTCCAGCTTCCGCAGCGACAGGGTGAGCAGACCGAAGCTGCCGAGCGCGAACACGCAGAACGCGATCGTCGGCCAGAGCCGGGTGAAGCCGTGCGACAGCTTGAGGCAGACGGCGAAGCCGGTCTCGAGCACTCCCGCGACGATGACCAGCAGCCACGCCATGTGCTGTCCTCCCGTGTGTGCGGCTCGGTGCGATTATGCACTTACCGGGCTTGCACGCCGACAAACAACGCGGCGGTCAGTCGCCTTCCGTGCGCTCCCGCGTCGACAGCAGCCGGCGCAGTGAGTACAGCCGTGCCTGGTCCGCGTGGCCCTCGGCGACCCAGGCGTCCAGCGCGCAGTCCGGCTCGTCGTGACTGCACGCGCGCGGGCAGCCGACCGTCCCCGGCTCCAGGTCGGGGAAGGCGTGGATCACCCGGGACGGGTCGACGTGGGCCAGACCGAACGAGCGGACGCCCGGGGTGTCGATGGCCCAGTCGTCCGTGCCTTCGAGCGGCAGGGCGAGGGCCGACGTCGTGGTGTGGCGGCCGCGGCCGGTCACCGCGTTGACGTGCCCCGTCAGACGCCGACGGTCCTGCGGGACCAGCGCGTTGACCAGGGTCGTCTTGCCGACGCCCGAGTGGCCCACGAACGCCGTGATCCGCCCGGCCAGATACTCGCGCACCCGGTCCGCCGCGTCGCCGTTCTCCAGCTCCTCGCGGCTGGTGACCACGTAGGGGATGTCGAGGTCGCCGTACAGCTCCAGCAGCTTGTCCGGAGCGGCGAGGTCCGACTTCGTCATGACCAGCAGCGGTTCCAGCCCGCCGTCGTACGCGGCGACCAGGCAGCGGTCGATCAGCCGCGGGCGGGGCTCCGGGTCGGCCAGGGCGGTCACGATCGCGAGCTGGTCGGCGTTGGCGACCACCACCCGCTCGTACGGGTCGTCGTCGTCGGCGGTGCGGCGCAGCACCGAGGTGCGCTCCTCGATGCGGACGATGCGCGCGAGGGTGTCCTTCTTGCCGGACATGTCACCGACGAGGGCCACCCGGTCGCCGACCACGGCCGCCTTGCGGCCCAGCTCACGGGCCTTCATCGCCATCACGATCCGGTCGTCGACGAGACACGTGAGGCGTCCGCGGTCGACGGTGAGGACCATGCCCTCGGCGGCGTCCTCGTGCTTGGGCCGGATGTTCGTCCGCGGCCGGTTGCCCTTGCGGTTCGGGCGGCTGCGGATGTCGTCCTCGTCGGTGTGCTTGCCGTAGCGGCGCATGGCGGAGCCCCTATACCCCGAGCATCCCGGCCCACAGCTGCGGGAAGTCCGGCAGGGTCTTCGCCGTCGTGGCCACGTTCTCGATCCGCACGCCGTCCACCGCCAGCCCGATGACCGCGCCGGCCGTCGCCATCCGGTGGTCGTCGTAGGTGTGGAACACCCCGCCGTGCAGGGGGCGCGGGCGGATGTGGAGGCCGTCGGCGGTCTCGGTGACGTCGCCGCCGAGCTCGTTGATCTCCTTCGTCAGCGCGGCCAGCCGGTCCGTCTCGTGCAGGCGCAGGTGGGCGACGCCCCGCAGGGTGGAGGGTGAGTCCGCGAGGGCGGCGACCGCGGCGATGCCGGGGGTCAGCTCGCCGACATCGCCCAGGTCGACGTCGATGCCGTGGATCGAGCCCGTGCCGGTGAAGACCAGCCCGTACTCGGTGAGTTCGCAGGAACCGCCCATCTCGGTGAAGATCTCCCGCAGCCGGTCACCCGGCTGGGTGGTGCGGGACGGCCAGTCCGGGATCAGCACCCGGCCGCCGGTCACCAGGGCCGCCGCCAGGAACGGCTGGGCGTTGGACAGGTCCGGCTCGATCGTCAGGTCCCGGCCGAGCAGCGCGCCCGGCGTGACCCGCCAGACGTTCGGCTCGCCGCCCGACTCCGGGGTGTCGACCTGGGCGCCGACCGCGCGCAGCATGTCGACGGTCATCCGGATGTGCGGCATGGAGGGGAGGGAGCCGCCCGTGTGCCGGACCTCCACGCCCTGGTTGAAGCGGGGGGCGGACAGCAGCAGCGCCGAGACGAACTGCGAGGACGACGACGCGTCGATCTCCACCGGGCCGCCGTCCAGCGCGCCCGTGCCGTGCACCGTCAGCGGCAGCGCGCCGCGCCCGTCGTCGTCGATCCGGGCGCCGAGCACGCGCAGCGCGTCGATGACGCCGTTCAGCGGGCGCTCGTAGGAACGGGGGTCGCCGTCGAAGCGGACGGGGCCGTCGGCGAGCGCGGCGACCGGCGGCAGGAACCGCATCACCGTGCCGGCGTTGCCCACGTCGACCGTGGCCGGACCGCGCAGCCCCGCGGGCAGGACCCGCCAGGCCTCGCCGCCGGGACCGCCGCCGACGGACGAGCTGGAGGAGACCGTCTCCTCGATGCCGACGCCCATCGCGCGCAGGGCGCCCGCCATCAGCAGCGTGTCGCGGGAGCGCAGCGGGCGGCGCAGCCAGCCCGGCTCGGAAGCCAGGGCGGCCAGGACGAGCGCGCGGTTGGTGACCGACTTGGACCCCGGCACGTGGACCGTCGCGTCGACGGCTCCGCTCGCGTGCGGGGCGGGCCAGAGGGCGGTGTGGGCGGAGTTCACGGGCATGCGCCCACTTTAGTCTCCGCGAGGGCGGGCCGATGTCAGCCGTTTCGGCGCTGAAGCGCCGGCGACGGCCCCACCGGGGCCTTAGAGCCCGAGCAGCCAGCGTCCGCCGCCCAGCAGGGAGCACAGGCTCACCGCGTGGAACAGGAAGAACCACAGGGCCGCCGGCACATGGGTCAGCCGGGACAGCTGGTCGGCGTCCGAGTCGCCCGCCCCGCCGCGCGCCCGCTTCGCCTGCAGCTCGAACGCCGGCCGCACGCCGCCCAGCAGCAGGAACCACACCACCGCGTACGCGAACGCCGCCTGAACCTGGGGTCCCGCCAGCCAGGACACCATCAGGAACGTGCCGCCCGTGACGATCACCGTCAGGGCCCCGTAGGCGTTCCGGATCATCACCAGCATCGCCAGCAGCAGCGCCGTCGCCGCCCACAGCAGCAGCGTGATGCGGCCGGCGCCCAGCAGCGCCGCGCCGCCCAGACCGAGCAGCGGGGGAGCGGTGTAGCCGGCGGCGGCGGTGAGGATCATGCCGAGGCCGTGCGGCTTGCCCCGGCTGACGGTCAGACCGCTGGTGTCAGAGTGCAGGCGTATGCCGGTGAGCGTCCGGCCGGTCAGCAGCGCGACCAGGCCGTGGCCGCCCTCGTGGGCGATCGTGATGGCGTTGCGGGAGATACGCCACAAAGTGTGGGGGACGACTATGGCGAGGGCCGCGCCCATGGTGGCCAGCACCACCCACAGATCGGGGTCGGGCTGGGTGCCGGTGAGCCGGTCCCACAGATCGGGCAGCGCGGTGACGGCGGTGCTGTCCATAATCCTTGGTGGCTCCCTGTCGTCGTCGGAGTCTGGCAGTGTGGCACGTATGTGCGGACGGTATGCAGCGAGTCGCAGGCCCGAGGATCTGGCGGGAATCTTCGAGATCGAGAAGTGGGAACCCGAGGAGACCCTGGAGCCCGACTACAACGTGGCTCCCACCAAGGAGGTCTACGCCGTCCTGGACCGTCCCCTGAAGGACGTGGCCGACCCGCGTCCGGTTCGCCAGCTGCGCAAGCTGAAGTGGGGACTGGTCCCGTCCTGGTCGAAGAACCCCGAGGGCGCCGCCCGGATGATCAACGCGCGTGCGGAGACCGTCCACGAGAAGCCGTCCTACCGCCGCGCCTTCTCCTCCCGGCGCTGCATCCTGCCCGCCGACGGCTACTACGAGTGGGTCACCGGGCAGCAGGAACGCGACCTCGAGGTCGAGGGGAAGAAGAAGCGGCCCCGCAAGCAGCCCTACTTCGTGCTGCCGGCCGACGGCTCGGTCTTCGCGATGGCCGGGCTCTACGAGTTCTGGCGGGACCGCACCCTGCCGGACGAGCACCCGCTGGCCTGGTGGGCGACGTGCTCGGTGATCACCACGGAGGCCGAGACCGGACCGCTGGCCGTCGCCCCGGCCGAGGGACCCGGCTCCCTGTCCGACATCCACCCCCGGATGCCCCTGATGCTCACCCCCGACCGCTGGGACGCCTGGCTGGACCCCGCCCGCACGGACGTCGACGACCTGCGCGCGCTCCTCGCGCCCCCGCCCACCGGGCTGATGCGCGCCTACCCCGTCGCCACGGCCGTCAGCAATGTCCGCAACAACGGACCGGAGCTGCTGAAGGAGCTGGAGGGGCCCGAGGAGGGCACACTCTTCTGACGTGACGAGCGACGAGACCAACGACGTGACGAGCGTCGAGACGACCCGCCGGCGGACGACCCAGGCCGTCCCCACCGACGCCGGCGAGGCCCGCATCACCTGGTGCCACGCCGAGAACGCGCGCCTCCTGCTCGCCGTGAGCCACGGCGCCGGCGGCGGCATCGAGGCGCGCGACCTCAAGGCCCTCGCCGCCGTCCTCCCCGCGCACGGCGTCACCGTCGCGCTCGTCGAGCAGCCCTGGCGGGTGGCCGGCAAGAAGGTCGCGCCCGCGCCGAAGACCCTGGACACCGGCTGGCGCGGCGTCTGGCCCGCGCTGGCCGCGCCCGGACTGCCGGTGGTCTCCGGAGGACGCAGCGCCGGGGCCCGGGTGGCCTGCCGTACCGCCGCCGAGCTCGGCGCGCACGCCGTGCTCGCCCTGAGCTTCCCGCTCCACCCGCCGGGCCGGCCGGAGAAGTCCCGCGCGGGGGAGCTGCTCGGCTCCGGCGTCCCCACCCTCGTCGTCCAGGGCGGCAACGACCCCTTCGGGAAGCCGGCCGAGTTCCCCGGGGGCGCGTACGAGCTGGTGGAAGTCCCGTACGCCGACCACGGCTTCGCTGTGCCCAAGCGCGCGGAGATCTCGCAGGACCAGGCCGTGGCGGTCGTCACGGACACGGTCGTGAAGTGGACCGGCTCGCTCGGGTAAAGCTTCGGGAATGCCTGGGCGGCCGGCGCTGTTGTGCGGGACGTACGTGCTGGTTACCAGCATCGACGTCGTAGGAGAGGAAGTCCGCCGCATGGGTTCGACCACCTGCCCGACCCGCAGCAGCCGCACTGACCTGGACTGGACGGTGCTGCACGCGGCCAGGACCGCCCCGGTTCGGGCGGCGGGCGGACGGGATCGTCGTCTATCCTCCGATTCGAGTGAGGCCGCTCTCGGTCTCACGAGAACACTTGAGGAGGTGGGTCCGGTCACTGGGACCGACGCAGGGACCGATCACGGCCAGGCGGAGCAGCCCGAGGGCCAGGGCGGCACGGGCGCGGAGACGGCCGCGGAGCGCAGCGCGCGCTTCGAGCGGGACGCGCTCGAGTTCCTCGACCAGATGTACTCGGCCGCGCTGCGCATGACGCGCAACCCGGCCGACGCCGAGGACCTGGTGCAGGAGACGTACGCCAAGGCGTACGCGTCCTTCCACCAGTTCCGTGAGGGCACCAACCTCAAGGCCTGGCTCTACCGGATCCTGACCAACACCTTCATCAACTCCTACCGGAAGAAGCAGCGCGAGCCCCAGCGCAGCGCCGCCGAGGAGATCGAGGACTGGCAGCTGGCGCGTGCCGAGTCGCACATGTCGACCGGTCTGCGCTCGGCCGAGTCGCAGGCGCTGGACCACCTGCCCGACTCGGACGTGAAGGCAGCTCTCCAGGCCATCCCCGAGGAGTTCCGCATCGCTGTGTATCTCGCGGACGTCGAGGGCTTTGCCTACAAGGAGATCGCGGACATCATGGGGACCCCCATCGGTACGGTGATGTCCCGGCTGCACCGGGGCCGCCGCCAACTGCGCGGCATGCTCGAGGACTACGCCCGTGAGCGCGGACTGGTCCCGGCCGGCGCCGGAGAGTCGGACGAAGTGAAAGGTTCGGGCTCATGAGCTGCGGAGAGCCGCACGAGACGGACTGCGGTGAGGTCCTCGACCATCTCTACGAGTTCCTCGACAGCGAGATGCCGGACCTCGACCGCGACAAGTTCAAGCAGCACTTCAGCGAGTGCTCGCCGTGCCTGGAGAAGTACGGGCTCGAAGAGGCCGTGAAGAAGCTGGTCAAGCGGTGCTGCGGCCATGACGACGTGCCGACCGACCTGCGCTCCAAGGTCATGGGCCGGATCGAGTTGATCCGATCCGGCCAGGCCGTGCCCGAGCACGACGTGACGGTCACGCCCCAGGAGTCCTGACCCCCCGCAGGCCTCCCACGAGGAGGCCGTGCCGTCACCCGAATGTGCTAATCGACGGGTGATGAGCCCCCGTTGCCGTCCCTCGCCGCCCTAGGCTCCGGTGCCCGGACCAAGGTGTGGTCGGGGGAGGGCGACATGGAGGCAGTTCCGGCGCGGGCGCGCGGCTACGTCGTCTGCGCCGCCTTCGGCGCCCTGCTCTGTCTGACGCCGCCGCCCCTGGCGTGGACGCCTTGGTGGACGGTCCTGCCGCTCGCCGCGCTCTACGCCGGCGGGGAGCGGATCGCCCGCCGCCGGTTCGCCGGCGCCTTCTATCCCGTACTGCTCGCCGGGGCCTTCCTGCTGCCGCCGTCCGCTGCCGCGCTCGTGCCCCTGCCCGGCGCGCTGTGCTCCCCGGACGGTCAGCGGCCCTCCCCGCTGCGGCGGATCCGGCGGGCCGCCCACCTCGCGACCGGCGTGTGGGCCGCTGCCTGGGTCCACCGGGGGCTGGGCGGAGCCGAGGCGGTCGTGGACGCGGATCTCCCCGCGGCCCTCGCCCCGGTCGGAGCCGCCGTCTTCGTGTTCTGCCTGGTACTCGCCGCCGCGGACGGCGGGATGCCCGCGCCCGCCGAACGGCTGCGGTCGCGTCCGCCGGCCCGGCGGCTGTTCCTGCGCTCCCTCGCCCCCGTAGGGGTGCACGGGCTCGCCGGGCTGATGATGGCCCTGCTGTGGCGCAGCCCCTACGGGCCGGTCGCCGCGCTGCTCGTGCTGTTCCCGATGGGCGTGTCCTGGTGGGTGTTCGCCCAGTACCACCAGGAGCGGACCGCCCATCAGGCGACCATCCGCGCCTTGGTGCAGGCCGTCGACATCAAGGACGGTTACACCCGCGGGCACAGCGAGCGCGTCGGACAGGCCTCGATGATGATCGCGCGCGAGCTGGGGATGGACGAACAACGCGTGGAGACCCTGCGGTTCGCCGGAATCCTGCACGACGTCGGCAAGCTCGGCGTCCCCACGCGGCTGCTGCGCAAGAACGGGCCGCTGACGCCCGAGGAGCGCCGCGTCATCGAACTCCACCCCGAGTACGGGCACGAGATCACCCGGGGCATCGCCTTCCTAGGCGAGGCCCGCTCGGCCATCCTCCACCACCACGAACGGATGGACGGCAACGGCTACCCCTACGGGCTGGCGGGCGCCCAGATCCCCGAGTCGGCCCGGGTGGTGGCCGTCGCGGACGCCTTCGACGCGATGACCTCCACCCGCAGCTACAGCCGGGCCCGGCCGGTCGCCGCGGCCCTGGAGGAGCTGAACCGCTGCGCGGGCGCGCACTTCGACCCCCGGATGGTGTCCGCCCTGACCGAGGTGATCACCCGCGAGGGCTGGCACCCGGTGGTCACCGCCGACACCCCCCACCCGCCGCAGCAGCCCTCGCCGCCCTCCGCAGCCGGCGCCCCCGCCGGCACGACCACACCCCCCGCCCCCGTCCCGGCCCCCGGCCGGGCCGGCGCGCCTCAGGCGGAGTCGCGATGAAGGGCACCCGGTGGTATCTCGGCGTGGTGCGGACCGGGGCCGCGCTGCTCGTGGCGGGTTCCCTGCTCGTCACCCTGCGCGCCGGCGTCGAGGAGCGGGGCGTCGCGCTCGCGTTCGGGGCGCTCGTCGCCGTGGGGGAGTCGGCGCTGCCCCGGTGCCGGCCGCGCTCGCCGGGGCTGCGGGAGGGCGCGCCGCTCGGGGCCGCCGGCTCGCTGTCGTACGCGCTGCTCGGGGAGCACGCCGGACATGCCACGCACCACGGGCTCGCACAGGCCGTCTCGGTGGTGGCCGCCGCCTCCCTGCTCGGCAGCGTGCCGCGCATCGCGCGTGGGGAGGGACCGGTCCTCGACCACCTCGTCCGGCGCGTGCTGGCCGTCGGGTTCGCCGCCGCCTGCTTCCAACCCCTCTACAACAGCGGAGCGTTCGACACCTGGAGCGGTCCGGCGTACGCGCTGCTGCTGCTCGCGCTGCTCGTCCTCACGGTCCTGTGCGAGGCACTCCTCGCCGCCGTGCTCGCCCACGCCCGCACCGGCTGGCCCCTCGCCCCGCTCCTGCACGACGAACTGCGCGGCCTGCCCGGGATCGGGACCGCCGTGTGCGCGACCGGCGCGGTCATGGCGCTCGCGGTGGCCGTCGTCGGACTGTGGGCGCTGCCCGTGTTCTGCGTGCCGCTGCTGCTCACCCAGCTGTCCCTGCGCCGGTACGCCGCCGTGCGCGCCACCTACCGGCAGACCATCGCCTCCCTGGCCCGCGCCACCGAGATCGCCGGCTGCACCCCGCACGGGCACGCCCGCCGGGTCGCCGCCCTCAGCCAGGCCGTGGGCCGGGACCTGGGGCTGACCGAGCCCGAGCTGACCGTCCTGGAGTACGCGGCGCTGATGCACGACATCGGGCAGCTCAGCCTCGTCGATCCGGTCCCGGCGGGCGCCACGGCCGGGCTGCCGCCGGACCGGCAGCGGCGGATCGCGCTGCTCGGCGGGGCCGTCGTCCGCCAGACCGGGGCGGGCGAGCGGGTCGCGACGGTCGTGGAGCGGCAGGCCGACCCCTACCCCGAGCAGCCGCCGGCCGCCCGGATCGTCCGGGTGGTCAACGCCTACGAGGAGAAGGTGCGCGACGCCGGACCGGGCGGCCCGCTGTCCGCGCTGGAGGAACTGAGGCTGGGGGCGGGCGGGGAGTACGCGCCCGAGGTGGTCGAAGCGCTGGCCAGGGTGCTGTCGAAGGGCTGTCTGACCCTGCCCTTCCCGGGGTAACCCATGGGTAATGAGCGTCCTCGCAGCCACACGTGGTTGGATGCGAGGGACAGGGTGTCCGGGGGCACCGGCCAGCCCACACCACGGAACTGGCAGGCGGGAATCGTGAGGATCTTCGGCAAGGGACGGCACCGGCCCTCCGCCTCCTGGCGGCAGGCCACCGACCGGGCGTTCACGCTCATCGGCGACGGCCGGTACGAGGACGCGGGCGCGCTGCTGACACGTGCCGCCGACCTGGAGCCCTGGCTGTCGGAGTCCTGGTTCAACCTCGCCCTGCTGCACAAGTTCCGGCACGACTGGGAGCAGGCCCGCACGGCCGGTCTGCGCGCGGTCGCCCTGCTCGACCGGGAGACCGGGGCCCCCGACTGGTGGAACGTCGGCATCGCGGCCACCGCGCTCCAGGACTGGCCGCTGGCCCGGCGCGCCTGGCAGGCCTACGGGCTGCGCGTGCCGGGCGACCTGACCGGCTCCGGCGAGCCGGTCGGCATGGAACTGGGCAGCGCGGCCGTACGGCTCTCGCCCGAGGGCGAGGCGGAGGTGGTGTGGGGGCGCCGGCTGGACCCCGCCCGGATCGAGGTGCTGTCGATCCCGCTGCCGTCCTCCGGGCGGCGCTGGGGCGAGGTGGTGCTGCACGACGGCGTCCCGCACGGTGAGCGGACCACGTCCACGGGCCACGCGTACCCGGTGTTCGACGAGATCGAGCTGTGGGCCCCCTCCCCGGTGCCCACCTGGGTGGTGCTGCTGGAGGCGGCGACGGAGGCCGACCGCGACGCGCTGGAACAGCTCGCCGCCGACGCGGGCTTCGCCGCGGAGGACTGGTCGTCGTCGGTGCGGCTGCTGTGCCGGACGTGCTCGGAGTCCCGGATGCCGTCGGACGAGGGCGACGGCGAGCACCTCGACCCGCACGACCACAGCGAGCCTGGGCACCCCGGCCCGCTGGGGCACCGCACGGACGGGCAGCTGTGGGTGCCGGAGCGCGAGTGCGGGGTCGCCGCGCCGGCCGGGCTGGTGAGGGGGTTGCTGGACGGGTGGGTCGCCGACAGCCCGGATTCGAGGGACTGGCGGGATCTCGAAGAGGTCTGCTGACGCCGGCTCCCGGCTGCGGGCCGTGCGTGGCGGCACGCCCACGTACCCTGTATTCGCAACTTCACCCCGGTTTTGAGGAAGGCATCGTCGGTCATGGCGCAGCAGGACACCGATCAGCAGCACACGGGCGTGCTCCCCGTGGACGACGAGGGCTTCGTCATCGACACCGAGGAGCCGGAGGAGCGCGAGCGGGCCTGGTGCGAGGCGGGCACCTCGCGGCCGATCACCGTCGTCGGCAACCCGGTGCTGCACAAGGAGTGCAAGGACGTCACCGAGTTCGGCGAGGAGCTGCGGCAGCTGGTGGCGGACATGTTCGCCTCGCAGCGCACCGCCGAGGGCGTCGGCCTGGCGGCCAACCAGATCGGCGTCGACCTGAAGGTCTTCGTCTACGACTGCCCCGACGACGAGGGCGTACGACACACCGGTGTGGTGTGCAACCCCCGGCTCGTCGAACTGCCCGCCGACAAGCGCCGGCTGGACGACAGCAACGAGGGCTGTCTGTCGGTGCCCACCGCGTACGCGCCGCTCGCCCGGCCGGACTACGCCGAGGTGACCGGTCAGGACGAGAAGGGCAACCCGATCAAGGTGCGCGGCACCGGTTACTTCGCTCGGTGTTTGCAGCACGAGACCGACCACCTGTACGGCTACCTGTACATCGACCGTCTCTCCAAGCGTGAACGCAAGGACGCCCTGCGGCAGATGGCCGAGAACGAGCCCCGCTACCCCGTGGTCGCCAACGACTGAGCGACGCCGCCCCGCACGAGACGCCTGGCCGAGATCTTCTCCCGGTCAGGCGTCGTTCGTATGTACGTCGGATCTTCGATCGCTTATGCACATCCGCTGATCCATAACCAGTCATGCCGGGGCGTATACGCGGCAGGTTGGGGGAGTGAATGAAGCAAATCCGTTCCCAGAGCGGTCAGTCGTAGTGCTGAATGGGGAGTGCGGGGATACGCAACGGCGCACGCCCGGCACGGCGGGAGGGGTGTGCGTCACCGGCGGCTGAGAGGGGTTGTTCGTGCCAGCTTTCCCATACAGCACCACAAACCGCACCGCAGCGACGGGGACCGCCGTCGCGGTTCCGCCGTCGCTCTTCCTCCCGGTCGTCGAGGCGGAGTTTTCGCGGCGGCTGCACCCGTATTGGCCCCGGCTGCAGGAGAAGACGCGCACATGGTTGCTGGAAAAACGGCTGATGCCGGCCGACAAGGTCGCGGAATATGCCGACGGCCTGTGCTACACCGATCTGATGGCGGGCTACTACCTCGGGGCCGGTGACGAGGTGCTCCAGGCCATCGCCGACTACAGCGCCTGGTTCTTCGTCTGGGACGACCGGCACGACCGCGACGTGGTCCACGACCGGGCAGGCGCCTGGCGGAAGTTACGCGTCCGTCTGCACGCCGCCCTGGACTCCCCGGCCCGCCACCTGCACGACGCCGACCCTCTGGTCGCCGGGCTCGCGGACAGTGCGGGCCGGCTCTTCGCCTTCCTGCCGAAGACCTGGAACGCGCGGTTCACCCGGCACTTCCACACCGTGATCGAGGCGTACGACCGGGAATTCAGCAACCGCGTCGAGGGACGCGTTCCCGGGGTCGACGAATATCTCGCGCTGCGCCGCCTCACCTTCGCCCACTGGATCTGGACGGACCTGCTGGAACTCGCCGCGGGCCGTGAACTCCCGGACCAGGTGCGCAAACACCCCGCATTCCGCCGGGCCGCCCTGCTGAGTCAGGAATTCGCCGCCTGGTACAACGACCTCTGCTCACTTCCCAAGGAATTAGCGGGAGATGAGGTCCACAATCTCGGGATCAGTCTCATCACCCATGAGGGGCTGACTCTGGAAGAGGCGGTGGAAGAACTCAGGCGACGCGTCGAGGAATGCGTGTCCGAGTTCCTCGCCACCGAACCCGAGGTCCTGTCCCTGGCCGATCGGCTCGCCGACGGGACGGTTCACGGGAAGGAATTGAGCGTCACCGTCCTGGCCTGCCTGGGAAACATGCGGAACTGGTTCAGTTCCGTCTACTGGTTCCACCACGAGTCCGGCCGGTACCGGGTCGACAACTGGGACGACCGGTCCACGCCCCCGTACGTCAACAACGAAGCGGCAGGTGAGAAATGACCGTCGAATCGATGAAACACGAAACCCCGGAGACGGCCGGGACCCCCGGGACGGACGGCGTGCCGACACCGGCGGAGCCGCCCCTGGCGGGCGGCGGCGTCCCGCTGCTCGGCCACGGCTGGCGGCTCGCCCGCGACCCGCTGGCCTTCATGAGCCGGCTGCGCGACCACGGCGACGTCGTCCGCCTCAAGCTCGGCCCCAAGACGGTGTACGCCGTCACCGCGCCCGCCCTCACCGGGGCCCTCGCCCTCAGCCCCGACTACATCATCGCCGGGCCCCTGTGGGAGTCCCTGGAGGGCCTGCTCGGGAAGGAGGGCGTGGCCACCGCCAACGGCCCGCTCCACCGGCGTCAGCGGCGCACCATCCAGCCCGCGTTCCGGCTCGACGCCATCCCCGGCTACGGGCCGGTCATGGAGGAGGAGACGCACGGACTGGCCCGGCGCTGGCGGGACGGGGACGCGGGCGAGACGATCGACTGCACCTCGGAGTCCTTCCGCGTCGCGGTGCGCGTCGCCGCCCGCTGTCTGCTGCACGGGCACTACATGGACGAGCGGGCCGAGCGGCTGTGCGAGGCGCTCGCCAGCGTCTTCGAAGGGATGTACCACCGCATGGTGGTGCCCCTCGGGCCGCTGTACCGGCTGCCGCTTCCGGCCAACCGCGAATTCAACCGCGCCCTGGCCGATTTGCATCTCCTCGTGGACGAGATCATCGCCGAACGCCGGGCATCCGGCCAAAGGCCGGACGATTTGCTGACGGCATTGCTCGAAGCGAAGGACGACAATGGGGACCCCATCGGGGAACAGGAGATCCACGACCAGGTCGTCGCGATACTCACCCCGGGCAGCGAAACCATCGCGGCCACGATCATGTCCCTGCTGCTGGTCCTCGCCGACCATCCGGAACACGCGGACAAAGTATGCGAGGAGGTCCACGCCGTAACCGGAGGCAGGCCGGTCGCATTCGGCGACGTACGCAAGCTGACGCACACCAACAACGTGGTCGTCGAGACCATGCGTTTACTTCCGGCCGTATGGATTCTGACGCGGCGGGCGGTCACCGACACGGAACTCGGCGGGTATCGCATTCCGGCCGGGGCGGACATCGTGTACAGCCCCTACGCGATCCAGCACGACCCGCGCTCCTACGAGCGGCACCAGGAGTTCGACCCCGACCGCTGGCTTCCGCAGCGGTCGAAGGACATCCCCAGGTACGCGATGCGGCCGTTCAGCGTGGGCAACCGCAAGTGCCCCAGCGACCACTTCTCGATGGCCCTGCTCACCCTGGTCACCGCGGCGCTCGCCACGGCGTTCCGGTTCGAGCAGGTCCCCGGGTCCCGGCCTCAGCCCCGGGTCGGCATCACCCTGCGTCCCCAGGGCCTGCGGCTGAGGGCCGTGCCCCGCTGAAAGGCACGCGCAGGCCACCCGCGAGCCACCGGCGTGCGCTCACGCGGCCTCAGGGCCGCGGAACGTGCGCCGGTAGGCGTTGGGAGTGGTGCCCAGCGCCCGCACGAACTGGTGCCGCAGCGCGGCCGCCGTGCCGAAGCCGGTGCGCCAGGCGATCGCGTCGACCGTGTCGTCCGTCGCCTCCAGCAGACGCTGGGCGAGCAGCACCCGCTGCCGCAGGATCCAGCGGTAGGGGGTGGTGCCGGTCTCCTGCTGGAAGCGGCGGGCGAAGGTGCGCGGCGACATGTGCGCGCGGGCCGCGAGCTGCTCGACCGTGACGTCCTCGTCGAGGTGCCGCTCCATCCAGACCAGCTCCTCGCCGACGGTGTCGCACGACGAGCGGGGCAGTGGCCGTTCGATGTACTGGGCCTGGCCGCCGTCCCGGTGCGGCGGCACGACCATCCGGCGGGCGATCCCGTTGGCGACCTCGGGCCCCTGCTCCTTGCGCACGATGTGCAGACAGGCGTCGATGCCGGCGGCCGTGCCGGCCGAGGTGATGACCGGGTCGTCGTCGACGTAGAGCACGTCCGGCTCGACGGCCGTGCGCGGGTACTGCCGGGCCAGCTGCTCCGCGTGCCGCCAGTGCACCGCGCACCGCCGGCCGTCCAGGAGCCCGGCCGCGGCCAGGACGAACGCGCCCGAGCAGACGCTGAGCACCCGGGTTCCCCGGTCGACGGCCCGGCGCAGCGCGTCGAGCAGCTCGGGCGGGAACTCCCGGGCGGCGTAGGTGTCCCCGGCCGGCACGGCGATCAGGTCGGCGCTCTCCAGCCGTTCCAGGCCGTGTTCGGTACGCAGGGTGAAGCCCGCGTGGGTCGACAGCGTCGGCCCCTCGGCCGAGGCGACCGCGAAGTCGTAGACCGGCAGCCCGTCGTCGCTGCGGTCGATGCCGAACACCTCGCAGACCACACCGAGTTCGAAGGGGTGCACACCGTCGAGGAGGACCGCGGCCACGTTCTTCAGCATGCGGCCAGTGTGCCCCGGAATCCGGCTGGAGGGGACGGGGAAGTGGCAGGAAATCGAAGCCATGCGGCAGTCCTGCCACTGTCAGGAGTGTCAGCCACGCACGATGCTTACCTCATGAACGCACTCACCGCTTACCTCCCGGTCCTCGTCCTGTTCCTCCTCCTCGCGGGTCCGGCGTTCGTGGGACTGGCCCACGAACGCCGGATCGACCGTCAGCTGAAGGCTCAGAAGGCTCAGAAGTCCTCGTCCAGGTCGACCGTGCCCTCCACGGCCACCTGGTACGCCGAGGCCCGGCGCTCGAAGAAGTTGGTCAGCTCCTGAACGCCCTGGAGCTCCATGAAGGAGAAGGGGTTCTCCGAGCCGTACACCGGGGCGAAGCCGAGCCGGATCAGCCGCTGGTCCGCGACGCACTCCAGGTACTGGCGCATCGAGTCGGTGTTCATGCCCGGCAGGCCGTCGCCGCACAGGTCGCGGGCGAACTGCAGCTCGGCCTCGACGGCCTCCGACAGCATGTCGGTGACCTGCTGCCTCAGCTCGTCGTCGAAGAGCTCCGGCTCCTCCTTGCGGACCGTGTCCACCACGTCGAAGGCGAAGCTCATGTGCATGGTCTCGTCGCGGAACACCCAGTTGGTGCCGGTGGCCAGGCCGTGCAGCAGACCCCGGCTGCGGAACCAGTAGACGTACGCGAAGGCGCCGTAGAAGAACAGGCCCTCGATGCACGCGGCGAAGCAGATCAGGTTCAGCAGGAAGCGGCGCCGGTCGGCCTGGGTCTCCAGCCGGTCCAGCTTCTCGACCGAGTCCATCCACTTGAAGCAGAACCCGGCCTTCTCCCGGATGGAGGGGATGTTCTCCACCGCCGCGAAGGCGGCCGCGCGGTCCTCCGGGTCGGGGAGGTAGGTGTCCAGCAGTGTCAGATAGAACTGGACGTGCACGGCCTCCTCGAAGAGCTGGCGCGACAGGTACAGGCGCGCCTCCGGGGAGTTGATGTGCTTGTAGAGCGTCAGCACCAGGTTGTTCGCCACGATCGAGTCGCCTGTCGCGAAGAAGGCGACCAGCCGGCCGATGAGGTGCTGCTCGGCCGGCGACAGCTTCGTGAGGTCGGCCACGTCCGAGTGGAGGTCGACCTCCTCCACTGTCCAGGTGTTCTTGATGGCGTCCCGGTAGCGCTCGTAGAAGTCCGGGTAGCGCATGGGGCGCAGAGTCAGCTCGAAGCCGGGGTCGAGAAGGTTCTGGGTCATAGCAGTCGGCGCGAAGCGCCGTCCTCCAGGGGTGGTGGTCGGGTGGCGGGTGGGAATTACTGGCAGGCCTCGCAGGACTCGGGGTTTTCCAGGGAGCAGGCGACGGCGTCTTCGGCGGGCGTCTGCTGGACGGGGACGGTCTTCGCGGGCTGGCCCTGGGAGCCGGCCGCGCGGGCGATACGGGTCGCCGGGCGCGAGCGCAGGTAGTACGTGGTCTTCAGGCCCGACTTCCATGCGTACGCGTACATCGAGGAGAGCTTGCCGATCGTCGGCGTCTCCAGGAACAGGTTCAGCGACTGCGCCTGGTCCAGGTACGGGGTGCGGGCGGCGGCCATGTCGATCAGGCCGCGTTGCGGGATCTCCCACGCCGTGCGGTACAGGGCGCGCACGTCGGCCGGGATCCACGCGAAGTCCTGCACCGAGCCGCCCGACTCGCGCAGCGCCTCACGTGTGCGGGCGTCCCAGACGCCCAGCGCCTTGAGGTCCTGCACCAGGTAGGAGTTGACCTGCAGGAACTCGCCGGACAGCGTCTCGCGCTTGAACAGGTTGGACACCTGCGGCTCGATGCACTCGTAGACGCCCGCGATCGAGGCGATCGTCGCGGTCGGCGCGATGGCGAGCAGCAGGGAGTTGCGCATGCCGACGGAGGCGATCCGCTCGCGCAGGGCCGCCCAGCGCTCCGGCCAGGTGAACTCCACGCCGTAGTGGTCGGGGTGCAGCACCCCGCGTGCCGCGCGGGTCTTGTCCCAGGCGGGCAGCGGGCCGTTCCGCTCGGCGAGGTCGGCGGAGGCCTCGTACGCGGCGAGCATGATCCGCTCGGCGATGCGCGTGGAGAGCGCCTTGGCCTCGGGGGAGTCGAAGGGCAGCCGCAGCTTGAAGAAGACGTCCTGGAGGCCCATCGCGCCCAGGCCCACCGGACGCCAGCGGGCGTTGGAGCGGCCCGCCTGCTCGGTGGGGTAGAAGTTGATGTCGACGACGCGGTCGAGGAAGGTGACCGCCGTGCGGACGGTGCCGTCCAGCCGCTCCCAGTCGATGTCGCCGGTCGCCGTGTCGACGAACGCGCCCAGGTTGACCGACCCCAGGTTGCAGACCGCCGTCTCCCCGTCGTCGGTGACCTCCAGGATCTCCGTGCACAGGTTGGAGGAGTGCACGACGTGCCCCGGCTCGGCCGTCTGGTTGGCGGTGCGGTTGGCGGCGTCCTTGAAGGTCATCCACCCGTTGCCGGTCTGCGCGAGGGTGCGCATCATCCGGCCGTACAGCTCGCGGGCCGGAATGGTCTTCTTCGCCAGACCCTCCGCCTCGGCCTTGCGGTAGGCGGCGTCGAACTCATCGCCCCACAGGTCGACCAGCTCCGGCACGTCGGCGGGGGAGAACAGCGACCACTCGGCGTCCGCGTTCACACGGCGCATGAACTCGTCCGGGATCCAGTGCGCCAGGTTGAGATTGTGCGTACGGCGGGCGTCCTCACCGGTGTTGTCCCGCAGCTCCAGGAACTCCTCGATGTCGGAGTGCCAGGTCTCCAGGTAGACCGCCGCCGCGCCCTTGCGCCGGCCGCCCTGGTTCACGGCGGCGACCGACGCGTCCAGCGTCTTCAGGAACGGGACGATGCCGTTGGAGTGCCCGTTGGTGCCGCGGATCAGCGAACCCCGGGAGCGGATGCGGGAGTACGACAGCCCGATGCCGCCGGCGTGCTTGGAGAGGCGGGCGACCTGGTGGTACCGGTCGTAGATGGAGTCCAGCTCGTCCAGCGGGGAGTCGAGGAGGTAGCAGGACGACATCTGGGGGTGCCGCGTACCGGAGTTGAAGAGGGTGGGGGAGGACGGCAGATAGTCGAGGCGGCTCATCAGGCCGTACAGCGCGGCGACTTCGTCGACCGAGCGGGGGGTGTCGTCCTCGGCGAGACCGGCGGCGACGCGCAGCAGGAAGTGCTGGGGCGTCTCGACGACCTTGCGGGTGATCGGGTGGCGCAGCAGGTAGCGGCTGTGCAGGGTGCGCAGCCCGAAGTAGCCGAAGCGGTCGTCGGCCTCCGTGTCGACCAGCGCGTCGAGGCGGCGGCCGTGGAGGCGGGCGAACTCGGCGGTGCGGTCGGCGATCAGGCCCTCGCGGTGGCCCACGGCGATGGACTCGGTGAACGAGGTGACGCCCTGTGAGGCGGCCTCGGCGCGGATGCCGATGGTCAGCAGCCGGGCGGCCAGCCGGGAGTAGGCGGGGTCCTCGGAGATCAGGCCCGCGGCGGCCTCCGTGGCCAGTTCGCGCAGCTCCGCGAGGACCTCCTCGTGGCTGCCCCGGGCGGAGCGGCCGCGCAGTGCGGCGGCGGCGACCCGTCCGGGGTCGGCGGCGGGCAGGTCGGCGGTCAGCTCGGTCAGGGTCCGCAGCAGTGCGGCGCCGGGACCGTCGTCCTCCACGGGGGTGACTGCTGAAGCCGGACCGGCTGGCGCGATGGTCACGTGGGGCTCTCCCTCGCTCGGCGGGGCCTGGCGGAGGGCAGGGGCAGCACGCGAGCGCGCACGGCGTCGCGTCCACCGGCCCACTCCGCGAGGCCCGGACGTCGGGCGTCCGGACCGGATGGGCCGGACGCGCTGCCGGCAGGTCCTCGGACTGGACTGGCGTGCGGTGATGCACGAGTACACCGTTGCGGGACAGTTCCGGATTCGCACCGGATTCCCCTGCGGCGACAGCGAGCACGAGCATACATCTTGTGCTCACCCGCCACGCCACCCCCAGATGTTGTGTCGCGGCGGCTCCAGAGCGTCAGCCGGCAGGTGAGGAGAGTGATCCGGTCCAGGTGGCGTGCGGATTCCGGCGGGACCGGAGAAGGCGAGCGCCCCCGCCCCGGCGCCGCTGCCGGGGCGGGGGCGCTCGCCCCGCGTCAGTGGCTCGTACCCGCCGTCGCCGGCGGGAGCTCCACCTGCACGCCCGGGTCGCCCGCGTCCGCCGTGTAGTCCGCCGGGGACGTCTCGTCGACGCCGTCGGGGGCCTTCACAGCCTTCAGGGCGAACGTCAGGACCACCGTGACGACGACGTTGAGCACGAACGCCGTCAGACCGATGTAGCCGATCTCGCCGATGCCGGGGATCTCCTTGGCGGAGCCGCCGAAGTGCTTCTGCGTCGGGGAGGCGACGCCGTACGCGGCGAGGGTGCCGTAGACCATGCCCACCGCCCAGCCGGCGAGCAGCGCCCACCGGTGGAACCAGCGGGTGAACAGACCGCCGACCAGGGCCGGGAAGGTCTGCAGGATCCAGATGCCGCCCAGCAGCTGGAAGTTGATGGCGACCGTCTTGTCCATGGTGAGGACGAAGACCAGCGCGCCCACCTTCACCAGCAGGGACACGATCTTGGAGACCCGCGTCTCCTCCTTCGGTGTGGCGTCCGGCTTGATGAAGTCCTTGTAGATGTTGCGGGTGAACAGGTTCGCCGCCGCGATCGACATGATGGCCGCCGGGACCAGCGCGCCGATGCCGATCGCCGCGAAGGCCACGCCCGCGAACCAGTCCGGGAACATGTCCTCGAACAACTGCGGGATCGCCAGCTGCCCGTTGGTGACCTTGACGCCGGCCGCGATGGCCATGAAGCCCAGCAGTGCGAGCAGCCCGAGCATCAGGGAGTACAGCGGCAGGATCGTGGTGTTGCGCCGGATCACCTCACGGCTGCGCGAGGACAGCGTCGCGGTGATCGAGTGCGGGTACATGAACAGCGCCAGCGCGGAGCCCAAGGCCAGCGTGGCGTACGTCCACTGGCCCGCCTCGGCCGGCGCCAGGGCCCCGCGCGGCTTGCCGGTCGCGGGGTTGGTCTGGCTGAACGCGTCGCCCGCCCTGGCGAACACCTCGTCGAAACCGCCCAGTTTGATCGGGATGTAGATGATCGCCACCGCGATGACGATGTAGATCAGCGTGTCCTTCACGAACGCGATGAGCGCCGGGGCCCGCAGTCCCGAGGAGTAGGTGTACGCGGCCAGCACGCCGAACGCGATCAGCAACGGCAGGTCCTTGACGAACCAGTTGGTGTCCTCGCCGCCGCCGACGCCCATCACGTCCAGCACGGCCTGGATGCCGACGAGCTGGAGCGCGATGTACGGCATCGTGGCGAGGATGCCGGTCAGGGCGACCGCCAGCGACAGCCCCTTCGAGCCGAACCGGCCGCGCACGAAGTCCGAGGTCGTCACGTACCCGTGCTTGTGGGACACCGACCACAGCCGCGGCAGGAAGGTGAAGATCAGCGGGTACACCAGGATCGTGTAGGGCACCGCGAAGAAGCCCGCCGCACCCGCCGCGTAGATCGCCGCCGGGACGGCGACGAAGGTGTACGCGGTGTACAGGTCGCCGCCCAGCAGGAACCAGGTGACCCAGGTTCCGAACGACCGGCCGCCCAGGCCCCATTCGTCGAGGCTGTGCTCGTTCTCGGCCTTGCGCCAGCGCGCGGCCAGGAAGCCCATGACCGTGACGGCCAGGAAGAAGAAGATGAAGACGGCGAGCGCGACGCCGTTCACGCCGTCGTTCACTTCGCCGTACCCCCGTCCCGGCTCTTGCCGGCACCGCGGGAGCGCTGGTCACGCTGCCACAGCTTGTACGCGGTCATCGTGAGCGCGGTGGAGATCAGCACCCACAGCATCTGGTACCAGTAGAAGAAGGGGATCCCGGCGACCGCCGGTTCCACTTTGGCGTAAGAACCGACCCACAGCATCGCCACGAAGGGCGCGAACAAGCAGAGACCGATGACGACGCGCACGGGCGTCACCACCGGACCTCTCGACACCTCTGGGGCTTCCGACATTCAGGCCACTCCGTCCCCTTGTTGATCACCTGTGCAAACGCGCAGGCAATGTAGGTGACGGATAAAGCCCAGCGGAAGACCCCGTCCGGATATCGGTCCCAGTCTTCCCGCTGCGCCCGCGGTCAGTCCTGCGGCCGCTTCAGCCGTGCGACGAACTTGTAGCGGTCCCCCCGGTACACCGAGCGCACCCATTCCACCGGTTCGCCCTCCTTGTCCAGGGAGTGCCGGGAGAGCATCAGCATGGGCAGCCCCACGTCGGTGCCGAGCAGACCGGCCTCGCGCGGTGTGGCGAGGGAGGTCTCGATGGTCTCCTCGGCCTCGGCGAGACGGACGTCGTAGACCTCGGCGAGTGCGGTGTACAGGGACGTGTACTTCACGAGCGAGCGGCGCAGGGCCGGGAAGCGCTTCGCGCTCAGGTGGGTCGTCTCGATCGCCATCGGCTCGCCGTTGGCCATGCGCAGCCGCTCGATGCGCAGGACGCGCCCGCCCGCGGTGATGTCGAGCAGGCCGGCGAGGGTGTCGTCGGCGGTGATGTAGCCGATGTCGAGGAGCTGCGAGGTGGGTTCGAGCCCCTGGGCGCGCATGTCCTCGGTGTAGGAGGTCAGTTGCAGCGCCTGGGAGACCTTGGGCTTGGCGACGAACGTGCCCTTGCCCTGGATGCGCTCCAGCCGGCCCTCGACGACCAGTTCCTGCAGGGCCTGGCGCACGGTCGTGCGCGAGGTGTCGAACTCGGCCGCGAGCGTCCGCTCGGGCGGCACCGGCGTGCCGGGCTCCTGCGTCTGCGTCATGTCGAGCAGGTGCTTCTTCAGGCGGTAGTACTTGGGCACGCGCGCGGTGCGGACGGTCGCCCCACCCTCGTTCTCCGCACTGCTGACGTCGGTGCTCATGGCCTGCCTTCCGGCTCCGGATGCGGGTCGCATCGTGATGCGGCGACGCCGCCCCGTGCGCCGCGTCCCCGTGATCCCTCTGTATACCGTCGCGACCCTTGCTGGTCTAGTCCATACGGCAAGTGGTCTAGCGGCTCAGCATGCCACGCGGGCCGTGTTTTCAAGGGCTTCTTACTTAAAGGTTCCTTCATATGTAGGTCCCATAACGGCTGGTCAAACGCCTTTCCGCCACCCTTGACACCGCTGTGGGCCTGCGCCAGGCTCGGCGCACTGGTCTACACCATTGGTCCAGGTCCCGGCCCCACGTTCACCACGGGAGGCAGGGGGGTTCGCAGCATCCCTGAGGAGGGTGGCGTGAAGCGCAAGCTGGCAGCCGCGATCTGCATCGCGGGCATGACGGTCTCCGTCGCGGCGTGCGGGGACGGCAAGGACAGCGGGGCGGACAAGGGATCCGAGGCCGGCGAACTGACGGTCTGGCTCACGGTCGACGCCCAGAACAACTGGCCGGACCTGGTGAAGGCCGCCGACGCCGCCGTGGCGAAGAAGCACCCCGGTGTGAAGATCACCCACGAGTACTACGGCTGGCCCGACAAGAACGCCAAGCTCGACGCGGTCCTCGCCACCGACAAGGCCCCCGACGTGGTCGAGATGGGCAACACCGAGATGCTCGGCTACATGGTCAAGGGAGCCTTCGCCCCGCTCGACGCCTCCGCGTTCGACAACTCCTCCGCCTGGCTGGACGGCCTCAAGGCCTCGGTCTCCTACGAGGGCAAGACCTACGGCGTCCCGTACTACGCCGGCGGCCGCGTCGGCAACTGGCGCAAGGACCTCTTCGCCTCCGCCGGAGTCAAGGCCGCCCCCAGGACCTACGCCGAGCTGACCGCCGCCCTGGACAAACTCCAGAAGAAGGAGGGCGGCAAGTTCAGCGCCTGGTACCAGCCCACCCGCGACTGGTACGCGGCCATGTCCTTCGTCTACGACGCCGGCGGCTCGATCGCCGTCGAGTCGGGCGGCGAGTGGAAGGCGAACCTGTCCTCACCCGAGTCCGTCAAGGGCCTCACCGAGTTCAAGAACGTCGTCGACAGGTACATGCACGGCGACAAGACCAAGGACGAGTCCGACCGCCACATCGTCTACGGCCAGGGCAAGTCCGGCATGATCTTCGGCGCGGCCTGGGAGGGCGCGACCGCGGAGGCCCCCGAGAACGACAAGAGCGGCAAGCTCAAGGGCAACCTCGAGAACTTCGTGATGCCCGGTCCGTCCGGGAAGAACCTCCCCGTCTTCCTGGGCGGCTCCGACCTCGCCGTGCCGGTGAAGTCCGACGCGCAGGCCCTCGCCGCCGAGTGGATCAACGCCTTCACCGGACCCGCCGGCCAGAAGGGCCTGATGGCCAAGGGCAACCTGCCCAACAACAAGACCGACCTCGCCACGCTGAAGAACGACGCGGCCACGGCGGTCCCGGCCACCGCCGCCGAGTCCAACTGGTTCGTCCCGATGGCCCCCGGCTGGGGCCAGGTCGAGAAGGCCCAGATCCTCCAGACCATGCTCCAGAGCATCGGCACCGGCAAGAAGACGGTCGAGGAGGCCGCGAAGGAGGCGGACGCCGCCATCGACAAGGTCATCAACACGAAGTGACCGGCGAGAGCGGGGCCCCGCCGCCGGGCAGCGGGCGGGACCCCGCCTCAGTACGACCGAGGGACCGCTGAGGAGCGCGCGATGAGTGCCGCAGACACCACCACCCATGCCAAGGCGCCACCGCCGCGCCAGGCGCCACCACCGCCGGCCGTCGCCAAGCAGCCGCCCACAGGACGCCGGTCCGGCGCCGCCGCTCCCTGGCTGCTGCTCGCACCCTGTCTGCTGGTCCTCGCCCTCGTCATGGGCTATCCGCTGGTCCGCCTGGTCACCCTGTCGTTCCAGAAGTTCGGGCAGTCCCAGCTGTGGGGCTTCCAGCCCGCGGAGTCGGTCGGCTTCGCCAACTTCACGAACGTGCTGGACGACGGGGAGTTCTGGCAGGTCGTCGTGCGCACGATCGTCTTCGCCGCCGGCTGCGTGATCTTCACGATGGTCGCCGGCATGCTGATCGCGCTGCTGCTCCAGCGGGTCTCCGGCTGGGTGAAGACCCTGGTCAACATCGCGCTGGTGGCCAGCTGGGGCATGCCGATCATCGTCGCCACCACCGTCTTCAAGTGGCTCTTCGACGCCGACTACGGCATTCTCAACGCCCTGCTCAGCAAGCTGCCCGGTGTCGAGCTGATCGGCCACAACTGGTTCGCGAGCGGGCCGCAGGGCCTGGCCGTGATCATGCTTTTGGTGGTGTGGGGAGCCGTGCCCTTCGTGGTGATCACCCTGAGCGCCGGTCTCACCCAGGTCCCCGCCGAGCTGGAGGAGGCCGCCCGGCTGGACGGCGCGGGCTCGTGGGGCGTCTTCCGGTACGTCACCCTGCCCATCCTCAAGCCGATCATCGTGATGCTCACGACCTTGTCGGTCATCTGGGACATGGGCGTCTTCCCGCAGGTCTTCGTGATGCGCGGCGGCCACCCCGAGCCCGAGTTCCAGATCCTGACGACCTACTCCTACGACCGCGCCTTCGTCGTCAACGACTACGGACAGGGCTCGGCGATCGCCCTGATCACCGTGCTGCTCCTGCTCGGCGTGGTCGCCGTGTACATGCGCCAGATGCTGAAGATCGGAGACGTCGAGTGAGCGGCATCAGCAGCGTGCGCGCGCCCGCCGCCGGGCGCCACAAGTCCAGGCTCGGCTGGAACCTCCTCGGCCTGCTGGTCTTCGTCATCGCCGGCTTCCCCGTCTACTGGATGCTCAACACGGCGTTCAAGCCCGCCAAGGACGCCATCGACCCCGACCCGAGCCTGCTGCCGACCGGGCTGACGCTCGCCAACTTCGGCCGGGCGCTGGACATCTCGGACTTCTGGGGCCCGGTCGGCCGCAGCCTGGTCGTCTCCCTCGCGGTCGTGACCATCGGCATCGTGGTCGGCATGCTGGCCGCGCTCGCGATCTCCCGGTTCGCCTTCCGAGGCCGCAAGATCGTGATCGTGGGCATCCTCGCGGTCCAGATGGTCCCGCTGGTCGCCATGATCATCCCGGTCTTCCTGCTGCTCAACGACCTCGGCCAGTACGACCGGCTGACCGGCCTGGTCGTCACCTACCTGACCTTCGTCCTGCCGTTCACCGTGTGGACGCTGCGCGGCTTCATCGTCAACATCCCCAAGGAGCTGGAGGAGGCCGCGATGGTCGACGGCTGCTCCCGCACCGGCGCCTTCCTGCGCGTCGTCTTCCCGCTGCTCGCGCCCGGCATGGTCGCCACCTCGGTCTACGCCTTCATCCAGGCCTGGAACGAGTACCTCTACGCCCTGATGCTCCTCAGCCAGAAGAACCAGACCGCGACCGTCTGGCTCGGCAACTTCACCACCAAGCACGGCACCGAGTACGCCCCGATGATGGCCGGCGCCACCATGATGGCCGTACCCATCGTCGTCCTCTTCCTCCTCGTCCAGCGCAAGATGGCCGCGGGTCTGACCGCGGGCGCCGTGAAGGGATGACGCCCCGATGACGACACTCACGAGCGGCACCGACGCCCTCACGCGGGACGCGCTCACCGTCCTGCAGCCCGGCTTCCCCGGGACCACCGCCCCCGACTGGCTGCTCCGCCGTCTCGGCGAAGGCCTGGCCTCGGTCGGCCTGTTCGGCCGCAACGTCGCCTCGCCCGAGCAACTGGCCTCGCTGACAGCGCGGTTGCGGGCAGAACGCGAGGACGTGATCGTCGCGATCGACGAGGAGGGCGGTGACGTCACCCGCCTGGAAGTGCGGACCGGCTCCAGCTTCCCCGGCAACCTCGCGCTGGGCACCGTCGACGACGTGGAACTGACCCGGGAGGTGGCCCGGGAGCTCGGCCGCCGGCTCGCCGACTGCGGGGTCACCCTCAACTGGGCCCCGTCGGCGGACGTGAACTCCGACCCCCGCAATCCGGTCATCGGCGTCCGCTCCTTCGGCGCCGACCCCGACCTGGTCGCCCGGCACACCTCCGCCTATGTCACCGGCCTGCAGTCCGCGGGCGTCGCCGCCTGCGCCAAGCACTTCCCCGGCCACGGCGACACGGCCGTCGACTCCCACCTGGCCCTGCCCCGCGTCGACGCCGCCCCCGAGGTGCTGGCCGGGCGTGAGCTCGCCCCCTTCCACGCGGCCGTCGCCGCGGGCAGCCGGGCCGTGATGAGCGCCCACATCCTCGTCCCCGCCCTGGACCCGGACCGCCCGGCGACACTGTCCCGGCGCGTCCTGACCGATCTGCTGCGCGGCGAACTCGGCTACGACGGCCTGATCGTCACCGACGGCATGGAGATGCGGGCCGTCGCCGCGACGTACGGCATCGAGCGCGGCAGCGTCCTCGCGGTCGAGGCCGGCGCGGACGCGATCTGCGTGGGCGGCGGCCTCGCCGACGACGCGACGGTACGACGCCTGCGCGACGCCCTCGTCACGGCCGTCCGCGCGGGCGAGCTGCCCGAGGAACGCCTCGCGGACGCGGCGGAACGGGTGCGGGCGCTGGCCCGCTGGACGGCTTCGGCGCGGGCCGTGCCCCCGTCCCCGCGGGAGGTGACGCCCGCCGGCGTCGGCCTGGACGCGGCCCGCCGCGCGCTCCGCGTCACCGGGGCGGAGGGCTTCACCCCACTCACCGAGGCCCCCTACGTCGCCGCCCTCACCCCGGTCGCCAACATCGCCGTCGGCGACGAGACGCCCTGGGGCCTGGCCGTGGAACTGGCCCGGCTGCTGCCCGGCACCCGGACGGGCGGCTTCACCGGCGAGGACGCGGGGCGGGCGGCGTCGGCGGCGGCGGGGGAGCGCCGGATCGTCGCCGTGGTGCGCGACGAGCACCGCCACCCCTGGATGGCGAAGGCCCTGGACGCCCTTCTGGCCGCCCGCCCCGACACGATCGTGGTGGAGATGGGCGTGCCCCAGTCCCCGCCGCGGGGAGCCCTCCATGTGGCCACCCACGGAGCGGCGAGGGTGTGCGCCCAGGCGGCCGCCGAGGCCCTGACGGGCCCCCGCTGACCGGGCGGCAGGATCAGATCCCCTGCCAGGCCGGCTTGTCGGCGTAGGTGTGGCGGAAGTAGTCCGCCAGCTTCAGCTTGGACGCCGCGGGCTCGTCCGCGACCACCGTGGCGTGGGGGTGGAGTTGCAGCGCGGAGGCCGGGCAGACCGCCGCGAGCGGGCCCTCGACGGTCGCCGCCACCGCGTCCGCCTTACCCTCGCCCGTGGCCAGCAGCACCAGATGCCGTGCCTCCAGGATCGTCCCGATGCCCTGGGTGATCACATGGTGCGGGACCTGCTCGACGTCGCCGCCGAAGAAGCGCGCGTTGTCGATCCGGGTCTGCTGGGTCAGCGTCTTGATCCGGGTGCGCGAGGCCAGCGAGGAGCACGGCTCGTTGAAGCCGATGTGCCCGTCGGTGCCGATCCCGAGCAACTGCAGATCTACCCCGCCGGCCTCGGCCAGCGCCCGCTCGTAGGCCTCGCACGCCCCCGGCACGTCCTCGGCCGTGCCGTCGGGGCCGAGGAACGCGTCCATCTCGATGCCGAGCGGCTCCAGCACCTCCCGGCGCAAGACCGAACGGTAGGACTCCGGGTGGTCGGCGGGCAGCCCCACGTACTCGTCGAGCTGGGCGATCCGGGCCCGCGAGACGTCCACGGCTCCCGCGCGCACCTTCGCCGTCAACGCCCGGTAGACCGGGAGGGGGGTGGAACCGGTGGCCACGCCCAGCAGGGCGTCGGGCTTGCGCCGCAGGAGTCGGGCCATGGCCTCGGCGATGAGCTCGCCGCCCGAAGCGGCGTCCGGAACGATGACTACTTCCACGCTGGGCCTGCCGTTCTGGGAGATCTGACGTGGTGTGACATGTGGTTTAGACCAATTTATCAGAGGGGTGGGCCGCGCGACACGGCCGCGAGGTCTGCGTCCGGAGAAATTGCTCCGCCCATCCGGCCCGCTCGGGAACCCGCACAGGCTAGGCTGCGGGGTGGGCACACCATTGCCACAGCTTCCGCCTTCCCCGCACAGGAAGGCGGACCGAGGACCGGAGCTCTCTGCCCTGACTGCCCCGGCTCCTCACCTTCGGCCGACCGGGACCGCACACCCCAGCGGCCGAGATTGCTCCGGGCTGCGGTGCCGGGAGGGTTGAGGGTCCCTCCCAGGCGCCGCGGCCCGCGGGTGTTTTCCGGGCCCTCCGCCCCCGCGGGTACGCTCGCACACGTGCCCTCCATGAACGAACTCGTACGCCAGCACACCGCACTCGACGACTCCGACCTCGAGTGGCTCCACCTGCTGGTCTCGGAGTGGCAACTGCTCTCCGACCTCTCCTTCGCGGACCTGGTCCTGTGGGTCCCCACCCGCGACGGCACCCGCTACGTCTCCGTCGCCCAGATGCGCCCCAACACCGGCCCCACCTCCTACCAGGACGACATGGTCGGCCACCTCGTCCCGCGGGGCCGCCGCCCCCTGCTGGACGCCGCCCTCGACGAGGGCCGCATCGTGCGAGAGGGCGACCCGGAGTGGCGCGAGGAGGTCCCCGTCCGCGTCGAGTCGATCCCCGTCCGGCGCGACGGCCGCGTCCTCGGCGTCATCGCCCGCAACACCAACCTGCTCACCGTGCGCACCCCGAGCCGGCTGGAGCTCACCTATCTCCAGAGCGCCTCCGACCTCGCCCAGATGATCGCGGCCGGCGCGTTCCCCTTCCCCGACCAGCAGATGGACATGGATGCCGCGCCCCGCGTCGGCGACGGACTGATCCGCCTGGACGCCGACGGCATCGTCCAGTACGCCTCCCCGAACGCGCTCTCCGCCTACCACCGGATGGGGCTCGCCTCCGACCTGGTCGGCCAGCACCTCGGCCGGACCACCGCCGAACTCGCCCCCACTCGCGGCCCGGTGGACGAGGCGCTCGCCAAGGTGGCCAGCGGCTGGGCGCCCCGCGAGTTCGAGATCGAGGCCCACGACGGCGTCATCCAGTTCCGCGCGATCCCCCTCAAGCCCAAGGGCACCCGCATCGGTTCACTGGTCCTGCTCCGGGACGTCACCGAACTGCGCCGGCGCGAACGCGAGTTGATCACCAAGGACGCGACCATCCGGGAGATCCACCACCGGGTGAAGAACAACCTCCAGACGGTCGCGGCCCTGTTGCGGCTCCAGGCCCGGCGCATCGAGTCCGAACGGGGGCGGGAAGCCCTGGAGGAAGCGGTCCGCCGCGTCGGCTCGATCGCCATCGTCCACGAGACGCTGTCCCAGAACCTGGACGAGCGCGTGGAGTTCGACGAGATCGCCGACCGCGTCCTCGCGATGGTCGCGGAGATCTCCCCGGGCAAGGTCGTCGGCCGGCGCACCGGACGCTTCGGCATCCTGGACGCGGAGGTCGCCACCCCGCTGTCCATGGTGCTCACCGAGATCCTCCAGAACGCCCTGGAGCACGGATTCCGCGAGGGCGAGACCGGCACGGTCGAGGTCGCCGCGGTGCGCGGCGGCACCACCAAGGAGGCCCGCCTCCTGGTCACCGTCCAGGACGACGGCGTGGGCCTGCCCGCCGGGTTCGACCCGCACACCTCGGGCAACCTCGGTCTGCAGATCGTACGGACGCTGGTGGAGGGGGAGTTGGGCGGCGCCTTCGACATGGTCCCGGCGCCGGAGCGCGGCACGCGGGTGATCCTGGACATCCCGGTGCGGGCGCAGAAGTGAGCTGCCGGGAGTGAACTCCGGCCTGTGTGAGCGCTGCTGACGGAATGTGAGCGCCCTGGAGCGCCCTGGCCGTGCACAGCAAGAAGCCCCGGACCGCTCAGGGGTCCGGGGCTCGAATGCTCGTTGCCAGCTTGTGCTGCGCATCGGGGGTACTGCGCGCTGCGGCTCGGGGGCGGGAGAAGCGTACGCGGTGTACGCGCCGCCAAGCTCAGGCTGTGCGGGGCGGGTGTTGTCAGGCGGAGGCCTGACGGGCCCGGTTGCGGGCGGCGCGGCGCTTCATGGCACGGCGCTCGTCCTCGCTGAGACCACCCCAGACGCCGGAGTCCTGGCCGGACTCGAGCGCCCACTGCAGACACTGCTCGATAACGGGGCAGCGACGGCAGACGGCCTTGGCTTCCTCGATCTGCAGCAGCGCAGGACCGGTGTTGCCGATGGGGAAGAACAGCTCGGGGTCTTCCTCGCGGCAAACGGCGTTGTGACGCCAGTCCATGGCTGCTACCTCTCCTTGGTATTACGTGCAGGTTGCTTGTGAATGTGAACGCTTTCACGAATCCCTCAACAAGTGAAGGGCCACCAGCCGGGTTGCCCTGGCGTGGGTCCTGGTGTTTGTAGAGGGGTTCCGGTGATCAGCGGATGCCGGTGTTGCGGGCTGTCCCGATCGCCACGTAGAGACTCGCAAACCTCAGCGGCGGATACAACCCCTTCCGGAAAGTTTTTTTTGATTCCTCGGTGTCGACTAGGTCACAGCCGTACTTCCATGGGGTGGATCCTGGCCTAAACGTTCGAGTGAAAGGACTTTAGCCAGTTCTGCTCACACAATCACACGCAGTGCACGGCGTACGCCTGTGAACGTCACGCTGGTTCGCAGCCCCAGGTGGTCACCGTCCATCTGGAGGGGTAGAGGGACCTTCGAATGCAAGGTGAAGCGGTCCAGGTCGTGCAATGAGACAGCGTGCTTGCCATGGGGGCCCCGCTCGGGGGACGAAGTGAGCAACTGGGTGCCATACCGGACAACCGCAGCGGTGGACAGACGGCTGAGACCGAATACGTCGAGCCCGCTGTCGAACGAAGCCTTAGGCGACGCGTACACCGGGCGATTGCCCAGATAGGTCCACGGAGCCGTGTTGCAGACGATGGACAGCACCAAATCGGTCACCGGGTCCGCGCCCGGCCGTTCCAGAGTGATCGTGCCGTGTCGGCGCTGTGGTTCGCCGAGAAGCTGGCGCATGGCCTGGCGCACGTAAAGAGCGTGTGTGGATTTCTTGCCGCGTTCCCGGTGCTGTTCCACACGGCCCACGACCCCGGCGTCGAATCCGAGCCCCGCGTTGAAGGTGAACCAGCGGGCCGGCACCGCCTCGTCCTCGGTACCCGGGGTGCCGGAGGTCAGGCCCAGGCCGACCGTGCGCTCCCTGCCCTCGCGCAACGCGTCCAGCAGTACACCGGTGGCCTCCACCGGGTCGTTGGGCAGGCCGAGGGCGCGGGCGAAGACGTTGGTGGAGCCACCGGGGACCACGGCGAGGCCGGGCAGGCGCTCGGGGGCGGGCCCGTCGTGCAGCAGGCCGTTGACCACTTCGTTGATCGTGCCGTCGCCGCCCAGGGCGACGACCATGTCTATGTCCTCGCTGCGCGCTGCCTGCCGTCCGAGATCCCGGGCGTGCCCGCGGTACTCGGTGGTGACGGCGTCGAGTTTCATCTCGCTGGCGAGCGCGTGGATGAGGACGTCACGCGTCCGTGCACTGGTGGTCGTTGCAGCCGGATTGACGACGAGAAGTGCACGCATGGTCCGCAGCGTACCTACTGGGTGGTACCGGGGCACAGGCCGATCAAGGGATCGGTGAGAGTTCCCGCCGTGACCCTCACCACGGGCCCGGGTCCGCCGCGGATACGCTTCGGGGGTGAGTGGTGAGCAGAAGCCCGTCGTGCCGGAAACCGCAGGCCCGCGCCCGCGTCGTCTGACGTATGCCGCCGTCCTCGTCGCCCTGGAGGGATTGGCGCTGCTCGTCGGCGGGGTGTGGATCCTCGTCCTCGGGGTGGCCGGCGATCCCGACGACCGGAGCCAGGCCGTCACCGGCGGGGTGACGCTGGCGGTGCTCGCGCTGCTGCCGCTGCTGGCCGCCCGCGGGCTGCTGGGCCGCCGGGGCTGGAGCCGGGGCCCGGCCGTGATCACGCAGATCCTGGCGCTGCCCGTCGCCTACAACCTGCTCCAGGCCGAGAGCATGGCGATCCCGGCGGGCATCGCCCTCGCCGTCGTCGCCGTCTCCGCTCTCGTCCTGCTCGTCAACCCCGAGACGACCCGGGCCCTCGGGATCCGGGGGCCCGGCAAGAACGCCGGTGGCGGCGACGAGGAGAAGTAGCCCTCACTCCTCGACCCTCACTCCTCGACGAGGAGCTTCTCCCGCAGCTGGGCCAGTGTGCGCGCCAGCAGTCGCGAGACGTGCATCTGCGAGATGCCGACCTCCTGCGCGATCTGCGACTGCGTCATATTTCCGAAGAAGCGCAGCAGCAGGATCCGCTTCTCCCGTGGCGGGAGGTCCTCCAGGAGCGGCTTCAGCGACTCCCGGTACTCCACGCCCTCCAGCGCCTCGTCCTCCGCGCCGAGCGTGTCGGCGACCGCCGGGGACTCGTCGTCGGTGTCGGGGACGTCCAGCGACAGCGTGGAGTAGGCGTTGGCGGACTCCAGGCCCTCCAGCACCTCCTCCTCCGAGATCGCCAGCTTCTCGGCCAGTTCGTGGACGGTGGGGGAGCGGCCGTGCAGCTGCGACAGCTCGGCGGTCGCCGTCGTCAGCGCGAGGCGCAACTCCTGGAGCCGGCGCGGCACCCGCACCGCCCAGCCCTTGTCGCGGAAGTGCCGCTTGATCTCGCCGACCACCGTCGGGGTCGCGTACGTGGAGAACTCCACACCGCGGTCCGGGTCGAAGCGGTCGACGGACTTGATCAGACCGATGGTGGCGACCTGGGTGAGGTCGTCCAGCGGCTCGCCGCGGTTGCGGAAGCGGCGGGCGAGGTGCTCGACGAGAGGCAGGTGCATGCGGACCAGCCGGTTGCGCAGCTCCGCGTACTCGGGGCTGCCGTCCTTCAGTCCGCGCAGCTCGACGAAGAGCGCCCGCGCGCCGCTGCGGTCCTGCGGCTCGCGATGGTGGGGCTCGCGGCGCTGAGGCTCGTGCCGCGCGCCTGGCACGCCCTGTTCGTCGTCTCGCTCGTGCTCGCTCATCGTCCCGCCCGTCGCCCTCTGTCGAGCCTTTGTCTCAGCCCGGCCGGGGGTACCCCCGATCCGCCTCTCCCGAGGCGGCTCCTGCACCGCACCGCCCGCCAGGCCGGCGGCCCCCACGGAGGTCTGGTCGTCCTCCGGATGCGGCCGCGCCTGCTCGGGAATGCCGTCGACACCCATGCGCCGGGAGCCGTCCGAGGAGAGAGGCGCCCCGGCGCCCTCGGCAGGCAGCCCCCGTGTGCCGCGCTCTTCGTCCCGCACCGGCCCGTCCCCGTTCCTCACGCCGGCCCGGGTCCCGCGCCGCGTTGTTTGTAGAGGCTGATCGAAACGGTCTTGTCCTCGTCCACGGCGGAGGAGACCTTGCCCGCGAGGGCGGACAGCACGGTCCAGGCGAAGGTGTCCCGCGAGGGGGCGTGGCCGTCCGTGGTCGGGGCCGAGACGGTGACCTCCAGTGAGTCGTCGACCAGGCGGAAGACACAGCTGAGGACGGAACCCGGCACGGCCTGCTGGAGCAGGATCGCGCACGCCTCGTCCACCGCGATGCGCAGGTCCTCGATCTCGTCCAGGGTGAAGTCCAAACGGGCCGCGAGGCCGGCCGTGGCCGTCCGCAGCACCGACAGGTAGGCACCCGCAGCCGGCAGCCGGACTTCCACGAAGTCCTGGGTCGCGGGCTCGCCTGCGATCTGGGACACCCTCACCTCCAAGGTGGTACAAGCTTTTCAGGGCCGAGGGTCACCCCCCGGGGTAACGCGTGTGTGGTGCAGCGGTGACGCTATCGCGCTCTCAAGTCTCCTGTCCCGGGACCCCAACCCCATGGCGTCACTCACAGTAAACCTGTGAACACGCTCCGTGTCTAGGGGTCTGCCCGGTCCAAATGGGAACAGGGCGCGCCGGGTTGACGTACCCATGCGTCAGATGCTCGAACCGTACCCGCTGGACGGCCCGGCCGCCGGGGGGCGGTTCGGGCCAGGACCTGCGAGGTTCGCCGAGCACGCGGCGCTCACACGAGGACGTGGTCGACGAAGCACCAGCGCCAGTTCTCACCCGGTTCGAACGTCCGCATGATCGGGTGGCCCGACTCCTTGTGGTGCTCCGTCGCGTGGCGGCCCGGCGAGGAGTCGCAGCAACCCACGTGCCCGCACGTCAGGCACAGCCGCAACTGCACCGGGTGGGTGCCGTTGCGCAGGCACTCCGGACAGGTCTCGCCGAGCGGGTCCGGTGGGGGGTGCGGCAGCGCGTCGGCGTGCGTGCACTGTTTCATGATTGCCAGGTTACGACGCGCGCGCGGGCGACCGCGCGGAAAACCGAGGGCGGGACGACATGGACGTGATGCCACTGCTGTTGCTGGTGGCGGGCAGTGCGGCGATCGCCGGGGCGGCCCGGCGCACCCCGGTGCCCGCCCCGCTGCTCCTGGTGGCGGCCGGCCTGGCCGCGTCGTTCGTGCCGGGCGTCCCCGACTACACCCTCGACCCGCACATCGTCCTGCCGCTGCTGCTGCCCCCGCTGCTGTACACCTCCGCCACCGACAGCTCCTACCTGGACCTGCGCGCGCAGCTGCGGCCGGTGGCGCTGCTCTCGGTCGGATACGTCCTGTTCGCCACGGTCGCCGTCGGCTACGCCGCCCACCTGCTCATCCCCGGCCTGCCGCTGACCGCCGCGCTGGTGCTGGGCGCGGTGGTCGCCCCGCCGGACGCGGTCGCGGCGACCGCGGTGGCCCGCAGGGTCGGACTGCCCTCGCGGATCACCACCATCCTCCAGGGCGAGTCCCTGCTGAACGACGCCACCGCGATCACCGCCTACAAGGTGGCCCTCGCGGTCGTCGTCGGCACGGGCGCGTCCTGGGTCGGCGGCGTCGAGGAGTTCCTGATCGCGTCGGTCGGCGGCACCGCCGTAGGGCTCATCCTGATGGCGCCGCTGCACTGGCTGCGCACGCACCTGAAGGAGCCGCTGCTGCAGAACACGCTGTCCCTGCTGATCCCGTTTGTCGCGTACTCCGCCGCCGAGCAGTTCCACGCCTCCGGCGTCATCGCCGTGGTCGTCGTCGCCCTGTACCTCGGCCACCGCGCGTGGGAGGTCGACTTCGCCACCCGCCTCCAGGAGGAAGCGGTGTGGAAGATGGTCGCCTTCATCCTGGAGTCGGCGGTCTTCGCCCTGATCGGCCTGCAGCTCCAGGTCGTCCTGAAGGGGCTCGACGCGTACGAGGGCCCGGACGCCGCCTGGTACGCCGTCGCCCTCTTCCTCGTCGTGGTCGCGACCCGCTTCCTGTGGGTGTACCCGGCGACCTTCCTGCCGCGGCTGCTGTCGGCGCGCATCCGCGCGCGTGAGGAGGACCCGACCTGGCGGGGACCGATCGTCATCGCCTGGGCCGGCATGCGCGGCGTGGTCTCCCTCGCCATCGCCTTCTCCATCCCGCTCACCATCGCCCACGGCACGGAGCCCTTCCCGCACCGCAACCTGATCCTCTTCCTGACGTTCACCACCGTCATCGGCACCCTGGTCGTGCAGGGGCTGACCCTGCCCCCGCTGATCCGGCTGCTGAAGTTCCCCGCGGTCGACCCGCAGGCCGCCACGCTCGCCGAGGCCAACGCGCAGGCGCAGGCCTCCCGGGTCGCCGAGGAACGCCTGAACGCCCTCCTCGCCGACGAGCGCAACGCCCTCCCCCCGCCCCTCGCCGACCGTCTGCGCACGGTCCTGGAGCGCCGCCGCAACGCCGTCTGGGAGCGCCTCGGCCAGGTCAACGAGGTCACCGGCGAGACCGTCGACGACACCTACCGCCGGCTGTCCCGCGAGATGATCAGCGCCGAACGCGAGGTGTTCGTCCGCCTCCGCGACAGCCGCCACATCGACGACGAGATGCTGCGCACGCTGCTGCGCCGGCTCGACCTGGAGGAGGCGGCCGCCTTCCGCGAAGCGGGATGACGTCAGGCGGGGAACGGGGAGCCCGTGACCACCGCCGTGACCTGGGCGCCGCGTGGAAAGGCGCCCTCCTCCGCGAGGGCGGTCAGGGCGTACAGCGCCTTGGCGACGTAGAGACGCTCGACCGGCAGGGCGTGCCGTTGCTCGAAGTCGTCGGCGAAGGCGTCGAGAGCGGCCGGCACGCGCGCGTACCCGCCGAAGTGGAAGCGCTCGTCGAGCCGCCACCGGCCGCGCGGCCCGCCGAACGCCTCCGCCTGCAGGGCCCGGACCTCGTCGCCGAGGAAGCCCCCCTTGAGGACGGGTATGCCCAGCGCCGACTGGCTGGGACCGAGGCCGGCGGCCAGTCCGGCCAGCGTGCCGCCGGTGCCGCAGGCCAAGGCGACGACGTCGCCGCGCCCCCGCAGCTCATCGCCCAGCGCCCGGCAGCCGCGGACGGCCGCCGCGTTGCTGCCGCCCTCCGGGACGACGTACGTGTCCTCGGCGCCGGCGGCGCGCAGAAGGGCCGCGAGAGCGTCCGGCTCGCTCTTGCGGCGGTAGGCCGCCCGGTCGACGAAGTGCAGCCGCATCCCGTCGGCGGCGCAGCGGGCCAGGGAGGGGTTCAGCGGGCGGTCCGCCAGCTCGTCCCCGCGCACCACCCCCACCGTGGGCAGGCCGAGGAGCCGGCCGGCGGCGGCCGTGGCCCGCAGATGGTTGGAGTACGCGCCGCCGAACGTCACCACCGTCCGCCCCCGCGCCGCGGCCAGGTTCGGCGCCAGCTTGCGCCACTTGTTGCCGATCAGCTCCGGATGGATCAGGTCGTCCCGCTTGAGCCACAGCCGCACTCCGCGCCGGGCGAACCGCTCGTCGGACACCTCCTGCACGGGCGAGGGCAGCCGGGGGCGCAGCGCGGCGGGATCGAACGGAAGGGAGCTGGTCACCAGGCCATTGTCGAACATCGTTCGGGCGGGGAAAGCGCTCTTCCCAGGCCCCCGGTGATCCATTCCCCCTCGTTCGTGTAATAGCACGAGCACCCTGCGTGATGGAAGGCTTGCGGACGAAACAGTGCAGCGGCGCATCACGGCGTCCGTGCATGACCGGGAGGGCAATTCCTTATGTCGGTAGGCGAAGAGGTCCGCGCCGAGCAGGGCAAGCCGCAGCAGAGCCTCGGCACCGCGGCCGCGCGGAACCTGGCCACCACGACCAAGTCCGCACCGCAGATGCAGGAGATCAGCTCCCGCTGGCTGCTGCGGACGCTGCCCTGGGTGGACGTGCAGGGCGGCACGTACCGGGTGAACCGACGACTGACGTACGCGGTCGGCGACGGCAGGGTCACGTTCGTCAAGACCGGCGACCGCGTCGAGGTCATCCCCGCCGAACTGGGCGAACTGCCGGCGTTGCGCTCCTACGAGGACGAGGAGGTGCTCGGCGAGCTGGCCCAGCGCTGCCGCCAGCGCCAGTACGCCCCGGGCGAGGTCATCGCCTCCTTCGGCAGCCAGACCGACGAGGTCCATCTGCTGGCGCACGGCAGGGTGGAGAAGATCGGCACCGGCCCTTACGGCGACGACCAGGTCCTCGGCGTCCTCGCCGACGGCGCGTACTTCGGCGACCAGGCGCTGCTGGACGGCGAGTCCATCTGGGAGTACACCGCGCGCGCCGACACCACCTGCACGGTGCTGACGCTGTCCCGCGCCGACTTCGAGCAGGTCGCCGAGCGCGCCGACTCCCTGCGCGCGCACCTGCGTTCGCTGCTCTCCATCCCCGCGCAGCAGACCAACCGCTACGGCGAGAAGTCCGTCGACCTCGCCGCCGGCCACGCCGGAGAGGCCGACATCCCGCACACCTTCGTCGACTACGACGCCCGGCCGCGCGAGTACGAACTGAGCATCGCCCAGACGGTGTTGCGCATCCACACGCGGGTGGCCGACCTCTACAACCAGCCCATGAACCAGACCGAGCAGCAGTTGCGGCTGACGGTCGAGGCGCTCAAGGAACGCCAGGAGCACGAGCTCGTGAACAACCGGGAGTTCGGACTCCTGCACAACTGCGAGTACGACCAGCGGCTCCAGCCGCACGACGGCGTGCCGAGCCCGGACGACCTGGACGAACTGCTCAGCAGGCGGCGCGGGACGAAGATGCTCCTCGCCCACCCGCGCACGATCTCCGCGATCGGCCGTGAGCTGAACAAGCGGGGGCTCGTCCCCGAGACGATCGACATCGCCGGCAACCGCATCCCGACCTGGCGCGGGGTGCCGATCTACCCGTGCAACAAGATCCCGGTCACCGAGGCCCGGACCAGCTCGATCATCGCGCTGCGTCTCGGCGAGCAGGAGCAGGGCGTGATCGGGCTGCGCCAGTCCGGCATCCCGGACGAGATCGAGCCCAGCCTGTCCGTGCGGTTCATGGGCATCAACGAACAGGCGATCATCAAGTACCTGGTCACGGCCTACTACTCGGCCGCGGTGCTGGTGCCGGACGCGCTGGGCGTCCTGGAGAACGTCGAGATCGGCCGCTGGCGGTGACCACGCCGGCCCTGACGCGCCGGGGGCGGGGGCGGCCGGGGGGCACGCGATGCCCGGCGGCCGTGTTGCCGCCACCGTCCGCGGACCCTGCGAGGGGGACCTCATGACCGAAGTGACGGAGACCAGGCCCCATCCGGGCGGGGCACGGCAGCGGCGTTCCTCCGCCGCGAGCCGGTCGGACGGCGGCCCACCGGGGGCCGCCGCCGAGGGGCAGGAGGCGGCGGCGATCCTGGAGGACGCGCGCGCCGTCGTCGACCCCGCCCTGCGCACGGCGCTGGAATCGCTGCCCGGCTCGATGCGCCGTATCGGGCTCTACCACTTCGGCTGGGAGCACGCCGACGGCACACCGGCCGCGGGCAACGCCGGCAAGGCGATCCGTCCCGCGCTGGTCCTCGCCGCGGCCGCCGCGCTCGGCGGCCCGGCGGCCCGTACGGCGGCGGTCCGCGCGGCCGCCGCGGTGGAACTGGTCCACAACTTCACGCTGCTGCACGACGACGTGATGGACCGGGACGCCACCCGCCGGCACCGCCCCACCGCCTGGACCGTGTTCGGCGACGCCGACGCGATCCTCGGCGGGGACGCCCTCCAGGCGCTCGCCCTCGGCATGCTCGCCGAGGACCGGCACCCGGCGTCACCGGCGGCCGCCGCCCGGCTCGCGGCCTGCGTGGTCGAACTGTGCGCCGGGCAGCAGGCGGACACGGCGCTGGAGAAGCGGCACCCCGCCGAGGTCACCCTCGACGAGGTGCTCGTCATGGCCGAGGCGAAGACGGGCGCGCTGCTCGGCTGCGCCTGCGCGATGGGCGCGCTGTACGCGGGGGCGTCCGGGGCGGACGTCGAGGCGCTGGACTCGTTCGGCCGGCAGGCCGGGCTCGCCTTCCAGCTCATCGACGACGTGATCGGCCTGTGGGGCGACCCCCGGCGCACCGGCAAGCCGGCCGGCGCGGACCTGGCCGCCCGCAAGAAGTCCCTGCCCGTGGTCGCCGCGCTCACCTCGGGCACCCCGGCGGCCGCGGAACTGGCCGAGCTGTACGCGAGGCCGTACGACCCGGCGGACCTGGAGCGCACCACGCGGGCCGTGGAGCGGGCCGGCGGGCGCGAGTGGGCGCAGGAGCAGGCGGCCGACCGGATGGCCCGGGCGATGTCCGAGCTGGCCCGGGCGGTCCCGGAACCGGAGTCCGCGACGGGCCTGCTGTCCCTGGCGGAGTTCGTCACCCGGCGCAGTAGCTGACCGCGGGAGCGGTGCCCGCCGACACCTACTCACGCCGGCGGGAACCGTCCTACTCTGAGGACATGGACAGGGAAAACCACGTCTGTCCCGACTGCGGGCAGGCCGTAGACACCGTCGTCCGGCGTCACAAGACGCTGGGCGCCTGGGTCCCGCGATGGGTAGCGGGTCCGTGCCACAACCCCGGCTGCGCGTCGTACGAAGAGGGAGGCGTCGAACTGCACGGTCACCCCGAGAACACCCACCCCACCTCCGAACCGGACCCGGCCGACACTCCAACGGCCCCCACGACCTGACCCGATATCCGTCACGTCCGACCAGCGCCGGGCTCGCGTTCACGCGGGACCCGGCGACCGTCGAGCACGAGCCTTTCACGCCTGCGGGTCGCGGGCGGTCAGGCAGTACAGCCCGCCCGCCGGGTCGCGCAGCACCGTCCAGTGCGGGTGGACGGCGACGAGGCTCGCGCCGAGCGCCTCGTGACGGGCGCGCACGGCGTCGATCCCGCCGCCGCACGCCAGGTCGAGGTGCGCGGACACGCCCCGCTCCTCGCCGAGCCGCTGGAGCAGGATCCGGATCGGCAGCCCCGCGGGCGGGGCGACCACGTGGAAGCCGGGCAGCGAGCCCGGCCGGGGCGTCCAGCCCTGGCCGGCCAGGAGGCCGCTCCAGAAGGCGACTTCGGTGTCGTAGGCGGACGGCGGGACGTCGACGCAGACCTGGTCCAGACGGCTGCCGGCCACCACCGGCGGCCGCGCGGACTCCCCGTGCCAGGGCACCGCGCAGAACAACTGCCCGGCGGGCGACCGCAGCACGGACCACCCGTCGTGCGCCGCGACGGTCTCCGCGCCCGACGCGCACGCCGTTTCCACGAACGCGGGTACGTCCCTCGCGCAGAAGTCGAGATGCGCGCCGCCGTCACCGCCGGTGACGCCCTGCGCCTTCACACACGCGTCGGCGCCCTCCGGGAGCAACGTGACGAACTCGCCGTCCTCGCCCCGGGGTGAGGACACCCGCGTATCCGTGACGGCGGTCCAGAAAGCACACGCCGACTCGAAGCCCCCGGCGGGCCGGTCGACGAAGGCGTACGTCCAGCGGACGAGGGCGGCTGGGGCAGGTGAACTCATCCGCCGATCGTAGATCGGCACGTGAGCGGCCCCGCACGACCGCACCCGGACCGCGACGGACGCCGGATCGGCGCCCCGCGGGCCGGGTGCGGTCACGAAGACTCTGCGACGACAGCGGTCGGGCGCAGGTCGAACGGCGTGATCGGAGATCAGGCCTTCTTGGTCTCCCAGAAGATGCGGTCGATCTCGGCGATCAGCTCCAGGGCCTTCTCGCCGGTCTTCGGGTCCGTGGAGGCCTTGGCGGCCGACAGGGCCTTCAGGGTCTCGTTGACCAGCTCGTGCAGCTGGGGGTACTTCTCGAAGTGCGGGGGCTTGAAGTAGTCGCTCCACAGCACGGAGACGTGGTGCTTCGCGAGTTCGGCGCGCTGCTCCTTGATGACGGTGGCACGCGCCTGGAAGTGCGGGTCGTCGTTGGCGGCCATCTTCTCCTGCACGGCCTTCACCGACTCCGCCTCGATGCGGGCCTGGGCCGGGTCGTACACGCCGCAGGGCAGGTCGCAGTGGGCGCTGACCTTCACCTTGGGGGCAAACAGGCGGGAAAGCATGGAGCGTTCCTTCCTCGTGATCGTCTTCTCAGGTGGGACATTACTCCTCGCCGGACAGGTTTTCGCGAGTGCCCCCTAGGGCTTGGGACAAAAGTAGGAGGCGGGACCCAGACTGGTGGGGGAACAACCAGGGGAGGTGCCGGGGATGCCGGAGCTGTCGCGTGAGACCGAGCGCACGAGGGCGGCCGCGCCCTTCGGGCTGGCGGAGGTGACCGGCCCGTCGATGGTGCCCACGCTGCGTCACGGCGACCAGTTGCTGGTGCGGTACGGGGCCAGGGTCAGGGCCGGTGACGTCGTCGTGCTGAGGCATCCCTTCCAGCAGGACCTGCTGGTCGTCAAGCGGGCCGTCGAGCGCCGTGCGGGCGGGTGGTGGGTGCTCGGGGACAACGCCTACGCCGGCGGCGACAGCACCGACTACGGCGCCGTGCCCGACGAGCTGATCCTGGGCAGGGTGTGGTTCCGCTACCGGCCGCTCGGGCCGGATCAGCGCTCGCCGCTGGCGCTGGTGCGCTGGGCGCTCTCCGCCGCCAGGCCGGTGCCGGCCGGCCGGTCGGCCTCCAGGCGCTTGCGGGCGCGGTAGGCGGCCACGTTGGCGCGGGTGGCGCAGCGGTCGGAGCAGTAGCGGCGGGAGCGGTTGGTCGAGGTGTCGAGGTAGGCGTTGCGGCAGGGGGCGGCCTCGCACAGGCCGAGCCGGTCGACGCCGTACTCGGTCAGGTGGAAGGCCAGGCCCATCGCGGCGATGGCGGCGTAGCCGGCGGTCGCGTTGGAGGGGTGGTCGGCGAGGTGCATGTGCCACAGCGGGCGGTCGTCCTCGTCCCGGGTGTCGTGGCCGGAGATCTGGGGGCTGACCGGGAACTCCAGCAGCAACGAGTTGAGCAGGTCGACCGCGAGGGTCTCGTCGCCGGCGTCGGCAGCCTCGAACACCGCGCGCAGCCGGCCCCGTACCGCGCGGAAGCGGGTCACGTCCGCGTCGGTGGCCCGGCGGGCCGCCGACCCGTTGGCGCCGAACAGGTCCCGGACGGCCTGGACCGAGGTCAGCGAGTCCTTGCCCTGCGCCGGCGCCTCGCTGTTGACGAGACGGACGGCGTAGTCCGAGTAATGGGCCAGTTCCACTTGTAGTCCTTACGGGAGGGCTCTATGGTCGTGGGACGGTCAGGTAACGACTGATCGTGCTTTCAGGGTATTACGTATCGACCGACGAGGGGGCTCTCATGGCCATGGACACCGGGACCGACTGGCAGCGCTGGCAGCAGAGCTGGGACCGGCAGCAGGAGTGGTACATGCCGGACCGGGAGGATCGCTTCCGCGTCATGCTCGACATGGTGGAGGCGCTCGTCGGCACCGCCCCGCGCGTCCTGGACCTCGCCTGCGGCACCGGCACCGTCACCGCCCGGCTGCTCGCCCGCTTCCCCGACGCCACCAGCACCGGCGTCGACCTCGACCCGGCCCTGCTCACCATCGCCGAGGGCACCTTCGCCGGCGACGACCGCGTCCGCCTCGTCACCGCCGACCTCAAGGACCCGCACTGGACGGCGAAGCTGCCGTACGACTCCTACGACGCCGTGCTGACCGCCACGGCCCTGCACTGGCTGCACAGCGAACCCCTCGCGGACCTCTACGGCCGGATCGCGGGACTCGTCCGCGACGGCGGCGTCTTCATGAACGCGGACCACATGATCGACGACACCACGCCCCGGATCAACGCCGCCGAGCGGGCGCTGCGGCACGCCCACATGGACCGGGCCAAGGAGGCCGGCGCCGTCGACTGGGCCCAGTGGTGGCAGCTCGCCGCCGCCGACCCCGTCCTCGCCGGACCCACCGCCCGCCGCTTCGAGATCTACGGCGAGCACGCCGACGGCGACATGCCCTCCGCCGCCTGGCACGCGCGCGTACTGCGCGAGAAGGGCTTCGCCGAGGCCCGGCCGGTGTGGTGCTCGCCGTCGGACACCCTGCTGCTCGCCCTCAAGTAGTAGGACCCGCACACGCGAAGGGGGCGGTACGAAGGATCTCGTACCGCCCCCTCACCCGGGTCGGGTCACAGCACCTTGGACAGGAACGCCTTCGTCCGCTCGTGCTGCGGGTTCGTCAGGACGTCGCGCGGGTTGCCGGCCTCGACGACCACGCCGCCGTCCATGAACACCAGGCTGTCGCCGACCTCGCGGGCGAAGCCCATCTCGTGGGTGACGACGACCATCGTCATCCCGGACTCGGCGAGGTCGCGCATGACGTCGAGGACGTCACCGACCAGCTCCGGGTCGAGGGCCGAGGTCGGCTCGTCGAACAGCATCAGCTTCGGGTCCATCGCCAGAGCGCGGGCGATGGCCACCCGCTGCTGCTGGCCGCCGGAGAGCTGCGAGGGGTAGTTCCCGGCCTTGTCGGCCAGACCCACCCGGTCCAGGAGCTGCATCGCGCGCTCCTTGGCCTGGGCCCTGCTCGTGCCCTTGACCTGGACCGGCGCCTCCATCACGTTCTCCACCGCCGTCATGTGCGGGAAGAGGTTGAACCGCTGGAACACCATGCCGATGTCCCGGCGCTGCAGCGCGACCTCGCTGTCCTTGAGCTCGTGGAGCTTGTCGCCCTTCTGCCGGTAGCCGACCAGGTTCCCGTCGACGTACAGACGGCCGGCGTTGATCTTCTCCAGGTGGTTGATGCACCTCAGGAAGGTCGACTTGCCGGAACCGGACGGGCCGATCAGGCAGAACACCTCGCCGGACTGGACCTCCAGGTCGATGCCCTTGAGGACCTCGACCGCGCCGAAGGACTTGTGGACGCCCTCGGCCTTCACCATCGCGGTCATGCCACGCTCCTCGATCCGAACAGGTTCGCCTTGATCTTCTGGAAGACCGTCGGCGGCAGGCTCCGGCTGGAACCCCGCGCGTAGTAGCGCTCCAGGTAGTACTGGAAGACGCTGAACACGCTGGTCATGACCAGGTACCAGATCGAGGCGACGAAGAGCATCTCCATCACGGCGTACGACTGGGAACCGATCACCGAGGTCGAGCGCAGCAGTTCGTTGTAGGTCACCGCGTACACCAGCGCCGAGGTCTTCAGCATGTTGATGAACTCGTTGCCGGTCGGCGGCACGATCACCCGCATGGCCTGCGGGATCACGATCCGGCGCAGCGTCTTGCCGTGGCTCATGCCGAGCGCGTGAGCCGCCTCCGTCTGCCCCTCGTCGACGGCCAGCAGGCCGGCGCGGCAGATCTCGGCCATGTACGCGGCCTCGTTCAGGCCGAGGCCCAGCAGGGCGCACATGAACGGCGTCATGACGTCCGTCATCTCGTCCTTGTAGATCGGACCGAGGTTCAGGATCGGGAAGATCAGCGCCAGGTTGAACCACATCAGCAACTGGACGTAGACCGGGGTGCCGCGGAAGAACCAGATGTACAGCCAGGCCACGCTGTTGGTGACCGGGTTCTTCGACAGCCGCATCACGGCCAGCAGCACGCCCAGGGCCACGCCGAGCACCATGGACAGGAGGCTGATCAGCAGCGTCCGGCCGGCGCCCGCGATCACGGTCGAGTCGAACAGCTTGTCCGACACCGACTGCCAGCGGATGTCGCCGTGCGCGAAGGCGTTGACCAGCAGCGCGAGGAGTGCGAGAACGACGACGGCGCTGACCCAGCGGCCGTAGTGGCGCACGGGTACGGCCTTGATGGCCTCCGGCGGGCCGGCGAACGCCGTGTCCTTCGTCACCGGAGGCAGGTCGGCCGGCGGTGCGCCCGCGTCGGACTTGTCGAGCTTGTCAGTCATGGGGACTGCCCTTCAGTGGTGCTGGGGTCTTACTTGCCGCCGTTGATCTGGGCGGCCTTGATCGCGCCGCTCTGGGCGCCCCACTTCTCCAGCACCTTCTGGTACGAACCGTCCTTGATGATCCCGTCGACGGCCTCCTTGAGGGCGTCGCGCAGCTGGGTGTTCTGCTTGTCGACGACGATGCCGAAGGGGCCGGCGTCGTACTGCTCGCCGACGACCTCGAAGGCGTTGCCGCCGTCGGCCTTGCGGGCCATGTCCACGGCGACCGGGTAGTCGTTGACGCCGGCCACGGCGCCGCCCGACTTCACCCGGGTCTGGGCCTCGGTGTCGTTCTCGAACGACTCGATCGTGATGGCCTTCTTGCCGCCCTCCGTGCACTTCTTGGACTGCGTCTTCAGGGCCTCCTCGTAGGTGGTGCCCCGCTGCACGGCCGCCGTCTGGCCGCAGAGGTCCTCGATGGACTTGATGCCCTTCGGGTTGCCCTTCTTGACGTAGACGGCGGTGCCGGCGGTGAAGTAGTCGACGAAGTCGACGCCTTCGCCCAGCTTCTTGCCCTTGTCGTCCAGGCCCTCCTGGCGCTGCTTGTTGTCGGTGATCGACGACATGGCGATGTCGTAGCGGCCGGTGTTGACCGCGGTGATCAGACCGTCGAAGGAGCCGGAGGTGAACTTGAACTCGACACCGAGCTGCTTGCTGAGCGCGGCGGCGATGTCGGGGTCGACGCCCACGATCTTGCCGCCCTCGACATACTCCATCGGCGCGTACTCGGCGTTGGTGCCGACCTTGATGACGCCCGCGTCCTGGATCTTCTTCGGCAGCTTGGCGAAGAGGGGCGCCGTGCCGGCCTTGCCCGAAGCGTCTACGTCGCCGCTGCCGCTGCCGCCGGCGGTCTGGTCACCGCAGGCGGTGAGCAGCAGGGCGCCCGCGACCGCGAGGGAACCGACCGCGGCTAGCCGGGTGCGCGCGGCGGTGGTAGGGCGGATGGAACGTGCGGACATGGTGAGTGCCTCCGGCGGATGGAATGGAGATGCCGATGGGTCGACGAGAACACACACCTTCGGGTGTCGCGACCTCGTGTGATTACCGCATCTTGCCATTCGGACTGCGCCATTCGAGGGGGCAGCCATGTCAAAATCGGATAACGGGCGACCCCCGAACCGCATCAGTCCGGTACATCACGGCCGCACTGGGCCGCACCTTCTCCTGGAATCCATTCCTCCGGCCGAAAGATCTTCGGTCCATCTCACGATGCGGTCGCCGGAGATACGGTGTGTACGCCGACTTGAGTGCGTGTCAAGAGTATGTCTGGTCCTCGCCCTCGTGCTTCGGCGTGAGAGCCATGTCACTGAGATGATCACCGAGGGCTCGCCGGGGCGGTCGGCGGCATGCGGTTGTCGCCGTGACGTGCGGGGGCTGTGGGACTCCTGCAAGATGCGGCATGTGACCTTGCACGGATTGGACTCGTCCTGGGGCGCGTCCGTCCGGTAAGAAGGTTCTTCACACCCCTCATCCGGGGCTCAGGGCGCGTGTGCGGCGCGCCCGACGCGCAGGCCCGTACGTATCACCGCCTGGGACCTGCGCGATGCCCGCCCACTTCTCAACCAGGAGTGGCCACCCTCATCCATGAACACCTAAGGGGTAAGACACAGTGGCAGCGGAGATCGTCAATCCTCGCAGCGAAAGCGAAGCGGACAATACGGCCACGGAGGGCGGTGCGGAGCCCCTCGACTCGTTCGATCCGGCGTTCGCGCTGCACCGCGGCGGCAAGATGGCCGTGCAGGCCACCGTCCCGATTCGCGACAAGGACGACCTGTCCCTCGCCTACACTCCCGGCGTCGCTCGCGTGTGCACCGCGATCGCGGAACAGCCGGAGCTGGTGAACGACTACACCTGGAAGTCGTCCGTCGTGGCCGTCGTCACCGACGGCACGGCGGTCCTCGGGCTCGGTGACATCGGGCCCGAGGCGTCTCTTCCGGTGATGGAGGGCAAGGCGATCCTCTTCAAGCAGTTCGGCGGTGTCGACGCGGTCCCGATCGCGCTCGCCTGCACGGACGTCGACGAGATCGTCGAGACCGTGGTCCGCCTCGCGCCCTCGTTCGGCGGCGTCAACCTGGAGGACATCTCGGCGCCGCGGTGCTTCGAGGTCGAGCGCCGGCTCCAGGAGGCACTGGACATCCCGGTCTTCCACGACGACCAGCACGGCACGGCGGTCGTGACGCTGGCGGCGCTGCGCAACGCGGCGCGGCTGAGCGGGCGGGCCATCGCCGACCTCAGGGCCGTCATCTCGGGGGCCGGCGCGGCCGGTGTCGCCATCGCCAAGATGCTGGTCGAGGCCGGCGTCGGGGACGTCGCGGTCGCCGACCGCAAGGGCGTCGTCTCGGCGGACCGGGAGGACCTGACCGACGTCAAGCGCCAGCTGGCCGGGTTCACCAACAAGGCGGGGCTGACCGGCTCGCTGGAGGACGCGCTCGCGGGCGCCGACGTCTTCATCGGCGTCTCCGGCGGCACGGTCGCCGAGGAGGCGGTGGCCTCGATGGCCGAGGGCGCGTTCGTCTTCGCCATGGCCAACCCCAACCCCGAGGTGCACCCCGAGGTCGCCCACAAGTACGCGGCGGTCGTCGCGACCGGGCGGTCGGACTTCCCGAACCAGATCAACAACGTGCTGGCGTTCCCGGGCATCTTCGCGGGCGCGCTGCAGGTGCGGGCGTCCCGGATCACCGAGGGCATGAAGATCGCCGCCGCCGAGGCGCTCGCCGGCGTCGTCGGCGACGACCTCGCCGCGGACTACGTGATCCCGTCGCCGTTCGACGAGCGGGTCGCCCCCGCCGTGACCGCGGCGGTGGCCGCGGCCGCGCGGGCGGAGGGCGTGGCCCGTCGCTGACGCGACTTCCACGGACGGCCCCGCCCGCACGGGCGGGGCCGTCCGGCTGTGTGCGCCCCTCGCCGGGCCGGTTGGCAAGAGGGCATGTCTCACAGCGGCGTCCGGTTTCGCCCGCCGGGCGCGGACCCTATCGTCGGCTGCATGTTCGCCGTCTACGCCGCTCGCATCGATCGTGACCAGCCGCTGAACGGACTGGAGTCGGGGGAGCGCCCCGCCCCCGAGCACCGGCCCGGCTGGAGCACCGTCAACGTCCGCGCCGCCTCCCTCAACCACCACGACCTGTGGTCCCTGCGCGGGGTGGGCCTCGCCGAGGACAAACTGCCGATGATCCTCGGGTGCGACGCCGCCGGCGTCGACGAGGACGGCAACGAGGTCGTCCTGCACTCCGTGATCGGGCAGACCGGGCACGGCGTCGGACCCGACGAGCCCCGCTCCATCCTCACCGAGCGCTACCAGGGCACCTTCGCCGAACAGGTCGCGGTGCCGACCTGGAACGTCCTGCCCAAGCCGAAGGGACTCTCCTTCGAGGAGGCCGCCTGTCTGCCCACGGCCTGGCTCACGGCCTACCGCATGCTCTTCACCAACGCCGGTGTACGGCCCGGTGACTCCGTGCTCGTCCAGGGGGCCGGCGGCGGGGTGGCCACGGCCGCCATCGTGCTCGGCCGGGCCGCCGGGCTGCGCGTCTTCGCGACCAGCCGGGACGAGGCCAAGCGCAAGCGCGCGCTGGAGCTGGGCGCCGTCGAGGCGCTGGAGCCGGGCGCCCGGCTGCCGCAGCGGGTGGACGCCGTCATCGAGACCGTCGGCGCGGCCACCTGGTCCCACTCGGTGAAGTCCCTGCGGCCCGGCGGCACGCTCGTGATCTCGGGCGCGACGAGCGGGGACCGGCCCTCGCACGCCGAGCTGACCCGGATCTTCTTTCTGGAACTCAAGGTCGTCGGCTCCACGATGGGCACCAAGGAGGAGCTGGAGGACCTGCTCGCCTTCTGCGCCGCGACCGGCGTCCGCCCCGTCATCGACGAGGTCCTTCCCCTCGACCGAGCCCGCGAGGGCTTCGAACGCCTCGCGTCCGGCGACCTGTTCGGGAAGGTCGTCCTCACACATTCGTGACCGACGCTGAAGCACCCCTTGCGTGTCAACCAGGGTTGACGCCCCTCTCGTGTCAACGTAAGTTGACGGCATGACCGAAGCAACGGATCTCGCCGCACGCGCCGGCGACCGCGATCCCCGGGTCGGGCTGCGTGCCGTCGCCGCCCTGCGCAGGCTGCTGGAGCAGCTGGAGGCGGTGCAGGTGCGCAGCGCCCGCGACCAGGGGTGGTCGTGGCAGGAGATCGCGGCGGAACTCGGCATCAGCAGGCAAGCCGTCCACAAGAAGCACGGGAGGCAGTGATGTTCGAACGGTTCACGAAGGACGCCCGGGACGTCGTACGGGACGCCGTCGAGCAGTGCCAGGGCTCGGGCGTGCGGACGGTTGGCGCCGAGCATCTGCTGCTCGCCCTGCTGGACCGGACGGCGAGCCGGGGATCGTTCGCACTGACCGCTCTGGGGCTGACGGAGGAGCGTCGGCGGTCCGTACGCCTGGCGCTGGGGGAGGCGCGGCGCAGGGCGGGCCTCTCCCGGGCCGACGCCGACGCCCTCGCCGGCCTCGGCATCGATGTCGCGGAGATCGTCTCCCGGGTGGAGGAGACCCACGGCGTCGGAGCGATGGCCGATGGGCACCGGGGCGGTTCAGGCACCGGCCGGAGCGGGCGTCCCCGCTTCGGCCGTGACGGCAAGGACGTCCTGGAGCAGTCCCTGCGCATCGCCCTGGCCCACCGCGACCGGCACATCGGCGACGAGCACCTGCTGCTCGCCCTCACCGCCCGCCCCGGCCCGCCCGCCGAGACCCTCGCCGACCAGGGCGTCACTCACGCGGCCCTGACCCGGGTCCTCTACGGCGAGAACCAGGCCCAGGCGGGCTGAACGACCGCCGCCCTCTCTCTCGGCCCCCGGTGCTCAGGGCTTCGGGCTCCTGAGAGCGGCGCCGATGTGGGCCGCCGCCGCTGACAGGTGGCGGCGGGTCAGCCGGAGCTGGTCGGGGGTCACGCCGTTGTCACGCGCCGCGTCGCGGATGTCGTCGCGGAAGCGGTCCAGCAGGCGCTCCAGGTCGCGGACCGGGTCGCCGCCGGCCTCCTCGTGAGCCCAGGCCGGCTCGTACTCGGCCGGGAAGTCCTCCGGTGTCTGCGAGTACGCCGGAGGCGCGGTCGCGGTCTCCTTGCCGGCGCGGCCGAAGCCGAAGTCGCGCCCGAACTCCCTGCCGTAGTCCTTGCCGAACTCGCCGAACTCCTTGGCCAGTTCGGTCAGGCCCTCCCGCACGCCCGTCGGCCAGTCGCCCCGGGCGAAGTGGCTCTGGACCTGCTCCTGGACGCGCCGCGCTATGCGCTGCACCTCCTCCTGGGCCTGGGCACGGGCCTTGTCCTGGGCCTCCTTGGCCTGCCGCTGGGCCCGCTGGGCCTCTTCGCGGGCCCGGCGGCTCTCGTCCTTGGCGCGGCGGGCCTGTTCCTTCCACTCCTGCTTGGCCCGGCGCATCTCCTCCTTGGCGGCCCGCCACGACTCGTTGTCGCCCGGGTACGCGTGCGCGTCCCCGCCGGCCGTCGGGTCGCGCCGGGCCTCGGTGGCCGCCGCCCGCATCTCGCGCCGCAGATCGCCCGCGGCGCCGCGCACATCGGCGCGGATCTCCGCGGCGAGCTCAGCGACGGACTCGCGGATCTCCAGCTCCAGGTCGGCCAGCTCACCGCTGCGGTCGGCCAGCTCGGCCCGCCCGGCGTCGGTGATGGCGTACACCTTGCGGCCGCCCTCGGTGGTGTGGGTGACCAGGCCCTCGGCCTCAAGCTTGGCCAGCCGGGGGTAGACGGTGCCCGCCGACGGCGCGTACAGCCCCTGGAAGCGTTCCTCCAGGAGGCGGATCACCTCGTAGCCGTGGCGCGGGGCCTCGTCCAGAAGCTTCAGCAGGTAGAGGCGGAGGCGGCCGTGGGCGAAGACGGGGGGCATGTCAGAGCACCTTCTTGTCGGTCGTGCTGTCGGCCGGGGCGTCGGGGGAGCCGTCCGAGGGGGGCGAGGGCGCGTCACCCGGGCCGGAAGTCGCATTGTGCCCTGTGCGGGGCCCGGAGCCGTCGGGCGACCCGGCGGCGCGCCCCTGTGCCGTCCCGGAGTCCTCCTCCGCCTCCCAGGGGCCGTCCTCCTCGGTGGCCGGGCGGCGCAGCAGGGCGATCGAGCCGGAGACCGTGGTCGCCTTCAGCCTGCCGCTGCCCGCGCCGAGCCGGCCGGTGATCCGCTTGGCGCCCCACTGGCCGGCGACCCGCAGGTCCTCGAAGGCGTTGGACACCGTGCCGCTCGCCGTGTTCGCCTCGATCTCGGCGTCCGCCGGGTGGGGGAGCCGGATCGCGATCTCACCCGAGACGCTGGTCAGGCCGATGTCGGTGGGGCGGCTCGCGGGATCGAGGTCGACGATCATCGATCCGCTCACCGAGTCGGCCTTCACCGAGGAGCCCGCCTCCACGACGGTCAGGTCCCCGGAGACCGAGTTGAAGCGCAGATCGCCGGTGAGGGCCTGGGCCTCCACGCTCCCGGAGACGGTGTCCGCGCGCACCGGCCCGGTCAGCCGCACCAGCGTGGTGTCCCCGGAGACGCCCCTCACCTCGGTGCGTCCGTCGATCCCGGAGACGACCGCCCCGGCGCTCACCGCGCCCACCTCCACGCGAGTGCCCGCCGGCACGGCGAGCGAGACGACGGCGCTGCGGCGCCACCCCTTGCGGTCGAGCCACTTGAGGAACCCCTTCCAGGGCAGATCCTCGTAGGCCACGGTCAGGATGCCGTCGCGATGGGTGACCACCAGGGGCGGTCCCTCGATGTGCGACACCTCCAGGCGGGCGGGACCGCCGTCGTCCGTGCCCACGACGTTCACCGTGCCGTTGACCACGCGTACGTGCAGCTCGCTGACGGGCTCGTCGAAGGCGAGCTTGCGCGGCTCGGCGACGGACCACTCGGACATGGCAGACCTCCCAGGCAAGGGACAGGGGCGGGTGACACGCCATATCGCGTCTCCCGTCAAACACGATATATCGCGGTCACGGAAAGTCAAGACACACGAAAGGGGCGCCCCGAAGGGCGCCCCTGGACGAGGACGGCGGCGAACCGCGGACAGCAGCCGCCGGACCGGCCCTACTCGTCGTCCTCGTCGAACTCGTCGTCCAGCCGCGCCAGCCAGGTCGCCAGACGCTCCACCGGCACCTCGAAGTCGGGGTTCAGGTCCACGAACGTCCGCAACTGCTCGGCGAGCCACTCGAAGGTGACCTCCTCCTCGCCGCGCCGCTTCTCGAGTTCTTCGATGCCACGGTCGGTGAAGTACATGACGAGTGCTCCGTGTGTCGGTCGCAGGGAGGGGACAGCAAAAGGATAGGCGGCCCGCGCCGGCAGGCCGAAGGGCGGCCTCCGGGGACGCGCACTCCGAAGGGCGGCCTCCGGACCCGCACGCCGAAGGGCCCGCCCCGGAAGACTCCGGGGCGGGCCCTTCGACCTGTACGGCAGGGGGTCAGAGGCTCACGCCTCGAACACCTCGCGCACCAGCTGCTCCTGCTCCGCCTGGTGCCGCTTGGCCGAGCCGACCGCCGGCGACGAGCCGTGCGGGCGCGAGATGCGGCGCAGGCGCTCGCCGTGCGGGACGTCCGCGCCGACGGCCAGGTCCAGGTGGTCGATCAGGTTCAGGGCGATGAACGGCCAGGCGCCCTGGTTGGCCGGCTCCTCCTGGGCCCACAGGTACTTCTCGGCGTTCGGGTACTTCTTGATCTCCGCCTGGAGCTCCGCGCCCGGCAGCGGGTACAGGCGCTCGATGCGGATGATCGCCACGTCCGTCGCACCGCGCTTCTGACGCTCGGCCTCCAGGTCGTAGTACACCTTGCCGGCGCAGAAGACGACCTTGCGGACCGCGGCCGGGTCCACCGACGCGTCGCCGATGACCGGGCGGAACTGGCCCGTGGTGAACTCCTCCGCCTTCGACGCGGCGGCCTTGAGGCGCAGCATCGACTTCGGGGTGAAGACGACCAGCGGCTTGTGGTGCGGGTTGTGCACCTGCCACCGCAGGAGGTGGAAGTAGTTCGACGGCAGGGTCGGCATCGCGACCGTCATGTTGTTCTGGGCGCAGAGCTGCAGGAACCGCTCCGGGCGGGCCGACGAGTGGTCGGGGCCCTGGCCCTCGTAGCCGTGCGGGAGCAGCAGCGTGACGCCGGAGGTCTGGCCCCACTTCTGCTCCGCGGAGGAGATGAACTCGTCCACGACCGTCTGCGCGCCGTTGACGAAGTCGCCGAACTGCGCCTCCCACATCACGAGCGCGTCGGGACGGGCCAGCGAGTAGCCGTACTCGAAGCCCATCGCCGCGTACTCCGAGAGCAGCGAGTTGTAGACGTTCAGGCGCGCCTGATCCTCGGAGAGGTACATCAGCGGCGTGAACTCCTCGCCGTTCTCACGGTCGATGATGACCGCGTGGCGCTGGCCGAACGTGCCGCGCTGGGAGTCCTGGCCGGCCAGGCGGACCGGGACGCCCTCCAGGAGGAGGGAGCCGACGGCGAGGGTCTCGCCCATGCCCCAGTCGATCGTGCCGTCCTCGACCATCGACGCACGGCGCTGGAGCTGCGGCAGCAGCCGCGGGTGCGCGGTGATGTGGTCGGGGATGTTGACCTGGGACTCGGCGATCCGCTTGACGACCTCGGCGGAGACGGCGGTGTTCACCTCGACCGGGAAGTTGTCCTGCCCGTCGCGGGAGTCGACGGCGACCGGCTGCGCGGTGGCCTCGCGGACCTCCGTGAAGACCTTCTCCAGCTGGCCCTGGTAGTCCTGGAGGGCCTGCTCGGCCTCTTCCAGGGTGATGTCGCCGCGACCGATGAGGGACTCGGTGTAGAGCTTGCGCACCGAGCGCTTCTTGTCGATCAGGTCGTACATCAGCGGCTGGGTGAAGGCCGGGTTGTCCGACTCGTTGTGACCGCGGCGGCGGTAGCAGATGAGGTCGATCACCACGTCCTTGTTGAACGCCTGGCGGAACTCGAAGGCCAGCCGCGCGACGCGGACCACGGCCTCCGGGTCGTCGCCGTTCACGTGGAAGATCGGGGCCTCGATCATGCGGGCGACGTCCGTCGCGTACATGGAGGAACGCGAGGACTCGGGGGCCGCGGTGAAGCCGACCTGGTTGTTGATGACGATGTGGACCGTGCCGCCGGTGCGGTAGCCGCGCAGCTGCGACATGTTCAGGGTCTCGGCCACCACGCCCTGGCCCGCGAAGGCCGCGTCGCCGTGGAGGGCCACCGGCAGGACGGTGAAGTCCGTGCCGCCCTTGTTGATGATGTCCTGCTTGGCGCGGGCGACGCCCTCCAGGACCGGGTCCACCGCCTCCAGGTGGGAGGGGTTCGCGACCAGGGAGACCTTGATCTGCTCGCCGTCCAGGCCGGTGAAGGTGCCCTCGGCGCCCAGGTGGTACTTCACGTCACCGGAGCCGTGCATCGACTTCGGGTCGAGGTTGCCCTCGAACTCGCGGAAGATCTGCGCGTACGACTTGCCGACGATGTTGGCGAGGACGTTCAGGCGGCCGCGGTGGGCCATGCCGATGACGACCTCGTCCAGGCGCGACTCGGCGGCCGAGTCGATGACCGCGTCCAGCAGCGGGATGACGGACTCGCCGCCCTCCAGGGAGAAGCGCTTCTGGCCGACGTACTTCGTCTGCAGGAACGTCTCGAAGGCTTCCGCGGCGTTCAGGCGGCGCAGGATGCGCAGCTGCTCCTCGCGCTCCGGCTTGGAGTGCGGGCGCTCGATGCGGTCCTGGATCCACTTGCGCTGCTTGGGGTCCTGGATGTGCATGAACTCGATGCCGGTGGTGCGGCAGTACGAGTCGCGCAGCACACCGAGGATGTCGCGCAGCTTCATCAGGGACTTGCCCGAGAAGCCGCCGACCGCGAACTCGCGCTCCAGGTCCCACAGCGTGAGCCCGTGCTCGGTGATGTCCAGGTCGGGGTGCTTGCGCTGGCGGTACTCCAGCGGGTCGGTGTCGGCCATGACGTGGCCGCGGACCCGGTAGGAGTGGATCAGCTCGAAGACGCGGGCGGCCTTGGTGACGTCGTCGTCGTGGCTGGCGTCGATGTCCTTGAGCCAGCGGACCGGCTCGTAGGGGATGCGCAGGGCCTCGAAGATGTCGTCGTAGAAGCCGCTCTCGCCGAGCAGCAGGTTGGCGACCTGGCGGAGGAACTCGCCGGAGGCGGCGCCCTGGATGACCCGGTGGTCGTAGGTCGACGTGAGCGTCATGACCTTCGAGATGCCGAGCTTGTTCAGGGTGTCCTGGGAGGTGCCCTGGAACTCCGCGGGGTAGTCCATGGAGCCGACGCCCATGATGACCGACTGGCCGGGCATCAGACGCGGCACCGAGTGGACGGTGCCGAGGCCACCGGGGTTGGTCAGGGAGACCGTGACGCCGGTGAAGTCGTCCATCGTCAGCTTGTTGTCGCGGGCGCGACGGACGATGTCCTCGTAGGCCTGCCAGAACTCGAAGAAGTTCAGCGTCTCGGCCTTCTTGATGGCGGCCACGACGAGCTGGCGGTCGCCGTTGGGCTTCACCAGGTCGATGGCCAGGCCGAGGTTGACGTGCGGCGGCTTGACGAGGGTCGGCTTGCCGTCCTTCTCGCCGAACGACCAGTTCATCGACGGCATGGCCTTGATGGCCTGCACCATCGCGTAGCCGATCAGGTGCGTGAAGGAGATCTTCCCGCCCCGGGCGCGCTTGAGGTGGTTGTTGATGACGATGCGGTTGTCGAACAGCAGCTTCACCGGGACCGCGCGCACGGACGTGGCCGTGGGCAGCTCCAGGGAGGCGTTCATGTTCTTCGCGACCGCGGCGGACGGGCCGCGCAGCGTCACGTACTCGGGTCCCTCGGAGGAACCGGCGGACCCGTCGGCGGGAGCGGCCTTCGCGGCAGGCTTGGCGGCCGGCGCGGCCTTGGCGGGCGCCGGGGCGGCCTTCGCCGGAGCTGCGGCGGCCGGGGCGGCGGCGGGCTTCGGCGCGGCGGCCGGGGCCGGCGCGGCGGGAGCCTGGGCCTGGGCCGGGGGCGTGGTGGTGGTCCCTGCGGCCCCCGCGGCCGCAGTACCCGCCGGAGCCGGAGAGCTGGCGGCCCCCGGCTTGTAGTCGGCGAAGAAGTCCCACCAGGCACGGTCTACCGAGTTCGGGTCCTGGAGGTACTGCTGATAGATCTCGTCGACGAGCCACTCGTTCGGACCGAACGCGGCAGCGGGGTTCTTCCCCGCTTGGTCTGCGTCGGTCGAGATGCTCGAGTTACTGGGGGACTGTGGCGACACGGCGGCAACCGCCCTCTTCCGCTTCACAAGGTGATGGACAGCGGGAATAAAGGCTACGCCCCTCGGCGGGTGAAGGTCAGGCCGGGCTGCCGCATCGTCACGTAAGTCACATCTTCAAGCGTGTTTCAGGGGTTGAAACGGCGGGAAACAAGCGCAGTTGCGCTGCAAAAGGAAACGTTTGATGCAGGGTGCGCGCACCGACCGCACGACCCCCGGGCCGGTCCTTCACGAACCCCGGGCCCACCCGCGCCGACCTGCGTCGGCGCATGCCTGATCGCCCCGGTCCGGCTCGCCGCCACGGGGCGGCGGCAGCGGGAAACGCCAGTGGATCTTGTGGCTCCGGTTGGCACTTTACGTCAACTTGGCACGGAGGGCTCTCCCGGAAGAGTGATAAGAATCCGGCAACCACGCTCGGATTCGGCCACTCCGATCCGGCCTCCGTGAAGATCGACCGCCCAGCGGGCGATCGCCAGTCCCAGTCCCGTGCCGCCGTCGCTGCCCGGACCGTGCGGCCGGCTGACGGCGCCCCGGTTGAAGCGCTCGAAGACCCGGTGCCACTCCGACCGCGGAATGCCGGGACCCTCGTCCAGCACCTCCAGCTCCAGCGACTCCGGCAGCGGGCCCCGGCGCGCCCTGACCGTCACCCGGCCGTGCGGCGGACTGTGCTTGACCGCGTTGTCGATGAGGTTGGCGACGACCTGGTGGATCCGCTCCGGGTCCGCGTGCGCGGTCAGCTCCGGCGGGGTGACGTCCAGGTGCAGATGGACGTCCGTACGCGTGTGGCTGCCGCCCGAGCCCATCGTCGCGCGCGCGGAGGCCACCATGTTGGCCTCCTTCAGCACTCCCGACAGGTACGGCCACACCTCGAACCGCCGCCTGCGCAGCGGCACCACGCCGTTGTCCAGCCGGGACAGGTCGAGCAGGGTCTCCACCAGCCGGCCGAGCCGCTCGGTCTGCTTCAGGGCGGTGCGCATCGTCTCCGGGTCAGCCTCGGCGATCCCGTCGACCACGTTCTCCAGGACGGCGCGCAGCCCGGCGATGGGCGTGCGCAGCTCGTGGGAGACGTTGGCCACCAGCTCCTTGCGCTGGTTGTCCTGCGCCTCCAGCTCGTCCGCCATGACGTTGATCGTCTGGGCCAGGTCGCCCAGCTCGTCGCGGCGGTTCTCGCTGACCCGGCGGGTGTAGTCGCCGTGCGAGATGGCCCGCGCGACCGTGTTCATCTGGTCCAGCGGCGCGGTGAGCGAATGCGCGACGAACTGCGTGATGAGCAGGGTGGCGATCATCGAGAAGACCGTGATGAAGCGCAGCTCCGTCTCGGTGCGCATGGCGATCATCATCAGCCCGGTGGTGATCAGCACCGAGATGACGACGAGCGCACCCAGCTTCGTCTTGATCGAGAACGGTCGCACTCCGCCCCAGGGTTCCCTGGAAACTCTCGGTCCGGCCGGCCCGCCGCTCATGGCGTCGGGGTCTCCAGCGCGTAGCCCACGCCGTGCACCGTGCGGATCCGCTCGGCGCCGATCTTCCGGCGCAGCGCCTTGATGTGGCTGTCGACGGTCCGGGTGCCGGAGGCGTCCGCCCAGTCCCACACCTCGGCGAGCAACTGCTCACGCGAGAGCACCGCGCGCGGGGTGTTCGCCAGGCACACCAGCAGGTCGAACTCGGTGGGCGTCAGGTGCACGTCCTCCGAGCGCACCCGCACCCGGCGCTGTGCGTGGTCGATCTCCAGCTCGCCCAGGCGCAGGATGCCGGAGCGGGGCGTGGTGGCCGCGACCGCGGCCCGCTCCACGCGGCGCAGCAGCACGTGCACGCGTGCCGCGAGCTCCCGCATGGAGAACGGCTTGGTCATGTAGTCGTCGGCGCCCACGCCGAGGCCGACGAGCATGTCGGTCTCGTCGTCGCGGGCGGTGAGCATCATCACGGGCACCGGTCGGGCGGCCTGCACCCGGCGGCACACCTCGAGGCCGTCGAAGCCGGGCAGCATGATGTCGAGGATCAGCAGGTCGGGCTGCCAGGCCTCGGCGGTGTCGACGGCCGCGGGGCCGTCGCTCGCCGTTTGCACGAGGAATCCCTCGGCGCGAAGGCGGGCCGCGATGGCGTCGACGATGGTCGGGTCGTCCTCGACCACGAGGACGCGCCGCTGCGCGCCCGGGGTCGCCGTCGCCGTGCCGTTGTGTGCGGTGTGTGTCTGCTCCATCGCCCGCCCCTGGGGTGCTGTGCCGGGATCCGTGGGGTGATCCCTCGTCTGCCGTCTGCGCATGACTGCGGTTGACGCGTGAATCATTCGCGTCAGGGCAGCAGCGTACGGGGAGCCGGCGCGGCTTTGCTATCCAGGTCGGACGGCGAGATGCACGATGTCGGGTGCTCCCCGGGCAACCGGGACCTCTTCGGTACGCACCTGTTGGAACCCGGCATTCCTCAGGGTTCGCTCGAATTCGTCGGAGGGCTGTGCGGACCACACCGCGAGAACCCCACCGGGTCTCAACACCCGTGCACAGCCTGTGAGTCCGGCCGGTGTGTAGAGGTCCTCGTTGCCCTCCGTGACCGTCCAGCCGGGGCCGTTGTCGATGTCGAGGCACAGCGCGTCGAAAGTGGCGTATGTCTCATTGACGTACTTCAGCAGGTCCGCTTCCGCGATCTCCGTGCGCGGGTCGGCGAGCGCGGGGCCCGAGATCGCGGCGAGCGGCCCGTCGCGGTGCCAGTCCACGACGGCGCGTTCGCGCTCCACGACGGTGATGCGGCCCCAGCGGGCGTCGGCGGCGGCGTGCGCCAGCGAGAAGCCGACGCCCAGGCCGCCGATCAGGACGCTAGGCGCGGGGCGGCCGTCGAGCGCGGCCAGCGCCGCGTCCACGAGCAGCCGCTCCGAGCGGCCGTCGGAAGTGTCCATCAGGAAGCAGCCGTTGGCGATGATCTGGAGGACGTCCCTCTGCCGGCGCAGCACCACCTCGCCGTAGGGGCCCGTGCGACGGTCCAGCACCTCGGGAAGCTCGTTGAAGACGGACATCGGCCCATCCTGGCACTCAGCCGGCCGTCCGGCGGCGGAACGCGCAATACAGCCCGGCACCCCCGCGCGTCGGCTCGTCAGGAAGCGTCGCCTCATTCCTCGGGCGGCACGAAGGCACCGTAGCCACCGGCCTCGTCCAGTGCGGCGGGCGGGCCGTGGATCACGACGTTTCTCCCCGCCCGACAGACGGCCCAGCCGCTGCCCGAGCCGGTCGCCCACCCCACCGCCCGCGCGGCCCACTCCACCGCGGCCGGGATCTCCTCGCCGGGCATCTCCCGCGGCCGGGTCCGCCGCCGCGCGCACGCCTGCCCTCGCCCCGTCCCGGCGGGTGTCAGTCGTCATGCACCACCGTGCCGTCCTCGTGCAGGGTCGGGTGCAGTTTCATCGGGCCGTAGTCGTCGAGGTCCGACGAGCGGGGCGGTTCGGGGCCGTCCGGGCCCATGCGGACCATCCGCTCCACCCGGCAGATCCGGAACAGCCGGTCCTCCACCCGGGCCTCGTCGGCGCGGCCCGCCGCCCGGTACGCCTCGGCCGCGCGCGCGTACACGGCCTTCCTCGCCTCGTCGAAGCCGTACAGCAGCGCCCAGAAGCGGGCCATCCCGTCGTGCAGCAGCCGGCGGGCCTCGTGCGGGGTGGCCATGAGGGCGCCGTGCGGGGTCCAGCCCGTGCCGTCGTGCTCGGCCACCGAGAAGCCGACGGGAAGACAGACGACGTCGGGGTGTGTCAGGACCGCGCGCGCGGAGCCCTCCCGCACGTCGGCCGGGTAGCGGGAGCCCGTGTAGGCGAAGTCCCGCAGCCCGAGCCGCAGGGCGCCCGCCATCGGCCCCTCGTCGCGGTCCGGGTCGAGGACGAACCCCAGGTCGGGGGAGGGGGTGTCGTCCCGGCCGTCCCACAGGGGTGCGGGCGGCTCCGGGTCGGTCGGGCGGGGCGGCTCCAGCCCGTCGTCCCCCATGCGCGCGAACTCGTCGCCGCGCACGACCCGGTAGCGCACGCCCAGCGCCGTCACCTCGTCGGCCGGCTCCCGCTCCAGCACCCGCACCGCACTCAGCAGTTCCCGGCGGACGGCCGGGTCGTCGGTGTCGTCCTTCGCCTTGAACCACAGGTGGGAGTTGAGGCCGTCGCGGGCCTGCTGCGGGGTGCCGTTCACGACCGGCTTGAGCAGCCGCCAGCGCGGGTCGCCGGCGGAGGTGTCCTGCGCCGCGACACCGAAGACGGGCCCGCGCGGGGCGAGGTCCGGGTAGCGCCGGGACGCCTCCACGGCGTCCGCCTCCATCACCCAGGCGACGGGGTCGTCCCGGCGGACCAGCTCCGCGTGCAGGGCGTCGAGCCGTTGCTTCCAGTCATCGGTCATGTGCGCATTGTGCTGTCGGGGCGGGTCCGGTTCGGCGGGAACGCCGGAAATGGGGGCGGGCGAGACGAGGGAGGTGATCGCCCACAGCGAACGCGGACCGGTACGGGGAACATCCGGGGGCCGCCGTTCATTGAGTCGGCATAACTCAACTTGACTGCCGAAGGGGAGATCATGGCTGCTGAGTCCGCAGCGTTCACACCGCTCACCCTGCCCGTGCTGCCGCTCGACGACGAAGTGGTGCTGCCCGGGATGGTGGTTCCGCTCGACCTCAACGACGCCGACGTGCGCGCCGCGGTGGAGGCCGCCCAGGCCGCCGCCCGGTCCGAGCCCGGCAAGCCCAGGGTCCTGCTGGTGCCGCGCATCGACGGGACCTACGCGAGCACCGGCGTGCTCGGCACGGTCGAACAGGTCGGCCGCCTGGCCGACGGAGACCCGGGCGCGCTGATCCGGGGCCGCGGCCGCGTGCGCATCGGCGCCGGCACCACCGGCCCCGGGGCGGCGCTGTGGGTCGAGGGCACCCGCATCGAAGAGCAGACGCCCGAGCCGCTCCCCGGCCATGTCACGGAACTGGTCAAGGAGTACAAGGCCCTGGCCACCGCCTGGCTGCGCAAGCGCGGCGCCTGGCAGGTCGTCGACCGCGTCCAGGCCATCGACGACGTCTCCGCGCTCGCCGACAACTCCGGGTACTCGCCGTTCCTCACCACCGAGCAGAAGGTGGAGCTGCTGGAGACCGCGGACCCCGTGGCCCGGCTGAAGCTGGCTGTACGCCAGCTGCGCGACCACCTCGCCGAGCAGGACGTCGCCGAGACCATCGCCAAGGACGTCCAGGAGGGCGTCGACAAGCAGCAGCGCGAGTTCCTCCTGCGGCGGCAGCTGGAAGCCGTGCGCAAGGAGCTGCGCGAGCTGAACGGCGAGGAGCAGGGCGAGGAGTCCGACGACTACCGCGCACGCGTGGAGGCCGCCGACCTGCCCGGGAAGGTCCGCGAGGCCGCCCTCAAGGAGGTCGACAAGCTGGAGCGGGCGAGCGACCAGTCGCCCGAGGGCTCCTGGATCCGCACCTGGCTGGACACCGTCCTCGAACTCCCCTGGAGCAAGAGGACCGAGGACGCCTACGACATCCAGGGCGCCCGGGCCGTCCTCGACGCCGAGCACGCCGGCCTGGACGATGTGAAGGAGCGGATCACCGAGTACCTCGCGGTGCGCAAGCGGCGCGGCGACCGCGGCCTCGGCGTCGTCGGCGGGCGGCGCGGGGGCGCCGTGCTCGCGCTCGTCGGCCCGCCCGGCGTGGGCAAGACCTCGCTCGGCGAGTCCGTCGCGCACGCCATGGGGCGCGAGTTCGTCCGGGTCGCCCTCGGCGGCGTCCGGGACGAGGCCGAGATCCGCGGCCATCGGCGCACCTACGTCGGCGCGCTGCCCGGCCGGATCGTCCGCGCCATCAAGGAGGCCGGGTCCATGAACCCGGTGGTCCTGCTGGACGAGATCGACAAGGTGGGCTCGGACTTCCGGGGCGACCCGGCCGCCGCCCTCCTCGAGGTCCTGGATCCGGCACAGAACCACACCTTCCGCGACCACTACCTGGAGGTCGAACTCGACCTCAGCGACGTGGTGTTCCTCGCCACCGCCAACGTGCTCGAAGCCATCCCCGAGGCCCTGCTCGACCGGATGGAGCTGGTCCGCCTCGACGGCTACACCGAGGACGAGAAGATCGTCATCGCGCGTGACCACCTGCTCCCGCGCCAGCTGGAGCGGGCCGGCCTCGACGCCGACGAGGTGACCCTCGACGAGAGCGCGCTGCGCAAGCTGGCCGGCGAGTACACGCGCGAGGCGGGCGTACGCAACCTGGAGCGGTCCGTGGCACGGCTGCTGCGCAAGATCGCCGCCCAGCACGAACTGGGCGAGCGGGAACTGCCCTTCACCGTCACCGAGGGCGACCTGCGCGCACTCATCGGCCGGCCGCACCATGTGCCCGAGTCCGCCCAGGACCCGGCCGAGCGGCGGACGGCGGTGCCCGGTGTGGCGACCGGCCTCGCGGTCACCGGCGCGGGCGGCGACGTGCTGTACGTGGAGGCGTCCCTCGCCGACCCGGAGACGGGCGCGGCGGGACTGACCCTGACGGGACAGCTGGGCGACGTGATGAAGGAGTCGGCGCAGATCGCGCTGAGCTTCCTGCGCAGCCACGGGGCCGAGCTGGAACTGCCGGTGGCCGACCTGAAGGACCGGGGCACGCACATCCACTTCCCGGCGGGCGCGGTACCCAAGGACGGCCCGAGCGCGGGCATCACCATGACGACGGCCCTCGCGTCGCTGCTGTCGGGGCGGCTGGTCCGCACGGACGTGGCGATGACCGGCGAGGTCTCCCTGACCGGGCGGGTCCTGCCGATCGGCGGCGTGAAGCAGAAGCTGCTCGCCGCGCACCGGGCGGGAGTCACCACCGTGATCATCCCCAAGCGCAACGAGCCCGACCTGGACGACGTCCCCGCGGAGGTGCTGGACAAGCTCGACGTCCACACCGTCACCGACGTCCGCCAGGTCCTGGAACTGGCGCTCGCGCCCGCCGCGAACGGCGCGACGCCCGAGGTCCCGGTCGCGGCGTGACGGACGCGGCCGGACGAGGCGGGCCCGGACTCCGTGAGGGAGGCCCGGGCCCGTCCGGCGCGGCGCGGCCAGGAGGCAACTACGCACGTAGAATCAGGTCCGAGACCGGATCAGGAGTGCTGACGTGCACGAGGACGGACACGCGATCGGACACACGGACGCGGAAGCAGGCGCGAAGGCGGGCACGGGCGGGAGCACCGTGCGCCCCGAGGACGCGGCGAACCCGGGACACCCCGGAACCGGCACACCGCCGCGCGGCGTGGACCAGGAGTTCCTGTCCCTGGAGCGCGAGCTGACGGTCCTGCTGCGCCGCGCCCGCGCCAGCCAGGGTGAGATGGCCCGCGAGGTCCACCCCGACCTGGAGTCCGCCGCGTACGGCCTGCTGGTGCGGCTGGAGGAGTGCGGCCGGCAGCGCGCGACCGAGCTCGCCGCCTACATCGGCATCGGCAAGGCCACCATGTCCCGGCAGCTGCGCGCCCTGGAACACCTCGGGCTCGTCGCCCGCGAGCCCGACCCGGCCGACGGGCGCGCCTGGCTGGTCGACCTCACCGAGGAGGGCCGCACCCGGGTCGGCCGCGTCCGCGAGGCCCGCCGCGGCCGATACGTCACCCAGCTGTCCCACTGGGAGCGCGCCGAGGTGGCCGAACTGGCCCGCCTCCTCAACCAGCTCAACCGGGGCATGGCCAGGTAGCCCGCCGCCGGGCCGCCGTTCACAGCTCCGCGTACACCGCCGTGGCGTCGTCATGGCGCTTGCCGCGGCCGAGGAAGACGCGTTCCTCGTCCGCGCGTTCCAGTTCCCGCACCCGCCGCACCAGGGCCGCGGGCCCCTCCCTCCGGAGGCGGGCGAACAGGTCCGCCCAGTCGCCCTCGCGGAACGTCTCCGTCCAGCGCGCCGCCCCGTCGCTCAGCGCCGCCAGGGCCGATACGCCCGCGCGCGGGACGCTCCCGGTGACCGCCCGCGAGGCCACGGCAGGATCGGCGGCGGCCGTGAAGAAGCCGCCCTCCTTGTTGCGGGCCTCGGCGTCGCAGATCTCCGCGCTCGCCAGCAGGGCCCGGGGCAGCCGGTCCAGCCGGTCGTCGAGGACCGCGGTGACCATGCCGTCGGGAGCGGCCAGCAGCAGGACCGCGTCGGAGAGGACCAGGTACTCGACGGTCTCCGGCGACCAGCGCGCCAGGGCGACCGTCGCCTGAGGGGTGCGCGGGTGAGAAAGGTCACAGGTTCGGGCGTGGGTGGCGGAGGTACGCGCGACTGCGGCGGCCAGTGCCTCGGCCAGAGGAGCATCCGGGTGTGAAACGGTCAGTTCGGTCAGTGCCCCGCCCAGTCGAGCGGTGAACCAGGGGACCGAATGCAGACAGCCCGTACCGCCCCGCGGCGGCGTCACCCCGTCCAGGAGGACGAGCGAACCGCCCTGCCCGGAGGCGGGAAGCGCGACGCTCACGAAGTCCTCGTTGGGGCAGGCCTGATCGCCGGGCTCCGAGACAAGTTCCGTACGCATCAAGCCAGTCTGCACGAGCCCTGCACACCCTTCGCGAAAGGCTGGCATCCATCGCGGTCTGGACGCGCCGACGCAGGTCAGACGCCTGTTTTGGGCGGGAATGAAGCGCTCCGGGAAGACGTGGCGGCGAATCCTGTCAAAGCCCGCCGTCCACGTCCAACCGGCCCCGCGCACAAGGCCGTCGCACACGCCAGAGGAACTTGCCCGCCAACTCCTCTCCGAGGTTCACTCCTTCGGGTGGCGGGGCAGGCGATGCGCGAACCCCGCCCACCGGCACTGGGAGGGTCGGGGACCGAACCGGAAGGGCGCGCCGACTGACGGAGCGTCACCTTTGGCCCATGGGTATAACACGAGTCAGGAATGCGAGCACCGGTGCAGAAGACGCGGCCTCGGCGCACAGGCAGGCAGACGGCCTCCGAGCAGGGCGCGGAGCGCACCCCTGTCGGCAAGGGCCGTCCCGCCCACGTACGCAACCGGCTGATCGTCGCGGTGGCCGTCGTGGCCGCCGCCATCGCGGGAGCCGGCGCCCCCTCCGTCATCGCCGCCTCAGGGCAGCTCAATGACTCCCAGAACCTGGTCACCCTGGCCGAGCAGACGCAGGACGCCCTCGTCCTCGCCCAGTCCCTGGCCGACGAACGCGACGAGGTCACCACCTACGTCGCGGCCGGCCGGACCAAGGGCAAGGCGCCCTCCGGGGAGAGCAGCGCCCGCGTCGACCGCCAGGTACAGGAACTGACCGCCGACACCGACGCCCCCGCCGAACTCCGCAAGGACCTCGGCGGCATCGCAGCCGTCCGCCAGGCCGCCCTCACCGGCCGGAGCACGGCCCTGGAGGCGCACCGGGCGTACTCAACGGCCATCACCGAACTGCACGGGCTCGCCGAGCAGCTCGCCCAGCAGATGCCGCCGCGCGCGGGCGCCGGCGCGTACGCCCTCGCCGAACTCGACACCGCCGTCCAGCAGGCCACCGCCGCCCGCGGACTGCTCCTCGCGGCGCTGAACATGCCGACGGACAGCGAGAACGTCACCGACCCGGACACCGGCCGGTCCGAGTCCGAGAGGGTCTCCTCCGACGCCGACACCCGGCAGCGTGACGAGCTCACCGCCGCCGCCCAGCAGGCCAGGCTGCGCTCCGACGCGGCCCTGGCCTCCTTCCGCGACCGCGCGCCCGAAGAAGCCGTCGACGCCTACGACTCCACGGTCACCGGCACGGACGTCACCGCCGCCCAGAAGTACCTGGCCGCCCTCACCGACCAGCCCGCCCTGAGCGACGACGAACTCGGCTTCGACGCCAAGAAGGTCGACGCCGCGCTCACCGCACGCGTCGCCCTCATGCGCGGAGCCGAGTCCTCCGCCTACGACCGCCGCGTCAAGGACCTCGCCCAGCTGCGCGACGACGACGTCACCGCGCTGGAGCTGCGCGTCGCCCTGCTCGGCGCGCTGATACTGATCGCCGTCGGCATCGCCACCGCCATGGCCCGCAGTCTCACCCGCCCGCTGGCCGTGCTGCGCCTCGGCTCCGCCCGGCTGGCCGGCGCCGAGAACCCGGCCGCGGAGGAGTCGGTCCGCTTCACCGGCCGCAACGACGAGTTCGCGCAGGTCGTCCGTTCCGTCAACGCCCTGCACGAGCACGCCGTCGCCCTCCACGAGCGCATCGCCACCCTGGAGTCCGACCGCAAGCACCTCGTCGGGCAGCGGCAGAAGATGGCCGACGCCCGCGAGGAACTGCGCGCCGAACTCGCCGACGCCGCCGAGCGGTTGGGGCAGCTGCGGACCAGCATCAGCGGCACGTTCGTCAACCTCTCGCTGCGCACCCTCGGACTCGTCGAACGTCAACTCGCGGTCATCGAGGGCCTGGAGGAGCGCGAGCACGACCCCGAACGGCTGGCCACGCTCTTCAAGCTCGACCACTTCGCCACGGTCATGCGCCGCCACAGCGAGAACCTGCTCGTCCTCGCGGGTGAGGAGCACGTCCAGCAGCACGCGGGGCCCATCCCGCTGGTGGACGTGGTGCGCGCGGCGGTCAGCGAGATCGAGCGCTACGAACGCGTCCGCATCTCCGCGCTGCCCCCGCACGCGCACGTGGCCGGTTTCGCCGCCGACGACCTCTCCCACCTTCTGGCCGAACTCATGGAGAACGCCACCTCGTTCTCCCCGCCGGACCTGCCCGTCGAGGTCTCCGGCTGGCTCCTGGAGAACGGCGAGGTCATGCTCTCCGTCCAGGACGAGGGCATCGGCATGACCGGCGACCGGCTGACCCGCCTCAACTCCCGCCTCACCGACTTCGACCCGGACACCCCCTACGACCAGGAGGGCGAGGACGGGCTCGGGCTCGGCCTGTACGTCGTGGCCCGCCTGGCCCACCGGCACGGGGTGCGGGTGCAGCTGCGCGAGCAGAAGCAGGGCGGTGTGGCGGCGGTCGTGGTCCTGCCCACCTCGCTGCTGGCCTCACCCCCGACCGCCTCCGTCCCCGCCGCCCCGCCGACCACGGCGGCCACGCCCGCCGTCACCCTCCCCGGCGCGGACGCGGAGTCCAACGGCAACGTCCTCCCCGCCCGGACCAAGTCCACGTCGCTCCCGGAAACCCCGGCCGAAACGACGATGGAACTCCTGCTCCCACTGTCGGCCGACCCGTCGGCCTCGACGGACTCGGCTGAATCGCCGGCGGCTGAGGCGGAAGCGCCGGCGGGTGACGCGGCAACGTCGGTCGCCGCGGCGGACCCGTCCGGAACCGGCGCCACGCCGGGTTCGTGGGGCGAGGCCGACACGTCGGCCACTGCGTCCACAGTGGTCCCCGCGGGCACGCAAGCCCCGGCCGACGCCCCGGCCGGCTCCCCGGACATGCCCTACGCGGCAAGCGCGGTGGACGCAGGCGACACGTCGGCGACCGCGACCCCGTCGGACGCCGACAGCGTGCCGCCCACAGCCGACCCCGCAGGCAACGCCGACGCCAGGACGGCCCGTCGCGCCTCGGACGACCGGCCGACGGGCGACGCCACAGCGGCCGGCAGCACGCCCGACGCGGTGGCCGAGGCCGTAGGCCCCGCCGAGTCCAGGACGGCCCGTCGCGCGGCCGACGACTGGCCGAGCACCGCCCCCGCAGCGGACGGCGGCACGCCGAACGCCGTCGGTTCCCGTCGCGCCCGCCGCGCGGCGGACGACTGGCCGGGCAGCGATGTCGCGGCAGCCGACGCCATGGCGTCCGACGACCAGACCGCCCCCGGCGGCATGCCGGACGCCGGCACACCGACCATCCCGGACACCACCCCCGGTGGCACGTCGGTCTCCAACGCCCCCACTCCGGACGCCGGCACACCGACCACCCCGGACACCGCCCCCGGCGGCACGCCGCCCACGGCCCGTCCCCCGCGTGCCCGTCGCGCGGCGGACGACTGGCCGACGGCCGCGCCTGCTGCCGGCGGCGCGCCGGAGACCGCAGCCCCGGCAGTCGATGCCGGTACGCCGCCCACGGCTGGCTCCCCGCGTGCCCGTCGCGCGGCGGACGACTGGCCGACCGCCGCCCCCGCGACCGACGGCGGGACGCAGGCCGCCCCCGCCTCCCCGGCCGATGCCGGCACGCCGCCCACCGCCCGCTCCCCGCTTTCCCGTCGCGCGGCGGACGACTGGCCGACGGCCGCCCCCGCTGCCGACGGCGGCACGCCGGACACCCCCGCCCCCGCGACTGAAGGCGGCACGCCGAACCGTGCCCCCTTCGCGCCCAGCGGCACCGCCAACCCCGGCGCCACGCCGACCGCCGCCGGTTCCCGGCGTGCCCGTCGCGCGGCGGACGACTGGCCGGGCGGAGACGTCCCGGCGGCCGACGCCATGCCGGCCGAGGACCGCACCGCCCCCGCCCGCAGGCCGGACACCGACGCCCCCGCACCCCACGGCGGCACGCCGACCCGCGCCCCCTTCGCCCCCGGCGGCGCGCAGAACCCCGCAGGCCCCGGCGCCACGCCGCACCCCGCCCCCGGCGGGGCCCGCCCGCCCCAGGCCAGGAGGGCCGCCGACGACTGGCCCGGCACCGCTCCCGCGGCCGCCCCCGCCGGTCGTCCGACGCACGGGCACGCGGGCGGCGCGCAGACCCACCCGACGGGCGGACCCGTCGGCCGGGCCGAGGTCGAGCACGGGCGGGCAGCCGACGCCCCCGAGGAGCTCGTCACCGACAAGGGCCTCCCCAAGCGCACACCCAAGCTCACCGCACCCACCCCCACCCCCCGCCGCCACAGCGGCAGCGTCGACGCGGAGGCCCTCCGTCGCCGTCTCGGCGGCTTCCGTAGCGGAGCGCAGGCCGGCTACCGCGACGTGGAAGCCGAGCTGGCCGAACAGACGGCGCCGGCGCCGAACGCCGCACCTCAAGAAGCACACGCACACGCCGAAGAAGACACGGGGGGCACCGTCGAGGAGGCAAGCAGTTGACCGCGCCCAGTACCTTCGGACTGAGCAGTGAGGCCCGCAACCTGCACTGGCTGCTGACCAACCTCGTGGAGGAGGTCCCCGGCATCCAGTCCGTCGCAGTGGTCTCCTCCGACGGCCTGCTCCTGCTGTCCTCCGACCCTGGTCTCAACCAGGCTGCCCGCCACCCCGGCGGAGCACAGCGCAACGGCCCGCGAGGCTCCTCCGCCGACCTCGCCACCATCGTCTCCGGCATCGGCAGCCTCACCGTCGGCGCCGCCAGGCTGATGGCGTTCGGCGGGGTGAAGCACACCATGGTCGCCATGGACGAGGGCAGCCTCTTCGTGATGTCGATCAGCGACGGCTCCCTGCTCGGAGTCCACGGCTCCGCCGACTGCGACATGAGCGTCGTGGCGTACCACATGGCGCTGTTCGTGGGCCGCGCCGGCCACGTCCTGACTCCCGAACTGCGCAGCGAGCTGCGGCAGTCACTGGAGTCCGCGACGGCGGGGAGCCCCCGATGAGCACGCCCCGGCGCAACGCGCCGAGCCCCCGCAACGCGTCGGGCCCCCGCGGCGCGGCCGGCCCGCTCCCCGTCCGGGGCGGCGACCGCAAGCCGGCGCGCGTGCGCCCCTACTCGCTGACCGGCGGCCGTACCCGCTTCGGTCACGTCCTCCTCGTCGAGACGTTCGTGGCGACCACGGCCGAGCTCGAAGCGCCCGAGGAGCGCAAGGAGTTGACGAACGGCTCGCTCACCACCCGGGTCATGCCGGAGCTGCGGGCCATCGTCGAGCTGTGCCGCCGCATGCGTACGGTGGCCGAGATCGCCGCGCTGCTGAAGATGCCGCTCGGCGTGGTCCGCGTGCTGCTCAGCGATCTCGCGGACCAGGGAAAGATCCGTGTGTACGGCACCGGTACCGCCCACGGTACGGGCCGTCCCGACCGAGCTCTGCTGGAAAGGGTGCTCAGTGGACTCCGTCGTCTCTGACGCCGACGCCCCGTTCGGTGTCTCCCCCCTCGTCGACGAGCCCGACGAGAACCTGAAGTCCTGGCAGACGGACCGGACCCGGGCCCCCATCGCCACCAAGATCGTGGTGGCGGGCGGCTTCGGCGTCGGCAAGACCACCCTCGTCGGCACCGTCTCGGAGATCACCCCGCTCCAGACCGAGGCGCTGATGACGGAGGCCAGCGAGGAGACCGACGATCTCACCGGCACCCCGGGCAAGCTCACCACCACGGTGGCGATGGACTACGGCCGCATCACGCTCGACGACGACCTCGTCCTGTACCTCTTCGGCACCCCGGGCCAGCAGCGCTTCTGGTTCATGTGGGACGACCTGGTGCGCGGCGCGATCGGCGCCGTCGTCCTCGCCGACACCCGCCGCCTCAGGGACGCCTTCCCCGCGCTGGACTACTTCGAGAGCTGCGGACTGCCGTACGTCGTCGCCGTGAACCACTTCGACGACAGCGAGCTGTTCGACCCGGAGGACGTACGGGAGGCGCTGACCATCCCCAAGCACATACCCGTCATGATCATGGACGCGCGCCGCCGGATCTCGGTGATCGAGACCCTGCTGTCCCTCGTCGGCCACGCGCTGGACGAAACCCCCGAGTAGGGCCACCCCCCACCCCCACACCCTGCCCAGGCCACCTAGGAGACACCCCCCGCATGCGGAAGATACTCGTCGTCGGAGCCGGCCAGTCCGGTCTCCAACTCGCCCTCGGCCTCCAGTCGCACGGGTACGAGGTCACCCTGATGTCCAACCGGACCGCCGACGAGATCCGCTCGGGGCGGGTGATGTCGACGCAGTGCATGTTCCACACCGCACTCCAGCACGAGCGCGACCTCCAGCTGAACTTCTGGGAGTCGCAGGCACCGAAGATCGACGGGCTCGGCGTCTCGGTGGCGGCCCCCGGCTCGCACGACCCCGGACCCACGCAGCGGGCGATCGACTGGGTGGGCAGGCTCGACGGGTACGCGCAGTCCGTCGACCAGCGGGTGAAGATGGCCGGCTGGATGGACGTCTTCGCCCAGCGCGGCGGCCAGTTGGTGATCCACGGCGCGGCCGTCTCCGACCTCGACTACTTCTCCCGCGCCTACGACCTCGTCCTGGTCTCCGCCGGCAAGGGCGAGCTCGTCCAGATGTTCGGCCGCGACGCCGAGCGCTCCCCGTACAGCGAGCCGCAGCGCGCCCTCGCGGTGGCGTACGTCCACGGCCTCGGTCCCCGCCCCGAGCACCCGGACTACGACGCGGTCCGCTGCAACCTGGTGCCCGGCGTCGGCGAGCTGTTCGTCATGCCGACGCTGACCACCTCGGGCCGTGCCGACATCCTCTTCTGGGAGGGCGTGCCCGGCGGCCCGCTCGACGTCTTCAAGGGCGTCAAGGACCCGGCGGAGCACCTCTCCCTGACGCTGGAGCTGATGGAGAAGTTCACGCCCTGGGAGTACGCGCGGGCCACCCGCGTCGAGCTGACCGACGCGGGCGGCACCCTGGCCGGCCGCTATGCGCCCACCGTGCGCAATCCCGTCGGCCGGCTCCCCGGCGGCGGCCTGGTGCTCGGCGTCGCCGACGTGGTCGTCGCCAACGACCCGATCACCGGGCAGGGCTCCAACTCGGCCTCCAAGTGCGCGGCCGCCTACCTCGCGTCCATCCTCGAACAGGGTGAGAAGCCGTTCGACGAGGAGTGGATGCGGGCGACGTTCGACCGCTACTGGGACACGGCCCAGCACGTCACGAAGTGGACCAACGCGATGCTGGCCCCGCCGCCCGAGCACATCCTGAACCTCATCGGAGCGGCCGGCCAACTGCAGCCGGTCGCCGACCGCTTCGCCAACGGCTTCAACGACCCCGCGGACTTCGAGAACTACTTCTACGACCCGGAGGAGACGGCCGCCTACCTGTCCTCGGTAGCCCCCTGACCGACCTCCACCACCAGACCGCCCCCTGACCTGGGGAACAGGTCAGGGGCCAGGTCACACCGCTTCTCCGGCTATCTCTTCGCGGTGGGGGCAGGGGCTTGAACTCCCTTCGGGGCTGCGGGAGTCGGGGTCGTGGCTTTTGTGAGGTCCAGGGGCTTGTAGTCGGGCAGGGGCTCGGATCCGGGGTCTGGGCGGACTGCGCCCAGGATCGGGTTGGCCGCGATGGGGGAGAGTTTCACCGGCTCGCCCGGTCTCGGGGCCTGTACCACCATGCCCTTGCCGGCGTAGAGCGCCACGTGTGTGGCGTCGGGGAAGTAGACGATCAGGTCGCCCGGGCGGAGCCGGTCCAGTGGGACGCGGTTCAGGCGGGCCCACTGCTGCTGGCTCGTCCGGGGGATCGGGGTGCCCGCGTGCTGCCAGGCCCGGGAGGTCAGCCCCGAGCAGTCGTAGGAGGCGGGCCCTTCCGCGCCCCACTCGTACGGCTTGCCGAGCTGGCCCACGGCGTAGCGCAGGGCGCGGTCGCCCTGCGGCGACGGCGCTCGTTCCTCGCCCAGCGCGCCCGACGCCACCAGCGTGGCCTGGGCCTCGGCAGTCTCGGCGCGTTCACGGTCGGCGAGGGCGGTGAGCTGGCCGGCGCTGAGCGAGGCGAGGAGCCGCTCGACGTCGTCGAGCCTGCGGCGTACGTCGTCGCGCTCCTTCTTCTTCCGCTCGGTCAGCGTGAGTTGCGCGTCGAGGGCGGCCCGCGCCCGGCGGGCGAGAGCGTCGGCCTTGCGTTCGCTGCCCTCCAGCCGGCCCACCGTCTCGGCCCGCTCCCGCGCCAGCTGTCCGATCACATGCCCCTGGTCGAGGGCGCGCTGCGGATCCCGGGCGAGCAGCAGCCGTACGTAGGGGGAGATGCCGGTGACGTTCTGGTACTGCTGCCGGGCCAGGCGTCCGGCGGCGCCCCGGCTCTCCTGGAGGGACAGCCTCGTCCTCGCCAGTTCGGCGTCGACGCGCTCGGTCTCGGCCCGGCGTTCCCTCAGCTTCTCCTCGGTGGTGTTGTAGGCCTCGGTGGCCTTCTCCGCCTCCCGGTAGAGCCGCTGAAGGTCCGTCAGCAGCTCGGTCACCGAGCGCCCGCCGGGCTCCGGCGGCTCGGGGACGGCCCGGGCGGCCGCCGGGACCAGCAGTACGGCCTGCGCGGCCAGCATCGTCGTCGTGCAGGCCGTGCACACCCGACGCAGCAGCCTTCCTGACACGTCATCACCTCCCGCACGGGGCGGCCCTTCCACCCCGCAGGGCGAGCATCAGGTGCGGTAGTGCGACAAGTGCGGTAAGACTGCGCGGTTCGGCGCAACGAAGTCACCCGTGAGCGTCATCCGGCTTGCCTTCCGGCCCGCCTTCCGCCTTGTCTCCCGGTGCGGTGTCGGGCTTCGACCAGGGCCAGCGGAGCCGGCTGTCCTTGCGGCCCTCGGGGTCGTACACGTACTTCCACCCCCGGGGCAGGCCGAGCTTCGCGCTGTGCCCCCGGGGCTCCCGGCGGTAGACCAGGACGGTGGGCGGGCCGCCGTCCGCGTCGGGGACGGGGATGCGGTACGTCTTCGGCGGGTGGCCGGTGGGGCCCAGCAGGACGGGGAGGACGCGGCCCTCCATCGGGCCGCCCTCGAAGGGGGTGTCTTCGCTCTTCACACCACCAGTGTCGATCAGGGCCGCTCCGCGAGCGCACCCCGGACCGCCTCGGCGGTCTGCGGATCGCGCGCTGCGGTCACCGTCATGACGGCGACGAACTGCTCCATCAGCCAGTCCCGCAGCTCGCCGGCCGGCGGCTGCTTGCCCTCGTCGAGCCAGATCAGCGAGGCCGCCTCCACGGCGGTGATCCACATCCGCACCGTCATCCGCAGCCTGGGGCCGGGCTCGGCCACGCCGAGGTGGCTGTGGATGTGCTCGGCGGCGGCGCGGCGCACACCGTCCACGATGGCGGTCGTCCGGGACGTCTCCACGACGCTGCCGCCCTGGAGGAGCGCGCTGAACCCGGCGTCGTGCTGGTCGACGAAGGCGAGGTAGCGGTCCAGGGCGCGGGCGAGCCGGGGGAGCATGGGGCCGTCGTGGGGCTCGTCGAAGCAGTGCCGGAGCTCCTCGGCGGCGGAGCCCAGCGCGGCCTCGTACAGCTGCTGCTTGCCGCCGGGGAAGTACCGGTACACCAGCGGCCTGGACACCCCGGCGGCCTCCGCCACGTCGTCCAGCGAGACGTCCTCCGGCAGATGGTGAGCGAACAGCCCGAGCGCCGCGTCGAGCAGCTGCCTGCGCCGCTCCTCGACGCTCAGGCGACGGTAGGCGGGGGCGGCGGGGCTCATGCCTGCAGCGTAATCGCTTGCCCCGCCCGATCACCGCCGACCGCGGACGGCCACCGCAAGAACACCCACACCGGCAGCGCCGCCCGTGCGTGCGGCGACCACGTCGGCAGCCCCGACAGCTCCGCCCGTGCGTGCAGCGGCCACGCCGACAACCCGACCCGCGCCCGCGTGCAGCGACCACGCGCACAGCCCCGCCCCCACGGGCAGCGACCGCGCCCGCAGCCCCGCCCACGCTCGCAGCGGCTACGCCAGCAATCCCGACGACTTCCACAGCCGTCGCCCGACTCCCCGCAGCACCCCGATGTCGTCCAGGAAGTCCGTCAGCCGCTTCGCCCCGGTCTGCATGACCTCGCGCCGGTGCCCGCTGGCCCGCACCTGCGCCACGGCCTCCCGCTTGTCCAGCCCGACGTTCGCGTACACCTCGGGGTTGACGAACGCGACGGAGAAGACGCGGGCGAACTCACCCGAGGTGACCCGGGTGAACTCCTGCGACCACCGCGGAGCGGTCACCATCTGCCGCCGCAGCTCCTCCCGCGCGTACCGCACATGCCGCGCCTCCTCCACCACATGGATCCGGGTGACGCCCCGCACCAGGGTCTGCACCCGCTCGTCGGGGAAGGTCAGCCGCTGCATCCAGTCCAGCACCTCCTCGCCCAGCAGTGTCGCGGTGAAGGACCCCGGGGTGGTGGAGACCGTCTTGAACAGCCGGCCGAGGTGCTGGTGCGCCCTGCCCACCGGGTACCAGGGCGTGCCGCCCCGCGCGATCAGCCGGGCGAACATCTTCGAGTGCCGGCACTCGTCCTCGATCTCGGTCAGCGCGTACCGCACATGCGCGCTGGTCGCCGACTTGTCGTAGATGTGCCGCACCAGCAGCTGCATCAGGATGATCTCGAACCAGATGCCCAGCGAGGCCAGCGCCGCCGCCTCGTGCTGCGACAGCAGGATCCGCTGCTCCTCGCCCATCCGCTTCCACAGCGGCGTGTCGTACAGCGACACCAGCTCCGGCGGCCAGAACCACTTGCCCTCCTCGAAGGGCGCGTCCCAGTCCAGCTCCTCGTCCGGGTCGAAGGAGTGCTTGGCGGAAGAGACGAGCAGCCGCTCGGCCACCTGCTCGCGGTCCTTGAGCAGCCCGAGCGCGTCCCGCAGCCCGTCGAGCGCGTCGGCTTCCGTCTGGGTCGTCATCGCTGTTCCACCTCGTCGCACGGGGGCGTGTCCTGTTTCCCGGGATTCACTCGCCTCCTTATGAGACTGCCTGTCAGCAAGACCGTCAATCCCTCGCGCGGGACTGTTTCGGGACTCCTTTGCGCTCCGGTCGGCGGCCGGGGGACCGGCCAGGCGGGGCAGCCCAGGTCGTCGGGGACGTCCAGGGCGACGGGCTCGGCGGCCCCGGGCGGGAAGGACGCGCGCAGGGTGAAGGCGTACGGCGTCGGGCCGTTGGCGCGCAGGTGCAGCAGGCGGGCCTCGGCCTCGGCGACGGTGGGCCGGTGTCCGGCCGGGACCCACCACAGCGTCGCCATCGCCTCACGCACCCGCTCGAACCACTCACGGCGGCGGGCCGGCATCTCCCGGTGCCGCCCCCGGTACATGAAGGCGGTCAGGGCGTCGGCGTCCCGCCACACCGACATGTTGACGATGAGCCACTCGTCGCCGAAGACCGCGATCTCGGTCGCGTCACCACCGTCGTCCTGAAGTCGCCAGACGAAGCCCTCGGCCGCGTCGGCGTCGGCGTTCACGGGATCGAGGCTGTCGACGAAGTCCTTCAACTGGGCTGAGCCCAGAGGGGCTTTGATGCTGGCGATGTTGACCTGGGCGAATTCGAATGCGGCTGCGTCAGTCATGACCGAACGCCAGGTCGGGCGTGACCGTCTGCGGTAGCCGTGTCTCGCGAAGTGAGCGTGCATCAGGAACTGCACAGCAGACAGGAGTTGAGCATGGTCAGGAGTTGAGCACCGCCTCCATCACCGCCCGGGCGATCGGTGCCGCCACCCCGCCCCCGGTGATCTCCCCCCGGTTGCCCGAGGCGTCCTCCACCACCACCGCGACCGCGACCTTCGCCTGGAGGTCGCGGTCGCCCTGCGCCCACGACACGAACCAGGCGTACGGCATCCCGGCGTTGCCGATGCCGTGCTGGGCGGTGCCCGTCTTGCCGCCGACCGTCGCGCCCCGGATCGCCGCGTTCTTGCCGGTGCCCTCGCGCACCACGTCCGTCATCAACTCCCGCAGCCGGTACGCGGTCGAGGGCCGCATCGCCTGCCGCGCCGCACGCGCGCCGCCCGCCGCGAGGGTCGCCCCGCTCCACCGCGTCGTCCGCTCCACCAGGTACGGCGTGCGCACCAGCCCCCCGTTGGCGACGGCCGCCGCGACCATCGCCATCTGCAGCGGAGTGGCCCGCGTGTTGTACTGCCCGATCGAGGACAGGGCGAGCTGCGCACGGTCGACGGAGGTGTCGAAGGTGCTGCGCGCCACGGAGAACGGCACCCGCACGTCGGCCGCGTTGAAACCGAACGCCTCCGCCGTCGCCGCCATGCCCCGGAGCCCCGTGTCGACTCCCAGCTTGGCGAACACCGTGTTGCACGACCACACGAACGCATCCCGCACTGTGGCGTCCTGGCACCCTTCGGCGGCGTTCACCAGACGGGTCGTCGTTCCGGGCAGGGTGTAGGGCGCGGGGGAGCGGGTCGGTGTGTCGAGGTCACGGACCACGCCCGCGTCCAGCGCCGCCGCCGCGGTGACCACCTTGAAGGTCGACCCCGGCGGATACGTCTGCCGCACCGCCCGGTTCAGCATCGGCTTGTCCGGGTCGGCGTTCAGCCGCGCCCAGGCCCGCTCCGCCCCCGGGTCGTTCCCCGACAGCAGCGCCGGGTCGTACGACGGGGCCGACACCAGAGCCAGGATCCGTCCCGTCGACGGCTCCACCGCGGCCACCGCCCCCTTGCGCCCGGCCAGCCCCTGGTACGCCGCCCGCTGGGCACGCCCGTTGAGCGTCGTCACCACGTTCCCCGCGGGCGGCCGGGACCGGGTGAAGTCGTTCCACAGCGGGAACGCCCCGAGCAGCGGATCGACCCCCGAGAGGAGACCGTCCTCGGCGTGCTCCAGGAACGTCGTCCCGTACTCCTGCGAGGAGAACCCGGTCACCGGGGCGAACAACGGCCCGTCCGTGTAGGTGCGTTCGTAGCGCAGTTGCTCCCTGGTGTCCCGCGACCCGGTGACCGGGGCGCCGTCGACCAGGATGTCGCCGCGCGGCTGCCCGTAACGGGCGATGGACGCACGCCGGTTGCCGGGGCTGTCGTCGTAGCGGGCGGCCTGGACGATCTGCACGCGCGCGGCGTTGACCAGCAGGGCGGCCAGCAGCAGCGCGCAGAAGACGGCCGCGTGCCGGATGTGCCGACTCATCACCGGCGCCTCGTGCCGGCGGCTCACCGGAACCCGGTGCCCGCTCAGGTTCACGGCGCCGCCTTCCCGTCGTACTGCCGCCGCGCCGAGTCGCTCACCCGGATCAGCAGCGCCACGATCGCCCAGTTGGTGACGACCGAGGAGCCGCCCTGCGCCAGGAACGGCATCGCCATGCCGGTCAGCGGGATCAGCCCGGTCACCCCGCCCGCGATCACGAACACCTGGAGCGCGACGATCGAGGCGAGGCCGATCGCGAGCAGCCGGCCGAACGGGTCGCGCAGGGCCAGGCCGGCCCGGTAGCCGCGCTCCACCAGCAGGCCGTAGAGCAGGAACAGCGCGGACAGTCCCGCCAGGCCCAGTTCCTCACCGGCCGTCGCGAGGACGAAGTCCGACTTCACGGCGAACCCGATCAGGGTGGAGTGGCCGAGGCCCAGACCGGTGCCCAGCAGCCCGCCGGCCGCGAACGAGAAGAGGGACTGGGCGAGTTGGTTGGGACCCCGGCCCGCCTCGATCGACGCGAAGGGGTGCAGCCAGTCCTCGACCCGGCTGTGCACGTGCGGCTCCAGCCAGCCGACGGCCACCGCGCCGAGCGCGGCCAGCAGCAGCCCCACCGCGATCCACCCGGTGCGGCCCGTGGCGACGTACAGCATGACGACGAACAGGCCGAAGAAGAGCAGCGAGGTGCCCAGATCGCGTTCCAGGACGAGTACGACCACGCTCAGCAGCCAGATCGCGAGAACCGGGCCGAGGACCCGCCCCGCGGGCAGCTGCACGAACCAGATCCTGCGGCCCGCGTACGCGAGCGCCGTGCGGTTGGCGGCCAGGTAGGCGGCGAAGAACACCGCGAGCAGCACCTTCGCGAACTCGCCCGGCTGGATGGAGAACCCGGCGATCCGGATCCAGATGCGGGCGCCGTTGACCGCCGGGAAGAGGATCGGCAGCGTCAGCAGGGCCAGCGCGCCGACCACGCTCACGTACGCGTACCGCTGGAGCACTCGGTGGTCGCGCAGCGCGGCCACCACGAAGGCGAACAGCGCCACGCCGAGCGTGGACCACACGAGCTGCGTCGGGGCCGCCCGGTCGCCGGGCGTCTCCAGGTCCAGCCGGTAGATCAGCACCAGGCCGATTCCGTTCAGCAGCACGCCGATGGGCAGCAGGAGGGGATCGGCGTAGGGGGCGCGCATCCGGACGGCCCCGTGCGCCAGCAGCGCCAGCACGCCGAGCCCGGCGCCGTAGCCGGCGGCGCCGGGCGGGACGGACCCGGTTCTGGCGAGGCCCACGGCGCAGTAGCCGTAGACCGAGAGCAGGACGGCCATCAGGATGAGCGTGAGTTCGACCCCGCGACGCCGGGCGAGGCGTGCGGCGGGGGCCGGGGCGTCAGCCGCCGGCGCGATGGCTTCGGCTCCGGCTCGCGTCATGTCCGGAACTTACCCAAATGTGGCTCCTTGTGAGCCTTGAACTGATCTTCGGTTCAGCACCAGCGCGGCGACGAGCCGCGGGTGTCGATGTAGCGCGCGGCGCCCCAGGCCCAGGTGCCGTCGGTGAGCAGGTACCAGTAGCGGTTGCCCTGGACGGGCTGGCCGACGGTCTTGCAGTAGATGGAGACGACCTGGCCGCGGCGGGCGACCCGGATCACCTGGCTGCCGCGGGTCGGGGCGCTGTGCAGGAGGAGCTGACTGGTGGTGACGACGCCTCGGGTGAGGCGGTGGCCGCCGGCCTGGTTGCCCTGGTTGTTGCCGTGCCCGTTGTTGTTGCCCTGGCCGCCCTGGTTGGTGCCGCCGTTGTTGTTGCCCTGGCCGCCTTGACCGTTGCCGTTGCCGTTGCCGTCGCCGCGGCCGCCTGGGTTGTTTCCGTTCCCGTTCCCGTTGTCGCCCCGTCCTCCGCCACCGTTCCCGGCGTTCCCGCCGTTCCCGCCGCCGTCGAAGCCTCCCCCGTCCGACGCGAAGCCCGAACCGGTGTCGGAGGCGGAGCCGAAGCCGTCGTCCGCACCGGCCGGGGTGATGACGGCGGCGGTGGCGAGGGCGCCTGCGGCGGTGATTATGGCCAGACGGACGAAGGCGGTGCGCAGGGGCATCGGGTACCTCCATGAAGGCGGCGAAACTGACTTATCGCCACATTAGGAGCAGCGCACGGGGCTCGCCCGTCACGCTGCGCCATCGGGGACGCCGTCCCCGCCCGGAGGACTCTGAGGCAGCGTCAGCGTGGCCACCGCCCCGCCGTCCGGCGCGTTCGCGAACGTCAGCCGCGCGCCCAGCACCTCCGCCTGGCCCACCGCGATGGTCAGCCCCAGCCCGTGCCCCCTCGCGCCGCCCTCCGTGCGGAACCGCTGCGGCCCGTGCGCCACGAGGTACCCCGGATAGCCCTCCCCGTGGTCCCGGACGGTCACCACGGGACCGTCCACCGACAGCTCCACCGGAGCCCGGCCGTGCCGGTGCGCGTTGGCGACGAGGTTGCCCAGCACCCGCTCCAGCCGCCGCCGGTCGGTCTCCACGCGCGCGTCCCGGACCACCCTGACCTCGGTGCGCGCCCCCGACGCCCGCACCACCCGCCCGGCCAGCGCGCCCAGTTCCTCCGCGTCCAGCTCCAGCCGCTCCCGCCCGATGTCCAGCCGGGAGATCTCCAGCAGATCCTCGGTGAGCGTGCGCAGCGCCGCCACGCGGTCGCGCACCAGCTCCGTCGGCCGGCCCGGCGGCAGCAGCTCGGCCGCCGCGTGCAGACCGGTGAGCGGGGTGCGCAGCTCGTGCGCGACGTCGGCGGTGAACCGCTGCTCGCTCTGCAGCTTGCCCTGGAGCGAGGACGCCATCGAGTCCAGCGCGACGGCCACGGCGGCCACCTCGTCCTGCGGGCGCGTCGGGTCCTTCGTCCGCGCGTCGTTCACGCGCGCGTCCAGATCGCCGGCGCTGATCCGCCTGGCCACCCGGGCGGTGGTGTGCAGCCGCCGGGTCACCCGGCTCACGGCGAACGCGCCGACCAGCAGCGTCGCCCCGATCGCCGGCACCGACGACCACAGGATCGCGTTGTCCAGCCCCTCGATCGTGCGCGCCTGCTGTTTGTAGTCGACGGCCACGGCCAGCGTCCGCCCGCCGTCGGCCGGGCCCGCCGCCCACATCACCGGGCGGCCCCGGTGGACGGCGACCATCGTGCCGCGCTCCCCGTGCGCCGCGAGCTCCCGCAGTGCCGTGGGCAGGCCCGCCGGGTCCACCCCGGCCCCCGGCCGCAGCGCGTCCCCGGCCTCGTACGCCGCCGTGGCGTCCGTCAGCCGGGACAGCGCGAGGTCGCGGGCCTGCCCCACGGTCTGGTCGGTGACCTGCACGTGCACCAGGACGCCGAGCAGCGCGGCCAGGGCGCAGCACATCACCGTGATGAAGACGGCCGCCTTCACCGCCAGCGTGCCGGCCCACTGGGGGAGCAGGGGTCTCATCGCCCGCTCGCCGAGGAGGACGCGGACGCCGGCGGGGTGACGCCGGGCGCGGGCTGCGTGGAGGGCACGGACGTCGACGGCGAAGCCGACGAGGCGGGCGACTTGTGCGCGCGGGTGCCGGGCGTGTGCTTCGCACCGTCGGACCGCAGCATCTCGTCGTGGGTGAGGAGCATCGCCTTCTGCTCCGGGTCCCAGGTCCACTGGAGCCGGTACTCGTAGTCGGCGAGGTCGGAGGGCGAGCGGATGATCACCGACCGGCCCGCCAGCTCGACCGCGCTGACCGCGTCCTCCCACGCCATCACCCGCACCAGCCGGTCCCGCTCGACGGTGTACACGCGTACGGCGGTCAGGTCGCCCGGCAGCAGCCGGAAGCCGAGGGTCAGCTCAGGGCGGCCGTCGCCGGTGAGGTCGCGGTAGTAGGGCGCGAGGACGGGGCAGTGACTCGCGGCGTCGCTCGCTCCCGCCGCGCGGTCGGCGCAGTCGGCCATCCGGGCGGTGGTCCCGCGGTAGGACGCCGAGTCGCCCTGGTACTCGTCGGGATGCGCGGCGATCTCGGCGCGGACGACGGCGACCGGGTCCACCTCGCGGATGTCGCCGTGGGGCACGGCCACGCCCTTGATCGTCTCGGTGTCCGCCTCGTCTATGGCCCAGGCCGGACTGGACGCCGGCTTCAGCGTCGGCCAGAGCCGGGCCGGGCTGATCGCGGTCGGCGTCGCGCCCGCGCCGCGCAGCCCGCCGGCGTCGCCGCAGGCCGCGGTGACCGACGCCAGCAGGGCGACGGACGCGACGGCGAGAGCGGGACGTCTGAGGGACACGGGGCTCCTGTGATCATGCGGTGATGCCCCGTCCACCTTATTCGTATTATTCGTACGAACGTATGGGAGACCTTCGGGGGGTGCTGACGGTGGGGCCCGCCTCGGGAGGTGCCGCCGGTGCAGCAGAGGGAAGCATCGCCGGCCCAGTCGCGCGAGGTGCCGCCGGAGAAACGATTACTCGGCGAGCTCCTCCAGCAGCCGAGCGGTCGCCAGCCCCACCTTGAGGTACTCGACGAACAGCTCGTTGTGCAGGGCCCACGGCGAGCGCCGCGACCGTATCAGCCGGATCGCCGCATCGGCCGACTCCCCCCGCAGCATCAGGGCGTGCGCGACGACCAGCCCCGACCGGTTGTAGCCGTGCCAGCAGCGGACGAGGACCGTACGCCCGCCGTCCAGCGCCTCGCACGCCGCCTCCGCCAGCCGCATCACCCCGGCGAGCTGGGTGCCGTCCAGCGGCCCGTCGGGGATCGGCCACACCTGGTGCGCGACGCCCGGGTCCGGGCCGTGTCCGGGCAGCCGCAGCAGCGTCTGGACGAGATCGAACTCGTCCCGCGCCACCGCGAACTGCCGTTGCCCGGCACGCCCGCGGAACTCGTGCCCGCCCATCCACAGACCGGGCACGATCTCGTTCCACGCGGCGTCCGGCGAAGGCACTCCGGACTGGTTCCTGCGGGTCCGCAACGACGCCTCCCCAACCTCGCTCCGTCCCGTCACGGGTGACTGCCCCACCCCGCCCGGAGGTATGCGCCTTCTTGCCCCTGAAGCGCCCCTCCTGTTCCCATGGTCATGGGGTGATGGTGCATGAGCGGACTGCGCGTCGTACCGACCTGGCGGCACGGCCGGGAGCGGCTCTACGTCTGCCTGGCCGACGGCCGGAACATCGCCTGGTACGACCGTGAGGCCGGCCGGGTGAACGTCCTCGCCGACGACCGCCGCGAGGACGTCCTGGAGGTGCTCGGCCCCTTCCTGAGCGGCTCGGTCACCGTGGGCCCGCCCCCGGTCCCCACCCCCGCCGAGCTGGCCCGCCTCGCCCTGCCGCCCGACGACGACCTGGCCCCCAACCGTCCCGGCGAGGCCCTGCTCATCGACCTCGACCGCGACCCCGGCCCCGCCCACCGGCTGCGGCCCGACCCGCGCCGGCGCGCGCTCGCCGCCGAGCAGGCCGTCGGCGACGCGCTGGACCGGCTGGACGGCGAGGGCTGGCACACCCTGCACTCCGTTCCGCTGCCCGGCGGCGACCGCATCCACCACCTCGTCATCGGCCCCGGCGGCCTCTTCGCCGTTCACGCGCTGTACGCCCGCCGGCAGCGCGTGCTCGTCGCCGACCCGGAGGTCGCCGTGGGCCGCCGTGACTCGCGGCCCCTGCTGCGCCGCGTCCGCGCCGACGCCGACCGCGCCTCCCACGCCCTGACGGCCGAGGTCCGCCCGGTCCTCGCGCTGGTCGAACCGGCGGACGTCCGCGTCACCACACCCCCGAGACAGGTCCGCGTCCTGACCGCCACGGAACTGCGGAGCCTGACCCGCACCGGCGCGACCCTGAAACCGGCGGACATCGAGGCCCTCCACGCCATGGCCCGGGCCAGACCCACCTGGACCTGAAGCACCCGCACAGCCGCGCACTCGGGGGCAGTCGTGCCGCAGGGCGGCACGGGTGGGCGCGACGGCACGGGTGGGCGCGACGGCACCCCGCCCATGCCGGGCAGTGCACCTGCGGCCCCCGCCATGCCGGGCAGCGCACCTGCGGCCCCCGCCATGCCGGGCAGCGCACCTGCCGCCCCCGCCATGCCGGGCCGCGTGCCTGCGGCCCCCGCCTGCCGGCCCCGCGCCGCCCGGACCGGCCCCCGCTCAGGGCACCTCCGCCGCCCTCGCCTCGAACAGCGGCCCCAGCAGATCCCCGTGCTCACGGACTCGCGCGCTCACGTCCTCCGCCCGGAACACCAGCTCCTCCGGCAGCCCGCACGCCTCCACCTCCTCCCACCCCACCGGCGCGGACACCGTCGGCTCCGCCCGCGCCCGCAACGTGTACGGCGTGGCCGTGGTCTTGCGGGCCGCGTTCTGGCTCCAGTCCACGAACACCTTCCCCGGGCGCAGACTCCGCGTCATCCGGTGCACCACCAGCCGAGGCATCTCCCGCTCCGCCTCCACCGCGAGCCGCTTGGCGTACTCCGTGACCCGTTCGGACGACGCCCCCCGCACCGCCGCCACCAGGTGCAGCCCCTTCGACCCCGACGTCTTGGCGTACGCCTCGATCCCGTCCCGCGCCAGCCGCTCCCGCAGCCACAGCGCGACCTCGCAGCACTCGACCACGGTCGCGGGGGCGCCGGGATCGAGGTCGAAGACGATCCGGTCGGCCTCCCCGGGGTCCTGGATCACCCACTGGGGCGTATGGAACTCGGTGACGAGGTTCGCCGCCCACATCAGGCTCGCCAGGTCCTGCACCAGCACCATCCACGCCGGCCCCTCAGCCCTCGGCACCCGCGCCGTGGCGACCCACTCGGGCGTGCCCGGCGGCACGTTCTTGGCGAAGAACAACTGTCCGTCGGGCCCGTCCGGGTAGCGCAGGAAGGACACCGGCCGGTCGCGCAGATGGGGCAGCAGGACCCCGGCGACCGTGGCGTAGTAGTGCAGGACCTCGCCCTTGGTGAAACCGGTCGCCGGATACAGCACCTTGTCCAGGTTGCTGAGCGCCAGCCGTCGCCCCTCCACCTCTGTGATCGGCGTCATACCATGAGAATCACACGAAAACGGTACATATCGGTACAGGCAGGCGGTGCACCTCGCGCCCGTCAGGAAGGTGCTGCACGTGCGATCCATCTGGAACGGCGCCATCTCCTTCGGACTCGTCAGCATCCCCATCAAGCTGGTGAACGCCACCGAGAGCCACTCCATCTCCTTCCGCCAGATCCACACCGAGGACGGCGGCCGGATCCGCTACCGCAAGGTGTGCGAACTGGAGGACCGCGAGGTGAGCCAGGGCGAGATCGGCAAGGGGTACGAGGACGCGGACGGCACGATCATCCCGATCACCGACGAGGACCTGGCCCACCTGCCCATCCCGACCGCGAAGACGATCGAGATCGTCGCCTTCGTGCCGGCCGACCGGATCGACCCGCTCCAGATGGACGCCTCGTACTACCTCCAGGCGGGCGGCGCCCCGGCCGCCAAGCCGTACACCCTGCTCCGGGAGGCGCTCAAGCGCAGCCACAAGGTGGCGATCGCCAAGTACGCGCTGCGCGGGCGGGAGCGGCTGGGCATGCTCCGCGTGGTCGGCGACGCCATCGCCATGCACGGCCTGCTGTGGCCGGACGAGGTCCGCGCCCCGGAGGGCGTCGCCCCGGACACCTCCGTCACCGTCCGCGACAAGGAACTCGACCTCGCGGACGCGCTGATGGACACCCTCGGCGAGGTCGACCTCGACGACCTGCACGACGAGTACCGCGAGGCGATCGAGGAGGTCGTCGCCGCGAAGGCCGCGGGCGAGACCCCGCCCGAGGCCCCCGCCCCCGCGACCGGCGGACGGGTACTCGACCTGATGGCCGCCCTGGAGAACAGCGTGCGGGCGGCGAAGGAGTCCCGGGGCGAGTCGACCGCGACCGGGAAGGCCGAGGTCAGACACCTGCCGCCGGGGAAGTCGGCCCGTACGGCGCCGAAGCAGACGGGCGGCAAGAAGTCGACGTCGACGGCGAAGAAGACGACGGCGGCCAAGAAGACGGCGGCCGCGAAGCAGACCAAGTCGGCCCAGGCCGCCGGCGGAGCGAAGAAGTCCACGTCGACGGCGAAGAGCACGGCCGCCAAGAAGACGGCGGCGAAGAAGACGACGTCGACGGCGAAGAAGGCGGCGGGCCGCAAACGCACCGCATGACCTGACCCCGTCGGCGGCGGAGGTCACCACCCGAGGTCACGCGGCCTCCTCCAACCCTTGCGCCCGTCCTTGTGCGGTCCGCCCCCGCACCCCCGTCACCCCGCCCCCGGCTTTCAGCACCAGCACCGTCCCCACGGCCAACCCGGCCGCGCCCCACACCGGGAACCTCCCCCCGTACGCGAACCCGTGCCCCGCGAAGTACGTCAACGCCCAGACGCTCAGGCCGAGACCGGCCCAGAGCCGCCAGGCCTGCCGGAACCCGGCGTCGGCGCGAGGCCCGCCGGCCTCCGGTGAGGCCGGCCGGCGGTCCAGTGAGGCCGGCCGGAGCTCCAGTGAGGCCAGCCGGCGCTCCAGGGGGACGAGCAGCCGCACCACGCCCACCAGCACCACCCCCAGCACCAGCAGCCAGGGCCCCCGCCACCCCCACCACGCCGCCGACCCGAAAGCGGGCTGCGGGGCGAGCCCGGTCAGATAGAAGGCGGCGGCGATCACCAGCACCGGCACCATGTGCCACAGGTACAGCGTCATGCTGACGGCCCCCGTCGCCCGCACCGCCCGCCACAGCCGCTCCCGCACCAGCAGCCGCCGCATCACCGGCGCGACGAGCAGACACGCGCCGACCTGCCCGACCGCCCACGCCAGCATGGCCGCCGACGGCGGGTTCGTGTTGCTCGGATCCTGCCCCGTCACCAGGATCAGGCTGACCGGGAACGGACCGAACCCGACGAGCGCGGCGAACGCGGACCACCCCCCGACGGTCATCGCCACTGCCACCCGCCGGCTCCCGCCACCACCCACCAGCCCGTCCCGCAGGCAGAACCCGAGCTGGTAGACCACCCCCCACACGAGCACGTAGTCGAGGGCCCCGACGTACGGCACTCCCGCCGCGAGATCCAGCACCCCGACGAGCAGCGCCAGACCGGCCGTCCCCGCCGGGGCGAGCGCACCCCACCGCAGATGCAGCGCGTACAGCGCCGGAGTCAGCGCGCTGACCAGCAGGTACACCGGCAGGAACCAGAACTGCATGGCCAGCGCCCACCCCACCAGCGCCAGCGTGACCGGATCCACGCCGAGCGCGGCGCACACCGCGACGGCGACGAGCACGAGCCCGCTGTAGACGCCGGTCGGCAGCAGCAGCCGCACCGCCCGCCGCCCCACCCACCCCGCGACGGTGACCCCCCGCTCCCGCGCCCGAGCCCAGGACCCGCCCGCCGCACAGCCACCGGCGAAGAAGAACAGCGGCATGATCTGGAACCCCAGCGTCAGCCACTGGGTCCAGGGCACGGTCGCCAGCAACTCCGGCGCGGTGATCGCCCCGTCCGGCTGCCGGACCAGCCCGGTGATCACCCAGTGCCCGAGCACCACGAGCACGATGGCCCACGCCCGCAGAAAGTCCACGTACCGGTCCCGTTCCATGCCCCGGATGCTCCCCGCTCCCCAACTCCCCGTCACCGGAAAGCCCTTGTCGCAACCAACCCGTGGCCGGGACGACACCGTCGGCGCTCTTTCCTGATTCACGTCACGCAGAGTGTTCGGTCGGCTCTACCCTGTATGCGGCGTGGGGATCCTTCGGACGGAGAGTGAGGGGTCGCGGTGACCTTGTCGGAGCAGGTGGAAAGCGCGGGGACCGAGGAGGCCTACGACGAGGTCGAACAGGTCAACGACCTGAACCGGGCCGTCGGCAAGCAGTTGAGGCTGCTGCGGGAGCGAGCCGGCCTGACCCAGAAGGAGTTGGGCGACCGCCTCGGGTACGGCCCCGACCTGATCTCCGCACTGGAGAGAGGCGTTCGGACGCCTCAACGGGAGTTCCTGGAAGCGGCGGACGAACTCCTCGACGCGGGCGGGCTGTTGAAGGCGCTGATCGAGGACGTGGAGCGGGCCAAGGCGAAGGCGAGGGTCCGGCATCCGGCATGGTTCAAGGACTACGCGCGGCTGGAGCGCAGCGCGGTCGAGATCAACTTCTACAACAACCATGACGTTCCTGGTCTGTTGCAGACCGAGCGACGAACCCGAGCGCTGTACGTGATGCGCAAGCCGGTGCTGGACCAGGACACCGTCGAGCAGCGCGTGGCCTCCCGGGTGGACCGGCAGGAGATCCTGACCCGCTGGCCCCTCCCCATGGTGACCGCGGTGATCGAGGAGGTGGTGCTGCGACGCCCCCTCGGCGGCTGGGACATCCACCGGGAACAACTGGAGCATCTGCTCAAGCTCGGCCGGCTGCCCAGCGTGGAGCTCCAGGTGATGCCCTCGGAACGGAGTGAACACGCGGGAATGGGCGGGCCGTTCGTGCTGCTGACGCCCAAAGGGAAGCCCCAGGTCGGGTACACCGAGGCGCAGAGCAGCAGTAATCTCATCACGGACCCCGAGGAGGTGCGGATGCTTGCCGCGCGGTACGGGAGCATCAGGGCCCAGGCGCTTACGATGCAGGAGTCCCTTGTCCTGATCGAGAGCTTGCTGGGAGAACGATGAGCACCGCTGAGCCCGCACCCCACGCCTGGTTCAAGAGCAGCTACAGCGGCAACGAGGGCGGCGAGTGCCTGGAGGCCGCTGCCACGCCCGGCACAGTCCACATCCGCGACTCCAAGGCCCCCGCCCGCGCTCAACTCGCCTTCTCCGAGGCCGGATGGGCCGCGTTCGTGACGTACACGGCCCGCCGGGACTGACCGCCGCCCATGGACGACAACGTGTACGTCGGCAACGCCGGCAAGGACGCCGCGCTCGACCGGGGTTGGCTGCTCGGGCACTTCAAGCCGGACGGCGATCCCCGGCACAGCGACGACCTCGAGATCAAGTGGGGCGTCCACCCGCGGGGCGACCGGCGTGCGCAGTGGGTCCGGGGCGAGGAGCGCACCGCGCTGCAGGTGCTGATCAGCGGCCGGTTCCGGGTCGAGTTCCCGGGACGCAGCGTGGTGCTGGAGGAGCAGGGCGACTACGTCGTCTGGGGCCGCGGAGTGGACCACTCCTGGGTCGCCGAGGAAGAGTCGGTGGTGCTGACCGTGCGCTGGCCGTCCGTCCCGGGCTACGCGGTGCCGCAGGAACGCCCCGAGGAGTGACGGGATCGCCCGCGTACGACCGGTACGCGGGCGAAGCACGCCCCCGACACGGGATCGGTCCCGCTCACGTGTCCTCTTCGGCGCTGTCGTCCTTGCCGGCGCCGGGCCGGTCGCCGCGGTGCCGGCTGCCGGGGAGCATCTCCTGCAGCTTGGCCTTGATGCCCTGCCGGACCATTCCCGCGCGGTCGCTGTCGCCCTGGAGGATCGCCGAGGCGGCGGCCTCGATCTGGTCCAGGGAGGCGTGCGGCGGGATCGGCGGGACGGCGGGGTCGGTGCGGAAGTCGATGACGAAGGGCCGGTCCGCCGACAGGGCCCGGTCCCAGGCCGCCTCGACGCCCTCGGGCTTCTCCACGCGCACGCCGTCCAGGCCCATGCGCTGGGCGATCTCGGCGTAGGGAAGGTCGGGGATGTGCTGGGACTCCTCGAACTGCGGCGCGCCCGACATGGCCCGCATCTCCCAGGTGACCTGGTTGAGGTCCTGGTTGTTCAGCACCGCGACGACGAGCCGCGGATCGGACCACTCACGCCAGTACTTGGCGGCCGTGATCATCTCCATCATGCCGTTCATCTGCATGGCGCCGTCGCCGACGAGGGCGATGGCCGGCCGGTCCGGATGCGCGAACTTCGCGCCGATCGCGTACGGCACACCGGGCCCCATCGTCGCCAGCGTCCCGGAGAGCGAACCGCGCATCCGGCCGCGCAGGCGCAGGTGCCTGGCGTACCAGTTGGCGGAGGAGCCGGAGTCGGCGGCGATGATGGCGTCGTCGGGCAGCTTGCCGTCGAGGGCGTGCACCACGTACTCGGGATTGACCGGGTCGGCGTCCACGGCCGCCCGCCGCTGCATGACCTCCCACCAGCGGGAGACGTTCTTCTCGACCTTCTCCCGCCAGGCCCGGTTCTCCTTGCGGCGCAGCAGGGGCAGCAGCCGGCGCAGCGTCTCGCGGGAGTCGCCGACGAGGTTCACCTCGAACGGGTAGCGCAGGCCGATCATGTGCGGGTCGATGTCGATCTGCACGGCGCGCGCCTGGTCCAGCTCCGGCAGGAACTGCGTGTACGGGAAGCTGGAGCCGATCATCAGCAGCGTGTCGCAGTCCTGCATCAGCTCGTACGAGGGGCGCGTGCCCAGCAGCCCGATGGACCCGGTGACGTAGGGCAGGTCGTCGGGGAGGACGTCCTTGCCCAGCAGGGCTTTGGCCACACCGGCGCCGAGCACGTCGGCGAGCTGCTCGACCTCGGCGCGGGCACCGCGCGCGCCCTGCCCGACGAGCACGGCGACCTTCTCGCCGGCGTTCAGCACCTCGGCGGCCCGCTGGACGTCCTCGTCGGCGGGCACGGGCGCGTAGCGGCCCAGCCCGAGGCTGGAGGGCACCATCTTGAAGGCGTGCGTGGGCGGGCTGTAGTCCAGCTCCTGCACATCGGCGGGGAGGATGATCGCGGTGACGGTGCGCTTGGCGTACGCGGTGCGGAAGGCGCGGTCGATCAGGTTGGGCAGCTGCTCCGGCACCATCGCCGTCTCGCAGAAGTCGGAGGCGACGTCCTTGTAGAGGCTGTGCAGATCGACTTCCTGCTGGTAGGAGCCGCCCATGGCGCTGCGGGCGGTCTGCCCGACCAGCGCGACGACGGGGACGTGGTCGAGCTTGGCGTCGTAGAGCCCGTTGAGCAGATGAATGGCCCCGGGTCCGGAGGTGGCGGCGCACACCCCGACCTTCCCGGAGAACTTGGCGTACCCCACCGCCTGGAAGGCGGCCATCTCCTCGTGCCGGGCCTGCACGAACCGCGGCTGGTTGTCGGCCCGCCCCCATGCGGCGAGCAGCCCGTTGATGCCGTCACCCGCGTAGCCGAACACATGCTCGACATCCCACTCACGCAACCGCTGCAGCACGTAGTCGGACACCTTCACGCTTCCCATAAGCCACTCCACTCCGACCTCGACCACCCCCGCACGAGGCTTTCTGGGTAACCGTGGGGGGCGGGGGGAAACGTCGGGGGCGGGGCGTGAGCGGGGGAACGGCGGCGACCGGAGTGCGTACGGTCGAGCGAGTCCGTCCAGGGAGTCCCGGGAGCTACCACGTCGCCGTCGTGGCGAGGTAGAGCTCATCCACGACGGAACGATTCAGCGGCGCACTCGCCGGTATGTGCAGCGGTGAGTCCTCCAGCGCTCTGTACTCCGCATACCCCAGCAGAGCGGGGGCGACGGCGACCACAAGGTCTGGCCCGATGGCCAGCAGCCCGGAGTCGAAGAGGCGGTGCACATCGGCCCGCAGCAGTAGCCCCTCGTCGACACGGTGCTGCTCAGTGGCGGCGAACGGCCGAAGATGGGCTGCTTCCAGCACTTCCGCCGGGGCAGGCCCGGACACGGCGCACACCAACCCGTACTCATGGATCAGGGCCCGGCGAAACGCATCCTGCCCCCGCCGCACGGCCGCGACCGCTCTCCGTCGCCCTCCGGCCGGCGCGAGGGAGCGTCGGCGCGCGGAACGGGCCGCGAGGTGCCTCTCGGGCAACCGGACGCCACGAGCTGCCACCGCCGCGAGCGTGCCGGCCCGGTCCATCGCCTTGATCGACTGCTGATCCGACTTGCTGAGGGTGATCTCCGTGAGGGCATCCTTGTCCAGACAGCCTTCGAGCGGCTGCCACGTGCCGCCGTAGTGCGCCCGGTAGGTGGTCACCTGGATGACCTCCGTACGCGGCTCGTCGAAAGCATTCCGACAAGGACTGCACCAGTAACGCACCGCCGCCGTTGTGCGCTCCTTGAAGCCGGTGTTCCCGCAGTAAGGGCACCGATTGCGTACCTTCTCCTGCCCCGGCAGCACGTCCAACTGCTCTATGCGCCCGATCCCGAGAGCCTCGTCACGATTCCTCACGATCACCAGGTCACCCACGGCAACCCGCCGGTGGTTACCCACGGTTGAGTCATAGCTGTACGACTCCTCCGCGACGTCCTCGTACCCGGCGTTGCCCTGAAACTGACGCACTGCATCATCCGCGATCAGCAACGACCAGACTCCGTAGTTGACTTGCCCTGATGCGATCTCCATCCGCTCCACAACGGAAGGATATGGGCACGCTGTTGGCCTGTGTGCTCGGCGCGTGCCCCTCGTGCACCCTTCAACTTTGAGCCTCATGGCTCGAACCGCGCTCTACCTGCATCGGACCGGCCAGGTCACTGTCGAGAAAGACCGATCCGACGGCCGGCTGGGTGGGGAGCGCTTGGGGGTGGCCGATGGCCTACGTTCCGATCCTGAAAGGAAAGGCGGGGGAGTTTCTGGCGCTGGGACACGCCTCGCCGGCGGTCCAGGCTCAGATCCGCCCGGTCATGGAGATCGTTCCTGATTTCGAGCTCCGGGACCTACTGGAAACCTTTTGCGAGCACGCCATGGACCACGTGCCGAACGGCATGGTCCTGACGGTGGACTGTGGCGCATTGCCCTTCGTCCGTGTACTCGAAGGAGACACGGGAGGCCCCGTGGCGCGAGTCAGCGAATCGCTGAGCCTTCGCGGCATTGCCATGTGCCCGGTCTTCAGGGTCGCTGATCACCCAGCCTTGCTGGCCGAAGTGGCCAAGGCAGCAGCAGTGCACCGGCGAGGAGCATGCCTGCGCTTCTCCACGGCCGTCGACCGAAGCGACCGGATCCCGGACGGAGAGCACGTACGCGACGTGCTTCAAGTGCTCCAGCTGGAGCCGCAGGAGGTCGACTTGCTGGTTGACGCCGGCCCGGTGCACTCGGGTCGTACACGGGATGCCATGGCCGCACGGATTGCCGAAGTCCTGAACAGCCTTTCCCGCTGGCCGTGGCGGCACCTTTGCGTTGCGGCCGGCGCGTTCCCCGTCAACCTGACAGGCTTCCCGCGAGGCACGGCCACACCTGTTGTGAGGGAAGACGCGAATCTGTGGAGGGAGGTCGTCAGGAAGTGGCGAGGGCCGCGATCGCCTGACTTCGGCGACTTCGGGGTCACCTACGCACGCTTTCTGCCCAAGAGTCGTGGGACACCGGACCCCAACATGCGCTACACGACGGCGTCGGAATGGCAGGTCTTCGTGTATCCGCGGCAACAGCGAGGCAATGACGACTTCTTCGTTCTCAGCCAGGACCTGGTCAACTCGCCCTATTGGCCCGTCACGGGAGCCGCAACGTCGTGGGGTGACGCCCGCCTCCAGGAATGCGCCCAGAGAAAGCGCCAGAAGGCGGGTGGAGGCACGGAGTGGCGGGCCTGGGCGACGTCGCATCATCTAGCCGTCGTGACGTCTCACCTCACCGCCACGGGCCATCCGTAGCGCTCAGATGGAGGCGCAGCTTGCCCGACGCGTCACGGACGCGACCCGGTCCCTGCGCGGAAGCTCGAAGGACGCTGTCAGACCTTGATCACTGTGGCGCGCCCGCCGCACAGAGCGGCGATGTCCTCAGGATCGGAGGTGAGGACCGTGACGGGGCCGGGTGCGGTGAGGGCGGTGGCGCTGAGCATGGCGTCGACGGCGTACTTGTGCCCGTGCAGGCCGGCGTCGGCGAGGAGGGCTGCGGCGTGACGGGCAATCGGCTCGGTGACCGGTTCGACCACCAGGCGGGAAAGGGTCCATTCCAGGGCCGGGCGGTTGATCCGGGGATGAACCACTTCTACAAGGGTGGCCGCCGAAGTGATCACGCGCAGATCATCGGCGCGTGCCAGGGCAAGCCAGCCGGTCACTGTGCGGTCACGCAGGACAGCCTTGGCCAGCCCTTCGCTGTCGAGGACCAGGGTGCCGCCGGGGATGGCGACGGAACGGCTCACGCTGCGTTCGCTCCGCCCTGCGTCTGCTTCTCGCGTGCCTGGTGGAGCTGATCCCGCAGGGACTGGATCTCTTCGTCCGTGATGGGCCCGTGCTCGGCCTCGGCCACCTGGATCAGCTCATTGAGGTTGTCCCGTTCGACCTGTCGGGCCACGGCCGCGGCCACATAGGCGGACAGGCCGGAGGGTCCGCTGCGCGCCTTGGCGGCTTCGGCGATGTCGCGCGGCATGGTGATCGAATACTTGCCGGTAGGCTCGCTCATGCCACTAATCCTACCGCTCATCCTCCCTGCGTGGCGGGATTCACGCACTCTGCCTCTTACGCGCCAGTTCCCCCCGCCAAAGCCTCCGTGGCCCTTGGAGCTCCCCAGGGGCCTCGCCGTTTGCGCCTCCGGCCAGGGTGATGTGCTCAGCCCACCCACTTGGTGATCCGCGTACGGCCGCTCCGCTGCCCCACCTGCACATACGCGAAGACCCCGGCTCCAGCGCTTCCGCTGGTGACGGGGTCTTTAGGCACCTGATTCAAGGTGCCCCCGGCAGGATTCGAACCTGCGCACACGGCTCCGGAGGGGGCCTGTCTTCCCGCTAACAGTGCAGGTCATGGCGTTGCCAAGGTGGATTTGAGCGGATCACGTCCACAGGTAGTCCACGCCCGCTGAAGCGGATCCCCGAGAGAGAAGCTGACACCCCCGCAGCGTTCCGAGCCATCAGCTCGACTCGCTTCAGATGTCACCTGGCCATCGTCACCCAGTTGTCAATCAACAACTGCCGTCCCACGCTGAGGCCATCGGACGGCGGACAAGGCACTGGTCTCCATGCTTCGGAACTCGGCCTGCGGCTCTACGGGCTACCAGGAGAGCGACGACTCCTGTCAGCAATACAAAGTTCCTAGCCTCTCGAAAAGGTCCTCAATCTCGCTCACCTGCTGAACAGCTAATGCTGCGGCAGCATCCTCGGCTCTAACAAGGTTGAGACGCAGTAGCCTCCCATCCTGTCCCTTCGCTACTGCATCGATCCGGGCATACTTTTCTCCGTGCTGCTGGGCGTACGCAGCCAAGGCACGAAGCTTGTCAACCCCGTCCGCAAGGTGGGTTCCGTGCGGGTCAACGATGGAAACCGATAGTTCGCCACCAGAGCTCCGGTGAAAGAAAATAAAGTCAGGGTAGACTGCGTTTTTTGCAGCGTCGACGTAGGGGACTCGCAATGCGCGCCTTCCAGATGACGGATTGCGATACCATCCCACCAATTCTGGGTCCGCCAGTTCAGCGTCCAGGATTTCTCGTTCCCATCCATTCACTGTGTGGGGATAGAGGCCATCAGCCTTACCCGCGTAGAGATGAAGTGGGTCACTAGATGCGTTCTCTGACGGCCGAGCAGTCACTGCATCTGGAAGAATCAAGCGTGTTTCTTCCGCGCTCGCAGACTGTTCCCTCAGTTCGTCGTACTCTGCCCGTCGTGCGGCGTGTAGAGCGTCGATGCGGCGTCGGTACTTGCGATCCAACTCTCGCACGTAAGTTGCTGCCGTGGACTCGACCGCACTAAGCGCATCTGGGTCCTTCGTGAGCGCGATAATTTCGCCCTTAGCTGTTGTGAGGTCGCGATGACTTTCGTAGCCACGGGCTAGGTACTCGTCTGCGATCTGGTCAGGCCAAAGGCGAGAAGCCCTGCGGTACTCCCGCTCCACTCCTCGGGGATCGAGGGGCACTGCATCGCCCTCGATAACCTTGGTCTGACCTGTCGTGAGGTCGTGCGTGGTTGCAGTCATGCGCACTGTGGTCGTCGCTCTGATTACCCGGTCAAGCTCTCCGGTTGCCCGCAACGATTCGATACGGCCCGCCATGGCGCCCAACATCACCTCGTTGGCCTGCATGGGAGCATCTTCGTCTATGGCGTCATAGGCAAGAAGGTGCGCAAGCTTACGCAGGCGCGTGATGTTTGAGCGGCTTCGCTGCGCCGGCTTGGTGTACGTGGGCAGATCGGTAACCGTCTCCCAGATTTCCTCGGACACTGCCTGGTTCCGTGGACACGTGATCAGAGATGTAACCGCCTCGGATGCACCGACATCTTCAGACTGCGCACCCTCGTGGAAGGCCGCGGCCACAGCTTCAACCTGCTTTGTATCGAAGTACGGCAGGAAGACAGCAACAGTATTCAGCGTCTCATCATCGTCGATTCGTCGAGCAAGTGGAGTTCGTACCATGCGCCCCAAAAGTTGGGCGATATACGTCGCATCGCGCGCGGTCCGAAATGACAACAGAACTTCGGCTCGGGGGCAGTCCCAGCCTGTAGTGATCGCTTCTTTGCAGAGCACGACACGGGCTCTGCGGTCATCCTGGACAGCATGCGGTTCCACGTAACGTACGGCAGCCCCGCTTGAAAGCGCAATATGGCCGTGCGCGACGCCGTCCCATTCGCCGAAGGTGTGAACGATGCTGTCTGTCGTCAAGCCAGGCCAAGCATCTTTAAGGGAAGCTACTAGGTCGCTGACTTCTTTAGTCGCCACCTTTGCCTTGACCTGGACCACGAGGATCGGTATCGGGGCTTCTTCGTCATTCGACTCCGCGTAGGTCGCCCATTTAGCTTCGTATTCGCGCACGGCACGGACCGCTTCCACGGTGAGAGCGGTGTCCGCGGCTGGGCCCCCCTGGGGATTGTGTAGGACGATGATGTCCTTCACCAGACCGGACGCACGCACGTCAGCTACGTCGACACTTACACCTCGCTGAACGCGTGCGGGTTTCCGTGCGGCGGCCATCGCTTGCTGAAACTTTTCTGGAGTAGCCGTAATCCCCCACACGACGGGTGCCGCGGCTCTTTGCCGATCTGGGTCCCCGGAAATGATCCGGCTGATGATCGTTGGACGATCTGAGCCATTGCCCGTGCCGCGATGGGCCTCGTCAATCACGACTAAGAATCGACCGCCACGGCTACGCGACGTATTGCTTATCGTGTCCCATAGCGACCATCGTCGCCGGTCTGTTCTACTCTGCTCATAGAGGGAACCGCGACGCAGTTTCTGGATGTTCAGAAACGATACGGTATTGGGCGGAAGGAACTCGGAATCGAAAGCCCCATCAATCGTGAGCAGCTGAGGGCCGGCGTGCAGAAGGGACGAAGCGGAGTACATCTTGCGAAGCGTCTGTATGTTCAGCGAAGGGTCGTCGGTTACCCAGAGCACCGTAGCGCCGTCGAGTGCTGGCCTGCCACTCTCAGGGTCACCATGAAAGAGACGCTCAACGACTGCTGTCGCGATTACCGTCTTACCTGCTCCGGTGGGAGCCACTAGGGAGACCGACTGATGCTCGCCTGACTTCTTGTACTCTTCGTTAGCCCGGTCAAGTGCAGTGAGCAGTTCGCCGGCAGCTGCCTCTTGGTAGTCCTTGAGTGCGTATTTCACGCTGCCTCCTCTTCTGCTACATCGACGGTGCCAATCTCAAAGCTCGTTAGGTAATCATCCCAGAGATGTACCGCTTCCACCCCGGTCGGAAGTTCCGCAGCCACTTGTGCGAAAACTGCAGCCGATCGACTGACTATGAAGGCATGTCTCACGTCGCGCCGACTTTGGATGGATCGCACAAAGGATCTCGCCCTACTTGCGTTGAAGAGCACCCCGTACGTTGCACCCTCCGGAAGGGCCCACCCTGTCGCATCTACGCGGTCGATCCGGGAGCCGGTAGCGCCAGCCTTTAGCCAGAGCAGAGGGGCAATAGCCTCAAAAGCGAGACCAAGACTTACAGAGTCCCGATCCAGGTACGCCAGGCGGAAAAACTCGACGTTTTCATGGAATCCATCGGCCATGGGGGTACCATCCAGGTACGCTCCTGGTACGGGCCTATTTTGTGGGTTGCGTCCGGTGATAGCGGCTCGGACCCTAGGCCACGTAATATGTTCAGCGATTCCTTGCTCTTCCCAACCCGGGTCGCCAGGCACGTGACCAGCCGCGCGTAGAGCCGTTGCCTGTTCCGGGCCTACTTCATTGTTAGTCACCAGGATGAAGCGCCGGCGCCCGCCGTCCTCTGCATTCAACTTGGCAACCGCATGTCCCGTGGTACCGGAGCCCGCAAAGAAGTCGAGTACTACAGCGTCCGGCTTGTCTCCTACCGCGATACGCAGTGCATCGACTACAGCGTAGAGAGATTTTGGAAAGGGGAATGGGCGCCCGGTAAGTGCCTTTACGAGTTCCGTGCCGTGCTTCCCCGCAGCATGGGAAAGACGGTTCCAGACAGTTTTGGCTGTCCGGATGCGCGGGGTTCCATTGTATTCAACCTGCACGACCCCGTTCGCATCCCGGCCGGTCAGGATGAGTTCGCCAGTGTCTATCATGTTGGCTAGGCGATCAGGGAGATACAGGACTGACCACCGGTCGCGCTTGGCGTTGTACTGGCCAACACGAACATGGCCAGCCTCTAGTTTCCGGAGGAAAGATTCGCGGCGCATTCGCCAAATGCCTTCCCTCCCGTCCGTCTTCAGCGGCCATAGCAGGATGACTCCAGGTGGAGCCGGGACGGTGCGCCAGTCCTCGTCGGGTGCTAGCGGTTCTCCCGCCCCTACTATGTGACGCTTTTTGGGGTCCAAATACAGAGGATAGAACCACGTCGGAACATCGACACGCGATGAATTCGAGTTGACTCCGCCACGCAACAGCCACTCCCAACGCACCTTCTTCTCCGATTTTTCGATGTCGGAGATAGGCTGTTCGGGCTCCCGTCCCTGTTCACCCAAGAGGTCATCGGCTACACGTGAGGGAACTGCGTTACCTATGAAGACGAAGAAGGCGAATTCCTCAACCCGTGACAGTTCAGATGCCCGTGGTGAGCCGTTAGGGTTCATGACGATGGTGACCATCTGCCGTACAGCAGTCGGGAAGATCTGCTCCAAGAGGCACCCGAGGTGGTGAACCTCCTTAGCGTCGATCGTAACCACCAGCACCGAAGACTCGGGGTTCAGTAGATCTCTGGCGAGGAGCAGGCGGCGTTCCATGAATGCAAGCCACTTGCTGTGACGGTAGCCATCCTGGCCGTCTACGTAATCGTTGTTGTAGCGCCAGTCGCGAGCCCCCGTGTTGTATGGGGGGTCGATATATATGCAGTCGACCTTCTCACGATGCGTGTACCTTAGCGTTTCCAGGGCATGGTGGTTCTCGGCATTGATGACCGCGCTCCAAGCGCCCTCGGGGGAACCATTCTCGACGCGGGCTACGGACTGGAGTCCCGGATACAGTGGTTCACCAAAGACGGCGACCGGCATCAGGTCCCCGACAGGTACAGCTAATGTGGTTTCGCTACTGCTCGACTCGGTGATGTATGCAGTCTCACCTTGAACTGCTGTTACCTGCCAAATACCCTCATCTGCAGGCCGATCACGCCGCATCACTCGGGCTCCAGCCACGACCGGCGTACCAGGGAGCGCGGTGTGCTCGGGCATGTGCCTTTCAAAGAAGATGCCGAACTGTTGCCGGTCCCGGATGCGTGCTAGTTCCGCCCGTATGACCTGCGCTGCGTCCTGGTCGCCGAGATTGCTTAAGACATCATCGATGTAGGCCATCCTGGCCGGCCCCCTGTAGGTCCTGCTCGTGCTGTCGATCACTGGCGTGAGGGACCGTCATATCATCCTAGGGGCACCTTTGTTGAGTCGCTGCGCGCTTCTCGTCCCTGCGCCAGGCGTACGGCAGGCGGTGCTGGCTGCAACGCTCGGCATCGTTCCGCTCATGTGTCAGGCTCGTGACGTGCGGCGATGCGTGGGGCTTGAGCTAGTGGAGCTCCGACCCGCCTCTCGGCATGGGGAAGCGCTGCAAGCTGGACGAGCCGTGACTCTCCGTCCCTCTGGTAGCTGTGTACCGCACGGGTCTGGCCCACACGGTGCCAGCAGGCCTGTTACAGGGCAGGGCCGCCCCTCTCGAAGGTCAATTCAATCTTTCCTGTGACGCCGTCGACGGTGGCGTGGAACGTTAGTTGTACATCTCGTTCGACAAATGCCCACACGGTGTGATTGCTCCATTCGCCATCATGCAGCTCAACTTCGCTTTCCTTGTCGTAATAGACGGACTTATCCATGAAGCCGTCAAATTGCACCTGAGCTTGCACAGTCAAGATGGCTAGGGCATTACCTGAATCATAGCTGCCATAAGAAGATAGCTCGATGGTCTCGATCTCGGGGTGCACGTTCTCAATCGTTATTGATTGCAATGCGCTCGGCAAGTCGATATCTTCGAATTGCAGGCTGTCGGACCATTCATACTCCGGGTTCGCTACGCGGGCTCCCAGTAGTTCCTCACATGCCCCGATAACCGCATGACGTGTACGAGCGTTCATCTCGATATTGGGTGGCATGGTGGGGTTGTCGGGGCTCAATGAGTCGGCGAATAGTGGTTGCAGTGCTTGAAGGTTCTTGATTCGCTTGATAGTAGGGTGCGGTGCGTGCAGGTCTGCCAGCAGATCGGAACTAAGGTTTTCGTCGTCTCGATCGCAGAAGTCTTTATGATTGTTCGTAACGACAACCAGTAGGCCGCTACTTCCCAGGTCTCTGGATGCTTCAACTACACTCATCCAAATCAGAGTGTCGCGGTAGCCGTCGGGTCCTCTCTTCTCCGGGTCTACACCTTTGTTTCGGAACGGCTTCCTCTCGAGTAGCGCGCGGTTTATCAATTCCTCGTGTGAAACTTCAGGCAGTGGGAGGACGCGAGCTTTGGCTGTGCTTAGTTTCGCCCTGAGGCGTCCTTCGAAGCCCTCGGCCTTCTCGCGTACGGAGCTCTCAAGGTCTTTATGTGTAGGGAGAAGGCCAACATCTAGGCGCAGCGCCCGCAATGGGGCAAGGCCGGTGCGCATGCTTCGGATCGATTCGTCCAGACTGCGGCTGTAATGACGTATGGTTTCTCGGATGACGATTTCGGGAACCCATAGAGCGATCTGCCCTTTACTCGATTGTAGTAGCAGAGTTTTCCACGCCTCATTCTCTAGTGACAGATCAGAGTAGAAGCACGAGGTATCAACGACGACAGTCGGTTTACTTGACACTCTTACCTACTTCCGTAAGGCGTTTATGGCGGAGAGGGAACCGTGTGCACGGCATACCTCAAGTGGCTCCAACCCACGGGCAGGGGGTTTGACCCAGACGCTGCTTTCCGGAGCGATCTTAGGTCGGAGGAGCGGGTTTGGCCGGTGGCCTGCCCGGTCTGGGGTCGAGCATGATCAGGGGGCCGTACGCTGGTTGGCAACTCGGGCAGGCTTTGGGCCTGACCGCAATGTGCACGAGTGGCCCCCTGGTCTTGCTCGACTCGGGACCCGGACCGGGGAGGTGGCTAAAGCCGTGGAGCCGACCGGCCCTAGCCACGACGTACCCCTTCTCTGGCGTCAGGCGGCTGATTGCTGTGCGCGCGGTACGGGCGCCGGCCGGGCTGGAGCGGGGCGGAGACAGGAGCGCAGGCCCGGCCGGGGGCCGGGCCGCGCGCGGTGAGCGGAGCGAGCCGCCTTGAACCCGTAAAGAAGGTTGTTACTCAGCTCAGTTGGCCATGCGCCACAAGGGTGCCTCGTACTGCTCCGGACGGTTACTGATTAGCAGTTCGCGCAGGTTCTCGCGCTGGGTGCCGCTGTAGTTGAGGGCTTCGGTGATGCGGCGGAACGTCGTGTGGGTCACTCCGCGGCCAGTGGCTTCCGCCTCGAACACTGCGAGTTGGGCCAGGACGGTGTCTGGGTTCAAGTCCGCCGGCGGCTGGTCCTTGAGCCATGTGGCCTTGTTGCGTTCGTAGTCGATTTCCGAGTAGCCGCAGATCTCGCGGCTGTGGGCCTCGACCTCGTCGAGTGTCTCGGTCGTCATGATGGCGCGGGCGAGTTGGTTGCGACTGACAGCGTCGTCCAGGTCGACTTCACGGACCGTCGGACTCTCGTCCGTGAGGTGGACGGGCAGGCCGGCGTCTCGAATCTCGCAGGTTCCGCGGACGCCTCGGGCGGCGGCTGCGAGCATCCCGGTTGCCTCGGAAGGGTGCCAGTCCAGAACCGTGCCGAGTCTGTCCACATCCGCTGCGGTGAAGGTGTGGACGAGAGGGCCGAGCAGATCGCGGAAGTCGTCCGGGGGAAGCTCGCCGTCCAGACCGGCTCCGGCGACCAGGAGCCGGACGGGGGCGTTGACCTGGCAGCACGCCGCGAGGGTGACCGCGTCGGCCAGGGGGCTCTTCAGCGTGGGCTCGTCGCCCCGGGCCAGGATGTCGCCGCCCACGTCCAATAGGTCGATAGACGTGGGGGACAAGTGGCTGATTAGTTCTTCGAGTTGGCGGGTGACGCCTTCCACGCCGTGGTGCGGGTCGAGTAGGGCGAAGGTGTGTGGGAGCTCTGCCGCGAGTCTGGGGAGGGTCGAGCCTGCTGGAGCGACAGGGCGAGCCTCTGCCGGCACCTGCCGTACAGCGGGTGTCATCGGGAGAAGGCCGGTGAAGTTGTCGGCTCCCCGCGGTCCCGGTACCGGGTCGATCAGCAGGCGGTCCCACGCGTACGTGAGGATCACCGCCCGGTCCTCTTCGCCGTAGAGACCCGCGTCAAGCATCGCGGCGGCGACCGTGTCGCCTCCGCCTCCCGCTGCGACGATCAACCGCGTCATGCCCTCAGCCTACGGGTTCCGGGGTTGACCACTCACCCTATAGTGGCCAGAGGCTATAGCCACTTGTCGACCCAGGAGGGGACATGCCGCAGATCGAGGAGACTCAGCCGAAGTATCTCCAGATCGCTCATTACATCCGTGACCAGATCCTGCGTGGTGATCTGCGACCGGGGGACGAGGTTCCTTCGGAGCGGCAGTTGGCGGCCGACTGGTCCGTTTCCCGGCCGACAGCTGCCCGGTCTTTGGAAGCGCTGAGTCATCAGGGGCTGGTCGAGAAGCGTCAGGGTTCGGGTACCTATGTGCGCAGCCTCGAAGTGAACCGGCGCGCAAGGGAGTTGTACGGGCGGGCACGGCAGACCGGCAAGATCTACACCGCCGGTGAGTACGCGGTGATCACGTCGGCGGGCTGGCTGGATGCGCCGGACCATGTGGCCGAAGCGCTGGGGCTGGTCAAGGACCGCCGGGCCGTCCACCGGCGCCGTGTAACGAACAACCAGGATGGGCCGATCAACCTGTCCACCTCGTGGTTCGCGCCGGATGTCGGCCGACGGGCGACCAAACTCCTGGATGCCGAGCGGATCCAGGAGGGGACCTTGATGTACGTCGAGAACATGACCGGCCGGCAGGGGAGTTACGCCGAGGACCGCATGTGTGCGCGGCAGGCCACGGACGAGGAAGCGGAGGAACTCCGCCTCGCCCCGGGGTCGGCGGTGCTGATCGTCCATCACGTCGTCTACGACCTCCAGGACCGGCCGCTCGAGTTCGCCGAAGCCACCTATCCGCCGCACCGCTGGGCCTTCGAGCAGGGCTACCCGCTGACCTGAACTGAGCGGTGGTTCCGCTGAACCGCTTGCATAGGCAGAGTGGCTAATGCCACTATCCACAAAGTGGCTAAGGCCACTTGAGGGAGAGGGGGCATGGCGTGACGAGTCAGCGGCCGGACGAGGGGACGCTCAGCAACTGCCGGGGGTGCCGGGGGCGCGGATGGAAGCGCGTCGGCTCCCGTACGGCGCTGGCGCTCTCGACGGCCAACGACCGCACCCGTGCCACATCGAAGCGGCGCTGCCTCGACTGCGACGGCAGCGGCAAGGAGTGAGCGCGGATGACCTACACGATCGACCGCTATCCCTGCGAGGACTCGCCGCGACTGGGAGCGATGAACTTGCACCCGACTGCGGAGTCTGTACCGCGGGCCCGGCGCTGGTTCCGGAAGTTCATCGCCCCCTACAACCCGGCCTGTTCGATCGACGACTGCACGCTGATGATTTCGGAACTGGTCACCAACGCGGTCCTCTACGGGCGGTCGGACGCGGGATGGGTCGTACGCGTGGAGTGGTTCCGGGAGGGAACCTCACTCCGTGTGGAGGTGCACAACCCCGGGTTCCCGGCGAGCGTGCGTCTTCGCCGGCCGGACGCCAATGACGCGCACGGGCGCGGGCTGCTCCTCGTCGACTCCATCGCCGAGTCGTGGCACTCCGGGCCCAGTCGATTCGGTGGAACGGTGGTCTCCTTCGTGGTGGCCGATGCCTGGCCTTCCTGAGGGAGGGATGCCCTGCTTCTACTGTCACAGTGGGAATGTCGCTAGTCTGGTTGACCGGTTGACTTGGCCAATCCTGACAGGCGGCGGCGTTCATGGCGTATGAAGTGGAGGCACCCAAGTACGTGCGCCTCGCGCAGACGATCCAACGTCGCATCGAGGACGGGACGTACGCGCCTGGCACGCGGGTCCCCAGCGAGAACCAGCTGGTGCAGTCGTTCGGGATGTCCCGCCCCACGGTCGTGCGGGCCTTGGAGCTACTGAAGCGGGACGGCTGGCTGGAGTCTCGGCAGGGGTACGGGACGATCGTGCGCGGGCGTCCCGCGGTCGTCGAAGGGAAGGATCGACGCGGGCTCGAAGCTCTGGGGCGCGACGAGTCGCGGACCCCTGGGCGCCTGGTCGACGTCGGTCAAGTGGCCGTGCCGGCGCGCGTGGCCTCGGCTCTGGGGCTACCCAAGACGGCCAAGGTGCTCAGGCGCCGGTTCGTGGTGGAAGAGGACGGCGAACCGTTCGAGCTGACCTCGTCGTACTTCCCTGCCGACCTTGTCGACGGAACCGATCTGGCTGACGGGGGCACGCTGACGTCCGGCGTGCGCGAGCACTTGGAGACGCGCAAGAAGGTCCGCTTCGACCACGTGACGGAGCGGGTGTCCGCACGTTTGGCCGATGCCGCTGAAGCCGAGTTGCTTGGGGGGCTGCCGGATGATGTCCCTGTCCTGAGCGTCCTCGTCATCGCCTGTGACGCCTCCGGGCGGGCACTGCAAGTCTCTGACGTGCTCCTTCCCGCCGACCGGCAGGAACTGGAAGACACCTACCGCGTGAACTGAGCCGTCTGACGGCACCTCAAATCACCTGCGAATCAAGCTTAACAAGTCAACTTGGCATCTCTAACTTCGAACTTGCTAAGTCAACTTGTCAGGTGGCGAGTTGATCGACTCAGAAGGAGCAACCCCTGTGCGTGTGATCCGTGTTGACGCCTCGACCGCCACGATCCTGCTCACCGAAGCGCCGGCGCCGAAGGTGCGCGACCGGCAGACCGGTGAGATCGCCAAGGACGCCGTGAGCGGTGAGGCGCTGATGACCATCGGCGTCGTGTACATCGACGAGGGTGAGTCGTCGCTGATCCAGGTCACCATCCCGGAAAGCGGTGTGACGGACGGCCTGACCGTCGGTGCTCCGGTTTCCCTCCCCGGCCTCGTCGCCCGGCCCTGGCAGAGTGTGTTCAACGGCCGGGAGCGGCACGGCATCGCCTACCGCGCCACGGCCGTCATGCCCGGCGCGTTCCAGATGGCTCAGGCGGGCTGATCGACGTGACCGACCTGGTGACGTTGGCCGAGCTGGGCGGGCCCCTCGCTGCAATAGGTGGCGCGGCCTACGCCCGGCACGCCCACCCGGCGGCGTACTGGTCCACGGTCGGGCTGCCGCTCTCGGTGGCCCGGCTGGTGGCCTCGTACTCCTCGACCATGGACGCGTGCGGGCTGACCGTCGAGCCGTCCCGCTGGCGGGCGCTGGCCGTTCGGGCCACCACCCGGCGGGAGATCCGGCCGGTTCCCCCGCGCCGCGGAGTGATCCGGCCCAATTCGACGGGCCTCCGCGTGCGGCTGCGGCTCGCTCCCGGGCAGGAACCGGCGGACGTGGCCGCATCGGCCGAACGGCTGCGGCACGCCTGGGGTGTTCACGCCGTGTACGTGCGGGACGTCAAGCCGGGTGTCGTCGAACTCCGGCTCGTCGGCTACGACGTCTTACGCAAGGTGCGGATGCCGCGCCGCGTCGACGGCGGGCTTCTGCGGGTGCCGGTGGCCCTGCGGGAGGACGCGACCGCGTTCGTCCGCGACTACCGCGCCGTACCGCACGAACTCGTCCTCGGCGCCACGTTGTCCGGCAAGTCCATGTACCTGCGCCACCTCGTCGCCGGCCTTGCGGCGCAACCCGTCGCCCTGGTCGGCATCGACTGTAAGCGCGGTGTCGAGCTGGCGCCCTTCGCTCCGCGGCTCTCCGCGCTGGCGACCGACCCGGACGAAGCGGCCGAGCTGCTGCCGGTCCTGGTCAAGGAAATGGAGGACCGATACGACCTGATCAAGGCCCGACAGGGCATTACGCCCGGCACCCCGGATGAGGAGATCACCTCGGACGTCTGGGGTTTGCCCGACAGTGAACGCCCCGTTCCCATCGTGCTGTTCGTCGACGAGGTGGCGGAACTCTTCCTCGTCGCCACCCGCAAGGATGAGGAACGGCGGGACGAGATGGTCACCCAGCTCATCCGCCTCGCTCAGCTCGGCCGCGCGGCCGGCATCTACCTCGAAGTGTGCGGGCAGCGCTTCGGCGCCGAACTCGGCAAGGGCGCGACCATGCTCCGGGCCCAGCTCACCGGGCGGGTCTGTCACCGCGTGAACGACGAAGCCTCCGCCAAGATGGCGCTCGGCGACATCGCGCCCGAAGCGGTCGACGCGGCCTGCTCCATCGCCCCTGAACTGCCCGGCCTGGCCGTCGTCGGCGACACCTCCGGCGGCTGGTCCCGCATCCGCACCCCGTACCTGTCCCTCGCCGACGCTGCGGCCACCTGTTGGGAATCGGCGCACCTCGCCCCGGACGTACCGGCGCTCACGCCCTTCCGGCCGTACGTCCCGCCCGTGCCCGTAGAGGCGTCCGGGACGGCGACCGTTCCCCGCCCGGTGACTGAGTAGCCGTACGCCACCCCTCGGCCGACGCGGCCGCACCGCGCCAAGTCCTTACCCCGCCATGCCCGGAACCGGAAGGAGTAGCGCCGTGCGTTCCCTGCCCGTCCGCCTCGACGCCGTACTCGTCCAAGCCCTGATCGCCGCCGCGTTGTCCTTCGCCCACCTGCACGACCTGGCCGCAGCCGCCGGACAGGACGGCTGGAAGGCGTGGGCCTACCCGGTCTCCGTCGACCTGCTGTTGGTGGCGGCCTGGCGGCGACTGCGCTCCGGCGGGTCGAAAGCGGCCGGGTGGTGCTGGTTCCTCGTCGCGCTGACCGCGTCGCTCGGGGCCAACATCGCCACGGCCGGCCTGCTCGACCTGGACGCCGTACCCGCCTGGCTGCGCATCCTCGTCGCCGGATGGCCCGCAGTCGCCTTCCTCGGCGGCACACTCCTCGCCCACGGCTCGACCGCAGAGCCCGAAACGGCCCCTGCCCCTGCCCCGGCTCCGGCTCCGATGCCTGTGCGGCCCGCTGTCGAAGCGGCGCCCGAACCGGCTCCGTCGCCTGCCACCCCCGTCCCGCAGGCCCTCGTCACCCACGCCCGCAAGGTCGCCGACGACCACCACGCCCGGACCGGAACCCCCATTGACACCCCGACCCTTCGTGCACGGCTCGGCGTCCCCCTACCGATCGCCGAAGCCATCGCCGCCCAACTCACCTGAATCGGGAGCACTTCCGCCCATGCGTCCGTCCACGCTCCGCGCCCTCAACCGCGCTGCCGAGCTGACCCGTCAGAACCGCCTCACCGAAGCAATGCTCATCGCCGAACCCGTGATCATCACCGCTGACGAGTACGAGGGCGAGGAGATCCGGCGATGGCTGCTCGATCACGTCGGCGACTTCACCGGCGAGAACCACCCCAACGCGAAGGAGCTGCCCTGATGCCCGCCAACCCGCGCTTCCGCCGGGTCGTCCGTATCGGACCCGTCCAGGTCGGCACGTACTACGACAGCCGGGGCCGCGAGAAGCACGCCGCCGTGTGCACGGCTCCGCGCTGCGGCTTCTCCGCCGACTACGACAGCCGCACCGCCGCCGAACTGGCCGCCCGCACCCACCGCTGTCGCGCCCGCTGATCTGCTGAGGAGACCCCTGTGACCGTCTCACTCCCGCTTGTCTTCGTCCTGGGCGTCATCGCCTGGGCCGCGATCAAGTTCCTCGGCGTCCGCCTCTGGGTCGCCGTCGTGATCGCCCTGTTCGGCTTCTGGCTCTCCCACACCTTCCTCGCCCCCGCCATCGAGACCGGCACCCGCACCGGCGTCGACGTCGTCGACGGCACCGACAAATGACCAGGAGGTATGCCGTGCTGTTCCGCCCCCAGCTCCCCGACACCCCGCAGCCGCTCATCACCCTCACCACGCAGCCCCCGGTGCCGGTGCCGGTGCCGTCCGCCGGCCGCCCGCTCACCCCCTATGTGGGTGCGGTCGCCGCGGTGGTCGTCGTTGGCGTTGTCCTCACCGCGCTCCTGGCCGCCGTCGCCGTCACGGCCGTGTCCGTGGCCGTCGCCGCCGTGGTCCTGCGCTCCCTGGTCACCGGCGCCACCAGGCGCTGACCGGCCACCGGGGCGGCAACAAGCCGCCAAGCATCCCGCCGCCCCGGGGCCGTCCCTTCCCACCGCCGAAACAGTCGAAAGGAACTCCCATCATCACCCGGCAGACTCCGCCCCCGCTGGCGGAACTCTCCACGCTGGCCTCCCTAGGCACCCTGCCCGAGCTGGCCCGCCAACTCTCCGGCCTGGGCGGCTGCACCCACCCCATCCGCCTCGACGGCCACCGCACCGAGTACGACGTCGACACCCGTACGGGCGAGATCGGCACCGTCCTGCACCACCTCGACTCAGTCGCCCTGCCCGCCGGTCACCTCCTGGTCCGCTGCAACAACCGCCGGGCCACCCGGTGCGCGGCCTGCGCCGAGGTCTACCGCCGCGACACCTACCACCTGATCACCGCCGGACTGCGCGGCGGCAAGGGCACCCCAGACCGGGTCTCCTCCCACCCGCGCGTCTTCGCCACCTTCACCGCCCCCGGCTTCGGCCCGGTCCACAACCGCCGCACCGACGGCCGCCCTTGCCGCTGCGGCACCCGCCACGACCAGGACGACGCCGTCCTCGGCACCCCGCTTGACCCGGACCGCTACGACTACGACGCGGCCGTGCTGTGGAACGCGCACGCCGGGGCCCTGTGGCGGCGCTTCTCGATCTACCTCCGCCGGGAGGTCGCCAAGCGCGCCGGCCTCACCCAACGCGCCTTCCGCCACCACGCCCGGATCTCCTTCGCCAAGGTCGCCGAATACCAGAAGCGCGGGGCCGTCCACTTCCACGCGGTCATCCGCCTCGACGGCCCGGAAGGCGGTGACACCCCGCCGCTCGCCTGGGCGACGGCCGAGCTGCTCACGGACGCCATCCATGCGGCCGCGGCCGCCGCCCGCGTCGACGGGCCGGAGATCGATGGTCGCGCCCACACCTTCGCCTTCGGGCGTCAGCTCGACGTCCGCACCATCCGCTCGGCCGACTTCGACGGCGGCCAGGAGCTGACTGAGCGAGCCGTAGCCGCCTACATCGCCAAGTACGCCACCAAGGGTGCCGAGACAGCCACGGGAGCCCTGGACCGCCCGCTGAAGTTCGCCGCTGAGCTCGCCCAGCTCGACATCAGCGACCACGCCCGCCGCCTCATCCGCACCGCCTGGACCCTTGGAGCCCGCAAGGACCTCGAACACCTCCGCCTGCGCGCCTGGGCCCACATGCTCGGCTTCCGCGGCCACTTCTCCACCAAATCCCGCCGCTACTCCACCACCCTCGGCGCCCTCCGCACCGCCCGTGCCGACTGGCGACGGGCCCAGACGGCTCCGCCCGTCCCGCAGGACGGCGACAGCACGCTCGTCCTCGCCCACTGGGTGTTCGCCGGCACCGGCCTCAGCGCTGCGGAGAGCTGGCTTGCCGCGTCTCTCGAACCTGCCATCGGAACGGAAGGAGAACCGATATGGACCACCGTCACGACGAGCTGATGACTGTCCGCCAGGTGCTCGACGAACTGGGCGGTGTCTCTCGACGGACCTTCTACCGATGGCGGGAGCTGGGACTGGGACCTGAGGCGTTCAAGCTCCCCAACGGAGAGCTCCGAATCTGGCGGAGCGACTTCACCACGTGGCTGCGGCAGTTGGAGGCGGCGGCGTGAAGTCTCTTGACGTGAAGGTCTGGGGCGTCCGTAAGCGGGACACCAAAACGCCTTCGTACGGCGTCCGCTGGTCCGTGGCCGGCATTGTCTTCTCCGAGTCCTTCCGTACCAAGGCACTCGCCGACCACTACCGCACGAAGCTGATGCGGGCGATGCGCGACGGCGAGGAGTTCGATACGGAGTCGGGTCTTCCGGCTTCGATGGAAGAGAAGAAGTCGGCCGTGTCGTGGTACGCCTTCGCCCTCAGGTACCTCGCCATGAAGTGGCCTCATGCCGCCCCCAACACACGGGACGGCATCAACGAATCGCTCACGAGCGTGACCGTGGAACTCCTCGACGACCGTGCCGGACGTCCGTCCGATGAGGCGATCCGCAAGGCGCTCCGCAACTGGGCCTTCGTCTTGCCGGGGCCCGACGATCGGGAAGTCCCGGACGATGTGCGGAACGTTCTCCACTGGGTGTCCAAGGCTTCTCGACCGCTCGCTGACCTCGCTGAGCCCGCCACGGCTCGCACGGTCCTCGACTCCCTGAAGCTCAAACTCGACGGCACGGCGGCAGCGGCGGAGACCGTGCGGCGCAAGCGTCGGACACTCGTCAACGCCGCGAACTACGCCGTCGACCTGGGGGAGCTGCGTGAGAACCCCATCACGGCTGTCCGCTGGCAGAAGCCGAAGGTGTCCAACCAGGTCGACCCGCGCGTCGTCGCCAACCCGGAGCAGGCGCGCAACCTCCTGGCGGCCGTCTCCTATGTGGGCGGGTACCGGCGTGCCCGCGGCCGCCGCCTCGTGGGTCTGTTCGCCGCCATGTACTTCGGCGGTCTTCGGCCGGCGGAAGCGGTCGGCCTCGTCGAGACGGACCTGAACCTCCCCGCGCAGGGTTGGGGTTCGGCCCTGCTCCACCGAACCCGCCCGTCGGTCGGCAGGCAGTGGACCGACTCGGGGGAGACCCACGACGACCGCGGGTTGAAGAATCGGCCGACCGAGGACGTGAGGCGGGTGCCGATCCCGCCTCACCTCGTCGCTCTGCTCCGCGAGCACCTGGCGACCTTCGGCACGGCGGACGATGGACGGCTCTTCTTCAGTGAGAAGGGCGCGGTCGTCCCGTCCTCGACCTACTACCGCGTGTGGCAGGAGGCCAGGCTCCTCGCGCTCCCGCCGGCCGTCGCGTCCTCGCCGCTGGCGAGTCGGCCGTACGACCTCCGTCACTCGGCGCTGTCGACGTGGCTCAACGCGGGTGTCGATCCGACCGAGGTGGCCGAGCGGGCTGGCAACAGCGTGGAGGTCTTGCTGACCCGCTACGCGAAGTGCCTCGACGGACGACAGGACGTCGCTAACCGGCGTATCGAGGACCTTCTGCGCGAGTACGAGTGAGACACCCTGCACCCCGCACCGAGGCCCCGGGCACCTTGTCCGGGGCTTCTCTCGTTTTGAGCGCTACCTGCTGCGATGCTTCGAGCCGAGAGCGGACGAGGGGGGCTCGTGGAGCTGAGGGTGACGCGCTGGAAGCGGTACGGACAGGATCGCCTGTACGCGAACCTGCCCGATGGCACCGCGGTCGGCTGGGCGGATGTAAGGACGGGGCACATTACGGTCCTGGTCGCCGAGTACCGCGACGACGTGGTTGCCGTGCTGACACGCCACTTACGGAACGACTCCGAGTCGGTCATGCCACAGAGGGCACCTGAGGCTGAAGCGCGCCCGATGCTGCCGCCTTTGACGTCGGCCGACGACCTGTCCACCAACCGTCCTGGTGAGTCTCTCAGGGACCTGCTCGACAAATCCGGCGTGGGTCTGATTGAGCGGCTCGTCTCACAGCTCTTGCGTCGTCGCACAGAGTGGGATTCATGGCGCAAGGGGCTGGCGGGGGAGAGGCGAGTGGGAGCCGAGCTGAACCGTTTGGCGAGTCACGGCTGGCGGGTCCTGCATTCCATCCCCCTGGCCGACAAGGTGGACGTCGATCACTTGCTGGTCGGACCCGGCGGTGTGTTCAGCATCAACACCAAGCACCACCACAAAAAGGCTGTATGGGTCGGCGACGATTCCGTGAAGGTCAATCACGGAAAGCCGACACCGTACGCGCGCAAGAGCCGGGCGGAAGCGAAGCGGGTAGCTCGAGTGCTTGAGCACTATTGCGGCTTTCCTGTCCCGGTGGAGCCCGTGCTCGTCTTCGTCGGCGTGACCGATCTGAAGGTGGTTGCCACACAGCTCAGCGTGCGCGTGTACCAGGAGCGCCAGGTGGCGGCGCTGGCGCCGCTCTCCGGGGTGCTGACGGCCGGGCAGGTCGAGCAGGTGTACAGCGTCGCTCGCCATCGACAGGCCTGGCGCCAGTTCCCGCCGACGGCGACACCAAAATTTTGAGCACGTGGGCGTCTCCGACGCTCCCGAATGATCCTCGGGAGCCTCGTCGTTAACCCGCCTATGCAGGCCGCGCGGCTTGGGCCTGCTCGGAGGAGAGTAGGCGCTCAAGGCTCCTTCGCTCGCTATTGAGCACAGCGAGCATTTGAGTACGTGTGTGCTCGAAGTCAGGCTCGACCTCGACGCCGAGGTCATGACGCAGGGTGACCCGCAGCAGATACACCCCGTCGGATAGGGGGCCGCTGAACCAATCTTTGGCCCGGTTGTACGACCTGTCTGGGGCAGGGCTGCTCGCCAATTGCTTCACCACGGTGTACCCGACTCCGAGCGCCCTATTGAGGGAAGAGGCGATCTCGTTGACGTCCTTCGGTAGAGCCATCTGGGCCAAGGAGTATTGCTCTGCCCAGGCTTCCTTCGCGGCATCGAGGACTGCTGGTTCGGCGCTTTCACCGCGCTCGGCCGCTAGGACTGCGTCTCGGGCAGCGACCCGGTAAGCGCGAGCCGTGGTATTCAAACGGGCATAGAGATCCCGCCTGGCTTCCTGCGCTCGGTCGTGGCGGTCCTCTGCCCGTTCACGATCGGCGCGCTGGTTCTGCTCCCGGGTGACGCGCTGGCTGAGCAATGCCCCACCCAGGGTCCCACCCAACGTTCCTCCGACGCCGATGAGCGCAGCTGCAAGCGTGGTCACGTCCACGAGATCCCCCACCTCGTCCGATCATTTGCCCGCCGGCGGCGGTCGTCAGTCTTCCCACCCTCGACGCCGTCTACTACCGGGACGACGATAGCGAGCAGCGCGGCTGCTCGACTTCGATGCGCTGCGTCACCTGCGGCGATGCCCCAAGATCCCGTCCACGCCTCGTCCACAGACCCCGACATACGCCCGCTCTGGGCGACATACGGCTGCACATACGCGAAGACCCCGGCCTCAGCGTTTCCGCTGGTGACGGGGTCTTGGGCACACTTACACAGTGTGCCCCCGGCAGGATTCGAACCTGCGCACACGGCTCCGGAGGCCGTTGCTCTATCCCCTGAGCTACGGGGGCGTGTTCGTCGCGTTGCTCGCGGCGACGGGTAGAACACTACCAGCTCGGTCGGGGTGATCAGGAACGGGTTTCGGGGGCGTGGGGTGGAAGTGGGGAAAACCCGGACGCGGTGGCCGGTGTCGACCTACTCTCGAGTTGTGTCAGGCGCGTCGGGCCGGGTGCTTGTGGTCGATGACAGCAAGGTCATCCGGCAGCTGATCAGGGTCAATCTCGAGCTGGAGGGCTTCGAGGTCGTGACCGCGTCCGACGGTGCCGAGTGTCTGGAAGTCGTTCATCAGGTGCGGCCCGACCTCGTGACCCTCGATGTCGTCATGCCCCGGCTGGACGGGCTCCGCACCGCCGCCCGGCTCCGTGCCGATCCGCTCACCCGCGACCTTCCCCTCGCCATCATCAGCGCCTGTACGCCCTACGAGGTCGAGGCCGGTCTCGACGTCGGCGTCGACGCCTTCCTCGGCAAGCCCTTCGAGCCCGCTGAGCTCATCGCCGTGGTGCGGAAGTTGATCGAGGGGAGAGAGGGCAGGTTAGAGCGGGTGCCTCGTCCTCACAAACACGAGCGGTCCGCCTGAGCGGGCCCTGCCAGCGGCGACCCATGTGCGGCGCCGTCCGTATCGCGGACCCTCGGCCCCGGCCGCTCGCCTCCTCACCCCCCTCCTCCCCTACGCTTGTGCCGTGACCCCCGTCGAGCTCTCCCGCACCGTCGTGCACGCGGTGCGTCGTGCCGTGGACGCCGGTGAGCTCAGCGTGGACGTCCCCTCGCGGGTCGTCGTCGCGCCGCCCGGGCCGGGGGGATGCGGGGACTACGCGACCAACGTCGCCCTTCAGCTGGCCCGCCCCGCCGGGCAGCCTCCCCTTCGCGTCGCCGAAGTGCTCCAGGGCTACCTGTCCGACGCCGCCGGCGTCGTCGACGTCGAGATCACCGGGCCCGGGTTCCTCAACATCAGCCTCGATCCGGCCGCCGTCTCCGCCGGCCTCGGGGAACTGGTGCGGCGCGTCCTGGACGAGGGGCTGCGGTACGGGCACTCCGACGCCCTCGCCGGGCGGGTCTTCGAGCTGCGCGTGCCCTACGAGGTCCGTGCCGAGGTTCTCGCCGACGCCCTCGGGCGGATCGTCGCGGCCCAGGGCGGCCGCGTCGACGTACTGCACCGGGAGCCCGTGAACCTGCGGCCCGTGCCCTCACCGGAGGACCCCGCCCCCCTCGGCCTCGACGCCGCCTGCTGGGCCCTGCTGCACCCCGCCCCGCACGACCGGCCCCGCATCACCGCCGACCACCTCGTGCAGCGCGAGGCGAACCCCCTCTTCCGCGTCCGGTACGGCCACTCCCGCGCCCGTGCCCTCCGGCGCAACGCCCGCGCCCTCGGCTTCGCCGCCGACGACCGCACCCCCCAGCCCGCCGACGGCCATACCCCCCACCCCGCCGACGGCCATACCCCCCACCCCGCCGACACCCCCGGCGCCCACCCCCTCCTCACCCTCCTCGCGGACTACCCCCGCGTCCTCGGCACCGCCGCCTGCCTTCCGCACCCGGACGGCATCGGCGCGCCTTCCCGCCTCACCAGGTATCTCCTCGACCTCGCCGACACCGCGCTCCCCTTCTTCGCCACCGTCCTCCCCCGCGGGGACGAGAAACCCACGGCCGCCCACCGCTCCCGGCTCGCGCTCGCCGAAGCCGTCGGGACGGTGCTCGCCGGTGGCCTCACCCTCCTCGGCATCGACGCTCCCGATCACCTCTGAGCCACAGAACCCCGACCAGCCCCGGTCAACGTTCACACCGCGACTCGCCCCGAAAGAGCACTCCCAAGATGAGCCGTTCCGCACACCCCGCCGGGCCCCGTCACGCCGACGTCTATCCCGAGGGCCACTACTCCGCCCCGCCCGCCGACCTCAACGCCCTCGACCCGAAGGTGTGGGCCCAGACCGTCAGCCGGGACGACCAGGGCGTCGTCACCGTCGGCGGGGTCGACGTGAAGACGCTCGCCGAGCAGCACGGCACCCCCGCCTACATCCTCGACGAGGCCGACTTCCGGGCCCGCGCGCGGGCGTGGCGCAGCGCCTTCGGGGCGGACGCCGACGTCTTCTACGCCGGCAAGGCGTTCCTGTCGCGTGCCGTCGTGCGGTGGCTGCACGAGGAAGGGCTCAACCTCGACGTCTGCTCGGGCGGCGAGCTCGCCACCGCGCTGTCCGCCGGCATGCCCGCCGAGCGCATCGCCTTCCACGGCAACAACAAGTCCGTGGGGGAGATCGAGAGGGCCGTGCGCGAGGGGGTCGGGCGGATCGTGCTCGACTCGTTCCAGGAGATCGTGCGGGTCGCGCACATCGCACAGTCGCTCGGCAAGCGGCAGCGCGTGCAGATCCGGATCACCGTCGGCGTCGAGGCCCACACCCACGAGTTCATCGCCACCGCGCACGAGGACCAGAAGTTCGGCATCCCGCTCGCGGGCGGCCAGGCCGCCGAGGCGGTACGGCGGGCCCTCCAGCTCGACGGGATCGAACTCATCGGCATCCACAGCCACATCGGCTCGCAGATCTTCGACATGTCGGGGTTCGAGGTCGCCGCGCACCGGGTGGTCGGGCTGCTGAAGGACGTCCGGGACGAGCACGGGGTCGAACTGCCCGAGATCGACCTCGGGGGCGGTCTCGGGATCGCGTACACGAGTGACGACGACCCCCGCGAGCCGCACGAGATCGCCAAGGCGCTGACCGAGATCGTCACCCGTGAGTGTGAGGCCGCCAAGCTGCGCACGCCGCGCATCTCCGTCGAGCCGGGCCGCGCCGTCGTCGGGCCCACCGCCTTCACGCTCTACGAGGTCGGCACCGTCAAGCCGCTCGACGGGCTGCGCACCTACGTCTCCGTCGACGGGGGCATGTCCGACAACATCCGTACGGCGCTGTACGACGCGGAGTACAGCGTCGCCCTGGTGTCGCGCACGTCCGACGCCGCGCCGATGCTGGCGCGCGTGGTCGGCAAGCACTGCGAGAGCGGTGACATCGTCGTGAAGGACGCCTTCCTCCCGGCGGACCTGGCACCTGGTGACCTGATCGCCGTGCCGGCCACGGGCGCGTACTGCCGGTCGATGGCCAGCAACTACAACCATGTGCCCCGGCCGCCGGTGGTCGCCGTCGCGGACGGCGAGGCCCGGCTCATCGTGCGGCGGGAGACCGAGGAGGATCTCCTGCGGCTCGACGTGGGGTGAGGAAAGCCCCAGGCGTCGGGTGAGAGACGCCCGCGCCGGGTGGAAGATCTCCTGTCCGCCACCGCCGAGAAAATGAAATAAACGTCTCACGATCCGGACCCTGGCCAGAAAGTCCGGTTCGGTGGGTGAGACTGGTCCAACCGAAGACGGTATGAGGAAACGAGGTCGGATGATGCGTACGCGTCCGCTGAAGGTGGCGCTGCTGGGCTGTGGAGTGGTCGGCTCAGAGGTGGCGCGCATCATGACGACGCACGCCGACGACCTCACGGCCCGGATCGGCGCCCCGGTGGAGCTCGCGGGCGTCGCCGTGCGGCGGCCGTCCCGGGTGCGCGAGGGCATCGACCCGGCCCTCGTCACCACCGACGCCACCGCCCTCGTCAAACGCGGGGACATCGACGTCGTCATCGAGGTCATCGGGGGCATCGAGCCCGCCCGCACCCTCATCACCACCGCCTTCGAGCACGGCGCCTCCGTCGTCTCCGCGAACAAGGCGCTCCTCGCCCAGGACGGCGCCGCTCTGCACGCGGCCGCCGAGGAACACGGCCGGGACCTCTACTACGAGGCCGCCGTCGCCGGCGCCATCCCGCTGATCCGCCCGCTGCGCGAGTCCCTCGCCGGCGACAAGATCAACCGGGTGATGGGGATCGTCAACGGCACGACCAACTTCATCCTCGACAAGATGGACACCACGGGGGCGGGCTACCAGGAGGCCCTCGACGAGGCGACCGCGCTCGGGTACGCCGAGGCCGACCCGACCGCCGACGTCGAGGGCTTCGACGCCGCGGCCAAGGCCGCCATCCTCGCCGGCATCGCCTTCCACACGCGGGTGCGTTTCGACGACGTCTACCGCGAGGGCATGGCCGAGGTCACCGCGGCCGACTTCGCCTCCGCCAAGGAGATGGGCTGCACCATCAAGCTGCTCGCCATCTGTGAGCGGGCCGCCGACGGGGGTTCCGTCACCGCGCGCGTGCACCCCGCCATGATTCCGCTGAGCCACCCGCTCGCCTCCGTGCGCGGCGCGTACAACGCCGTGTTCGTGGAGTCCGACGCGGCCGGCCAGCTCATGTTCTACGGCCCCGGCGCGGGCGGTTCGCCCACCGCCTCCGCCGTGCTCGGCGACCTCGTCGCCGTCTGCCGCAACCGGCTCAGCGGGGCGACGGGGCCCGGCGAGTCGGCGTACGCCGCCCTGCCCGTGTCGCCGATGGGGGACGTGGTCACCCGCTACCACATCAGCCTCGACGTCGCGGACAAACCGGGTGTTCTCGCCCAGGTGGCGACCGTGTTCTCGGAACACGGCGTATCGATCGATACGGTTCGTCAGCAGGGCAAGGACGGTGAGGCCTCCCTCGTCGTCGTCACCCACCGTGCCTCCGACGCCTCCCTCACCGGGACCGTCGAGGCGCTGCGCAAGCTCGACACCGTGCGGGGTGTCGCCAGCATCATGCGGGTTGAAGGAGAGTAACCAGCAATGACCCACCAGTGGCGCGGAATCATCGAGGAGTACCGGGACCGGCTGCCGGTGTCCGACAGCACGGTCGCCGTGACGCTCCGCGAGGGCGGCACGCCGCTCGTGCCCGCGCAGGTGCTCTCCGAGCGCACCGGCTGCGAGGTCCACCTCAAGGTGGAGGGCGCCAACCCCACCGGGTCCTTCAAGGACCGCGGCATGACCATGGCCATCACCCGGGCCAAGGAGGAGGGCGCGAAGGCGGTCATCTGCGCCTCCACGGGCAACACGTCCGCCTCCGCCGCGGCGTACGCCGTGCGCGCCGGCATGGTTTCGGCCGTTCTCGTGCCGCAGGGCAAGATCGCGCTCGGCAAGATGGGCCAGGCCCTCGTCCACGGCGCCAAGATCCTCCAGGTCGACGGCAACTTCGACGACTGCCTCACGCTGGCTCGCTCGCTGAGCGACAACTACCCGGTGGCGCTGGTCAATTCGGTCAACCCGGTGCGTATCGAGGGCCAGAAGACGGCCGCGTTCGAGATCGTCGACATGCTGGGCGACGCCCCCGACATCCACGTCCTGCCGGTCGGCAACGCGGGCAACATCACCGCGTACTGGAAGGGGTACCAGGAGTACGCCGCCGACGGCGTGGCCGGAAAGAAGCCCCGGATGTGGGGGTTCCAGGCGTCGGGCAGCGCGCCGATCGTGCGCGGCGAGATCGTCAAGGACCCGGCGACCGTCGCGACCGCGATCCGGATCGGCAACCCCGCCTCCTGGAAGTTCGCGCTGGCGGCGCGGGACGAGTCCGGCGGCCTCATCGACGAGGTGACGGACCGTGAGATCCTGCGCGCCTACCGGCTGTTGGCCGCGCAGGAGGGCGTCTTCGTGGAGCCCGCGTCGGCCGCGTCCGTGGCCGGTCTGCTCAAGGCGGCCGAGCAGGGCAAGGTCGACCCGGGGCAGCGGATCGTGTGCACCGTCACCGGCAACGGCCTGAAGGACCCCGACTGGGCCGTGGCCGGCGCCCCGCAGCCGGCCGCCGTCCCGGTCGACGCCGTGGTGGCGGCCGCCCGCCTCGGCCTGGCCTGACTGGCGCCCCGCGTCCCGGCCGGCGGGCGCCGACGCCCGCCGGTCCGGCCGCGGACCGGCGTCGCGAGGGGCGCTCGCAGCCGCTCGCGGCGGGCCACAGGGGGTTACCCCCGTCGGGGGTGCACGAGGGGCTTGCGACACGCATCGTGCGCCTCCTGTGCGCCCTATGTCGCCGCAGAACCTTCCTTCGATAGGCTGTACCGAACCCGCCTACCGCATATGCCTTCGCATATCGCGTCGCGCGGCCGGCAACGGCGCCGCGCCGTGCCGTCGGCCCGAGGGTCTTCGTACGTCATCGAATCGTCATCGAATGTCATTCGACCATCACGCAGCTCAAGGAGAGTCAACGAGCGATGGCCGGTCCAGCGTTCCGCGCCGCCGCCGTCCGGGTGCGCGTCCCCGCCACCAGCGCCAACATCGGCCCGGGCTTCGACGCCCTGGGCCTCGCGCTGGGGCTCTATGACGACGTCGTGGTCCGGGTGGCCGACTCAGGGCTGCACATCGACATCGCGGGTGAGGGCAGCGAGACCCTGCCGCGCGACGAGCGGCACCTCCTCGTCCGCTCCCTGCGCACCGCCTTCGACATCCTGGGCGGCCAGCCGCGCGGCCTGGAGATCGTCTGCGCCAACCGCATCCCGCACGGCCGGGGCCTCGGCTCCTCCTCCGCCGCCATCTGCGCCGGCATCGTCGCCGCCCGGGCGGTGACCATAGGCGGCGAGAACAAGCTCGACGACACCGCCCTCCTGGAGCTCGCCACCGAGATCGAGGGCCACCCCGACAACGTCGCCGCCTGTCTGCTCGGCGGGTTCACGCTCTCCTGGATGGAGGCCGGCGCCGCCCGTGCCATCAGGATGGAGCCCGACGATTCCATCGTTCCGGTGGTTTTCGTGCCCGGCAAACCGGTGTTGACCGAGACCGCGCGCGGACTGCTCCCGCGCTCCGTGCCGCATGTCGACGCCGCCGCCAACGCGGGCCGCGCCGCCCTGCTCGTCGAGGCGCTGACCAGGCGACCCGAGCTGCTGCTGCCCGCCACCGAGGACCGCCTCCACCAGGAGTACCGCGCGCCGGCGATGCCGGAGAGCGCCGCGCTGGTGGAGCGGCTGCGCGCCGACGGGATCCCCGCCGTGATCTCCGGCGCCGGACCCACCGTGATGGCGCTGGCCGACGTGGCGACGGCCGACAAGGTCGAGGCCCTGGCCGGTCGGGAATGGGCGGCGAACAGGCTGGTCCTCGACCTGCAGGGAGCGAGCGTTCTGCCGCTCGCTGCCACCGGCGACCTCCAGTAACGCGTGGTTGCCGGATTTCGAGAGGGGGAATGTTTGTTGGATCCGGTAGTGTTAACCTCAAGTCTGCACCCGACCCCACCATGGCGAGGTGCTTCGTGTCCCCGTCCGGGACAGACATTCTTCCGGGAGCTCCCCACGCCGCACTGCGTTCCGTACGTCGTACCTGGGCAGTACGCCGTACAGCGACGCTGAGCGGTCCGACGGGCACGCTCCGGAATCGGTGCGACCAGGCTGCGTGACACCGCGTGTCATGCCTCGTCGAGGAAGCGCCATCACCAGAAATCTCTTCCGCCGCTATGGCGGACCACCGCCCCGGCTTCGCCACATCAAGGCACGAAGCCGGACAGCACAACCGGTCGCCGAGCCAGACAGGCCGACGTCCGCTCCAGGGAAGGACCCTTCGTGAGCGACACCACCGATCTGATGGGCGCACGTGTCGAGGAGACCGCTGCCGCGCCCGCCACGGACGCCTCCGCGCCTGCCACCGGTGCCGGCTCCCGGCGGCGCCGCGGTACCGGCCTCGAGGGCATGGTGCTGGCCGAGCTGCAGCAGGTCGCATCCGGCCTCGGCATCAGGGGCACCGCGCGCATGCGCAAGAGCCAGCTGATCGAGGTCATCAAGGAGGCGCAGGCGGGATCCGGCGCACCGGCCGCGAAGGCCGACGCCGTCGCCGAGACCAAGCCCAAGCGCCGCGCCACCTCCAAGGCCCGTACGGGTGAGGCCCCCGCCGAGAAGAAGGCGGACGCCGCCCAGGCCGAGGCCCCCGCCGAGAAGGCCGTGGCCCAGCAGCAGATCGAGATCCCCGGCCAGCCGGCCGGAGCCGACGCGCCCACCGAGCGCCGTCGCCGCCGCGCCACCGCCGAGGCGGGCAGCCCCGAGACCGTGGCGGCCGAGGCGAAGAGCGCGGCCAAGGCCGAGACGCCCGCCCCGGCGCAGAACGACCAGGGCCAGCCGCAGGGCGACGCCAAGGGCGACGACGCCGAGAGCCGCCGCCGCGACCGCCGTGAGCGCGGCCGTGACCGCGACCGCCGCGGCAAGGGCGACGACCAGCAGGGCCAGGGCGGTCAGCGCGACCGCGGCCAGCAGCAGGGCGGCCAGCAGCAGGGCGGCGGCCGTCAGGACCGCCAGCAGCGCGACAACGGCCCGCAGGACGACGACGACTTCGAGGGCGGCCGGCGCGGTCGCCGCGGCCGCTACCGCGACCGCCGGGGCCGTCGCGGCCGTGACGAGATGAGCGGCCCCGAGCCGCAGATCGCCGACGACGACGTCCTGATCCCCGTCGCGGGCATCCTGGACATCCTCGACAACTACGCCTTCATCCGCACCTCGGGCTACCTGCCCGGCCCCAACGACGTGTACGTCTCCCTCGCCCAGGTCCGCAAGAACGGCCTGCGCAAGGGCGACCACCTCACCGGCGCCGTGCGTCAGCCGAAGGAAGGCGAGCGCCGCGAGAAGTTCAACGCGCTGGTGCGGCTCGACTCCGTCAACGGCATGGCCCCCGAACACGGCCGTGGACGCCCGGAGTTCAACAAGCTGACCCCGCTGTACCCGCAGGACCGCCTCCGTCTGGAGACCGACCCGGGCGTCCTCACCACGCGGATCATCGACCTCGTCTCGCCCATCGGCAAGGGCCAGCGCGGTCTGATCGTGGCCCCGCCGAAGACCGGCAAGACCATGATCATGCAGGCGGTCGCCAACGCGATCACCCACAACAACCCCGAGTGCCACCTGATGGTCGTCCTCGTCGACGAGCGTCCGGAAGAGGTCACCGACATGCAGCGGTCGGTGAAGGGCGAGGTCATCTCCTCGACCTTCGACCGCCCGGCCGAGGACCACACCACGGTCGCCGAGCTCGCCATCGAGCGCGCCAAGCGTCTCGTCGAGCTGGGCCACGACGTCGTCGTGCTGCTCGACTCGATCACCCGTCTGGGCCGTGCGTACAACCTCGCCGCGCCCGCCTCCGGCCGCATCCTCTCCGGTGGTGTCGACTCGACGGCGCTGTACCCGCCGAAGCGCTTCTTCGGTGCGGCCCGCAACATCGAGGACGGCGGCTCGCTCACCATCCTCGCCACCGCGCTGGTGGACACCGGGTCCCGCATGGACGAGGTGATCTTCGAGGAGTTCAAGGGCACCGGCAACATGGAGCTCAAGCTCGACCGGAAGCTCGCCGACAAGCGCATCTTCCCGGCGGTGGACGTCGACGCGTCCGGCACCCGCAAGGAGGAGATCCTGCTCGGCAGCGAGGAGCTGGGCATCGTCTGGAAGCTGCGCCGGGTGCTGCACGCGCTCGACTCGCAGCAGGCCATCGAGCTGCTCCTCGACAAGATGAAGCAGACGAAGTCGAACGCCGAGTTCCTGCTGCAGATCCAGAAGACGACGCCTGCGCCGGGCAACGGGGACTGACGCTTTACGCTCCGCTGGAGGGGCCGCGACTTTCCGACGTGGTTCGGTGCGGCGCCGTAGTGGCTGGTCGCGCAGTTCCTCGCGCCCCTTGAGGGCGTTGTCCGTAGGTGCCTCAGGGCCGCCACCCGAATCCGGGGGGCGGCCCTTCGCCTTGGCCGAGACGTTTGCCACAGGGGCCCGGGAGCGGTCGGGGTGGGGGCCCCGGGAAACGTGCAGGTGAGCGGCGGGCGTGTGGGGGCTCGGGGTGCGGATTGGGGGGGGTCGGTGGTATGGGGCGGTGTCGGGTGTTGTGCAACCCTTTCCCGAGTTTCGCCGTCTGGTCGGGCGGAGCGACGATGGTGCGGTGAGGGTCCGATCGGACCGAGCCGGACGAGGGGGTAACCGAAACCGGACGAGAACCGAGGAGAGCATGTCCGCCGAGAGCACGCCGGATCCCGCCATACCGGGGCAGCCCGTCACGCCGGGAGAGGCCCGCGCACAGTACGTGGCCGCCACCCGCCCCAGAGGCAAGGGGCGCCGCCGCAAGCCGCGCGCCCGCCGCAAGGGCCTCGTCATCGCGGCCTGGACCGCCGCGGGCATCGCCGTCCTCGGCGGCACCGGCGCCGGATACGTGTTCTTCAAGCTCAACGGCAACATCAAAAGCGTCGACATCGACCAGGCCCTCGGCGCCGACCGGCCCGACAAGGCGGACAACGGCTCCGAGAACATCCTCGTCCTCGGCTCCGACACCCGCGCCGGCTCCAACAGCAAGCTCGGCGGCGGCGAGGACGACGGAAGCGCCCGCTCCGACACGGCGATGATCGTGCACGTCTACAAGGGGCACAAGAAGGCCAGCGTGGTCTCCATACCCCGCGACACCCTCGTCGACCGGCCCGCGTGCACCGACGCCGAGGGCGGCGCGCACGACGCCGCCGAGGACGTCATGTTCAACTCGGCGTACAGCACGGGCGGCGCGTCCTGCGCGGTGAAGACGGTCGAGTCGCTGACGGGCGTCCGCATGGACCACTACCTGGAGGTCGACTTCTCCGGCTTCCAGAAGCTCATCGACGAGCTCGGCGGCGTCGGCATCACCACCACGAAGGACATCGACGACCCCGACAGCCACCTGCACCTCAAGGCCGGACGGCACACGCTCGACGGCCGGCAGGCCCTCGCCCTCGTGCGCACCCGGCACGGCGTGGGCGACGGCTCCGACCTCGGCCGCATCCAGCTCCAGCAGGCCTTCGTCAAGGCGCTCGTCGCGCAGGTCAAGCACATCGGCCTCTTCTCCGGCGGCACCCGGCTGTACGACCTCGCCGACACCGCCACCAAGACGGTGACCACCGACTCCGACCTCGGCTCGCTGAACTCCCTGATGTCCTTCGCCGAAGGCCTCAAGGGCATCGGCGCGGGCAACATGGACATGGTCACCACGCCGGTGCAGTACGACCCGGCGAACCCCAACCGCGTCCTGCTGCAGAAGCAGAAGGCGCAGTTGATCTGGAAGGCGCTCAAGGACGACCGGCCGATCCCCGGGACGGCCACCGAGGGCAACGCCAGCGGCGAGGCGGCGGGCGTCGTCACCCCGTGACCCCCACCCCGTGACCCCCACGCCGTAACCGTCACCCAGGAGCCCTCCCCGGCCCCCGTCGACGGCCACGGGAATACAACGGCGCCCCCTCCGGTTTGGGGGGATGGCACCAGTCCTGGCAGACTGGTACGTCGGCTCCGGTTCACGCATCCGCATCCCGCGGCGGCGACCCGGCGCCCTCCCGAAACCTAGGAGACACCTTGAAGCGCGACATCCACCCCGCGTACGTCGAGACGCAGGTCAGCTGCACCTGCGGCGCGTCGTTCACCACCCGTAGCACGATCGAGGCCGGCACCATCCGCGCCGACGTCTGCTCCGAGTGCCACCCGTTCTACACGGGCAAGCAGAAGATCCTCGACACCGGTGGCCGTGTGGCCCGCTTCGAGGCCCGCTTCGGCAAGGCCGCCGGCTCCAAGAAGTAGCGAGCCTGATTTCGCCGGTCCTCGGCCGCGCCCCGTGGGGTGCGCCGGGACCGGCGTTTTTGGTCGCCCGCCTTTCCTTCCGTCCGCAGTATCAGGAGCCAGAGATGTTCGAGGCCGTCGAGGAACTCGTCGGTGAGCACGCCGACCTGGAGACGAAGCTCGCCGACCCGTCGGTCCACGCCGACCAGGCCAACGCGCGCAAGCTGAACAAGCGCTACGCCGAGCTCACCCCGATCGTCGCCACGTTCCGCTCCTGGAAGCAGACCGGCGACGACATCGACACCGCACGCGAACTCGCCGCCGACGACCCGGACTTCGCCGCCGAGGTCAAGGAGCTGGAGAAGCAGCGCGAGGAGCTGACGGACAAGCTCCGCCTGCTGCTCGTCCCGCGCGACCCCAGCGACGACAAGGACGTCATCCTGGAGATCAAGGCGGGCGCGGGCGGCGACGAGTCCGCCCTGTTCGCCGGCGACCTGCTGCGCATGTACCTGCGCTACGCGGAACGGGTCGGCTGGAAGACCGAGATCATCGACGCCACCGAGTCCGAGCTCGGCGGCTACAAGGACGTCCAGGTGGCGGTCAAGACCCGCGGTCAGAGCGAGCCCGGCCAGGGCGTGTGGGCCCGCCTGAAGTACGAGGGCGGCGTGCACCGCGTGCAGCGCGTCCCCGCGACCGAGTCGCAGGGCCGCATCCACACCTCCGCCGCCGGCGTGCTCGTCACCCCCGAGGCGGAGGAGGTCGACGTGGAGATCAACCCCAACGACCTCCGCATCGACGTCTACCGCTCCTCCGGGCCCGGCGGCCAGTCCGTCAACACCACCGACTCCGCCGTGCGCATCACGCACATCCCCACCGGCGTCGTCGCATCCTGCCAGAACGAGAAGAGCCAGCTGCAGAACAAGGAGCAGGCGATGCGCATCCTGCGCTCCAGGCTGCTGGCTGCCGCGCAGGAGGAGGCGGAACGGGAGGCCGCGGACGCCCGCCGCAGCCAGGTCCGCACCGTCGACCGCTCCGAGAAGATCCGCACGTACAACTTCCCGGAGAACCGCATCTCCGACCACCGGGTCGGCTTCAAGGCCTACAACCTGGACCAGGTCCTGGACGGCGAGCTCGACGCGGTGATCCAGGCCTGCGTCGACGCGGACTCCGCAGCCAAGCTAGCGGCCGCGTAACGCGTAAGAGGCACCCACGCACGAGGACGACACGGAGGACGAGCGTGCAGCGATCCATTGGGGGGCGACCCCCGAGCCCCCGCAGTCTGCTGCTCGCTGAGGTAGCTCAGGCCACCCAGCGGCTGGCCGACGCCGGCGTGCCCTCGCCGCGCACCGACGCCGAGGAACTCGCCGCGTTCGTGCACGGTGTGAAGCGCGGCGCGCTCCACACCGTGCACGACTCCGACTTCGACGCCCGGTACTGGGAGGTCATCGCCCGGCGCGAACAGCGCGAGCCGCTCCAGCACATCACCGGGCGGGCCTACTTCCGCTATCTGGAACTCCAGGTCGGACCAGGGGTGTTCGTGCCCCGCCCGGAGACCGAGTCCGTCGTCGGGTGGGCCATAGACGCCGTGCGGGCCATGGACGTCGTCGAACCGTGCATCGTCGACCTGTGCACCGGCTCCGGCGCCATCGCGCTCGCCCTCGCCCAGGAGGTGCCGCGCGCCGGCGTGCACGCCGTGGAGCTGTCCGAGGACGCCTTGGTGTGGACCCGCAAGAACGTCGAGGGGTCCCGCGTCGACCTGCGCCAGGGCAACGCCCTCGACGCCTTCCCCGACCTCGACGGCCAGGTCGACCTGGTCATCTCCAACCCGCCGTACATCCCGCTCACCGAATGGGAGTACGTCGCCCCCGAGGCCCGGGACTACGACCCCGACCTCGCCCTGTTCTCCGGCGAGGACGGACTCGACCTCATCCGGGGCATCGAACGCACCGCACACCGGCTCCTGCGCCCCGGCGGCGTCGTCGTCATCGAGCATGCCGACACCCAGGGCGGCCAGGTGCCGTGGATCTTCGCCGAGGAGCGGGGCTGGGCCGACGCGGCCGACCACCCCGACCTCAACAACCGCCCCCGCTTCGCCACGGCCCGCAAGGCGACGCCGTGAGCGCCACCCACACTCTCGACCGGCAGTACGTGCACGAGGAGGCCCGCTAGACATGGCTCGGCGATACGACACCAACGACGCGACCGACCGCGTGACCGGTCTGCGCGAGGCCGCGTCCGCCGTCCGCCGTGGCGAGCTCGTGGTCCTGCCCACGGACACGGTGTACGGCATCGGCGCGGACGCCTTCTCCTCGGAGGCGGTCTCCGACCTGCTGGAGGCCAAGGGACGGGGCCGCAACATGCCCACCCCCGTGCTGATCGGCTCCCCGAACACGCTCCACGGTCTCGTCACCGACTTCTCCGAGCTGGCCTGGGAGCTCGTCGACGCGTTCTGGCCGGGCGCGCTCACGCTCGTCGCCAAGCACCAGCCGTCCCTCCAGTGGGACCTCGGCGACACCCGTGGCACGGTCGCCGTGCGCATGCCGCTGCACCCGGTCGCCATCGAACTGCTCACCGAGGTCGGCCCGATGGCGGTCTCCTCCGCGAACCTCACCGGACACCCCGCGCCGGAGAACTGCGACTCCGCTCAGCAGATGCTCGGCGACTCCGTCTCCGTCTACCTCGACGGCGGCCCGACGCCCGGCATCGTGCCCTCGTCGATCGTCGACGTCAGCCGCGAGGTGCCGCTGCTGCTGCGCGCGGGCGCGATCTCCGCGGACGAGCTGCGCAAGGTCGTACCCGACCTCGAGGTGGCGAATTGACAGCCCCTGACGCGGGGCGTGGCATAGGCAACGGGGTCAGGGCCGCGGAGGAGACGACGACGTTCGGGTTCCCCCGTGACACCTTCCGCATCCTCCACGTCAGCACCGGCAACGTGTGCCGCTCGCCGATCACCGAGCGGCTGACCCGGCATTTCGTGTCGCAGCGGCTCGGGGTGCTGGGCGGCGGGCTGATCGTGGAGAGCGCGGGCACCTGGGGCCACGAGGGCGCGCCGATGGAGGCCAACGCGGAGGCCGTGCTGGCCGACTTCGGCGCGGACGCGTCCGGGTTCACCGGCCGGGAGCTGCTCGACGAGCACGTGATCCGGGCGGACCTGGTGCTGACGGCCACACGTGACCACCGGGGTCAGGTCATCTCCATGGGGCACTCGGCGGGGCTGCGCACGTTCACGCTCAAGGAGTTCACCCGGCTGGTCAACGCGATCGACCCGGCGACGCTGCCTCCCCTCGAAGAGGGCGTCGTGATGCGGGCCCGGGCGCTGGTGCGGGCGGCCGCGGCGCTGCGGGGCTGGCTGCTCGCGCCCACGGCGGAAGCCGACGAGGTGTACGACCCGTACGGGGCGCCGCTGCCGTTCTTCCGGTCGATCGGCGACGAGATACACCAGGCGCTGGACCCCGTGGTCACGGCGCTCACCGGGGTGCCCGCGCGGATGTAGCGGGCCTGCCGCCGGGCGGTGATGCGCGGGCCCGGTACCGGCGGCCTACATTGGACGTACGGCATCGTCGACGGTCCGGAGTGCGTCATGTCGCTCACCCATGTCAGCGCGGCCGCCGATGCGCTGCGGCGGCAGGACCCCGAGCTCGCCGGGGTGCTGCTGGGGGAGCGCGAACGGCAGGCGTCGACGCTCCAGTTGATCGCCGCCGAGAACTTCGCCTCGCCCGCCGTGCTGGCCGCGCTCGGCTCGACGCTCGCGAACAAGTACGCGGAAGGCTACCCGGGGGCCCGCCATCACGGCGGCTGCGAGATCGTCGACGTCGCCGAACGCCTCGCCGTGGAGCGCGCCGAGACGCTGTTCGCCGCCGAACACGCCAACGTGCAGGCGCACTCGGGGTCGTCGGCGGTGCTGGCCGCGTACGCGGCGCTGCTGCGCCCCGGGGACACCGTCCTCGCCCTCGGCCTGTCCTGCGGCGGTCACCTCACGCACGGCTCGCCCGCCAACTTCTCCGGCCGCTGGTTCGACTTCGTGCCTTACGGGGTGGACGCCGAGAGCGGGCGCATCGACCACGAGCAGGTGCGGACGCTGGCCCGCGCCCACCGGCCCAAGGCGATCGTGTGCGGGTCCATCGCCTACCCGCGCCACATCGACTACGCCTTCTTCCGGGAGGTGGCCGACGAGGCCGGCGCGTACCTCATCGCCGACGCCGCCCATCCCATCGGCCTGGTCGCCGGCGGAGCGGCGCCCTCGCCGGTGCCGTACGCCGACGTGGTCTGCGCGACCACGCACAAGGTGCTGCGCGGGCCGCGCGGCGGGATGCTGCTGTGCGGCAGCGAGCTCGCCGAGCGCGTCGACCGGGCGGTGTTCCCTTTCACACAGGGCGGTGCGCACATGCACACGATCGCCGCGAAGGCGGTCGCGTTCGGCGAGGCCGCTACACCCGCGTTCGCGGTGTACGTCCATCAGGTGGTCGCCAACGCGCGGGTGCTCGCGGCAGGGCTGGCGGCGGAGGGTCTGGCCGTCACCACCGGCGGCACGGACACACATCTGATCACCGCCGACCCCGCGCCCCTCGGTCTGGACGGGCGCACCGCGCGTGGCCGGCTCGCGGCGGCGGGCCTGGTGCTGGACTGCTGCGCCCTGCCGCACGCCGACGCCCGCGGTCTGCGCCTGGGCACGGCCGCGCTGACCACGCAGGGCATGGGGGAGGGGGAGATGGGGCGGCTCGCCAAGGTGATGGCGGGCGTGCTGAGGGACGAGGTGGAGCTGAAGAGGGCGCGTGAGGAAGTGAGGGAGCTCGCAGGGGCGTTTCCGCCGTATCGGGACTGAACCGGGGTAGGCGCGCTCCCGTACACAGCCACACATGCAACCATCGTGGCTACCCGTAAGTCCCCAACCATATGCGGCCGTCGCTAGGGTGTGGGGCTGTGATGGCCAGCGAGACCTGTGGGGAAGCCCGTGCGTGAATACCTGCTGACGCTCTGCATCACGGCCGCGGTTACGTATCTGCTGACAGGGCCGGTGCGCAAATTCGCGATCGTGGCCGGAGCGATGCCGGAGATCCGGGCACGTGACGTGCACCGGGAGCCCACTCCGCGGCTCGGCGGGATCGCGATGTTCTTCGGCCTGTGCGCCGGACTGCTGGTCGCCGACCATCTGACGAACCTCAACGAGGTCTTCGACAAGTCCAACGAGCCGCGGGCGCTGCTGTCCGGGGCGGCCCTGATCTGGCTGATCGGCGTCCTGGACGACAAGTTCGAGATCGACGCCCTGATCAAGCTGGGCGGTCAGATGATCGCCGCCGGTGTGATGGTCATGCAGGGTCTGACGATCCTGTGGCTGCCCATCCCGGGCGTCGGCAACGTGGCGCTCACCCAGTGGCAGGGCACGCTGCTGACCGTGGCGCTGGTCGTCATCACGATCAATGCGGTCAACTTCGTGGACGGTCTGGACGGTCTGGCCTCCGGCATGGTGTGCATCGCCGCCACCGCGTTCTTCCTGTACGCCTACCGCATCTGGTACTCGTACGGCATCGAGGCCGCCGCCCCGGCGACGCTCTTCTCGGCGATCCTGATGGGCATGTGCCTGGGCTTCCTGCCGCACAACATGCACCCGGCGCGGATCTTCATGGGCGACTCCGGGTCGATGCTGATCGGGCTGGTGCTGGCCGCCGGCGCGATCTCCATCACGGGGCAGGTCGACCCGGACGTGATGAACCTGTTCTCCGGTTCGGAGCGCGAGACGGTGCACCAGACGGTGCCGGTCTACATCCCGCTGCTGCTGCCGCTGACGATCATCGCGATCCCGGCCGCGGACCTGATCCTGGCGATCGTGCGCCGTACCTGGCGCGGCCAGTCGCCGTTCGCGGCGGACCGGGGGCATCTGCACCACCGGCTGCTGGAGATCGGCCACTCGCACAGCCGCGCGGTGCTGATCATGTACTTCTGGTCGGCGCTGATCGCCTTCGGCGCGCTCGCCTACTCGGTCAACTCGGCGTCCATGTGGATCGTCCTGGGCGTGGTGTTCCTCAGTGCGGTCGGGCTCGGGCTGCTGCTGATGCCGCGGTTCACTCCGCGTGCCCCGCGCTGGGCGGAGGCGTTCGTGCCGCCGCGCTACCGCCGCCGCAAGGTCCTGCCGGCCGCCGCGGCCGCGGGACCGGGGGAGCCTGGCGAGGGCGACCAGGAGGAGCCGCGAACTCCTGTGGCGGTCGGGGTCTCCGGGGTCAACGGGGCGACCGCCGTGGGCCCTCGTTCGCGTGCGGCAAGGTAAGAATCTGACGAGAGCATTGCCAAGTCGTGGGGAAGCCGACGGGTGGCAAAGCGCCCAATACCAGACAAGTGGGCGCGGTTTCTGCACAGACGCGCACTGTCATTCTCATGTGTGACAGCAAGCACACCATCCAGGTAAAGACCTCATCAAATAGTTTGTGATACGGTTCACGAGAACCCGGGATAGAGCCGAAGGACCGTAGTGCGACGGTCCATTGGTGTGAGGTCTTCACCCTGTCGGACCGGGACTACGCTCGTCCATGACGACACCCTGCCCCCTGTGAAAGCGGAGTTGCCGCCATGCCGTCCAACGACGTCCGGATCCTGGCCCAGGCTGCCGTGCCCACGGCTGCCGTCGGCGCGATTGCCGCCGTCGTCGGCGGTGTCATCGCCGGCGGCAAGGGGGCGGTCGGTGCGGTCGTCGCGACGCTCGTGGTCATCCTCTTCATGGGTATCGGTCTCTACGTCCTGCAGCGCACCGCCAAATCGCTTCCGCACCTGTTCCAGGCGATGGGCCTGATGCTCTACGCGGCACAGATCCTGCTGCTGTTCGTCTTCGTCTCCGTGTTCAAGAACACGACGCTGTTCCACCCCAAGGTCTTCGCCATCACGCTGGTCGTCGGCACCCTCGCCTGGATCGCCGCACAGACGCGTGCCCATATGAACGCCAAAATCCTTTACGTCGAGCCCGATTCGACGACGGGCCCGAAGCCCGAAAAATCGGGGCACTCGTCGTGAGGAGTAGGGCCGGGATAAAGAGGCGTGAGATCTCCTGCTATCGTCCGGTGCCAACTGCGGCATCGCGGGCGCGGGCATCCGAGCTGACGCCTGCTCCATCGCGAGGCGAGATGCCCCCAAGCCGCCCCCACATCCGTAACACCAGTCCCGTGCCGAACCGCGGCCCCGCGCCGCGCCGACACAACGAGGTTGCCGTACCCATGCGTCACGCCGAAGGAGCCCGCGGTGAGTGCTGACCAGACCCAGCTCGCCTTTGACTGGAGCTGTCGGATCATGTCCGACAACGGGTGTGGTTTTCCGGCTCCGGGCCTGCACTCGTTCCTCTTCAAGCCGATCGCCACGGTCGGGGGGTTCGAGTTCAACAAGGTGATGCTGCTCGCCATCGTCACCACCCTCGTGGTCGTCACCTTCTTCACCCTCGCTTTCGGCAAGGCGAAGGTCGTGCCGGGCAAGCTCCAGATGATCGGCGAGGCCGGCTACGACTTCGTACGCCGTGGCATCGTCTACGAGACCCTCGGGAAGAAGGAGGGCGAGAAGTTCGTCCCCCTCATGGTCTCGCTGTTCTTCTTCATCTGGATCATGAACATCTGGTCCGTGATCCCGCTGTCGCAGTTCCCCGTGTCGTCGATCATCGCCTACCCGATGGTGCTGGCCGCGATCGTCTACGTGGTGTGGGTCTCCATGACCTTCAAGCGGCACGGTTTCGTCGGCTTCTTCAAGAACGTCACCGGTTACGACAAGGAACTCGGCCCGGTCCTCCCGCTCGTGATGGTCATCGAGTTCTTCTCGAACCTGCTCGTTCGCCCCTTCACGCACGCGGTCCGACTCTTCGCCAACATGTTCGCCGGCCACCTGATGCTGGTGATGTTCACCGTCGCCTCCTGGTATCTGCTGAACAGCTGGATGATCCCGGCCGCCGGTGTCTCCTTCGTCATGACGATGGTCATGATCGTTTTCGAGCTCTTCGTGCAGGCGGTTCAGGCGTACGTCTTCGTCCTCCTCGCCTGCTCGTACATCCAGGGCGCTCTCGCCGAGCATCACTGAGCCCCAGTCCCTCAAGCCCCTGATCGTCCGGTGGCCAACCCCCGCCGGTCCATGAAAAAGAAGGAAGATTCAGCATGGCTGCCCTTGAGACCCTCGCCGCTGTCGAAGGCAACATCGGTTCCATCGGCTACGGCCTCGCCGCCATCGGCCCCGGCGTCGGCGTCGGCATCATCTTCGGCAACGGCACCCAGGCCCTCGCCCGCCAGCCCGAGGCGGCCGGCCTGATCCGCGCCAACCAGATCCTCGGCTTCGCCTTCTGTGAGGCGCTCGCCCTCATCGGCATCGTCATGCCGTTCGTCTACGGATGATCGAGCCCTGACGAGCGAACCTGCCAACGAAAGGCACTGATGTGATCGCCAACCTGGTGCAGCTGGCGGCCGAGGAGAAGCAGAACCCGCTTATTCCTCCGGGCCCCGAGCTGCTCGTCGGCACCATCGCCTTCGCCATCGTCTTCTTCTTCTTCTGGAAGAAGCTGCTCCCGAACATCAACAAGGTTCTGGAAGAGCGCCGCGAGGCGATCGAAGGCGGTATTGAAGAGGCCGAGGCCATGAAGGTCGAGGCCCAGAGCGTCCTTGAGCAGTACAAGGCGCAGCTCGCCGAGGCCCGGCACGAGGCCGCGCGTCTGCGCCAGGAGGCGCAGGAGCAGGGCGCGACCCTCATCGCGGAGATGCGCGCGGAGGGTCAGCGGCAGCGCGAGGAGATCGTCGCCGCCGGCCACTCCCAGATCGAGGCCGACCGCAAGGTCGCCGCGGCCGCGCTGCGCCAGGACGTCGGCAAGCTCGCCACCGAGCTGGCCGGCAAGCTCGTCGGCGAGTCCCTCGAGGACCACGCCCGGCAGAGCCGCGTCATCGACCGCTTCCTCGATGAGCTCGAGGAGAAGGCCGAGGCGTCGCGATGAACGGAGCGAGCCGCGAGGCCCTGACAGCCGCACGCGAGCGTCTCGACGCGCTGACGGACTCCACGTCCGTTGACGCGACGCGGCTCGCCGACGAGCTGGCGGCCGTCACCGCGCTGCTCGACCGCGAGGTGTCGCTGCGTCGGGTCCTCACCGACCCGGCGCAGGACGGCGAGGCCAAGGCCGAGCTGGCTCAGCGCCTGCTCGGCGGCCAGGTCAGCGGCACCACCGCCGACCTGGTGGCCGGACTGGTGCGCTCCCGCTGGTCGCAGCCGCGCGACCTGGTGGACGCGCTGGAGGAGCTGGCGAACATCGCCGACCTCACCGCCGCGCAGAAGGCCGGCACGCTCGACGACGTCGAGGACGAGCTGTTCCGCTTCGGGCGGATCATCACCTCGAACACCGAGCTGCGCGCCGCGCTGACGAACCGGAAGGCCACCGCCTCCGCCAAGGGCGAGCTGCTGCGCAGCCTGCTGGGCGGTCGTGCGGACGCGGCCACCGTGCGTCTGGTGACGCGCCTTGTCACCGCGCCGCGAGGCCGTAGCCTGGAAGCGGGACTCGAGTCCCTGTCCAAGCTCGCCGCCGAGCGCCGGAACCGCGTCGTGGCCGTCGTCACGTCCGCCGTGCCGCTGAGCGACCCGCAGAAGCAGCGCCTGGGCGCCGCCCTCGCGAAGCTCTACGGCCGCCAGATGCACCTCAACCTCGACGTGGACCCCGAGGTCCTCGGCGGGATCCGGGTGCAGGTCGGCGACGAGGTGATCAACGGCTCCCTCGCGGACCGCATCGAGGACGTCGCCCGCCGCATGGCGAGCTAGCAGCAAGAAGACCGCAGTACGTACGCAAGCGGCCCTGGTTGGGCCGTGCAGAGGATTCACCTCTTTCAGGGGGGAGTCCGGGATTCAGACATCCCCCCAAAGTGAAACTTCGGGCCCAACAAGGAGAGCAGGGAACCCAGATGGCGGAGCTCACGATCCGGCCGGAGGAGATCCGGGACGCGCTGGAGAACTTCGTCCAGTCGTACAAGCCGGACGCGGCCTCGCGCGAGGAGGTCGGTACGGTCACCCTTGCCGGCGACGGCATCGCGAAGGTCGAGGGCCTGCCCTCGGCCATGGCCAACGAACTGCTGAAGTTCGAGGACGGCACCCTCGGCCTCGCGCTCAACCTGGAAGAGCGCGAGATCGGCGCCATCGTCCTCGGTGAGTTCAGCGGCATCGAGGAGGGTCAGCCGGTCACCCGTACCGGCGAGGTCCTGTCCGTGGCCGTCGGCGAGGGCTACCTCGGCCGTGTCGTCGACCCGCTCGGCAACCCGATCGACGGCCTCGGCGAGATCGAGACGACCGGCCGCCGTGCCCTGGAGCTTCAGGCTCCCGGCGTCATGGCCCGTAAGTCGGTGCACGAGCCGATGGAGACCGGCTACAAGGCCGTCGACGCGATGACCCCGATCGGCCGTGGCCAGCGTCAGCTGGTCATCGGTGACCGCCAGACCGGCAAGACCGCCCTGGCCGTCGACACGATCATCAACCAGCGCGACAACTGGCGCTCGGGCGACCCGAAGAAGCAGGTCCGCTGCGTCTACGTCGCCATCGGCCAGAAGGGCTCGACCATCGCCTCCGTGCGTGGCGCCCTCGAAGAGGCCGGCGCGCTGGAGTACACGACCATCGTCGCCGCCCCGGCGTCCGACCCGGCCGGCTTCAAGTACCTCGCGCCGTACACCGGTTCGGCCATCGGCCAGCAGTGGATGTACGAGGGCAAGCACGTCCTCATCATCTTCGACGACCTGTCGAAGCAGGCCGACGCCTACCGCGCCGTGTCGCTGCTGCTGCGCCGCCCGCCGGGCCGCGAGGCCTACCCGGGTGACGTCTTCTACCTGCACTCCCGTCTGCTGGAGCGTTGCGCGAAGCTCTCCGACGAGCTGGGCGCCGGCTCGATGACCGGTCTGCCGATCGTCGAGACGAAGGCCAACGACGTCTCGGCGTTCATCCCGACCAACGTCATCTCCATCACCGACGGCCAGTGCTTCCTGGAGTCGGACCTGTTCAACGCCGGTCAGCGTCCCGCGCTGAACGTCGGTATCTCGGTCTCCCGCGTCGGCGGCTCGGCCCAGCACAAGGCGATGCGCCAGGTGTCCGGCCGTCTCCGCCTCGACCTGGCCCAGTACCGCGAGCTGGAGGCGTTCGCCGCCTTCGGTTCCGACCTGGACGCCGCGTCGAAGTCGCAGCTGGAGCGTGGTCAGCGTCTGGTCGAGCTGCTCAAGCAGCCGCAGTACCAGCCGATGCCGACCGAGGACCAGGTCGTCTCCGTGTGGGCCGGCACCACCGGCAAGATGGACGACGTCCCGGTCTCCGACATCCGCCGCTTCGAGAAGGAGCTGCTCGAGTACCTGCACCGCAAGGAGCAGGGCCTCATGACCTCCATCAAGGAGGGCGCGAAGATGTCGGACGACACCCTCACCGCTGTGGCCGACGCGATCGCCGAGTTCAAGAAGCAGTTCGAGACCTCGGACGGCAAGCTTCTCGGCGAGGACGCCCCCGCCGCGGCCAAGTGACGTAGGAAGGGACCTGACTCATGGGAGCCCAGCTCCGGGTCTACAAGCGTCGCATCCGATCCGTCACCGCGACCAAGAAGATCACCAAGGCGATGGAGATGATCGCCGCCTCGCGCGTCGTCAAGGCGCAGCGCAAGGTGGCGGCCTCCACGCCGTACGCGACCGAGCTCACCCGCGCGGTCACGGCGGTCGGCGCCGGCTCGAACACCAAGCACGCGCTGACCACGCAGGCCGACAAGGTCGTGCGGTCCGCGGTGCTGCTCCTGACGAGCGACCGCGGTCTCGCCGGCGCCTTCAACTCCAACGCCATCAAGGCCGCGGAGCAGCTGACGGCACGTCTCGAGGCCGAGGGCAAGCAGGTCGACACGTACATCGTCGGCCGGCGTGGTCTCGCGCACTACAACTTCCGTGAGCGCAAGGTCGCCCAGTCGTGGTCGGGCTTCACGGACGAGCCGACGTACGCGGACGCCAAGAAGGTCGCGGCCCCGCTGATCGAGGCCATCGAGAAGGACACGGCGGACGGCGGCGTGGACGAGATCCACATCGTCTTCACCGAGTTCGTCTCGATGATGACGCAGACGGCCCTCGGTGACCGTCTGCTGCCCCTCAGCCTCGACGAGGTGGCGAAGGAGGCCGCCCCCAAGGGCGAGATCCTCCCGCTGTACGACTTCGAGCCGTCGGCGGAGGACGTCCTCGACGCCCTTCTGCCGCGCTACGTCGAGAGCCGCGTCTACAACGCGCTCCTTCAGTCGGCAGCCTCGAAGCACGCCGCCACGCGGCGCGCGATGAAGTCGGCGACCGACAACGCGGGAGAGCTGATCGAGACGCTCTCACGCCTTGCCAACGCGGCCCGCCAGGCCGAAATCACCCAGGAAATCAGCGAGATCGTCGGTGGCTCCGCAGCCCTGGCCGACGCGACCGCGGGGAGTGACAGGTAATGACGACGACAGTTGAGACGGCCGTTGCCACGGGCCGCGTCGCCCGGGTCATCGGCCCGGTCGTCGACGTGGAGTTCCCCGTCGACGCCATGCCGGAGATCTACAACGCCCTTCACGTCGAGGTGGCCGACCCGGCCCAGGACGGCGCGAAGAAGACGCTGACCCTGGAGGTCGCCCAGCACCTGGGTGACGGCCTGGTCCGCACCATCTCCATGCAGCCCACCGACGGTCTGGTCCGCCAGGCCCCGGTCACCGACACGGGCACGGGCATCACCGTCCCCGTCGGCGACTTCACCAAGGGCAAGGTGTTCAACACCCTCGGTGACGTGCTGAACGTCGACGAGCAGTACGACGGCGAGCGCTGGTCCATCCACCGCAAGGCCCCGAACTTCGACGAGCTCGAGTCGAAGACCGAGATGTTCGAGACCGGCGTCAAGGTCATCGACCTTCTCACCCCGTACGTCAAGGGTGGAAAGATCGGTCTGTTCGGCGGCGCCGGCGTCGGCAAGACGGTGCTCATCCAGGAGATGATCTACCGCGTCGCCAACAACCACGACGGTGTCTCCGTGTTCGCCGGCGTCGGTGAGCGCACCCGTGAGGGCAACGACCTCATCGAGGAGATGGCCGACTCGGGCGTCATCGACAAGACCGCCCTGGTCTTCGGTCAGATGGACGAGCCCCCGGGCACCCGTCTGCGCGTGGCCCTCGCCGGTCTGACCATGGCGGAGTACTTCCGCGATGTGCAGAAGCAGGACGTGCTGTTCTTCATCGACAACATCTTCCGCTTCACCCAGGCCGGTTCCGAGGTGTCGACCCTGCTCGGCCGTATGCCCTCCGCGGTGGGCTACCAGCCGAACCTGGCCGACGAGATGGGTCTCCTCCAGGAGCGCATCACCTCGACCCGCGGTCACTCGATCACCTCGATGCAGGCGATCTACGTCCCCGCGGACGACCTGACCGACCCGGCCCCGGCCACCACGTTCGCCCACCTCGACGCGACGACGGTTCTCTCCCGTCCGATCTCCGAGAAGGGCATCTACCCGGCCGTGGACCCGCTGGACTCCACGTCCCGCATCCTGGACCCGCGCTACATCGCGGCGGACCACTACACCACCGCGATGCGGGTGAAGAACGTCCTGCAGAAGTACAAGGACCTCCAGGACATCATCGCCATCCTCGGCATCGACGAGCTCGGCGAGGAGGACAAGCTCACCGTCCACCGCGCCCGTCGCGTGGAGCGCTTCCTGTCCCAGAACACCCACGTCGCCAAGCAGTTCACCGGCGTCGACGGGTCGGACGTCCCGCTGGACGAGTCGATCGCCGCGTTCAACGCGATCATCGACGGCGAGTACGACCACTTCCCGGAGCAGGCGTTCTTCCTCTGCGGTGGCATCGAGGACCTGAAGAAGAACGCGAAGGAGCTGGGCGTCTCCTGAGCTGACGGCTCTTGAGCGGTCCGTCCGCTCACGTCCGTGAGCCGCGTGCTCACACCGGAGGGGGCGGGGTTCGTCCCGCCCCCTCTTTCACGCCCCTTAGACTTGTAACCAACACCCGGCAGACGCCGGGTGGTGACCCGAGGAGCCACCTTGGCTGCTGAGCTGCACGTCGCGCTGGTCGCGGCCGACCGAGAGGTCTGGTCCGGCGAGGCCACCCTGGTCGTCGCGCGCACCACGTCCGGCGACATCGGCGTCATGCCCGGTCACCAGCCGCTGCTCGGTGTGCTGGAGTCGGGCCCGGTGACCATCCGTACGAGTGACGGTGGAACGGTCGTCGCCGCGGTGCACGGCGGTTTCATCTCGTTCGCGGACGACAAGCTGTCGCTGCTGGCCGAGATCGCCGAGCTGTCGGACGAGATCGACGTCCAGCGCGCGGAGCGCGAGCTGGAGCGTGCGAAGGCGGAGGGCGATGCCACCGCCGAGCGCCGCGCGGACGTACGACTGCGCGCGGCGGCGGCGAGCTGACCCAGCTCACCGTGTGATGACGTCACTCAGCCGCGGCCGGCACCGGAGCGATCCGGAGCCGGCCGCGGCTGTGGCAGATCTGGATGTTTTTTCCGTTCCGTTACCTGTCGAAGGTACCTAGGAGACGAGGAGGTCGGTGTCGATGGTCCTCGCTCTGACTGTGTGCGGAATCGTCGTGGCGCTGGTGGCGCTGGGGCTGTTCGTCTTCGGCCTGCGCCGCAGGCTCATCCAGCGCTCCGGCGGCACCTTCGACTGTTCCCTGCGCTGGGACGTGCCCGAGCAACCGGACCCGAGCGGAAAAGGCTGGAGCTACGGCGTCGCCCGCTACAACGGCGACCGCATCGAGTGGTACCGCGTCTTCTCCTATGCCTACCGGCCGCGCCGCGTCCTGGAACGCGCCTCGATCGAGGTGGCAGGCCGCCGCCTTCCCGAGGGCGAGGAGGAGCTGGCGCTGCTGTCCGACGCGGTGATCCTCGCCTGCGTCCACCGGGGCACGCGGCTGGAACTGGCGATGAGCGAGGACGCGCTGACCGGTTTCCTCGCGTGGCTGGAAGCAGCCCCGCCCGGACAGCGGGTGAATGTGGCGTAGCCGCATTCACCCGCTGGTTGGGGGTCCCCCCGGACGAAGTCTGGGGGAGCGTCGACGTCGCTCAGTGGCTACAGGTTGTTGCTGATGGCGTTCACCAGTTCGCCGTTCGCCGTGTCTCCGCTGAACTCCCAGAAGAACGCGCCGCCCAGGCCCTGGTTCTTCGCCCAGTTCATCTTCGTGGCGATGGTGGCCGGGGTGTCGTAGGACCACCAGTTGCCGCCGCACTTCGCGTAGGCAGTGCCGGCGATCGTGCCGGTGGCCGGACAGGACGTCTTGAGGACCTTGTAGTCCTCGATGCCCTGCTCGTAGGTGCCCGGGGCCGCTCCCGTGGCGGTGCCGCCCGGGGCTTCCTGGGTGACGCCGCTCCAGCCGCGGCCGTAGAAGCCGATGCCGATGAGCAGCTTGTTCGCCGGCACGCCCTTCGCCTTGTACTTGGCCATCGCGTCGGCCGTGGTGAACCCGGCCTGCGGGATGCCGCTGTAGGAGGTGAGCGGCGAGTGCGGGGCCGTCGGTCCCTGGGCGGCCCAGGCGCCGAAGAAGTCGTAGGTCATCACGTTGTACCAGTTGACGTAGGCCGCGGCGCCCCCGTAGTCGGCGGAGTCGATCTTGCCGCCGGAGGAGCCGTCGGCCGTGGTGGCCGCGGTGACCAGGTAGTTCGCGCCGAACTCGGCGCGCAGCGCCGCCATCAGGTTCTTGAAGGCCGCGGCGCCCGAGGTGTCGCAGGACAGCCCGCAGGCATTGGGGTACTCCCAGTCGATGTCGATGCCGTCGAAGACGTCGGCCCAGCGCGGGTCCTCGACCAGGTCGTGACAGGACCGCGCGAACGCGGCGGGGTTGGCGGCGGCCTGGCCGAAGCCGCCGGACCAGGTCCAGCCGCCGAAGGACCACAGCACCTTGATGTGCGGGTACCTGGCCTTCAGCTGGCGCAGCTGGTTGAAGTTGCCGCGCAGCGGCTGGTCCCAGGTGTCGGCGACGCCGCTGACCGACTGGTCGGCGGTGAAGGCCTTGTCGTAGTCGGCGAAGGAGTCGCCGATCGCGCACCGGCCGTTCGTGACGTTGCCGAAGGCGTAGTTGATGTGGGTGATCTTGGCAGCCGAGCCGGACGTCACCAGGTTCTTGACGTTGTAGTTGCGGCCGTAGATGCCCCACTCGGTGAAGTAGCCGAGCTTGACCTTGTCGCCGGTGGGCGGGGGCTCGGTGGTGCCGCCGGTGGTGCGCACGGCGCGGGCGCCGCTGACCGGGCCGCTCTGGTCGGCGGTGTCACGGGCGCGGACGGTGTAGGAGTAGTCCGTGCCGGCCGTCAGCCCGGTGTCGGTGTACGAGGTCGTCGCGACGGTGGCGATCTTGGCGCCGTCGCGCAGCACGTCGTAGTTCTTGACGCCCTTGTCGTCGGTGGCGGCCGACCAGCTCAGCTTCACCGAGGTGTCGGTGACGGAGGAGGCCGTGGGGGTGCCCGGGGCGGACGGGGGCGCGTCGCCGGGGACCGAGGTGCCGTCACAACTGCCGCCGTTGAGCTTGCAGTTGGCGGGTGAGCCGGAGCCGGAGCCGTTGAACCCGAAGGAGAGGGAGGCGTCGGGGGCGAGGGTGCCGTTCCAGGACTTGTTCTTCGCGGTCCAGTGGGTGCCGGCGGAGGTGACGTCGGCGTCCCAGGCGGAGGTGACGGACGTGCCGGAGGGGAAGTCCCACTCGACGGTCCAGGAGGTGAGGGTGGTGGTGCCGGTGTTCTTCACCGTCCACTTGCCCTCGAAGCCGGTGCCCCAGTCCTGGGGCTTGGTGTAGGAAGCGGTGGCGGAGGGGGCCGCCTCGGCGGGGCTCGCGAGACCGACCAGTCCGGCGAAGGGGAGCAGCAGGGTGACCAGCCCTGCCGCGACTCGGTTCCTGAAGCGCATCGTGCGCCTCCTCGGGGGAGTTGTGGGGGGCGTGACTGAGCCTCACGCCACGGTGCCGCGAGAATAGAAAGGTCTGGACCACGGGTCAATAGGTCTGGACCACTCTGCTCATGCCGGTGGTTCGGCGTGCTGGATCCCCAACTCCTGCGCCAGCACGGCCGCTTGCACCCGGCTGCGCAGTTCCAGCTTCGCCAGCAGTCGGCTGACGTGCGTCTTCGCCGTCGCCTCGGCCATGTCCAGCCGCCCGGCGATCTCCGCGTTCGACAGCCCCTCGCCCAGACAGCCCAGCACCTCGCGCTCGCGCCGGGTCAGCGACTCCAGCACTGCCGGATCGGCCTTCGGCGGCCGGGCCGGCCGCGCCGCGAACTCGGCGATGAGCCGCCGCGTGACGGCGGGCGCGACGACGCCCTCGCCCCCTGCGACGGTCCGCACCGCCGCGATGAGGTCCCTGGCCTCGGTGTTCTTCAGCAGGAACCCGGCGGCCCCCGCGCGCAGCGCCCCGAACACGTACTCGTCCAGGTCGAAGGTGGTCAGCACCAGGACGTCCGCGAGGCCCTCCGCGACGACCGCCCGGGTCGCCGACACGCCGTCCATTCGCGGCATCTGAACGTCCATCAGCACCACGTCCGGCCTCAACTCCCGTGCCAACGCGAGTGCTTGCTCCCCGTCCATCGCCTCCCCGACCACCTCGACGTCGGGCGCGCTGCGCAGGATGAGGACCAGCCCGGCGCGTACGGCGGACTGGTCCTCGGCGACGAGCACGCGGATCATGCGGGGCCTCCTCGGGCGGCGGTGCGGGTGGGATCGGGGGCGGCGACGGTGTCGGTGAGGGGCAGGGCGGCGCGCACCGACCAGAGTCCGCCGTGAGCGGCCGTCGCCGGGCCGGCCTGGAAGGCGCCGCCCAGCAGCTCCGTCCGCTCCCGCATCCCGACCAGCCCCGCGCCCGAGCCGGGCGCCCGCGGCCCGTCCCGGTCGCCGTACGGGCTCGTCACCTCCACGGTGAGCGAGTCGTCCCGCCGGGCGAGGGACACGGTCACCCGGCCGGGAGAGGCGTGCTTGAGGGCGTTGGTGAGGGACTCCTGCACGATCCTGTACGCCGCCAGCCCCACCGGGGCGGGGACAGGTTCGCCGCCGTCGTCCAGGGCGGTGCCGAGCTCGACGTCCAGGCCGTTGGCGCGCGCGCCCTCGACCAGCGAGCCGAGGCCGTCGAGGGTGGGCGCGGCGACCGGTTCCAGGTCACCGCCGCTGTCGCGCAGGATCCCGATCAGCCGCCGCATCTCCGCCAGTCCCTCGACGCTGTTCTCCCGGATCACGCCGAGGGCCTCCCGGGAGGTCTCCGGGCTGTCGATGGAGAGCGCGGCCGTGGAGTGGATCGCGATCGCGGACAGGTGGTTGGCGACCATGTCGTGCAACTCCCGTGCCATCCTGGCGCGTTCGGCGACGACCGCCTGCGTCCGGTCCATCTCGGCGAGCAGCGCGGTCTGTTCGGCGCGCAGCCGGGCGGCCTCGGCGGCATCGCGGTGATTGCGGACGATCAGACCGGTGGAGGCCGGCGCGAGCGACACGAGCCCGACGGCCACCCCGATCAGCAGGGCCTCGGGCACCCGCCAGGCCGCGAACGGCACCACCGTCGCGAGCACCGTGACCAGCCCGGTGATCCAGGGGATCCGGCGAGCCGAGGCGGGCGTGCCGTACAGCACGGCCGCGTACACCAGGTCCGTGAACATCAGCAGGGTGCCCAGGCTGCCCTGGGTCATCGTGTCCAGGGTCAGCGCGGCCGTGGCGGTCAGCAGGGCGACGCGTGGCGCGGTCCGGCGCAGCAGCTCGCAGGCCGCCGTCACGAAGAGCGGCAGGAGGACGGGCCAGCGTCCGTCGAACAGGACGATCGGGTCGGCCGCCCGCCGGGTGCCCAGCCCGATGCCCCACAGCAGCAGCCCGCCGAGCAGCCCGCCGGCCGCCGCGTACACGTCGAGCCGGTGCGGTCGGGGGAGTCGTCGGGCCATGCCTCCATCCAACACGGCCCACCGCGTCGGCGAGTGATCCCCCGGAAGGGTCCGGCACTGCATCGTTCGATGTACCGGGGGTTCGTCATCGACGACGACGATCCCGGCCGCCGGACGCGGGAGCCTTGAACGGTGAGCGAGAGGAGCAAAACGTGGTCGTCTGGTTGGTCGCCGCCTGTGAGATCGGCTTCTGGGTGCTGCTGGCGCTCGGGCTGGGCGCCCGCTACCTGCTGAAGTGGCGCCGTACGAGCGTCGTGCTGCTGTTGTGCGAACCGGTGCTGGAGCTCGTGCTGCTCGCCGCGACGGCCGTCGACCTGAGGAACGGCGCCGAGCCGGGCTGGGAGCACGGTCTGGCGGCGCTGTACATCGGCTACACCGTGGCGTACGGGCACTGCACGATCCGCTGGCTCGACGGCCACGCCGCGCACCGCCTGGCCGGCGGTCCGCCGCCGCCGAAGCCGCCCCGCTACGGCCGCGCCCGAGCCCGGCACGAGGCGAAGCTGTGGCTGCGCGCAGTGCTCGGCGGGGCGGTCGCCCTGGCCCTGCTCCAGCTCGCCGTCCTCTACGTGGGCGACTCCGGCGACGTCAGCTCGTTGCGGGCGTTCCAGTGGACGACCCTGCGCGTCGTCGGCGTGTACGGCCTGATCGCCCTGTCGTACACGGTCTGGCCCCGCAGGGCCCCGGCGGACGCGGACGCCGACAGCGCCGTGGAGGTCAAGGCCCCGTAGCCGGCGCTCAGCGCTCCCCGCCGGGGACCCACAGTACGTCGCCCTCGGCCTTGTTGGCCGTCCTCGCCAGGATGAACAGCAGGTCCGACAGGCGGTTGAGGTAGGTCGCGGTCAGCGGGTTCATCGCCTCGCCGTGGACCTCCAGCGCGGCCCACGTCGAGCGCTCCGCGCGGCGGACCACCGTGCACGCCTGGTGCAGCAGGGCCGCGCCCGGCGTGCCGCCCGGCAGGATGAAGGAACGCAGCTTCTCCAGCTCCGCGTTGAAGCGGTCGCAGTCCGCCTCCAGCCGGTCCACGTAGAACTGCTCGACCCGCAGCGGAGGGAACTCCGGATTCTCGACCACCGGCGTCGACAGGTCCGCGCCCACGTCGAAGAGGTCGTTCTGCACGCGGGTGAGGACGGCGACGACCTCCGCGTCGAGCCCGCCCAGCGCGATCGCCGTGCCGAGCACCGCGTTCGCCTCGTTCGCGTCCGCGTACGCGGCGATCCTCAGGTCGGTCTTGGCGACCCGGCTCATGTCGCCGAGGGCCGTCGTGCCCTGGTCGCCGGTCCTCGTGTAGATGCGCGTCAGATTGACCATGCGGCCAATCTAGACCCTCCCCGCCGAGCCGTTCCGTCGCCTTCGTCACCCCTGCCCAGCACGGGGTCAATCGGTGCGAATCAGACAGGATTTGACGACGTGACCGGTGTCTCACCCGCTGAGACGTGAAACGCGTTACTAACCGGTCACACAGCGCCTCAGGCCCGCTAGTGTCCGGCCGAGAGCCGTGAGGAAGCGGTCGATACGCCGGATGGCTGACGCCGGTGACATCGGACGCACGAGCGGGCAGGGCTTCTACAGGCACGGAATCCGCACAGGCCTCACCGGCCTCACCCCTGCGGGTGAATCTGTTATCGGTTCGCTCACAGACGGCAACCTCCGACCGCTTCACGCAGTCAGAGGGGGCAACACCGGACATCACACCGCGGAGCACGAGACGCACGCTTAGGGGAGCGCTATGTACATCAGGGGCGACCACGCCGAGCTGGTCGTCGGGGGCCGTCTCGACGTCCGCACCGCGGCGGACGCCCGTACGGCCCTGCACGCGGCGGTCGACGGCGGCGTAGGCGACCTGGTGCTCGACCTGTCCGAACTGGACTCCTGGGACGCCACCGGCCTCGGCGTCATCATGGGCGCCCACCGCCGCGCCGGCCGCTGCGGCCGCCGCCTCGTCCTGCGCGGCGTACCGCCCCAGATGCAACGCCTGCTGGTGGCCACCCGGCTGCACCGCATCCTCGCCATCGAGGGCGGCATCCCGCTGGAATCGCTGCCCCGGGTGTGAAACTCCCCCACGGGGGACCCGGCACACGGCGCGCGCACCGGCACGGTCGCGGTCGCACACCTCTCCGTGACGAAACGCGCGCCGCACGCAATCCTCACCGGACTGTGACGTCTCGGACGGCGTGGCCCCCCGGACTGTCGTGGATACTGTGCGAAGGTTTACGGTTCGTCTGCCCGCCGCGCGCATCCCTCAGGCGGGCACCGGACCAGAAGCGACAGCGCAGTGTGCAGCAAGGCCGGGAGGGGCTACGCCACACGACGCTTTTGGGGGGACCCATGGACCCGACGAACCGGGGACCCGAGGAGTACGGCCACGACGACGCCGAAGGCTCCCGCCCGGCCGACGCCGACGCCGGGCAGGGCCACGCGCCGCGCCCTCGCTCCTCCAGGGACCCCCTGGCACCCGACTTCACCCCGCACGGCCCGGCGCCCGCCCGCACCGCGCGACTGCACACCGGCGAGCACCTCCTCACCGTCAACCCCGTCGACGGCAGCGAGATCGAGCTGTGCCCGCCCACCGAACGGCCCGAACCGCCCGCCAGGCGCACCCCCGAGGAGCGCGCCGAGGCCGACCGCGCCGCCCGTCCCCCCGCACCGGCGGGCACCCACCGCACCCCCGCCCAGCCCTTGATCGGCCGCCAGGACGAACGCGAACAGCTCGTCCGCCTGCTCGCCCGGGGCCGCACCGTCCGCCTCACCGGCCCCTCCGGCTCCGGCCGCACCAGCCTGCTGGACCTCGTCGCCGAGGACTGCGAAGACCTCGCGCCCGACGGCGTCGTCCGCCTCACCGGCTACCACCGCACCCCCTCCGACCTGCTGCACGACCTCTTCCACACCGTCCACGACGCCCCGGGGCTGCGCCCCGAGGACGACGAGCTGCTCGCCCACGTGCGCGAGATCGGCGCGGTCGTCGTCGTCGACGACCTGGAGTTCGGCGGCGCAGCCCTCGACGAACTGCTCGACGCGACGCCCGAGTGCGCCTTCCTCCTCAGCGCCACCCCCGACGTCCCCGCCCCCTCCGCCGGCTCCGCCGTCGAGGAGGTCGTCCTCGCCGGCCTCGACCGCGCCGGCGGCGTCGAGGTGATCGAGCGGGCCGTCGGCCGCGTGCTCACCGAGGAGGAGGCCAACTGGGCCGGCGACCTCTGGTTCGAGTCCGAGGGCCTGCCCCTGCGGTTCGTGCAGGCCGGCGCCCTGCTGCGCCAGCGCGACCAGCTCCGGGCCGGCGTCGACGCGGTCGACGAGTTCGGCGTCTTCGAGGACGCCCGCCCCTTCACCGCGTCACTGGACACCGGCGCCGGGGAGGCCGAGGAGATACCCCTGCCCTCCCTCGGCGAGGCCGCCGCGCCCGCCCCCCTCCTCGCCGCCCGCCTCAGCGCCTCCGCCCGCACCGCCCTGCGCTTCGCCGTCGCCCTCGGCGGCGAGGTCCCGCACCAGGCCCATCTGCCGGCCCTGGTCGGCGACACCCACGCCGACGCCGCCCTCGGCGAACTCGCCGCCTGCGGGCTCGTCTCCCCGGCCGGCCCCCGCTACCGGCTCGCAGCCGGCGTCCGCGCCCAGCTCGAAGCCGCCGGATACGCCGACGACGTCGACGGCCGCGCCCACGCCGCCGCCCAGCACTACGCCTGGTGGGCCGCACACCCCTCGGTCACCCCGGAGCGGGTGTGCGCCGAGGCCGACGCCATCCTCACCGCCCTCGCCCTGGTCGTGCCCGGCACCACCCGGCCCGCCGAGGGCGAGGACGAGGCCACCTCCGTACGGCTGGCCCGCGCCGCCGCGCCCGCGTTCGCCGCCGGGCTGCACTGGAGCGCCTGGGAGCAGGTCCTGCACGAGGGCGCCGAGGCAGCCCGTCTCGCCGCAGCCCGGGCCGACCGGGCCTACTTCCACCACGAACTCGGCGTCCTCGCCCTCTGCGCCGGACAGCTCGACAGGGCCCGCTCCGAACTGGAGGCCTCCCTCGCCCTGCGCGGCGCCCTCGCCGACAAGCGGGGCACCGTCGCGGGCCGCCGTGCCCTCGCCCTGGTCGCCGACCGCACGGGTGACGTGCCCGGCCTGGCCGCGCTCACGGCCGTCGAGGAGGGGGCCGAGGCCCGCCGCGAGGAGCCCGCGTCACCGCCGCGCGGCGTCCCCGCCGCCCTGGCCACTCCGACGCCCACCGCCCCGACCCTCGTCACCGGCGTGCCCTCCGCCGCCCCGGCGGCCGCCCGCCACGGCCGCGGCGGCTTCAGGGCCCTGGCGAAGCGCAACCTCGTCGCGGCCGGCGCGGGCGCCGTGCTCGTCGCGGTGCTCGGCACGGTGGTGACGCTCGGCGCGACCTCCAAGAACGACGCGAACACCCCCGCCGACCGGCCCGGCGTCCGCCCGTCCGTCAGCGCGGGCACCGACGACGGCACCACGGGCGAGGAGACGCCCGGCGGGGACACCGGCCCGGGGGACGCGGGAGCGGTCACCAGCAGGCCGACGGACCCCGGTCCGGACGGCACGATGGGCACCGTCGACGACCCGACGCCGACGGAGGCGACGCCGGAGCCGTCGGGGGACCCGAGCGGCACGCAGGGGACGGGGCCTGGAGGGGCTTCACCCTCTTCCGGCGGGGCGACGCCGCCGAGCCAGTCGCCCAAGCCCACGTCGTCCACATCGGTGTCGCCGCGCCCCTCGGACTCCGCCACGTCGTCGACCTCCCCCTCCCCGACCGGGACCACCACGAATCCGTCCGGCTCCCCGAGCACGAGCAGCTCCTCCTCGGGCGGCAACAACGTGTCGTCCAGCCCGGTGAGCCCGAGCGGCATCACGCAGAGCAGCACCACCGGCTCCCCCAGCGCCGCCGGCTCCCCGTTCGTGTCTCCGGACACGATCATCTGAGCCGGGCGGCCCCGCCGGGCACGCCGAAGGGCCGGGTCCCTCACAGGACCCGGCCCTCCTCGTCGCCCGGCGCTCGCGCCGGCGTTCAGAACAGGCGCAGCTTGTCGTCCTCGATGCCGCGCAGCGCGTCGTAGTCCAGCACCGTGCAGCCGATGCCGCGGTCCGTGGCCAGCACGCGGGCCTGCGGTTTGATCTCCTGGGCCGCGAAGACGCCCCGCACCGGCGCCAGATGCGGGTCGCGGTTCAGCAGCTCCAGGTAGCGGGTGAGCTGCTCGACGCCGTCGATCTCCCCGCGCCGCTTGATCTCCACCGCGACGGTCTGCCCCTCGGCGTCCCGGCACAGGATGTCGACGGGGCCGATGGCGGTCATGTACTCGCGGCGGATGAGGCTGTAGCCCTCGCCGAGCGTCTCGATGCGGTCGGCGAGCAGTTCCTGGAGGTGCGCTTCCACGCCGTCCTTGATCAGACCGGGGTCGACGCCCAGTTCGTGCGAGGAGTCGTGGAGGACTTCCTCCATCGTGATGATCAGTTTCTCGCCCGCTTTGTTGACGACGGTCCACACGCCCTCGTCGTCGCCCGCGCCCTCCTTCAGCGTGCAGGGCGGGGACATCCAGTTCAAGGGCTTGTAGGCCCGGTCGTCCGCGTGGATCGAGACGCTGCCGTCCGCCTTCACAAGGATGAGACGAGGGGCGGAGGGGAGGTGGGCGGTGAGCCGGCCCGCGTAGTCCACGGAGCACCGGGCGATGACGAGACGCATGGCAGGCAACGCTACTCGACGCCCCGCACGCCACGCGATTCGCCCGAGCGTCACCCCGCACCAGGCTCCCCGAGGGCCCGGTGCGCCGCACCTTTTGATCTGGAAAACGTGAGTTCGGCAGTGGCTGATTGTGTGCCCACCAGGATTTCCCTATGTGCCCGTTCTCCTGGTGCGGTCACGGGCCGTTGCCTACCGTAGGAACGGGAGGTCGCGATGCGTGTACTCAGCGTGCTCGCAGTTCTCGGTGTCCGTGCACTGCGAACTCCCTTTCCCTGTCCGGCAACCCCTGCGCGTCGGGGGTGCGAGAGGAGTACCCATGTCGCTCGACGTCTCACCGGCCCTACTCGAACAGGCCGAGCGAGGCGAGGTCGACGAAGCAGAATTCGTCGACTGCGTCCGGACCTCCCTGCCCTACGCATGGGAGATGGTCAGCTCCCTGGTGGCCCAGCTGAAGGTGGACGGCGGAGACTTCGCCGACAACCAGACGCCCCCGCCGGACGAGCAGGCACGCGGGCAGCTGCTGCGAGCGCTGGCGAGCGACGCCATTCGCGGCGCGCTGCAGCGGCACTTCGGCGTGCGGCTGGCCTTCCAGAACTGCCACCGGGTGGCGGTCTTCCCGTTGGACTCATCGGTCGACGAGAAGCTGTCCCGATTCACCTCGGTCCGCAGTCAGGTGCTGAACCAGTCCCCGGAGTTCCGGGACTGCTGAGGCAACGTGAGCCTGTCGCTTGCCGCTCCTCGCGCACGGCGCCGCACAAGGCGCCGATCGACAGGAGCGGCAGGTTCCTCGGCGGCGGGGCCGTTCACCGGAGGTGGGGGAGGACCTCCGCGCCCAGCCGCCGCAGGTTCTCCTCGGTGGCCGTCAGATCGCCCGAGCCCTCGACGAGGAGGGCGAAGCGCGAGACGCCGGTCCGCTCGCTGGTCGCGGCGAGCCGGTCCGCGCACAGTCGCGGCGTGCCCACCGGGTGCAGCCCGCAGAGCAGTTCGGTGTACGCGACCGGGTCCCGCATGCCGCGGGCGCGGCCGTCCACCGTCACATGGGCGTCCAGGCCCTGCTTCAGCCAGCCCGGCATCGCCTTCACCAGCGTCTCCACGGCGTCGGTGCGCCGGTCGGCGATCTGGCAGACGCCCGCCGAGACATGGCCCGCGTCGCGGATCTCGTCCGCCGGCCGCCCGGCCGCGCGCGCGTGCCGCCGCCACAGGGCGACCATCTCGGCCTTCTCCTCGTCCCCGACGTGCATGCCGAGCAGCATCGGCAGTCCGCGCTCCGCGGCCAGCCGCACGCTCGCGGGGGAGGTGCAGGCGACGACCACCTCCGGTCCCGCCGCGTCCGTCAGGGCCTCCGACGGGCGTGGTACGACGGCGACTTCACGGAAGCGGAAGCGCTCGCCGTCCGCTGCGACCGACGGTTCGCGCAGCCAGCGCACCAGCAGATCGAGTGATTCGGGGAACCCCTTCTCGTACGCCTCGAGGCCCGCCCCGAACACCTCCAGGTCGACCCAGGGCCCGCCGCGGCCCACGCCGAGGGAGAAGCGGCCGCCGCTCGTCATGTGCAGCAGTGCGGCCTGCTCGCCCAGGGCGACGGGGTGGGCCGTGGGCAGTACGCTGACCGCCGTGCCGACCCGCAGGCGCCGGGTGCGGCCCAGCAGGAGGGCGGCCAGGGTGATCGCCGACGGGCACGTGCCGTACGGCACGAAGTGGTGCTCGGCCAGCCAGACCGAGTCCAGGCCGGCCTCCTCGGCGACCTCGGCGGAGCGGACCGCCCGGTGCAGGGCCTCCCCGTGACCCTGGCCCGGGAACTGGGCCGCCAATACGAAACTTCCAACGCGCATGGGACTTTCCTGCTTCCTCGGCTCCGACGCGGAGCTCCCCCACCCGGCATAACCGTCTGACACGTGCCGAGGACACGGCCCGTCGGAGTATTTTGCGGATTGTCTGCAGAATGGGCGGTCTCTGAGGGGGACTTGCGGGGTTCGGCACCCTTCGGATACCCCTGTCCGGGCCGCGTAGGCTGGACGGGAACCCTGCCCCCTGTACAGCCCCGTGAGGTGTCCCGTGTCCCCGCGTCGCAACCGACCCAAGGGTGAGGGCCCGTCCGGCCGCAGCGCCGAGGAGGACGGCGCGAGCCGGTACGGCGGCTGGGAGTCCACGGTGAGCTGGCAGGACGAGCAGTGGAGCGTGCGGCACGTGGCCGGGGCGAGCGCGCGGGGCAAGGCCTACCGGTGCCCCGGCTGCGACCAGCTGATCCCCGACGGCGTGCCGCACGTCGTCGCCTGGCCCGAGCACGCGGGAGTCGACGACCGCCGCCACTGGCACAAGGCGTGCTGGAACGCGCGGGACCGCCGCACCCCGGGGGTGCGGCGGTCCCGTAACGCGCCGAGATTCTAGGACTGCGGGCCGTCAGACGTCCCGCTTCTCCAGCAGGGCGAAGGCGCCGGCGAAGACGGCGGCCGTGACGCCGAGCGCGATCCACAGCGGGTCCCAGCCGGAGGGACCGGTGTCGGTCAGCGAGGTGGAGTAGAAGACACTGAGAAGGTTGGGGATCGAGTACTCGAACAGGGCCTCGCGCACGTCCACCAGGGACTCCGAGAACATGAACAGCGCGATCACCAGCGGCGCGAGGAAGAGGCCGATCATGATGGTGATCGCGCCGGCCGAGTGCCGGATGATCGAGCCCACGGCCAGCGACAGCAGCCCGAGCAGCGCGATGAACAGGGACACGCCGAGCGTCCCCTTGGCCCACTCGCCGCCGGAGGGCTCCCGGGCCTCGGGCATCAGAGCCACGTCGACCATCGCGACGAACACCGACGACACCAGCGTCACCGCGAACGCGACCAGGAAGAACACGATGGCCTTCGCAGCGAGGACGCGCCCCCGGGACGGGCAGGCCACCATCGTGGTCCGGATCATGCCGGTGCCGTACTCGGAGGCGGTGGTCAGCACGCCGAGCGTGATGACGCACATGCTGCCGAGGAGCAGCCCGAAGAAGCCGAACGACAGCGCGTTCTCGCTCTCCAGGTCGGCCCCCTCGGTGTTCGCGGCGACCAGTGCGGCGGTTCCCAGCCCGATGCCGATGACGAGCAGGACGAAGACGCCCAGCGTCCACATGGTGGATCGCACCGAGCGGATCTTGGTCCACTCCGAGGCGAGGGCGTGCCCGAGGTGCGTGCGCACCACGGGGATCGGCGAGGTGTAGCCGGGGTACGCGGCCCCGGGCGCCGCCGGCGGAGACGTGGGCTGCGGGGTGCTCATCGGACGTCCTCGGTCGTGGTCGAAACGGTGCCCTGCCTCTGCGGAGCCGCGGGAGCCGGGGCTGAGGGAGCGGCGTCGGCCGGGGCCTGGTCCGCGGGGGCCGCCGGGACCTTCCCCAGGGCGACGGTGGCCGGACTCCCGGCCGGCGCGGGCCCCTGCGGCGCGGAGGCGGCCGCGGGCGGCGCGGCGGGGGCGACCGGGGCCGGAGTCGCCTGGGCCGGGTGGCCCTGTGCCGGGCCGGGCGACGGCTGGGCGTACGGGTTGGCGCCGCCGGCCGGCACCTGCCCGCCGTACGGGGCCTGGGCGGGCTGCGGCGGGGCGTAGCCCTGCTGCGGGGGCGGCGGGGCGTACCAGCCGGGCTGGCCCTGGCCGGGGACCGGCATGGGAGGCTGGGCGCCGGGCGGCAACGGCTGCTGGAGGCCCGCCTTCTGGTCGATGGTCGACCGGTAGTCGACGGCCCCCTGCGTCATCCGCATGTACGCCTCCTCCAGCGAGGCCTGATGCGGCGACAGCTCCCACAGCCGTACGTCGGCCTCGTGGGCGATGTCGCTGATGCGGGGGAGCGGCAGACCGGTGACGCGCAGCGCGCCGTCCTGCTCGGGGAGCACATGTCCGCCCGACTCGGTGAGCGCGGCGGCGAGCTTCTCGCGCAGCTGGGGCTCCGAATGCGGGGTGCGCACGCGGGCGAAGCCGGCGGAGTTGGCCGCGATGAAGTCGCTCACGCTCATGTCCGAGAGCAGCTGTCCGCGTCCGATGACGATCAGGTGGTCGGCGGTGAGCGCCATCTCGCTCATCAGGTGGGAGGAGACGAACACCGTCCGCCCCTCCGCCGCCAGCGACTTCATCAGGTTGCGCACCCAGAGGATGCCCTCGGGATCGAGCCCGTTGACCGGCTCGTCGAACAGCAGCACCTGCGGGTCGCCGAGCAGCGCGGCGGCGATGCCGAGGCGCTGCCCCATGCCCAGCGAGAACCCCTTGGACCGTTTCTTCGCCACGTCCTGGAGGCCGACGACGCCCAGCACCTCGTCCACGCGCCGGGAGGGGATGCCCGAGAGCTGGGCGAGGCTCAGCAGATGGTTGCGGGCGTGGCGGCCGCCGTGTACGGCCTTGGCGTCCAGCAACGCGCCGACATGGCGGGCGGCGTTCGGCAGCTTCCGGTACGGGAAGCCGCCGATCGTCACCGTCCCCGAGGTCGGGTTGTCCAGACCGAGGATCATCCGCATGGTGGTGGACTTCCCCGAGCCGTTCGGCCCGAGGAAGCCCGTGACGGCGCCCGGTCGCACCTGGAAGGAAAGGTTGTACACAGCGGTCTTGTCGCCGTAGCGCTTGGTCAGGCCGACTGCTTCGATCATGCTCCGCACCCATCGACAGGTTCAGGACAGCGGGGCGCACGCCCCCCGTAAGGGTTAGGAGGATATCGAGGCGCTGACGGTTCCGCTCAAATCAAAGTAAAGCCCAAAGGTTCACGCGTCCCGTCGCTTGAGGGTGACGTATCCGCCCAGAAGCGCCGCCGCCACCCAGATCGCCATGATCGCCAGGCCGCCCCAGGGCCCGTAGGGAGCGTCGTCGCCGGTCGAGGGGACCACCTGCATGATCTTGCTGCCGGCCTGGTCGGGCAGGTACCGGCCGATCTTCTTCGTAGCGTCGACGTTCCCCAGGATGTTGGAGATGAGGAAGAAGAACGGCATCAGAATGCCCAGCGACAGCATCGGCGAGCGCAGGATGGCGGCCACGCCCATGGAGAAGACCGCGATGAGCGTCATGTAGAGGCCGCCGCCGATCACCGCCCGCAGCACCCCGGTGTCGCCGATCGACGCCTTGTGCTCGCCGAGCATCGCCTGCCCGAGGAAGAACGCGACGAAGCTGGTGACGAGCCCGACGACCAGCGCGAGGCCCGCCGCGACGGAGATCTTGCCGAACAGGAAGGCCCCGCGCTGCGGCACCGCCGCCAGCGAGACGCGGATCATGCCGGTGCTGTACTCGTTGGACACCACCAGCACCCCGAACACGATCATCGCCAGCTGACCGAGACTCATCCCGGCGAAGCTGATGAACGTCGGGTCGAAGGTGCTGCGGTCGCCGGCGCTCATCTCGTCGAACTGGCTCGCGGACAGCGCCGAGATGAGCATGCCGAGGGCGATCGTCACCACCGCGGCGAGGGAGAGCGTCCACAGCGTGGACGCGACGGAGCGGATCTTCGTCCACTCGGACCGGATGACCTGGGTCGCCGCCATGTCAGCCCTTCCTCCATCCGTCGCCCCACTGCTGCCCCGGTTGCTGCGGCTGCTGTGCGGGCGGCGCGTCGGTGTGCGCGTGGTACTCCACCGACTGAGCGGTCAGTTGCATGAACGCCTCCTCCAGCGAGGCCCGCTGGGGACTCAGCTCGTGCAGCACGAGCTGGTGGCGCGCGGCCAGTTCACCGATGGCCTCGGACTTGTCCCCGTCCACCTCCAGGCACCCGTTGCCGGCCTCGACGACGGTGACCCCGGCCTCGTGCAGCACGTCGAGCATCCGCTCCCGCTGCGGGGTGCGGATCCGCACGTACGAGCGCGAGTTGCGCGCGATGAAGTCCGCCATCGAGGTGTCGGCGAGCAGTCGGCCCTGGCCGATGACGACGAGGTGGTCCGCGGTCAGCGCCATCTCGCTCATCAGATGGGACGACACGAACACCGTCCGGCCCTGCGCCGCCAGCGACTTCATCAGGTTGCGGATCCAGTGGATGCCCTCGGGGTCGAGCCCGTTGACCGGCTCGTCGAACATCAGGATCCGGGGGTCGCCCAGGAGCGCGCCCGCGATCCCGAGCCGCTGCCCCATGCCCAGCGAGAACCCCTTCGCCTTCTTCTTCGCCACGGAGGTGAGGCCCACGGTGTCGAGCACCTCGTGCACCCGCGAGTCGGGGATGCCGTTGCTCTGCGCCAGGCACAGCAGGTGGTTGAAGGCGCTGCGCCCGCCGTGCACGCCCTTGGCGTCGAGCAGGGCGCCGATGTACTTCAGCGGATCCCTCAGCCGGTCGTAGTGCTGTCCGTCGATGCGGACGTCCCCCGAGGTCGGCCGGTCGAGCCCGAGCATCATCCGCATCGTGGTGGACTTCCCCGCGCCGTTGGGACCGAGGAAACCCGTGACGATGCCCGGTCTGACGGTGAACGTGAGGTTGTCGACCGCGACCTTGTCGCCGTACCGCTTGGTCAGCCCTTCCAGCTCGATCATGCGGGCCACGCTATGGCCGGTGCACGGCCTGTGCCAACCCGGCGGGCGAACGGCGGCCGACGCGGACGGCAACAACACATGCGCGGGGGCGGTGGGGTCTCGCGCCCACCGCCCCTCGACCCGTCGGCGACTACCGGGACTGCTGGGCCGGAACGCCCCGGGAGACCGGCTCGTCCTCGGTCGGGGAACCGGCCGCGGCCACCGCGGCGCCGGTCAGCGTGGCCAGCATCTCGCGGACGTTGGTCAGCTGGGCGTTGATCGAGTCGCGGCGGTTGGTGAGAGCCGCGAGCTCGCGCTCCGATTCCGAACGGATGCGGTCGGCCTTGGCGTTGGCGTCGGCCACGATGTCCTCGGCCTGGCGCTGCGCCGTCTCGACGGTCTGGCGGGCGCGGCGCTCGGCGTCCGTGCGCAGCTTCTCCGCCTCCAGTCGCAGCTGCTCCGCGCGGTGCTCGATCTCCGCGAGGCGCTTCTCGGCCTTCTGCTGACGGGACGCCAGGTCGCGCTCGGACTGCTCGCGGCGCTTGGCGAGGTTGGTCTCGAAGTCGGCGGCGGCCTGCGCGGCCTTCGCACGGGTCTCCTCGAAGAGCGCGTCGGCCTCCTCGCGCTTGGACTGCGCGTCCTTCTGCGCGTCCTGGCGCAGCTGAGCGGCGTCGCTCTTGGCCTTCTCGACGATCCGGACGCCCTCGTCCTCGGCCTTGGCCTTGCGGTCCGAGGCGAACGCCTCCGCGTCGTTGCGCACCTGCTGGGCCGCCGACTCGGCGAGCTCACGGTGCTGCTCGGACGCGCGACGGGCTTCCTCGCGCAGATCCTTGGCCTCCTCCTCGGCGAGGCGGAGGATCTTCTCGACACGCGCGCCGAGACCGGCGTACGACGGCTCTGCGTCGCTTACCTGGGCCTGGGCGTGCTGCGTCTCGAGGTGGAGCTCCTCGATGCGCTTTTCCAGAGCGGTGATGCGGGTGAGAGCGCTGTCACGGTCGGAGACGAGCTTGGAGATCCGTTCGTCCACCTGAGCGCGGTCGTATCCACGCCGCACAAGCTCGAAGCCGTAGGGGGAAGTGTCGCTCATGGGGTTCCTGTCGAATGAGACCGGTGAGGTGATAGGTGGAATCCTAGGGGCCGAAGCGCTGTGTCATCGAGCGGATACGTGTTTGATCTGGAGATTGACACCCCTTTTGGGTGGCTCCCCGCTGGACAGCTTGCCAAAAAGTTGGTCAAAGGCCCCAGATCTCAACGCAATTCTCATGCAGCGCCACGGCCTGTCGACTGGCCCCGGCCACCCCCGCACCGCTAGTGCCGCGGCACCGGCTTTCAGCCCTCCGACGGCTTTCAGCCCTCCGACGGCTTGCCGCCCGACCGGGGCGCGCCGATCGTCGCGCCCGCCCGGACCCCGCCGTCCTTGGCGGAGGACGGCGCCTCGAACGACTCCAGCGCCTCCAGCACGTCCTGCACCCTGGAGATCTCGGCGTTGATGTCCTCCCGGCGCCGGACCAGCACCTCCAGTTCGCGCTTTCCCTCCTCGACGGTGCGCCGCGCCTCGCGGATCGCCTCCGCCTTCAGCTCCTCGGCCTCCCGGACCAGCGTGGCCTTCTTCTGCTCGGCCTCCTTGAGCAGCCCCTCCGCCTTCTTCACCGCGGCGATACGGACCTTGCCCGCCTCCGAGTTGGCCTCCGACACCAGTTCCTTGGCTTTGGCCTGCGCCTTGGCGAGCTGCTCCTCGGCCGCCTTGATCAGCGCGTCGCAGCGGTCACCGGTCGACTTCATCGTCTCCGCGGCCTCCCGGCGGGCCCGCTCGTGCAACTGCTCGATCTCGGTGGTGATCCGGTCGCGCAGCTCCTCCGCCCGCTCCCTTATGGCGGTCGCGTCCCGACGGGCCCCGACGAGCAGTTCGTCCGCGTCCGTACGGGCCTTCTCCACCCGCGCGTTGCCCTCGCGGGTCGCCTCCGCGACGAGCCGGTCGGCCTCCTTGCGGGCCGCGCCGACCATCGTGTCGGCCTGCGCCTCCGCCTCCGCGGTGGTCTTCAGCGCCTGCTGCTGTGCCTCGGTGAGCAGCTTGTCCGCCTCGGCGGTGGTCTCCGTGATGAGCGTGTCGACCTGCTCGGCCGCCTCCGAACGCCGCTTGTTGGCGTCCTTGCGGGCCTCGTCCAGCGTGTGGTCGGCCTCCTCGCGGGCGACGCTCATCAACCGGTCGGCCTCCGCCGCGGCCTCCGCCTTGAAGCGCTCGGCCTCCACCCGGATCCGCTCCGCCTGCTGCTGCGCGGAACCCACCGTCTCGGCGGCCTCGGCGCGCAGCCGCTCCGCGTCGTCGGTGGCGTCCCCGATCAGCTTCTCCGCCTTGGCGACCGACTCGGCCCGCACCCGCTCGGCCTCCGCGGCCGTCTCGGCCTGGAGCCGCTCCGCCTCCGCGAGGGTCTCCGTCTGCAGCCGCTCCGCCTCGGAACGCGCCTCGGTGATGAGCGTGTCGGCCTGCGTCGCCGCGTCCGAACGGATGCGGTTGGCGTCGTCGCGGGCGTCCGCCCGGGTGCGCGACGCGTCCTGGTCGGCCTGGGCGATCGCGTCCGAGGCCTCGGTGCGCACCCGCTGGGCGTGCGCGGACGCCTCCGAACGCAGCCGCTCGGCCTCCGCGATCGCCTCGCCGACGGTCCGCTCGGCCAGCGCCTGGGCGGCCTCCGCCTCCTCGCGCGCCTCGCGCCGCAGCCGGGCCGCGTCCTCGGCGGCCCGCTCACGCTCGGAGTAGGCGTCGGCGCGGAGCCGGTCCGCCTCCTCCTCCGCCTCCCGGCGGGTACGGTCCGCCACGTGCTCCGCGGCGCTGCGCAGCCCGGTGATCTCCTCCTGGGCCTGCTCGTGCAGCCCCGCCACGGAGTCCCGCACCTGCTGCGCGTGCTGCTCGGCCGCCGACACCATCTCGGAGGCGCGCCGGTCGGCCTCCTCGACCAGCCGGACCGCCTCCGCCTGCGCGTCCTCCACCCGGCGGCGCGCCGACGCCAGCAGCTCCTCGCTCTGCTCGCGGGCCCGCTGACGCTCCTGGTCGGCCTCCTGACGGGCCCCGCCGAGGTACTCCTCGGCCTCCCGCAGACGCCGAGCGGCCTCCTCCTGGGCGGCGGCCAGCGTCTCCGAGGCCTCCGTCTCCAGCCGCTCCGCCGCGGCCTGCGCCTCCGCGCGCACCCGGTCGGCGGTTTCCTGCGCCTCCGTCTTCAGCCGCTCCGCCTCCGCGGCGGCCTCCGACCGCAGCCGTACGGCGACGGCCTCGCCCTCGGCCCGGGACGCGGACGCGTCGGACGCGGCCTCGGTGCGCAGCCGCTCCGCCTCCGTCTCCGCCTGCTGCTGCAGCGTACGGATCCGCTCGGCGGCCTCGCCGCGCAGCCGGTCGATCTCCTCGCCGGCCTCCCGGCGGATCCGTGAGGCCTCCTCGCGCGCGTCGGTGAGCGCCTGCTCGGCGGAGGCGAGCCGCTGCTCGGCCTCGGAGTGCAGCCGGGCCAGCTCCTCGGCGGCTTCCGCCTGCCGGGCCTCGACCGCCCGCTCGGCCTCCTCGCGCAGCTCGCGCGCGGCCTCCTCGGCGTTGGAGGTGATCGTCTCCGCGAGGTCGACCGCCTCGTCGCGCTGCCGCTCGGCCTCCTTGCGGGTGCGCTCCAGGGTGTCCTCGGCCTGCCGGCGCAGCGTGGTCGCCCGCTCGATGGCCTCCGTGCGGACCTTCTCGCTGTCCGTCGTGGCCTTCTGGCGCAGCTCGTCCGCGTCGGCCTTCGCCTTGGACAGCAGCTCCTCGGCGGTCCTGGCCGCCTCCTCGATCTGCTGGACGGCCTCCCGGCGGGCCTCCGCGCGGATCTTCTCGCCCTCGGCGACCGCGTCGGCGCGCAGCTGCTCGGCCTCGCCGCGCAGCCGGCGCGCCTCCTCCTGCAGCTCGACCGTCTTGGCGCGGTACTCCTTGGTGTCGTCCTTCGCGGAGCCCTTCAGCTCCTCGGCGATGTCGTGCGCCTCGGCGCGCAGCCGGTCCGCCTCGGTCTCCGCCTCCCGGCGGATGCGCTCGGCCTCCTCGGCGGCGGCCTTCGTGGTGCGCCGCGCGTCCTCCTGCGCCTTGTTCAGGACGTCCTCGGCGGTCTTGGCCGCCTTCGACAGCTGGGTCGCGCTCTCCTCGGCGGTGACCGCGCGGGCCTTCTCCGCCGCGTCGCTGAGGATCTTCTCCGCCTCGGCGCGGGCGTCGGCGACGATCTGCTCGGCATCCGCCTTGGTGGTCTCGGCCTCCTTGGTGGCCTCGCTGACCAGCCGGGCGACCTGCTCCTTCGCCGTACGGGTGCGCTGCTCGTTCGTGGACTCGGCGCTGCTGAGCGCCTTCTCCGCGGCGGCCTTCGCCTCGGTGACGAGCTTCTCCGCCTCCGCGCGCGCCTCCCGCAGCGCGGTCTCCGCCTCGGCCATGCGCTGCTCGGCGGCACGGCTCAGCTCACCCGCCTGGCGGCGGGCCGCGTCCGACTCGGTCGCCGTGGAGCTGCGCAGCGCCTCGGCGTGGTCGCTGGCCTCCTGGGCCTGCGTGGACGCCGCGTTCAGCAGCCGTTCGGCGTCCGCGCGGGCGCGCAGCAGCAGTTGCTCGGCCTCCGCCCGGGCCGACTCGGCCTCGCTCTGGAGCCGCTGGCGAGCCTGCTCGGCGACCCGTTCGGCCTCGGCGCGCGCGGCCGTCAGGGCCTGCTCGGCCTCGGCGCGGGACTCCTCCAGCAGCCGGCGGGCCTGCGCCTCGGTGCGGGCCCGCAGCTGCTCGGCCCAGGCCACGTTGTCGTTGACGTGCGACTCGACGGTCTGCCGGCGCTCGGCGAGTTCCTGGTCGAGCTGCTGTCGCCGGGCCACGGCCTCCGCGTGCAGCTCCGCCTGGAGCCGGGCGGCCTGCTCGGCGTGCTCCTGGAGGATGCGCTGGGTCTGCGCCCTCGCCTGGCTCAGCTCCCGCTCGGCGTCGGAACGGATCTGGTCCGCCTGCATCTGCGCGTTGCGCAGCAACTGCTCGGCCTGGTAGCCGATGTCGCCGCCGTCGAACGCGGGCCGGGACATGATGGTGCGCCGCGCCTCGTGCAACTTGGCGCGCAGCACCTCGACCTGGTAGCCGAGGTCCTCGGCATGCTGGATCGCCTTTTCCCGCTCGGTCTTCAGCCGTTTCATCTCGGCTTCGAACCGAGTGAGGTGGTCGACGTCAGCCGCCGGTTCCCGCTCCTGGCTCTCGTAGCCCCGCACTGCGCGGTCCCATCCGTCCCCTGGTCGCAAGCTTTTCCACGAGCTCCGTCCATCCGCCGGACGGGGCCCCCGGGGAATGGTGTCAGATCAACGGCGGAGCACGGGCTGCCGCCCCGACGCTCGTCCCCCGAAACCCGGACCCCGGCTGGTCCTGCCGCCGAGGCGGCAGGACGTAGGTCGCCCGTCAAGAGCGGCGACCGACCCCAACCCTACCGGCCCCTCTGTACGGGGGTCAGTGCTCAGGGGACTCAACTGGGGCCGATGTGACCAGTTCTGTCAGTACTCCGTGGCAATCCTTGGGGTGCAGGAAGGTGATTCGTGACCCCATGGAGCCGCGTCGCGGCTCTTCGTACAGAACGCGTACGCCCTTGTCGCGGATGTCCGCCGCGTCGGTGTCCACATCCGCCGTACCGAAAGCGATGTGGTGGACGCCCTCGCCGTTCTTGGCCAGCCACTTCGCGACCGTGGAGTCCTCCCGGGTCGGTTCCAGGAGCTGGAGGTAGGTGGCGCCGCCGTCGGACGTCTCGTTGATCTTGAGCATGGCCTCGCGCACGCCCTGCTCCTCGTTGACCTCGGAGTGGAACACTTCGAAGCCGTACGTGGAACGGTAGAACTCGACAGTGGCGTCGAGGTCGTGGCAGGCGATCCCGATGTGGTCGATTCGCGTCAGCATGTAGTCAGTGGAGCGTCCCGGAGGTGGTTGCGCAACGTGCGGGCGATCACACCGACAGCGAGGTGACGGGGCGCACTACCGCTCAGTACATTCGAAGTAAACCCTCGTTCACTCCTCGGCCCGTGCAGGCCGGTAAGGGGATCGCAGCTCATGACTGGATCGACAGGTTCCAACGGCACGACCTCGGTGATCGTCGCGGGCGCGCGTACGCCCATGGGACGGTTGCTGGGCTCGCTGAAGTCCTTCTCCGGAGCCGACCTCGGCGGCTTCGCCATCAAGGCCGCCCTCGACCGCGCCGGCATCGAAGGCGACCAGGTGCAGTACGTGATCATGGGCCAGGTGCTCCAGGCGGGCGCGGGCCAGATCCCGGCCCGCCAGGCCGCCGTCAAGGCCGGCATCCCGATGAACGTCCCGGCGCTCACCGTCAACAAGGTGTGTCTGTCGGGGCTCGACGCCATCGCGCTCGCCGACCAGTTGATCCGTGCGGGTGAGTTCGACGTGATCGTCGCGGGCGGCCAGGAGTCCATGACCAACGCCCCGCACCTGCTGCCGAAGTCCCGCGAGGGCTTCAAGTACGGTGCGATCGAGATGCTCGACGCGATGGCCTACGACGGGCTGACCGACGCCTTCGAGGGCATCGCCATGGGCGAGTCCACCGAGAAGCACAACACCCGCCTCGGCATCGAGCGTCCCGCGCAGGACGAATTCGCCGCCCTCTCCCACCAGCGCGCCGCGGCCGCCCAGAAGAACGGGCTGTTCGACGCGGAGATCACCCCGGTGCCGATCCCGCAGCGCAAGGGCGAGCCGGTCCTCTTCAGCCACGACGAGGGCATCCGCCCCGAGACCACCGCCGAGTCCCTCGGCAAGCTGCGCCCGGCCTTCGCCAAGGACGGCACGATCACCGCCGGCTCCGCCTCGCAGATCTCCGACGGCGCCGCCGCCGTGGTCGTGATGAGCAAGGCCAAGGCGCAGGAACTGGGCCTGGAGTGGATCGCCGAGATCGGCGCCCACGGCAACGTGGCCGGTCCGGACAACTCGCTGCAGTCCCAGCCGTCCAACGCCATCCTGCACGCCCTGAAGAAGGACGGCCTGGAGGTCGCCGACCTCGACCTCATCGAGATCAACGAGGCCTTCGCCGCCGTCGCCGTCCAGTCAATGGACGACCTCGGCGTTTCCACGGAAAAGGTGAACGTCAACGGCGGCGCCATCGCCCTCGGACACCCGATCGGCATGTCCGGCGCCCGGCTCGTGCTGCACCTCGCCCTGGAGCTGAAGCGGCGCGGCGGCGGCGTCGGCGCGGCCGCGCTGTGCGGCGGCGGCGGCCAGGGCGACGCACTGATCGTGCGGGTGCCCAAGGCCTGAGTTCTCTCCTGTAAGGAACGCGTGAACGGAGCTGTGATGCAGGACGTCTCCTCGCTGGTCGCCCAGGCCAGGGAAGGCCGGCCCCGGGCCGTCGCCCGGCTGATCTCCCTGGTGGAGGGGGCGTCCCCGCAGCTCAGGGAGGTGATGGCGGCGCTGGCCCCGCTGACCGGCAACGCCTACGTCGTCGGCCTCACCGGCTCCCCGGGTGTCGGCAAGTCCACGTCGACCTCCGCGCTGGTCACGGCGTACCGCAAGCAGGGCCGGCGGGTCGGCGTCCTCGCCGTCGACCCGTCCTCGCCCTTCTCCGGCGGCGCCCTGCTCGGCGACCGCGTCCGGATGTCCGACCACGCCTCCGACCCCGGCGTCTACATCCGCTCGATGGCCACGCGCGGCCACCTCGGCGGGCTGGCCTGGGCCGCGCCGCAGGCGATCCGCGTGCTGGACGCGGCCGGCTGCGACGTGGTCCTCGTCGAGACGGTGGGCGTGGGCCAGTCCGAGGTGGAGATCGCCTCCCAGGCGGACACCTCCGTCGTGCTGCTCGCCCCGGGCATGGGCGACGGCATCCAGGCCGCCAAGGCGGGCATCCTGGAGATCGGCGACGTGTACGTCGTCAACAAGGCCGACCGGGACGGCGCCGACGCGACCGCCCGCGAGCTGAACCACATGCTCGGCCTCGGCGAGTCCCGCAGCCCCGGCGACTGGCGCCCGCCGATCGTCAAGACCGTCGCGGCCCGCGCCGAGGGCGTCGACGAGGTCGTGGAGGCGCTGGAGAAGCACCGGGCGTGGATGGAGGAGCGCGGCGTCCTGGCGGAGCGCCGCCGCGCCCGCGCCGCCCACGAGGTCGAGGCCATCGCCGTCACCGCCCTGCGGGAACGGATCGGCGACCTCCACGGCGACCGCCGGCTGAGCGCCCTCGCGGACCGCATCGTCGCCGGCGAACTGGACCCCTACGGCGCGGCGGACGAGCTGGTGGCGGGGCTGACGCAGGGGGAGTGACAGAGCAGCACCCCGGGGTTACGCCGGGGGCGTGCGAGGGCGCGCCGACCGCCGACGGCGGTACGTCAGCCGTCGTCGCCGTCCACCTGGTCGCCGTCCGCCCGGTCGTCCGCGTCGTCGGCGGCGTCGGTCTCGTGGTCCGGCGTGAGCTCCGGGGTCTTCAGGCCCACGGTCCAGTCGTGCTCCTTCGCCGCCGCGTCCGTGGTCTCCACCTCCCAGCCGCCCTGACCGTCCCCGCCGTCGTCGTACAGCTCCACCGAGGTGACGGCCCCCTTGCCGGCGGCGGTCCGCGCGGCGTCGGCGGCGGTGACCCGGGCGTCCTTCAGCAGGGCGCGGGCCTCGCGGACGTCGTCGGCGTCGTCGCCGTCGGTCTCCTTGCCGAGGATCCGGCCGTCGGCGGAGTCCACGAGGACGGTGTGGGCCGTCGTGCCCTGGCCCAGCACGTCGACCTCCCAGCCGCGGTCGGCCCCGTCGTCGGCGAGACCGGCGGAGACCACCGTGCCGGGCTGCGCCTTCAGCGCCGCGGCGATCGCCTGCCCGGCGGTGACCTTCACCCCGTCCGCCGGGGCCTGCGCGCCCCTCACACCGGCGTGCGTGCCGTCCCGCGCGCCGTCGTCCGCGAAGGCGACCGCGGTGCCGCCCCCGATCGCGACGGACGCGGCGACGGCGGCGATGACGAGCTTGCGCTTCATGACGGGTTCCTCCCGAGCTTCAGGCGTGTGTTGTCTGACGGGAACCACCGTCGCCGACCCATGCTGAGGAGAACCTGAAGGCACGTCACCTACCCGGGACTGATGTCCAGGGCTTGCTGCTCGGGGTTCACCGATGGCTTCGGTGGTCCCGGCTGCGTCCAGCTCTCACGCTCGATGGTGTCGCCGGTCAGGCGATGAGAGTGAGGGCGGGCGCCGGTGACTCGGCCCCGCAGACTTCTTTTGCGGATCGGCGCGCAGCTTCCGGTCCGTTTCACGGCGTCGGTTCAGGCGTCGCCCGCTGTGCCGCTTGCCGGTGGAGGTGGTGGCGATGTTGACGATGCCCAGATCCACCCCGACGAAGCCCGCCGGGTGCGCGTTCCCTTCGGCCTCGGCGATGTCGCAGGTCACCAGCAGGTACCACTGCCCGCCCCGGCACAGCAGATCGGACTCGCCTTTGCGGTGCGCGGCCACCACCGCCAGCTGCCCCGGCTCGCCGGTGAACGCGACGCTCTTCGGCAGGCACGGCCCGGCTCCGCCGGGAAGTCACCCGTCCGCTTCGCCTCCCCGCCACCTCCGGCCCGATTCCGCGGTGCTCCGCACCACCAGACGCGACTGCCCCCGCGAGTGAAGGTCTGAGGTTCCTCGCGAGAACAGGCTGAAGGCCGCTTCAGCTCGGGTCTGAAACCCTGACGGGCATGCGCCTGCTCATCATCGAGGACGAGAAGCGACTCGCCCTGTCCCTGGCCAAGGGCCTGACCGCCGAGGGCTACGCCGTGGACGTCGTCCACGACGGCCTGGAGGGCCTGCACCGCGCGAGCGAGTCGCCGTACGACCTCGTCGTCCTCGACATCATGCTGCCCGGCCTGAACGGCTACCGCGTCTGCTCCGCCCTGCGCGCCGCCGGGAACGACGTCCCGATCCTCATGCTCACCGCCAAGGACGGCGAGTACGACGAGGCGGAGGGCCTGGACACCGGCGCGGACGACTACCTCACCAAGCCGTTCTCGTACGTCGTCCTGGTCGCCCGCGTGAAGGCGCTGCTGCGCCGCGGCCAGGGCGCCGGTGCCTCGCCCGTGCACGTCCTCGGCGAGCTGAGGGTGGACACCGCGGCCCGCCGGGTCTTCCTCGGGGAGGACGAGGCGACGCTCACCGCGAAGGAGTTCTCCGTCCTGGAGCAGCTGGTCGTGCGGGCCGGCGCGGTGGTGTCCAAGTCCGAGATCCTCGACCACGTCTGGGACTTCGCGTACGACGGCGACCCCAACATCGTCGAGGTGTACGTCAGCGCGTTGCGCCGCAAGCTGGGCGCCGGTCTGATCCGCACGGTCCGCGGCGCCGGGTACCGGCTGGAGCGGCCGGAACCGCCGTCGGGCCCGTCGGCCCCCGCGGCGCCCGGGGTGCCGGGGGCGCCGGGGGCGCCGGGGGAGGGGCGGTGAGGCGCCGGCTCGGCTCCGTCCGCGCCAGGGCCGCGCTGGGCGCCACGCTCGTCGTCGCCGTGGCCCTGGTCGCCGCCGGGGCGGCGGTCCTGCTCGCGCTGGAGTCCAGCCTGAGCGGCCAGGCCGGCGCCCAGGCGGACCGCGCCGCCCGCGAGGTGGCCGCCGAACTCGCCGCCGGGCACGCCTACGACCGGCTGTCCCTCGACGACGAGGACCGGCCCGTCCAGGTCGTCACCGAGGACGGCACCCTGGTCGCGGCCACGGAGGGCCTGGAGCGGATCAGCGGGACCGGGACGGACGCGGTGCGCCCGGCGCCGGGCGCGGCCCGAGCGACGGCACAGGCGGGCCACGCGGCCCCCACCCCGGACGACGACGATGACGCCGACCGGGGCGCCGACGCGGGCGGCGACGGGGGCGGCGACGCCTCCTCGGTGCCTCGGCCCGGTGAGATCGGCGAGGACACCGCCTTCCGCGACGGCTCCGCCACCGTGGACGGCGACACCGCCGACTACCGCTTCGCCTCGGTCTCCGTCGAGACCGACGACCGGGGCGCCCTGGCCGTGCACGCCGGCGCGCCCCTGTCCAGCGAGCACAGCGCGGTCGGCACCGCACTCACCGTCATGCTGATCGGCTTCCCGCTGCTGCTCGCGGTCGTGGCGGGTGTGACCTGGCTGGTCACCCGGCGGGCGCTGCGGCCGGTCGAGGGGATCCGGCGCGAGATGGCCGCCATCACAGCCTCCGCGGACCTCGCCCGCCGGGTGCCCGAGCCGGACACCCACGACGAGGTCGCCCGGCTCGCCCGTACGACGAACGAGACGTTGACGGCACTTCAGAGGGCGGTGGAGCGCCAGCGCCGGTTCGTCGCCGACGCCTCCCACGAACTGCGCAGCCCCATCGCCTCCTTGCGCACCCAGCTCGAAGTGGGCGCCGCGCACCCCGAGTTGCTGGACGTGCCGGGCGCGGTCGAGGACACCGTACGGCTTCAGGACCTGGCCGCCGACCTGCTGCTGCTCGCCCGGCTGGACGCGGGGGAGCGGCCCGCGGACGCCCGGGTGGACCTGGCGGCGCTGGTGCGTGAGGAGACGGCTCAGCGGGCCGGGGTGAGGGTGGACGCGGAGCCGGTGGAGGTGGCCGGATCGCGGGGGCAGCTGGGGCGGGTGCTGGCCAACCTGCTCGACAACGCGCGGCGGCACGCCCGGGAGAAGGTCACCGTGTCGGTGCGGCGGGAGAACGGGCCGGACGGGCGGTGGGCGCTCGTCGCGGTCGCCGACGACGGGGACGGGGTGTCCGAGGCGGACCGTGAGCGCGTCTTCGAGCGGTTCGTGCGGCTGGACGCGGCCCGCACGCGGGACGAGGGCGGCGCGGGGCTGGGCCTGGCCATCGCCCGTGACGTGGCCGAACGACACGGCGGCACGCTCACGGTCCGGCAGGCGCCGGCAGGCGGAGCCCTGTTCGAGCTCCGCCTGCCGGCCGCCTGAGGCGTGTGGTGCGCGCGGGGCGCTAGGGGCGGCCCCGCTCGCCGCGGAGGTGGTCCGCGACGGGCTTCAGGGCCCGGTCGAGCTCCCCGAGGGCCTCCGGGGGGAGAAGGTCGATGAAGTGCCGCCGTACGGACGCCACGTGGTGGGGCGCCACCTTCCGCATCGTCTCCATGCCGTGCTCGGTGAGCACCGCGTACAGACCGCGGCGGTCGGACTCGCAGTTCTCCCGGCGCACCAGATCGGCGTTCTCCATCCGGGTGATCTGGTGCGACAGGCGGCTCTTCGACTGGAGGGTGGCGGAGGCGAGGTCGCTCATCCGCATCCGTACGTCCTCCGACTCGGAGAGGTTCACCAGGATCTCGTAGTCGTTCATGGTCAGGCCGAACGGCTGCAGGTCCTTTTCGAGCTGGTACGTCAACAGCCTGTTGACCTCCAGGTGGGTGCGCCAGGCGCACTGCTCCGCATCGGTCAGCCAGCGCGTGGCCGTTTCGGTCTCCATAAGTGAAGTCTACCTAAAATGTTGAAAGGTGAACTAGTGAGGGTCGTGTGACGGCGTGCACGCGTTCGACGTCACACTCCGCAGACTACCGCTCACAGCCCGAAGCGACGCTGGAGGTCTCCCAGCTGTCCGGGAAGGCGCGGTACCCCGGGCTGGCCGCCCTGAGGACCGCCGTGCCCGCCCGCGTGGCCCCCGCCGGGGACCCCCGGCTCGTGCGGAACCGCACCCGTGGCCTGCTCCGCCATGAGGGTCTCCGACGACTGGAGCAGCACCGTCCCGGCGCCCACGAACTCGAACTGGTGCTCCTCCCCGGACGCCCCGCCGAGGCCCGTCAGTGCACGTAGACCGCCCATCACGCCGGTCATGTACCCGTGGTCGTAGTGGTGGCAGGGCGAGGGGCAGTCGGCCCAGCCGACGAGCGCCTGGGGGTCCACCCGGATGGGCGGTTCCATGAACACCACCGGTCCGTTCGACGCGGCCACGAACTTTCCGGTTCCGATCAATGTGAGGAAGCCCGGCACGATCGACTGCTTCAGCGACAGACTTGGCTGAAAAGCGAGCAGATTGCCCGCGCGAATGGTCAGATTGCCGTTGTCCAGGTCGTAGGAGTTCACATCGAAGGCCCGGTCGGCCAGCAGCATCTTGCCCGAGCCCTGCGCCACGACCCAGTCGCTCGCGTGCAGAGGTGAATGGAACGAGGTCCGCACCAGACGGTCCAGTCCGCCGTGCCCGACGCCGTTGAACTCCATCGAGCCGTAGTAGGCGATCATCTTCCCCTTCTGCAGGAACCACTGGCTCCCCTTGAGCTCCACGCAGAAGGTGTACGCGTTGACGTTGTCGTCGACGGGCAGCGTCATCGGGTCGAGGACCACGGGGCCCGCCCCGTGAGGACCCGCGCCGGGGTAGGCGGTCACAGCTTCTCCTCCGATGCCTGCACGTACACCGCGCCGTTGCCGCTCAGCTCCAGCTGGAACGCCTCGCCCGAGCCCCGGCCCACCATGTCCCGCCAGCCCAACGCCGTCGACAGCTTGTTGCGCACGTCGCCGTGGTGGGCGACGTAGGCCTGCGGGTCGACGTGCACCGGGCGCTGCGGGGTGATGGGGACCTCGAAGACCCCGCCGTGCGCCATCACGGCCACCGAGCCGTGGCCCTTGAGGGTCGTGGTGAACAGGCCCTGTCCGCTGACCTGGCCGCGCACCATGCCCATGACGCCGCCCTGCGAGCCCATGAACATCGTGCCCTGCTGGAGCGTGCCCTCGAAGGCGAGCAGGCGGTCCGCCTCCACGTACAGGGTGTCGCCGGTGAGGTTGATGACCTGGACGTGGTGGCCGCCGTGGCCGAACAGGACCGTGCCGCTGCCCTCCACCGACATCAGCGGGGTGTCCTCGTTCGCCAGCCGGCGCCCGAGCATCGACATCACCCCGCCCTGCCCGCCCTGCATGTTGGGCGTGAAGGACACCTCGCCCTTGTAGGCGAGCATCGCGCCGCGCTGACTGAACAGCCGCTGCCCCGGCAGCACCGTCGCCTCGACCATTTTGGAGTTGATCTCACGGAAGGGCATGTCACACGTCCCCCGCGATCGTGTTCCGCTCGCTCGGCTGCACGTACACGAGCCCGTCCCCCTCGAACCGGATCTGGAACGCCTCACCGCCGCCCTCGCCGAGGAACGTGCGGAACGTCACCCCGGACTGGAAGGACTGCCGTACGTCGCCCTGATGCGCGACGTACGCGCCCGGGTCGACGGTCAGCGGGTACTGGGGGCTGACCCGCAGCACCACCGCCGGACCGTCCGAGGTGATCGCCGCCTGCCCGTGCCCCTCGACGGTCGTCGTGAACAGGCCGTTGCCCTGGGACGCGCCGCGCAGCCCGGTGAAGCTCGTGCCCGTCCGCAGTCCCCCGTCCGTCGCGAGCAGGTTGCTCGACTCGACGTACAGCTTGTCGCCGTTGAGTCGCACGAGGTTGATCTCCGACGCGCGGTCGGCGAACCAGCACGTGCCCTGCCCCCTCACCTCCATCACCGTCATCTGCTCGCCGGTGAGCCTGCGGGTCACCATCCCCCGGAGTCCCTCGCCGCCACCGCTCATCTTCTTGAAGGCCATCTGTCCGTCGTACGCGACCATGGAGCCGTTCTTCGCCTTCACGGCGTCCCCGGTCATGTCGACGGCGAGCACCTTGCTGCCCTGAAGTCGAAACATCGCCACGCAGCGAAGGTAGCCTCCCGAAGCCCGGGCCGACAGGTCCCGAGGGCGGAGATCATCCCTGAACGTCCCCCTAAGGGATGCGCGCGGGGTTTCCCCCGACGGTCCGTCCGGGACCCCGCTCCCGCCTCGCCCCTCGCGTTTGTCACAATGGACGAGCGCTTGTGCGTACGTTCACAAGCGTCCCCGATTCCCGACGCGACCCCACCGAAGGTGACCCGTGGACCTCAAGACAGCCTCCGCCCTGCGCCGACTGCGCCTGGTCTCCGCGCCCGAGGCCATCTCCTTCCTGCTGCTGCTCGTGTGCTCGGTGCTGAAGCGGACCACGGAGTTCAACGCGGTGCCCGTCATGGGCATGGTTCACGGCGTGCTGTTCGTCCTGTACGTGATCTTCTGGGCGGACGCCTGGAACCGCGCGAAGTGGTCCGTCGGTACCGCCGCCGTCTATTTCGTCCTGTCCGTCCTGCCCACCGGCGGCTTCTTCGCGGAGCGCAAGCTGCGCCGCGAGGCCGAGGACGCGGTCATCGCCTCCCGCGCCCGGCGTGAGGGCGTGGTGGAGGCGTCGTGATCGTCGCCTTCTCCGTCACCCCGCTCGGCGTGGGCGAGGAGGTCGGCGAGTACGTCGCCGACGCCGTCCGGGTGGTTCGCGAGTCGGGTCTGCCCAACCGTACGGACGCCATGTTCACGTCCGTCGAGGGCGAGTGGGACGAGGTCATGGACGTCGTCCGGCGTGCCGTCGCCGCCGTCGAGGAGCGGGCGCCGCGCGTCTCCCTGGTCCTCAAGGCGGACATCCGCCCCGGGGTGACGGACGGGCTGACGTCCAAGGTGGAAACGGTGGAGCGGCATCTGACCCACCCGGGGGAGCGACGCCAGCCGGAGGAGTGACGTTTCTCCGCGATCCGCCGGGCCGGGGGCCCCGATCGTTGCCCCGATCGGCCCGGCCGCGTACACCCTTCCGCTCACCGCCGCCACCGGACAGCGCCGCAGCGGCCGACGTCGCAGCCGGTCGGCCCCGCTGCCCGCCCCGCCCACAAGTCGCCGTGCACCCGTCCGAGCGATCGCTCGAACGGGTGACATATAGATGGTTTTCAGCTCGCTTCGGACGGCTAACCTCTCCGGGAATCGATCAAGTTCCGCCCGCGTGGCGGACCTTCGGGCGGAGGCGAAGTGACAGGTCGTCACGGGCCGCAACTGGTGGGGCGCATCAGCGCGGCGCTGGTTCTCGCGGTCTCGGGAGCGGTGGTGAGCGCCGGGGACACACCCCCGCGCGCGAGCGACCGGTGCGTGCTCGCCGACGGGGTGTTGACCGTCGACGACCTGCCCGCCGGCTCCTCCGTGCTGGACTGCGACGCGGTCGGACGTCTCGTCACCCACGAGGGCGCCGGCGTCACCGTCCCCGAACCGGGCACCAAGGTCGGCGTGGACGCTCTGACGACGGACGGCTCACGCCACGGCTTCACCCTGGAGGTCGCAGCCGACGGGACGGTGTCGTACGACCTGTCGGCCCACGGCGAGGCCGGGGAGCGCGGCCTGTCCGCCTCCGCCCGGCCGGGCAAGCGACCCCCCGCCTCCGCCCGCGCCGCGTGCGCCGACAGCGCCTACGCCGTCGCCGACCACAAGGAGTACGGCACCTACGACTGGTGGATCGGCGACGGCCCCCTGCCCGGCGGTCTCACCCCCGCCCAGGCCCGCCGGGCCTTCGAGGACTCCATCAGCACGATCACCGGCACCCGCAACGACTGCGGCTACGGCGACGCGGTCGCGGCGCGCTCCAAGTACTGGACGGTGACCCACCACGAGGCCGACATCGACCCCCAGGCCCGCTGCACCGCGCGCGACGGGGTGAGCGTCTGGGACGCGGGCGACCTCACCAGCGGAGTCGTCGCCACCACCTGCTCCTGGAGCCGCCCGGTGCCCCGCGGCCCGGACTGGCTGAAGGAGGCCGACGTCCGCTTCAACACCGGCGACTACGTCTTCACCGACAACCCCGGCGGCGACTGCTCCAACGCCTACGACATCCGCAGCGTCGCCACGCACGAGGCGGGACACGTCTTCGGCCTGGCCCACGTCGGCCCCGGGCACGAGGGGCAGACCATGTTCACCAACTCCTTCGCGTGCAGCACGGGCGCCCGCACCCTCGGCCGGGGGGACGTCCTCGGCCTGCGCGCCCTGTACTGAGCGGCAGCGGCCGACCGCGTTCACGCACCGCCCGACGTCAGGGCCATCCCGAGCGGCGTCCGCTCGTACAGCACCTGGTGGCCGTACCGGCGGGAGACCAGCAGACCGGCGTCGCGCAGGACCGTCAGCTGGGCGGAGACCGAGGACGGTGCGAGGCCTAGGCGGTGGGCGAGCGCGGTCGTGGTCGCCGGGTCGTCGAGCGCGGCGAGGACGGCGGCCCGGCCCCGCCCGAGGAGCCGTACGAGCGCGTCGGGGGAGCGGCCGGCGGGGTCGGCCCACAGGCCGGCGATGCCGCGCGCCGGGTAGACCAGGGTCGGTTGCCAGGGCGGGTCGAAGGAGCTGACCACGTCCGGCCACACGAACACGCTGGGCATCAGCACCAGCCCCCGCCCGCCCAGATGCCGCTCGTACTCGCCGTCGGACGCCACGGTGAGGGTGCCGGACCGCCAGCCGCACCGCCGGTGGATCTCCGGCAGCAGCCCGCCGAGACCGACCTCGGCGAGCCGCCGCGAGTGGAAGGTGACGTCCGCCTCCAGCAGGGCCCGCAGCCGGGGCCAGTCCGGCGCGAGGAGGGTGTGCCAGACCTGTTCCAGAAGGTCGGCGAGGTCCCGGATCATCCGTTCGGGGTCGGCGAGCCAGGCACGGGCCAGCGGATGCTCCAGCGCGCCCGGGGTGTCCGCGAGCGAGCGGGCCGAATCCTCGCGCGCGGCCCCCGGGTCCGCCGCGCGGACCTGCGCGATCTCCTCCTCGAAGGTGGCCGTCGGGCCGGCCGGCGGCGGGCTCAGCCAGTCGGGGGAGTGACCGCGGCGGGGCATCAGCAGCCACAGCCCGGTCAGGTCGATCCCCTCGGCCGCCTCCCGGATCCGGCGCAGCCAGGGCGCGTGGTACCCGTGCCGGTCGGGCCGCTTCAGGGTGCGCACGGCGTCCTGCGTCTCCCACAGCGGGGACACCGCGAAGCGGCAGCGCAGGAAGTCGTCCTCCCCGAAGTGCAGTCGTGACGGCACAGGCGCCCCCCTCGAAGATTCGGCTGTCGCCGAAACTCTAGGCCGCCGCACGCGGCACGGGCACGCTGCCGCCCATGCCCGAACAGCTCACGGCCGTCGCCGCACGGCCCCCCGGCTACGCCCGGGTCCTCGCCGTGCGCGAGTTCCGCGCCGTCTTCGCCGCCCATCTGCTGTCCCTGCTCGGCGTGGTCGTCGCCGAGATCGCCCTCTCCGTCCTCGTCTACGACCTGACCGGCTCGCCCCTGATGAGCGCGCTCTCCTTCTCCCTGGGCTTCCTGCCGTACGTCGTCGGCGGCACCCTGCTCGCCGGGATCGCCGACCGCTACCCGGCCCGCCGGGTCCTCGTGGTGTGCGACCTGGTGTGCGCGGCGTGCGTCGCGCCGATGGCCGCCCCGGGCGCGCCCCTCGCCGCTCTCCTCGGCCTGCGCTGCTGCCTCGCCGTCGTCTCGCCCGTGTTCGCCGGGACCCGGATGGCCACGCTCGCCGACGTCCTCGGCGACGGCGACCTGTTCGTCCTGGGCCGCTCCCTGCTGAGGATCACCTCGCAGAGCGCCCTCCTCGCCGGCTTCGGCCTCGGCGGACTGCTGCTCACCGTGGTCTCCCCGCGCCGGGCGCTGCTGGTCACCGCCGGCACCTTCCTCGCCTCCGCCGCCCTGCTGCGCCTGGGCACCCGCCGCAGGCCCGCCCGGACCCGGCCGGACGGCGCCCTCGTCACGGACTCCCTCAAAGGCGCCCGGCGGATCCTCGCCGACCGCCGGGTGCGCGTCCTGATGCTGCTGTTCTGGGTGCCGCCGATGTTCACGGTCGCACCGGAGGCGCTGGCCGCGCCGTACGCCGACCAACTCGGTGCGGGACCGGTCGGCCTCGGCCTGCTGATGTGCGCGCTGCCCGTCGGGACCATCGCCGGCGAGCTGTACGCGGGGGCGCGCCTGCGGCCGGCGACCCGTGAGCGGATCGTCCTCCCCCTGGTCTGTCTCACCCTTCTGCCGTACCTGGGCTTCGCCCTGGCCCCGGGTCTGCCCCTCTCCCTCCTGCTGACGGCGCTCACCGGAGCCGGGTCGGCGTACACCCTCGGCCTCGACCAGTGGCTGGTGCGGGCGGTGCCGGAGGAGCTGCGGGGGCGGGCCATGACGCTGCTGACCGCCGGGCTGATGACGGTGCAGGGCGTCGGGATGGCGCTCGCGGGAGTGGTGGCCGAGTGCGCGGGGGTGACGGCGGCGGTCACCGGCGCGGGCGCGCTCGGGGCGGTGTGCTGCGCCGCGCTGGCGTGGGAGGCACGGCGTGCCGCGGCGGCGGACCTCCCGGCCCTGGCCTCCGGCGTACCGGAGGCCCGGGAGACCGAGGGCCGAGACGGGGCTGACCGCCATATGACCGACGGGTAGGGTCTGGTGCCGTGCCGAAGCCGCTCAGCCTCCCCTTCGACCCCATCGCCCGCGCGGACGAGCTCTGGAAGCAGCGCTGGGGAAACGTGCCGTCCATGGCCGCGATCACCTCCGTCATGCGCGCCCACCAGATCCTGCTCGCCGAGGTGGACGCGGTGGTCAAGCCGTACGGGCTGACCTTCGCGCGGTACGAGGCGCTGGTGCTGCTCACCTTCTCGAAAGAGGGCGAGCTGCCCATGTCGAAGATCGGCGAGCGGCTGATGGTCCACCCCACGTCGGTCACGAACACCGTGGACCGCCTGGTCAGATCGGGTCTGGTGGCCAAGCGCCCCAACCCCAACGACGGCCGCGGCACCCTCGCCTCCATCACCGCCAAGGGCCGCGAGGTCGTCGACGCCGCCACCCACGACCTGATGGCGATGGACTTCGGCCTCGGCGTCTACGACGCGGAGGAATGCGCCGAGATCTTCGCCCTCCTACGGCCCCTGCGGATCGCGGCCCACGACTTCGACGAGGAATGAGGGTTCCCGGTCAACCATCGGAGCGAAAGCCACGGCAGGGTGATTTCATCTCGGTCCGCCCAGCTGGAACGTTCAGCCCGCCCCTTCGCACTGCCAAGCTGGCACCCCACTGAATCCGGACGAGCAGCTTCCGGATCGTGAACGCGGAGGCCTGCCTTGTCGTCTGTGCGGAGTGTCGTGCGCAATCTGCTGACCGTCGGAACCATGGTGACGCTCGGCGCCGCCGTGACCGTGGTCACCACCCCATCGGCGTATGCCGGTGCCACGGGTACCACGGCGATCGGCAGCTTCGACTACGACCTGCACGGAGCCGGCATCAAGGTGCCCACCGGCTGTTTCCTCACTCACTCGGTCCACGGCTCGGGCAAACGCATCACCGGTCAGCTCGCGGGGGTGGACTGCGTCGGCATCGCGGCCACCTTCGCCAGGTTCTGCAACTGGAGGATCGACTTCACCTACGCGGACCTCTCCAACCGGACGTACAAGACCTCGCGCGGCAAGACGCACGCGGAGTGCAAGGGTGACCCACTGCGCCGTAACGCGGCGCAGACGCTGCCGAAGTACGGGAAGGCATGCGCGCGCTTCTATGTGAATGGCGAGCAGCGGGCGGCGCAGTGTCACTTCATCACGAAGTGAGTCAAGCCGGGTTCCGGTCCCTGGTCAGGCCGCCGCGGGGTTGGGTGCGCTCTCCTGCGTGATGAGCGGCTGCACCTCGCGGCTCACCTTCCGCTCCACGAAGAAGGCAGCCGTCGGAATGGTGCCGGCGAGCAGGACCCAGGCAAGGCGGCCCAGGGGCATCTTCGCCTTCGTGCCGAGATCGAAGGCGAAGACGAGATAGACCACGTACAGCCAGCCGTGGGCGATGCCGACCACCGAGACGAAGCCGTCGAATCCGTCCAGCCCCAGCAGTCGCTTTCCGATCACGCCGATCGTGAGCAGAACGAGCAGGACGGCGGTCACGTAGGCCATCACCCGGTAGCGGGTCAGGACGCTCTTCTTCATGGCGTCGAGCGTAACGGGTGGTTTGCCGTCGACATTTACTAGGACGTCCTAGTAAATTCGAAGCATGGACGCTGACGCCATCGAGGAAGGCCGCCGACGCTGGCAGGCCCGCTACGACGCCTCGCGCAAGCGGGAGGCCGACTTCACCACGCTCTCCGGCGATCCCGTGGAGCCCGTGTACGGGCCGCGGCCCGGTGACGCCTACGCCGGGTTCGAACGGATCGGGTGGCCCGGGGAGTACCCCTTCACCCGAGGGCTGTACCCCACCGGGTACCGCGGGCGGACGTGGACCATCCGGCAGTTCGCCGGGTTCGGCAACGCCGAGCAGACCAACGAGCGCTACAAGATGATCCTCGCCAACGGCGGCGGGGGCCTCTCGGTCGCCTTCGACATGCCGACCCTCATGGGCCGCGACTCCGACGACCGGCGCTCGCTCGGCGAGGTCGGGCACTGCGGGGTTGCCATCGACTCCGCCGCCGACATGGAGGTGCTGTTCAAGGACATCCCCCTCGGGGACGTCACCACCTCCATGACGATCAGCGGGCCCGCCGTCCCCGTCTTCTGCATGTACCTGGTCGCCGCCGAGCGGCAGGGCGTCGACCCGTCCGTCCTGAACGGCACGCTCCAGACCGACATCTTCAAGGAGTACATCGCGCAGAAGGAGTGGCTCTTCCCGCCCGAGCCGCACCTGCGCCTCATCGGCGACCTGATGGAGTACTGCGCGTCGGGCATCCCCGCCTACAAGCCGCTGTCCGTCTCCGGCTACCACATCCGCGAGGCCGGAGCGACGGCCGCGCAGGAACTGGCGTACACGCTCGCCGACGGCTTCGGCTACGTCGAGCTCGGACTCAGCCGCGGGCTCGACGTCGACGTCTTCGCCCCGGGCCTGTCCTTCTTCTTCGACGCCCACGTCGACTTCTTCGAGGAGATCGCCAAGTTCCGCGCCGCACGCCGGATCTGGGCCCGCTGGATGCGGGACGTCTACGGCGCGAAGAGCGAGAAGGCGCAGTGGCTGCGCTTCCACACCCAGACCGCCGGCGTCTCCCTGACGGCCCAGCAGCCGTACAACAACGTCGTGCGCACGGCGGTGGAGGCGCTCGCCGCGGTGCTCGGCGGCACCAACTCGCTGCACACCAACGCCCTTGACGAGACCCTCGCGCTGCCGAGCGAGCAGGCCGCGGAGATCGCCCTGCGCACGCAGCAGGTCCTGATGGAGGAGACCGGCGTCGCCAACGTCGCGGACCCGCTGGGCGGTTCGTGGTACGTCGAGCAGCTGACCGACCGGATCGAGGCCGACGCCGAGGCGATCTTCGAGCGGATCAAGGAGCGGGGCCTGCGGGCCCACCCCGACGGGCGGCACCCCATCGGCCCGATGACGTCCGGCATCCTGCGCGGCATCGAGGACGGGTGGTTCACCGGGGAGATCGCCGAGTCCGCCTTCCGCTACCAGCAGGCGCTGGAGAAGGGGGAGAAGCGGGTCGTCGGCGTCAACGCCCACACCGGCTCGGTGACCGGGGACCTGGAGATCCTGCGCGTCAGCCACGAGGTGGAACGGGAGCAGGTGCGGGTGCTCGCCCAGCGCCGCACCACGCGGGACGACGCCGCCGTGCGCGACGCCCTCGACAAGATGCTCGCGGCGGCCCGGAACGGCGGCAACATGATCGCCCCGATGCTCGACGCGGTACGCGCGGAGGCGACGCTGGGCGAGATCTGCGACGTGCTGCGCGAGGAGTGGGGGGTGTACACCGAGCCCGCCGGGTTCTGACGCGGGAGACGGGGGCGTACGCCCGGCGGTCGCCCCCGCCGCCCCTGCCCGTCCTCACACGCCGGACGGGCTGGAAGCGGACGTCAGTCCCAGCAGCAGGACCCTCGTGAAGCTCCGCACCCACTCCTCGTCCGCCGGTTCGTCGCTCACGAGGGTGCGGTGCACCACCGCGCCCGCCACCACGTCGAAGATGAGGTCCACCGTGCGGGCCGCTTCCAGCGGGTCCGTCTCCGGGGGAAGTTCGCCGCGTCTCTGGGCACGCGCCCGGCCCTCCAGGACCAGGTCCTTCTGCGGGTCCACGATCGAGGAGCGGACACGGGCGCGCAACGCCTCGTCACGGGTGGACTCCGCCACCACCGCCATCAGGCCGCTCCTGGCCTCCGGGCGGGCCAGGATCGCCGCGAACTGCAGGACCACGCCCTCGATGTCGGCGGCCAGACTGCCGCGGTCGGGGAGCCGCAGCTCGCCGAAGAGCTCCGCCACCGCGTCGACGACCAGTTCGTTCTTGCCGGACCAGCGGCGGTAGAGCGTCGTCTTGGCGACCCCGGCCCGGGTCGCCACGTCCCCCAACGTCAGTTTGGACCAGCCCAGTTCGACCAGCGCCGCCCGGGTCGCGGCGAGGATCGCTGCGTCCGCGGCCGCGCTGCGCGGCCGGCCCGCACGGCCGGCGGGGGAACGACTCTGCATGCTTCGACCATAACGGCCACTTTCCGTGCCGCTCCCAGTGAGGGAGATCACCGGAAAGCGACCCCCGCGCCGGCCCCATGGGCATTACGCTACGACCCGTAGCGAAAGCTCGTGGTGGACGTCCGCGAGCCGAGATCACGCGGCGCGTGGGGTGGGGACCCCGGCGCATTCGCGGATCGTTTTCACGCACGCGCGGGAACGGGGGAGGATAGACGCATGCAGCCACGGAACATGTCCATGAGCGGAGTCGTCGACCTCGCCGCGGTGAAGGCGGCCCAGGAGGCCAAGGCGAAGGCGGAGCAGGTGCGCGCCGAAGCCGCCCGGCAGGGCGGGACGGGGGCGGTGTCCCCCGCGGAGCTCGTCATCGACGTCGATGAGGCGGGGTTCGAGCGCGACGTCATCCAACGGTCCGCCGAGGTGCCCGTCGTCATCGACTTCTGGGCCGAGTGGTGCCAGCCCTGCAAGCAGCTGAGCCCCGTCCTGGAGCGGCTCGCCGCCGAGTACGCCGGGCGCTTCCTGCTCGCCAAGATCGACGTCGACGCCAACCAGATGCTGATGCAGCAGTTCGGGGTGCAGGGCATCCCGGCCGTCTTCGCCGTCGTCGCGGGGCAGGCGCTGCCGCTCTTCCAGGGGGCCGCCCCGGAGGCTCAGATCCGCCAGACGCTCGACCAGTTGGTGGCCGTCGCCGAGGAGCGCTTCGGTCTCACCGGCCTGACCGTCGACCCCGACGCCCGGCCCGGCGAGCCCACCGAGGCCACCGAGGCGCCGGCCGGTCCGTACGACGCCCTGCTGGAGGCCGCCGTACAGGCCCTGGACGCGGGCGACTTGGGCGGCGCGGTGCGCGCCTACCAGAACGTGCTGGCCGACGACCCGGGCAACACCGAGGCCAAGCTCGGTCTCGCGCAGGCCGAGTTGCTCCAGCGCGTGCAGGGCATGGACCCGCAGGCGGTGCGCAAGGAGGCCGCCGAGAAGCCGCAGGACGCGACGGCCCAGATCGCCGCGGCCGACCTGGATCTGGTGGGCGGTCATGTCGACGACGCGTTCGGCCGGCTCATCGACACCGTGCGGCGCACGGCCGGTGAGGAGCGGGACGCCGTACGGCTGAGGCTGCTGGAGCTGTTCGAGGTCGTGGGCCCCGAGGACCCGCGGGTGGCGACGGCGCGCAGGGCTCTGGCGCGCGCCCTGTTCTGAGCCCCGCCGGGCCCCGGTGCTGATCAGCCGCTAAACGCCGGGGCCTGTGGTGCCGGAGTGAAAATTCTGGCGACTGGATGCCCCTACGGCCGCGTTTTACCAAATCTTGGTAATCGTGGCAGCTGTTACTGCGAGTAAAGCAGGGGCGCGGATCTGTCGGATTCTGTCCAGCGATCAATAGTTTTGTCCTGGGCATGATTGCCACCCAGCGTCGTTGGCCGAGACCTGTGGGTCGTTGTTCGGTTATCCGGCCGTTACTAGCCGGTAACGAACCCCCTTGTGCGGGCGGCCAGAATGCACCACGATCGGCCACGCTCGGTCCAATTCCGTACCCCGACAGCCGGTTGGGTCGACGGGTCCCCTGGGTCCCCACCGAGCAGGGCCGGCGACAGTGGCGTCGGCCCTTGGACAGGGGGGTCTTCGCCGCTCGGTGAAGCCTGTCCAGCAGGGTTGTGCGTGATGCGTGTCAGGCGCGACCGATGTGTCGCTCGGGGGTGATCGCCGGTGATTCGGAGCGCGGTTCGCGCCTTTCGGGTTCGGGCGCTCCCCTTCCCGAGGACGTAGTGCTTCTCCCATCCCTGCCCGGCCGAGCCGCCGCCTCGGAGGCGAGCCGGAGCCAGGAGATGTACGTCCGAGAAGGAGGAAATATGGAGTCCCAGGTGCGTGGCGGGACCAGATGGAAGCGGTTCGCTGTGGTCATGGTGCCCAGCGTCGCCGCGGCAGCGTGTGTGGGCGTCGGCCTGGCGCAGGGCGCACTCGCGGCCTCGTTCAGCGTCTCCGGTCAGCAGTTCAAGGTCTCGGCCGAGACCCTGCACGGTGACGGATTCGCCCAGTACGGCGGCATCGACAACGTCTACACCGCGGTCGACGGCAAGACCAAGACGCAGGTTCCGGTCGCGGTCTCCTCGTTCGAGACCGCGAAGATCACGAACATGTGCCAGTCGGTCAAGACGACGATCCCGGTGCTCAACAAGACGTTCTACCTGCGTCTCGACGCGGGCAAGGACCCCAAGAAGCCGGTCACGGCCGAGAACCTCTACATCGACGTCGCGCAGCTCGACGCCGACGCGACGTTCAACCAGATCGACATCGGTGTCGCGGTCAAGGACAAGACCCGTGGCCCCGCCGTCAAGGAGGGCGAGAGCGTACTGCCGGGCGGCTTCGCCCAGCAGGCGAAGTCGGCCGACCTCTCGAACGTCGAGCAGACGGCGTGGGCGACCACCGCCGGAACGTTCAAGCTCAGCGGGCTGTCGATGCGTCTCGGCGCCGACCCCAAGATGGAGTGCTTCTGACGGCTCGCGCCGCAGGGGTGATCTTGGCAGGCTGAGCCGCCAGGACGGGGCGGAGGAGCGCTCGCTCCTCCGCCCCGCGCCCCCACCCGGCACCGAGCGCCGGGCATCCCCACCCCACAGACTCTCCGGCTTCTCCACGTCACGGCCGAGCCGGTATGTACCCAACCCGGACCCAGGGAGCTGTTTTCCATGAGTGCCGAGACTCCGGGCCAGAGCACCGGGACTTTCACCCGGCTGCGTCTGCGGTTCCGTGACTGGCGGGGCAACCGGCCCTTCTGGGCGGGCCTGTTCACCTTGCTCGGCGGTCTGCCGATCGCCTACTTCCCCTACGCCACGCTCAAGCTGGGCACCATGTCGCTCACCATGGCGACCACCGCCGGCGCCGGTTCGCTGATCATCGGTGTGCTGCTGGTCACCCTGGGCCTGACCATGTGGTTCCAGCAGGCCACCCGCGTCTTCGCCGGCATCGCCGCGATCCTGCTCGCGCTGGTCTCCCTCGTGGTCTCCAACATCGGCGGCTTCATCATCGGCTTCCTGCTGGCGCTGATCGGCGGAGCCCTCGCCCTCTCCTGGGCGCCCGGAAACCCGGCCCCCCAGGGCGCGGAGCCCCAGAACCTCCCGCCCGCCCCGACCCAGGACGGCGCCCCCGCGCCCGGCCCGTACCCCGTCGCCGGGGAGCAGGGCCCGTCGTACACGCTGCACAAGCAGGCGGACGGCGGCACGTCCCAGCCCGTCCAGGCGGACGAGCCGAACGGAGTGCACCGTGTCGGCTGACGAGGTCCTCGGCGACGGCTCGGTCCTGCCGGACCGGTCGGGCGGGGCACGCCACGCAGCGCCGAAGAAGCCGCTGTTCACCCGGCTGCACATGCCGGCCGGCAAGGCGATAGCCATGGCCGCGATGCCCACGGCGGTGCTCATGGGCATGGGCTTCACGCCGACGCTCGCCGTCGCCGACGACCAGCCGACGTCGAACAGCCAGCTCGCCGACGACTACAAGGACTGCCTCACGGCCCTGGAGAGCGCCTCCGCCTCTCCCTCGGCCTCGCCGTCCCCGTCGGCCTCCGAGGGCGACTCCAAGAGCGACGCCAAGGACAAGGACTCCAAGGGCGACGCGTCGGACTCCGGCTCCGAGAAGTCCGGCGGGGCGAAGAACCCGTCGAGCTCGAAGGGATCCAAGGGCTCCTCCTCGGGCGGTTCCTCCTCGTCGGATTCAGGTTCCGACGAGGGCCCCGCGCCGGCCCCGGCCCCGTCCGCGTCGGCCTCCGCGCAGGAGCCGTCCTCCGGCGGGACCGAGACCGAGAGCCCGGCGCCGGCCGAGACCGAGAAGACAGACAAGAACGTCCTGGAGACCATCGGCGACGCCGTCAAGGACGTCTTCGACGGCGGCGGCCTCGGCGGCTCCGCCACGACGGACGACGCGAGCCCCTCACCGTCGGCCTCCCCCTCCGCCACGGACTCCGGAGCCAAGTCGGGCGCCTCGGGCTCCTCCGCGGGCACCGGCAAGAGCTCCGGCACGGCCGCCGAGGACACCTCCGACGCCGTCACCGACACGGCGAAGGACACCACGCAGACGGCGGGCGACAAGGCCGGCGAGACGGCCGAGCAAGCCGGCGAGAAGACGGACGAGGCGGCCTCCGACGCCAAGGACGCCGCCGACGCCTCCCCCTCGCCCTCCGCCTCCGCGTCTCCGAGCCCGTCCGCGAGCTCCACCGTGAAGCCCGAGGACTGCGCCGCCGCCACCGACAAGGAGAGCGGTGTCGACAACAAGGTCCTCCTGGCGGACGACCCCTGGTACCTCAACGCCAGCGCGCTGCTGCTGAAGAGCGCCGACTACCAGGGCATCGTCGAGGTGAAGACGGCGAACGGGACCAAGAAGAAGGTCCTGAAGTACGTCATCTCCGGCGGCACCGAGATCGACGACCTGCACCAGACCGTGGACGACAAGCAGAAGGGCGTGACCTACCACGTCCAGGCCGGCGCCGGCACCAAGTCCAAGATCACCGGCGGCGACACGATCATGTACACCGAGAGCATCTCGGGCAACCTGTTCGGCCTGCTCCCGGTCACGTTCAGCCCGCAGAACCCCCCGCCGCTGAACATTCCCCTGATCTACTTCACCAAGGTCAAGGTGGTCCAGGCCGGCCAGTTCGGCGGCAATCTGCACATCCCCGGCATGCAGGTCTACACCAGCAAGCTGGCCGGCTGACCTTCACTTCCCTTCGAGAGCCGCTCAAGCGCCGCAGCCCGGGTCCCCCGTCATATGGGGACCCGGGCTGCAGCCTTACGGCGTCAGTGGGACACGTACATCGGCATGGACGGCGAGGCGATCAAATGGTGTTGGGGTGACCGTGTGCTTCGACGGCCTTGACCGGCTCGACCTGGACGGCCACGTGCGGCGCTGGTCCGAGCCGGCGGCGACCGACGGTGAGGTGAGCCAGTGGATCGCCGCAGCTCAGCAGTTCGCGGCCAGGGTCCGAGAAGATGCGTCCACGCTCTCCGACGAGCGGTGGCGCGCGGTCGGGGAAGCTTGGACGTCGCTGCTGACGCGCGCCGAGCGTTCCACCGGGCCCCAGCGGGGCGAGTGGTTGCTGCGTGACTTGCAGCTGCGGTCCTGGCTGCTGGAGCGGACAGGGCCGCGCAAGGGCGTTCCTCTGCTCGATCCGCAGATCGTGCTCGAAAGCGCGCTGGCCGCCATGCCGCTGTCCCCGGATGAGGCCGTCCGCTGCGCCGGGCACTGGCGGGAACTGGACCGCGAGCAGATCCTGGCACTCCGGATGATCCGGCGACTGCTCGCCCCCGTACGGGGGTTGGCGCCGCTCCTGGCGGAGCATCCCCGCTGGGCGGAGGTCCAGGTGTGGGAGCGGCCGGCCCCGGACCTGCCGTAGCCGTGAGAACGCCAGAGGGCGCCCCCGTCCCGGGGGCGCCCTCAGTGGCTGAAGTGCTGGGGCGTCAGTCGCGGGCGCCCTGGCCCAGGTGGTGGACTCGGACCATGTTCGTCGTGCCCGGGACGCCGGGCGGGGAGCCGGCGGTGATGACCACGATCTCGCCCGCGTTGAAGCGGTTGAGCTTGATGATCTCCTGGTCGACCAGTTCGACCATCTCGTCCGTGCTGTTCACGAACGGCACGATGTGCGACTCGACGCCCCAGCTCAGCGCCAGCTGGTTGCGGGTGCCCTCGTCGGTGGTGAAGGCGATGATCGGCTGGGCCGCGCGGTAGCGGGAGAGGCGGCGGGCCGTGTCGCCGGACTGGGTGAAGGCCACCAGCCCCCGGCCGCCGAGGAAGTCGGCGATCTCGCACGCGGCGCGCGCGATCGAACCGCCCTGCGTGCGCGGCTTCTTGCCCGGTACCAGCGGCTGCAGGCCCTTGCTCAGCAGCTCCGTCTCCGCCGCGGCGACGATCTTCGACATCGTCTTCACGGTCTCGATCGGGTACGCGCCGACCGAGGACTCCGCCGACAGCATGACCGCGTCCGCGCCGTCCAGGATCGCGTTGGCGACGTCGGAGGCCTCCGCGCGGGTCGGACGGGAGTTGGTGATCATCGACTCCATCATCTGGGTCGCCACGATCACCGGCTTGGCGTTGCGCCGGCACAGCTCGATCAGGCGCTTCTGCACCATGGGGACCTTCTCGAGCGGGTACTCGACGGCCAGGTCGCCACGGGCGACCATCACACCGTCGAACGCCATCACGACGTCCTCCATGTTCTCCACCGCCTGCGGCTTCTCCACCTTGGCGATGACGGGGACCCGGCGGCCCTCCTCGTCCATGACGCGGTGGACGTCGGAGACGTCCTTGGCGTCCCGCACGAAGGACAGCGCGACCAGGTCGCAGCCCATGCGCAGCGCGAAGCGGAGGTCCTCGATGTCCTTCTCGCTCAGCGCGGGCACGTTGACGGCCGCGCCGGGCAGGTTGATGCCCTTGTGGTCGGAGATGACACCGCCCTCGATGACGATCGTCCGCACCCGGGGACCGTCGACGTCCAGCACCTTCAGCTCGACGTTGCCGTCGTTGATGAGGATCTGGTCGCCGCGCGAGACATCGCCGGGCAGGCCCTTGTAGGTGGTGCCGGAGATCGTCTTGTCGCCGGGCACGTCCTCGGTGGTGATGGTGAACTCGTCACCGCGGACCAGCTCCACCGGACCCTCGGCGAAGGTCTCCAGGCGGATCTTGGGGCCCTGGAGGTCGGCGAGGACACCGATGGCCCGGCCGGTCTCCTTGGACGCGGCCCGGACCCGGTCGTACCGGCCCTGGTGCTCGGCGTGCGTGCCATGGCTGAAGTTGAAGCGGGCCACGTTCATGCCGGCCTCGATCAGCGCGACGAGCTGCTCGTGGGAGTCGACCGCGGGGCCGAGAGTACAGACGATTTTCGAACGGCGCATGGGGCGATCCTAACGGTTTGTTTCGCTCCGGAATATTCCGTCTGGCGGAAGATACAAATGGGCGGGAAGCCGCTCAGTTGCCGAGCGGCGGGGCCGCATTTCGACGACGCTGTTCAGTTGCCCCGGGTCGGAGCCGCTTATCAATACCGCCCCACCAATGCGTAGGTCTGCGTGGCGATCTCCAACTCCTCGTCCGTCGGCACCACGGCCACCTTCACCCGCGCGTCCCCGGGCGAGATCAGCCGCGGCTCGTCCCCGCGTACGGCGTTCAGCGCGTCGTCCACCGCCAGGCCCAGGGTCTCCAGGCCCGCGACGGCCGCCGCGCGCACCGACGCCGCGTTCTCCCCGACGCCGGCGGTGAACGCCACCGCGTCCACCCGGCCGAGAACGGCGTAATAGGCGCCGATGTACTTCTTCAGCCGGTGAATGTAGATGTCGAAGGCGAGCTTCGCCTGTTCGTCGCCCTCGTCGATCCGACGGGTGATCTCCCGCATGTCGTTGTCGCCGCACAGACCGATCAGTCCGCTCTTCTTGTTGAGAAGAGCGTCGATTTCGTCGATGGACAGCTTGCCGACACGGGTCAGATGGAAGATGACGGCCGGATCGGCGTCCCCCGACCGCGTACCCATCACGAGCCCCTCCAACGGCGTGAGCCCCATCGAGGTGTCCACGCACCTGCCCCCGCGCACGGCCGACGCGGACGCCCCGTTGCCGAGGTGCAGCACGATGACGTTCACCTCCTCGGGCGCCTTGCCCAGCAGTTCGGCCGTGGCCCGGGAGACGTACGCGTGCGAGGTGCCGTGGAACCCGTAGCGCCGGATGCGGTGTTCGTCGGCCGTCTTCACGTCGATCGCGTACCGGGCCGCGGACTCCGGCATCGTGGTGTGGAACGCAGTGTCGAAGACGGCGACCTGCGGCAGGTCGGGCCTGAGCGCCTGCGCCGTGCGGATGCCGGTGAGATTGGCCGGGTTGTGCAGCGGGGCCACCGGGATCAGCCGCTCGATCTCGGCGAGCACCGCCTCGTCGATGACCGTCGGCTGGGTGAAGTGCTTGCCGCCGTGCACCACCCGGTGCCCGATGGCGGCCAGTTCGGGCGAGTCCAGGCCGAGCCCGTCCTGGGCCAGCTCCTCCGCGACGGCCTTCAGCGCGGCGTCGTGGTCGGCGATGGCGCCGGTCCGCTCCCGCGACTCGCCGCCGTCCGCCAGGGGGGTGTGCTTGAGCCGCGAGGTCTGTTCGCCGATGCGCTCGACGAGCCCCATGGCCAGCCGGCTGCCGTCGCTCATGTCGAGCAACTGGTACTTCACCGACGAGGAGCCGGAGTTGAGGACGAGGACACGAGAAGCAGGGGCCGAGCGCAGCTCGTCCGGCAGGGCGGTGGTGGGAGACGGGTGGGAGCTCACTGCTGGGAAGCCTTCTCGCTGGGGTTCTGGGCCTGGATCGCCGTGATGGCGACCGTGTTGACGATGTCCTGGACGAGGGCGCCCCGGGACAGGTCGTTGACCGGCTTGCGCAGACCCTGGAGCACCGGTCCGACGGCGATCGCGCCGGCCGAACGCTGCACGGCCTTGTAGGTGTTGTTGCCGGTGTTCAGGTCGGGGAAGATCAACACGCTGGCCTGGCCCGCGACTTCGGAGCCCGGCAGCTTGGTCGCCGCGACCGACGGCTCCACGGCGGCGTCGTACTGGATCGGCCCCTCGATCATCAGGTCGGGCCGGCGCGAGCGCACCAGCTCCGTCGCCTCGCGCACCTTGTCCACGTCCGCGCCCGAACCGGACGTGCCGGTCGAGTACGACAGCATCGCGATCCGCGGCTCCACGCCGAACTGCGCGGCCGTCGCGGCCGACTGGATGGCGATGTCCGCCAACTGCTCGGCGTTGGGGTCGGGGTTGACCGCGCAGTCGCCGTAGACGAGGACCTTGTCGGCCAGGCACATGAAGAAGACCGAGGAGACGATGTCGGCGTCCGGCTTGGTCTTGATGATCTCGAAGGCCGGCCGGATCGTCGCTGCCGTCGAGTGCACCGACCCGGACACCATGCCGTCGGCGAGCCCCTCCTGCACCATCAGGGTGCCGAAGTAGTTCACGTCGGAGACGACGTCGTACGCCAGCTCCACCGTGACGCCCTTGTGGGCGCGCAGCCTCGCGTACTTCTCGGCGAACGCGTCGCGCAGTTCGCTGGTGGCGGGGTCGATCACCTGCGCGTCGGCGAGGTCGATGCCGAGGTCGGCGGCCTGCTTGCGGATCCGGTCGGCCGGGCCCAGCAGCGTCAGGTCGCACACGCCGCGGCGCAGCAGCACCTCCGCCGCGTGCAGCACCCGCTCCTCGGTGCCCTCGGGCAGGACGACCCGGCGCCGGTCGGTGCGGGCCGTCTCCAGAAGCTGGTGCTCGAACATCATCGGCGTGAGACGGTCGCTGCTCGGCGCGGAGACCCGCTTGAGCAGGTCGGCGGTGTCGACGTGCCGCTCGAACAGGCCGAGCGCGGTCTCCGCCTTGCGCGGTGTGGCCGCGTTCAGCTTGCCCTCCAGGGAGAACAGCTGCTCCGCCGTGGGGAAGCTGTTGCCGGCCACCGACAGCACGGGCGTGCCGGGCGCGAGCCGGGCGGCCAGTGTGAGGATCTCGTCGCTGGGCACCTCGCCCAGGGTGAGCAGCACGCCGGCGATGGGCGGGGTGCCGGCGCTGTGCGCGGCGAGCGAGCCGACGACCAGGTCGGCGCGGTCGCCCGGGGTGACGACCAGGGTGCCCGGGGTCAGGGCGTTGAGGAAGTTCGGCAGCATCGCGCCGCCGAAGACGAAGCCGAGGGCGTCGCGCGCGAGCCCCGAGTCGTCCCCGAGGAGCACCTTCGCCCCGAGGGCGTGGCTGATCTGGGCGACGGTCGGCGCGGACAGCGCGGGCTCGTCGGGGAGCACGTAACAGGGCACCGGCAGCCGGGAGGCGAGCTGCTCGGCTATCGCCTCCCGGTCCTCGCGGGCCACCCGGTTGGTCACCATGGCGAGGACGTCGCAGCCCAGACCGTCGTAGGCGCGGTAGGCGTTGCGGGTCTCGGCGAGCACGGACTCCGCGGTCTGGCCCCGGCCGCCCACCACGGGGATGACGGAGGCGCCGAACTCGTTGGCCAGCCGGGCGTTGAGGGACAGCTCGTCCGGGAACTGGGTGTCGGCGTAGTCGGTGCCGAGGACGAGGACGACGTCGTAGTCGCGGGCGACGCGGTGGAACCGGTCGACGAGGGTGGACACCAGCTCGTCCGCGCCCTGCTCGGCCTGGAGGGCGGACGCCTCGTGGTAGTCCATGCCGTAGACGGTCGCCGGGTCCTGCGCCAGCCGGTAGCGGGCGCGCAGCAAATCGAAGAGGCGGTCGGGCCCGTCGTGGACGAGGGGGCGGAAGACGCCGACCCGGTCGACCTGACGGGTCAGGAGCTCCATGACCCCAAGCTCCACGACCTGGCGGCCGTCGCCGCGGTCGATCCCGGTCACGTACACGCTGCGCGTCACGCGTGCTCTCCACTTCTTGCGTCGGGTGCTTGTCGTCGAGGGCCGCCGTCCGGGCAGAAAAATGGCCCACCGGGATGAGCGGAACCCTCTTGACAGTACCCCTGCGTCTGGATAAGGCGCCCGTCAAGAGACAGTGCCCTCGACGGCGTGAAAGAATCGGAGCGGCTCACCGGTATCGACAGCGAGCAGGAGACACAGCACGATGCGCATCGGAGTTCTCACCGCAGGCGGCGACTGTCCCGGGCTGAACGCAGTGATCCGGTCGGTCGTGCACCGAGCGGTCGACAACTACGGCGACGAGGTCATCGGCTTCGAGGACGGTTACGCGGGTCTGCTGGACCGCCGCTACCGGGTCCTCGACCTCAACGCGGTCAGCGGCATCCTGGCTCGCGGCGGCACCATCCTCGGCTCCTCCCGCCTGGAGCGGGACCGGCTGCGCGAGGCCTGTGAGAGCGCCGGCGACATGATCCACGACTTCGGCATCGACGCGCTGATCCCCATCGGCGGCGAGGGCACGCTGACGGCGGCGCGGATGCTGAGCGACGCGGGCCTGCCGGTGGTCGGCGTCCCCAAGACGATCGACAACGACATCTCCTCCACCGACCGCACCTTCGGCTTCGACACCGCGGTCGGCGTCGCCACCGAGGCGATGGACCGCCTCAAGACGACCGCCGAGTCCCACCAGCGGGTGATGGTCGTCGAGGTCATGGGCCGGCACGCGGGCTGGATCGCCCTGGAGTCCGGCATGGCGGCCGGCGCCCACGGCATCTGCCTGCCCGAGCGCGCCTTCGACCCGGCGGACCTGGTCACGATGGTGGAGGAGCGCTTCTCCCGCGGCAAGAAGTTCGCGGTGATCTGCGTCGCCGAGGGCGCGCACCCCGCCGACGACACCATGGACTACGGCAAGGGCGCGATCGACAAGTTCGGCCACGAGCGCTTCCAGGGCATCGGCACGGCACTGGCGTACGAGCTGGAGAAGCGGCTCGGCAAGGAGGCCCGCCCGGTCATCCTCGGCCACGTCCAGCGCGGCGGCGTCCCGACCGCGTACGACCGTGTCCTCGCCACCCGCTTCGGCTGGCACGCGGTGGAAGCCGCGCACCGCGGCGAGTTCGGCCGGATGACGGCCCTGCGCGGGACGGACGTGGTGATGGTCCCGCTCGCGGAGGCCGTCACCGAACTGAAGACGGTCCCCAAGGAGCGCATGGACGAGGCGGAGTCGGTCTTCTAGAACGGCAGGGCGGCACGGGGGCGGTTCGTCAGCCGAAGCGCCGCGAGGTCGCACGGCGCGCGTCACCGCCCGGCGGTCTGCCGCCGGTGCACCGGCGCCGCGTGCGTCACCGCCCTGCGGTCACCCGCCGGTACAGCCGGCCCCGCGTTTTCGCATCGGGTGCGTCACCGCCTCGCGGTCGACCACCCGGTGCGCTTGGCCACCCGTCGTCGCACCGCGTATGTCACCGCCCCGCGGCCACCCACCGGTACACCAGTTCCGGGCGGCCCACCTGGCCGTACAGCGGCTTTCGCTCGACTCTTCCCGCGTCCACCAGGTGCTCCAGGTACCGTCGGGCCGTGATGCGCGAGATGCCGACCGCCTCCGCGAGGCCGGCCGCCGTGAGCCCCTCGTCCGCCTCCCGCACCGTCACCGTCACCCGCTCCAGCGTCGGCCCGCTCAGCCCCTTCGGCAGAGCCGCGGGGCCGGGTGCGCGCAGCGCCGCCAGCGCCCGGTCCACCTCGTCCTGACCGCTCGCCTCGCCCGCCGCGCCGCGGAACTCGGCGTAGCGCACGAGCCGATCCCTCAGCGTCGCGAAAGTGAACGGCTTCAGGACGTACTGGACGACGCCCAGCGAGACCCCCTCCCGGACCACCGTCAGATCCCGCGCCGACGTCACCGCTATCACGTCCGCGTGATAGCCGGCCGCCCGCAGGGACCGGGCCAGCTGCAGACCGTGGCCGTCGGGAAGGTGAAGGTCCAGCAGCAGCAGGTCCACCGGCGTGCGGTCCAGCATGCGCCGCGCCTCCGCGCCCGTGTGCGCCTTTCCGACCGCGACGAAACCGGGCACCCGCCCCACGTACAGGACGTGCGCGTCGGCGGCGACCGGATCGTCCTCCACGACCAGCACCCGGATCGGGTGCGCGGCGGCGGGGCCCGTGGCGTCAGTCATCTCGCGCCTCCCGACGTCCGCGCCGCGCCCGCCGCCGACCGCAGCGGCAGCCGCACGGTGAACTCCGCGCCGACGTCACCGTTGGCACCGCCGTTGCCGGACGCCGCCATCGACAGCGTGCCCTCATGCCGGGTCACCGCCTGCCGCACCAGCGCCAGGCCGAGACCGCGGCCCCCCGGGCCCGCCGGCTTGGTGGAGAAACCGCGCTCGAAGACCTGGGAGGCGTGCGCCGGGTCCACCCCGTCGCCGGTGTCGGCGACCCGCAGCAGCAGGTCGTCGCCGTCCGTCGACGCCGTCACCGTCACCCGGGCCCGCGTGCTGCCCTGCGCCGCGTCCACGGCGTTGTCGATGAGGTTGCCCAGGATGGTCACCAGGTCGCGGGCGGGCAGGGACTCGGGGAGCAGACCGTCGTCCAGGCCGCTGTCCTCGGACACCACCAGCTCCACCCCCCGTTCGTTCGCCTGTGCCGTCTTGCCGAGCAGCAGCGCCGCCAGGACCGGCTCGCTCACCGCCGCCACCACCTGGTCGGTGAGCGCCTGGGCGAGCTCCAGCTCGGCGGTCGCGAAGTCGACGGCCTCCTCCGCCCGGCCCAGCTCGATCAGCGACACCACCGTGTGCAGCCGGTTCGCCGCCTCGTGCGCCTGCGAGCGCAGCGCCTGGGTGAAGCCGCGCTCGGAGTCCAGCTCACCCATCAGCGACTGGAGCTCCGTGACGTCCCGCAGGGTCACCACCGTGCCCCGGCGTTCACCGCCGGACACCGGCGAGGTGTTCACCACCAGCACCCGGTCCGCCGTCAGATGCACCTCGTCGACCCGCGGCTCGGAGGCCAGCAGCGCGCCCGTCAGCGGGGCCGGCAGGCCGAGGTCGGCCACCGAGGCGCCGACCACCTCCTCGCCCACGCCGAGCAGCTCCCGCCCGCCGTCGTTGATCAGTGCCACCCGGAACCGGCCGTCCAGCATCAGCAGCCCTTCGCGCACGGCGTGCAGCGCCGCCTGGTGGTAGTCGTGCATCCGGCTGAGCTCGGTGGCGTTCATGCCGTGGGTGTGGCGGCGCAGCCGGGCGTTGACCACGTACGTGCCCACCGCGCCGAGCGCGAGAGCGCCCGCCGCCACCGCGAACAGGGCCTTCACCTGGTCCGAGACCCGCGCGCTGATCGCCTCGACCCTGATGCCGGCGCTGACCAGGCCGACGACCCGCCCGTCGTCCTCGATCGGCGTCACCGCGCGCACGGACGCGCCGAGGGTTCCCGTGTACGTCTCCGTGAACGACTCGCCCTTCAGGGCGCGGGCGGTGTTGCCGAGGAAGTGCCGGCCTATCTGGCCGGCGTCGGGGTGCGTCCAGCGGATGCCCTCGGGATTCATGATCGTCACGAAGTCGACCTCCGTGTCCCGCATCACCCGCAGCGCGTACGGCTGGAGGGAGGCCGTCGGGTCCGGCGTGCCGATCGCCTCCCGCACGGAGGGGGAGTCGGCCACCGACCGGGCCACGGCGGTGGCCTGCCGGCCCGCCGCCTCCTCGGCCTGCGAGCGGTCGCTCACGTAGGTGAACATCGCGTATCCCGCCACGACGACCGCGATCAGCACCGCCTGCATGGCGAACAGCTGTCCGGCCAGGCTGCGAGGTGCGGGAACGGGTAGACGCATGTCGTCAGTGTGCCCCCGGCGTGCATTGTGAACTAAATGAACGGAAGGGTGACCGCCCTCACACGCCGGGAGATAGTCCCTGCATTCCCCTTAACTTCCCGGACGTGAGCCGCACGCCGGTGATGCCGACGAAGACGTCAAGGAGGGCAGCCGTGGCCGCCAGCAGCACCACGAATACGGCACCTGCCGCACCCGCCAAGCGGGACCGCACCCACTACCTGTACATCGCGGTGATCGTCGCGGTCGCCCTCGGCATCGCCGTGGGTCTGATCGCGCCCGACTTCGCGGTGGAGCTGAAGCCCATCGGCACCGGTTTCGTGAGCCTGATCAAGATGATGATCTCGCCGATCATCTTCTGCACGATCGTTCTCGGCATCGGCTCGGTCCGCAAGGCCGCCAAGGTCGGCGCGGTCGGAGGCATCGCCCTCGGCTACTTCCTGGTGATGTCGCTGGTCGCCCTCGGCATCGGCCTGGTCGTCGGCAACATCCTGGAGCCGGGCACCGGCCTCGCGGTCACCGACGCGATCAAGGAGACCGGGCAGGCGCAGGTGTCGGCCGAGGCCAAGGACACCACCGAGTTCCTCCTGGGCATCATCCCGACCACGATGGTCTCCGCCTTCACCGGCGGCGAGGTGCTGCAGACCCTGCTGATCGCGCTGCTCGCCGGTTTCGCCCTGCAGGCGATGGGCTCCGCGGGCCAGCCGATCCTGCGCGGTGTCGAGCACCTCCAGCGGCTCGTCTTCCGCATCCTGGCCATGGTGATGTGGGCCGCCCCGATCGGCGCGTTCGGCGCGATCGCCGCGGTCACCGGTTCCGCCGGCGTGGACGCGCTGAAGAGCCTGGCCGTGCTGATGCTCGGCTTCTACGTCACCTGTTTCCTGTTCGTCTTCGTCGTCCTCGGCGCGCTGCTGCGGATCGTCGCCGGCCTGAACATCTTCACGTTCCTGAAGTACCTGGGCCGTGAGCTCCTGCTGATCCTGTCGACCTCCTCCTCCGAGTCCGCGCTGCCGCGGCTCATCGCGAAGATGGAGCACCTGGGCGTCAGCAAGCCCGTCGTCGGCATCACCGTCCCGACCGGCTACTCCTTCAACCTCGACGGCACCATGATCTACATGACCATGGCCTCGCTGTTCATCGCGGACGCCATGGGCACGCCGATGTCGCTCGGCGAGCAGATCCCGCTGCTGCTCTTCCTGCTGGTCGCCTCCAAGGGCGCCGCGGGCGTCACCGGCGCCGGTCTCGCGACCCTCGCCGGCGGCCTCCAGTCGCACAAGCCGGCCCTGGTGGACGGCGTCGGCCTCATCGTCGGCATCGACCGCTTCATGAGCGAGGCCCGCGCCCTGACGAACTTCGCGGGCAACGCCGTCGCCACCGTCCTGATCGGCACCTGGACCAAGGAGATCGACAAGGCGCGCGTCGACGAGGTACTCGCGGGCCGGATCCCCTTCGACGAAACCACCCTGCTCGACGACGGCCACGGCGCCCCGGCGCCCGCCGAGGAGGCCGTCCGGCCCGAGCAGCGCGAGGGCGGCGAGAAGGAACTCGCCAAGGCCTGACGCCCCCCGCACCCCGGGTGTCCGGCCCCGCCTGAACCGGGGCCGGACACCCGGCCGAGCCCTGTGGTTCCGCCCCCAGAACGCCGGGCGGCTGAGACTCCCCCGTTGCTCAGCCGCCCGGCACTCTCATGCGTCCGTGGGCGCCGAGTCGGTGAGCAGGGGGGTCTCCTTGGGGTTCGGGCCGTACTTGTTCTGGCCCGGGACGCCGTCCTCGGCCGTGAAGATCAGCAGGGTGATGAGGCCGACGCAGGGCAGCACCCCGATGAGGGCCCACCAGCCGGTGCGGCCCGTGTCGTGCAGCCGGCGCACCGTGACGCCCAGGGAGGGCAGCGCGATCGCCAGGGTGAAGGCGGTCGTGGGCGCCTCGTTGCCGGCCCAGTCGTCCGCGAACATCAGCGCGAGGTAGATGATCGTGCTGACCAGAGTGAACATCCAGTACTCGGCGCGGCGGGCGCGCCCGCTGAAGACCCAGTACTTCCTGAGCACGACGATGAACCAGCGCACTGCGTGTCCCCCGGGGATAGATGTCGGCGCCTGAAAGACGATCAGGGCCGGGCAGAACCTATGCGGGAGGACGTGTACGCGTCAAAGTGGTTCAGGCTGGCCCGTCTTCTCCGGAGCGCGGCCGGCCGCCCGCGTCGCCTTCGTCACCAGCGCCGTGGCCAGCGTGGCCGGGACGCCCGCCGCCGTCAGGACGGTGACCGCGGCCGAGCGGCCCGCCTCCCGCGGGCTCACCAGACCGTCGTTCACGGCCTCCATCAGGCCGAAGAGGATCTGCTCGTGGACGTACGCCAGGGCCGGCGCCGGCAGCGGTGAGACGAACGTCCCCTCCTCCAGACCGCGCCGCAGCAGCCGTACGCTGTTCTCCCGGACGGGCGTCAGCCGCTCCCGGATGCCCTGCACCGTGACCGTGCGCTGGGCCAGCGCGACCAGCAGCCGGTAGCGGTCGGCGACCTCCCACACCGCGAGCACGGACCGGGCCAGCGCCTCCGCCGGCTCCTCGATCCCCTCCCGGCCCGCCGCGTGCGCCGCCGCCAGCGACTGGACGGCGTCCTCCACCAGCGTCCCGATCAGCGCCTCCCGGCCGGCGAAGTGCCCGTACACCGTGCGGCGTACGACCCCGGCGGCCCGCGCGATCTGGTCCATGGACGCGTCGGGGTCGCGCAGCAGCTCGGTGAGGGCGACGTCGAGGATGCGGCGGCGATTGGCCTCGGCGCGACCGGTGTTGCCCGTGGTCATGGCTGCCATTGTGCCCGTCGGCACGAGCCGCTCTTGCCTTGACGCCGGCGTCAAGCCGTACGTTCGTCGTCATGCGAATCGGCGAGTTGGCCGCACGGGCCGGGACCACCACGCGGGCGCTGCGGTACTACGAGGCGCGGGGGCTGCTGCCCGCGCGCCGCGACGAGCTGGGGCACCGCGCGTACGACGAGCGTGATCTGCGGCTGCTGCGGCAGATCAGGACGTTGCGGGACTTCGGCTTCGACCTGGAGGAGACCCGGCCCTTCGTGGAGTGTCTGCGCGCCGGGCACCCGGAGGGCGACTCCTGCCCGGCGTCCCTCGCGGTCTACCGGCGCAAGCTGGACGAGCTGGACGCGCTCATCGGGGAGCTGCGGGCGGTGCGGGAGAAGGTCGCCGGTCAGCTGGAGCGGGCCGAGCAGGCCCGCGACGAACTGGCCGCCGAGTCGCTGGTTCCGGGGGGCCCGGAACCCGGGTGCGAGCTGGGAGGACGGGAACTGTGAGCAAGGCCGCAGGAGTGAGCGAGGTGTCGGACGGCGACTTCTCGGCGGAAGTGCTGGCGGCACAGCTGCCGGTGCTGGTGGAGTTCACCGCCGACTGGTGTCCGCCGTGCCGGCAGATGGCGCCGGTGCTGAGCGCGCTGGCCGCGGAGGAGGGGGAGCGGCTGAAGGTGGTGCAGCTGAACGTCGACCACAACCCGGCGACCACCAACCACTACAAGGTGCTGTCGATGCCGACCTTCATGATCTTCCGTGACGGTGAGCCGGTGAAGGCGATGGTGGGGGCGCGGCCGAAGCGGCGGCTGCTGGAGGAGCTGTCCGACGTGCTCTGACCGGGCGCCTGCGTGAGGCTGTGCCGGCGCAAGAGAAATCCCCCGGGCAATTGCGTCCGGGGGATTTCTCTGCGTATATTGAATGGTTCGCGACTTTGCCCCCGTCTTCATTGTGAGTCTTCAATGTGAAGATTAACGGGAGGTCGCAGTGAGTTCAGTAGGCACAGTATATCCGGGCGGGAGCGGAATTGTCAAACAACGGATTTACCGACAGTGAATTGCGCCGTGAACAGGAATACATCGACGGCCTGTACGCCCGTGTCGACGCCCTGCGCGGCGACACCGAGGCGTCCGTCGCCGACGCCCTCGCCCAGGGCGACAAGCCCAGGCAGGCCCGGCTGGAGCGGGACATCCTCGTCGCCGAACGCTCCGGCCTGCTCGCCGCGCTGAACGCCGTGGACGGCTCCCTGTGCTTCGGCCGTATCGACCTCGTCTCCGGGGCCACCCACCACATCGGGCGGATCGGCCTGCGCCGCGACGACGCCGAACGCACCCCGGTCCTCATCGACTGGCGGGCCGGCGTCGCCCGCCCCTTCTACCTCGCCACCGGCCACACCCCCATGGGCCTGCGCCGCCGCCGGCACATCGGCACCGAGGGCCGCCGGGTCACCGCTCTGCACGACGAGTTCCTCGACGTCGAGGACGCCACCCGCACGGGCTACGAGGACCCGGCCGGCGACGACGTCCTGCTCGCCGCGCTGAACGCCGCCCGCACCGGCCGCATGGCCGACATCGTGCAGACCATCCAGGCCGAGCAGGACGAGATCATCCGCGCGCCGCACCGCGGGGTGCTGGTCGTCGAGGGCGGCCCGGGCACCGGCAAGACGGCCGTCGCCCTGCACCGCGCCGCCTACCTCCTCTACGAGCACCGCGAACTGCTCGCCAGGCGGGCCGTCCTCATCGTCGGCCCCAACCCCGCCTTCCTCGGCTACATCGGCGAGGTGCTGCCCTCGCTCGGCGAGACCGGCGTGCTGCTCGCGACCGTCGGCGAGCTGTACCCGGGCGTGCGGGCGACCGCCGCGGACACGCCCGAGGCGGCCGCGGTGAAGGGCCGCGCGCACATGGCCGACGTCCTCTCCGCCGTCGTACGCGACCGGCAGGCGCTGCCCGACCCGGTGATCGCCGTCGAGCACGACCGCGAGGTGCTGATGCTCGACGAGGGGCTCGTGCGGATCGCCCGCGAGCGGACCCGGGCGCTGAAGCTGCCGCACAACGCCGCCCGCGAGCACTTCGAGGGCCACATCCTCAACACCCTCACCGAGCTGTACGCCGAACGCGTCGGCACCGACCCCTACGACGGGTCCAGTCTCCTCGACCCCAGCGACATCACCCAGATCCGCGACGAGATCGCCGAGAACCCCGAAGTCTGGGCCGCCGTCGACCAGTTGTGGCCCGTGCTCAGCCCGCAGCGGCTGGTCGCCGACTTCCTCGCCGACCCCGAGGGGTATCTGGGCGACGAGGAGGCGGCGGCCGTCCGCCGCCCGGTCACCCGCGCCTGGACCGTCGCCGACGTACCGCTGCTCGACGAGGCCGCCGAACTCCTCGGCGAGGACGACCGGGCGGCCCGGGAGCGCGCCGCACGCGAACGGCGGACCCAGATCGCCTACGCCCAGGGAGTGCTCGACGTCTCCTACGCCTCCCGGACCTACGAGTTCGAGGACAAGGAGGACAGCGACCCGGACGGCTCCGAGGTGCTGTCCGCGCACGACATCATCGACGCCGAGCGCTTCGCCGAACGGCACGAGGAGGACGACCACCGCAGCGCCGCCGAGCGCGCGGCGGCCGACCGGACGTGGGCGTTCGGCCACATCATCGTCGACGAGGCGCAGGAGTTGTCGCCGATGGCGTGGCGGCTGCTGATGCGGCGCAGCCCCACGCGTTCCATGACCCTCGTCGGCGACCCGGCGCAGACCTCGGAGGCGGGGGGCGTGGGGTCCTGGGAGCGGATCCTCCGGCCGTACGTCGAGGACCGCTGGGAGCACACGCGGCTGGGCGTCAACTACCGTACGCCCGCGGAGATCATGGAGGCGGCGGCCGCCGTCGTCCGGGCCGAGCGGCCGGACTTCGTGCCGCCGAGCTCGGTGCGGTCCACCGGCGTGCGGCCGTGGGCACGGGCCGTCGACGATCTGCCCGGGGCGGTCGCCAAGGCGGTGGAGGAGCTCACCCCGGCGGAGGGGCGGCTCGCGGTGATCGCCCCCCGGGCGCTGCACCATGAGCTGGCCGCCCGGCTCGACGGCGTGACGGCGGGGGACGAGCCCGACCTCACGCGAGCGGTCGTCCTGCTCGACCCGCGACAGGCCAAGGGCCTGGAGTTCGACTCCGTCCTGGTGGTGGAGCCGGGCGACTTCGGCACGAGCGACCTGTACGTCGCCCTGACCCGGGCCACGCAGCGGCTCGGCGTGGTCCACGCGGGGGAGCTGCCGCAGGCTTTGGAGGAGGCGCTCGCGTGACGTGTGGGCGGGGGCGGTGAGGGGCGTTCCCCGCCCCCGCCGCCCCTACCCCGCCCCGGGGGCTGCCGCCCCCGGACCCCCGCTGTCGGCCCTGAACGGGCCTCGTCCTCAAGCTCCCCCGGAGGGGGCACCCCCAGACGGGCTGGAGCCCCCATGAGGTCAGGCCGGGCGGAGCCAGACCGTGGCCAGCGGGGGGAGGGTCAGGCGGATGCTCGCCGGGTGGGCGTGCCACGGCTGCGGCTCCGGCTTCACCGGGTGCGGGTGGGTGACACCGCTGCCCCCGTACCGCTCCGCGTCCGTGTTCAGCACCTCCAGCCACGCCGGCACGTCGTCCGGCACCCCCAGCCGGTAGTCGTGCCGCACGACGGGCGAGAAGTGGCACACAGCTAGCAGCGGCGCCCCGTCCGCGTCGTGGCGGAGGAACGCGAGGACGTTGTCGTCGGCCGCGTCGCCCACCACCCACTGGAAGCCGTCCGGGGCGACATCCCGCTCCCACAGCGCCGGCGTCGACCGGTACACGCCGTTCAGATCCCGCACCAGATCGCGCACCCCGCGGTGGTCGGGCTCCGCCCCGTACGCGGGGTCGAGCAGCCACCAGTCCGGCCCGTGCTCCTCGGACCACTCCGCGCCCTGAGCGAACTCCTGCCCCATGAAGAGGAGTTGCTTGCCCGGATGGGACCACATGAACGCCAGGTAGGCGCGCAGACCGGCCCGCTGCTGCCACCAGTCGCCCGGCATCTTCGACACCAGCGAGCCCTTGCCGTGCACGACCTCGTCGTGGGAGATGGGCAGGACGTAGTTCTCGCTGTAGGCGTACACCATGGAGAAGGTCATCTCCCCGTGGTGGTACCGCCGGTGGACCGGCTCCTTGCTCATGTACTGCAACGAGTCGTGCATCCACCCCATGTTCCACTTCAGCCCGAACCCGAGCCCGCCGAAACCGCTCGGCCCCCGGTGGTGCGTGGCGCGGGTGACGCCGTCCCAGGCCGTGGACTCCTCCGCGATCGTCACGACACCGGGCACCCGGCGGTACACGGTCGCGTTCATCTCCTGGAGGAAGGCCACCGCGTCCAGGTTCTCCCGGCCGCCGTGCTCGTTCGGCGTCCACTGGCCGGGCTCGCGCGAGTAGTCGAGGTAGAGCATCGAGGCGACGGCGTCCACCCGCAGCCCGTCGATGTGGAACTCCTCGCACCAGTAAGTGGCGTTGGCCACCAGGAAGTTGCGCACCTCGCGCCGTCCGAAGTCGAACTCCAGGGTCCCCCAGTCGGGGTGGGCGGCCCGCAACGGGTCCTCGTGCTCGTACAGCGGCCTCCCGTCGAACTCGGCCAGCGCCCACTCGTCGCGCGGGAAGTGCGCCGGCACCCAGTCCATCAGGACGCCGATCCCGGCCCGGTGCAGCGCGTCCACCAGGTACCTGAAGTCGTCCGGCGTGCCGAGACGGGCCGTCGGCGCGTAGAAGCCGGTGACCTGGTAGCCCCAGGACCCGCCGAAGGGGTGCTCGGCGACCGGCATCAGCTCGACATGGGTGAAGCCCAGATCCTTGACGTACGCGGGGAGCTGCTCGGCAAGTTGACGGTACGTCAGACCCGGTCGCCAGGAGGGCAGATGGATCTCGTACACCGAGAACGGGGACTCGTGCACCGGGCGTTCCGCCCGACGGGCGAGCCATTCCTCGTCGTCCCACTCGTAGTGCGAGGCGGTCACGACCGACGAGGTGGCCGGCGGGACTTCGGTGCGGCGGGCCATGGGGTCGGCGCGCAGGGTGCGCGAACCGTCGGGCCGGGTGATGTCGAACTTGTACAGCTCGCCCTCGCCGACGCCCGGCACGAACAGCTCCCACACCCCGGAGGAGCCGAGCGAGCGCATGGCGTGCCCGGCGCCGTCCCAGAAGTTGAAGGTGCCGGCCACCCGTACGCCGCGCGCGTTCGGCGCCCACACGGAGAACCGGGTGCCGGTCACGCCCTGGTGGGTCGTCGGGTGGGCGCCCAGCACCGTCCACAGTTGCTCGTGCCGGCCCTCGCCGATCAGGTGCAGGTCCAGATCGCCCAGCGTCGGCAGGAAGCGGTAGGCGTCCTCGGTCTCCACGACCGCGTCCTCGTAACGGACGAGGAGGCGGTAGGCCGGGACCTCGTGCAGGGGCAGCAGTCCGGAGAAGAAGCCGTCGCCGTCGTCGTGCAGGTCGGCGCGCAGCTCGCCGGAGACGACCGTGACGCCGCGCGCGTAGGGGCGGAAGGCCCGGAAGACGATCCCGCCGGGCACCGGATGCGCGCCGAGCACGCCGTGCGGGTCGTGGTGGGAGCCGTGCAGGAGGCGGTCGCGGTCGCCGGCGTCCAGGGCGGGGGAGAGGCCGACCTCCAGGGGCCCGGCGGGAGGCGCGGGCGGCGACGCCTTCACCTGCGCGGCCTTCTTCGCGACAGCCCTCGCGGCTTTCGCCGCCTTCACGGGCTTGGGAGCCTTCACCGCCTTGGCCACCGCCTTCGCCGGCGTCGCGGCCTTCACCGCCTTCACGGCCGCTTTCCCGCCCGCCGCCTTCTTCGCAGCGGTCTTCTTCACCGCGGCCTTCTTCGCGGTCGTCTTCTTCGCCGCCGCCTTCCCGGCCGCCCCTTCCTCGGCCGCGGCCGTCTTCTTCTTCGGGTTCTTCGGTTCGGAACCGTTGGACGGGGGGCTGGGAGTCACGGACAAAGCCTCCTCAGAGCTGGTCGGACGCTGCGAGCCTGCGTATCGCGGAGAGCGGGACGGGGAGCCAGTCCGGGCGGTGCCGGGCCTCGTAGACGACCTCGTAGACCGCCTTGTCCGTCTCGTAGGCCCGCAGCAGCACGGGATCGGTGCGGGGGTCGGCGCCCGACACCTCGGCGTACCCCGCGCAGTAGGCCGCCCGGCAGGCACGGGCCCAGCCCGGCGCCGGCGGGGTGGCCGAGTGCGCCGCGTAGTCGAAGGACCGCAGCATCCCCGCCACGTCCCGCACCGCCGGCTGCGGCATCCTGCGCTCGGCCAGCGGCCGGGCCGGCTCGCCCTCGAAGTCGATCAGCGACCACTGGCCGGAGGGAGCCCGCAGGCACTGCCCGAGGTGCAGGTCGCCGTGGACGCGCTGGGCGGTCCAGGTGTGGCCCTCTGCCGCGAGGTCGGCCAGCGCGGTGAAGGCGGTGCGCAGCGCGGGCGCGTAAGGGTGCAGTGCGGGCACCGCCTGCGTCGCCGCGTCGAGGCGCTCGACCATGCCGTGCACCAGCGGCTCCAGCTGGGCGTGCCCGAAAGTCACCGTGGGCAGCGCACGGGCCAGCGCCGTGTGCACCTCGGCGGTGGCCCGGCCCAGCGCCCGTGCCTCCGCGCCGAAGTCCTCGGTCTTGGCCAGCTCCCGCAGGGCCAGCTCCCAGCCGTCCGTCGCGCCCTGCACATAGGGCTGGAGCACGCCGAGGACGTACGGCTCGCCGCTCTCCCCGGGCCCCTCCACGAGGTCCTCGGCCTCGGCGCGCATCCACGCCGTCGGCGCGGGCACCCGGGGGCAGCCTTCCCGGGCCAGCGCCAGCGGCAGCTCCAGGTCGGGATTGACGCCGGGCACCACCCGGCGCAGCAGCTTGAGAATGAACGTATCTCCATAGACGACCGAGGAGTTCGACTGCTCGGAGGTCAGCCGGCGCGGCACGAGGCCGGGGCGTATCTCCTGGGACGGGTCCCGTTCGCAGCGCAGCACGCCGATCCGGGACCCGGTGCGCAGCGCCTCCAGGAGCAGCTCGGCGGGCCGTGTGTCGTACAGGGCGTCGTAGACGGTCCGGCCGGCGAGCGGGCCGTCCGGCACGTGTCCGATGAGCGCGGGCGCCAGCCGGGGCGGCAGCGCCTCGCGCACGCCTATCAGGAGCTGGTAGCAGTCGCCGGGACCGGCGCCCTGGTGGGCGCGCACCAGCAGGTGGTAGAGGCCCAGCGGGGAGTCCTCGGGCAGCAGCTCGGTGGCCGCGACCTGCGAGAACCCGGTGACCGGGCTTCCCTTCCCGGCGAACCAGCGCTGGCGTGGCAGCCAGTCGCGCAGCAGGGGCCCCAGGGACGCGAGGAGGCCGGAGCTCGTCTTGCCGGAAAGTGTGACAGTTTCCGCCATGGCGTCACGTTCCTTTCCCCGGGGGACGGGGTCTGGGGTGCTACTCATGCGTGCCCCGGCCGGGGCGGAGGAAACGCCCCGCCCCGGACAGGCCCGTCTAGACGGCCTCCCTGCGGAGCCGGAACCAGTAGAAGCCGTGGCCGGCGAGGGTGAGCAGGTAGGGCAGCTCGCCGACGGCGGGGAAGCGGACGCCGCCGAACAGCTCGACGG
>NZ_JBIURQ010000012.1:0-352494 GCF_044740925.1 Streptomyces sp. NPDC088254 | reverse complement strand
TCGGCGTGAAGCTGACCACGCTCCGCCCCGAGCAGGCCTCCTACATCGGCGTCGAGGTCGACGGCCCCTACAAGCCGGACCACTACCGCTACTGAACGAGCGTCTCGCCGGACGGCGGGGCCCGTACGCCGCCGCTGAGGCCGCCGTACGCGCCCCGTTGCCTACTCGGGGTCGCCGAACCAGCAGCCCAGCGCCCCGGCCAGGGTCTCCGCGTCCCCGGCGTGGCCGCGGGCCGACCAGGCGATGTATCCGTCGGGCCGCACCAGCAGGGCATCCGTACCCATCTGCTCGGTCGCGGTCGCCGTCACCACGTTCACCCGGAAGCGCCACGGCTCGGCGGCTTTGAGCAGGTCCTCCGAATCGGCCAACAGCAGCAACAACGGCCTTGCGTTGTGCAGGAGTTCGGAAAGGCCGGTGACCGAGTCGCCGGTTTTCAGCAGCACGTCGGGCGCGAAGCGACCGGCCAACGGGTCGTCGGCGCGGCCGGTGTCGTACTGGACGTCGACTCCACTGATCATGCCACTGAGGTACTGGTTGACGTCGTCGAAGTGCATCATCCGGGCGAACAGGGTGCGCAGCGAGTCCATCCGGGGGTCGGGGTCCATCAGGGCCACCTGGGCGCGCACGTTCTCCAGGACCGCCTCGGCGATGGGCGCGCGCTCGGTCTCGTACGTGTCGAGCAGTCCGGCCGGCGCCCAGCCGTGCACCTCTGCGGCGAGTTTCCAGCCCAGGTTGACGGCGTCCTGAAGGCCGAGGTTGACGCCCTGGCCACCGGCCGGGAAGTGGACGTGCGCGGCGTCGCCGGCCAGCAGGACCCTGCCGACACGGTAGTGCTCGGCCTGCAGGGCGGCGTCACTGAACCGGGTGAGCCAGCCCGGTGAGTCCATCGGTACCGGGTGGCCCGCGATCCGCTCCACCTCCGCCCGGAACTCGTCCAGGGTCACGGGCGCCTGCCGGTCCTGGTGCGGGCCGCGGAAGTCGTAGGTGCACACCCGGCTGCGTCCGAACAGGTTGAGCCACACCAGGGTCCAGCCCCGCGGGTTGCGCTGCCAGCCATGCGGAGCCCGTGCCGGGTCCAGCAGGCGGACCTCGCCGATCAGGGCGCCGACGCGGGCGGGCGTGCCGGTGAACGGGATGCCGGTCAGTCTGCGCACGGCGCTGCGGGCGCCGTCGGCCCCGACCACCCACGACGCACGCAGTGTGTCCGTGACGCCCCGGGAATCGCGTACGGTCAGGCGTATCGCGTCCGCTTCCTCGTCGAGGCCGACGAGTTCGCGGTCGCGCCGGATGCTCGCGCCGAGCCGTTCGGCTTCGGCCGCGAACACCTCCTGGGCCCAGGCCTGCGGGCTGCCCACCATGACGGGACCCTCGGTGACGACACGGCTCAGGTCGAGGTCGAACATGCCGGAGAAGTGGAACGGCACGGGGCCGTGGCCCACCGGCGGGGCAGGCGGGCCGGGCTGCACAGCCTTGAGGAGTCCGCGCCGGTGCAGGGTCTGCGCGGTGCGGGCGTGCAGTGTCCCCGCCTTCGACTCACCGGTCGGCGTGGGCAGCTTCTCCAGGACGGTGACGTGCACGCCCAGCATGGCCAGTTCCCGGGCCAGCAGCATGCCGACGGGCCCACCGCCGACGACGGCGACCTGGGTGTCCACGGCTGGGCTGTTCGGCATCGGGGCTCCTGCGATGGTAGACGACACTCTGGGCATCCGTTCGGATGCTGTACGTCAGGAGGAACACCGGCCCGCGTCGACAGGTTGCACGAGGGTGCCGGTTCAGCTGCCCGGCAGCCGCACGGACTGCCGGTGCCGGAAGACGTTGCCGGGGTCGTACGCCTGCTTAACGCGCTGGAGGCGACGGTAGTTGCCCTTGTAGTACAGGTCGTGCCAGGGGGTGCCCGAGCGGTTGAACTCCGGCGAACCAAGGTCGGCGTCGGGATAGTTGACATAGCAGCCGTCGGTGACCGCGCCGGGGACCGGCACGCCGCCGGTGTCGGCGTACATGTCGGCGTAGAACTCGCGCAGCCAGCGCACGCAGTCCTTCTCGTCGGCCGGATCGTCCCACCAGATCATCCAGGCCAGCTTGTACGCGGCGTCCCGGTGGGCGCTCGCCGTGGCGTCCTGGGCGACGGCCGAGACCTGGCCGGCGAAGGAGCTGAGCATGACCGAGCCCGTCGGGTTGCCGATGTCCGTGCGGGTCAGGTGGCGGTGGAGCGCGGCCAGTTGGCGCTGCGGGAAACCGGCCTTCATGTACGCCGACTTGAAGTCGCTCCTCTGGGTCGGGTCGTTGGTGGTGGGGTTGGCCGTGCCGAGGTAGCGGGCCGCCTGCAGCCAGGGAAGGCGGCGCGGAGCGGCCAGGTCCGGCAGCGCGGCCAGCTCACCCATCCGCGTGGTGACCGGACCGTGCGCGACGGTGACGCCCTCGGTGACCGCCGCGAGGAACTCGTCGTGCAGCCGGGCCGCGCCAGGCACGCTCGCGTCGACGTGCGTGATCAGGCCGACGGCCCCGTTGGAGACGTGGTTGAGGGAGAGCAAGCTGCACACGGCGGTCGCCGGGTCGCCTGGGGCGGCGTGGCGCACATGCCAGTCCGCGTAGTTGCGGACCAGCCGCGTGAAGGATCGCTCGTCCAGGTCGGCCCACTTCCACGAGACGGCGCTGACCAGGACCTCCGGCGGCGGGGCCGGCAGCAGCCGGGCCGGGTCCGTGCCGCTCGCGCCGGGGCTGCGGAACCAGTAGCGGGTCACGACGCCGAAGTTGCCGCCGCCCCCGCCGGTGTGCGCCCACCACAGGTCCCGGTTCGGGTCGCCGTCCTCGCGGGTGGCGACGACGGTGCGCACGGTGCCGTCGGCGTTCACCACGACGACCTCGACCGCGTACAGGTGGTCCACCACCAGGCCGAGCCGGCGGCACAGCAGTCCCCAGCCGCCGCCGCTGACGTGGCCGCCCGCCCCGACCTGGAAGCACATGCCCGCCGGCACGATGACGCCCCAGGTGCGGTACAGGCGCTCGTAGACGTCGAGGAGCTGGGCGCCCGGCTGCACCATGAAGGCGTTCATGGACGGGTCGAAGTCCACGTCCCGCATCGCCGACATGTCGATGACCGCTTGCACGTCGGGACTGAAGACGAAGTCCTCCCAGCAGTGTCCGCCGCTGCGCACCGTGAGCCGCTTGCCGGCCCGGACCGCCTGTCGGACGGCGGTGGCGACCTGGGCGGTCGAGCGCGGAACGTAGACCGCCTCCGGCCGGCCGATGTAGCGCTGGTTCCAGCCCCGGACGAGGTCCGTGTAACGCGCATCGCCCGGGGTGACGGTCACCAGTTCCTCCGGCTGGGCCACCGCCCGACCGGCGGGCAGCAGCACCCCGCCGCCGATCCCGGCGCTCGTCGCGAGCATCCCCCGTCTGCTCACCTGTCGCCTGCCGTGCGTCATGGGGCCTCCCCTCCCGCTGTCGCGTGCGGATCACACGCGGATGCCGCCGACGCTAGGCATCGCGCGACGGTTGCCGCACTCCGCATCTTGCGGCGTGCTCGGCGCGGGACACCTGGCTCGATTCTTCAGAGGCCACTGCGACAGTTCAGCCCGGGACCCCGCATCGGAATCCCACCCGAACCCTGTGACCAGGAACGAGGAGGGGTGTCATGTCGAGCATGCCGCTCACCGGTAAGTCGGTGCGCCTGGCGCGATTGTCCCGGCCGGGAGACGGCCGGTTCCTGTTCGTGCCGCTGGACCATTCCGTGTCCGACGGGCCCGTGGCCACCGCCGCCGGCTTTGGCGACCTGGTCCGCTCCATCACGGACGGCGGGGCCGACGGCGTCGTCGTCCACAAGGGCAGGGCGCGCATGATCGCGCCGGTGCTGCTCACTCGGTGCTCCCTCGTGGTGCATCTGAGCGCGAGTACCGCGCACGGGCCCGACGTCAACGCCAAGGTGCTGGTCGGTGACGTGGAAGAGGCGGTGAGACTGGGCGCGGACGCGGTCAGCGTGCACGTGAACATCGGCTCCGACACCGAGGCGGAGCAGCTCGCCGACCTCGGCACCGTGGCCGCGGCCTGCGACCGCTTCGGCATGCCGCTCATGGCCATGATCTATCCGCGTGGTCCCCGTGTGACCGATCCGACCGACCCGACGCTCGTCGCGCATGTGGTGAACATCGCTGCGGATCTGGGCGTCGACATCGTCAAGACGGTGCTCGTCGCCCCGCCGGAGCGCATGGAAGAGGTGATCGCCTCCTCGCCGCTGCCGGTGGTGGTGGCGGGCGGCGGCTCCACCGAACGCAACCTGTACGAGTTCGCGGTCACCGCCATGGACCTGGGTTGCGCCGGACTCGCTGTCGGACGACGGGTGTTCACCAGCCCGTCGCCCGAGAAGGCGGTCCGGGAACTGGCCTCAATCATTCACCGCCGCGAGCTCACGTCCGAGCCCGCGCCGCAGACCGAGATGGCAGGTGTGTTGTGAAGTTTGCCTGGATCGACCTCCGGACCGTGCCCGCCGAACACCGCGAGGCGGTCGTCGACGCCGCGATCCACGCCCGGGTCGACGGCATCGTCGACAGCGCCCCGGAGCGCCTCGCCCTGCTGCCGAACACCGTCAAGCGCGTCCTCGCACCGGGCGCGCGCATCGGCGAGGAGGTCCCGGAGGACCTGATCGTGCTGCGCGAGGTCGTCGACGTCGACAGCCTCGGCGCGCTGGAGAGCCTGCACCGCGCCGGCGAGAAGGACACCGCCGCCTGGGTCAACGTCGTCGACGACCCCACCCTGAAGCTCGCCTGTGAGGCCGCACGTGAACTCCCCTTCACCGTGGTGGAGTTCAAGGACCCGACGAAGATCCCGCTGGAGATCGTGATCGCCGCCGCGGACGCCTCGCCGGGACAGCTGATCTGCCAGGCCTCCGACATCGAGGAGGCGCAAATCATCGTCGACGTCCTGGAGAAGGGCTCCGAGGGCGTCCTGGTGGCCCCGCGCTCCGCGAACGACGTCTTCGCGCTGGTGGAGATGTTGCGGGTGAAGACCCCGGACCTGCAGCTTCAGACGCTCACCGTCGAGTCGATCGAGCACCTCGGCCTCGGTGATCGAGTCTGCATCGACACGTGCACCCACTTCGAGAAGGACGAGGGCATGCTGGTCGGCTCCTACGCGCACGGCTTCGTGCTGTGCGTGAGCGAGACGCACCCGCTGCCGTACATGCCGACCCGGCCGTTCCGCATCAACGCGGGCGCGCTGCACAGCTACGTGTTCGGGGCGGACAACCGCACCAACTACCTGAGCGAGCTCAAGGCCGGCAGTCCGGTGCTCGCCGTCGGCGCCGACGGCCGCACCCGCCGCATCGTGGTGGGCCGCATCAAGCTGGAGTCCCGCCCACTGCTCGGCATCAAGGCCGTGTCACCGGAGGGCGTGGAGGTCAGCCTGATCGTGCAGGACGACTGGCACGTGCGGGTGCTCGGCCCCGGTGCGGCGGTGCTGAACGTGACGGAGCTGAAGAAGGGCGACCAGTTGCTGGGTCATGTGGCCACCGACAAGCGCCACGTGGGCTGGCCGGTCGGCGAATTCTGCGTCGAGAAGTAGGTGACAGGCGTCCGGGGCCGCTCTCGCCGCGGCCCCGGCACCGCGACGAGGAGTCCGGTGGAGACGATGACGCAACGGTCCTGGTGGGGTGCCGAACTACTCGGCCGCCACGCCGACGACATGGTGTGGGCACGTGCCGCAGACCGCGAGGTCACGTTCGGCAGGATGCGCCGCGAAACGGCCTGGCTGGCCAATGTGCTGGAGCAGTACGGCATCCGGGCGCACAGCACGGTCGCCCTGTACGCCAACGCGAGTTTCACGCACCTGTGGACGCTGTTCGCGCTGTGGTCGCTCGGCGCCCAGGTGGTGCTGAGAGAGACACCGCCCGGCCGGTGGTCACCGGATGTCCCGCCCGGTGCACAGCCGGCGCAGTTCTCGGTGTCGCTCGGCGAGAGCCGCAGACGGCCCGATGACTTCGTCGACGAGTGCGAGGTGCTGGTGCGCCGCCACTCCGACGGCCGTCCGAAGGCGGGCGGGCACTGCCTCGTGCAGTTCTCGTCGGGAACCACCGGGCGTCCCAAGGCGGTCGGCAGGAGCCCGCGGTCGCTCCTGGCGGAGCTGGACCGGCTCACCGCCGTGGACGGCGCACCGCACCACGGTGAGCGGGTGGCCGTGCTGGAGCCGCTCACGCGCTCCTTCGGGCTGATCGGTGGGGTGCTCCACTCGCTCGCGGTGGGCGCGACGGTGGTGCTGCCGGCGGCCCGCACGGCGGTGGCGACCGTGCGTGCGGCTGCCGACGCACACGTCGTGTTGGGCAATCCGCACCACTTCCGCCCGCTGGCGTGGGCCGAGCCCGGAGAGCTGCCGCACCTCCGGCTGGCCGTGTCGAGCGGTGACGCCCTGCAGCCCGAGATCCCCGCGGTGTTCCACGGCCGCCACGGGGTGCGTGTCGGCCAGGCCTACGGCACGACCGAGACGGGCCTCGTCGCCGCAGACCTCACCGGCCGCTTCGACCCGGCCGTCGTCGGCGTTCCGGTGCCCGGTGCCCGTACCCGTGTGGTCGGCGGGGTGCTGGAGGTGCACGTCCCCGAGTCCCCGTATCTGTACGACGACACGCCCTGGACGGGTGGCTGGATGTCCACCCGTGACCTGGTCACGTGTGATCCCCGGACCGGTGCTCTGCGTCTGCGCGGTCGGGTCCAGGGCGTCGGGGACACCTCTGTCGACCTGCTGCGCATCGAGTCGGTGCTGCGGGCCCACCGACACATCACGGACGCGGTGGTCCTCGGGGTCGGCCCGATCGAGGCGCATGTGGCCGGCAGTGCGGAGCTGGACGGCGAGGACCTGCGTTCCTGGTGCCACCGGTTCCTCGGCGGGGCGCCGGCGCCGGACCGCTACCACCTGCTGCGGGAGCTGCCCCGCACCGCCAACGGCAAGGCCGTGCGGGACCGTGGCGTCCTGCGCCGTCACCGGACGCACCCGCCCGGGGCGTGCCGCTGCATCAGCTGGTGAGCCGCACGGCAGCCGAGAGCCGCGGCCGGGGACGGATAGGGCCCGCTCGGGCGGAGTCGGGGACCGGGACTGGCGACCGGGCCGGCGACCCCTTGTCCGTGGTCCGGTGCGGTCGGATCCGCTCACGGCGGGGCCACCGCGCGGCGGTCCGGTCACGGCGGTTCGGTCACGGCGGCGCTTCGTGACCACCCGCCGGGCGCCGGCATTCTCCCCTCCACTCCCCGCCCCCCGGACGCTTCCCCTCCGCCGGCGGCGCCATCCGCCGCGAGAGCCATGAGTAACGCCCCCCAGAGGAATGGAAGGCACGGAGCATGACGGTGACGACGACCGCCGCAACGCTGTACACCTGTGACGAGGCACGCTGGCAGGCCGTGCAGGACCGGGACGCCCGCGCGGACGGCCACTTCTGCTACGTGGTCACCACGACCGGCGTGTACAGCCGCCCGTCGTGCACGGTGAAGCTGGCCCTGCGGGAGAACGTACGCTTCTTCCCCACCCCTGAGGCTGCCCGGGCCGAGGGCTACCGCCCGTGCCGTCGCTGCTGCCCCGACGACTCCGACCGGCACGCCGCGGCCGCCGAGGCGGTGGCCCGGGCCTGCCGGATCATCGACGAGGCGCCGCTGCCGCCGAGTCTGGACGAGCTGGCCCGCAGGGTCGGCTACAGCCGCTTCCACTTCCACCGCCTGTTCAAGTCGTTCACCGGCATCACGCCGCATGCCTATCTGGCGGCGGCGCGTGCCCGCCGGGTGCGCGAGGCCCTGCCTCTGTCCGGGACGATCGCCGACGCCATGTACAGCTCGGGGTTCAACTCCGGCGGTCATTTCTACGCGGCGGCGCCGGAGATCCTGGGCATGACCCCGAAGGAGTACCGGGCGGGCGGCGACGGCACGGACATCCGGTACTCGGTGGCGGACTCGTCACTGGGGCCGGTACTCGTCGCGGCGACGGACAAGGGCGTGTGCGGGGTCCTGACGGGAGACGAGGTGCCGGGCCTGCTGAACCAGCTCCGCACCATGTTTCGGCAGGCCCGGCTCTTGCCCGCGGACGACGATTTCGCCGCTGCCGTCGCCGCGGCCGTGCGCGAGGCGGAGCCGCCGCAGCTCGGCCGTGAACTTCCCCTGCGCATAAGGCGGTCCGCGCTCACCGTGCGGGTGCGGCGGGCGGTGCCGACGGCGGCGGTGCGGGTACGGCGCACGGTGCCGGCGTCGGTCGTCGTCCCGAGCAGGTGACCCGGGCCGGGGCACGTCCACCGGCCGGGGCGCGACCGCCGTACCTCGGTGCACAGCGGACCGGAGTGCCCCGGTGCATGGCGCCCTCCGGCTGACGGAGCCTGCCGGGAACACGGCCGCCGGCCCGGGCCGGCCCGGCGGCGCGGAACCTCTCCGCCACCGGCCGGGCCGGCACTCGGGTGCGCAGGAGCTGACGGAACCCGCGGTCGGCCCCGCCGGCCGGGGCTCCGCTCAGCCCGGGGAGCGGGACTCCGCCCCGGCGGCGGCCGGCTGCTGCCCGGCCACCACAGGGCGCAACCGCCCCGATGCCCAGGTCGCGGGCAGCGCCGCCGCGCACACCAGCAGTCCGGTGAGCACCGCGTCCGTCGCACCGCCGTGCGCGACGGCCGCGCCACCGGCCACCGCCCCGACCGCGATACCCGCGTTGACCGCGGACGCCGGCAGCGTCGCGGCGAGGTCGCGTCCGGGGCCGGCCAGCAGCCCGACCCGGTACTGCAGCGAGGGGACCAGGCCGAATCCGACCACCCCCCACAACACGAGGGCGAGAGCCACCAGGACGCGGGACGCGCCTGCGAGGTGCAGGACCGCCAACGCCACGACCAGGGCGAGGTTGGCCGCGACGAGCGTGCGCGCCGCGTCCCGGTCCGCCGCCCAGCCCCCCACGAAGGTGCCGGCGGCCGTCGCGGCCCCGTAGGCGAAGAGGAAGACGGTCAGCCAGGTGCCGGACACCCCCGTGACGTCCTCCAGGAAGGGCGTGATGTAGGTGAACGCCGCGAACTGGCCTCCCAACAGCAGGAATCCGACGCCGAGCACGGCCAGCACGCGGGGCGCCAGCGCATGCCGGGACTGTGCCCACAGGCCGCCCGTGCCCGAGCCGTCGACCGGCGGGACGCACACCGCCGCCGCCAGCAGCGCCACAGCCCCGAGGACCACGATGGCCGTGAACGCCGCGCGCCAGCCCAGGTGCTGGGCCGCCAGGGTGCCGAGCGGGACCCCGAGCGCCGTGGAGACGGCGATGCCGCCGAACACCACGGAGATCGCGCGTCCGGCCCGCTCCGGCGGCGCCAGGGCGGCCGCCACCGTGAACGCCGTCCCGAGGAAGAGACCTTGCAGGGCCCCGGTGACGGCCCGAGCCGCGAGCAGCGTGCCGAAGCCCGGGGCCAGGGCGGCCAGCAGGTTGCCGGCCACGTAGCCGGCCAAGGACGCCCACACCAGGGTGCGGCGCCGGACCCGGATGGTGAGCGCCGTCAGCAGCGGACCGCCGACACAGATGCCCAGCGCGTACGCGGTGACGAGCGCGCCCGCCGTGTCCACCGACACGGCGAGGTCCCCGGCGACGAGCTTCAGCAGGCCGACGACGACGAGCTCGGCACTGCCCATGACGAAGGTGGCCAGGAAGAGGGCGGCGAGGGCCGGGCCCGGCCGCCGCGGCACGGAGCGGGGAACGGAGGTCATGTCAGTGCCAGAAGTTCTTCCTGGCGCTGCGCAGACCCTGGAACGAGTCGAGGTCCGGGACCGTCCACCCGTCGAGGTCGTACTCCTGGAGGCACTGCTCGGCGAAGCCCTTGTACGCGTCCAGCTGGCCGGTCTCCACCTGGGTCATGAAGATGTCGCTGCGCACCGACTCGTGGTTGCCGGAGTAGTTGCGTTCGTACAGCTCGTGCCGGCCGCCGAACTCGGTGCCGACCGCGTCCCACAGCAGCTTCATCAGCTTGACGCGGCTGACGGCGTCGTAGCCGTTGGAGCCGCGCACGTACTTGTCGAGGTAGGGACGCACCTCGGGGTTCTTGAAGTCCTCGGCGCTGGAGTTGACGTAGATCAGGCCGCTGGCGACGTCCTGCTCGATGATCTCCTTGATGCGCGGGTAGCCGATGGTCATGAACCAGCGGTAGGCCATGCCGTACTCCAGGCGCGGCAGCAGGGCCCCGTCCTTCCACTCCTCGGGGTTGCGGGCGGCGGCGTCGGTCAGGGCCCAGAACATGTTGCGCCAGGCGAGCACCTCGCCGATCCGGGCCTGGATGCCGCGGAAGTCCTTGGTGCCGGTCATCTCGACAGCCTTGGCCAGCAGCCCGGCGATGAAGTCGATCTTCACGGCGAGGCGGATGCACCCGTGGAAGGTCAGGCGCGGGATGAAGCCGGACTTCGGGGCGAAGCCGTTGACCTGGTCGACGTCGCCGTAGAGGAAGACGTTCTCCCAGGGGATGAGGACCTTGTCGAGGACGAAGATGGTGTCGTTCTCGTCCAGGCGCGAGGAGAGCGGATAGTCGAAGGGGCTGCCCATGACGGCGGCCGTCGCCGCGTAGGAGGGGCGGCAGATCAGCTTCAGGCCGGGCGCGCCCATCGGGACGGTCGCGACGAGCGCGAACTCCTTCTTTTTGAGAGGGAGTCCGTAATGCGAGATGAAGTTGTAGTGCGTGATGGCCGAGCCGGTGGCCACGACCTTGGCGCCGCTGACGACGAGCCCGGCGTCGGTCTCCTTCTCCACGTGCACGAAGACGTCCTTGACCTCTTCGGACGGGCGGTGGCGGTCGACCGGCGGGTGGATGATCGCGTGATTCCAGAACAGCACCTTCTCCTGGGACTCGCGGTACCAGCGCCGTGCGTTGTCCTGGAACGGCGCGTAGTAGTCGGAGTTGGCGCCGAGGGTGCCGAGGAAGGCCGCCTTGTAGTCCGGGCTGCGGCCCATCCAGCCGTAGGTGAGGCGGGCCCACTCGGCGATCGCCTCACGGTCCTCCACGACGTCCTGGACGCTGCGCGGGGTGCGGAAGAACTTGTGGGTGTAGCCGTCGCTCCCGGTGTCGGTGCGGGTGGTCAGCACGTCGCGGCGGGCCGGATCGTGCAGCGCGTCGTACAGGCGGGCCGTCATCCGGGCCGGGTTGGCGAACGCCGGGTGCTTGGTGACGTCGTCGACGCGTTCGCCGTAGATGTAGACCTCGCGGTCGTCGCGAAGGCTCTCCAGGTACTCGTCGCCGGTGAGGGGGCGGGTGGTGCGGGGAGCCGGTGCGGAGGCGGAGGCCTCGCCCTGCTGCAGCGTCATGGTGTGTCCTTGTCCGGTCGTCGGTCAGTGACCCAGGGGGATGTGGAGCGCCGCGGTTCCCGACGGCCAGGCGCCGTCCGCCGGTCCGTCGAGGGTGCCCGCCCACGCGTGGTGGCCGGGCGCGGTGTCCAGGAGGCGGAAGGCCCCGCCGTGGAAGACCAGCGGCTCCGCGTCCCACGTCGTGAAGGTGCGCACCCGCCCGATGTGCAGCACGTGGTCGCCGCCGTCGTACGCGGCCCAGGGCACGCAGTCGAGGTGGGCGGCGCAGCCGGACAGGCGCGGCCCCGCCGCGTCGGGGTCCCAGGCGACGGGAGTGTCCGCGGGCAGTGGCCGGCCCGCGAAGTGCAGGGCCAGGTCCTGCTGGTGTGCGGCGAGGATGTTCACGCCGAACGACGGCGCGCCCGTGAGCAGGTCGCACATCCGGCTGCGCCTGTCCAGGGACACCATCACCAGCGGGGGGTCGAGGGAGACGGAGGTGAACGAGCCCACCGTGGCGCCGTGCACGCCGCCGCCGTGCTCGACGGTGACCACCGTGACGCCCGTGGCGAACCGGCCGAGGCAGTCACGAAAGCGGCGTTGGCTGTCGCCCATCGGCACTCCTCGGAAAGGAATTGGACCCTCGAATTCGGCGCTCTCTGTGGGGCATTGTGCCGGTGGCCTCTGAAGGATCGATCGAGGAGAAAGGCGGGTGTTTCTGCGCAATATCCAGGAGGCCGGAAACGATTGACACCGACGGTGCGGGCCGCCTGTACTTCCTTCTCGGATTCATGCAACCGATACGAGGTGGCCCATCATGAGACTCCAGGTCGAGTTGACCGACGCACTCCAGGACTACGTCGCCGATGTCTCGCTGCGCGAGCCCGACCTGTTGCGGCAGCTGCGTGAGGAGACCTCGCAGCTGCCGCTGCACCTGATGCAGATCTCGCCGGAGCAGGGTCAGTTCATGCGGACCCTGCTGAAGGCGACCGGGGCCCGGCGGACTCTCGAGATCGGCGTGTTCACCGGGTACAGCCTGCTGTCGACGGCGCTCGCGCTGCCCGCCGACAGCCGTGTCGTGGGCCTGGACATCAACGAGGAGTGGGGCGCCATGGCGCTCGACTACTGCAAGCGGGCCGGCGTCGCGGACAAGGTCGACCTGCGCATAGGCGACGCCCGCGCCTCCCTGGAACGGCTGCTGAAGGAGGAGAACGCCGCCGGCACGTTCGACTTCGTCTTCATCGACGCGGACAAGGAGAACTACACGGCGTACTACGAGTTCGCCCTGGAGCTGCTGCGCCCCGGCGGCCTCGTCGTCGTCGACAACGTGCTGTGGCACGGCGCCCTGCTCGACGACTCCGTCCAGGACTCCGAGACGCAGGCGCTGCGCGCCTTCAACCCGCGGCTGCTGCACGACGATCGGGTGGAGCTGAGCGTGATCCCGTACGCGGACGGCCTGACGTTCGCCGTCAAGCGCTGAGTTCCGCTCCGCGCACGCGTGAAGGCCGCCCCGGCAGGACCGGGGCGGCCTTCACGCGTGGGTCAGGGCAGGCGGACCGACTGGGCGTGGCGGAAGAAGTTCGTCGGGTCGTACTTCTTCTTCACCTGCTGCAACCGCGGGTAGTTGCCCTTGTAGTAGAGAGCGTGCCAGGGCGTCGACGACGTGTTGTACTTCGGGTCGTTCAGGTCGTTGTCCGGGTAGTTGACGTAGCAGCCGTCGGTGACGTCGTTGGGCACGGGGACACCGCCGGTGTCGGCGTAGACCTCCGCGTAGCACTGCCGGTTCCAGGCGATGTAGGCGGCGTCCTGGGCGGGGTCGTTCCACAGGGACATCCACATCATCTTGAAGAACGACTCGCGGTGCGGATAGCCGGTGGCCGACGGGGCGAGCCGGTTGACCTCGCCGCCGTAGGAGCTGAGGGTGACGGAGGCGCCGGGCAGGACGACGTCCGTGCGCGTCAGGTGCTTGTACAGCGCGGCGAGCTGGCGGTCGGGGAAGGCCGCGCGCATGTAAGCGGACTTGTACTCCTGCCGGTAGGTCGGGTCGGTGAGGTTGGTGTTGGTGGTGCCGAGATAGCGGGTGGCCTCCAGCCAGGGCAGCTTGCGGGGTTCGGCGTAGCTCGCCATCGGGCCGAACTCGGCGAACTGGCGGGTCACGGCGACGGTCGGCACGTCGACGCCGGCGCCGATCGCGGCAAGGTAACCATCGAGGAGCTGACGGGCGTTGGGAACGGTCGCGTCGACCTGGGTGACCATGGCGATCTGGCCGGCGGACTTGTGGGTCAGCACGAGGAAGCTGGCCAGGGCCAGTTCAGGGGCGCCCGGGGCGCTGTGCGCGGTGAACCAGCGCGCGTAGTTCTGCGCCAGCCTGGAGAACCTCGCCTCCGTCATGGTCTCCCACGGCCAGGCCTGCGCCACCAGATACACCTCGCGGGGCGGCCTGGGCAGGAGCTTCTTCGGGTCGGTGCTGGTGGCGCCGGGCGTGCGGAACCAGTAGCGCGTGACGACACCGAAGTTGCCGCCGCCGCCGCCCGCGTGGGCCCACCACAGCTCGCGGTGGGGATCGCCGGGATCGTTGGTCGCCACGACAGTGCGCACCTTGCCGTCGGCGCCGACCACAACCACCTCGACGGCGCACAGGTAGTCGATGATCAGACCGAGCTGGCGGCACAGCAGGCCCCAGCCGCCGCCGCTGACGTGGCCGCCGGCCGCCACGGAGTAGCAGATGCCGCCGGGCACGGTGACGCCGTACACCTGGTAGAGCAGGGTGTAGACGTCGAGGAGCTGGGCGCCCGTCTCGACGGCGAACGCGCGCCGCCCGGCGTCGTAGTACACGTTGTTGAGCTGTGACAGATCGAGCACCACCTGGACCTCGGGGTTGAAGACGAAGTCCTCCAGGCAGTGGCCGCCGGAGCGCACGGTCAGACGTTTGCCGGCGGTGACGGCGGCCTGCACGACACCTGCCACCTGGGAGACATCGTCCACGATCTGCACGGCCTCGGGGCTGCCGACGTAACGGTTGTTCATGCCGTGCACGAGCTCGCCGTACTGGGCGTCCGCCGGCGTCACCGTCACCGGGGCGAATGTGACGGTCGCGGCCTCCTGCTCCGCTGCCGCCGCCCGCCCGGCGAGTGCTCCGCCCATGGCGGCCGTGCCGCCCATGGCCGCGGCGGTCGTGAAGAACCGCCTGCGGCCTATTCCCTTGTTGTCGCGCACTCTACGTCTCCCGTTCTCGCCATTTTCGGCGCACCGCTTCACGCGTTCACCTGCGCCGCGACAGTACGAATCAGCCATCGCGGAAAACACCCCGGATCTTGCGGTCGAATCCCTGAACGGCGGATTCCGGGATACGACCGCAAGATGGGGAGTGTCGGACCGCTCACCGATCGCCACCATCGGAGTCAGATGGAATTCGCCATGGTGGAAGGAGGCGGGGCCGGTGACGGTCAGCGTCGGTGAGGTGTACGAGAACCCGCGGTGCAGGGAGCGGGTCGTGATCAGAACGCCGTCCTCGCACACGGGCGGGGCGCGCACCGTGATGGACGTGTACTCCGAGCCCGGCGGCGCCGTGTCGGGGGAGCATCTGCACCCGGTGAGCGAGGAACGCTTCACGCTGGTACGGGGCAAGGTCGCCTTCCTGATCGGCGGGCGCCAGGTGACCCTCGACAAGCCCGGGCAGAGCGTGCTCATCCAGCCCGGCATCAAGCACCGCTGGTGGAACTGCAGCGGTGAGCAGGCCTTCCACATCTGCGAGATCCGCACAAACAGCGACCGCTTCGAGCAGTTGGTGCTGCGCCAGCTCTTCGGGCTCGCGCAGGACGGCAAGACCACGCCCGAGGGCATGCCCCGGCTGCTGCAGCAGGCGGTGACCACGCTGGAGTTCGGCGACGTGGTGCGGTTCACCTCGCCCCCCTGGGCACTGCAGCGCGCCCTGTTCACCGTGCTGGCCCCGATCGCCCGGCTGCTGGGGCACCAGGGGTGCGACCCTCGGTACATGGATCGCAAGCCGTCCGAGATCGCGGAGCTGGAGGAGCTTCCGGAGGAGGTCATGCGCTGGCACCGCTGATCCCCCGGGCCCGGTGGACATCGCCTGCAACACCTTCGGGCACGGCGGTGTTTCCCATGACGAGAGCACACCGCACCGCGCTCCTCCCTCACCTCAGGGCGGGGCCGACCATCGAGAAGGAACCTTATGGATCTGCAGCTTTCCGGCCGGGTCGCCGTCGTCACCGGTGCCTCGAAGGGCATCGGCCTGGCCATCGTCCGCACGCTCCTCGAAGAGGGCGCCAAGGTCGTGGCCACGTCCCGCAAGAGCACCCCGGAGCTGGATGCGCTGGCCGGCCCGAACCTCGTGCACGTCCCGGCCGACTTCATGGACGAGGACGCGCCGGCGCAGGTCATCGACCGCGCCGTGGAGCAGTTCGGCGGGCTCGACATCCTGGTGAACAACGCGGGCGGCCCTCCGCCCGGCGTGACCCTGCCCCGCGGCTCGTTCCTGCATGCCTCCGACGAGGAGTGGCGTGCCATGTTCGAGTTCAACCTGTTCTCGGCCGTGCGTGCCATCCGTGCCGCCATCCCGCACCTGCAGCAGCGCGGCGGTGGCGCGATCGTGAACATCTCCTCCGGCAACGCCCGGCAGCCCTCGCCGATCAACGTCGACTACGGTGCCGCGAAGGCCGCCCTGAGCAACATCACCAAGGTGCTCTCGGGCGAGTTCGCCCCCCAGGGCATCCGCGTGAACACGGTGTCCCCCGGTGTGGTGCGCACGCCGTGGTGGACCGACGAGGGCGGCGTCGCCGACATGATCGCCTCCCAGGCCGGCACCGACAAGGACAACGTCATCAACAGCGTCGTCCCGGAGATGCTGAACCTGGCCACGGGCCGGTTCGTCGAGCCGCAGGAGGTGGCCGACGCCGTCGTGCTGCTGGCGTCGCCGCGCTCCGGCAGCACCACGGGGGCCGAGTTCGTCGTGGACGGTGGACTCCTCAAGGAGCTCTGAGCACCACCGTGCGGGAGGGCCGGCGAAACCCGGCCCCTCCGCCCGTGCCCGGCCGCCGCACTGCGGCCGGGTGTACGACGCACCACGGCCGTCGGCGGTGTGCGGTGACCTGATCTGCGCGGGCCGCCGGCTCCGCTGGCGGTGCTGTCCGCTGCTGTCGCCTCCTGGAGCGACCTACAGCTGACCCACCGACGCCCCCCCGGGGGACCACAGGAGTTCCGTCCGCTTCCCGACCCGGCTTCACGACGACACCGTCGGAGGACGGAACTCCGCGGCGCCCGGCCTGCTCCCCCGCACGCCTTCGCCGTGTCCCGCTGGTTCCTGAGTGCCGCCGCAGCGCCCAGCCGTCGCGCGCACCCCGCCGGCTTCTCCGCTTTTCCCTGTCCTGCCCGCCGTGACGTCTCGCGGCCCCAGGGCCGCCACTCGTTCGGATCGCCGCTCTCGCCGCCCCGGCCGCCTGCCGCGTCGCCGCAGGCCGCCACTGCGCATGGCCTTGCGCCGTGCCCGCCCGCATCAGGACCCGCCGCCTGATCCGCGCCGATCCGAGCGGCAGGCCGCGGGCCGCCTCTTCCCGTCCACCCCCGCTCGGGGGCCGGCGCGGCGGCATCGATGTCAACTCCCTGGAGTCGTCATGGCCTTGGCCGCCCCTGCTCGCACACGCGACCGCGCAGCGCCCCCGCTGGACCGCCGGCTGCTCGCCCTGGCCGTCCTCGCTCCGCTGCTCGCCAACGCCGACTCCGGCATCGTGACGCTCGCGCTCAGCGACATCCGGCGCGACCTGTCGATGTCGCTCGACGCCGTGCAATGGGTGACCAACATATACGTGCTGCTGGTGGGCGGGCTCCAACTGCTGGGCGGCCGGCTGGCGGACCTGGCCGGGGCCCGGCGTCTCTTCCTGCACGGCATGGGCGCCTTCGCCGTGGCCTCGGCCCTGTGCGGCGCCGCCCCCAGCGGCCCGCTCCTCGTCACCGCCCGCGCCGGGCAGGCGCTGGCGGCGGCCGTTTTCGTGCCCGCCGCGATGTCGCTCCTGGTGACGGCGGCCGCACCGCAGCAGCGCGCCCGGGCCCTGGCGGTGTGGGCGGGCGCGGGCGGCGTCGGCTCGGTGGCCGGTGTAATGTGCGGCGGCCTCGTGGTCAGCGGCCTCGACTGGCGGTGGGCCTTCTGGCTCAACGTACCCGTGATCATCATCGCCCTGGTGGTGTCCCGCCGCACCCCGCTGCCTGATCCGCCCCGCACCCGCGGGGCCCGCCTCGACCTGGCCGGGGCCGCCGCGCTGACCGGCGCTCTGCTCGCGGCCGTGTACGCCCTGGTCCGGCCGGCTGCTCACGGCGTGGACCGGTACACGGCGTACGCCGCGCTCGCCGCGTCGGCGCTGGCAGCCTTCTTCGCACACCGGCAGCGCAGATGTCCGCACCCGCTGCTGCCCCCGTCCCTGCTCCGCGACCGGAACCTGGTGTGCGGCGCGGCCGGCATCCTGCTGGTGTCCACGGCCGCCGCGCCCGTCGCCTTCCTCGGCGGCATGCGGCTGCGTGACACCTACGGGTTCGGTGCGCTGGCCGCCGGAGTCGCCCTGCTCCCGATGGTCGGGGGCATCTTCGTCGTGGGCCGGGCCTGCAGCGCGCTGCTCACCCGGTACGGTGCCCGCCTTCCGTGCGCGCTCGGCTGTCTGCTCCTCGGGGCGGGCCTGTGGACGCTGGCCGCGCGCTCGCACGCCTCGGGGTACGTCTCGGGCATGCTGCCGGGGCTGGTTCTGGCCGGTGCGGGGCTTCCGTTGATCTGGATGTCGTGCGAGGTCGTGGCGCTGGCCCGGTTCCGGGACAGCGGCGCGGGGCTGGCGGCGGGCCTGGTGCAGTGCGCAGGACAGTTCGGGACCGCGCTGGGCACGGTGCTCGCGGTGGCGGTGTGCGGCCATGGCACCGGCGTGGCCGCCGGGGCGGGGCAAGCGTTCGGGGCGGCAGCCGTGCTGATGGGGCCGGCCCTGGTGGGCGCCCTGATCTGCCTGCCTGGCCGCCGCCCGCACGGCCCGGTCCGCCGCGCACAGGCCACGGCCGGTCTCGCGCCGTCCACTTGGACGACGCGGTCGGCGTGCGAACCCGTCCGGCCCCGGCCCCAGCCCTGGCGTGTGCGAACCGGTGCCTGAAGGGTTCCGCGGCAGCTGTCAGCCGGCTGCCTCGACCAGTCCGACGGCGACGCCCTCGGGGCCGCGGACGTGACGGAGCAGTAGACGTCCTCGTACTGCACGGTTCCCGCCGACCGGTTCACCTGCGCCCGTGGGCGGGCCAGGCGGGGGCTCCGGTCACCTTGACACCCGTTGACCGGCTCGCGGACCGCGTGGGATCACCCTGCCGAGAACCCCGCGTGCGGAGGGCGTGCCGCGGGCGGCCCGGACAACGCGTCCCGCGCCGCCGGTTCCCCCGCAGGGCCGTCAGACCAGGACCAGCCCGTCGTCGCCTACCGGGCCACGGGAGGTGGAAACGGTGCGCTCGGCCAGCAGGTTGAGCGACTGCCTGGAGCACGAGCTCGAGGGGGGCTCCAGGCGTTGGTCCCCGGAGAGCATGCGCGTGTGCAGGCGTTGCAGCCGCGCCGACGGTTTGGTGCCGAGTTCCTCACGCAGCCGGGCCCGCAGCCGGTGGTAGGCCAGCAACGCGTCAGCCTGCCTGCCCGACCGGTACAGGGCGAGCATGAGGTGCGCGACGAGGTCCTCGTGGGTGCCGTACTGGTGGACCAGCGCGGTCAGTTCGCCGAGGATCTCATGGTGCCTCCCGAGCCGCAGTTCGGCGCCCAGCCGCTGCGGAACAGCGTCGAGCCGGTCACGCTCGACGACCTCGATGGCGGCCCGGAGCAGCGGACCCGTGGGGACGTCCACAAGCATCGGCCCCGTCCACATCATCTCGGCGGCGCGCAACTGCTCGGTGGCCTCGGCGTATTCGCCGGCGTCCAGGGTGGCGCGGGCGGCCCGCACCTGCTGCTCGTAGCGATCGAGATCCAGTTCACCGGCGTTCAGCTTCAGCAGGTACCCCTGGTCGCGGGTCTGCAGCCGGCCGGGGGTGCGTCCCGGGCCGCGCCGGGCCCCGTCCAGGAAGCGGCGCAGCTGCATGACGTAGGTGTGCACCGCCGCAACCGCGCTCGACGGCGGACGGTACTCCCATATCTCCTCGACAATCTGCGCCACGGACACGACGTGGTTCGAGTTGAGCGCGAGGAGTGACAGCAGTTGCCGTTGTTTCGGCGCAGTCGGGGTTCTGTGGCTGCCTTCGTCGTCACACACGTGCAGAGGGCCGAGAACGCGAAACTCCATGTCATTCCCCCATCGTTGCCCGGGCGGGCCGGCGGAAGGTCGTCCCGCTGAAATACCCGGTCAAACGTTGCGATACGCGCGGATTCTACCGTCGCTCAAGCCGTGCCGGTCCCGTCATGGGGACCTGTTCAGCGCTTGTTCACCACCGCCCGCGGGCCGGGACCGGTGAGCTCGCCGCCGTCTCGCGCGGCCGGCCGGTGACCTGCGCCAGGAGCGCCCCGGGGTCACCGGGCTCCCGGTCGGCCCGCCATGCGACGTGCTGGTCGGGACGGATCAGCACCAGATCACGTTCGTACAGTTCCCGCGCGAGCGGATCGTCGAGCGTCAGGGTCCGCAGCGGCACGCCCCGGGCATGCGCCGCCGCCTCGGTCCGTTCCGTTCGCGGCGGACGCGGGCCGAGCCGCAGCAACGTGAAGCCGGGGCCGAACCGGTCGAACAGCGAACTGCCCTCCGTGCGGCGGTCGTCGAGCCACAGATGAGGTGCGCGGCCGCCCGGCACGGCACAGGGCGTGTACGCGGCGAAGGAGTCGGGCACCGGCTCGGAGCCGTCCCCGACGATGATCGGGGAGCCGTCGTAGCGGGCGCCCAGCTGCACCCCGAGGGTGTCCAGGGTGCGCATCCCGTACTCGGCCAGTTCCGCTCCGGTCTTGACCCGGGCGGCCTCGCCCGATGCGGAGTCCGCTTCCAGCCAGGCGGGCCGGCCGACGGCGCCGAGTCCCTGGCCGAGGGTGCGGGCCGCCGAGGTGTTGCGCAGGGCGACGGGTCGACGCTCGACGCCGTAGGTGTCGAGGAGGTCCGGGCCCGCCCAGCCCTGCACGGCCGCCGCGAGTTTCCAGGCGAGGTTGGCGGCGTCGTCCACGCCGGTGTTCATACCGAAGCCGCCGTTGGGTGTGAACAGGTGCGCGGCGTCACCGGCGAGGCGGATGCGGCCCATGCCGAACGACTCGGCGACCAGCGCCGCGCCTGCGGTCCAGGGCCGGTGGCTGAGCACCTCGACCGGCAAGGGCTCGCCCACCGCCCGCTGCACGAGGCGCACCAGTTCGGCGTCGGTCACCGTGTCCGGGTCGACGGAGCTGGTGAGCAGGAAGAACTCGTCCACGCCGTTGAGCGCGATCAGGTTCAGCGCGAGGTCGGCGTTGACGACCCAGTTGCTCCATGCGCCGCGATCGCGCAGGAAGTCTCGGTACAGCGTGGGCACGCGCAGGTGGGCGGCGGTGGAGCGGCGTCCGAGGATGTCCTGCTCGAGGGTGCCCTCTCCCTCGTAGCGGATGCCCAGGTGGCGTCGGACCAGGCTGTGACCGCCGTCGCAGCCCGCGACGAACGCCGCCCGGAACAGGCGCCGGGTGCCGTCGCCTTCGGCCACGACGTCGACGTGCTCCGCGCTCTCGTGCAGGGCGGTGACCGTCCAGCCGTAGCACAGGGTGATGCGGGGCCGGGTGCGGGCGTGGTCGAGCAGGAGGCGCTCGACGTACATCTGGTTGGCCCGGTGCATCGGTTCGGGGGACGGGTCCGTGCGGTCGGCGGCCATCCGCCGGCGCAGTACCTCGCCGCTGCCCGGCCAGGGCAGCAGGGCCAGTTCGTGCGCGTTGTAGCGGGTGAAGAAGGAGATGCCGGCCGAGTGCCCGGCGGGAAGACCCAGTCCGCGGATCCGCTCGGCCAGTCCCAGGGTGCGGTAGTGCTCCATCGTCCGAGCGTTGTGGGTGCTGCCGCGCGGTTGATCGTGCACGCCCGGCTGGGAGTTGACGACCACGCAGGGAACTCCCTGCCGGTCCAGCAACAGCGCGAGCATCAATCCGACCGGACCGCCGCCGATCACGGCGACCGGGGTTGTCAGCAGGTCGTCCATCCTGACGCGGCCTCCAGCCTTCGCTCGATCGAACCGGTGCGATCGTTGCAACCCGCTCTGAAGAACGAAGCAAGATCGGCGACCGGGACGGCTTTTCCATCGGCTCTTTAGCAGCCGGTTGGAGACTCCGCCACGAACGTTTATCGACCGCTGGGGTATCACGGGCCGCGATGTCTCACCGGTGACCGGAGAATTCGGCGCATCACTGCGGAGTGTGAGGTATTCCTATGTTCCTGCTCGGCACCCACAGGTCCGTCGCGCAACGCCTGCGCCTTCACGCCGACCGGGATCTGGGGGCGGGAAATTTCTTCTGGCACGCGTGGCGCATCGCCCGCGACCGGGACCGTCCGCTGCTGTTCCACCCCGACGTGTCCTCCCCCCGCTGGGCGACGGGCGCGCCGGAAGCGATGTCCCTGGACGACGTGCGCGTCGCCGTGATCCGTTACGCCCACTGGTACCGGGGGCGGGGGGTGCGGCCCGGAGCGCATGTGGGCCTGCACACCCGTGACGGGCTGCTCGGCCTGATCCACCACATCGCCATCACGTCGCTCGGTGCCGCCGCCGTGCACTGCAACCCCAGGATGGCCGCGGCGACGGCGGCCGAGTACTTCCTGCGCACCCGGACCACGGTGCTGGTAGGTGACGGCGACCTCCTCAAGGGCCTCGCCGACGCCTGGGAGGCGGACGCGCCGGGGAAGGACACGCCCGAGGTCGCGGACATCGCCTCGCTCGCCGTCAGTGCTCCGCCGCCGCCCCGGCCGATGCCCGGTTTCCCGTACCGGCACGCCGCCGAGGACTTGATCATGATCTCGCACTCGTCGGGCACCACCGGCCGGCCCAAGGCCCCGGTGTTTCACCACGGTTCGTTCTTCGCGGGCAAGCGGGAGCGGCTGTGGTCCTTTCCCTCGCTGCGCTCCGACCGGCTGCTGACGGCGCTGCCGCACAGCCACTCGGCCGGCATCAGCTACCTCAGCCTTGCGATCCTGCTCGGCATCCCGACACTGATCCTGGACGAGCCGAGCGGCGAAGCCGTGGCGCGGGCGGTCGACCTGTTCCACCCCACCACCGTGCTGGCCTTCCCGCTCACCCTGGCCGAGATACCCACCGAGAAGATCAGCCCGGAGGCCGCACGGCACCTCCACACCTGGCACGGCATGGGTGACGCGTCCCACGAGCGGCACATCCGACCGTTGATCGCGCTGGGCCGGCGCACCGAGAACGGCAAGGTGCTGGACGGCTCCCGCTACCTCGACGGACTCGGATCGTCGGAGATGGGGATGGTGCTGTTCAAGCAGGCGTACACGCCCGAGACGACCCGGTACGCACGCCATATCGGTTCGCCCGCCAAGGTGGTTCGCAAGGCGGCCGTGCTCGACGAGCAGGGCCGTGAACTGCCCGACGGCCAGGCGGGCCGGCTCGGTGTGCAGACACCCAGCATCACCGCCGGCTACCTGGACGAGCCCGACCTGACCGCGGAGGCGACGGTCAACGGGTACTTCCTCACCGGTGACATCATGCGCCGCGACAGCGACGGCACCTGGTACCACCTGGACCGCACCCCCGATGTGATCCACACCGTCAGCGGGCCCGTGTACAGCCTTCCCGTCGAGGAGGTCGTCCTGCTCGCGACGCAGGCGCTGGACACGGCGGTCGTCGCGGTCGACGATCCCCACTCCCCTGGGCACTCCGGTGCCCTGGCGGTCGTCCTGTTCGCCGACGGCGAGGACCACGACGCGGCCCGGCTGCTCGCCTCGTGCAACGCGGCCCTGGCCCGCGAGGGCCTGGCGACGCTCGGCGGGCTGCTACTGGCCGCCGACCGCTCCGAACTCCCCGTGGGGGTGACGGGCAAGGTCCTCAAGCGCCTGCTGCGCGAACGTCTGCGCACCGTCCTGTCCCGCACCGGCGACCCCGCGCTCGCCGTGTCCTCCCCCGTACGGAAGGCCTGATCATGCCCGGTACCGAGAAGACGGCGGCACGTCAGGTGGTCGATCTGATCACCGGCACCTGGCGGGCCCAGGCCCTGCACGCGGCGGCCTCGCTGTCCCTGCCCGACCACATCGCCGCCGGACACCGCACCGTCCAGGCACTGGCCGAACGCACCGGCGCCAACGAGGACAGCCTTGCCCGGCTGCTGCGGCTGCTCGCCGCGCTCGGCGTGTTCAGCGGCGACGAGGAGGGCGGCTACGGGCTCACCGATGTCGGCGCGCTCCTCGTCGCCGACGGTGAGCAGTCCATGCGCGACATGGTGCTGCTGTACGGGGAGGAGTTCCACCGCGCCTGGGGTGCGGTGGTCCCCGCGATCCGCACGGGGACCTCGGGCTTCCAGCACGCCTTCGGCACCTCGCTGCACGCCTATCTGCGCGATGAGCCCGACGCCGGGCCGCGGTTCCTGCGCGCCATGAACGCCGGCAACGTGTTCTTCCCCGAGGCCGCGGCGGCTTTCGACTTCACGCGGGCGCAAACCGTGGTCGACGTGGCGGGCGGCAGCGGCCTGCTGCTGTCGGCCGTGCTCCGGGCCCACCCGCACCTGACGGGGACCGTCTTCGACCTGCCGCACATGCTGCCGGTGGCCGAGCGGCACCTGAGCGCCACCGTCGACGCCCACCGCTACGAGACCGTCGCGGGCGACGTCTTCGACAAGGTCCCCGCGGGCCACGACGTCTATCTGCTGTCCCGGGTGCTCCAGGACTGGGACGACGAACGGTGCGTGACGCTCCTCGCCAACATCCGCGAGGCCATGGCGGATACGGGACGGCTGCTGGTGCTGGAGAGGGTCGTCGCCACCGACGGCTCGGCACCCGTGCTGCCGCTGCTGTGGGACCTGCACCTGCTGATGGCCGCGGGCGGCCGCGAGCGCGCCCTCGACGGGTACCGCTCCGTCCTGGGCGCCGCGGGCCTGCGCCTGGAGAGCATGCGCTCCCTCGCCCTCGAGACGAGTCTGCTGATCGCCGCACCGGTATGAGCCAATCCCCGTCTCCCGGCTCTCGACACCCATGGAGTACCCCTATGCCCAGCGGCGACCTCGACCTGTGCCTCGTCGGTGCGGGACCGCGCGGTCTGTCGGTCCTGGAGCGGCTGTGCGCCAACGAACGCTTGGCACCCGCTCACCGGGTGGTCACCGTGCACGTCGTCGACCCCTACCGTCCCGGTGCCGGACGAGTGTGGCGTACCGGACAGCCTCGTGTGCTGCTGATGAACACCGTGGCCTCACAGGTGACCGTGTTCACCGATGCCAGCGTGGAGATGGACGGCCCGGTCGAGCCGGGCCCCAGCCTGTACGAGTGGGCGCGCACGCTCGGCGACGGGCCCCGCAAGGCGCCGCTGTACGACGAGGCCGTGCTTGCCGAGGCGCGTCGGCTCGGCCCGGACGACTACCCGACCCGCGCCTTCTACGGCCGCTATCTGGAGGACGTCTTCGCCCGGGTGGTGTCCCACGCCCCTTCGCACGTGCGGGTGCGGGTGCACCAGGCCCGGGCCGTGGCCCTGCGGGAACGGCCCGAGGACGGCGCGCAGCAGGTCGTCCTGTCCGACGGGATGGTCCTCGACGGCCTCGATGCGGTCGTACTCTCCCAGGGACACGTGCCGACCTCCGTCTCCCCGCCCCAGCGCCTGTTCTCGCAGCGCGCGCGGGCCCACGGGCTGCTGCACGTGCTGCCGGCCAACCCGGCGGACCTGGACCTGTCGGACGTGCGGTCCGGTGAGACCGTGCTGCTGCGCGGGCTGGGCCTGAACTTCTTCGACCACATGGCCCTGCTCACCGTGGGGCGCGGCGGCCGCTTCGACCGCGTCGGCGGACATCTCGTCTACCGCCCTTCCGGCCGCGAGCCGCGGATCGTCGCGGGCTCACGGCGCGGCATCCCGTACCACGCCCGCGGTGCCAATGAGAAGGGCGCGCACGGCCGTCACGAGCCGCGCATGCTGACCGAGGAGGTGGTGGCGGCGCTGCGGGAGCGCGCGGTGGACGGTGAGCGGGTGTACTTCGGCACCGACCTGTGGCCGCTGATCGCCCGGGAGGTGGAGAGCGTCTTCTACGGGGCGCTGCTGAGCGCCCGGGGCCGGGAGGCCGAACGGGAGGAGTTCGTGGAACGGTTCGTCTCGCTGCCCGAGGGTGCCGTCCACACCGAGAGGCTGCTCGACTCGTACCGCATCCCGCGCGGTGAGCGGTGGGACTGGGAGCGGATCTTCCGTCCGCAGGGTGACCTGGAGTTCGCCGACCGGGCGGAGTTCCGCCGCTGGATGCTGGAGCATCTGCGCGCCGACGTGCGCGAGGCCCGGGCGGGCAACGTGAGCGGGCCTCTCAAGGCGGCGCTGGACGCGCTGCGCGACCTGCGCAACGAGGTGCGGCTCGCCCTCGACCACGGCGGGCTGGACGGCGCCTCCTACCGGGACGAGGTGGAGGGCTGGTACACCCCGCTGAACGCCTTCCTGTCGATCGGGCCGCCCTCGTCACGCGTCGAGGAGCTGATCGCGTTGCTCGAGGCGGGTGTCCTGGACCTGATCGGTCCGGGCATGCGGTTGCGCATCGACTGCGCGGCGGGAGCGTTCCTCGCCGAGTCGGACGACGTGGGGGGTGCCCCGGTGCACGCCCGGGTGCTGGTGGAGGCGCGCCTGCCGGAGCCCGACGTGCGCCGGACCGCCGATCCGCTGCTGCGCGGGCTGCTGTCCAGCGGGCAGTGCCGTCCGTTCCGCATTCCCGGTGCGTGCGGCACGAGTTACGAGACGGGCGGGCTCGAGGTCACCGAGCGCCCGTACCACCTGGTCGACGCCTACGGCCGCAGCCATCCGCGGCGCTTCGCGTACGGGGTGCCGACGGAGGCGGTGCACTGGGTGACCGCGGCCGGCATCAGACCCGGCGTGAACTCGGTGACGCTGGGCGACTCCGACGCCATCGCGCGGGCGGTCCTGGCCCTCGCCCCCGCCGCCGCGGACGCCTCCGCGGGCCGTTCGGGCCGGACGCTGACGGAGGCACCCGCATGACGGGCAATCCGGCGGGACTGGACTCCGGGCTGCTCTCCCCGGTGCGGGCGGGCACCCCGGTGGAGCGGGCGGTCGGTGACGAGGCCTGGCTCCAGGCGATGCTGGACGCGGAGGCGGCGCTGGCACGCGCCCAGGCCGGGCTCGGCACCCTGCCGGCGTGGGCCGCCGCGGCGATCACCCGGGCCGCCCGCGCCGAGCGGATCGACCTGCGCCGGCTCGCCGTCGCCGCCCGGGAGAGCGCCAACCCGGTGGTGGGCCTGGTCCGCGCCTTCACCGCGGTCGTCGCCGAGGAGAACCCGGAGGCGGCGGACTACGTGCACCGTGGCTCGACCAGTCAGGACATCTTCGACACCGGCGCCATGCTGGTCTGCGACCGGGCGCTGCGCCTGGTGCACGCCGACCTGCTGCGCACCGCGGCGGCCCTGGACCGGCTGGCGCAGCGGCATCGGGACACCCTGATGGCGGGGCGGACGTTGACCCTGCACGCCGTTCCGATCACTTTCGGGCTGAAGGCCGCCGGCTGGGGCCTGCTGGTACTCGAGGCGGCCGACCGCGTGGCCCGGCTGCTCGACGGCCGGCTGCCCGTCTCGCTCGGCGGTGCGGCAGGAACGCTGGCCGGCTATCTGGAGTACTCGGCGGTGGACGGCGCGCCGGCTGCGTACGCAGCGGCGCTGTCGAAGGCGTTCGCGGCCGAGACCGGGCTGGCCACTGCCCCGCTGCCCTGGCACGCGTTGCGCTCCCCCGTCGCCGATGCGGCCGCGGCCCTGGCCTTCGTGACCGGGGCGTTGGGAAAGATCGCCGTGGACGTGCAGTCGATGGGCCGTACCGAGGTCGGTGAAGTCGCCGAGCCGCCGGTGGCCGGGCGCGGCGCCTCCTCGGCCATGCCGCACAAACGCAATCCGGTGCTGACCACCCTGATCCGCTCGGCCGCGCTCCAGGTTCCCGCGCTGTCGGGCGCGCTGACGCAGTGTCTGGTGACCGAGGACGAGCGCTCAGGCGGCGTCTGGCACGCCGAATGGCTGCTGCTGCGGGAGTGTCTGCGGCTGGCGGGCGGCGCCTCGCACACCGCCGTCGAGCTGTGCGAGGGGCTTGTCGTCCACGGAGAGCGGATGCGGGCCAACGCGGCCGCGACCGGTGCCCTGATGTCGTCCGAGCGGATCGTCGCGGTCCTGACGCCCGAGTTCGGCAAGGCCACGGCCAAGCGGCTGCTGTCCGAGTCGGCCGAGACCGCCGCGCGCACCGGACGGCCCCTGGCCGACGTCCTTGCCGAACACCCGCTTGTCGGGCCCGCATTGAGCCCCGCGGGACTGGCTGATCTGCTCGATCCCGCCACGTACACGGGCGCGGCCGCCTCCCTGGTGGACCACGCCCTGGAACGTCAGCGCAAACCCTGATCCACGCCCCGTCGCCCCGACCCCAGGAGTTCTCATGTCTGCCCGGCTCTTCACCTCGGAATCGGTCACCGAAGGCCATCCCGACAAGATCGCCGACCGTATCAGCGACACGATCCTCGACGCCCTCCTCACCCAGGACCCCACGGCCCGCGTCGCGGTGGAGACCCTGATCACCACCGGTCAGGTCCATGTCGCGGGCGAGGTCACCACCAGCGCGTACACCGACATCCCCACCCTCGTGCGCGAAGCCGTCCTCGAGATCGGCTACGACTCCTCCGCCAAGGGCTTCGACGGCGCCTCCTGCGGCGTGTCCGTCTCGATCGGAGCCCAGTCCCCCGACATCGCCCAGGGCGTCGACACCTCCCACGAACGGCGGGTGGACGGCTCCTCGTCGTTGGAGGAGGACCGGCTGGCCCTCCAGGGCGCCGGCGACCAGGGTCTGATGTTCGGTTACGCCTGCGACGAGACGCCCAGCCTCATGCCGCTGCCCATCCACCTCGCTCACCGCCTGTCGCGCCGCCTCTCGGAGGTGCGGCGCGACGGGACAGTGCCCTACCTGCGCCCGGACGGCAAAACCCAGGTCACCATCGAGTACCTGGGCAGCAAGCCCAAACGCCTGGACACCGTCGTCGTCTCCTCGCAGCACGCCAGTGACATCGCCCTGGACTCCCTGCTCACCCCCGACGTGCGCGAGCACGTCGTCGAGCACGTGCTGGACGAATTGGCCCAGGAGGGCCTGAAGCTGGAGACCGAGGACTACCGGCTGCTGGTCAACCCCACCGGCCGCTTCGAGATCGGCGGCCCGATGGGCGACGCCGGCCTCACCGGCCGCAAGATCATCATCGACACCTACGGCGGCATGGCCCGCCACGGTGGTGGCGCCTTCTCCGGCAAGGACCCCTCCAAGGTCGACCGTTCCGCCGCCTACGCGATGCGCTGGGTCGCCAAGAACGTCGTCGCCGCCGGCCTCGCATCCCGGTGCGAAGTGCAGGTCGCCTACGCCATCGGCAAGGCCGAACCCGTCGGTCTCTTCGTCGAGACCTTCGGGACCGCCACCGTCCCGCAGGCCGCCATCGAGAAGGCCGTTACGGAGGTCTTCGACCTGCGCCCGGCCGCAATCATCCGCGACCTGGACCTGCTGCGCCCGATCTACGCCCAGACGGCCGCCTACGGGCACTTCGGCCGCGAACTCCCCGACTTCACGTGGGAGCGCACCGACCGCGTCGATGCACTGCGCCGGGCCGCCCGGCGGTAACCGTCCACCCGAACCCGGCCCCGGACCTCGTGGTCCGGGGCCGCGTCGTCGCCTCCTGACGGGCCAGGCTCCCTAGGAATTGATCACCATGCGTATAGCCGTTACCGGTGCCATCGCGACCGACCAGGTGCTGACCGTCGCGGGCCGGCTCACCGACGGCCCGGCGCTGGGCCGCGGCGCCGCCGCGGTGCGGGCCGAGACCCTGCGGGTGCGCCGGGGCGGGGCAGGCGCCAACATCGCCGTGGGACTGGGGCGTCTCGCCCTGCGCCCGCTGCTGGCCGGGGCGGTCGGCAAGGACTTCGCCGACTACGGCCGCTCCCTGCTGTCGTACGGCGTCGATCTCGAACTCGTGCGCGTCAGCGAGGTCCTGGACACGGCGCGGGCGGTGGAGATCAGGGACGCGGGGGACGGCCGGCTCAGGCTGTCGTACGACGGTGCGCAGACGGAGTCCCGGCACATCACCCTGCTGCCGGCCGCACGCCGCATCGGCGGGCTGGGTCTGGTGGTGGTGACGGCGGGGGACGTCGAGGCCATGGTGCGGCACACCGAGGAGTGCAGACGGCTCGGCATCCCCTTCGCTGCCGACCCCGGCGACCGGCTGTCCCGCCTCACCGGCCGGCAGGCACGCCAACTCGTCGACGGGGCCCGCTACGCGTTCACGGACGAGTTCGACGTGCCGCTGCTGCGTGAACTCACCGGGTGGGGCGAGGCGGAACTGCTCGGCCGGGTGGGAACCTGGGTCGTCACACGCGGGCTGCGGGGGGTGGCCATCGCGCGGCGCGGGCGCCCCGCGGCCGGTGTCGAGGCGGTAAGCGCGGCGCGGGAGGGCGATCCGTCGGGGACCGCCGAGGCGTTCCGCGCCGGTTTTCTGGCGGGTGCCGTCTGGGGCTGGTGCGCCGAGCGCGCGGCGCAGCTCGGGTGCGCCCTGGCCGCGGCCGCTCTCGAGTCGCCCGACGCCCAGGGCTACCCGCTGGTCCGGGACCGGCTGTCGGCCCGCCTCCGGTGCGCCTACGGCCCGGACGCCGCGGATCAAATAGCCGCCAGGTTACCGCTCTGAATTCCCAGCCGAAAAAAGAACCGGCCGGCTGACCGAATTAATTATCAATCACCATTCCGTTTGACGTCGAAAACTTTACATGCCTATCCTCGAGTCGTAAAAACAGGATGCCTGTTCGAAGTGTCACGACACCACGGGGATAGGAATTCCTTATGAAGTCGGGCGTTCTCGGGCCCCTCTTACTGTCCGGTTCCGACGCGAATCTGGTGCCGAGCGCACCGAAGCCTCGCCAGCTCCTCGCATTCCTGATGCTGAACGCACCGCGGATGGTGCGCGCCGGCGACTGCATCACCGAGCTGTGGGGGTCGACTCCCCCGAAGAGCGCGATGTCCACGCTCCAGACCTACGTGCTCCACATACGGCAGGCTCTGCGCGGCCCCCGCGGCGACCACAGCCGTCTGCTGCTGACCAGGAACCAGGGCTACCAGCTGACCCTGGAGACGACCGACTTCGACCGGTTCCGGTTCACGGACCTGACACGGCGCGGGCGCCTGTCCGCCGCCGCCGGGGACCACCGCACCGCGTCGGAGATGTTCACTCTGGCTCTCGCCCAGTGGCGCGGGACCGCCCTGTCGGACGTCCGCACCGGCCCCCTCAGCTCACCGCACCTGGCGGAGCTGGCGGAGACCCGGCAAGGGGTGCTGGAACAGCGCATCGAGGCCGATCTGGCCCTCGGCAGGCACCGTGAGCTGGTCGACGAGCTGAGTGATCTGACCGCGCGCCACCCCACCCACGAGAACGTGCACGCGCAGCTGATGCTGGCGCTGTACCGCTCCGGTGACCGCAAACGCGCCGGGGACGTCTTCCACGGCCTGCACCGGGCACTCGGCGACACCCTGGGGATCGAGCCCGTCCCCCGGATGCGGCGCCTGTACCAGGCGATCCTGGCCGGCAACTCGGCGCTGGACGCTCCAGTCGTCCACCGATGACCCGTTCCCGTCGTCCACGGACGACCGCGTCCCGACGTCGGCGCACGACCGCTTCCCGACGTCGGCGCACGACCGCGTCCCGACGTCTGCAACCCCCACGCCCTGGACGGTGTTTCTCTCAGTGATGGACGACAAGGCCGAGCAGCTGACCGATCTCCTGGCGGCGCACCTCGAATCCGGCTTCACCGAGCTGGTCCGGGTGCACGCCGGGGCGGTGCACGCGTTCCTGTACCGGGTCTCCGGCTCGTTCGCCGAAGCGGACGACCTGGGCCAGGACACGTTTCTGCGCGCCTACACGGCTCTGCAGGAATACAGCCCCGCACGGCGCCGTGAGCTGCGTCCCCGTGCGTGGCTGATGACCATCGCAGCGAACGTGTGGCGCAATCACGTCCGTACTCGGACACGGCGTCCGGCCACGGCCGGACTGCCCGTGGAGGAGGCCATGGACGTCTGGCCTGACCACAACCCGGGCCCGGAGGAACGCGCGGCGACCGCGGAGGACCGCTCCCGCCTGGTCGCGGCGCTGTCCGCCTTACCCGAGCACCATTGCATACCGGTCGTGCTTCACCATGTGATCGGGATGAGCTACACAGAGGTGGCCGAGGTACAGGGCTGCGCGGTGGGCACCGCGAAGGCCCAGGTCTCCCGCGGGCTGGCCAGCCTGCGGCGACTGCTCGAACCGGAGCCGACGGCCCTGAAGGAGGTGACGATGTGAACGAAAGCAACGGCGACGCGGTGACGCGGCGTCTGCCGGATCTCGCAACCGGGGCACCGGAGGACTTCGCGCTGCGCGTGCTGCGCCGTGCGGGCATCTCCGAAGAGCGCTACGACACGTACGTGCGCCTCGACACGGCCGCCGGCGGTCTGTTCGTGGCCGCCGGTCCACGAGCCGTGACCGGCGCCTGCCTGGACTCGGCGGGCCTGACCCCGACCGGCTTCGAGGAACTGCACCGCACGCGCACCGGCCGCTCGGCGATCTCGGGGGGTCGACCGCTCCCCGGGCTCATCCCCGCGCTGCGCACCGGCCGGGCCCGTCGGCTGGCGATCGACCTGTCCGGGCTGCCCGCACAGCAGCGCGCAGTCCTGGAGGCCGTGCGGAACATCCCCGCGGGGCAGCTTCGGCCGCTGAGCTGGATCGCCCGCGAGGCCGACGCCGAGGCCCCGCCCTCGGTCTCGGAGATCCTGCGCGCGCTGGCGGCCAATCCCGTCGCCGTGCTCATACCGTGCCACCGGGTCACGCACGACAACGGATCGCCGTGCGACGCCGCATACCTGCCGAAGGCGGGTGAGGCCCTGCGCCGGGCCGAACACATCGACATGCGCAGGGTGGCGGAACTGTCCCGAGCCGGAGCGGTGTTCCTCGGTAGTGACACCACCTTCATCTACTGCCACCCCACCTGCGCCCACGCACGCCGCATCACCCCCGGGCACCGGGTGCACTTCCGCACCGCGCAGGACGCCCGCGAGGCGGGCTACCGGGCCTGCAAGAGCTGCCGGCCCATCACCGTCTGACCCGGCGCACCACGGAGCACTGCAGAGAGGTCCCGATGCCCACCCCACCCACCGCCGCACTCGCCTTGCACCGCACTCCGCTGGGTCCGCTGACCCTCGCGGCCACCGACGACGCGCTGGTGCTGTGCGCCTTCGACGACCGTGAGCAGGCGGTGAACCGGATCACCCGCGGCGGCCTCACCGTCGTGGACGCCGACGCAGCCACCCGGGCCCAGGCCCGCATTCTCGAGGAGGCGGGCCGCGAGCTCGACGCGTACCTCGAAGGCCGCAGCCGCGCGTTCACCGTACGGATGGACCTCCGCCTGGCCACGCCGTTCAGCCGCACCACGGTGGAGCGGCTGGACGGCATCCTCCCCTACGGGATGACGGGCACCTACGCCGAGCTGGCCGCCGCGCTCGGTCGGCCGCGGGCCGCCCGGGCCGTGGGGACCGCGCTCGGCGCGAACCCGCTGTGCGTGGTGCTGCCCTGTCACCGGGTGGTCGGCTCGGACGGCCGGTTGACCGGCTACGCGGGCGGTGTCGCGGCCAAGCGCTTCCTGCTCGACCTGGAGTCCGGCCGCACGGCCGCGCCCTCCCTCTGAACGGGCGGGCGTCGGAGCAACATCCCCCGCCTCTGGCGCCCGTCTTCATCGACGACCGCGGAGCACACCCTGACCAGCTACGACACCCCTCACCTGCCCGGCATGGAGCACGGCCGCATCCCCACCGCGCCCGACGCCAGCGCCGACGACACCCTCGACCTGCCCGCCGTGGACGCGCTGGACTGGACGGCGCTGAGCGCGGAGCTGGACGCCGAGGGCGTCGCCGTCACACCGCCCCTGCTGTCGCCGGAGGCCTGCGGCGAGATCCGCGCGCTCTTCGACCGGGACGACGTGTTCCGCAGCACCGTCGACATGGGCCGTCACCGCTTCGGAAGCGGCCGCTATCGCTACTTCGCCCCGCCGTTGCCTCCGGTGGTGGCCGCGCTGCGCACGCGGCTGTACCCGCCGCTGGCGCGGATCGCCAACCAGTGGGCCGAGCGCCTGGACCGGCCCCGCTTCCCGCAGACCCACGCCGAGCTGACGGCGGCGTGCGCCGAGGCCGGACAGCTCCGGCCCACGCCCCTGCTGCTGCGCTACGGCCCGGGCGACTACAACTGCCTCCACCAGGACGTCTACGGCGAGCTGACGTTCCCGCTGCAGGTGGCGGTGATGCTGGACCGTCCCGATGTCGACTTCACCGGTGGGGAGAGCGTCTTCGTCGAGCAGCGTCCGCGTGCCCAGTCCCGTCCCGTGGTGAAACGGCCGGGCCAGGGGCAGGGACTGATCTTCGCGGTGCACGACCGTCCCGTACGGTCGGCGCGGGGCTGGAGCCGCTACATGCTGCGCCACGGGGTGAGCGCGGTTCACGACGGCCGGCGGCACGTCCTTGGTGTGATCTTCCACGACGCGCCGTGACGTCGGCGCCGTGGCCGGTGCCGGGGGCACCGGCCACGGTGTCATACCGGCTGCCGCGTGTACCCGTGGTCCTGCCTCGCAACGGTCAGGATCGCGCCCCACGAAGGAGGCGGCGTGCACCAGCGTCGTCACGGCCTCGCACATCCCGCGCAGCGTGTCCGGACGTGTGAGATCGGCACCGATGTGCCGCATCCCTTCCGCGTGGGGGACGACCGCTGCGCCGCGGGACTACAGGACCCTCAGGTCTCGGGCACCGGAATCGGCGCCCGACAGCAGCGCACGCGCCACGGCGCTCCCGATGGAACCGGTGCCTCCCGCCACCAGGACGGTGCCCGTCCCGCGCGCGACGTGTGTCGTGGGTTCGGCCACGTGCCGCTCACTTCCCGGCCGCGGTGAGGATCGCGACCCGGCAGGTGCCGGCCTCGAAGCCGTCCTGGAGGAAGCGGACGGTGAGGGTGTGGCGTCCCCTGCCGTCGTGCTCCGGCTCGTCGGCGGACACCAGGCACGGCAGGTCGAACTCGACGTAGCGCCGGAACTGCGCCTCGCACGCGACCAGGAGACCGCGGGGCGCATCCAGGGCCAGCAGGCCGGCCTGCCGGGCCGCCTCCATGAGAACCATGCCGGGCACGTGGTCCACCGGGTGGTCGAAGAGCACCGGATGCTCCGCGACGATTCGCAGCGGGTGGGCGCCGGCGTCGGCGCAGGCGCCGAGCACGACGTCGGACTCGCAGTCGCGGCCCACGAGCCGCGGGTCGACCGGGGCCGCCGTGGTGTGCGGCGGGCGGGCGTCGATCCGGTCGCCGCGCAACCGCCGGTAGACGGCCTGCGAGGTGCACTTGCCTCTCAATCGGCCGCTGCCGAGCCGCTCACCGTCGCGGTGGGCGACGACGTCGTAGCCGTAGCGGCTGACCACCCCGGCGCGCCGCTGTATGTGGCTCAGGCGCATGTCGAGCACCACGTGGGCGGGACGGGCCGGACGGGAGAGGCGCACCTGCTCCTCGTCGACCTCGAAGCCGGTGGACTCGGTGAGGAAGCCCGAGCCCGTGGGCACGTCGAGCGCTTCGTGGGCCAACAACAGGCAGGCTTGTCGGATCGTTTCCGCTAAGAGCATCGGGTCGTGCCAGCGGCCGTCGACCGCTCCGTAGTAGCTGTGGGTGCGGGACCACTGCGCACCCAGGCGGTGATCGTCGTGAACGGTCTCCCACCCGGTCAGCAGCACCTCAGACACGGCGACACGGTGAACGAGACTCCGCGGGACGGTCTGCTCGAACAGCCCGGAGTCGCGCCTCTCTCCGAAATGCGGACGGTCGGCTTGTACAAGGAAATTCATGGAGCCCCCGAGTTTTGGAAACTGATGTGGAAACACCGTCTGACCAGTACCAATACAGCCTCGAAGGCTTCGTGAGCATCCGAGGCTCCGCGCCGAGAATACTAGTCGAATGGTATTCTCTGGCTATAGCGAAGTGGAAGTTCGGGCGCGTGAGGGATGGCGGAATGGCGTCATCCGCACCGCGCGGGAGGAGAACCGGCTGTGGCGACGGGAACGAGAACTCGGCAGGAGCGTGCGGAGGCGACACGGCAGGCGATCCTGGACGGCGCGGCGGCCGCGTTCGACGCGGCCGGGTTCGGCAGCACCAGCCTCAGTGACATCGCCAGGCATTCCGGTGTCACCAAGGGGGCGATGTACTTCCACTTCCAGTCGAAGGAGGCCCTGGCCAGGGAACTGGTGGCGGAACAGTTCGAACTGCTCCCCCAGGGCGCCGATCCCGACCTCCGCGCGCTGCAGCGAGCCATCGACCTGACGCACAGCATGGCCCACGGCCTGCGCTCCAGCACCCGGTTGCGAGCGGGCATCCGCCTCGTCATAGAGCTCGGCTCGTTCGCGGCGCCCGACCCGACGCCCTACAACCAGTGGATCGACTCCGTCCGCGACCTGCTGGCGAACGCCCAGGGTGCCGGCGACGTCAAACCCGAGGTGAACACCGGCGACCTGTCGACCTACATCGTGGGGGCGTTCGCCGGAGTGCAGATCACGTCACAGGTGCGCACCGCCCGGCAGGACCTGCACGACCGGGTCACGGACATGTGGACGTGGCTGCTGCCCGGGGTCGTCCCGGCCCGCCGCCTCGCCCGGTTCGCACCAGCGGGGTCCGGCGAACTGCGGGCGGTGATCGGCGATGGCGCGAGGGCGGATTGAGGTGCCGGCCAGGCTGCCCGGCACCGGCCGGCCCGGTGACGGCACCGCGTGTCACGGCCGCGGGAGCCGTCAGAGCCGGGAACCTCCCGAGGCGTCGATGCACTGACCCGTGATCCACCGCGACGCGTCGGACGCCAGGAAGGCGACGATGTCGGCCACGTCGGCCGGCTGTCCCAGCCGCTCGAACACAGACCACGCGGCCAGCTCCGCCGCCGCTCGACTCGTACGGCGCTTCTGTGCGTTCATGTCGGTCTCGATGAATCCGGGCCGGACGGCGTTGACCGTGATGTGGCGCGCCCCCACCTCCTTGGCCAGCGCCAGGGTGAAGGTGTCGACCGCCCCCTTGCTCATGGAGTAGACCAGGGACTCCGGGTAGGCGATGCGGGCGGCCGCCGAGGAGATGTTGACGATGCGGCCCCCGTCCGGCATCCGCTCGAGCGCCTGCTGAGCCGTGAACACCATGGACTTGGCGTTCACCGCGAAGATGCGATCGAACAGCTCGGGTGTGACCTCGTGGATGCGGGCGGATCCGCTGACCCCGGCATTGTTGACGAGGACGTCCATTCCGGGACCCGTGCCGTGGCGTGCGGCTCCGGCGTCGAATTGGGCGTACAGGCTCTCCACTCCCCCCGGTGCACCCAGGTCCGCTCGTACCGCGAACGCCCGTCCGCCACCGTCCCGGATCGCCCCGACGGTCGTGGCGGCCGCGCTCTCGTCCTCCCGGAAGTGCACCGCCACCAGGGCGCCGTCCTGCGCCAGCCGCTGCGCGATGCCCCGCCCTATCCCCCTGCTCGCACCCGTCACCAGTGCCGTCTTGCCCGCCAACACGCGCATGCCCAACCCCCCTTGAGACCTGCCCCGGATCGCAGCCGTGGCAAGTTGTAGCAGCGGTCAGTGACTTGCGGCGCGCCCGCGGGCCAAGGACGCGCCGCCCGTGGGCGCCGCGGTCCTCACCCGCGGGAGGGCGTCCGGGGAGGCGACGACGGGAAGCACCAGTTCCCACAGACACCCGAGCCACTTGTGACTCTCGTCCTCGGGCACGCCCATCCATGCCAGCGTCTCGACTCCGCAGACCATCGCGGTGACGAGGGTGCGCGCGGAAAGATCGGGAACATCGGCAGCCAAGTCGCCGTCCTTGCGCGCCGTTTCGAGCAACTGCCCGAGCCGGCCCAGCCACAGCGCGTAGAAGCCCACGGGGGCCGGGCTCCCGGCCGTCCGCTCCCGCGCGATCCGAACGCCGGCCTTGATGAAGGGATCCGAGCGCAGCATTCCACTCAGCGCGTGCAGGGCGTCCACGAGGACCTGGAGACAGGACTTCTCCGCGTGGGTCAAGTCCGTGAGCATTGCCTCCAGGATGTCCTGGCCCCGCTTCTGCACGGCGTCCGCGAGGTCGTCCTTGCTCGGGAAGTGGAAGAACAGCGCCCCCTTGGTGACACCCGCGGCCCGGCTCACACCGTCGAGCGTCGACTTGACGAAGCCGTGGAGTGCGAACTGCTCAGCCGCCGCGACGGTCAGCTTCTCCAGCGTGCGTTCCGATCGCTCTTGCTTCGCCATCAGCTGGTCCCCCCATACATCGAAGCGGCAGGACCTGCCCCCGTAGGCCCACCGTCTGCACCGCCGGCCCGTCCCCGGCCTCGCGGTACTCGACAGACGGGAGCGGCTCTCCCGACCGCGGCAAGAATAGAAACCGGTCGAACGACTTGTCAATGAAAAACCGGTCGACTGACTTGTGAACTGGGGGTGACCCCAACGGCAGTCGGGCGCACTTGAGCGCGGCCCCGCACTGGGGTCGACGTCGGCAGTGGATCAGCCCACGTCATGCCCCGTGCGCCCACGGGGCGCGACAGCGCGTCAGCCACCGGCCCATGCCCGTACTGCCGGGCGGCGCCGTCGCCCTGGACGAGCCCCCTGCCCAGGGCGCTGCCCTCGCAGACGCTGATCCTCACGCCGTGCGGAAGCGCACCGTACGCTCTTCATCGGCCTGGCCACAGTGATCTTCTTGCTGACAGTGGAATGATCACCAGCGTTGTGGCCGACAAGGTTTGTGCAGGCGCGCGACGCCGAGTTGACCTTCCATCACTTCCACCCAGGAGACGTACGCAGGGTCGCGTCGGTCATCGCCGACGGACACGTCGACATCCCGTCAGACCGGCGCACTGACACTCCGTGCGCTCGATCACGCAGGAACGGCGCGATGACATCCACGACGCCTTCCTCGGCCTCGCCACCTGCCCGTTCCGGCATCGTTCCATCCGGGGCATTACCAGCAGCCCTTCACTCGTTCGAGTGGCGGGCGCGGTTCGCTCGCCGGAAATGATCACACCGGCACGACCATGTCTGTGACAGTCCGTCAGAAACACTGCCGCGGAAGGCGGAACATCCATGCCGGTCAACGGATCCCCGGAGAACCCGTTCGCTCTCAGCCCCGACAACGTCGCCATGCTGGAGGCGATCCGCGCGGCGCTGCTCGACCCGTCGCCGCGCCGGGTCGGCATGCTCGACCAGTGGGGTCTTGCCGACACCTTCGAGGTGCAGGCTGAGATCGCCGAGTACCGGGAGTTCCCGATCGTCATGTCGGACGGGACCCGGATCGATGCCGGGCTGAGCATGCCGCGCAGCCTCACTCCGGGGCAGAACTGTCCTGCCATCGTCATGCCCGCCCCGCTGAACGACCTCGGCCGCCTGGCCTACTTCGGCACGATCCCGCGCTGGACGCTCGGCGGCTACGCCGTCCTGACCTACAGCCAGCGTGGCCTGGCTCGCTCCGAGGGCGAGATCCAGGTCGCCGGGCCCCAGGACGTGGCCGACGGCGTCGAGATCCTCAACTGGCTCACCGGTGTGGAAGGCGTCGACGCTGCCAGGATCGGGTGCTTCGGCGCCTCCTACGGCGCCGGGACCAGCTTGCTGCTGGCCGCGGAGGACCCCCGTGTCAAGGCCGTCGCCGGCGCCAGCGCCTGGGGCGACCTGTTCACCTCGCTCTTCGAGAACGGCACGCGGCACATCAAGGCGTTCGAGGCGCTCGTGGCCCTGTTCCACGAGGAGCGCTGCTCGGCGGAGTTCCAGAAGATCATCAAGAAGATCCGCGACAACATCGTCGACGACGAGGTCAAGGAGTTCGCCCGGCTCCGCTCGCCGATGCAGCACCTGAAGACCTACAACGACCGCAAGCTGCCGGTCCTGATGACCACCTACTGGCACGAGACGATCTTCTCCGTGCCCGCCGTCGTCGACCTCTTCACCCAGCTGCAGGGCCCCAAATCGCTCCTGGTGCAGATCGGCGACCACGGCAACGGCGAACTGCCCGGCCTGTTCGGGGGGATCTCCAAGCCCACCGAGATGACCTACCGCTGGATGGACCACCACCTCGGCGGCCGCGCCGGTGACGGCGCGACGCCGCAGTTCGGCATCCGCTCGGAGTACATGCACAACCTCCTGTCCGACCTCACCCACCCCGACTGGGCGAGCTATGCCCTGCCGAGGCAGCGCTTCCACCTCGGCCCTGTGCCTGGCGGGCAGCAGGATGCGCCGATGGCACAGGGTCAGCCGCAGGCGGGCTGGACCCGCTCCGTGCAGGCCGCCGGCCCGGACACAGGGGTCGTCGTCGCCCCCAAGCTCGTCCGGACCGGTCTGATGGAGCGTGCCGGACTGCCTCACGTCTACAAGACCGCCGACATCAAGCGCGATGTCGCCGCGGTCTGGACGACCGCGCCGCTGGAGCAGCCCATGCGCGTCCAGGGCGACCTGGAGGCCAAGGTCACCGTGAAGCCGCAGACGAACAACGCCACCTTCGTCGCCTACCTGCTGGACTGCGACCCCGCCACCGGCCGAGCCGCCATCATCACCCACGCCCCCTACACCCTCACCGACCAGCAGACCGCCACGGTGACCTTCCGCCTCCAGCCCGCACACTACGTCCTCGCCAGGGGCCGTCGGCTGCAGCTCATCATCGACAGCTACGACCCGTTCTTCTCGGACGACAACACCGTTCCAGCCGCCCTCGAGATCACCTCCCCCGAGGGCAACGAGTCCTACATCGACATCCCCCTCGCCACCCTGCCGTAACACGCACCCGCCCTGCGGGGCACTCACACCCGTCACACCCACCGGACAGCCCGGTCCGGGACACAGCGGACCGGGCCCGTCTCACGCCCGGCCACCAACCCAGCCCTGTCCCACTCACCTCGCGGACCGTTTCCCCTGGAGCATCGGTGACGGCCAGTGGGCTCGAGTGGCACCTACCGCGTCCCAGCACACCACCGGCAGCCGGCGCTCGGCCGGCCAACGCTGAGCGGTGGGCCGGGCCGGTCAGGACCGCCCGGGCCCGGTGCGGTGGCCGTGCTTGCGCATCGGGTCCTCGTCCGGCTGCCGCGATACTGGTCGTGGCCGCCGTTCATGCCCTGGCCGTGCATGCCGCGCATCATGAAGAACATCACCAGCGGGCAGGCCGCACCAGGGGGCGTCCGGTGTTCAGGACGTGGTGACGCCGCCGCCGGTGCCGGCACCGTTGTTCGACGAGGTCGAGCCGACCGGCCAGCCGGTGGCGGTGTTGGCGGCGGTGCCGGTGACCGCGTACAGCGCCAGACCACCGTTGATCACCTCGACGGCTTCCTGCGGGGCGCTCCGGGCGAGAGCGACAGGGGCCGGCAGGGTGACCGGTCCGAGGCAGAGCGCGGCGACGGCCGGGCGGCGCAGGGCGGGGGATCGTCTTCTCACGGTCGTCCTCTCCGGGACCGGGGCACACCCCTTGCCCGGATGCCCGACCTCCTCCTCGTCGCGCCGCAGGTGCCCGGCATGCAGTTTCAGGGCGAGTTCGGCACCAACGGCTACGGGAGCCGCTCAACGGCTTCGACGGGCTCTCGATCGGGCTGGCTCTCGCGGTGGCCAACCTCGGTGAACCCGGCCCGCAGCCTGGGACCGGCCGTCTTCGTGGGCCCGGCCGCTCCGTCCCAGGTGTGGCTGTTCCTGGTCGCACCCCTGGTCGGCGGCGCTCTCGCCGCCGCGGTGCACCGCGTCACCCACCCCACCGCCCACCACGCGGAGATCCGGGAGACCGGCCCGGGCCGGACAACCGCCTGACGGTTCAGAGCGCTCCCCAGAACGACGTGTGACCGCGCCCGACAGTGGCGGGTGTAGGCCGGTGACCTCCGGATACTTCCCTCTCATGAGACTTCTGGCGTGTTTTCACGACACTGATCGGACGCTGGCCAAACAGGCGGCCTCCCGCATCCCGCCCCACGTCGGCAAAATGCTTTCGGCGGTGGAGGAGACCGCGGAAAACACGAAACTGTGGTGCGGCTCCGCCGCCGCGATGGCATGGCTGGGCGGGTGGCGCGGCCGCAAGGCTGCTGCGGCCGGCCTGAGCGCCCTGGTCGTGGCCCAGCTCGTCTCGAACGGCCTGTGCAAGCAGTTGGCCGACCGACCCCGGCCACCGAAGGAGTGGTTCCCCCACGACGAGGTCGACGACCGACCCGACTCCTCCTCCTTCCCCTCCGGACACACCGCCGCCGCAGTGGCCTTCACCGCCGCCGTGGCACCCACGTGGCCGGTCGCCGGAACACTGTGCGCAGTACCCGCCGTCCTGGTGGCGCTCGAGCGCGTGCAAAGCGGCGCACACTATCCCAGCGACGTCGCTGCCGGGGCCGCCATCGGTCTGGCCAGCGCCTGGCTCATCCGCAACGCCCCAGGCCTGGTCCGCCGCCACTGGCTCTCAAGCTGAGGTGAGATGACGTCGCCGTAGAACACGGCCTGGGATCAAATGCTCAGCCCGCGTACGCATCGGAACCGCGATCGCGCCACCTCGCCCGCCCTGAACGCGCCTGGTCGGGGTACCCGCGGCTCTATCGGATGGTCGGGCACATGTCAGTGGTCCGGCTTACAGGGACTCAGAGGGACGGAGGTGACCGTCGTGTCGAGCACGCAGCCACACCATGCCGGGCACGGCCAGAGCACGGACCGCTTGGGCCAGGAGCCGGTGGGCGAGCTGGTGCAGCGGGCCTCGCAGCAGTTGACCGAGCTGGTGCGCGGTGAACTGCGCCTGGCCCAGGCGGAGATGAAGGAGAAGGGCAAGCGCTACGGCAAGGGTGGCGGCCTGTTCGGGGGTGCCGGCGTGGTCGGCTTCCTGATGGCACAAGCGCTCGTCGCCACCGCGATCGCCGCGCTGGCGGTGGCGCTGCCGGTATGGGCGGCCGGCCTGATCGTCACAGCGGTGCTGGGTGTCATCGCCGCGGTGCTGGCCATGCGTGGAAAGAAGCAGGTCGACCGAGCCGCGCCGCCCACGCCCGAGCAGACGGTCGAAAACGTGAAGGCCGACGTGGCCGAGATCAAGGAGAGCGCACACCGATGACCCAGCCACCTCACGACGAACCCACCGCCTCCAGCCCCGAGGAACTGCGCGAGCAGGTCGAGCAGACCCGGACCGAGCTCGGAGAGACGGTCGAGGCACTCGCAGCGAAGGCCGACGTCAAGGCGCGCGCCCAGGACAAGGCCGCCGAGGTCAAGGAGCAGGCGGCGGCGAAGGCCGGCGACCTGAAGGAGCAGGCCGCCCTCAAGGCCGTGGAACTGAAGGCGAAGGCGGCCGACCTGGCCCACCAGGCGCAGGACCGGCTGCCCGGTCCGGTCAAGGACAAGGCCGCCCGAGCCGCAGGACAGACCCGGGCCAAGACTGCCCAGGCCGGCCGGCTGTGGAACGAGAAGGCACCCGAGCCGGTGCGGGAGAAGACCGCCCGGGGGGCGCAGCTGGCGCGGGACAACCGCAGCGTGCTGCTGGCGGCGGGTGCGGCCGTCGTGGTGTGGCTGGCCTGGCGCCGCCGGAAGGCGTGAGCCAGGTACAGGCATCGAAGATCGTCTCAGGGCCGTCGACGGAGTCGGCGGCCCTTCGCCGACGAGCCTCACGCTCCGTTCAGGGTCAGCGCGGTTCGCGCCAGCCCGCGGAGCCAGGCGTGGGCCTGGTCGGTGTCGTAGCGCTGATGCCACGACAGGTACACCGGTGCGGGCGGCAGTTCGAGCGGGAGGGGGAGCACCACCAGGCCGAGGTCGGCGACCGCTGACCGCGTGGTGGCTTCGGGGACGCTGATCAGGAGATCGGAGTCGCGCGCGAACTCCAGCGCGGCCGCTTCCGTGGGCGCGGTCGCCACCACGCGACGGGTGAGGCCGAGGCTCGCGAGGGCGTCGTCGAGGGCATTGCCGAGGTTTCCGCGGCGCGAGACGGTGACGTGCTCGGCGGCGGCGTACCGCTTCGCGGTGACGGTCCTGACGCGGGTGAGGGGGTGCCCCTTCCTCACGACGATGACGAGGGGGGTCTCGCTCACCTTCTCGGCACGGATGTCCGGTGCGTTCGGGCGGTTGGCGTTCGCCTCCAGGTCGACCTCGCCGCGCCGCAACTCGGGGGTGTCGATGCTCGATTCCGCGACGAAGCGCAACCGCACACCCGGCGCCTGGCCGCGCACGGCCGCGAGCAGTGCGGGGCCGCTCAAGGCGACGAGGGAATCGTGCCAGCGGAGTGTGAAAGTCCGCTCCAGCCTGGCCAGTTCGAGTTCACGGCTCGGCGCCAGCACCCCCTGGACCTGGTGCAGCAGCTCGTGCACCTGTTCCCGGACGGCGATCGCGTACGGCGTCGGAGTCATCGTGCGGCCGGTGCGCACCAGGATCTGATCCCCGGTCGTACGCCGGATCCGGCCCAGAGTCCGGCTCATCGCGGGCGCGGTGACATGCAGGCGCGCGGCCGCTCCGGCCACACTGCCCTCCTCCAGCAACGCATCGAGCGCGGCGAGCAGGTTCAGATCCAATTGCATCTGGGTAATCCTAGCCGTGCTTTACATGCATTTGAAGTTAATCAAAGGGCTCCATACCGTTGAGACGAAGGAGCGGGCCGGACTGCACAGTCCATCCGGACCGACCTGTCCATCCCCCTCTCACACCGGAGTTCCCCCATGCCCGAAACGCTTCAGACCACTGATGTCGCCGCCTCCGACGCCGACGTGCTCGCCCGGACCGCGATCGCCGTGCGTGAGGCGGGTTCGGCGCTGCGCGAGCGCTTCGGGGAGGTGGTCCGCCACCGGACGCGCGAAGAGCTGATGCGCGCGCTCGCCGACAACGACGACACGGCCCTCGACATCCTGCGCCCCGGCCTCACGCGCCTGCGCCCGGACGCCGGCTGGGTGGAGGACGAGCTGGACGGCGGGGCGCTGCCGTCCGGCGAGTGGTGGGTCGTCGATCCGGCCGAAGGCAACGTCAACCACCTGCACGCCCTGCCGGAGTGGGCGGTGACGGCCACCCTCGTGCGGGACAACCAGCCGGTGCTCACCGCGGTCCACCTGCCGTTGACCGGCGAGACGTACACCGCGCTCACCGGCATGGGCGCCCACCTCGACGGCCGACCGCTGTACGTCTCGCAGACCGCGGACCTCGGCCTGAGCATCGTGGCCACCAGCCAGGCCCGGCCGGACGAGGACGAGAAGGTCGTACGGCGCGTCGGCTCCTCGATCACGGCGATGCTCTTCGACGCGCTCGTCGTCCGCACCGCCGTGCCCGCGACCCTGCACCTGCTGAACGTGGCCGCCGGACGGATCGACGCCTTCTGGCAGTTCGCCGGCGCCCGCGCGGACCTGCTTCCCGGGGCGCTGCTCGTCACCGAGGCAGGCGGACGGATCTCCGACGCCGAGGGCCGCCCCTGGACCCCGCAGAGCGAGAGCTTCCTGGCCGCAGCGCCCGGCGTTCACGCCGAGGCCGTCGCCACCCTCTCGCGCTGACAGCGCACCACAACCCGCACCCGCACCCACGCCCCCGGAAGGACCACATCATCATGACCGGAATCGCAGTTCTCGGAAACGGCCGCGTCGGCGGCAACCTGGCCACCGCCCTCACCCGGGCCGGGCACGAGGTGACCGTCGCGGACCGCACACCGGGCGCCGCCGCCGACGCCGCCCGCGCAGCCCGCATCGTCATCAACGCCACCCCGGGCGCCGGCTCGCTGGACCGGCTCGCGACTCTGCGCGAGGAACTGCGTGACAAGATCCTCGTCGACGTCTCCAACGCCACCGTCGACGGACCGGACGGACTGCCCGCCGACCTGATCCACCCCGGCTCGAGCCTCGCCGAGCAACTCCAGGAAGCGCTCCCCGAGACGCACGTCGTCAAGACACTCAACACCATGCTCTTCCCGGTGATGACCGCACCGGCCGCGCTCCCCCAGGCACCGACCGCCTTCCTCTCGGGCGAGGACCCGCAGGCCAAGCAGACCGTCCGTGAACTGCTCATCGACCTCGGCTGGCGCGAGGAGTGGATCACCGATCTCGGCGGGATCCGGACCGCCCGCGCCACGGAGGCCGCCATACTGTTCGTGCCGCACGTGATCCGGTCCAGCGGCTTCGCTCCTTTCGCGATCTCGATCGCCCGCTGATCCGCAACCGGCAGGGAGGTCGCAGGCGCTCCGGGTGTGGGCCCGGCGGACGTCCTGCCTCAGCCGATGATCTCGATGCGGTGTGTCTTGCCACGAGGTACGCGTCCGGTTCACCGGCTGGTTCGCCGCACAGGAGTCCGAGGCGAATGAGTTGCCCTCGCGGACGAGCGTCGCGCGGCCCGCCGGCCCCGCTGACGGCCTTCCTGGTCGGGTACGCAGGCGGGCTACGGAGGGGAGTCGGTGGCCGCCGCACACCCCATCGCCCAATGCACCGCCAAGACGGACCACGATCCCGGCACCGCCGCATGACCGCCCGAGACTCGCTCGACAGCCTGCCCCGTTGCCGGGGGCCCGGGCGGCCCGCGCACCCCCGCCGGGCCCCTGCTCGCCGGACCAGCACCTGCCGCCGGCCTTCCGGACGGGCACGCCGTCAGTTCGTCTCCGGCCCGAACCGGCGCTTGTACGCCGACGGCGTGATGCCGGTCTCGCGGCGCATCAGCGTGCGCAGGTTGGCAGCGGTGCCGAGCCCGCTGCGTCGCGCGACCACCTCGAACCGGGACTCGCCTCGCTCGATCAACCGGCACGCCAGAGCGAGCCGTTCCCCCGTCAGCCACGCCAGCGGCGTCGTGCCCAGTTGCGCCTGGAAGCGGCGATGCAGCGTAGCCGGACTGACCGCCGCGCGCGCCGCAAGGCCGGACACAGTGAGCGGTGAGTCCAACCGTTCCTGAGCCCAGGCCAGGACAGGCGCCAAGGACTCGTCCGGCAGGTCGGGCACGGGACGCTCGACGAACTGCCGCTGCCCACCGTCCCGGTGCGCCGCGAAGACCAGCCGTCGGCTCACAGAGTTGGCGACCTCCGCGCCGTGGTCGCGGCGGACCAGGTGCAGCCCGAGATCGAGCGCAGCCGCACTGCCTGCCGCCGTGAGGATGTCACCGTCATCCACGAACAACACGCCTGCTTCGAGCTGGACAGAGGGGTAGCGGGCCCGGAAGGGGTCCGCCCACTGCCAGTGGGCGGTGGCCCGGCGCCCGTCGAGGACGCCGGCCTCGGCCAGTGTGAAGGCGCCGCTGCAGAAGCCGACCAGGCGCGCACCGCGGGCGTGTGCCCGGCGGACGGCGTCGAGCACGGCGGTGCGGCGGGGCACTTCGATGTCCGGGCGGTTGGGGACGATCAAGGTGTCAGCCTCGTCGGCCGCGTCCAGGTCGGCGACTCCCGTGAGCGTGAAGAATCCGTCTCGCATCAGAGTGCGGGGCTCGGGCGAACAGAGCCTGAAGTCATAGAGATCCCGGCCGATTTCCGGTCTGCGCAGACCGAAGACCTCGGTCGCGCAGCCCAGTTCGAAGGGGTTCGAGTTCTCGTCCACGATCACGACGACCTTGTGTATGCCCGCCGCGTGAGCCGCGTGCGAGGATTCTTTCGCCATGTGCGATTCCTAGCACTCACGGCGGCCGTGCGAAACCGCTCAGGATGAGCCATGAGCAGCGAACCCATCTCCCTCAGCAAGGCTCTGGCCTCCTTCGATGCCTTGTGGAGCCCCCGCATCGTCACTCGCGTCAACGACTACGACGTCCGCATCGCCAAGGTCGAGGGCGAACACGTCTGGCACGTCCACGACGACACCGACGAGTTCTTCCAGGTACTCGACGGCGAGCTGCGCATCTCCCTGCGCGAGCCCGACGGGGAGCGCACGGTCCTGATCCCGCAGGGGGCGGTCTTCACCGTCCCCCGAGGCACAGAACACAAGCCGCACGCTCCGTCCGGCGCGGCGATCCTCATGTTCGAGCCCACCGGGACACCGACCGTGGGGGATCGCCACGACGAGATCCCGGAGCACGTCGACGCGACGACCGGACACGCACTCAGCACCTGACCCGACAGGCTTCGGACACGCCGCTGCCCACGGCGTCAGCCTGGCACCGGGTCGGTTCCGTTCACCGGCCGGCGGCGGCGGGGCCCGGGGCGCCGACGCCGCCCCGGGCCCCGTCCACCGGGGAGTACGTCCACCGCCACATCGGGTCAGCGGACCGGTACGGCGTTCGGCGCGCCGCCGGGCGGGTGGAGGCACCCGCCCGGCGGCGCGCCGCAGCCGCTTCCCGCGGCGCCGCCGCCCGGACCGGGTGCGGTCAGATGTCGATGACCCGGTACGCGATGGTGTAGACGCCGCCGGACCCCTCGAGCGAGCGGTACTGGACCTCGGCGCCCGCCTCGCTCCCGGTGGCGAGCGTCGAGCCCAGCTTGTCGTTGGGGCTGGAGGTGTCGTAGTCCCACAGCGTCATGGTGCGGGCCTGCTGCTTGCCGAGGACGAGGGCCGCGCTGCCGTTTCCGTCCGTCATCGACCGCACGTAACCCGGGCCCATCGTCTGGTACTTGAGGCTGCCGGGCCACACCTTCACGGCGTTGCCGTTGGCGTCGGTGACCTTCAGGTAGGCCTCGTCGTGATCGCCCTCGCTCTGCTGGTGGCAGGTCAGCTCCAGCAGCTCGATGCGGACGTAGTCGATCGGCTCGGCCTCGGCAGCGCCGGCGAACCCGGCGACGCCGGTGAGCGAGAGCAGGGCGGCCGTGGCCACTCGAGCGATTCCACGCATGATGTCGGTTCCCCCTTGGCTGATGTCACCCCGCGTCGTGCTGCGGGGCCGTGCCGTCCCCCGGCACGCGAACCACCATGCCCGCCCGCCCGGCCCCGCATCTACGCGCGTTCCACTGAGCGGGACACGCCCGGGCGTTCCTCCACCGGGCCGCCCGGCCGTCGCCGTGCGGGCCCGTCATCGGACCGCCCGCGCCCCGTTCCCGCTCCCGGGACCGATGCCGGTGCCGGTGCCGGTGAGCGCGCGGGTGATGCCCGCGGCCGCCTCGGCGACCCGGCCTGCCACCACGTCCAGCCGCTGGCCCGCCTCCACCATCGCGGCCACCGCCCCCACCACGGCTCCCGCCGGGGACCGCACCGGCAGGGCGGCGCAGCACACCCCCGCCACCACCTCCTCCCGGTCCAGCACCGCGCCCCCGCGCACCGGGCCGCGCAGCGCCCTGCCCAACGCGGTGTCCAGCGCGAACGTGTCGCCGTCCCGCACCGGGACGAGCGGCTCCACGCGGCCCGGCACCGAACACACCGTCAGGGGCCTCTCGTCACGCAGCACGGCCAGGACCACGCTGCCCCCGGTCGCGGCCCGCAGCCGGTGCAGCGGCAGGCGGCCCGCCGCGCGCAGCCCCGGGTGCGGCTGCCACGCCTGCCCGAGCCGGTAGAGCTGGGCGCCCAGCCGGTAGCGCAGACCGTGGCGCTCGACGGCCTCCATGGCCACCAGTTGCTCCAGCAGCCGGTGCGCGGTGCTCTTGGGCACGCCGCACGCGACCGCCAGCTCGGTCACCCCCGCTTCGTCACCGTGCTGCCGCAGGGCCTCCAGCAGTGCGAAGGCCCCCTCCAGCACCCCTCGTCCCCGGTTCTTCGTACGCACGTGAACGGCTGCGTCCATGACATCCCCCCGGATGGCGTGGCCCGGCCGCGTCCCCCGAACAGCTGCGGCCCCGGCGCATGTGTTCCGCGGCCATGTTCCCCGGACGGACGTGCCGGGCGAAACCGTTCCGCCATGCACAGTCCGCCGCCGACCACCACGGCGTCGTACGGCGTCACGTTCGTCGCGGACCGGGCCGGGCGGACCTCGGCCGTGAGTCCCTCCTTGCGCACGACCACGACGACGGCTTCGGCGATCCTCGCGGTCGATCCTTTCGTGGGGCGCCTCCTGCGTCCACCCTGTCTGCCCTTCCGGCAGCCGGCGATCACCATGGTCGGGGACGCCGAAGGGCTCTCGTCGGTCGCCGACCGGCCCCCTGGCAGGGCCGACCGGCCCATGGTTCGGGGCGCGTGGAGCGAACAAGCTTGAGGTGCTGGTACCCGAGTGCGTATGGGAGGCACGTCATGACCGGTTCCCTCACCACCACCATGCTGCGGACCCTGCCGGCCGATGACCGAGAACGGCTCATGCGGATCCCTCGTGAGGTGTCGTTCCCCCAGGGAACCCGGCTCTTCGAGGAGGGCGGCCGCGCCGACCGCTTCTGGATCATCCGTACGGGCACCGTCGAGCTCGACATGCGTGTGCCGGGCCGGCGAGCCGCCGTGATCGAGTCCCTGGGGCATGACGAACTCGTCGGCTGCTCCTGGTTGTTCGCCCCGCACTGCTGGCACATGGGCGCGGAGGCCGTGACGCCGGTGCGCGCGTACGAGTTCGATGCCGCCGCGGTCCGTTCGATGTGCGCGGACGACCCCGCGCTGGGGCGGACGGTCGCCATGTGGGTGGGTGACGTGCTCGCCCACCGGCTGCGCTCCGCGCGTACCCGCCTGCTGGACCTGTACGCACCGCACGGCAGCGGCAGCCTACGGTGACACCTCTCCCACCGTGCGGGTCCGACGCACCGGTGACGTGGACGACCAGGCACTCGCCTACGTCCGCACCAAGGTCGACGCAGTCCTCGGCCGGCCGGGCCTGCCGCCCGTCAGCGGCGAGGTGAGGATCGGGAAGGCCGCGGCGCACCACGTCGGGTGCGCCCGTGGACGGCTGGGCCGAGAGAGGACTGCGCGCACCGCGCGGGGCCGTCCGGGCCACCTGCGGGGCCGGGCGGACCCTCCCGCCCGGCGCGACGCGGTACAACGATGAGAAGGAGACCGAAGGGCTGGACCGAGCGTGCGAGGTCCACATGCGAAGCAATGGAGGTGCGCGCCCATGCCACGACCGGTCGTCGCCGGAGTCGACGGATCCGCCGAGAGCCTTGCCGCCGCCGCATGGGCAGCCCGCGAGGCGGTGGGTCGCGGGCTGCCGCTGCATCTCGTGCACGCCTTGAACTGGAGCCCGCCCGGCACCCACTCCGACGCGGACGAAGCCGCACGCCGACGTGCCGCGCAGCGCATCCTGCACGAGGCCCGGGGGCACATCGCGCGCACCTGCCCCGAAGCCCTCGTCACCGACGCGCAGGTGGACGGTCCCGCGAGCACCGCGCTGCTGCACGCCGCGGACCGGGCCGAGCTGCTGGTGCTCGGTTCCCGCGGCCTGAGCGGCATGACCGGCTTCCTCGTCGGCTCGGTCGCCCAGACGGTCGTGGCGCGGGCGGGCCGCCCCGTGGTCCTCGTCCGCGCGGATGAGAGACCGGAGGACGAGCCGCTGCCGGGCCACGAGGGCACTACGTCGGTGCGTACGCCGTGCCGCGAGGTCGTCCTCGGTCTCGATCTCGGCGATCCGTGCGACGAGGTGATCGGATTCGCCTTCGAGGCGGCGCGGGTGCGTGCGGCGACCTTGCACACTGTGTCCGCGTGGACCGATTCCTCGCCCTTCTCGCTCGGTTCGGGAGAGATCGGCCTCCTGGACGCCCCCCGGCTCGACGAGGAGTGGCGCGGATTCCTCATGGCCGTGCTCCAGCCCTGGCGGGAGAAGTTCCCCGCGGTCGAGGTCTCGGAGACGGTCACGGAAGGAAAGGCCGCCACCCGCCTGGTGCACGCCTCCTCCGGTGCGAGCCTGCTCGTCGTCGGCCGCCGGACCAGCGACGCGGCGTTCGGCTTCCGCACCGGACCCATCGTCCACACGGTGATCGCCCGGGCGAACTGCCCCGTCGCCGTCGTGGCCCACGACTGACGACCCTCGGGACCATTCTCAGTGCTCAGGGCGCGGTTTGATCCGGCCCGCGTGGTGGGCGGCCATGTGGCGGGCGACGTGCTTGGCGAGGTGGACGACGGAGGTGATGTTCAGGGAGAGTTCGTGGTCCAGGTCGGTGTCGAGGAAGGCTCCGCCGATGCTGCGTCCGGCGTTGAGCACCGCGGCCGCCAGGGGGCGGCCGCCCTCCTCCACGGCCTTCCACACCGTCTCGACTCCCCCGGCGTCGGCGAGGTCGGCGCGGACGGGAACGACGTGGGCGCCGTCGCGGGTGAACTGCTCGGCGGCCTCACCGGCAGCGCGGACTTCCCGGCCCGCCGGTAGCCCTGCTTGTGGGAGCGGGAGCGGTGGAAGGCGGTGTGGGGTCAGTCGGTGTCGAGGCCGTCGATCAGGCGGTTGAGGAACCGGGTGAAGGTGGCTTCGGGGGTGAGGGGGCGCCCGGGGGCGGAGAGGGCTTCGGCGAGTTCCGGGTGGCGGCCGTCCGCGGCGACAGTGGCGAGGTAGCGGGCTTCGGCCGCGGACCGGTCGGGGGACTCCGCGGCCGCGGCCTGCGCGATCTCGTGGGCGACGTGCCCGGCCACGAAAGCGGTGAGTTGGGCGAAGACCTCCAGCTTCGCCGCACCGTCCAGTCCGGTGGGCCGCAGGGCGGCGAGCGCGTGTTCCAGGAAGGCCAGGGTGTTGGGTCCGGGGACGCGTCGAGTGGACAGGGCGGCGGTCAGCCAGGGGTGTCGCAGCATGTGCGTGCGCTGCAGGTGGGCGATGGCCTTCAGGTCGGCGCGCCAGTCGCCTGTGGGGGTGTCCGTGGTCGGCAGTTCACCGCTGACGTGGTCGACCATCAGGTTCAGCAGCGTCTCCTTGTCGGGGGCGTAGCTGTAGAGCGACATGACGCCGGCGCCGACCTGTGCGGCGACTTTGCGCATGGTCACCGCTTCGAGACCCTCGGCGTCCGCCAGGGCGACGGCCGCCGCAGTGATCGCCTCCCGGCTGTAGGCAGGCTTGCGACCTCTGCGCGGCTGGTCGGAGGTCAGCCAGAGCTGTTGAGGGTCGACGCCCGGTGCGGCGGCCTCTCCGTCACGCGGCATGGCCATGCTCCTTCCGTGATCGACGGCCCTTGCGGGCCACAGTCAAGCATCCTCTATTCTCGTACATCGTACGTAAATAGAGGGGGGAACGATGACGTCATGCACGCACGGTTCTGCGTCGAGGCCGACCTGGGCACCGCCTTCAGGCAAGCCGCCGCTGACCTCACGGATGATGAGGGCGATCTGGCGCGGCCTCCCGGCCGGACAGCACGAGGTCGGGTGGGAGCCGGGGCTGCCGGTGCCGGCCGCCGACGGCAGCCCGCTGATCACGGACCACTACTTCCCGCGCCGCGAGGGCGACTTCCCCACCCTGCTGGTGCGCTCGCCGTACGGAAGGGGCCTGCCGTGGTCCCCCATGTACGGCCTGCTCTTCGCCGAACAGGGCTTCCACGTCGTACTGCAGAGCTGCCGCGGCACCGGCGGTTCCGGAGGTGCGTTCGACCTGTGGCGCAACGAGGCCGCCGACGGCCGGGCCACGGTGAACTGGCTGCGCGAGCAGCCCTGGTTCAACGGCACACTGGGCACCGTCGGCCCCAGTTACCTGGGCTACGTGCAATGGGCCCTCGCCGTGGACCCGCCGCCGGAACTGAAGGCAATGGTGGTGCAGGTGGGCCTGCACGATCCCCACGCCCTGTTCCACGCGCACGGTGCGCTGGGCCTGGAGACCGCACTCGCCGTCGGCGTGGGCATGACCTACCAGCACCAGGGCATGGCACCGTTCCTGAGGGCGACGCTGCGCCTGCAACGACGCATACGTGATGTCATCGTCGCGCAGCCGCTGCGCGGGGCGTACGCGTCGGCCCTCGGAGGCGAAGTCCCCTGGCTGGACGACGTGATGACACACCCGGACGCCGAAGACTCCTACTGGCGCGGCGCGTCCCTGGCGCAGGCGGCGGAGCGGCTCAGCGTGCCCACGAGTCTGATCACCGGATGGCACGACGTGCTGGCCGACCAGACTTTCGAGCAGTACGACCGGCTGCGTCAGGCCGGATGCGAGACCGCCATGCTCGTCGGTCCCTGGACCCACACCTCCGCGCTGCAGCAGGGTTGGCCCGAGGTGTTCGCCGAGAGTCTCGCCTGGCTGCGCGCGCACCTGTACGACGATCCCTCCGGCCTCCGTCCCACACGGGTGCGCGTGCACGTCGGCGGTGAAGAGGATTGGCGGGACATCGACGACTGGCCGCCGGCCACGGCCGTCAGCCCGTGGTTTCCCACCGCGCGGGGGCACCTCACCCGGCAGGCCCCCACGGAGTCCGCACCGCTGACGTCGTTCCGCTACGACCCGGGCGACCCCACCCCGTCCCTCGGCGGCCCACTGCTCTCCCGTACGGCCGGTCCGCGCGACAACAGCAGCCTGGAGGCCCGGGAAGACGTTCTGACGTTCACCGGCCCCCCGCTGACCGAGCCCGTGGACGTTCTCGGCCCGGTCTCCGCGCGGTTGAGCATCTCCACGGACACCGGCCATGCCGACGTCTTCACCCGCCTGTGCGACGTGGACCCGCAAGGCCGCTCCGTCAACGTCTGTGACGGGCTGGGCCGGCTGCGGACGGACGGGCAGGAGCCGTCGGCGATCACCGTGCCGATGAGTTCGACCGCCCACAGATTCGCCGCCGGCCACCGCATACGCTGGCAGATCAGCGGAGGCGCCCATCCGCGCTACGCCCGCAATCCCGGCAACGGGGAGTCGCCGGTGGACGCCACCACCTTCATGCCGGTGCGCATCACGCTCCACAGCGACTCGGCACTGATGCTTCCGATGCGTGCCCACACTTCCGGGCCCAGTCCGGCGGCGAACGGCTGACCAGCCGGATCCTGCGGCGTTGCGTACTGGATGGTGCAGGTCAGGACGTGGGTGACGGCGCATAGTGGTCGACAAGTCGGGTGGCGAGGTCGCGAAGGTGAGCCCTGACTCCGGCGCCGCGGGGCTGAAAGGCCGCAATGCGGCAGGCGCGCACGACAGGTGTCGCGCCTGCCGTCGTCCGACTTCGAGAGGACGACCCTGGGGGGTCAGCGCAGTCCGGCGAAGAGGTCGTTCTCGGGTACGGCCGCGCCGGTGGCGTCCTGGACGCGTACGAAGGTCTCCACGCCCATCAACTCGCCGAACCTCTCCTTGCCCATCTTGAGGAAGAAGATGTTCTCGCCCTGACTGGCGTGCGCGGCCAGCGCGTCGAACTTCTGGTCGCTGAACGCGGTGGTGTCCACCCACGTGGTGATCTCGTCGTCGGGAAGGCCGATCTCGGCCATCGCGGCGGCGTCGGCGGGGTCCGGCTCCGGCATGTCGGGCTGGAACTCGCGCATGATCTCCCCGAACCGCTGCATTCCGGAGCGGGGCGCCGTCGTCCAGTACACCTTGGGTGTCAGCTCGGTCATCTCCAGTGCCGCCATCGTGATGCGGTGGGCCTGGATGTGGTCGGGGTGGCCGTAGAAACCGTTCTCGTCGTAGGTGACGACCACATCGGGCTGGTAGTGCCGCATGAGTTCCGCGAGTCGGGCGGCGCCCTCCTCCACGGGGGTCCGCCAGAAGGACCCGGGGGCGTCGTTGCTCGGCCAGCCCATCATCCCGGAGTCGGCGTAGTCCAGCGTCTCCAGATCGCTGATCTTCAGGACCTCACAGCTCGCCTCGAGCTCCTGACGCCTCATCAACGCGACGGCCTCCGGATCGTGCCCGGGATCGCCCGGCTTGACACCCCCCGGTCCGTCACCGCAAGCGCCGTCGGTACACGTCACGAGAACCGTCCGGATGCCTTCCGCCGCATACCGCGCCAGGACCCCTCCCGTTCCGGTGGCCTCGTCGTCGGGGTGGGCGTGCACTGCCATGAGCGTCAAAGGCCGGTCAGTCATGAAACAGTCCTCCTGCAGAAATACTTGTCGGTGCGAGGGCGGGCGTTCCGCGATCCCGGGGTGCGGATCCTTCCATGGGCACACGGCCGTGTGTTCTCCGTATGGCCCGCCCATACGGCACCGGTCCCCCGCTCCCTACAACCGTGCGGACCTGGCCGACTGTTCCCGCCGCCGGGGTGGAATCGAGCACCGGCGCAGGTACTCCTGATCACCCATGTGTGCGGCCTCTAGGCAGTCTCCAGCAGCAGCGCGGTGAGCTCGACGGGCATGGTGATCATGCAGTCGTGGCCGGTCGGCAGCTCGCGTACCCGTTCGCCTGCCGGTACGGGACGCCGGGTGATGTCCGCCGGCCGGCCCTCGAGGCAGTGGATGTGAGTGCGCGGGATCGTGCGCGCGGCCGGGTCGTCCAGCAGGACCGGCTCCCTCAGGCACCGCACCGGCTGGTCCGACAGCATCGAGCGCAACCAGGCCAGGTCGTCGGGATCGGTGACGCCGAACAAGCCGAGCGGCGGCGGCTGCTCGGGCATCGGCGGAACCCGCCAGCCGTCCACGGCAAGGTCGATGAGCTGCTCGGTGACAGGGAGGACGTCGGCAGCGCTCTCGCCGTCCTCGGGGACCATCGCGTCGAGGAACACCAGATGCGCGATCCGCTTCGGGACCCGGTTGGCGACTCCCGAGATGACCATCCCGGCGTAGCTGTGCCCGACGAGCACGACGTCGTCGAGGTGCTCGTCCTCGATCAGGCCGGCGACGTCGTCGATGTGGGTGCCGAGCCCGACCTCGGGGCTCAGCAGGTGCGCCTTGTCGCCGTAGCCGGTCAGCGACGGCGCGAGCACCCGGTGCCCGGCCGCCTCCAGCAGCGGGACCACCCGGTCCCAGCTTCGCCCGTTGTGCCAGGCGCCGTGTACCAGTAGAAACGTGGCCATGGTCGGGGGTTCCTCCTCGTGCCTCGGTACTCTTCGGTAACCGCGAACATCGTGATCCCCGCGACGCGCCCCGGGCAATACGGCACATTCCGGTGCCCCGGTTCTCAGGAGGTAACCGTGCAGGACCCGTGCCAGGCCCGTGAAGTCCTCGGCATCGTCGGGGACAAGTGGGCGCTGCTGATCGTGCGCATGCTCAAGGACGGGCCGTTGCGCTTCACCGAGCTCAAGCGGGCCATCGACGGCATCAGCCAGCGCATGCTCACCGTGACGCTGCGCGACCTCGAACGCGACGGGATCCTGACGCGCACGGTCCGCAACGTCATGCCGCCGCACGTCAGCTACGAACTGACCGCGATGGGCCAGAGCTTGCGCGAGGCCACCGCGCCGCTGCTCGAATGGAGCATCACGCACCTGCCGCACATCGACGCCGCCCGCACGGCCTACGACAACCGCTGAACGTGGCCTGACGGAACGCCACGGTCAGTTGCCCGCCCGCGGAAGGCGTCAGATCTTTCCGATGCCGAGCGTGGTCTCGCGAGGCAGCATTCCCGAGCCGAGGACCTCCAGCCACAGCGGGCCGAGGAGGTCGGCGAGCCGCACGGTGCCATCGGTACCGAGCGCGCGCCAGGGGGCGGCGGCCAGTTCGTCGGTGCGGCGCTCGACCTCGGCGCGCAGGGCGCGGCCCGCATCGGTCGCGCCGTCGTCGGCGTCCAACAGCCGCCGCGCTACGAGCCGTTCACGGGCGGCCGCCCACTCGTGCGCGCTCCAGCCGCGGCTCGCGAAGACCTCGGCCGGCGCCGCGCCGATCGCGGCGAAGGACACCAGCGCCTCCACCGGGTCGAGCCTCGCGGTCAGCAGGGCGGCGAGATGGCCGTCACCCCGGTGCTCCCGCAGGATCGTCGCGGCCTGCCACAGCACGAGGTGAGGCTCCTGGGGCCAGGGCAGCTCGGCGTTGGCGGCGGCGAGCGGGCGGCCTTCGGTGTGCGCGGCCTCGGCCGCCCGGCGGGCGAGCGCGGCCGCCTCGGCGAGATCGGGACTGTCCGTCCGCTCACCGAGGAGCGCACGGTACGCCCGGTCGACGCCACGCGTCCGGGCCGCGAGCACCTTGTCCGGTGCGGCGACGTCCCAGGCGGCCGGGATGTGCTCGGCGACCATGCGGGGGCTGAAACTGTAGAAGACCGAGGTCACTTGACGGGCTCCGGGCGCCCCGAGCGGCGCCGCCCGCAGGGCGAAGTAGCTCGGCCAGCGCTCGGCGGTGTCGTAACCGAGCGCCGTCACCTCCTCGAGGACCTCGGGGGCGTAATACAGGACCGCGTGCAGAGGCTCCAGGAGGTGCCACATCTGCCGTACGCGTCCGTCGTCGTTGCTCATGTGGCGATCCCTCTTCCCGTGAACCTCACATCTTGACACCGACTAGATTCCCTTCGGCGACCGAACTTGTCAACGTCTAGATTGCGCGTAACCTGCTGGGCATGACCGCTGAACGCGCCTACCATCACGGCGACCTGCGACGGGCCGTGCTCACCGCGGCCCTCGACGTCATCTCCGCCGAAGGGCCGGCGGCCCTGTCCCTGCGCGACCTGGCACGCCGCGCGGGCGTTTCCCACGCCGCGCCCGCGCACCACTTCAAGGACCGCGCGGGCCTGCTCACCGCCATCGCGGCCGAGGGCTACGGCCTGCTGTCCGCGGCGCTCGGCGAGGCGGAGGACCTGCGCGGTCTGGGCGTGCGGTACGTGCACTTCGCCACCGCCCATCCGGCGCACTTCCAGGTCATGTTCCGTCCGGAGCTCCTGCGCGCGGACGACCCCGAGCTCCTCGCGGCGCGCGAGCGGACGCGAAGCCGGCTCCGTGCGGCGGTGGAGGGCTACGCCGACGACCCTGCCGTCGGTTTCATGGCCGCCTGGTCGATGGCCCACGGCTTCGCGACACTGCTGCTCTCCCGCAACCTGGACGGCTCCCTGGACGGGCGGGACCCGGAGGATGCCTTCCGGGCGCTGACGGACGAGATGTTCGGGAGTGCCGGGAAGCCCCCGACGCGTTGAACCGGCCGGGGCTGTTCTTGGTCATCAGGCACCCGGGGCCGGCATGCCGGCTTCCGCCGGTTCCGACGAGGCCGGGGCGGGCGGTCCGGGCTCCGGCAGTTCCTGTTCCGTCCAGATGCACTTGCCGTCGTGGAGGTAGCGGGCGCCCCAGCGCTGGGAGAGGGCGGCCACCAACTGCAGGCCGCGTCCGCCTTCGTCGGTGAACGTCGCGCGTCGTATGCGGGGCGTGGTGAGGCTGCCGTCGTAGACCTCGCAGACCAGGGAACTGCTGCGCAGCAGCCGCAGGCGGATGGGTCCCCTGCCGTGTCTGATGACGTTGCCGACCAGCTCGCTGACGATCAGTTCGGTGGCCATCAGGCAGTCGTCCAGCCCCCAGAGGGCGAGCTGTTTGCGGGCGTACTCCCGGGCCTGTCCGGCGGCGGAGGGATGTTCCGGAAGGTTCCAGGACGCGACGTCCTCGGGGGCGGTCGGGCGGGTGTGGGCGATGAGCAGCGCCGTGTCGTCGCTGGTCTGCTCCGTGTCGGGCAGCAGGGCCGAGATGACGAGATCGCACAGACGTTCCAGACGCCGCTCCGCCGGGTCGCCGCGGTGCCCGGCCGGTCCGGCGGGTTCGTCCGGGAAGTACGTCGTTCGCGTCACCGCGTGCGCAAGGGTCCGCTGGAGTTGGGCCAGGCCCCGGTCGATGTCGCGAGTGCGCGATTCGACCAGTCCGTCGGTGTAGAAGACCAGCAGGCTCTCCTCCGGCAGGCGCAGTTCGTGGAGCTTGAACGGGGGCACAGCCGCGCCCAGTGGCGGGTCGGCCGCGAGTTCGGGGCAGCGCACCGCGCCGTCGGGGGCGACGATGACCGGCGGGGGGTGGCCGGCCAGGGAGAACGAGCAGGTACGGGTGACGGGGTCGAACACGGCGTACAGGCAGGTGATGTAGCAGTCCTCGCCGAGGTCGCTCGTCAACTCGTTGAGGTGGTAGAGGAGTTCGTCGGGGGGCATCTCCAGGTCGGCGAGGGTGCGTACGGCGGTGCGGAGGCGGCCCATGGTGGCGGCCTCGGTGATGCCGTGTCCCATGACGTCGCCGATCACCATGGCGACGCGCTCGGCGGACAGCGGGATCACGTCGTACCAGTCGCCGCCCACCTTCTCGCCCTTGCCGGCGGGCAGATACCGGGCCGCGGCGAGGACGGCGGGCAGGCGGGGCAACGCCCTGGGCAGCAGGCCGCGTTGGAGTTCCTGCGCGCGTGCGTGTTCCACGTCGTAAAGGCGGGCCCGTTCCAGGGCTTGGGCGAGCAGTCCGCTCAGGGCCAGGATCAGGTTCCGCTCCTCGTCGCTGAAGGAACGCTGCTGAGTGAACGAGATGACGCAGCATCCGATGGGACGTCCCGAGGCGATCAGGGGCGCGAAGACCCATGCGTTCTTGGGCGACGCGTCCGCGAGGAACTTGGCCTCAGGGTAGAGCCGGAGGTACTCGGCCGGGGATTCGACGAAGCGGGGTGTGCCGGTGCGGAGCACGGCGGCGACCGCGGGGCTGGCGGCCAAGGGGGAGAGCCGTGTGCCGACCACGTCGATGAAGCTCTGGGGGTAGCCGACGCAGCCGATCAGGCGCAGCCGGTCCTCGTCGAGGGCCTGCACGAGGAGTCCGTCGGCACCCAGGGCGGGCAGGACACGCTCCTCGACGACCCGCACCACGTCCGCGGCGGTGACGGCCTTGGCCAGAGCGGCGGTGACCTCGCTCATCCGGACGGGACGCTCGGACGGGCCTCTCCCGGCGGCCTCGGCGGCCGGGCTCCCGAAGGCGTCCACCGTGGGGGTCGTGACGTCGGACAGGTGGATCGCCAGGCCGCCGCCCCCGGACGCGGGGATCAGCCGCACCTGGTGGAGACGCTGATCGGCCGGCGAGTGGGCGAGGAAACCGACCGGCTGCCCCTCGGCGACAGCCCGCCGGCACGGTCCCTCCAGTCCGGGCAGGCGGCCCGCCGGCCCCTTCCACAGGACGGTGCCGGTCAGCGGCGCGCATCCGTCGCCGAGCAGTCGTTCGGCTCCTTCGTCGGCGAAGACGATCCGCCAGTCGTCGTCGACCGTCAGCAGACCCTCGGGCATGCCATCGGGCGTGCCGAGGACGGGGAAGGGCTCCAGGCGCGCGGCGGTCCACGTCGTGAGGGTCCGCAGGAGGGAGCGCTGCGTCGGGTCCGGTCCCACGGGCCCCGCCGTGAGGACGGACAGCGCCCCGACCGGCCCGTCGGGACCGGGCAGCGGCAGCGCGACCGTGCCGTGAGCCCCGGCGATCGCGCTGTCCCCGGCCGTCCAGACGTACGCGTCGCCGCGCACCGCACGCGCGGGTGCGGCCCGATCGTCCAGCCGCAGCTCCGCCCACTCCTCGACGCTCGAAGCATCGAGCCCGCTGACGGCCACCAGCCGCAGCCGGTCGGCACCGCGCCGGTGCGCCAGCGCGCCCAGCCCGTCCACGCACGCCGTCGCCTGCCGCAGAGCCAGGCTCAGCGTCCGCGCCCCGGACAGCTCCTCGTCGGCGGGCATCTCGCCTCCTGCCGGTCGCGGATCCGGGCTGCCCTGCTGATGCCCTGCCGAGCTGCTGTGCACGGATCACGCGATCTGACCACGATATGAACACAAACAGACTAGTACCGCCCCTTTTGGGTGCGCCGTGATCAAGCCATCGCGGCTTCCTCATGCCTTCCGGGTCGCGGCCGCCTCGTGGAGGAGGGCGGTGAAGGTGCGGGCGGCCGGGGTGAGGGAGTGGTCGGACATGCGGACCAGGAGGATGCGGCGGACGGGGGCGGGGGGCTGGAGGGGCAGGGCGGTGACGCCGGGGCGGGTGCCGTCCAGGGCGAGGGTCGGCGCCAGGGCGACGCCGATGCCGGCGGCGACCATGGCCTGGGCTTCCTGGTAGTCGTGGGCCTCGTAGGCGATGTGGGGCTCGAAGCCGGCGGCGCGGCAGCCCCGGACGAGGGCTTCGGCCACCGGATGGCGGTCGGCGCGGGTGATCCAGGGATCGTGAGCGAAGTCGGCGAGCGAGGCGGAGTCGAGGCCGGCGAGGGGATGGCGGTCGGCGACGAGCAGGGCCGGCGGGTCGTCGAGGAGCGGGGTGATGGCGATGTCCTCGCGGTCGATGCGGCTCCAGTCGTAGTCCCACATCAGCGACATCTCGATCTCACGGTTCTCCAGCATCGTCCAGAGCCCGGCGATGCGGGCACTGCGGACGGTCAGCCGTACGTCGGGGTGGGCGCCCCGGAAGGCGATCACGGCCTGCGGGAGGAGCGAGGCGCCGACGGTGGGGAACGTGCCGATGCGCAGGGTGCCCGCGCGCAGGCCGGCGAAGTCGGCGAGTTCGTTCTCCGCGGCCCGCAGTTCACGTTCGATCCGCTGCCCCCGTTCGGCCAGCGCGCGCCCGGCGTCTGTGAGGGTGACGCCCCTGGCGTGGCGTTCGAGGAGGGGCTGCCCCGCCTCCGCCTCCAGGCGGCTGATCTGCTGCGACACCGCTGACGGGGTGTAGCTGAGGGCGCGGGCCGTCGCGGTGACCGAGCCCCGCCGGGCGACCTCCGTGAAGAGCAGGATGCGTCGGACGTCGAGCATGTGACCCCCTCCAGCGTTCACCGCAGCTTAATAGCCATGCAGATTTCCGAGATTGTACTTCACGCTGCCGTCACCCACCGTGGAGGAACCCCGCACGGCGAGACCGTCGGTGGACCCCCCTTTTCCACGTCCGTGAGGAGTCGGTTGTGCTGCGTCTGCTGGGCGAGATGATCCGCGGAGGAACCAGCAAGTGCTGGATCTTCGAGCACGGCGACGTGGCCGCCACGGGCGTGGACGTCGACCCCCTCCTGCTCGCCGCGTTCAACGCCGCCGACCCCCGCCAGATCGACGGAGTGGGCGGCGCCTCGTCCACCACGTCCAAGGCCGCCGTCGTACAGGAGTCGACGCGGCCCGGCGTCGACGTCGAGTACGCCTTCGCGCAGGTCGGCATCGGCGACGAGCGCGTGGAGTGGGCCAGCAACTGCGGCAACTGCGCCAGTGCCGTGGCGCTGTACGCCGTCCATCACGGTCTGGTGCCGATCACGTCGGACACGACCACCGTCCGCATGCTCAACGTCAACACCGGCGCCCGCCTCACCGGCACGATCCCCACGCCCGCCGGCGTGGCCCCGGAGGAGGGCACGGCCGTGGTGCCGGGCACCTCGGCACCGGGCGTGCCGGTGCTGCTCGGGTTCCAGGACCCGGCGGGATCGACGACCGGGCGGGCCCTGCCGACCGGCCGGGCGCTGGACGAGCTGACCGGCCCGGCGGGTCCCGTCGAGGCGTCCCTGGTGGACGCCGGCGCGCCGGCCGCGCTGTTCGAGGCCAAGGCGTTCGGCCTCGACGGCACGGAGTCCGTCACCGCGTTCGCCCCCGCCGTCCCCGCCCTGACCCTGCTGCGCCGCCGGGCGGCGCTGGCCATGGGTCTGGCCCGCGCGGGCGATCCGGTCAGTCACGCGGTGCCCAAGGTGGGCGTCGTGGCCCGCCCCGCCCCCTATCGCACGTCACAAGGCACACTCGTCGACCAGGACGAGTACGACCTGGCCGTCCGCATGGTCTCCATGCACGCCCCGCACCCGGCGATCGGCCTGACCTCCGCCGTGGCCCTGGCCACGGCAGCCGCCACCCCCGGCACCCTCGCCCACCGCGTCGCCCGGCAGACCGCCGACGGCACGCTGCGACTGGGCACCCCCGCCGGCGTGATCACCACCCGCGCCGTGCCCGCGCCCGGGAGCGCGTCCCCCACGGTGCTGCTGCACCGCGCCGCCCGGCGTATCGCCCGAGCCGAACTCCTCGTCCCCGTTCTGGAAGGACGCCCCGCATGAGCCGCAACGAAGCCGCCCCGGGTACCGTCACCGCACCGCCCGGCCGTGTCCGCCGGACGCTGTCCCACCTCTACGTGCAATGTCTGGTCGCCGTTCTCCTCGGCGCCGTCGTGGGCTGGCTGTGGCCGTCCGTCGGCACCGAACTCAAGCCGCTCGGCGACGGGTTCATCGCGCTGGTGAAGATGTTCATCGCGCCGGTCGTCTTCTGCACGGTCGTCCACGGCATCGCCTCCATGGGCGACGCCCGCGCGGTCGGCCGCGTGGGCCTGAAGGCCCTGGTCTACTTCGAGGTGCTGACCACGGTGGCCATGGTGATCGGCCTGGTCGTCGTCAACGTCGTCAAGCCGGGCAGCGGTCTGCACATCGACCTGTCGACCCTGTCGACGAAGGGCCTGCCGCCGGAGGCGACCGCGACGCACGAGGGCTTCGCCGGGTTCCTCCTCGGCATCGTCCCCGACACCCTGGTCAGCGCCCTGACCGGCAACGAGATCCTGCCGGTGCTGCTGGTGTCGGTGCTGTTCGGCTTCGGCCTGCACGCGAGCGGGGAAGCCGGGCTGGGCATCGCCGGGGGCGTCGAGAAGTTCTCCACGGTCCTGTTCACCCTGATCCGCTGGGTCATGCGGCTGGCCCCCGTCGGCGCGTTCGGCTCGATGGCGTTCACCATCGGCAACTACGGCCTGGGCACCCTGCGCCATCTGGCCCTGCTGGTGGGCTCGTTCTGGCTCACCGCGCTCTTCTTCGTCCTGGTCGTCCTCGGGACGGTGATGCGCCTGAACGGGCTGCGGCTGCTGCCCTTCCTGCGGTACATCAAGGAGGAGCTGCTGATCGTCCTGGGCACCTCCTCCACCGAGCCGGTCCTGCCGCGCATGATGGCCAAGCTCCAGCACGCGGGCGCGTCGAAGCCGGTCGTCGGCATCACGCTGCCCGCCGGGTACTCCTTCAACCTCGACGGCACCGCCATCTACCTGACCATGGGCTCGGTCTTCCTCGCCCAGGCCCTCGGCATCGACCTCGGCCTCACACAGCAGCTGACCATGCTCGCCGTCATGCTGCTCACCTCCAAGGGCGCCGCGGGCGTCACCGGCTCCGGCTTCATCGCCCTGGCCGCCACCCTCAGCGCCGTCCCCCATGTCCCGGTCGCCGCCCTCGCGTTGATCTTCGGCATCGACCGGTTCATGTCCGAGGCCCGCGCCCTGACCAGCCTGGTCGGCAACGGCGTCGCCACCCTGGCCGTCGCCCGCTGGGAGGGCGAGCTCGACGAGGACCGCGCGAAGGCCGTCCTGCGTGGGGAGATCCCCTACGCCCCCGCCCCTTCCGCGGCGACGTCCGAGCCCGGCCCGAAGACGGCGCCCACGCCGGCCCTCGACCCGGTCCCCGCGGCGAGTTGACGTCCCCCCGCGGGCGGGCCGGCCGGGAGCGCACGCTCCGGGCCGGCCCGCCGCACGCAGGAGGCAGGGGTTCACCGCTGCCCGGCCGCCGCACGGCCGACCGGTGCCATCGGTCACCATGACGGCATGGACGTACCCGAACTGCTCGAAGCGGCCGGCCTTCTGGTCCCGGAGGGGGCCGCCACCGCGAACGCGATCACGGTGAGCGACGTCTGGGACTACCTCGCTCACGACGAGTGGGAGATCGCCCTCGGTCTGCTGAAGGAACTCGGGGACGACCGCCCGCAGCCGCCGGCCTTCTGGCGTTCGCTCGCCGAAGCGGCCGAGCAACTCCGGCTGGAGCGGAGTGCGGCCTGGTGCCATTGGCGCTGCTCCGAGACACGTCACGGTGTGGTGCGAGCGGAGCTGACGCTCCGGCCGGCCGGCTCGACGTTCCGCAAGGGGCCCGTCCCCGGCCCCGGCGTCCTGCGGCCCATGTGGGACATCGGATGCCGGCTGCCCACCGGGGAGGCGTCGCTGTGCATCGGCCGTCTCTGGGTGGAGCACACGCCCTTCCTGGAACTCGGCGAGCGGGCCACGGTCCGCATCGTCCCTCTGACGCCCTCGCTGTGGACGGACGTCCACGTCGGCCAGGAGATCACCATGCACGAAGACCGAACGGCGGCCGCCGGCGCCATCGTCCTGGAGGTCCGTCCGCCGGCGGTCGGCGCGCCGGACGGCTGACGGGCGCACCGCCTCCGCGCGTCGAGCGGAGGCGACGGAATACCGCACCGCCGGTCCTGGTTGTCGGCCGCGAAGGAGGTCACGAGTGGACACGACATACGAGGCGGCGTACGACTCCGCGTACTACGCCCACGGGACGCCGGCCGAGCGGTGGGAGCGGGCGCAGTTGTTCTTCGCGGCGAAGGAGTACACCGCCGCAGCGCGCGTCCTCGCGGGGCTCGTCGAGGAGGCGCCGGAGCAGACCGGGCCGCGGCTGCTGCTGGCCCGCGCCTACTACCACTCGGCCCAACTGCGCCGCGCCGAGACCGAGTTGCGGGTCATCGTCGAGCGCGACCCGGTGGAGGGGTACGCGCGGCTGATGCTGGGCCGCACCCTGGAGCGCCAGGGGCGGCACGCGGAAGCGCGACCGCATCTGCGTCTCGCCTCGGCGATGGCGGGCGACTTCCCGGAAGTCTGACATACACGAGGGCGGCCCGGCGGTGACCTCCACCGCCGGGCCGCCACACGTGTGCGGGCTCCTCAGACCGCCGTTCGCCGCCCCCGCCGGTGCGCGATCTCGCCGAGGACGACGTCCACGACGAGGAACGCGGCCAGCGGTATCCCGAGCAGCGGCACGAAGTAGCCGAGCGCGGCGATCACCGCCATCAGCGGGACGAGGACGTACGGCGGGACCTGCGCCCACGCGCCGCGCGGGATCGGCCGACCGAAGGAGTTGCCGCGGCCGCGCTGCCACCACATGCGGTAGCCCCAGAAGATGAGCAGGATCAGCGCCAGTGCGAGCAGCATCAGGGCGATCTGGTTGACCAGGCCGAACAGCACCCCGGTGTGCAGGTCGATGCCCCAGCGCGTCAGCTTGGCGAGGACCGGATGGTCGTCGAACCGCAGCACGTCGGTGACCTCGCCGGTGGACGGGTCGATCGCGACAGCGTCCTGCTTCGTGGGCCAGCTGCGCTGCACCTGCTTGACGACGTACGCCGACCCGGCGTCCGCGGGCGGCACGATCTCCACCGGGTCGCCCAGGCCCTCGGCGCGGGCGGCGGCCAGGACCTTGTCGAGGCCGACGCCGTGCTCGCCGTTCCCGCCGTCTCCGCCGGCGGCGTCGTGGCCGGCGTGGTCGCCGCCGCTCGCCGTCGCCGAGATGGACGGGGTGGCGCCGCCGAGCGAGGAGCGCAGGTCGTCGATGCTCGTGCCCGCGTACTGCGACCAGGTCAGACCGGTGGCCGACAGGAAGAGGAAGCCGGCCGCGGTCCACACGCCGACCGTGCCGTGCAGGCCAAGGGTGCGGCGACGGCCGCTCGTGCCGCGGACCTTGCGCAGGGCGCGGCGGCGGGAGAACCACAGCACGAGGCCGCCGCCCGCGATCACCCACAGCCAGCTGGCGGCGAACTCGCTGTAGAGGCGGCCGTTCTCACCGAGGTGCAGGTCGCGATGGAACTCGTCGATCCAGGTGCGCAGCGGCAGCGCACCGGTCGAGCCGTACTGTTCGAGGCCGCCGCGCACCTCGGCGGTGTAGGGGTCGACGAACACGGCGAAGGTGTGGGGGGCGGCGACGCCCTCGACGCCGGAGAGCATGACGCGGGTGGTGGCGTCGTCCTCCGGGGAGGGCCGCACCGCCGTGACCGTGCCCTCGGGGTACGCCTTGCGGGCGGCGGCCACCTGCTCGGAGATCGGCCGCTCGGTCCCACCGGCAGCCGGCACGGTCAACTCGTGGGCGTAGACGAACTTCTCGGCCTGGAACGCGCCCGCGTACAGGAAGCCGGTGACGGCGGCGACGAGCAGAAAGGGGGCGACGAACACACCGGCGTAGAAGTGCAGTCGGAGCACCAGGGGGCGCAACGGGGCCCACGGTCCACGGGACTTGGCTGTGGATGTGGGCGCCGAGGACTGCGGGGCCTCGTCCGTGGTGTGCGGGGGTGCGGTGGACATCGGCGGGTTTCTCCGGGGGTCGAGTAGAACTTCGAGGGCACGGTCGGCGAGGCGATCGGCAGGTACGCCGTCGGCCGTGACGTAACCAGTGGTCGGGCCGGGGCCGTGCAGAGTTCCCGCAAGTCGAAGTGATCTGCGTCACATGGGAGTCGAGCCGTGGCATGCTGGTGTGATGGCCTCTCCCAGTCCCCGCGCCCCCCTTGCCGAGCGGGTCGAGGAACTCCTCGCCCACGGAGGCCCGTTGCCCATCGTCGCGGCCGGCGACCCGGTCCTGCGCGCCGGCGCCGAGCGCTACGACGGCCAGTTGGGCCCCGCGTTGCTGGCCCGCTTCGTGGAGGCGCTGCGCATCACCATGCACGCGGCGCCCGGGGTGGGTCTGGCCGCGCCGCAGGTGGGGGTGGGGCTGCGGATCGCGGTGATCGAGGATCCGGCGCCGGTGCCCGAGGCGGTGCGGGCGGCCCGGGGCCGGGTGCCGCAGCCGTTCCGGGTGCTGGTCAATCCGTCGTACGAGCCGGTCGGGAGCGTTCGCGCCGCGTTCTTCGAGGGCTGTCTGAGCGTGCCGGGCTGGCAGGCGGTGGTGGCCCGGCCCGCCGAGGTGCGGCTGACGGGCGCGGACGAGACCGGCCGGCCCCTGGACGAGGTGTTCGGCGGGTGGCCCGCCCGTATCGTCCAGCACGAGACGGACCACCTCGACGGCGTGCTCTACCTCGACCGGGCCGAGCCGCGCTCGCTCGCCGCCAACCAGGCGGTGCTGGAGCGCTGGGCGCAGCCCACGCCGGAGAAGGCGGCGCGGGAGCTGGGCTTCGACCTGCCCTGAAGCCCCGTCCACTGAAGACCTGCCCTGAGACCCCGTCAGGGGAGCTCAGGCGTCCCGGAAGGCCTCCAGCAGGCGCAGCCACACCTCGCTGATCGTCGGGTAGGACGGGACGGCGTGCCACAGCCGGGAGAGGGGGACCTCTCCGGCGACCGCGACCGTGGCCGAGTGGATCAGTTCGCCGACGCCGGGCCCGACGAAGGTCACCCCGCGCAGGATCTCCCGTTCCAGGTCGACGACCATGCGGGCGCGGCCTTTGTAGCCGTCGGCGTACAGGCCCGCCCCGGCCACGGAGGAGAACTCGACGTCGACGGCGCGGACGCGGTGGCCCGCCTGTTCGGCCTCGGCGAGCGAGAGGCCCACCGCGGCGGCCTCGGGGTCGGTGAAGACGACCTGCGGTACGGCGTGGTGGTCGGCGGTGGCGGTGTGCGGTCCCCACGGTTCGCCGTCCTGGCCGGATCCGGGGGCGGGCGCTCCGCCGGCGCGGGCCGCGATGGCGGCGCCGGCGATCCGGGCCTGGTACTTGCCCTGGTGGGTGAGGAGGGCGCGGTGGTTGACGTCGCCGACGGCGTAGAGCCAATCGGTGCCGGTGACGCGCAGGCTGTCGTCGACGGACAGCCAGGAGCCGGGTTCCAGGCCGACCGTGTCGAGGCCGAGGTCGTCGGTGCGCGGGGCGCGGCCGGTCGCGAAGAGGATCTCCTCGGCCTCGAAGCGGTCTCCCTGGTCGGTGACGGCGACGACGACGCCGTCCTGCCGGGTGACCGACTCCACCGAGGTGCCCGTGCGCAGGTCGACGCCGGCTTCGGTGAGCGCCTCGGCGACCAGCTCGCCCGCGAAGGGCTCCATGCGGGGCAGCAGGCCCTTGCCGCGGACCAGGACGGTGACCTCGGAGCCGAGGGCGCGCCAGGCGGTGGCCATCTCGACGGCGACGACGGAGCCGCCGACGACGATCAGGCGGGCGGGCGCGGTCTTGGCGCTGGTGGCCTCCCTGCTGGTCCAGGGCCGGACGTCCGCGAGACCGGGCAGTGGGGGCAGCTGGGCGCGTGTGCCGGTGCACACCGCGACGGCGTGCCGGGCGGTCAGGGTCCGCTCACCGCCGTCGGGCGCGGTGACCGTGACCGTGCGTTCTCCGGAGAGGCGGCCGTGTCCGCGGTGGAGGTCGGCGCCGATGCCGTCCAGCCAGGCGACCTGGCCGTCGTCGTTCCAGCCGGAGGTCTTGTGGTCGCGGTGGGCGAGGACCGCCGCGGTGTCGAGGGGGCCGTGCACCAGGTGGGCCAGGCCGGGCACGCGGCGGGCGTCGGCGCGGGCGATGACCGGTCGCAGCAGGGCCTTGCTGGGCATACAGGCCCAGTACGAGCACTCGCCGCCGACGAGTTCGCTCTCGACGACCGCGGTGGTGAGGCCGGCCGCGCGGGTGCGGTCGGCGACGTTCTCCCCCACGGGCCCGGCCCCGAGCACAACCACGTCGTACAGGTTGGTTTCCGTTTCCGTCATGGGGTCAGTCTGGTGGGTGGTGTGCGAGGTGGCCACACGGGTAGGGGCGCGGAATATCCGACCGGCCGGCCGCGTTGTGCGGGCGGCTTCACCCCATGTCAGGACGCACCCTGGCAGAAGACACCGGGAAGAGGTAACACGCCATGAGCAGCACCGTGGAGCTCACCAAGGAGAACTTCGACCAGACGGTCCTGGAGAACGACTTCGTCCTGATCGACTTCTGGGCGACCTGGTGCGGGCCGTGCCGTCAGTTCGCGCCGGTCTACGAGCAGGCCGCCGAGGACAATCCGGACCTGGTGTTCGGCAAGGTGGACACCGAGGCGCAGCCGGAGCTGGCAGCGGCGTTCGGCATCCAGTCGATCCCGACGCTGATGATCGTCCGGGACCGGGTCGCGGTGTTCGCGCAGCCGGGCGCGCTGCCCGAGGCCGCCCTCACGGACGTCATCGGGCAGGCCCGTGAGCTGGACATGGACGAGGTCCGCAAGTCGATCGAGGAGCAGCAGGCCGCTCCCGAAGGTCAGTGACTTCGGGACGGCCGCCCCTCGCGAAGGGTGCGGCGGCCGCCCCGCGCCCGCGCCGCCTACTGGCGCGTCGTCTCTAGAAGGGGTACGGCGCCACGTCGCCGCGTACCGTCGTCCAGCGCACGTCGGTGAAGGCCTCCAGGTTGGCCTCGCCGCCGAAGCGGGCGCCGGTGCCGGAGGCGGCGATCCCGCCGAAGGGCGCGACGGCCTCGTCGTTCACGGTCTGGTCGTTGATGTGGACGATGCCGGTGGGTATGCGCTCGGCGAGGTCGAGTCCGCGGGCGGCGTCCCTGGTGACGATGCCGAGGGAGAGTCCGTAGGAACTGGCCGCGGCCAGGGTGGCGGCCTCGTCGGGGGTGCTGAAGGCGCGCACCGGGGCGACGGGGCCGAAGACCTCCTCCGCATAGGCGGGGGTGTGGTCGCCGACGCCGGCGAGGACGGTCGGGCGGTAGAAGCGTTCTTCGTGCGTGCCGCCTGCGGCGAGCTTGGCGCCGGCGGCGGTGCTGGCCTCCACCAGGCCGTGGACCTTGGCGAGTTGGCCGTCGTCGATGAGCGGACCGAGGTGGACGTGCGCGCGGTGCGGGTCGCCGACGGCGAGCGACTCCGCCTTCGCGGCGAGCCGTTCGACGTACTCCTCGTAGAGCGAGGCGTGCACGAGGTGGCGGCCGGTGGTCATGCAGATCTGGCCCTGGTGGAAGAAGGAGCCCCAGGCGGCGGTGGAGATCACCGCGTCGAGGTCGGCGTCCTCCAGCACGACCAGGGCGGAGTTGCCGCCGAGTTCGAGGTGGGCGCGCTTGAGGTGGCGGCCGGCGGCCTCGCCGACCACGCGGCCGGCCGCGGTGGAGCCGGTGAAGGAGATCACCGGGACGAGCGGGTCGGCGACCAGGGCCGCGCCGGCCTCCGCGCCGCCGGGCAGGACGTGCAGCAGCCCTTCGGGCAGTCCCGCCTCGGCGAAGACGGCGGCCAGGGAGAGGCCGCCGCAGACGGCGGTACGCGGGTCGGGCTTGAGCACGACGGCGTTGCCGAGCGCGAGGGCGGGCGCGACGGAGCGGATGGACAGGATCAGCGGCGCGTTGAACGGGGATATCACGCCGACGACGCCGACCGGGACCCGCCGGGTGTACGACAGCCGGGGCGCCTCGCTGGGCAGCACCTGGCCGGCCGGGCGGGAGGCGAGGGCGGCGGCCTCGTAGCACTCCTGGGCGGCGACGTGGAGCTCGAAGTCGGCCTTGCCGGGGACGGATCCGGACTCGCGCACGATCCACTCGCGCAGTTCCCCGGCGTGCGCCGTGAACAGGTCGCCTGCCTTGCGCAGCACGCCGGCGCGGACGAAGTGCGGCAGACGGGCCCACTCGGCCTGGGCGGCGCGCGCGGCCTCGGTGGCCGGGGCGACGTCCGCGGCGTCGGCCAGGACGACCGTGCCGAGGGCGTCGCCGGTGGCGGGCTCGGTGACGGTGTGCCGAGGGCCGGACAGCGAGCGGGGCTGCCAGGACGTGGGGTCGAGCAACGGCATGAGGGCTCTCCGATCAGTGACCCGCGGGACTCACTCGGGGAGCTGAAGTCCCGTGTCGTTCGCCGCCGGTTCGGCGGCCGCATGGCGGGATGAGGTGATCCGGCGCAGCCGTGCGAGCTGCATCCGGTGGTCGAACGCATCCCTAATTGGTTGAGCGCGCAACATCCTAGTCATGCGCGGGAGAAGCGCGTTGCCTGCCGTACGCGTTCCGGACAGGGGCGTGGTCGCGTCGACGGCCGTTTCCGCGACCGAAGTCGAACCCCGCACCTGCGGGTTGTCCGTGGATCAGGTGGAGTCGCGGTGCACCACCGTGGCCTCGAACAGTTCGTGCGACTCGGGCGCCACACCGGGGTTGCGGACGGCCCGGTCGACCAGCTCGGCGAGATCGCCTCCGGAGGGCAGCGCGATCCGGACGGTGCTGAGCCGGGGGCGCAGCAGCCGGCCGAGCATCAGGTCGTCGGCGCCGATGACCGCCGTGTCCTCGGGGACGCGTACGCCCTCGTCCTGAAGGGCGCGCATCAGCAGCATGGCGTACTCGTCGTTGTAGGCGTACACCCCGTCGATCCCGAGGGCGGACCAGCGGGCGGCGAGCGCCGCCGCGGACTCCTCGGTGTACGCGAGGGGCAGCTCGACCACGGTGGCGTCGGTGCCGTCGAGCGCCTCGCGGGCGCCGCGGAGGCGGGGCCGGGAGAACATCTCCAGGCGGCGTTCCCGGGGGACGACCACGCCGATGCGGCGTCGGCCGCGGGCGTAGAGGTGCCGGGCGGCGCTGCGGCCGACGCCCGCGTGGTCCAGCAGCAGCGCGTGGGCGCCGTCGACGGCCTCGGAGCCGACGGTGACGACGGCCCGGGCGCCGGAGCGCTTGAGCACGGCCACGCCCTCGGGACCGAGCCCGGGGCCCGGCACCAGGACGGCGACCGGCCGCAGCTCGGCCCAGGCGCGGGCGGCGTCGTCGCCGCGCAGCCCGCCGGCGCCGTACTGCACGACGATGTAGTCCAGGCGGCTCAGCGCGCCCTGGAAGTCGTGCACGAACTGGCTGTAGAGGGGGCCCGCCGGTACGGGCGGGGCGGGCATGAGGACCATGCGGCTGTGCCCCGCGCGCAGACTGCGGGCGGCCGCGTGCGGCACGTACCCGAGGTCCTTGGCGGCCTGGTGGACGCGGCGGCGGGTGGGTTCGCTGATCCGTACGGCGCTGGTGTTGTTCAGCACGTAGGAGACGGTCGCGCGGGAGACGCCGGCCAGACGGGCCACGTCGGCGCTCGTGGGTACGGAGCCCGGCGCCGGCGATCCCGGCACGGGCGTGTTCGGTAATTGCACCATGACGAGCGCATTTTGACAGAAGCGGTCACTCCGCGACCCGGCGGGTCCGCATGGGTCCCGCCGGACTCCCCACGGAGGGAAGGCATCTGACGTACGGTCAGCTTCCGGTGACCCGGTCGACCAGGTCGCTCCAGCCGGCCTCCAGCCGCTCCTGCGACATCGCGCACTGGCGGGTCAGGTGGTGGATCAGGACCGGGTTGAGGTAGCCCAGCAGCGTGTGGGCGAGGAGTTCGGCGTCGGCGCCCGGGACGGCCTGCCTGAGCAGCAGCACGACATGTCCGTGGTGCAGACGGCGCACCCCCACCGAGTACCTGCGCTCCGCGCCCGGCTCGGCGGCCAGCTGGAGGTCCAGCTCGTCGGCGGCGCGCCGCAGCATGGCCACGCCGAACGCGCGCAGCCGCTCCACGGGCGGCGCGCCGGGGCCCAGCGGCGGGGGGCCGGCGAGGAAGGCGGCCTGGAACTTCCTCTCGGAGTGGTCCAGGAGCGCCGTCAGGAGTCCGGTCCGGTCGCCGAATCGCCGGAAGACGGTTCCCTTGCCGACGTTCGCCGCGGCGGCCACGGCCTCCATGGTCACCGCGGCGGCGCCGTGCTCGGCGATGAGGCGGGCGGCCGCATCCAGCAGCCGGGCCCGGTTGCGGGCCGCGTCGGCGCGCAGACAGGGCTCGTCCTCGGCCGGTCCGAGCTGCAGCAGCTCGGGCTCGCCGGTGATCTCCTCGGGACTCGGGAAGGGGGTGAGAGCGGCGGACATGAACTCAGCGTAAAGCACCGGGGATGAAACTGGACCACGGTCCGGTTAGGGTGGTACAACGATAAACGGACCCCGGTCCGGATCGTTACGGCAATGTTTCAGCCTCTGGGAGAGTCAGTCATGTCTGTTCGTATCCTCGCGCTCGTCGGCAGCCTCCGCGCCGGTTCGACCAACCGCCAGCTCGCCGAGGCGGCCGCCAAGCTCGCCCCCGAGGGCGCCGAGGTCGAGCTCTACGAGGGCCTGGCCGAGATCCCCTTCTACAACGAGGACATCGACGTCGAGGGCAGTGTCCCCGCCGCGGCCGCGAAGCTGCGTGAGGCCGCCCAGGCCGCCGACGCCTTCCTGCTCTTCTCGCCGGAGTACAACGGCACCATCCCGGCCGTCCTGAAGAACGCGATCGACTGGCTGTCCCGCCCCTACGGCGCCGGCGCCTTCGCCGGCAAGCCCGCCGCCGTGGTCGGCACCGCCTTCGGCCAGTTCGGCGGCGTCTGGGCGCAGGACGAGGCCCGCAAGGCCGTGGGCATCGCCGGCGCCCGGGTCATCGAGGACCTCAAGCTCTCCATCCCCGGCTCGCTGACCCGCTTCGCGCAGACCCACCCTGCGGACGACGCCGAGGTCGCCGCGCAGCTGACCGAGGTCGTCGCCCGTCTGCACGGTCACGCGGGCGAGGTCGCGGCCGCCTGAACGGCGTGAGGCGCGGCACAGCCGTGGAGGGGCCCGGGAACGTCTCCGGGCCCTTTCCCGTTTCCGGTGACGGGGAACGCCTCCAGGCCGTATCCGGTGGCGCCGCTGCGGCGGCCCGCGCGGTCACCCGCCGGAAGGCGGGCAGCTCCCGCCGGACGGCGGCGGCGCGGCGGGCGGCCCCGGGCGAATGACGGGTCGCGGAGAGCCACCGGCGGCACCGGCCGTCGGGGCCGTGAGCCGCGTGAACCGACGCGTGCGTCCATGAGGCGGCGCGTGTCCGTGCGACGCGGCGCGTGTCGTGTGGAAGCCATGACGTCCATCCCGCCGCCGTTCGACGCCGGGCGGGTCGCCGGCGCTCCGGCTGGAGCGGACCGGGGCGGCGCCCGGAGTCGTCGACACCGTGATCCTGGAGCGGGCCGCCGGCGCGATCCGGCTCGTCCTGGACCATACTCGCGGCCGGGCTCCGCTGGACGACCCGGCGCTGGTCGAGACGCTCCTGGACGCGACGGCGTCCGACGCCGCCCGGCTGCGCGCGGCCCGTGCGCTCGGTCTCGACCCCGTCGCGCCGGCCCGTGCGCCGGCCACGCCCGACGGGCGGCCCCGCGTGCTGCCCGCCACGGCCGGTGGGCCGGTGGCGTCCACGGGGCGCGCGGGTGCCGGCCCGGCCGTCGCCGTGCTCGACCTGCCCCGCTCGTGACGGCCGCCCGCACCGCACTGCTGCGCTTCACCGCGGAGGGCACACCGCAGGATCCCGGCCCACGGGTGGCGTACGCCGATGAGCTGGGCGGGCTCGCCCCGCGAGCCGACCTCGCGGCGCCCGGCGCCGAGACCCCGCCCGATGTGAAGGCGTTGGAGGCGGGAGCGCCAGGCGCGGACAGCCGCGGGCCGGTTCCTCCCGGCCGCTCACCCGGAACGGGGCGGGGTCCCGGCCGCGTCGACACCGCGTGGGACGTTCCGCCTCCCACCGGCAGACGTTACCGTTCGGTAGACAACGCGCTCCCGGAGGTGTCCCGCAATGACGCTCGACCGTTCCGCAGGTCTGGTGGAGACCGCCCGCGCGCTGGCCGCGGGAGAGCTGTCGTCCGGCACGCTGGTCGAGCGGGCGCTCGCCAGGATCGAGGCCACCCAGGACACCCTGAACGCGTTCCGGATCGTCCGCACCAAGGCCGCGCTCGCCGAAGCCGAGGCGGCCGACCGGGAGTTGGCCGACGGAGTGCGCAAACCGCTGCTCGGGGTGCCGGTCGCGGTGAAGGACGACATGGACGTGGCGGGCGAGCCGACCGCCTTCGGCTGCCGGGGCGAGCACCCGGCGGTCGCCGAGGACGGAGAGGCGGTACGGCGGCTACGCGCGGCCGGCGCGGTCATCGTCGGCAAGACCAACACCTGTGAGCTCGGGCAGTGGCCGTTCACCGAGGGCCCGGCCTTCGGCGCGACCCGCAACCCGTGGAGCACCGGGCACACCCCGGGCGGCTCCTCCGGCGGTTCGGCGGCGGCCGTGGCGGCGGGACTGGTACCGGCCGCGCTCGGCTCGGACGGGGCGGGCTCGGTCCGCATCCCGGCCTCCTGGACCCATCTCGTCGGCGTCAAACCGCAGCGCGGGCGCATCTCCACCTGGCCGCGCGGCGAGTCGTTCCAGGGCATCACCGTCAACGGCACCCTGGCCCGGACCGTGGCCGACGCGGCCCTCCTCCTGGACGCGGCAAGCGGCAACCACGAGCGCGACCCGCACCGGCCGCCCGCCGTCGAGGCCTTCGCCGCGGTGGGCCGCGACCCCGGCCGGCTGCGCGTCGCGCTCGCGCTGAAGCCGCCGTTCACCGCGGTGCCGGCCCGGCTGCTCCCCGAGGTCCGCGCCCGCGTCGTCGAACTGGCCGAGAAACTGGCGGGGTTGGGTCACGTCGTCGAGGAGGCCGACCCGCCGTACGGGCAGATCGGGCTGGCCTTCGTGCCGCGGGCGACCGCGGGGATCGCCGAGTTCGTCACCGAGTCGCCCTTCCCCGCCCTGCTCGACCGGCGCACCCATGGCGCCGCCCGGCTGGGCCGGCTCCTCGGCGGCGCACCGCTGCGGGCGGCGCGGCGCGCGGAGGCGGTCCTGCACCGCCGTATCGGCGGCTTCTTCGACGGGTACGACGTCGTCCTCGCGCCGACCACCGCCGCGCCGCCGCCGCGGATCGGGGCCATGGCGCGACTGAGCGGGTTCGCCACCGACCGCGCGATGATCGCCGCGTGCCCGTACGCCTGGCCGTGGAACGTGCTGGGCTGGCCGGGCGTGAACGTGCCGGCGGGCTTCACGCCCGGCGGGCTGCCGGTCGGGGCGCAACTCCTCGGCCCGGCGAACAGCGAGCCGCTGCTGCTGTCGCTCGCCGCGCAGTTGGAGGCGGAGCTGCGCTGGCACGAGCTGTGGCCGCCGCGTCCGGAGCCGGAACCGGCCGTGGACGTCACGGCCGGATGACCACGTTCCGCCCGTACGCTGGCCGTATGGACGATGCGTCGATGGTCGGGCTGATGGGGCGGGTCACCGGGACGGTCGGGCCGGGCCTGGTGGGCGAGGTGATCGTCCGGGTGCGCGGCGGCGCCGAGCACTTCCTCGCCCATCCGGCGAACGGCGCCGGCCGCATCGCGCCGGGCACGGTGGTGATGGTCGTGGAGTATCTGCCGCCGAGGACCGTCTACGTGACGCAGGCGTACGACGGCTGAGCCGCGCGCGGCGTGTTCGGGCAAGGCGGTCGTCAAGACTGCGACAAGGATCCGTCAGCGGCTTCATAACGGGCCCGCGCAGGCGCACACTCCCTTCGTTCGGCGCTGACAGGGCGCCATTCGAAGGGGGCGTATGCCGATGTTCATCGGCGTCGTGGCAGGGGCGGCGGTCGTCGCCGTCCTCGTGCTGATCGGTCTGTTCAAGATGATGTGGCGGGTCGCGGAGCCCAACGAGGCACTCGTCATCTCCGGTTCCACCCACCGTACGGAGGGGCTGGAGGCGGGGATGGGCTTCCGGATCGTCACCGGCCGGGGCACGCTGGTGCTGCCCGGCGTGCAGGTGGTGCGCAAGCTGTCGCTGGACCTCAACGAGACGGAACTGCACGTGGACTGCGTGACGCACCAGGGCATCCCGCTCAAGGTGCGGGGCGTGGTCATCTTCAAGGTGGGCGACGACTTCGTGTCCATCGCCAACGCGGCGCGGCGGTTCCTGGACCAGCAGAAGCTGATGTCGGAGCGGGTGCACAACGTGTTCGCCGGTCATCTGCGGTCCATCGTGGGCGGGTTGACGGTCGAGGACATGATCCGCGACCGGGAGAAGCTCACCGGGCAGACGCGGGCCGCGTGCGGCACCGAGATGGAGAAGCTGGGTCTGATCGTGGACTCGCTGCAGATCCACGAGATCGAGGACCCGACCGGGTACATCCAGAACCTGGCGATGCCGCACGCGGCGGCCGTGCAGCGGGACGCGCGCATCGCGCAGGCGGAGGCCAACCGGCTGGCCACGGAGGCGGAGCAGCAGGCGTCGGCGCGGATGGCGGAGGCCACCCGGGACAGCGAGATCCTCCAGGCCGGCTACCAGGCCGAGCGGGACAAGGCGGCCGCGGCGGCACGGCAGGCGGGCCCGCTGGCCGAGGCGGGCGCCCGTCAGGAGGTCGTCGTCCAGGAGACCCGGGTCGCCGAGCTGGAGGCGCACCGGCGCGAGCAGCAGCTCCAGGCGGACGTCCGCAAGCCCGCGGACGCGAAGGCGTACGAGAAGCGGACGCTGGCCGAGGCCGAGCGCGACGCCCGGATCTCGGCGGCGCAGGCCAAGGCGAGGGAGACGGAGCTGGCGGCCGCGGCGGAGGCGACGCGGGTCAAGGCTGCCGCGGGCGCCGAGGCCGAGGCGACGAAGTCGCGGGGCGCGGCGACGGCGGCGGCGACCCGGGCCACCGGTGAGGCCGAGGCGGCCGCCGCCCAGGCCAAGGGTCTCGCGCAGGCGGAGGCGGCCCGGGCGAAGGGCCTCGCGGAGGCGGAGGCGATCAAGGCGCGCGCCGCGGCCCTCGCGGAGAACCAGGAGGCCGTCGTCGCCCAGCAACTCGCCGAGAACTGGCCGGAGATCGTGCGCGCGGGCGCGTCCGCATTCGGCAGCGTGGACAACATGGTGCTGCTGAACGGGGCTGACGGCATGGCCGAGTTGTTCGCCAAGGCGCTCACGATGGGCGGGACGGGGCTGGGGCTGGCGCGTCAGCTGCTGGCGTCCATGAACCAGCCCGGGACGGCCGCGCAGACGGCCTCCCTCAACGGCGTCCCCGCGCCTGCGGCCCCGCCGTCCGGGCAGAAGGTGCCGGTGGACGGAGTGTGACGCGTCGCGCCACGGGGGCCGCCCACCGCCCGGCACGGGGCACACCCTAGGGTGCCCCCGTGAGCGCCTTCACCGATGAACACGTCCCCGGCCGTTCCGGCCCCTCCGCCACCACGGAGGCCGATCCCCGTGAGGTCGGCCGGGTGCGCACCGAGTACTCCCCCGCGCACGACGGCGACCCCGATCCGGGCGAGATCGTCTGGACGTGGGTGCCCTACGAGGAGAACGACGGGCGGGGCAAGGACCGTCCGGTGCTCGTGGTCGCCCGCGAGGCGGCCGGGACGTTCCTCGCCGTGCAGTTGTCGAGCAGGCGCCACGACGGGGACCGGGAGTGGGTGCCGATCGGGAGCGGGCCGTGGGACCGGTCCGGGCGCGAGTCGTGGGTGGACGTCGAGCGGGTGCTGCGCCTGCACGAGGGCGGCATGCGCCGCGAGGCCTGCGCCCTGGACCGCATGCGGTTCGGCCTGGTCCGCCGCCGCCTCCACGAACGCTACGGCTGGACCTGAAACGCCTGCTCGAAGGCGCTCAGCGCCCGCTGTCCCGGCGTGCGGTCCAGCACGGCGAACACGACCTGGCCGAAGGCCCGCTCGAACCGGCCGCCGGGGCCCAGCAGCGCCCGGAACGCGGCGGCCACCTGCGTGGGGTCGTTGCGGAACACCCCGCAGCCCCAGGCGCCGAGGACGAGCCGGTCGTAGCCGTACGCCACGGCCGTCTCCAGCACCCGCTCGGCCCGCACGGCCAGCGCCCTCGGCAGTTCCCCGGCCCGCTCCGGTTCCGTGCGCAGCACCACCCCGGCGTTCGGCGCGGCGGCGGCGAGGAAGCCCACGGTGCGGGGCTCGTCGAGGAGCCGGCCCCGGTCGTCGCGGAAGACGGGCACCGCCGGCGCGTGAATCACCCGGTCGGAGTAGAACGGGTCCCGGTGTGCCCGATGGTGGTCGTGGAACCCGCGGGCCTGGAGCAGGCACGTGTGGAGCGCCGAGGCCCGGCACAGGGCCTCCTCCTGCGCCTGGGCGCCGTTGAGGTAGCCGCCGCCGGGATTGCGGGCCGAGGCGAAGTCGAGCACGGCGACGGACGCGCCCGGGCCGTCCGCCTGGTCCGCCCCGTCCGTCAGACGGCGGGCGGCCTGCAGGCTGCTCTCGCCGGTGACCTCGATGTGCGGCCGCCGGGCTCCGGCGGCAAGCAGGGCGGAGGCGGGGAGCGGGACCGCGCCCGGGCCGGTCATCCGGGTCCCGGCCCGGGCGGCCTCTACGGCCGCCGCGAGCGGCACCTCGCGTCCGTCGGACGCGCGGTAGGAGCCCGCCGCGACGATCTCCTCCGTCTCGCGCGCGATGCCGCGCAGCCGCGCGCTCATGGCGTCACCCCCGTGGACGCCACAGCCGCGGGCCGCGCGGCAGCGCGCGTCTTCCCCGTCATGCTCACGCACGCATCGTCAGCGATGCTTGACGGGCGGTGCAACCGGGTTTTCCGGGCAGATGAACTCCTCGACGACAACCGCGCGAACGCCCCGACAACAACACGGAAGCAGAGATTCCCGGTCACCGATGCCCCGATTTGCACCCTTGTGCGAATGAGCCCAAGGGTCTTGGGTGGGACGAGTGATGCCGGTCGGGTCCACACCGACGCCCGACCGGTGGCATGGTGGAATCTCAGGAGGATCCTGGCATGTCCGACATATCAAGCGCCGCTTCGCTGGGCGACTGTACGCAGCCCCTCGGGCCCCGTACGCCGCTCACCGAAGCGGAGGTCGAGGCCCTGGTGAGGGGCATCTGCTTCAAGACCGGACCGCCCCGCACCCTCGGGGTGGAACTCGAATGGCTCGTCCACGACGCGCGTGAGCCCCGGCTCCCCGTGACCCCCGAACGACTGGAAGCGGCCTACGCCGCACTGCGTCCCCTGCCCCTCCGCTCGGCGCTCACCGTCGAGCCCGGCGGCCAGCTGGAGCTCAGCTCGCAGCCCGCCGCCTCCCTCACCGAGTGCGTGAACGGCCTCCGCGCCGACCTGGACGCCGTCCGCGCGGCCTTGCGCCGGGAGGGTCTGGCCCTCGCCGGGTCCGGCACCGACCCCTGGCACCCGCCTCGCAGGTTCCTGCATGAACCCCGCTACGACGCGATGGAGACCTGCCTGGACCGCACCGGTCCGGCCGGCCGGGCCATGATGTGCTCCTCCGCCTCCGTCCAGGTCTGTCTGGACGCCGGCCACGAGGAGCCCGGCCCGCTGGGACACGGACGGCGCTGGCGGCTGGCCCACACCCTGGGCGCGGTCCTGGTCGCCGCGTTCGCCAACTCCCCGCTCCTCGACGGCGCCCCCACCGGCTGGCGCTCCACCCGGCAACTGCTGTGGACGCGGATCGGCCCCGGCCGGGCGGGCGCCCCGGTACCGGACGCCGAGCCGCGCGCGGCCTGGGCCCGGCACGTGCTGGACGCCCCGGTGATGTGCGTACGGCGCGAGCACGGCCCCTGGGAGGTGCCCGACGGGCTGACGTTCCGGGAGTGGACGCGGACGGGGTCGCCCACCCGGGCGGACCTCGAATACCACCTGTCCACGCTGTTCCCGCCGGTCCGCCCGCGCGGTCACCTGGAGCTGCGCATGATCGACGCGCAGCCCGGCGACGACGGCTGGATCGTGCCGGTGGCGGTGACGGCGGCCTTGTTCGACGACCCGGAGGCCGCCGAGAGCACCTACCGCGCGGTGAAACCGCTGGCGGAGCGGGGGATGTCGATGCCCGCGCCGCACAACCCGCTGTGGACCGACGCGGCCCGCGACGGGCTGGCCGACCCGGAGCTGCGGGAGGCCGCCGTCGCCTGCTTCACGGCGGCGCTGGAGGCGCTGCCCCGGCTCGGCGCGGCGGACGCCGTCCTGGACGCCGTCGCCGCGCACCTGGACCGCCACGTCCTGCGCGGTCGCTGCCCCGCCGACGACCAGCTCGACCGACTGCGCGGCACGGCCCGCGCCCACGGGAAGGACACCCCCGCATGACCGCCCCGGCCTCCCAGTCCCCCGCACCCCGGTCCCCCGCGCCACGGGCCTCCGACGGCGAGGCGCTGCGCGAACGGGCGCTGACCACCCTCGTCGCGGCCCGCGAGCGCACCACGCTCCTGACCACCTGCGTGGAGGACCCCGACCTCACCGCCCAGCACTCCCCGCTGATGTCCCCGCTGGTGTGGGACCTCGCCCACATCGGCAACCAGGAGGAGCTGTGGCTGCTGCGCGCGGTGGCCGGCCGGGACGCCATACGCCCGGAGATCGACGGCCTGTACGACGCCTTCGAGCACCCGCGCTCCGAACGGCCCTCGCTGCCCCTGCTGCCGCCCGCCGAGGCCCGCGCCTACGCGGCCGAGGTGCGCGGCCGGGCCCTGGACGTGCTGGAGTCGGCCGACTTCCACGGCACGCGGCTGACCGAGGCGGGCTTCGCCTTCGGCATGATCGCCCAGCACGAACAGCAGCACGACGAGACGATGCTGATCACCCATCAGCTGCGCACCGGCCCGCCGGCCCTGACCGCCCCCGACCCGGACCCGGCCCCGCTGTTCACCGGCCCGGCCGAAGTCCTCGTCCCCGGTGGCCCGTTCACCATGGGCGCCACCGCCGAACCCTGGGCGCTGGACAACGAACTGCCCGCGCACGAACGGGAGGTGGCCCCGTTCCACATCGACACCACCCCGGTGACGAACGCCGCCTATCAGGCGTTCATCGAGGACGGCGGCTACGACGACGAGCGCTGGTGGGCGCCGAGGGGCTGGGCCCATGTGCGCGCCCACTCCCTGCGGGCCCCGCTGTTCTGGCGCCGTGACGGGAAGCAGTGGCTGCGCCGGCGCTTCGGCGTCACCGAGGTCGTCCCGCCCGACGAGCCGGTGCTGCACGTGTGCTGGTACGAGGCGGACGCCTACGCCCGCTGGGCCGGACGCCGGCTGCCCACCGAGGCCGAGTGGGAGAAGGCGGCCCGCCACGACCCGGCGACGGGCGGCTCCCGGCGCTACCCGTGGGGCGACGCCGACCCGGGTCCCGAGCACGCCAACCTGGGCCAGCGGCACCTGCGCCCGGCTCCCGCGGGCAGCTACCCGCAGGGCGAGTCCCCGCTCGGCGTACGGCAGTTGATCGGGGACGTGTGGGAGTGGACGGCGAGCGACTTCCAGCCGTACCCCGGCTTCCGGGCGTTCCCGTACAAGGAGTACTCGGAGGTGTTCTTCGGGCCCGACCACAAGGTGCTGCGCGGCGGTTCCTTCGCGGTGGACCCGGTGGCCTGCCGGGGCGCGTTCCGCAACTGGGACCTCCCGATCCGGCGGCAGATCTTCGCCGGCTTCCGCACGGCCCGCTCGGGGGCCGTCTGATGTGCCGTCACATGGCCAGTCTGGGCGAGGAGTCGCCGCTCGGCGCGCTCCTCGTGGACCCTCCGCACGCTCTGTACCGGCAGTCCTGGGCGCCCCGGCGGCAACGGCACGGCACGGTCAACGCCGACGGTTTCGGCGTGGGCTGGTACGCCGAGGGCGATCCGGCGCCGGCCCGCTACCGCCGGGCCGGACCGATCTGGGCGGACCTGTCCTTCGCCGACCTGGCGCGTGTCGTGCGCAGCCGGGCGCTGCTGGCCGCCGTGCGCGACGCGACGCTGTCCGGCGCCGACGCGGAGGCCGCCGCGGCGCCGTTCGCCGCCGGGACCTGGCTGTTCAGCCACAACGGGGCGGTCACCGGCTGGCCGGGCTCCCTGGCGCCGCTGGTGCGGACCCTGCCGGCGGTGGACGTGCTGTCGATGGAGGCCCGCAACGACTCGGCGTTCGTGTGGGCCCTGGTCCTCGCCCGGCTGCGCGCGGGGGACACCGGGGCCCAGGCGCTCGGCGACACCGTTCAGGAGGTCGCCGCGGCGGCACCCGGCTCCCGCCTCAACCTGTTGCTCACCGACGGCCGCACGATCACCGCGACGGCCTGGGGCGACACCCTCTGGTACCTGAGGGGGCCCGGCCGCACGGTCGTCGCCTCCGAGCCCCACGACGACGATCCGCACTGGCAGGAAGTCCCTGACCGGACCCTGCTCACGGCGACCCGCACCGAGGTCCTGCTCACCCCGCTGAAGGACCCGGGAGCGGACGCCGCGATGGCACCATCCGAGGAGGCCGGCACGTGAGCCCGTTCCAGATCACCCGCACCCTGCCGAAGGACGCCACCGGCGCGGCTCTGCGCGCCGACGTCCTGAGCGGCCTGACCGCCACCCCCAAGACCCTGCCTCCGAAGTGGTTCTACGACGCACACGGCAGCGAACTCTTCGAGCAGATCACCGAGTTGCCCGAGTACTACCCCACCCGTGCCGAGCGGGAGATCCTTCTCGACCGCGCTGGTGAGATCGCCGCCGCTTCCGGGGCCCGCACGCTCGTCGAACTGGGCTCGGGGTCCTCGGAGAAGACACGTCATGTGATCGACGCGCTGACGGGACTGCGCGCCTACGTGCCCGTCGACGTCAGCGAGAGCGCCCTCACCGGGGCGGGAGAGGCGCTGGCCGCCGAGCGGCCGGACCTGGAAGTCCACGCCCTCGTCGCCGACTTCACCGCGCCGTTGACGCTGCCGGACACTCCCGGCCCGCGTCTGCTGGCCTTCCTCGGCGGCACCATAGGCAACCTCCTCCCCGAGGAGCGGACGGTGTTCCTGGAGTCGGTGCGCGCGCTGCTGGCGCCGGGCGACGCGCTGCTGCTCGGCACCGATCTCGTCAAGGACGAGGAGGTGCTGGTCCGGGCGTACGATGACGCGGCCGGGGTGACGGCCGCGTTCGACAAGAACGTCCTGAGCGTCGTCAACCGTGAACTGGGCGCCGACTTCGACCCGGACGCCTTCGCGCATGTGGCGCTCTGGGACGCGGAGAACGAGTGGATCGAGATGCGGCTGCGCTCGCTCGCCGAGCAGACCGTGAAGATCCGCGCGCTGGACCTGGCGGTGGACTTCGCGGCCGGCGAGGAGCTGCGCACGGAGGTGTCGGCGAAGTTCCGGGAGGACGGGGTACGGTCCGAACTGCGTTCCGCCGGGATGGAGTTGTCCCACTGGTGGACCGACCGTGAGGCACGTTTCGCGCTGTCGCTCAGCGTGGTGCGCTGAGCGACAGCACGGCGAGCGGCCGGCCGTCGCGCGTGCGGCGGCCGGCCGCGGTCAGCGCTGCGGGGCCGCGGCCGGTTCGGCGGCGGCCGCCGCCGAACCGTTCGCGGTCTGCGGCGCGGCCGGGGCCTGAGGGCCGTTCGGGGTCTGGGGCCCGGCCCCCGGCCCCGGTTCCTGCGGTGCGGCAGGGGCGAGCCGGCCGTCGTCGCCGGCCCCGTCCAGGCAGTCGACGAAGTCGACGAAGTCGGACCGCGCCAGGGCCCCTTCGGCGATCACGAACTCGTTCTCCGGGTGGCTGCGGAGCACACACATGTCGTAGCGGGCGACCGTCGGGACGGTGCCCTGCTCCCCGGTCGACCGGTACTCGTGACGGCCGACCAACTGGCAGGACTCGTAGCGCACCAGCGGGCCCCGCGGTCCCACCGTGTAGCGATGGGCGCGGACTTCGGGGGAGAAGGACTTGAAGGCGAGCCCGGTGTCGTCGCAGTCACTGAAGTGGACGGTGCCGCCGCGCCACGCGCTGTCGATGATCCGCACGTCCGGGTTGCGCACCTCGAAGCGGATGTCCTGAGCGTGGAAGCGCTGCACCGAGTCGTGGTGCCCGGCGACGGGGAAGCGGAAGAACGTGCTGGCCGTGCCGTACTCCGGGGTGGGGCGCGGGCGGGTGCCGGTGATGATGTACGAGCCGCCCCGGCAGGTGATCGACCCTCCGTAGGGGAACTCCAGGAAGTTGCCCCACTCGTACTCCACCTTCATGTCGGTGAACCAGTAGTTGAGGAACTGGTCCTGGACGTTGGGGTCCGTCTGGCCGTGTCCGGTGACCCCCGAGTAGAGGAACGCCTTGCGGTAGGCGCCGCCGACGCGGCAGGCCTCCCACCGCATCTCGGAGTTGGTGTTGGTGCCGTCCAGGGCGATGCCGTACTCCCACTCCCCCATCCATTCGCACTCGGTGAACCGGTAGTCCTGCGCCTGCCCGGTGGAGTGGGAGTCGAAGAAGGACGCGCCCGGCGTCGCCGAGCGGAACTGCATGCGCTCGAAGGACACGTTCGACCAGATGTCGTCGTTGCGGCACAGGTAGGAGCCGGGCCCCTGGGCGGGGCGGAAGACGAGCGTGGTCATGCGTTTGCCCGCCCCCGAGAAGCGCAGACCGCTGGCCGGGCCGAGCGGGGGCGCGCCGTCCATCAGGGCGTGCGGGCGGGTGATGAGGTACTCGCCCGCCGGGATCTCGATCACGACGCGCCCCACGCCGCGGGTGATGCGGGCGGCCGCGACCGCGTAGGCGGTCATGAACGCCGCGCTGTCGTCGGTGCGTCCGTCGCCGACCGCGCCGAGTTCGGCCACGCTGACCACCCGGGCTCGCCGCAAGGCGGCGGGGACCTCCCGCCCGATGCCGACGAGGTCGGGCGGTGCTCCGGGGCGGTGGCCCGGTCCGGCGGCGGCCGAGGCGCTGGTGGCGGTGAGGGCCGTCGCGGCCACGACCGACGCCCCGCCACGCAGAAGTTGCCGACGGCTGACAGGGGACATCCCGCCTCCCCGTTCTGCCATAATTGCCTTCTTTCCAGCGATTTTGTGACAAAGGTGGGAAATGACCGAATTTGCTGAGGTGCTCAGGCATCTGTCGGCGGCGCAGAAGCCCGCGAAGGGGGTCTCGCTCTACACCCGGTTCGTCAACCGTCCGGCCGGCCGGGTACTGGCCGCAGTGGCCTACCGGGCGGGGGCCACGCCCAATCAACTGACCGTCCTCAGTGCTCTGTTCACCTTCCCGGCCTTGGCCGCGGTGGCTCTCGTGCCGCCCGGGCCGACGATGGCGGTCTGCGTCGGGGCGGCCCTGGCCGTGGGGTTCGTCCTGGACTCGGCGGACGGTCAGCTCGCCCGCGGACAGCGCTCGGGAAGTCCGGCGGGCGAGTGGCTCGACCATGTCCTGGACTGCGTCAAGATCGTCGTCCTGCACCTGGTGGTGCTGGTGTCGTTCTACCGCTTCTTCACGCTGCCCGACCCCGTCTTCCTGCTGGCGCCGATGCTCTTCGAGCTCGCGGCGGTGGTGATCTTCTTCGCCGGGATCCTGACGGAGAAGCTCAAGAAGCGGAACCCCGGGCAGGGACCGCCGCCTTCGCCCCGGGCACTGCGCTCTGTGCTGCTGCTGCCGGTCGACTACGGACTGACCTGCCTCGCGTTCCTATTCCTGGGACGTCAGGACGTCTTCCTTGCGGTGTACTGCGCGCTGCTGCTCGCCCATGTGGTGTTCATGGCCGCCTTTCTCGTGAAGTGGTTCCGGGAACTGCGCTGAGGGGACCGGCGGTTCGTGCGCGGAGAGCAGTTTCAGCGCTCCGCGCAGCAGGGTGCTGGAGGTGTGCGCGGTGTACGGGAAGTAGACGACCTCCACACCGACCTGCGCGAAACGGCGTTCGTACTCCTCCCACTTGGGCGTCCCCTGCCAGTCGTCGCCCTTGAAGATGACGTGGAAGCCGAGCCGCTTCCACGTCTTCAGCTTGTCGACCTCGGACTCCACGACGACCTCGTCGACGTAGCGCACGCTGCGGACGATGTCGACCCGCTCGGCCAGCGGGACCACCGGGACCTTGCCCTTGAGCCGCACGGTCAGGTCGTCGGAGGTGACCCCCGCGACGAGGCGGTCGCAGTGCCGGCGCGCCTCCCGCAGGATGTTGAGGTGCCCGATGTGGAACAGGTCGTAGACGCCGGGCGCGAATCCGATGCGCGTCATCGCGTCTCACCGGCCTGGCCCGCGGCGGCCTGCCCACCCGGTGCGGACGTCTCGTCCTGCGCCGCGGTCTCGTCCGGGGCGTTCTGCGACGGTCCGGCCGCCGCCCGCTGCGCGGGCTTCGGCGCGGTCGCGATCACCGTGCGGGACTTGCCCGAGGTGTTCGTGCCGTCCGTCACCTCGATCGTGTACTGGTGGGCGGCGCCGTCGCCGACGGTGTCGGTGTAGGTCAGCCGCGGTCGGTCCCAGTAGGTGGAGGCCTGCGTCTTGCGGCCGACGAGCTTGCCGTCCCGGTAGACGCGGTACGTCAGCGAGGCGTCGTCCCGGTCCCAGGCGGCGAGCCAGGTCAGGGTGACCCGGCCGGGGTCGATGTCGGACACGCCGAGGGAGGGGACCGCCGGCGCGCCGGTGTCACGGGAGCCGAAGCGGGCGATGCCCTGCTGCGGTTTGTCGTTGACCCGGGTGAACTCGCCGCCGACCCACAGGTGGCCCTTCGACACCGCCAGGGCGCGGGGGCCGACCTGCTCGCCGAGGCCGTCGTTGGTGTCGGGGAACCAGTGCAGGATGTGCCGGTCGTTCAGCGACTGGGCGAGCAGGTGCTGACGGTCGCCGCGCTCGGGGAAGCCGCCCGGCGTCTCGTTGCAGTCGTGCGCGTGGGAGGCGCTGAACAGGACGCCCTTCCAGGGCATCAGGGCCTGGGTCGCGCCGCGGCAGGTGTCCTTCCACACCATGGTGCCGTTGGCGAGGAGTCCCGCGATCCGGCCGTCGAAGATGCCCGGCCCGTGGCCCTCGGCGCCCACGTAGAAGCGGGTCTTGTCACGGGCGATCGCCTTCACCGACGACTGGTAGGGGAACCAGCCCGGGTAGGCGAGCAGCGTCTTGCCGGTGGCCGCGTGGAGGGCGACCAGCGAGCGGGCGGGCCGGCCGTTGACGGCCTCGAAGTCGCCGCCGACGAAGATCCGGCCGTGCGAGGCGACGGCCGACAGGGCGCGCACCGGCTGGTCGATCTGAGCCTTGAAGGGCAGCAGCGCGCCCTTGGTGGTGACGGCCGCGATCCGGTTCCTCGCCTGGTTGTTGACGCGTCCGAAGTCGCCGCCGAGGTAGACCGTGCTGTCGGTGGCGTCGATGGCCCGCACCGTGGCCGACACCGACGGCCGGAAGTCCTTGCGCAGGCCGCAGCCCGCCGTGTTGAAGGCGACGGCGCTGTTCGCGGGCGAGGAGCCGACCTTGTTGAAGGAGCCGCCGACATACAGCACCTTGCTGTCGGGGGAGACCTTCAGGGCCCGCACGGTGCGGCCGAGGCCGGTGAACTGCGGGGCGCAGGGCAGCAGTCGGCCGGTCCTGGAGTCGAACGCGGCGAAGTTGTGGCGGGGCACCTCACCCTGGCCCGGCGCGGCTCCCGGGGGGCGTACCGAGTCGAAGGTCCCGCCGACGTAGACGACGCCGTTCGCGGCGGCCATCGACCAGACGATGCCGTCGGTCTGCCAGGTGTCCAGCAGGTCGGCGGAGACCGGGGGCGTGATGTCGGCGGCCACGGCGAGGGAGACGTCCAGCAGCGCGGTGGTGCAGGCGAGGACCGTGACGGCGGCAGCCCGGTTGACCGGTTTCGTACGGAGCTTTCTCAGGTGCAAGGGGAACCCCGGATGGCAGTGGTGTGAGTGGTACGAGGGGAACGGCGCCGCTGGGTCCGTCCGGACGGTGCGACCGTGTCCGGTCTCATGCGGCGCGGCGGCGCAGCACTCCGACCAGTTCGCTCACCCTCAGCGACGTCCGATAACGCCACAAAGTAGTAGCAAATACACACATTCCCAAGACCATCCCGACGGCGAGTCCTGACGGTGTGTCACCTGCCGCCATCCGTCCGGTGCCCGCGGCCACGGAGACGACGAGTCCGATGATGACGGCGTTGGTGTAACCGCCGTCGACGGTGCTGAAGCCGAGTCTGCGGCGGACCAGCACGGCGGCCGTCACGTTCTCCACGACGATGGCCGCGCCCCAGGACACGGCGGCGCCGAGCACGCCCCAGGCCGGCACGGCGAGCAGGCCCACGGCGAGCTGCACCCCGAACGCGGCGGCGGTGACGGCCAGATGCCAGGTGCTGCGGCCCGCCATCAGCAGCACGGTCTGGGCGTTGCCGACCGCCACGTTGACCATGGAGGCGGCGCACAGCACCGCCAGGGCGGGCGCGCCGACGGCGAACTCCGGCCCGAAGACGGACAGTACGGTGCGGGGGAAACCGGCCACGAAGAGGAACAGGGGCCAGGAGAAGAGCACGATCCAGCCGGTGGAGACGCGGTGCAGATGGCGCGCCTCGGCCACGTCGTCGACGGCGAGCAGCCGGCTCACCTCGGGGGCGACGGCGAGCCGGACGGCGAGCTGGACGAGGGTGCAGGCGGTGACGACGCGTCCGATGGCGGTGTAGACCCCGGCCTCGTCGGCGGTGGTCATGGCCGACAGCAGCAGCACGCCGACCCAGACGGCGCTGATGTCGAAGACGGAGGAGACCGCGCGGGGCGCGGCGAAGCCCCAGAAGGCCCGCCAGGACACCGCGGTCCGGGGTCCGGTGCGGGGCGGCGGGGCGGGGCGGGCGGCGCGGCAGCGGCGCAGGGTGACCCAGGCGGCCGCGAAGCCCGCCAGGGTGGGCACTAGCCAGGCGGCCGCCAGGGAGAGCAGCCCGGGCGCGAGGAAGGCCACGGGGAGGGCGAGCAGCATCCGCAGCACCGGTTTGCCGATCTGCTCCACGCCGACGAAGGGCACCACGGTGCCGTAGCCGCGGGTGGCGCCGAGCAGGATCATGCCGACGGTGGCGGCGGGCAGGAACAGCCCGAAGAGGCGCACCAGGGCGACGGCGTCCGCCGGGGGGAGGTCGGGCAGCAGCAGGGTGGCGACCGTGGGCGAGAGCACCAGCGGGACGGCGGCCGCGGTGGAGGCCGCGGCCGCCGGCAGGACGGCCGTGCGCAGCAGCGCGCCCACCGAGCGGCCGTCGTCGACGGCCAGGTCACGGGGGACGAAGCGGACGAGCCCGGTGTCGGCGCCGAGCTTGCAGGTGTTGCTGAGGATGGTGAACAGGGCGACGCCGGTGAAGACGGCTCCCGCCCCGCTCGCCCCGACGGCCCGGGTGATCAGGCCCACGAGGAGAAAGGAGAAGACGGCGTTGCCGAGGGAGCCCGCCATCCCCCACCAGCCGCCCCGGGCGGCCGCGGCCACCCCGCTCGGGGCCGTGGCCCCGGAGCGGGCGGTCGCGGTCGCTTCGGGGGCATTCATCGGTGGGAGGCCGTGAGCGCGCCGTCCTGTGCGGGGAGTTCCATGGAGGAGGCGTCGACGTGCGACGCGGGGGCGTACTTCGGGCGGCGGCGCAGGACGCGCAGCCGCCGGCGCGCGCGACCGGCGTCGAGGACGGCGCCGAGGAGCCGTCCGCCGGAGCACTCGACCAGCTCCTGCACCTGCTTGAGCTCGTCGCGGCGGGTGCGGTCGAGGTTGACGACGACGATGACGCCGTCGACGCGCTGGGCGATGGCGAGCGCGTCGGCCTGGGCGAGGAAGGGACCGGCGACGACGACGGTCGAGGAGTCGGGCTCGGTGAGGCGGCCGGCCTCGGCCGTGGTGATCCGGCGGGTGCGCGGGGAGGTGACGCCGCTCGAGGAGAAGGCGAGCCGACCGGCGACGTCGGCGTCGACGAGGACGCTCCCGGCGGGCAGGAACGCCTCCTCCAGGGTGGGCGCCTCGTACGGCATCAGCGGCAGGTGCCCGGCGAGGTCGGAGGTGTCGGGAGCGGCGTCCAGCAGCAGCACGTCGTCGCCGTTCTCGGCGAGGGCGGCGGCCAGGTTGGCGCCGACCTCCTCGACGGCGCCGCCGCGCCGGGGCGACACGACGAGGATCTGGCCGGGGCCGGAGTGGCCGCCGAGCTGCCGCAGCCGGAAGGCCAGGGCCCGGTAGGCCTCGGTGCGGGCGCCGCCGGAGCGGCCGACGGTCAGCAGCGCGTCGTTCCCCGGGTCGCCGGAGGGCAGGATGCCGAGGACCGGGGCGCGCAGGGCGGCCTGCACCTCGCGCACCGACCGGACACGGGTGTCCAGCGAGGAGCGCACCCAGGCGAGCACGATGCCGAGGAGGAGTCCGCAGGCCAGCCCGAGTCCGAGCAGGGTGCGCAGACCGGGCCCGGCGGGCATGACCGGGACGGCGGCCCGGCGGACGACGTCGCCGCCGTCGGTGTCGCGGGAGCGGATGTCCAGGACGCGCTTTTGCAGGTTGTAGAGCTGGTTCTGGGCGGCGGGCTTAGCCGTGTCCTTGTCCAGCTGCTCCTTCGCCAGCCGCTGGTTCAGCACGGCGATCTGCTGGTCCAGGGCCTCGGTGGCGCGTTGGACGGTGGCCTCGTTGCGCGTCTTGCGGTCGGCGAGGTAGGCCTCGGCGAAGGCGTTGGCTCCGCGTGCCGCGCGCTCGGGGGCGCGGGCGGTGAACTCGAAGCGCAGCACCTGGGACTTCTGCGGGTTGGTGACCCGCAGCCGGGCGCCGAGCGTGCCGGCGTCGCTCGCGGGCCTGCCCAGGACGCGGGCGGCGCGCTGGGCGACGGCCGCGCTGGACGCGATCCGCTGCTCGGTGCTCATGCTGACCTGGTTGTCCGCCGAGACGCCGACCGAGCCGAACGGGTCGGCGGTGGAGCGTACGAGGACCTCGCTGGTGGAGGAGTAGGTGTGGGCGCGTTCCAGGGACAGGGCGGCGCCGCCGGCCAGTCCCAGCAGGACGCCCAGCGAGATCAGGCCTCGGTGGCGCAGGAGCCGGCGCAGTTGGTCGCGTAGCTGGTCCGGCTCGTCGTACCGGTCGTCGAGATGGATGGGGCCGGTCACGGGTGCCCTCCTGTTCCGGGGATCGATGCTTGACGGATGGGTGCGCTCGGCACCGCCGATGAGGGAAGCCGGGATGCCCGGGCGGTGGGGGTGCTGATGAGCAGCGGGATGACCACCAGCAGCGTCAGCGGGCCCGCGATGCCGAGCAGGCTGCCGCGCAGGAAGACCATCTGGTAGAAGGCGAAGGCCGGGATCAGGAGCGCGGCGACGGTGCCGCGCCGCTCGCGCAGCCGGTGGCGGATGTCGTCCACCCGGCGTCCGGCCGCGCCGAACAGGCAGAACACGATCACGACCGCGAGCGGGCCGCCCCACAGGTAGCTCTCGATCCACAGGGGGGCGGAGAGGTTGAGGAACTCGTATCCCGCGTAGTCCGCCAGCGTCTTGCCGGTGTCGTCCGGTTTCCCGGGCCACATCGAGCGGGGCACCATGAACAGGGGCGGGCCGAGCACGTCCTGCGGGGAGAAGCCGTACTCCCTCGCGTAGTCGAGGCCGGTCTGCACCTGCTGGAAGGCGTCGTAGTCGCCGTTGCCGGTGAACTGCTCGGCGAGGGAGACGACGGCGACCTCCTCGCGGTCGCTGTAGCGGAAGTAGTCGCTGTAGGGGAAGACGAACAGCAGGGCGGCGAGCAGGCCGGCGGCGGTGACGCGGAAGGCGCGCGGCCGGGTCAGCCTGGGGACGGTGAACACCAGGGCGAGCACGACCATGCCGGCCCAGAACCGGGGTTTGCTGATGGGGTTGTTGACGACGACGTTGAGCACGATCAGCGCCGGCAGCAGCAGCCATCGCACACCGCGCAGCCACCGGTCGCCGCCGGCGGCGCGCGGGATGCGCAGCAGGCCGAGCAGCGCCCAGAAGGCGGGCACGGACAGCGACCAGCTGATCAGGGACTGCATGAAGGCGTCCTGGCCGGCGCTCGCGGCGCCGACCTCGGTGATCGCCTGGCGGCTGGTGAAGTAGGCGGCCAGCCGGCCGGGTTGGGCCGAGATCAGCAGGGCCGAGCCGGCGAGGGCGAGCGCGCACAGCGTGAGCAACCGCCAGGGGGCGACCCGGCGGGACAGCAGGCGTTCCAGGAGTCCCGGCGGGGCGGGGACCGGGCGGGCGGCGAGGTTCCTCTCCCGCCGGGCGGCGAGGGAGGTGCCCGCGCTGTAGGCGAGGAGACCGAGTTCGACGACGGCCACGGCGGCGACGGCGGTGCGCTCGCCGCTGCGGTAGGGCCAGGGGTAGACGTCGGCGGCGAGCATCGCCACCGGTGCGAGACCGAGCCAGATGTAGGCGAAGACCCAGAAGCCGAAGGCGACGAGTCGCACCGTGGGCGCGGTGAGCACCCGGGCGAGCGCGCCGCCGGCGTGGACCACGACGACGGCTTGGAGGGCGAGGGCGACCGACATCCGCGCGGGCTGCGCCTGGAGGATCAGCCCCGGCAGCAGAACGGTCAGCACCACGGCCCAGAGGGAGACCGCAGCCACACTGCGGACGCGAGCGTCCTGCATCCCGACCTCTCTGCCGAGCGAGTATTCAGGCTGAAACATCACTGAAAGATATATAGCGCCCATACCTCGCTATTCGTCCCAGGCGCGCACGAGACATCCACTTCGGCGCGGTTGTCCCCGAACAGAGTCATCGGGTGATTGCGGGCGATCCGGCGGCGCGCCATTTGTCTAAAATCATGACAAATCTGCATAACTTGTCGCGCAGGTATCACCGCCTGATCCCCCATCACATCCCGGTGCCCTCAGAGGAGTTGCGCGCATGAGCAAGCAGGTCGACGTCGTCGTCGCCGGAGGCGGCGGATTCATCGGTGGTCATCTCGTGAGCGATCTCCTCGCCCAGGGGCTGACCGTCCGCTCCGTCGACATCAAGCCCCGCCACGAGTGGTACCAGGCCCACGAGGGCGCCGAGAACACGGTCGCCGACCTGTCGCTCCTCGACAGCGCGCGCGCCGCCGTCGAGGGCGCCCGCACGGTGTACATGCTGGCCGCCGACATGGGCGGCATGGGCTTCATCGAGAACAACAAGGCCGCCTGCATGATGTCGGTGCTCACCAGCACCCACATGCTCCAGGCCGCGCACGAGGCGGGCGTGGAGCGCTACTTCTACTCCTCCTCGGCGTGCGTGTACGCCGCCGCGAAGCAGACCGACCCGAACCTCACCGCGCTGCGCGAGGAGGACGCCTACCCGGCGCAGCCGGAGGACGGCTACGGCTGGGAGAAGCTGTTCTCCGAGCGGATGTGCCGCCACTACGCCGAGGACTTCGGCTTCGTCACCCGTGTCGCCCGCTACCACAACGTGTACGGCCCGCACGGCACATGGACCGGCGGCCGGGAGAAGGCGCCGGCCGCGGTGTGCCGCAAGGTGGCCGAGGCGGCCGTCTCCGGGGAGCACCGGCTGGAGATCTGGGGCGACGGACAGCAGAGCCGTTCCTTCATGTACATCGACGACTGCGTCCACGGCAGCCAGATGATCCTCAACGGGGACAGCGGCGTCCCGGTCAACCTCGGCTCGTCGGAACTGGTGACGATCAATCAGCTCGTGGACATCGTCGAGCAGATCGCCGGCGTCCGCTGCGAGCGCACCTACCGGCTCGACGCCCCGCAGGGCGTGCGCGGCCGCAACTCCGACAACACCCTGATCCGCGAGATCTACGGCTGGGAACCGTCCGTGGCGCTCGCCGACGGCCTGGAGAAGACCTACGCCTGGGTCTACGACCAGGTCAAGCGCTCCCACCAGTGACGCGCGCCGACACCGACGAGAAAGGCGGCGGAGCAAGCGATGAGGATCCTCGTCCACGACTACAGCGGCCATCCGTTCCAGGCCCAGCTGAGCCGGGAGCTGGCGCGCCGCGGTCATGACGTCGTCCACTCGACGTGCACGGCGTACGTCTCCGGGAAGGGCGACCTCGTCTCGGACACCCCGGGGCTGCGCTTCGTCACCATCGGCGACGGCACCGCGCTGCGCAAGCAGGCCTACTTCCGCAGGCTGCGCCAGGAGACCCTGCTCGGCTTCGAACTGGCCCGCCAGGTGCGGCGTGAGAAGCCCGATGTGGCGATGCTGTCCAACCTGCCCATCCCGGTGCTGGTGGTCGCGGCGGCGGTGCTGCGGCGGATGGGCGTCCCGTGGGTGCTGTGGCACCAGGACGTGACGGCCGTGGCGCTGCGCAACTTCGCCGCCGCCGACGTCGCGCGGGCGATGGGGGTGGCCGCGCGGGTGTTCGGGGCCGGTGAGAAGTGGGCGGCGCACCGGGCCGCGGCGATCGTGGTGATCGCCGAGTCGTTCGTGCGGGTCCACGAGGAGTGGGGCACCGCCGGCAAGGTCACCGTCATCCCCAACTGGGCGCCGCTGGACGAGATCGTCCCGGTGGATCGGGCCAACGCCTGGTCCGCCGAGCACGGCCTCGACGGGGTGCGCACGGTGCTGTACTCGGGGACGCTGGGCCTCAAGCACAACCCGGAGCTGCTGGTGCGGCTGGCCGAGCGGCTGCGGCAGGAGGGCGCACCGGTGCGGCTGGTCGTCGTCAACGACGGTCCGGCCGTGCCCGTCCTCAGGGAGGCCGCCGCCGCCCGCGGCGTGGAGCTGACGCTGCTGCCCTTCCAGCCCTACGCGCGGCTGCCCGAGGTGCTGGGCTCGGGCGACATTCTGGTCGTGCTGCTGGCGGCGGACGCGGGCGAGTTCTCCGTGCCGTCCAAGACGCTGTCGTACCTGTGCGCCGGGCGGCCGGTGCTCGGTCTGATGCCCGCCGACAACCTGGCCGCGCACCTGCTGCGGCAGGCGGGCTCGGCGGTCTTCGCGCCGGAGGAGTCCTCGCTCGACGAGGCCTGCGCCTGGGTGCGGGACGTCCTGGCCGATCCGGCGCGGGCCGACGCGCTGGGCAAGGAGAGCCGCGCCCTCGCCGAGCGGGAGTTCGCCCTGGAGGACTGCGCGTCCCGCTTCGAGGACATCCTCCGCTCGGTGCACCTCACTTCGGCGCGCTGAACCGGCCGCGCGCAGTCGGGCTGCCGGCCTCCTCAGGTCCCTGAGGAGGCCGGCAGCCGGCGTGTGTCAACGGCGTCGCGGCCGGTCGCCGTAGACGCCTTCGAGGCGGTCCACCACGGCGCGGATGGAGAAGACCTCGTCGATCGCGCGACGGCCGGCGTCGGCCAGACGGCGGCGCAGGTGCTCGTCGAGGAGCAGAGCGGCCACCGCGTCGGCCAGTGACTCCGGACTGCCGTCGGTGACCAACGCGGCGTCACGGCACTCCAGTTCGGCCGCGATACCGCTGCTGTCCGTGCACACGACGGGAGTTCCCTCGGCGAGGGCTTCGAGCACCGTCATGGGGAACGGCTCGTGCACGCTCGGCAGGACGTAGACGGCCGCCGAGCGGTAGGCCTCGATCGCCGCCGCGTGGTCGAGCGCGCCGCCGTAGGAGACGACGTCGGTCAACCCACGTTCCGCGACGAGCCTGTTGACGGCCGGGAGCGAGCCCTCGTCCGCGCCGTACAGCGTGAAGCGGGCCTCGGGGATCTCCTTGTGGACCAGGGCGGCCATCTCGACGAACGCCTCGGGGCGTTTACGGGGGTGCAGCCGGGCCAGGAAGATCACCCGGTGCCCCTCCCGGGGACGCCGGGCGGCCTCGTCGGCCGAGGTGCGCAGTCCGTTGGGCAGGGACAGCAGCGGCGGCCCGGCCGGTCCCAACACTTCGCCCAGCGCCCGCCGTTCGCGGTCGGTCAGCACCAGGCAGCAGCGGGCGCGGCGCAGCAACGGCACATAGAGACGGTCGAAGAGCCGTGCGGCGCGGCCGGCCCGTGGTTCGACCATGCCGTGGGTCTGGGCGACGAAGTCGGCGCGCCGCAGCCGGGCCACGGTGAGCGCGGCGAGGGAGACGAGGTCGCGTCCGGTGTGAAGGTGGACGGTGTCGGCGCGGCCCATGGCGCGCCACAGGTCGCGCAGCAGCAGCGGGTGCATCATGCCGAGCAGTCCTCGGCTCGGTACGACGGACCGGGCCGGGCGGGAGACGAAGGGGACGGCGCCGATGTGCGAGGCGGCGCGCTCGCGTCCCCGCCACAGCGAGACCAGCGTGACGTCGTGGCCGCGGGCGGCGCACTCCTGGAGCTGTGCGACGGCCACGCTCGTGGGGCCGCCGAAGGCCCCGTCGTCGCTGACGAGGGTGACCACATGGACGAGTCTCATGACGCGACTCCCTCGACGGGGGCGTGGGCGGCGGTCGTAAGGGAGGCGCCGGCGAGGACCGCACCGGGGGCGAGGTCGCGGTGGGCGACCGCGCCGGCGCCCACCACCGCGCCCCGGCCGACCGTGACGCCGCGCAGCACGACCGCCCGGGCGGCGACCCAGCTGCCCGGCTCCAGCCGGACGGGCGCGTTGTCGAACTCGAAGGTGGCCGAGCGGCGCAGATGGCTTCCGGTGCACAGCAGCGCGCCCTGCGAGACGCAGCAGTCGCTGCCGATGGTGACCGGTTCGAGGTTGAGGATCCAGGCGTCCTCACCGATCCACACGTCGTCGCCGACGTCCAGTTTCCACGGCCAGTGGATGCGCACCCCCCGGCGGATCAGCACCCGCTCCCCGACGCGGGCGCCGAAGGCGCGCAGCAGGCGCGGCCGCCAGCGGGCCGGGAACCACCACTTGGTGAAGAGCAGATGGGAGGCGGCGTACCAGGCGGCCTGGTACGCCGTCGGGCGCCCTTTGTCGTATCCGGCGCCGGTGAAGCCGCGCAGGGAGCGCGGCGCGGGTGGCTCGGTGTGTGCCATGACGGTGTCCCTTTCCGGGGGCCCAAGACGTCCACGTCCGCGATCCTTCACGCCCCCCGGGAGGGATCACCCGCGATGGCCGCGTGTTGGCGGCAGACTTGCCCGGATGGCGGATGTGGCCCCGGTGGAGGCCACATCCGGCTCGAGGACCTTCAGTAGGCGCCCTGGCCGTCGAGCACGGCGCGCAGGGTTCGGGCCATGACGTTCATGTCCCCGGACAGCGACCAGTTGTCGACGTAGCGCAGGTCGAGGGCGACCGTCTCGCGCCAGGAGAGGTCCGAGCGTCCGCTCACCTGCCACAGACCGGTGAGGCCCGGCTTGATGCTCAGCCGGCGCATCTCGACGTTGTTGTACTTGACGACCTCCTCGGGCAGCGGCGGGCGGGGACCGACCAGGGACATGTGGCCGAAGAGGATGTTGAACAGCTGAGGCAGCTCGTCCAGGGAGTAGCGGCGCAGCACGCGTCCGACGGGGGTGACGCGCGGGTCGCGGCGCATCTTGAACATGTGCCCGTCGTTCTCGTTCTCCGCCTCCAGGCCGACCTTGAGGCGGTCCGCGTCGACGACCATCGTGCGGAACTTCCACATCGGGAACGGCTCGGTGTTGCGGCCGACGCGGGTCTGCCGGTAGAGGACGGGGCCGGGCGAACCCAGCCGAACGGCGAGCGCCAGCACGACGAGCAGCGGCGAGAGCAGGGCGATCAGCGCGAGTGCGCCCAGCCGGTCGACGGTCGACTTCACCACGGCGTGCACGCCGCCGCGCGGGGGCGGGGCGATGTGCAGCAGGGTGAGTCCGGCGGCCGAGGTGAGCCGCACGCGGCGGCGGGCGACCTCGACGATGCCGGGCAGGACCATCAGGGAGCGACCCTGGTCGTGCAGCATCCAGGACAGCCGTCGTACGCGCTCGCCCGACATGTGCCGGCCCGGCGCCACGAAGACCAGGTCGGCGGCGAGCTCGTCGGCCGCCGAGAGGACGGCCGCGGCGTCCGCGTCGGGCGCCTCGGGGGCCTCGCAGGGCAGCCGTACGCACACCGGGACGCCGGAGCTGACCTCGCCGTCGCCGACCGGGCAGGCTCCGACGATGACGTACTCGTGGTCGGTGCGCTGGGCGAGCTGCTCGACCACGGCGTCGATCGTGGGGCTCTCGCCGACGACCACCACATGGCGCAGGGCGCGGGCGTCCCGGCGGGCGGCGAGCAGATGACGGTGGATCGCCTTCTGGCAGACGCCGGTGAGGACGAGCGCGGGGATCAGAGCCGTGAACGCCTCGGCGGGCACGCTGTCCAGTCCGCAGACCACGCGGAGCGTCGCCAGCGCGCCGACCAGGACGAGCCAGTCTCTTATCACCGCCCTGAGGCCGCCTCCGTCGCCCCAGGCCGCAGGGGTGTACCGCTTGCTCATCACCCCGATGAGGGGCCACAGCAGGGCCGCGGCGGCCGCGAGGCGCAGCGGGTGGGGTTCCTGGACCTTCACGATCGTCGCGGCGACCGGCAGCGCCGCGCCGAGGAGGTCCACGCAGACCGAGAGGGGGACGTACCAGCGCGCCCGTGTCTCCTCCCGGTGGACGGGGCGGGGCGCCAGAGGTACCGGCGCCTGCCGGGACATCGCGATTCTGAATCGCCGCATGGTCTCCTTCAAACCCCCAGTCACGGAGAGCGGGCGGGAGCGCGCGGACCGTCGACGCGCGCAGCCGCACCCTGACATCGTGATCCTTATATCATCCGATACATAGGAATATCGGGCTTTGAGGTCCTCACTCTGCGTGGCTGACGCGAAGGGCCGACGTCTCGCGCTCCCGGGCGACTTGGGGCACGGTGGTGACAGCCGCAGTCGCATGTGCGGCCGTCGAGAGGAGCACCCGATGTCGAACCACACCTACCGGGTCACGGAGATCGTCGGCACCTCGCCGGACGGCGTGGACCAGGCGATCCGCAACGGGGTCACCCGGGCCTCGCAGACCCTGCGCAACCTGGACTGGTTCGAGGTGACCCAGGTGCGGGGGCAGATCGAGGACGGCGACATCGCCCACTGGCAGGTGGGACTGAAGGTCGGCTTCCGCCTGGAGGGCTCGGACTGAGGCTCGCCCGCCGGGCGGTGCGACTCAGGTACGCCCCTCCCGCTCCTGCGCCACACGCAGCGTGACCGAGGGGAGTGTCCAGCGCGCCCGGAGGACGGCGAAGCCGGCACGCTCGGCGTCGTCGCACACCAGCTCGTCGTCGTCGACCAGGATCCGCACCTCCCGGTCGCGGCCCAGCCGGCGCAGCACGTCCAGCTTGGTGCGGCGGGCGGGCCGGCGGTCGTCGTCGCGCCGCATGTACACACGCCCGTCCGGCAGGCCGTGCCGCGCGAGCCACTCCAGCGTGTCCCGCCGGCAGCGCTCGGGCCGTCCGGTGAGGTAGACGACCTCGCACTCCCGCGCGCTCTCCACCGCCAGGGCCACGCCCTCAGGGATCGGCGGGTCCTGCGGCGCGGCCGCGAAGAAGGCGTTCCAGTCCCGCGGCCGGCGCTCCAGGAACCGCTGCCGGTGGGAGGTGTCGGCGAGGGTGTTGTCCAGATCGAACACGGCGAGCGGCCGGTTCCTGCTGTCGGTCACCTCACCACCTTAGGGGTCCTTGCAGGCAGGGAATCACAGCGGTCGTCCCTTGTTGGACAAGGGGTGAGCTCTGTGATCGAAGGCGCCCGGTTCTCCGTGCTGGACCGCTCCCGCGTCCGGGAGGGGCATTCCGCCGGCGCCGCCCTGCGGGACACGGTGGCCCTGGCCCGGAAGGCGGAAGCGCTCGGCTTCCACCGTTTCTGGGTGTCCGAGCACCACGGCGTGCCCGGCGTCGCCGGTTCCGCGCCGACCGTCCTCGCCGCCGCCGTGGCCGCCGCGACCACCACGATCCGCGTCGGCACCGGCGGGGTCATGCTGCCCAACCACCGGCCGCTGGTGGTGGCCGAGCAGTTCGGGGTGCTGGAGTCCCTGTTCCCCGGCCGGATCGACATGGGCCTCGGCCGCTCCGTCGGCTTCACCGACGGCGTGCGCAGGGCCCTCGGGCGCGGCAAGGAGGACGCCGAGGACTTCGCGGCCCAACTTCGTGACCTGCTCGGCTGGTTCCGGGGCACGTCCCCGACGGGTGTGCACGCACGGCCGTCCGAGGGACTGTCCGTGCCGCCGTTCGTGCTGGCGATGGGCGAGGGCGCGCGGATCGCGGCGGAGGCGGGGCTGCCGATGGTCGTCGGCGACCTGCGCGACCGCGACCGGATGCGGCGCGCCACGGACCTGTACCGGGAGCGCTTTCGCCCCTCCGCGTGGGCGACGGAGCCCTACGTCGTCGTCTCGGGCACGGTCGCCGTCGCCGGGACGCCCGAGGAGGCCCGGCGGCTGCTGATGCCGGAGGCCTGGTCGATGGCGCACTCCCGCACCCACGGTGTCTTCCCGCCGCTGCCGCCGGCCGAGCGGGTCGAGGCGCTGACGATGACCGCGAAGGAGCGCGGTCTGTACGAGGCCGGCCTCGCCGGACACATCGCGGGCACCGAGGAGCAGGTCGCCGAGGAGCTCCGGACGGTGCTGAAGGAGACGCAGGCGCAGGAGGTCCTCGTCACGACCAGCACGTACGACCGGCCCGCGCTGCTCGACTCCTACCGCCGGCTGGCCCGGCTCGTGCGCCCCTGAGAGGGAGGATTCACCCGTCCGAGTCGTCGGCCGTACCGCCGCGGGAGCCCCGGCGGCCGCCCCCGGCCATGCTCACCAGCTGTCCCAGGCCCACAGTGACGGCGGCGACCCCGCGTACCCAGCGCGGCCCGCCCCGCGCCGCCCACACCACGCAGACGCACCCTCCGACAACGAGCACGAGCACACACGACAAGACGAACACGGCCACGCCGTCCCCCCAGCTTCCTCACGGTCCGCGCCATCCTCGCAGACGGCCCGCGCGGGCCCGCGCCCGGTTCCGCCGCTGCTCGCGCCAACTCATCTGCGGCAGCTCGTTTCTTCCCCTGTCCTCGCCCCGCGTACCCGCGCCCCCGCCTCGGCGGCGAGTCGTCTGCGGTCGGGGTGGGCGCCCGGCTCGATGACCGGCAGCACCTCCACCTCGGCCATCAGCCCGCGGGCCGTCGCCACCCGCCACAGCGAGGCGAGCAGCGGGTCGTCGCCGACGAAGGCGGGCCTCGTGCTGGCCGCGCCGCCGGGGGCCCGGTAGCGGATGCGCACCGGCTGGACCGGCGCCCCGGCGTCCAACGCGGCCTGGAAGACGGCTCGTCTGAAGCGCCCCTGGTCCCGGCCGCACCAGGTGCTGCCCTCGGGGAACACCGCGACGGCCCGCCCGGCGCGCAGCTCCCCGGCGATCCGGCCGACCGTTCCGGGCAGGGCGCGCAGCCGGTCGCGCTCGATGAACAGGACGCCCCCGCGCGCGGCGAGCGCTCCCGCGAGCGGCCAGCGCCGGATCTCGGCCTTGGCGAGCATGCGGGCCGGGCGGACGGCGGCCAGCAGGGGGACGTCCAGCCAGGAGATGTGGTTGGCGACCAGCAGCAGCCCGCCGGCGGGCGCGGCGGCGCCGCGGGTGCGGATGCGGACCCCGGCCGCGCGTACGACCGCCCGGCTCCACGCCCGTACCGCGCCGGCCGGGATCCGGGTCCCGAGCGGCGAGAGGAGGGTCCCGGCGAGCACGAGCAGCGCCACCCCCGTGAGCCGCGCCGCCGCCCGCGGCACGGCGGCGAGCAGCGCCCCGTCGGGGGCGGCGGCCTCGACGCACGCCCGTGGGGTGCAGGGCGCGCCGGGCAGCCAGACGCTCATCAGGCCGGGACGAGGGAGAGGAAGTGCCGCAGGTAGCGCGGGTCGACCCGGCGCATCGACAGCAGCACGTAGAGGTCGGCGACGCCGAAGTCGGGGTCGTGGGCGGGCTCGCCGCACACCTGGGCGCCCAGGCGCAGGTAGCCGCGCAGCAGGGCGGGCAGTTCGGTGCGGGCGGGCGGTGTGACGCCGGCCGGCGGCGTCCACGGCAGCAGCGGCCGGACCCTGAACTCGGTCGGCGCGAGATGCCTTTCCCGCACCCGGTCCCAGACGCCCGCGGCGAGCGCCCCGCCGTCGGCGAGCGGGACGGAGCAGCAGCCGGCGAGCCATTCATGGCCGCGGTCCACCATGTACCGGGCTATCCCGGCCCAGATGAGCCCGATGACGGCGCCGTCGCGGTGGTCGGGGTGCACACAGGAGCGGCCGACCTCGACGAGGGCGGGGCGGATGCCGTCGAGGCGGGTCAGGTCGAACTCGCCCTCGGAGTACAGCCGTCCGGCGACCGCGGCGCGTTCCGGCGGCAGCAGCCGGTAGGTGCCGACGACCTGGCCGGTGGCCGTGTCGCGCACCAGCAGGTGGTCGCAGCAGGCGTCGAAGGGGTCGACGTCCAGGCCGGGCCGGGGAGAGGAGAGCAGGGCGCCCATCTCCCCGGCGAACACGTCGTGCCGCAGCCGCTGAGCGGCCCGCACGTCGGCCTCGTCGCGGGCCAGGCTCACGCTGTAACGGCCGGGTGCCATGTGCTGCGGGGGACGGTCGAGCGTGGAAACGCCGGTCATGGCTCACTCCAGGGACGGGCCACTACGGGGACGGTGGCGTACCCCTCGTTTCTCCCGATCCTGGTTGGCGAGAACATGACCGACGCCGGGAGCCCGCATGTGGGAATGCTGAACCCCAGGCGACCGCAACGCCTCAGGGGCGCGGGGAACCGCGCGACCAGCCCCCCACAGCCCACGCCCCGAGGACGGCGAGCCCCCTGCCGCGCTACCGCCCGGCCTTCCGCACGGCCCGCAGCCACTCCCTGTTCATCCCGGTGATCGACGCCAGCGGAATCCCCTTGGGGCAAGCCACCGCGCACTCGCCGGCGAGAGTGCAGCCGCCGAACCCCTCCTCGTCCATCTGCGCCACCATGTCCAGCACCCGCGTCTCGCGTTCGGGCGCTCCCTGCGGCAGCGCGCCCAGGTGGTTGACCTTGGCGGAGGTGAACAGCATGGCCGCGCCGTTGGGACAGGCGGCGACACACGCCCCGCACCCGATGCACTCCGCGTGCTCGAAGGCGAAGTCGGCGTCCGGCTTGGGCACCGGCGTGGCGTGGGCCTCCGGCGCGGAACCGGTCGGCGCGGTGACGTACCCGCCGGCCTGGATGATCCGGTCGAGGGCGGACCGGTCGACGACCAGGTCCTTGATGACGGGGAAGGCCGACGCCCGCCAGGGCTCGACGTCGATCGTGTCGCCGTCGGCGAAGGAACGCAGGTGCAGCTGGCAGGTGGTCGTCCGCTCCGGGCCGTGCGCTTCGCCGTCGATGACGAGCGAGCATGCTCCGCAGATGCCCTCGCGGCAGTCGTGGTCGAAGGCGACCGGGTCCTCGCCGCGCAGGACGAGATCCTCGTTGAGCGTGTCGAGCAGTTCCAGGAAGGACATGTCGGGCGAGACGCCGTCCACCTCGTACGTGGACATCGCGCCGTCGGCGTCGGCGTTCTTCTGCCGCCAGACGCGCAGGGTGAGCTTCATGCGTAGCTCCGCTGGGTGGGGTGGACGTACTCGAAGACCAGGTCTTCCTTGTGCAGGACGGGAGCCTCGCCCGGGCCGGTGAACTCCCAGGCGGCCGCGTAGGCGAACTCGTCGTCCTTGCGGGCGGCTTCGCCGTCGGAGGTCTGGGACTCCTCCCGGAAGTGGCCGCCGCAGGACTCGGCGCGGTGCAGCGCGTCGAGGCACATCAGCTCGGCGAGTTCGAGGTAGTCGACGAGGCGGTTGGCCTTCTCCAGCGACTGGTTGAACTCCTCGCCGGTGCCGGGAATCTTGACGCGCCGCCAGAACTCGTCACGGATACGGGGAATGCGTTCCAGGGCCTTGCGCAGTCCGGGCTCGGAGCGGGCCATGCCGCAGAACTCCCACATGAGCTCGCCGAGTTCACGGTGGAAGGAGTCGGGGGTGCGGTCGCCGTCGACGGCGAGCAGCAGGTTCAGCCGGTCCTGGGTGTCCGCCAACGCCTCCTGCACGGCCGGGTGTTCGCCGGTCACCTCGTCCTGGGCGGGGGTGCGGGCGAGGTAGTCGTTGACGGTCGCCGGCAGCACGAAGTAGCCGTCGGCCAGGCCCTGCATGAGGGCGGAGGCGCCGAGGCGGTTGGCGCCGTGGTCGGAGAAGTTGGCCTCGCCGATCGCGAACAGGCCGGGGACGGTGGTCTGGAGGTCGTAGTCGACCCACAGTCCGCCCATCGTGTAGTGCACGGCGGGGTAGATCCGCATCGGCACCTCGTACGGATCCTCGTCGGTGATCCGCTGGTACATGTCGAAGAGGTTGCCGTACTTGGCCTCGACCGCCTCACGGCCCATGCGCTCGACGGCGTCGGCGAAGTCGAGGTAGACGCCCTGCCCGCCGGGGCCCACTCCCCTGCCCTCGTCGCAGACGTTCTTCGCGGCGCGGGAGGCGATGTCGCGCGGGACCAGGTTGCCGTAGGAGGGGTAGACGCGCTCCAGGTAGTAGTCGCGTTCGTCCTCGGGGATGCGCTCCGGCGGACGGGTGTCGCCCTTCGCCTTCGGGACCCAGATCCGGCCGTCGTTGCGCAGCGACTCGCTCATCAGGGTCAGCTTCGACTGGTGGTCGCCGGTGCGCGGGATGCAGGTGGGGTGGATCTGGGTGAAACACGGGTTGGCGAAGTACGCGCCGCGCCGGTGCGCCCGCCAGATCGCGGTGGCGTTGGAGTTCATGGCGTTGGTGGACAGATAGAAGACGTTGCCGTAGCCGCCGCTGGCGAGGACGACGGCGTCCGCGAAGTAGGTGTCGATCCTCCCCGTGACCAGGTCCCGGGCCACGATCCCGCGGGCCCGCCCGTCGACGACGATCAGGTCGAGCATCTCGGTGCGGGGGTGCAACTCCACGTTCCCGGCGGCGATCTGGCGGGACAGCGCCTGGTACGCGCCGAGCAGCAGTTGCTGGCCCGTCTGGCCGCGGGCGTAGAAGGTACGCGAGACCTGGACGCCGCCGAAGGAGCGGGTGTCGAGCAGACCGCCGTACTCACGGGCGAAGGGCACGCCCTGCGCCACGCACTGGTCGATGATCTCGACCGAGATCTGCGCCAGCCGGTGCACGTTGGACTCGCGCGCCCTGAAGTCGCCGCCCTTGACGGTGTCGTAGAACAGCCGGCGCACGGAGTCGCCGTCGTTGCGGTAGTTCTTCGCCGCGTTGACGCCGCCCTGCGCGGCGATGGAATGCGCGCGGCGCGGAGAGTCCTGGTAGCAGAACTGGACGACGCGGTAGCCCTGTTCGGCGAGGGTCGCGCCGGCGGACCCGCCGGCGAGGCCGGTGCCGACGACGATCACGGTGTGCTTGCGGCGGTTGGCGGGGTTCACCAGCCCGGCCTCGAACCGGCGCTTGTCCCAGCGTTCGGCGACGGGGCCGGAGGGAGCCTTGTCATCGACGAGGGGCTCGCCGGTGCGGTAGTCGGCGTAGTCGGTCATGTCAGCTCACCACTTCGGTCATGACGGCCACGGGTACGGCGATGAAGCCGGCCGTGAGCAGCAGCGCGAGGACGTTCGCGGCGGTCTTCAGCGCGCGGTCCCGGCGGCGGCTGCCGACGCCGAGGGTCTGGGCGGCGCTCCAGAAGCCGTGCCGGACATGCAGGCCCAGCGCGAGCATCGCCGTGATGTAGACGGCGTTGCCGTACCAGGTGGAGAAGGTGTCCACCACGTTCTGGTAGGGGCGGCCCTCCTGGAAGCCGCCCGGGTGCACGGTCCCGGTGGTCAGGTCGAGGATGTGCCACACGATGAACAGGGCGAGGATGATCCCGCCCCAGCGCATGGTGCGGGTGGCATAGGTCGTGCGCGCCTTGCGGTGCACGTAGCCGATGGGGCGCGCCCTGATGTCGCGGCGGCTGAGCTGGTACGCGGAGACGGCGTGCGCGACGACCGCGAGCAGCAGGACGATCCGGACCAGCCAGAGCGTCCACTCGTAGTGCATGAACGGTTCGCCGACCGTGCGCAGCCAGTGGGCGTAGTGGTTGAACTCGGCCGCGCCGAAGAAGATCTTCAGGTTGCCGATCATATGGACGACCAGGTACAGCAGCATGATCACGCCGCTGACGGCCATCACCGTCTTCTTGCCGACAGAGGAGTCCCACACGGTGCGTGCCATGGACGGCCGTCGGTCCGACCGCGTTGCCAGAGCCATGGGTCAAGACGCTAGAGCGCGCTCCCCCGATCGGTCCAAGACATGGTCCGGTTCGTTTCGATAGGGCGCGCCTATCATGACGGGGTGCAGTTCCAGCAGCTCCAGTACTTCGTGGCGGTCGCCGAGACCCGGCACTTCACCCGGGCCGCCGCACTCGTCCATGTCGCGCAGCCGTCGCTCTCCCAGCAGATCCGGTCGCTGGAAAGGGAGCTGGGGGCTGATCTGTTCCTGCGGGCGCGCGGCAACATCACGCTCACCGACGCCGGCGAGGCGCTGCTGCCGCTGGCCCGCCGCATCCTCGCGGACGCGGAGACCGCGCGCCACGAGGTACGGGAACTGGTGCAGCTGCGGGGCGGACGGGTTCGCCTGGGCGCCACGCCCAGCCTGTGCACGGGTCTGCTGCCGGACGTGCTGCGCGCCTTCCACGACCGCTATCCCGGCGTCCGGCTGCTGATCGAGGAGGGCGGCTCCCACGATCTGGTGCGACTGCTGGCCTGTGGGGCGCTCGATCTCGCGCTGGTGGTGCTGCCGCTGCCGTCGCCGTCCCCGGCGCTGACGACGGTGGAGCTGCTGCGGGAGGACCTGGTCGTGGTGTCCTCCCCCGAGGCTCCCGAGCCGGGAGGCGGCGGCCGACGGCCGGTGCGCATCGCCGACCTGGAGGAAGAGCGCCTGGTGATGTTCCGGCACGGCTACGACCTGCGGGAGCTGACCGTCGCCGCGTGTCGCTCCGCCGGGTTCGAGCCGGACTTCGCCGTGGAGGGCGGGGAGATGGACGCGGTGCTGGGTTTCGTGCGGGCGGGGCTGGGGGTGGCCGTCGTGCCGCGGATGGTGGCCTCGGGGGCGGGGCGGGGCCTCCGGGTCACTCCGTTGGCCCGGCCGGGGCTCCACCGTACGATCGCGCTGGCGCACCGCAGCGATGTGGCTCCGCCTCGGGCTGCCCGGGAGTTGCAGCGGATGTTGTTCGAGCGGTGAGGTTGCGCTGCCGCGCCGGTGCGCCGTCGTACTGCGCGCGGTTCGTCGGGTGCGGGTCGTTTGTGGCTGGCCGCGCAGTTCCCCGCGCCCCTGGCGGGGTGCACTCCCGCCGGTCGCGCCTGCCGGGCGGTGCTCGTGGTCGCGCCCCCGCGGCGGAGCCGCAGATCGATACAGCCCCGCGCCCCTAGCCGCGTGCACTCCCGCCGGTCGCGCCTGCCGGGCGGTGCTCGCGGTCGCGCCCCCGCGGCGGAGCCGCAGATCGATACAGCCCCGCACCCCTAGCCGCGTGCACCCCCGCCGGTCGCGCCTGCCGGGCGGTGCTCGCGGTCGCACCCCCGCGGCGGAGCCGCAGATCGATACAGCCCCGCACCCCTAGCCGCGTGCACCCCCGCCGGTCACGTCCGTGTGGCGGGGCCGCACGTTGATGCAGCCCCGCCCCGTTCCTGCACACAGTGCTCAGGGTGTGTCCGGGGGGACCGGGGTGCCCTGGTGGTAGTACATGCGCCAGCCCGTCGCCTCGTCCTGCTTGCGCCAGAGGGAGGTGCGGCGGGCCCTCCGGCCCTCGAAGTGCGTCTCGTAGGTGAGCTGTACCAGGCCGGGGGCCAGGACGACGCCCGTGATGGCCGACGGGTCGTAGCGCGGGCCGTCCGCCGAACTGCCCGCGTGGTCGGGCAGCCAGGCCATCATGTCGTCGTACGTGTAGCGCCGGCCGGAGGAGCCGACCTCGACGAACTCCGGGTCGAGCAGTCGCTGGTAGCGGTCCCTGGAGGAGCGCACGGCCGGGTCCAGCAGGCTGAGTTCGCCCCGGATCGCCTCGTTCACGTCATCGGATTCCTGAGTCACCCGCACATGATCACCCGCGGCCGGGGCGCCCCTCAACCGAGTTGCGCGCTCACCCCGTGGCATCCACCAGGGTCAGTTCGTGCAGGCGGTCCGGCGGGCCGGGGCGGGCGTAGTACCAGCCCTGGGCCGTGTCGCAGCCCAGCAGCCGGAGCTGGTCGGCCTGAGCGCCGGTCTCCACGCCCTCCACCGTGACCGTGAGGTCCAGACTGTGGGCGAGGGAGACGATCCCGTCGACGATCTTCAGGTCGACGGGGTCGGCCGGGAACCGCTGCATGCTCTGGGTGAAGGAGCGGTCCAGCTTGAGGACGCTGACCGGCAGCCGGCGCAGGTTGGCCAGGTTGGAGTAGCCGGTGCCGAAGTCGTCGAGGGCGATGTCGACGCCCATCTCGGCGAGCCGGCGCAGCGGTTTGAGCAGGTCGTCGTCGGCGCCGATCAAGGCGGACTCGGTGACCTCCAGGCACAGCGCCCGCGGTTCGACGCCCGCGCGCTCCAGGATGTCGACGGTGTCCTGTACCAGCCCCGGATGAGTGAGCTGGCAGGGCGAGAGGTTGACGTTGACGCGGAGCGGGCCCGTCAGGCCGTCGCGCTCCCTCCAGTCGCGGGCCTGGCGCACCGACTGCTCCAGCACCCAGCGGCCCAGCGGGACGATCAGCCCGGTGTGCTCGGCGAGCGGGATGAAGCGGTCGGGGCCGAGGACGCCGTGCTGCGGGTGCAGCCAGCGCACCAGGGCCTCCGCGCCGCGCACGCTGCCGTCGCCGAGGTGGACCAGCGGCTGGTACTCGATGAAGAACTCGCCCCGCTCCAGCGCGGCCGGCAGCGCGGTGGTCAGTCCGTGCCGGGTGATGGCGCGGGCGTCGGCCTCGGGGTCGGCCAGCTCGAAGCGGTTGCCGCCGGCCGACTTGGCCCGGTACATCGTGATGTCGGCGCTGCGCAGCACCTCCGCCGGGCTGCGCTCCCCCGCGCAGCCCTCGACGATGCCGATGCTGCCGCGCACGGTCAGCTCCCGGCCCTCGATGCGCACGGGCGCGACCAGGGCGTTCTGGATGCGCGCGGCGAGGTCGTCGACCTCGCGGCGGGTCTCGGGGCCGGTGGTGAGCGCCACGAACTCGTCGCCGCCGAGCCGGGCCACCATCTCGCCCGGCGCGGTCGCGCAGCCCTGGAGGCGGTCGGCGACCTCGACGAGCAGCCGGTCGCCGGCCGCGTGGCCGAGGCTGTCGTTGATGGTCTTGAAACCGTCCAGGTCCAGGTAGCACAGGCCGAAGCGCTGCTCGTCCCCGGCGGCCAGCACCTTTTCCAGGCGCTCGAAGAACAGGGTGCGGTTGGGCAGCCCGGTGAGAGCGTCGTGGGTGGCCTCGTAGCGCAGCCGCAGGTTGAGCAGGCGGCGCTCGGTGGTGTCCTCCATCAGCGCCAGCTGGTACTGCGGCTCGCCGTCCGCGTCCCGCAGCAGGGAGACCGTCAGATTGGTCCACAGCGCGGTGCCGTCGGGCCGGTGGAACGCCTTCTCCACGTGGTAGTGCTCGCGTTCGCCGCGCACCAGCTCCTCGTAGAGCCGCCACACCTGGGGGGCGTCGTCCGGGTGGGTCCACTCCCGCACGTTGCGTCCGCGCATCGACTGCTCGCCGCCGCCGAACATCCGCAGCATCGCCCCGTTGACCTGGAGGACGTTGCCTTCGAGGTCGGCGATGCCGATCCCTATCGCCGCGCCCTCGAACACGGCGCGGAAGCGGGCCTCGCTGGAGTGCAGGGCCTGCGCCACCACGCCCTGCGCCCGCAGCGCGGCCTGGGCGATGGCCTCCTGCTCGGCGAGCGTCCGCTCGCGCAGGGCCTGGGCGAAGCCGGCCGCCATGGCGTGCTGGAGCCGGGAGCAGCGGCTGCGCAGGTCCTCCGGCGGGCCGTCCCCGCCGCAGTACAGCACCAGGTAGGCGTCGACGCAGTCCAGGCTGCGGCTGAGGGCCTCGGGGTCGGTGCAGTGCGCGTCGACGAGCGCGGCGCCGACCGCCCGGCCGGTCCCGGCGTCGAAGGTCCAGGCGTGCAGCGCCCCGCTCAGCCGCCGGGCCAGCGGCAGCAGCCGCTCCTCGAACTCCGCCCTGGTCAGCGACGTCGAGGTCACCGGGAACACCGCCCGGCTCCAGATCGTCGCGAACCGCCGCAGTCTGTCCTCCGGCCCGTCCGGCTCGGCGGTCACGAGGTGCGTCCCACGCCGGCGAACCCGGAGAAGGCGTACGGGTCCTCGTCCTCCGGTGCTGTCTCCGGCCGCCAGAGCGGCGGCGGCACCAGTCCCGGTTCCACCATGTCGTACCCCTCGAAGAACCGCGCGATCTCGTCGCGCGAGCGCATGATCAGCGGGTTGCGGATGTCCTCGTACACGTCCACCGCGCCCTCGGCCCGCTGCTGCGGCAGCGGGATCCCCTCGTAGGAGGCATGCGTGAGGACGAGCAGGCTGCCCGGCGCGAGCGCACCGGCCAGCTCGGCCACCGCCGCGTACGGGTCGTCCTCGTCCTCGACGAAGTGCAGTACGGCGACGAGCAGCAGCGCCACCGGCCTCTCCAGGTCCAGGAGTCGGCTCACCTGGGGGTCGGCCAGGATCTCCCGCGGCTTGCGCAGGTCGGCGGCGACGACTCCGGTGTTCTCGTCACCTTCCAGGACCGCCTGGCTGTGAGCGACGGCGACCGGGTCGTGGTCGACGTAGACGACCCGGGCGCCGGGGTCGGCGGCCCGGGCCACCTCGTGGACGTTGCCGTGCGTCGGTATGCCCGAACCGACGTCCAGGAACTGGGTGACGCCCTCGCCGATCGCGTGGCGCACCGCGCGGCGCAGGAACGCCCGGTTCGCCTGCATGATCTTCGGCAGTCCCGGCATGAAGTCCATGGCCCTGCGGGCCGCTTCCCGGTCGACCTCGAAGTTGTGCGAACCGCCCAGGTAGTAGTCGTAGATCCGCGAGACACTGGGCACGGAGACGTCGATGCTCCGGGGGGCCCAGGCGGGACGGTCCATCTATCTCTCCAAGGCGTAGGCGATCCGGTGTTCGAGCAGAGGCTACTGATCGCCTGCCAAACGGGCGAGCGGAAACGGAAATTGACCATCCGTTCCCGGTCACTGCCTGCGGCACGTGCCGCGACGGCACGTCCTGCCGGAGTCCCGCGTCCCGCCCGTCGCAAAGTACCCCAAGGGCGGCGCGCCGGACAGCACAAGGGTCCGCCCCCTCCGTGCGGCGCGGAGGGGGCGGACCGGGGGCCGGACGTGCCGGGCGCAGTATGCGGGATCAGCCCTGGGGAGGCGATCTCTACTGCTTGGGCGCGCCGACCAGCTTTCCGTCAGGGGCCACGGCGTACCACGTGCCGCCCACACCCTGGCCGTTGATGTCACCGGGGGCCTTGTCACCGGAGAAGGTGTAGATCGGCGAGCAGTTGACCGTCATCTGCTGGACGCCGTCGGACCGGGTGAAGTTCATCAGGCCCTTCTTCTGCACGCCCTGGGTGTCGTTGGCCTCGACCGGGGCGACGACCGGCCACTTCTCCAGGCAGGCGCCGTTGCAGTTGGAGACGGGCTTGGGCCAGGCCTTGTCCTTGAGGAAGCGGTAGACCGTCATGCCGTTCTTGTCGACGACGATCTCACCGAGGTTGGGGTCCTTGCGGACGGACAGGCCCGGCAGGGCGGAGTCGGCCTTGGCCTTCTTGCCGTCGGGGGCCAGCGCGAACCACTTGCCGCCCACGCCCTGGCCGTTGGTGTCGCCGGCGTTGGCGTCCTTGGCGTAACGGTAGACCGGCCAGCCGTCGACGGTGAGCTGCTTGCTGCCGTCGGAGCGGGTGACCTCGCCGAGCAGCGACTTGTCGATGCCGTCGCCGGCGCTCGCGTCGTCGGCGGAGACGGGCGGCCACTTCTTCGCGCAGTCGCCGTCGCAGTTCGACTTCGGCGGCTCGGCCAGGTCGGCGTCGAAGCGGTAGAGCGTCATGCCGTTGCCGTCGATCAACACCTTGCCGAGTTCGGCGTTGGCGGAGACGGCCAGCTCACCGGCGGAACCCTGCGCGTTCGCGCCGGTCCCGGCGCCGGCGGCCGCGCCGGTGCCCACGCCGCCCGCGACGGCCGGGGCACTGGTGCTGGGGCTGACGCCCGCGCCGACCCCGCCGATACCGGCGCCCACGCCCGCGATACCACCCGCCGGTGCCGTGACGCCGACGTTCTGACTCGATGCCGCCGAGCCGTCTTCCTGACCGCACGCCGTCGTCAGCGCCAGGACGGTCACGGCGCTCGCCACGAGTGAGGCGCTCCGCCAGGAGGTCTTCATCGTCAACAACTCCCCGATCATCACAAGGGTGTTGCAGCGCCCTGCTGCGCCGCCGCACGGCCATGGGTACGCACGGGGGTGGTCGATGTGTTCAAACGCAGCACAAATTTCTTTTCGCCGCCTGTGGCGGGCCCCCTTCAGGCCAACACCGGGGACCGCCCGGACGACCATGAATTCGTACGTACGTGCGGTGACTCAAACGGGCGAGCGTCACGGACGAATGCACAGGAAGCGGAACTTCCCTCGTTCGGGGCAATCGCCCTCGCACGCGGGCGTGCGCCGCACGGAAGGCCTCATGATCTCCGTCGTGCATGGACCCCGAACGCCCCGCTCCGCGCTCGCCGCCCGGATTCTCGCCCTGGTGACCACGGCGTGGCTCTTCGTGGGCGTGCCGGCCGGGGTCGCCGCGGCCGACGCGTGCGCGTACGCCTCGACCGGACCGGACGGCGCGGTGGCGGTGGCGGTCGCCGGCAGCCATGCGTGGCCGGCTCCGCCGGGGTGCCCGACACCGCCCCCGCCGGAGCCCGAGCCTGAACCGGAGCCCCCCTGCTCGCCGACGCCGCCTCCCGCACCCGCGCCGGAGCCCACCCCGGAACCCGAGCCGGTCCCGCTCCCGGAACCGCCCCCTCCCCCGAGGGCCCGCCCGACGCCCCCGCCCGCACCGCCGGCGCCGAGAAGCGCGGCGCCGGCGCCGCCCACGCCCGCAGCGCCCGCCCCACCGCCTGTGCCGGCACCGCCGCCCCCGCAGCCGCCGAAGCCGCCGAAGCCGGCGCCCCGACCCCCCGCTCCCCCGGTGACCCCCGTGCGCTACCCCGCGTACCACGCCCCGGCACACCAGCGGCCCGTCCGCGGCGGCCGGTCACCGGTCACCTATCTCCTGCTCGTCGCCCTGCCCGCGGTGATCGCCGTCGCCGCGCTGCGGCCCCGCTGACGCCCGCCCTGGAGGCTTCCCTTGCCGGAATGGCTTGTTCTCACCCTCGCGATGCTCGCCGCCTGCGCGGTGGTGGTCGTCATCACCCTCGTCCGGCACCGGAGGGCGGCGGAGGACGAGGACCCCTCCGAGACCCCGGACGTCATCGAGTACATGACGATGTGGATCGGAGTCGTCTACGCCATCGTCCTGGGTCTGGCCATCGCGGGCGTCTGGGAGGCCCGCAGCGCCGCCCAGGACCACGTCCAGGCGGAGGCGCAGGCGCTGCACGAGATCTCGGAGCGGGTGCGGGTGTACCCGGCCGACGTCCGTGACCGGATTCGAGCGGATGTCAACGCCTATGTCGGACACGTCGTCACCACCGAGTGGCGGAGCATGGCCGACGAGGGCCAGGTGACCGCGCGCGGCGACGCGCTCCTGCGGCAGGTCCGCGTGGACGTCACCGACTACCGGCCGGCGTCCGACTTCGAGGCGCAGGCCTACCAGCCGCTCCTGGACCAGATGGCCGCGGCGGACCAGGCACGCAACTCCCGCGCCGACTCCACCGGGCCGACCATGCCCGGCGTGGTGTGGTTCGGGCTGATCGTCGGCGGTGTGATCACCATCGGCATGATCTTCGCGCTGCAGATCCGGCGCACCGCCCGGGAACTGGTCCTGGCGGGGCTGTTCTCCGCCCTGATCGCCTTCCTGCTCTTCCTGATCTGGGACTTCGACGCCCCTTACAGCCGGGGCGTCACCGCCTCGGCCGAGCCCTTCCTGTATCTCTTCCCCGGCGCCGGGAACTGACCTGACGTCCGGCGGGGACGGCGGCGGACTCCGCGCCGCCGTCCCCGGCCGGGGGGACGACGCGCGGTGCTCAGGCCCGGCGCTCGGCGCGGCGGCGCATCCAGAACAGTCCGCCGCCCACGACTGCTGCGGCGACGAGGCCGCCGCCGATGGCGATGTCGGTCGGGGTGGCGCCGACGGAGGTGCTGCCGCCGAGGCCGCCGCGGACGCCGCCGATGACGGAGAAGGCGGCCGGGTTGCTCAGGGTGCGTCCGTTGCAGTTGACGGTGATGCCGTGCGGTCCGGGGCTCGCGTTGATGTCGACGGCCACCACGCCCTTGGAGGACCCCCTGACGCCGGGGAACGGCGTCAGGTTGGCGATCCGGAACGCGCTGGAGCTCATGGTGCCGCCGGTGGGGCAGCCGTCCACGGTGATGGTCAGCTGACCGCCCCGGGCGATGACGCTGGGCAGGGCGAGGATGTTGCTGGGGCTGTTGGGGCTGATGGGGATGCCGTCCCGCGCGACGGCCGCCGGGGCGGCCGTCGAGAGAGCGGCGGCCACGGCGGCCGAGACCGCCGAGGCCCGCAGAAGACGAGTCGTACGCATGTGCTCCTCCGCGGGAGGCGTCCCGGGACCCGTCCCCGGTCTGTCGGCGAGTGAACGCCTCCCGAATAGACCCTCAGATGCCGTGCGGGCAGCCGCATTTCGGGGATGGTCCGTCCCGGTGAGAGGACACGCCGGGCGAGATGCGCCCGATCGGACATCGCCGCAGGTCACGGACCGTCAGAAATTTCCTCCCGGACGAACCTCGGATGGCGCACGCGAAATCCGCCCGCCACCCGTTCGCCCCCCGCCCCGTCGCCGGTTTCCCGGGCGGCGCTTAGCGTTGCCGTACACGCGCTGTCGTGTGCGCGAAAGGACGTGGCGACGGCCGCGCCGGAAGGGGATGGCGAATGTACGGGTACGGGCTGTCCACGGAGGAAGAGGAGGAGCGGCCCAGGAAGCGCGCGCCGTGGGGGGTGATAGCGCTGGTGCTGCTGACCGGCCTCGCGCTCATCCGCAACGGTTCGGGCGAGTTCGACATGGGCCCGCCGCAGCCCGCTTCGGCGGCCGCCGCCGACGCCGGCGCCCGGAGCGCCCTCGGCGGCGCTCCCCAGGCGCTGCCGTACGCCGAGCCCGACCGGGTGCGCATCCCCGCCATCAGCGTCGACGCCCCCGTCATGGCGGTCGGTCTGGACCCGGACGGCTGGGTGGGCGCGCCGCCGCCCGAGGACCCCAACCTGGCCGGCTGGTTCACCGGCGCCGTCTCGCCGGGCGAGAAGGGGACCGCCGTCGTCGTCGGCCATGTCGACAACCAGCAGGGGCCGGCGGTCTTCTACGGGCTGGGCGCCCTGAAGCAGGGCAACCGTGTGGAGATCCCGCGCCGGGACGGCAAGACCGCGGTGTTCGAGATCTACGGCGTGGAGGTGTTCGCGAAGAACGACTTCCCCGGCGACCGGGTGTACGCCTCCAAGGGCGCGCCGGAACTGCGGGTGATCACCTGCGGCGGCGGTTTCTCCAAGGCGAACGGGTACGACGGCAACGTGGTCGCCTTCGCCCGCCTGGCCGAGGTCCGCTGAGCGGGTCCCCGGCCGGGCGGGCGCCCGACGAGGTCCTGCTCTATGCCCAGGTGCGGCGGGGCACGGTGAGGTGGTAGCCGGAGTCGAGGAGCCGCGGGAGGTAGTCGCGCAGGGCGTGGACGCTCGCGGTGCGGTCGCCCCCGGCGTCGTGCGAGAGCACCACGACGCCGGGGGCGGCGCCGTCCTCGACGCGGTCCACGATGGTGTGGGCGCCGGGGCCCGCCCAGTCGAGGGTGTCGAGCGTCCAGGCGAGGGGCTCCATGTCGAGTTCGGCGCCGAGCTGGAAGGCGGCGCGGTTCCAGGCGCCGTAGGGGGCCCGGAACCAGCGGGGGCGCGCGCCGTAGGCGTCCTCGATGACGTCGCAGGTGCGGGACATCTCGGAGCGGATGCGGCGGCGGCTGAGCCGGGTGAGGAGGGGGTGGGACCAGGTGTGGTTGCCGACGACGTGGCCCTCGTCGGCCATCCGGGCCAGCAGGCCGGGGTGGGCGGCGGCCATCTCCCCGCACACGAAGAACGTCGCGGGGACGCCGTACTCGGCGAGGGTGTCCAGGATGTCGGGGGTGTAGCGGGGGTCGGGGCCGTCGTCGAAGGTCAGCACCATGGTCCGGCCACGGGCGGGGACGCTCAGCAGCGGGGCGTGCCGCACCGGCGGGCGGCGGGGCGTGGTGGGCGGCGGGCCGTCTCCGGTGAGCGGCTGGAGGCGGTGGGCGGAGGGCTTCGCCGGCGGCCGGCGGGCGGGGGCGCCGGCGGCGGGAGGGGCGGGGCGGTGCGGCGCGTCGCCGGAGTCCCCCGGGAACAGGCCGGCCGCCCCGGCCGCCCCGGCGGCGGCGACCCCGGCGATCAGCAGCCGGCGCCGTGTGAAGAACTGATCCTTCTGCATGCCCCATCAGTCGCCCGTCCGGTGCCCGACGCTCTCCAACGACACCGCGCCGCCTGCCGATTCCACCCGCCCGGCCCAGCGTCGGGCGGCATCGTGGGCGCGGTCCGCCGCCACGGTGGACGGCCCCGGCGGGTCCGGCGCGGGCCGGGTGTGGATAGCCTCGGGGTGTGACGGAGCAGCGGGAACAGGGATTCGAACGGGGCACGGACGGGCCGAAGGTGATCGTGGCCGGAGTGGACGGCTCCGACTCCTCGCTGCGGGCCGCCGCCTACGCGGGGGGTCTGGCGCGGCGTCAGCACGCGCTGCTGGCCCTGGTGTACGTGCAGCCGGTGACGGCGGCGGGCGCGGTGCTCGGGGCGCCGGTCGCGGAGGTCTCCGAGGAGATCGCCGAGGACATCGTGGCGCAGATCAGGGAGGCCGCCGAGCGGAACCGGGGGCTGTTCGAGGTGCGCTGGGAGTTCCACACGTTCCGCGGCGACCCCTACTCCGGCCTGGTGCGGGCCGCGGACGAGCTGAAGGCCGACGCGGTGGTGGTGGGCGCCTCGGAGCAGGCCGGCCACCGGCTGGTGGGCTCGGTGGCGGTACGCCTGGTGAGGGCGGGGCGCTGGCCGGTGACGGTGGTGCCGTAGAGACTCTTCGTGGCGGCCGCCGCCCGCACGGCGGCCGCTCACCACGCGTATCTACCCCGCCGTCAGGCCCTGCTGGGCCGCTCCACGGCTGAGGACGACGCTGCGGATGCGGTCGCGGACGCCCTGGACGTCGGCGCCCCGGGCGAGGGCCTCGTCGAGGTCGACGGTGCGGCCGGCGTCGAGGTCGTAGACGTACGGGACGAACGCGGCCTTCGTCACCTCCCAGCGGCCGCCGGGCCGGGCGGGCCGGGTGAAGGTGAAGCGGGCGACGCTGGACTGGCCGGCGCGCGGTTCGGGCAGGCCGCCGCGGAACATCTGGCCGGCGATCTGGTCCCCCATGCCGTACACCACCCAGGTGCCGTTGACCTTCTCGTAGGGCTGCGGGACATGGGCGTGGGTGCCGAGGATGAGGTCGATGTCGGGGCGGCCGCCGGTGCGGGAGGCGGTGAGCGCCCTGGCGAGGGCCGTCTGCCGCCGGTCCGGCGCCTCCTGCCACTCGGTGCCCCAGTGGAGGGAGACCACGACCACGTCCGCGCCCGCCCGGCGGGCGGCTCTGGCGTCGGCGACGATCCGGTTCTCGTCGATGCGGCTGACGGTCCAGGGGCGGTCCGGCGGCACGGGGTTGCCGCCGGCGTCATGGGTGTAGGCGAGGTGGGCGACGCGCGCGGGCCCGGCGGGCAGGAGGGTGACGCCGTTCGCCTCGGCCTCGGTGCGGGCGGTGCCCGCGTGCCGTACGCCGACGCCGTCAAGGGCGTCCAGGGTGCGGCGGACGCCGTCGGGGCCGTCGTCGAGGCTGTGTTCGGAGGCGGTGGAACAGCCGTCGTAGCCGGTGGCGGCGAGGGCGTCGGCGATCTCGGGCGGGGACCTGAAGAGGGTCTCGCCGCTGTAGGCGTCGTTCGCGCCGTACACGGTCTCCATGTGGCACAGGGCCAGGTCGGCGCCGGAGACGAGGGTGCGCACGCCTTCGAACATGGGGCGGAAGTCGTGGCCGCTCCCGCCGGCGTCGGCGTGGGCCCGTTCGATGACCGAGGTGTGCGGGATGACCTCCCCGGAGGCGACGAGGGTGAAGGTGCGGGCGGTGGCGGCGGGGGCCGGCCGTCCGGCGCGCGCGGCGGGCCGGCGGGCGTCGGCCTGGCAGGCGGCCGCCGCGGTGAGGACCCCGGTCAGGACCAGGGCCACCAGATGTCTGCGGCCGATCACCGGATCACCCCGTTTCCCATGAATTGTCATATGTGAGCACGTATTACTACTAATTCATGTACGGGATGCGTAGGGTCCGGCACTCCCGGCGTCCGGCGCGATGCGCGCGATCGGCGTAGCCCGGACCGTTCGTCGAACCGTTCGTCGACGCGATCGACCGTCCGTCGCAGACCCGTGTGCGTGGCCTGTCCCTTCCGGCCGACCTGAGGTGGCATACGGCCATGACGGCACCGGCCACCCTCACCGCCCCGACGACGACCGCCGAGCACGAGCTCGCCGCACTCCAGCGCGAGCACGGCAGGCCGCTGTTCGCGCTGCTGCTGAGGCTGTGCGACGGCGACCGCCAGCGCGCCGAGGACCTCGTGCAGGAGACCCTGGTGCGCGCCTGGCAGCACCCCGAGGCGCTGCGCGCCGACGCCTTCGACTCCGTCCGGCCCTGGCTGCTCACCGTCGGCCGGCGGCTCGCGATCGACGCGCGGCGGGCGCGGCAGGCCCGGCCGGCCGAGGTCGGGGACGCGGTGCTGGAGAACGCCCCGGTGTGCGCCGACCACGCCGAGCGGGCCGTCGCGACCCTCGATGTGCGCGAGGCTGTGAAGACCCTCACTCCGGAGCACCGTGAAGTTCTGGTGCTGGTGTATTTCCAGGGGGCCAGTGTGGCGGAGGCCGCCGAAGCCCTCGGCATTCCGCCCGGTACCGTGAAGTCCCGCGCGTACTACGCGCTGCGCGCCCTGCGCCGGGTGCTACCGGGATACGCGGCCGACCTGGGCTGAAACCCACGGACGGGTCAAGCCTCCGTAAAGCGCCTTGCCGAGGACCCCTGTTGAGTAATCGGGTGTCCTTATCCGTGTTCCCGAGGGGGCCCGTCGCCCCGGGCCCCGGCATCGGGTGACGCGCTCGCACCGGAGGAAGGCAGGAAGGGATGCAGCACAGAGGTCATCAGAGCACGGACGGCGCCGACGGCGAACTGACCGTCCCCATGGCCTGGTTGTACGCCGAGTACATCGCCGACGAACTGCTGCGGACCGGCGATCTGATGCCGCCGACGTCCTTCGAGTTCCGTGCCGGGCGCGACGCTCTGGCGCTCACCATCTTCCTGTCCGACACCGACGGCGAACTCTCCGGCATCCGGGTCGTCACCCAGCTGGAGACCTGGCTCTCGCTGACCGCCTACGACCAGCCGTGGCAGGACTGGGTGGCCGAGAGGATGGCCCAACTCACCCTGCTGGCAGCGGAGTCGGACGCTCCCGCACCCGATCTCGAACTGGCTGCTGCGGCCTGGCGCTGGCTGGAGGAGACCGAGCTGCTCGCCCCCGACCTCAACGCCGTGCCGGGGGGCTCGCCGGGGGCCGGCGAGGACGAGGGACCCAAGGTGTGGACCCCTGCGTGGCAGCTCGGACTGCCCCTCGGCCATCTCGCCATCCATCTTTTTTAGATTCCGACCAATCCGCGGGCCCGGCCGCTCCGAACGTCTGGGTCACGATTTGGTACGGGCCTTGAGTGATTCGGCTGCCGGGTGCGTACCGGTGGGAGCAAGGAGTAACCCCACTGGCACCCAACGGCACGAGGTTTCGGCATGAGGTCCCTGGAGAGGCATCGCGACGTCGCCGCGTACGCGCTCGGCGTGCTGGACGAGGCGGAGGCCTTCCGTTTCGAGGACCACCTCATGGAGTGTCCTCAATGCGCGGCACAGGTAACCGAGTTCGGCCCCACCACCCGGCAGATGATGTTGTACCGGCGGGCGACGCCCCGCACGGTGCACCCCTTCGCCGGGCCCGGCCCCCGGATGCTCGACAAGCTCCTGGCCGAGGTGGCCACCCGGCACCGGGCCGTCCGCCGCCGGCTGCTGTACGCCGTCGCCGCCTCGGTGGTGATCGCGCTCGCCGCGCCCGCGCTGGCCATGACGGTGGGCGGCGGCGGGGACGACGCGGTACGGGTCACCGCCACCGACGAGAAGACCGGCGTGTGGGCCGAGGTCACCATCGAGGACGAGGTCTACGGCAGCCACGTCGAGCTGAAGGTCAAGGACGCGGCCGGACCGCGCGCCTGCCACCTGGTCGCCATCGGCCACGACGGCACGGAGGAGACCATCACCAGCTGGACCGTCCCCCGGCAGGACGCCCGCCCCAACACGATGCAGGGCGGCGGCGCCCGCCACCCCGACGAGGTCGCCTGGTACGAGGTCCGCACGATGTCCGGCGAGCCCCTGGTCCGCCTGAACGGCAAGTAGCCCTGGACAAGGGCGAGTCGAAGCCCCGGACGCGATTTGCGACCGTCCGGGTGACGGCGGAGACTGGTGTGAGGGACGCGGAGCCGTCGTCACACCTCACCGCCACCGGCGATCCGGCCCCGCGCCGCCACCCCGCGAGCACCTTGCCGAGAAGGGGCTGTCCGGTGGAGAACACCCTGCGGATCCTCCTGACCGAGGAAGGCGCCGACGCCGAGGACGTCGACTACCTGACCGGCTGTCTGCGGGAGGAACTCCTGCGACTCGACGTGGACGACGTGAGAGCCGTCCCCGGCGGCGAGCCCCCGCCCGGCGCACGGGCCGTGGGCATCGACACCATCGGCGCCCTCCTGGTGAGCCTGGGCAGCACCGCCGGTGCGCTGACGCAGGTGCTGAGCGCCGTCCGCGCATGGCGCGCCCGCTGCGGCGAGTCCCGCCCCTCACTGAGGCTGACCATGGACGACGACGTCCTGGAGATCTCCGAGGCGACGACCGAACAGGTGACGGAGGCCTTCGACCTGTTCGTCCGCCGCCATTCCACCGTCGGGACGTGAACACTCCATGGACCGGCCCCGGCATGCCCTGATCATCGCCAACGACCGCTATGAGGACGGGGGGCTGCGGCAGCTGAGGGCGCCCGCACAGGACGCCGTCGCGCTCGCGGAGGTCCTCGGCGATCCCCAGGTCGGCGACTTCGACGTGGACGTGCTGAGGAACGAGCCCGCGCACACCATCCGGCGGACCGTCGAACATTTCTTCTCCGACGGCCGGCGCGACGACACGCTGATGCTGCACTTCTCCTGCCACGGCCTGAAGAGCGAGTCCGGCCATCTTTACTTCGCCGCCCGCGACACCGAACCGCGGCTGCTGGAGGCCACCGCGGTCTCCGCGGCGTTCGTCCGCCACTGCATGGCCCGCACCCGGGCCCGCCGCACCGTGCTCTTCCTCGACTGCTGCTACGGCGGCGCCTTCTCTCGGGGCTCCTCCAGCGTGCGGGCCGGGGGCGACCTGCACGTCCTGGACTCCTTCGCCGGCGAGAAGCTGGGCGGTGGCCGGGGCTGGGCGGTGATCACCGCCTCCGACGCCATGGAGTACGCCTTCGAGGGCGCCGAACTGGCCGAGGGCGCCGCCCCGCGCCCCTCCCTGTTCACCCACGCGGTCGTCGAGGGCCTCACCAGCGGCGAGGCCGACCTCGACGCGGACGGCGAGATCTCCCTCGACGAGCTGTACGACTACGTCTTCGACCACGTACGGCAGCGCAACCCCCACCAGACCCCGGGCCGCACCGTCGACATGCAGGGCGACGTGTACCTGGCGCACAGCCGCAGGCGGCGCGTCGTGCCCCGCAAGATCCCACCGGCGCTGCGTGCCGCGATGGAGGACCCGAACTTCTACGCCCGCCTGGGGGCCGTCGCCGAGCTGCACACGTGCGTGGAGAGCCCCGACCTCTCCCTGGCACTGGGGGCCCGCCTGGCCCTGGAGGAGATCGAGCAGAACGACATCCGGGTGGTCGCGGACGAGGCGCGGCGGGCCCTGGCCAGGACCGAGCTGCGGCCCGACCCGGTACGGCTGGACTTCGGCCGGGTGCCGCAGGGCTCGGCCGCGCCGCACCGCGGCGTCCAGCTGCTCGGCCCGCCGCTGGCCCGGAGCTGCACCGCGCATCCCGCCGGCGACTGGATGCGGACCGAGGAGACCCGCGAGGGGCTGGACGTGAGCATCGACACGTCCACGCCGGGTCGTCTCGTCGGCGACCTCCTGCTGAAGGGGGCCGCCGGCGAGGCGGTAATGCGCGTCGAGGCGGAGATCCAGCCGACCCAGGCGACGCCGCCCGCACCTCCCGCCGCTCCCCCGCCGCCCCCGCCTGCGCAGCCGCCGCCCACCGTGTCGAGGCCGACGGTCTCGACGGCGTCACCGGCCTCGCCCCCGGCACCCGGGCGGCCGCCGCACCCGCCGGCGACGCCCCCACCCACGACGCCCCGGCCGGTGGCGCCGCGCTCCTCCGCGCGCGCCCCGCTGCTCGCGGGCGCGGCGCTGGTACTGGCCCTGGTCTCCGTGGGCGCGGTGGTACGGACCGGCGTGAAGGCCCAGGCCGCCGCCGATCTCGGACGCCACGGCGGAGACCTCGGTGAGCACCTCGGCGCGTTCGGCATCGCGACGACGCTCGCCGTCGCCCTGGCCACGGCGGTGGGCGCCCTGATCCTCGGCGCGCTGGCCCGGCACGCCCTGACCGCGCCTCCCACCCGACGGCCTCCGCCGGCGTCGGGCACGACGAGGTCGTTGGCGTGGACGGCGAGACTGCTGGCGGTCCCGGCGCTGATCCTGGCGCTGCTGGCGGTGATCGCGTATCCGATCGTCAACAAGTACTGGTGAGACGGGCGCCTACTTCAGCAGACGGGACATCCTGCGGTCCGCCAATGGCTTTCCGTTCGTCTGGCAGGTGGGGCAGTACTGCAGCGAGGAGTCGCTGAAGGAGACCTCGCGGATCGTGTCGCCGCAGACCGGGCAGGGCTCGCCGGTGCGGCCGTGGACGCGCAGGCCGCTCTTCTTCTCCGCCTTGAGCCGTCCGGCCGCCACGCCCCGTGAGCGTTCGACGGCCTCGGTGAGCGTCGTGCGCAGCGCCTCGTAGAGGACGTGGACCTCCTCCGGGGTGAGGGAGGCGGCCAGTTTGAAGGGGGACATGCGCGCGGCGTGCAGGATCTCGTCGCTGTAGGCGTTGCCGACGCCGGCGATCAGGCTCTGGTCGCGCAGAGCGCCCTTGAGCTGCCGGCGTTCGCCCGTGAGGAGGCCGGCGAAGCGCTGCTCGTCGAAGTCGGCGGCGAGCGGGTCGGGGCCGAGGCGGGCCACGCCGGGCACCTCGCGCGGGTCCCGGACGAGGTGGACGGCGAGACGCTTCTGCGTCCCGGCCTCGGTGAGGTCGAAGCCCTCACCGGTCTCCAGGGCGACCCTGAGGGCGAGGGGGCCCTTGCCCGGCCGGGGCGGGCCGTCGGGGAGGCGGTCCCTCCAGTGCAGCCAGCCGGCGCGGGCCAGGTGGGTGACGAGGTGCAGGCCGTCGTCGGTCGACAGGTCGAGGAACTTGCCGCGCCGGCGCACAGCGGTGACCCGGTGGCCCTCGACGGCCGTCAGCGGCGGGTCGTAGGTCTTCAGGACGCTGATCGCGACGGGCAGGACGCGTACGATCTCGTGGCCGACCAGGTGCTCGGTGAGGAAGTCCCTGAGCGCCTCGACCTCGGGCAGTTCCGGCATAGGTCCAGAGTGCCACCGGAAGGCCGGGTCCTCAGGTCCGCTCCGCGCCCGGCGGGACCTCGAACTCGCACCACACGCACTTGCCGCCGCCCCGCGCCTCCACGCCCCAGGCGTCCGCGAGCAGGTCGACGAGGAGCAGGCCGCGCCCGGAGACGCCCGACACTCCCGCCTCGCGGCGGCGCGGCAGGGCGCTGGAGGAGTCCTCGACCTCGATCCGCAGCCGGCGGCCCTCTCCGACGAGGACCCGCAGGGTGACGATCGCGGCGCCCTCGGTGTGCATCAGGGCGTTGGTGACGAGTTCGTCGGCGACCAGTTCCATCTCGTCGGAGCGCTCCCGGCCGCCCCAGGCACGCACGGCGGCGCGGATCATGTGCCGGGCCCCGGCGAGGGCCTCGGGGTCGCCGGGCGCGACGTGCTGCTGGAGCCGGCCGCCGCCGGGCGGGGTGTCCGCGCCGCGCCTGCGCAGCAGCAGGAGGGCGACGTCGTCGTCCCCGCCGCGTTCCTCGGCGACGTCGATGAGCCGGTCGGCGAGTCCTCGTACGTCGTCGGGGCCCTCGGCGATCATCTCCATGAGCGCCCGCATGCCGTCGTCGAGGTCGGCGCCGGGCTGTTCGACCAGCCCGTCGGTGCACAGCAGCAGGGTGTGCCCGGGGTCGAGTTCGAGGGTGGCGACCGGGTACTCCAGGCTGCGGAACTCGGCGGACAGGCCGAGCGGCATCCCGCCGGGCACGGAGATCCGCCGGCAGACGCCGTCGGCGCCGCGGACCAGCGGGTCGATGTGACCGGCCCGCACCATCTGGACCACTCCGGTGGACAGGTCGGCCTCGGCGTACAGGCAGGTGGCGAAGCGGTCGGTGTCCAGCTCGTGCAGGAAGACGGAGGCGCGGGCCATCACGGTGGCCGGGGTGTGGCCCTCGGCGGCGTAGGCGCGCAGCACGATGCGCAGCTGGCCCATGACGGCGGCGGCGTGGGTGTCGTGGCCCTGGACGTCGCCGATGACGGCGCCGACCCGGCCGCCCCGGGAGGAGTCGCCCCCGGGAAGCGGGATCAGGTCGTACCAGTCGCCGCCGATGTCGCGGCCGAGGGAGCCGCCGATGGTGGCGGCGCGGTAGCGGACGGCGACGTCGGCACCGGGCACGCTGGGGATGCTGCGCGGCAGCATGGCCTGCTGGAGGCCCTGGGCGATGTCCTTCTCCTGTTCGTAGAACATGGCCCGTTGCAGGGACTGGGCGATGCTGCTGCCGAGGGCGACGAGGATGTTGCGCTCCTCGGGGGTGAAGCCCTCCCGGTCGCTGTAGAGGAGGCCCACCGCTCCGATCGGCCGGGCCTGGACGATGAGCGGCAGGTAGGCGGCCGAGGTGATCTCCAGGTCGGTGAGGTGCGGCCACAGCACGGGGTAGCCGGCGGCGAACTCGTCCGGCGACTCGATGAAGCGGGGGGTGAGGGTGCGCACGACCTCGCTCATCGGGTACGGCTCGTCGATGCCGGTGACGAGGGTGCCGGGCACGAAGCTGCCCTCGGGGCCCTCGGCGATCAGCCGGATGCGGCCGGCCTCGACCAGGCCCATGACGAGGCTGGTCGCGCCCAGGTGGGTGAGGCCGTGGGTGTCCTTGAGGACGTCGATGACGTCCTGCACGGTCCGGGCGTGCGCCAGGGCGGCCGTGGTGAGCTGGACGACGTTGGTCTGCTCGCGCCGCGCGTCGTCCAGGGCGGCCTCGTCACGGCGGGCGGCGAGGTCGCGCAGCTCGTCGGTGGCGTCGCGGACGATGCCGATGATGCGGCGGGGGCGTCCGGTGTCGTCGCGCCGGATGTAGCCCTGGGTGTGGGTCCAGCGCAGCCGGCCGTCGCGCAGCCGCATCCGGAAGTAGACGCCGTAGTGCTCGCTGCCGTCCTTGATGGCCCGGGCGACCAGGGCGTCCAGGCGGATGGCCTCGGCCGCCGGGATGCGCGGGGCCAGGCTCTCCGGGCGGCCGTCGTATTCGTCGGGACGCACGTCGAAGATGGCGTGGGCGCGGGCGTCCATGTGGAACAGCCCGGCGTCCAGGTCCCAGTCGAAGCCGCCCATGCGGTTGAGGGCCAGGATCGGATCCGGGTGGGTGGGCCAGTCGTCCGGGAGGGACAGCTCGCTCGCTCCCCGATCAGCCATGGGCCTACCTTGCCAGCATTTGCCCGAATCTTCGAGTGGGCTGGGTCACGTCCCGGCTTGCGCGGGCTCGGGCCCCGGGTTACCCAGGCCCTGGCGAGGAACACGCGCCGCGAGCGGGGCGGGCGGGGAGAAGGGAGGCGTACGGCCGTGGACTGGTTCACCTCACCGGAGTACTGGACGAGCCGGCTGGTCTTCCAGCGGGCCCTGGCCGGCGTGTACCTCGTAGCGTTCCTGACGGCGGCCCTGCAGTTCAGGGCGCTGATGGGCGAGCGGGGGATGCTGCCGGTGCCGCGCTTCACCGCGCGGGTGCCGTTCCGGCGGGCGCCGAGCCTGTTCCACTGGCACTACTCCGACCGGTTCTTCGCGCTGTGCGCCTGGACGGGCTGCGCGCTGTCGGCGGCGCTGCTCGCGGGGCTGGACGGCTCGCTGCCGCTGTGGGGCGCGATGCTGCTGTGGCTGGCGCCGTGGGCTCTGTACCTGTCGATCGTCAACGTCGGCCAGACCTGGTACGGCTTCGGCTGGGAGTCGCTGCTGCTGGAGACCGGGTTCCTCGCGGTGTTCCTCGGCAACGACGAGGTGGCGCCGCCGGTGGTGGTGCTGTTCGGGCTGCGCTGGATCCTGTTCCGGGTGGAGTTCGGCGCGGGCCTGATCAAGATGCGGGGCGATCCCTGCTGGCGGAAGCTGACCTGTCTGGACTACCACCATGAGACGCAGCCCATGCCGGGCCCGCTGAGCTGGTTCTTCCACCATCTGCCGAAGCCGCTGCACCGGGTGGAGGTCGCCGCCAACCACGTCACGCAACTGGTGGTGCCCTTCCTGCTGTTCACGCCCCAGCCGGTGGCGACGGCGGCCGCAGCGCTGATGATCCTCACCCAGCTGTGGCTGGTGCTGTCGGGCAACTTCTCCTGGCTGAACTGGATCACCGTGGTGCTGGCCGTGCCCGCGCTCGCCCTGCCCGCCGATCCGCCGCCCGTGCCCGACGCCCCGCTGTGGTACGTCGTGGTGGTGTCGGCCGTCGCCGCGTTCCTGCTGTTCCTCAGCCACCGCCCGGTGCTCAACATGCTCTCCCGGGGGCAGGTCATGAACCGTTCGTTCGACCCGCTGCACCTGGTCAACACCTACGGCGCGTTCGGCAGCGTCAGCCGCGTCCGCTACGAAGTGGTCGTCGAGGGCACGCTCGACGAGACGCCCCGGGAGGACTCCGACTGGCGGGAGTACGAGTTCCGGGGCAAGCCGGGCGATCCCCGGCGCTGGCCGCGCCAGTTCGCCCCCTACCATCTGCGGCTGGACTGGATGATGTGGTTCGCCGCGCTCTCCCCCGCCTACGCCGGTTCCTGGTTCGGCGCGCTGGTGGAACGGCTCCTGGAGGACGACCGGGACACCCTCAGACTGCTGCGCCGCTCACCGTTCCCGCCCGGCACGCCCCCGCGTCACGTCCGCGCCCGTCTCTTCCGCTACCGGTTCACGACCTGGCGCGAACTGCGGGAGACCGGGGCCTGCTGGGAGCGCACGTTCGTGCGTGAGTACCTGCCGCCGACCCGGCTGTCGACGACGGCTCACCGGCCGTAGGGCGTGCCTCGGAAGTTCCGTCGTGCGGTGCGGAGTCGGGGTGGCGGAGGGCCGGTGGTGCGGCCGTGGGTGGTCACCGGGCGGTCGGCGGGCGCAGCCGCAGGCCCTGCACGCCGCCGTCGACGGCGAGGGCGGTGCCGGTGGTGGCGCCGGACAGGGGGCTGGCCAGGTAGGCGATGGCGCCGGCCACCTCGGCGGCGCTGACCAGGCGGCCGAGGGGCTGGCGGGCCTCCAGGGCGGCGCGCTCGGCGACGGGGTCGTCGGCGGCGTCGAGCAGCCGGGTGACCCAGGCGGTGTCGGCGGTGCCGGGGGTGACGCAGTTGACGCGGACGCCCTCGCGGACGTGGTCGGCGGCCATGGCGAGGGTGAGGGAGTACACGGCGCCCTTGGCGGCGCTGTAGAGCGCCCGTTGGGGCAGTCCGGCGGTGGCGGCGATGGAGCAGGTGTTGACGATCGCCGCGTGCGCGGAGCGGCGCAGGTGCGGGAGGGCGGCGCGGGTCACCCGGACCATGCCGACGACGTTGACGTCCAGGACGCGGTGCCACTCGGCGTCGTCGTTGTCCTCGACGGTGCCCAGGGCGCCGACGCCCGCGTTGTTGACCAGCACGTCCAGCCCGCCCAGTTCGGCGACGGCGGACGTGACGGCCGCGCGCACGGAGGCGTCGTCGGCGAGGTCGGCGCGGTGGCCGGACAGCGGCGGCTTCACGCCCGTCGGATCGAGGTCGAGGACGGCGACCCGGGCGCCGCGCTCGGCCAGCAGTTCGGCGGTGGCCCGGCCGATGCCGGAGGCGCCGCCGGTCACCAGTGCGGCGATCCCCTCGAACTCGCTCATGCGTGCCATGCCGCATGGATAGCAGATCGAATGCGCGTCGCGACACCCCGCACCGGCAGAGGCGGAGGAACGGTTCGCGCCGGCCGGCCCCTCTCGACGGGACGCGGGACAGCGGGCACAGTCCTCCCACACGTACTCGCGAGTAGCACCGTGCCGCGCGAGGGCACCGCACCGCACACGGACCACCGGTCCCCGGCGCGGCGCGCGGCTGCCCTCGGGGGCCCACCGCGGCGCAGTTGGTGGGGCGGCCGGGCACGGAGGGCGAACTGCTCTCGCCGGCGGAGCAGTTGGAGGAGCTGCGGCCCTGGAGGCGGACCGCGCCGCTCACTTGAGACGACGTGGGCCGCAGGGGTGTGGCGCACGCACACCCCTGCGGCGGGCGATCGCGAGATCCCGTCCGGGTCAGTCGACGCTGGGCAGGATGTGGGGCTCGGCGAGGTCGTCCTCGTAACCCGCCAGACGGATGGGGGCGGAACGGGCCCACACGTCGAGGCTTCCGAGTTCTCCTGGCCGGCGGCCCGCGCGCTCCGTGCGGTCCTTGGGGCGCTGCTCGCGATTCGTCGTATCCGGTGTCACCGCGCACTCCTTATGTGTCGGGTCACCCTCGGGGCGTGCCGGCCGCTTCGCCGTCCGTCGCCCGGTCGCGTCCCGGGGGCTGTCTGAAGGCAGTCAAGGACGCGGTGGCGCCGGTCTACTCGAAGGGGTGCAGGCCGTGATGAGCCGGCTGTCCCATGACGGACCGTGGGTGTGGGTGGCACTCCGTGTTGCTGTCCGTCCGCTACAGACTAGCCAAATGAGCGGGGGGCCGCTCGATAGCGCTCGAAGTTTTGGGGCAACCATGGCCGTACGGCCCTGTCGCCCGCAGGGGAACGACGTCCCTGGAACCGCTCCGGCGCCCGCCGGGTCTCACCTGAACGATCTGCGCGGGCGACGTCCGGCGGGTGCGGGTCACCACTTGCCGGGCGCGTAGTCCTTCAGGAAGACGCCGTACACGTCCTCGCCCTCCTCGCCGCGGACGACCGGGTCGTAGACGCGGGCCGCGCCGTCGACCAGGTCGAGCGGGGCGTGGAAGCCCTCCTCGGCGAGGCGCAGCTTGTCGAAGTGCGGGCGCTCGTCGGTGATCCAGCCGGTGTCGACGGAGGTCATGAGGATGCCGTCGGTCTGGAACATCTCCTGGGCGCTGGTGCGCGTCACCATGTTCATCGCGGCCTTGGCGGCGTTGGTGTTCGGGTGGCCTGCCCCCTTGTAGCCGCGGCCGAAGACGCCCTCCATCGCGGAGACGTTCACGACGTAGGCGCGCCCGCTCGCCGCCTTGCGCGCCGCGTCGGCCATGGCCGGGCGGAGCCTGCTGATCAGGATGAACGGCGCGGTGTAGTTGCACAGCTGGGTCTCCAGCAGCTCCACCGGGGAGATCTGCTCGATGGTCTGCACCCAGGTGTTGGTGTCCACGACGTCGGGGACCAGGCCGCCCGCGTCGATGGCGGTGCCGTCGAGGTGCCGGGCGACGCTGGCGTTGCCGGCGACGAGGGCGAGGTCGGCGACCTGCTGCGCGTCCATGCCGCTGGTGCCGAGCGGCAGCGCGGCGAGGCCGTCGACCGCGCCGGAGTTGAAGGCGCCGATCACGTGGTGGGCGGGCAGCTCGCCGGCGGGCAGCGGGGCGCTCTCGCCGTCGACCAGGGCGGCGTAGGCGGTGGGCAGGCGCCGTACGGTCTGCGTGGCGTTGTTGATGAGGATGTCCAGCGGACCGGCCTCGGCGACCTGCTCGGCGAGGGCGACGGCCTGCGCCGGGTCGCGCAGGTCGATGCCGACGACCTCCAGGCGGTGCATCCAGTCCGCGGAGTCCTCCATCGCCTTGAAGCGGCGGATGGCGTCCTTGGGGAAGCGCGTGGTGATCGTGGTGTGGGCGCCGTCGCGCAGCAGCCTCAGCGCGATGTACATGCCGATCTTGGCGCGGCCGCCGGTGAGCAGGGCCCGCTTGCCGGTGAGGTCGGCGCGGGCGTCGCGCTTGGCGCGGTTGACGCGGGCGCAGTCCGGACAGAGCTGGTGGTAGAAGTAGTCGACCTCGACGTAGCGGGTCTTGCAGGTGTAGCAGGAGCGCGGGCGCTGGAGTATCCCCGCGACCCTGCCCTCCTCGGTGACCGACGAGGGCAGCAGGCCCTCGGTCTCGTCGTCGATGCGCTGGGCGGAGCCGGTCGCCGTGGCCTCGGTGACCGCCTTGTCGTGGGCGGTCTTGGCGGCCCGGCGCTCCTGGCGGCGGCGCTGCTTGACGGTGCGGTAGATCCCGGCGGTGGCCCGGCGCACGGCGATCGCGTCGGGGTGGTCGACCTCCAGCGTGTCGAGCTCCTCCAGCACGGAGAGGCAGACGGCGAGCCGCTCCGGGTCGATGCCGGGGCCGTACACGACCTCGTCCACGGCCGCGTCCGTGATCGCCGAGCCGTGGCCGTCCTCTGTCACCGTCATCGCGCTGCGTTCCCTGCTCACCCGCGCGGCGCTCCGACCGAGGCCGCTGTCGAATGCGGAAGTGTACGGAGCGCCGGGCCGCACCTCCAAATGGGCGAAGGACCCCTCAGGGGTCGCAGGCCGTGATGAGGGTGCGCAGTTCCTCCGAGAGGGCGTGAGCGAGGCGGTCGAGGTCGGGGACGGCCTCGGCGTCGGCGACGAGGCCGTAGTGGACCCGGCCGCGGTAGGTGGAGATCGCGACGGCGAGGGACTGGCCGCGGGCGAGGGGGGCGTAGGGGTAGACCTCGGTGACCGGGTTGCCGCCGAGCTTCAGGCCGAAACCGGGCAGGGGCACGCTGGTGACGAGGATGTCGAACCAGAGCCGGGCCGCCTGGCCGACCAGGGGGCCGCCGAGCCGGTGGCCGAGGGCGGGCACGTGGTCGGCGAGCAGAGCGACGGCGCCCGCGCCCCGGTTGGGCCCCGCGTCCTTGTTACGGTCCATCGCGGCGCGCACCACGCCGAGCCGGCCCAGCGGGTCGCTCTCGTCGACGGGGAGCCGCATCAGGTAGCCGGAGAGCCGGTTGCCCTGCGGGTGGGCGCTGCGCGGGCGGCGCCGGGAGACGGGGATGAGCGCGCGCGGCGCGACGCCCTCGCTGCCGTCGCCCCGCTCGTCGAGCCAGCGCCGCAGGGCGCCCGCGACGACCGCGATCAGCACGTCGTTGACGGTGCCGCCGACGACCTTGCGGATGCGGTGCACGTCGTCGAGGTCGAGGACCACGCCGGCGGTGCGGCGGGTGCCGGTGGGCGCGGCGGTCAGCGCGGCGGTGGAGCGCATGCCGAGGGTGTGCACGGCGACGGAGGCGCCGATGTCGAGGGCGCGGCCCACGTCGGACAGCGCGTCGCGCAGCAGGTCGGGCAGCCGGCGCACGTCGGGCAGCAGGCCCCGGGGCGGCTCGGCGGGGCGGGGCCTGCGCTCGGGCAGGTCCATGGGGTCCAGGATGGCGGCGGCGAGCGTCAGGGCGCGCAGGCCGTCGGCGAGGGCGTGGTGGAACTTGAACAGGACGGCGAAGCCGCCGCCCTCCTCCCCCGGCAGCACATGGGCCTCCCAGGGCGGCCGCTCGCGCCGCAGCGGGCGTTCCATGAGCCGGCCGGCCGCGGTCTGGAAGTCGGCGGCGGGCGGGTGCAGCACGACGTGGTCGCCTGGGTCGAAGGCGGGGTCGGGCTCGCGGACCGCGCCCCCGAAGGCGGGCGGCTGCCACACGTCCCGGATCCGCATGCGCAGTCCGGGCACGGCGGCCGCCCGGGCGGCGAGCAGATCGGCGGCGTGGGCGGCCGCGGTCGGCGAGGACGCCGCGAAGACGCCCAGCGCGCCGAGGTGCATGGGGTGTGCGGGGGACTCCAGATTCCAGAACGCCAGGTCGAGAGGTGTGAGCGGATCGGTCAAGGTCTTGCCTCTCGTCGAGGACGGATGGCAAGCAGTCAACAACCCCCGGACGATCACGGTCAAGCATGATCGCACTACCCTCGGTTAACACCGCATTACGTTCACGACACCTGACGGCCCTTGCCCAGGGCGATCACGCCTCCTTGCGACACGGTGTACAGCTCGGCGTCGCGTTCCGGGTTCACCCCGATGGTCGCGCCCGGCGGGACCTCGACGTTCTTGTCCAGCACCGCGCCGCGCACCACCGCGCCCCGGCCGATGTGGACGTTGTCGTGCAGCACCGAGCCCTGCACCACCGCCCCCGGATCGACGAGGACGCCGGGCGAGAGCACCGAGCGGGTGACCTGGCCGCGGATCAGGCAGCCGGAGCTGATGATCGACTCGCTGGCGATGCCGCCGGCGTTGAAGCGGGCCGGGGAGAGCTGGCCCGAGTGGGTGTAGATCGGCCAGCTGCGGTTGTACAGGTTGAACGCCGGGCGCTCGGCGATCAGGTCCATGTGGGCGTCGTAGTACGCGTCGAGCGTGCCGACGTCCCGCCAGTAGCCCTGGTCGCGGGTGGTCTCCCCGGGCACGTGGTTGTCGCTGAAGTCGTAGAGCTGGGCCTCGCCCCGGTCGGTGAGCTGGGGCAGGATCGAGCCGCCCATGTCGTGCACGGACCGCTCGTCCTCGGCGTCCCGCTGGAGCGCCTCGATGAGGGCCTTGGTGGTGAAGATGTAGTTGCCCATGGAGGCGAACACGCACTCGGGGTCGTCCGCGAGGCCGGGCGGGTCGGTGGGCTTCTCCAGGAACCGCTCCACCGTCTGCCCGTCCGAGCCCGGGGTGATCACTCCGAAGGCGGAGGACTCCGACTTCGGGACGCGGATGCCCGCCACGGTCACGCCCGCCCCGCTGTCGATGTGCTGGGCGAGCATCTGGCGCGGGTCCATGCGGTACACGTGGTCGGCCCCGAACACGGCGACGTACTCGGGCCGTTCGTCGTAGACCAGGTTCAGCGACTGGAGGATGGCGTCGGCGCTGCCGAGGTACCAGCGCGGGCCGAGCCGCTGCTGGGCCGGGACGGGGGTGATGTAGTTGCCGAGCAGGCTGGACATCCGCCAGGTGGTGGTGATGTGCCGGTCCAGCGAGTGCGACTTGTACTGCGTGAGGACGCAGATGCGCAGGATGTCGGCGTTGACGAGGTTGGACAGCACGAAGTCCACGAGCCGGTAGGTGCCGCCGAAGGTGACCGCTGGTTTGGCGCGGTCGGCGGTCAGGGGCATCAGGCGTTTGCCCTCTCCGCCCGCCAGGACGATCCCGAGCACCGAAGGCCCACCACGACGCATGGCCGCTCCCCTCACCCTGCTTTGATCGACGGCTGCCCCCGGGCGGGGGAGCTAGGACTGCTTGAGGATCTCCTCGTACAACCGGACGGTGCGCCGGGCCACGGCGTCCCAGCCGAACTGTTCCACCGCGCGGACCCGTCCGGCCTCACCCATACGGCGGGCTCTCCCCGGGTCGCCGAGGACCGCGTCGAGTGCCGCGACGAGGCCCGCCTCGAAGGAGGCGCCGCCGTCGGCCGCGCCGTGCACGGCGTCCACGCCGTCCGGGGGGACGAGCACGCCGGTCACGCCGTCCTCGACGACCTCCGGGATACCGCCGACACGGGAGGCCACGACGGGCGTGCCGCACGCCATCGCCTCCAGGTTGACGATGCCGAGCGGCTCGTACACCGAGGGGCACACGAACACAGCCGCGTGGGTCAGCAGCTGGATCACATCGGGGCGCGGCAGCATCCGCGGGATCCAGTGGACGCCGTCCCGGGACCGGCTCAGCTCCTCGAACAGCTCGCGGAACTCGCGGTCGATCTCGGGCGTGTCGGGTGCGCCCGCGCACAGCACGACCTGGGCCGCCGGGTCGATGCGCCGGGCGGCGCGCAGCAGGTGGGGCACGCCCTTCTGCCGGGTGATGCGGCCGACGAACAGCACGAACGGCCGGTCCGGGTCGAGGCCGATCCGGCTGAGCGCGTCGGTGCCGTGGTCGGGCCGGTACAGGGCGGTGTCGATGCCGTTGTGCACGACGTGCACCCGCTCGGGGTCGAGGGCCGGGTAGCAGCCGAGGATGTCGTCGCGCATCGCGCCGGACACGGCGATCACGGCGTCGGCGGCCTCCACGGCGGTCCGCTCCGCCCAGCCGGACAGGGCGTAACCCCCGCCGAGTTGCTCGGCCTTCCAGGGGCGCAGGGGCTCCAGCGAGTGCGCCGTCACCACGTGCGGGACGCCGTGGAGCTGCTGGGCGAGGTGTCCGGCGAGGTTGGCGTACCAGGTGTGGGAGTGGACCAGCTCGCGGCCTTCGAGGGCGGCGGCCATGGCGAGGTCGACGGAGAAGGTGCGCAGCGCGTCGTTGGCGCCGTCGAGCGCGGACCAGGGGCGGTGACGGCGCACCCCGGCCGCCTTGTCCTTGGCGGAGCCCTCGCCCCAGCAGTGCACGTCGAGGTCGACGAGCTCCCGCAGTTCGCGGGCGAGGAACTCGACGTGGACGCCCGCGCCGCCGTACACATCCGGGGGATACTCCCGGGTCAGCAGTCCCACACGCACCCGGAACCCCTATCTCTGAAGCGGCCGGTCCCTTTCATGGTCACTCAGACGGGCCGCGCACGGAAGAGCGCGGGGGGCGTGTGAAGCAACAGTCGCCGCACAGGCCTCCCTGGGGCACCCGGTAGTACAGGCAGCAGCTGCGGCGGCGGAAGGCGGTGCCGGTGAGGGTTCCGGCGCGGGTCGGGGTTCCGGCTCCGGTGAGAGTTCCGGTTCCGGTGAGGGTGCCGGCGTCGGCGAGCAGGGGGTGGGTGAGGAGCTCGGCCGTGAGGGCGCGGCCTCGGGCGGCGACGTCGTCACGGCCGTGAGCCCGTGCCCAGCCGTCCAGTTGACGGGCCGCGCCGGCCAGCGCGGAGGCGGCGTTGCCCCGCAGGAGGCCGGGGGCGACGGGGCAACGGGCGCGCAGGGCGGCCGACAGGGGTTCGAGGTGACCGTCCAGGACGGCCGCGGCGAGGCTCGCGGCATCGCCCGGCCGGGCGTGGGCCTGAGTGAGGAACAGGTCGTCGGGGGCGCTGCCTTCCGGGTCCCAGCGCAGCAGCCGCGCGTCGAGGTCCGGCAGCGCGCCGTACAGGGCGGCGCAGCCGAGGGCGACCGACCAGAGCCGGGCGGCGAGCCCCTGCTGGGCCACGGAGGCGGCGATCCGGGCCTCGGGGGCACGCAGGGCGTGGGCCACTTTGCGGAGGCGGAGGGTGAGGGGGTCGACGTCGGGGTCGAGGGGCGGGGGCGTGCGGTAGGCCTGTGCCAGGGTGGGAGGCGGTGCTGTCGACCTCGCGGCCGTCGCCGTCGCGGCTGTTCGCAGAGCGAAGAAGGGGCCGAGCGGGTACAGGGCGGCGAGGGCGGGGTCGAGGTCCACGACGTGCAGTACTACCAGCAGCGGGCGCCGGTGGCACCGAGGGTCGTAGGGGGTGGATGATGAGGGGTGACCCTGAGTCCTCCCCCACCCTGGGGAGGACCGTGATCCCGTAGTACTCCATCGGCAGTATGACCCATTGAGTGCTCAGGGACGACGACGGGAACAGATCGGCACGGCAGTGTGTTCTTCATGAGAGCCGACCCTTCGCCGCGCCGGGCCCCGAGCCCCCGCCTCACGCAGAGGAGCCGCTGATGAGCGCCCTCGCGTTGTCCGTGCTCCTGTCCCTCGTGTCCGCGGTCGCCTACGCGGCCGGGGCCATCGTGCAGGAGCGCGTCGCGGAGTCCTCGCCCGCCGGGCAGTACGCGCCGCTGCGGCGGCCGGGCTGGTGGGCGGCGGTGGCGCTGAACGGCAGCGGCGGGCTGCTCCACGTGGTGGCGCTCGCGTACGGTCCGCTGAGCCTGGTCCAGCCGCTGGGCGCGCTGACGATCGTGGTCGCGCTGCCGATGGCGGCGCTGTGCGTGGGCCGCAGGGCCGGGGCCACCGCGTGGCGTGGCGCGATCATGGCGACGGTCGGTCTCGCGGGTCTGCTGTCCCTGGTCGGCGCGGCGGACGCGCAGTCGCTGAACACCGCGCAGCGGGTCGGCGCGGCCGTCGTCACCGTCGGCGCGGTGGCGGCCCTGACGGCCGCCGGGCGGGCCGCTCACCGGCACCCCGCGGTGCGCAGCATGCTGCTGGCGACCGGCGCGGGCGTCGCGTTCGGCATGTCGTCGGTGTTCACCAAGACCGTCGCGGTCGACTGGTCCGACGGCGTCTCCGCGGGCGACGTGCCCTCCCTGGCGGTCATCGGCGTGCTGGCCACGGCCGGCATGCTGCTGTCGCAGGCCTCCTACCGGGGCGCGGGCCTCGCCGCCCCGCTGGCGACGCTGACCGTGGTGAACCCGGTGGTGGCGGCGGCGGTCGGCATCACGATGTTCGGGGAGACGTTCCGCTACGGCTCCATGGGCACCGCGCTCGCCATGGGCTGCGGCGTGGTGGCGGCGGGCGGCCTGATCCTGCTGACGACGGAACGACTGGCGGCGGAGCAGCGGGAGGCCGCGCCGGTGGAGGTTCCCGTTCCGGGGACGGTGGAAGGCGCGCGGTCGGTGACACGGGAGCCGGCCCCGGTGGCCGCGTTCGTGCCGGAGCCGGGGATCGCGTTCTCGCCGGGTCCGGTGGCCGCGTTCACGCCGGCGCAGACCGCCGTACCGGAGCAAGCGGCCGCGTTCGTGCCGGCGCAGGTGGCCGCGTTCACCCCAGCGCAGGCCGTACGGGAGCCGGTTGCCGCTTTCGCGCAGACGCCGGCCGTACCGGAGCCGGTGGCCGTCGGTGTTTCCGACAGCCCCGGCCCCGCCGGGCTTCCGCCCCTGTACGGGCCGTTCTACGGCGGCACCTACGTCAGCACGTCGGTCGGCACCCTCGTGCCCCGGCAGTCAGTGCTCGACCGGCACCGCGTCCGGGTCAAAACGTGACGCCGCGCGCCCGCAGATAGGCCACGGGGTCGACGTCCGACCCGAAACCGGGCCCCGTCCGCACCTCGAAGTGCAGATGCGGGCCCGTGCTGTTGCCCGTGGAGCCGGACCGGCCGATGCGCTGGCCGGCGCCGACCGACTGCCCGTCCCGTACGGAGATCGCCGAGAGGTGGGCGTACTGCGAGTAGTGGCCGTCGGCGTGCCGGACGACCACCTGGTAACCGAAGGAGCCGCCCCAGCCCGCGCTGACCACGGTGCCCGAGGCGACGGCCTTGACCGAGGTCCCGGTGGGCACCGGGAAGTCGACCCCGGTGTGGTAGCCCTTCGACCAGGAGGAACCGCTCGCGTGGTACCGCGTTCCGAGGCCCCCGCTGACGGGAGCGACGACGGAGTGCCCGGCCGACGTCGGCGTCCTGCGCTCCGGGGCCGTCCTCGACGGAGCCGAAGGGGCCCTGTCCTTGCGGGACTTGCCGGCGGCCGGAGCCTTGCCCTTGCCCTTGCCCTTCCCCGCGGCGGACTCCCTGGCCTCGGGAGCCTTGTCCCGGGCCGGGGCCTGACCGTTGAGTCTCAGCCGCTGACCGGGGACGATCAGGTCGGGATCGGCTCCGACGACGGACCGGTTGACGGCATGGAGACGCCGCCAGCCGCCCCGTACGTCTCGTTCGTCGGCGATACCGGAGAGGGTGTCGCCGCGCACGACGGTGTACATCTCGGCCCTGCCGGCGCGCGACTGGGGCGTGGACTGCGGCTGGACGTCCTTCAGTGAACTCCCTGCGGACTTCTTCGACGTCTTGGCGGTCTTGGACGTCTCGGCCGTCTTCGCGGTCTTGGCCGCCTTGGATTCCGCCGGAGCGCCGGCCGGCCGGACGTCGGGGGCGCCGCCGCCCCGCTGCAGCCCGGCCCGCACGGAGCAGGCCGGCCAGGCGCCCGGCCCCTGGACCTCGAGCACCCTCTCCGCGACCGCGATCTGCTGGTCCCTGGTGGCGAGGTCGGCGCGCGGCGCGTACCGCGTGCCGCCGAAGGCCTCCCAGGTGGACTGGGTGAACTGCAACCCGCCGTAATAGCCGTTGCCGGTGTTGATGTCCCAGTCGTTGCTCGACTCGCACGCGGCGACCTTGTCCCAGGTGTCCACGTCGGCCGCTTCCGCGACGCCAGTGCCCAGGAGCGGGATGGCCATGCCGGCGCCGCCCGCCGTCACGGTGAGCGAGGCCCGGTTGATCCTGTTCGGCTGATACCGGCGGTGCCGACCGCGTACGGCCATGGAGGTCCCCCTCGACATTGCGTCAGGAGCGGCAAAAGTAAAGGCGGCCAACAGGCCATGACAAGACGAGTATCGGCCGCCCTGTCTCAACTCCGCCGGGATGTAACGCCGTTGTGGGAGCCGTGGGGCGGGCGGGGCGGCGGGGAGCGATACGGGACCGGTCCCGGGAAGGGATTTCGGTCCGTCTCCCGGCCCGATGACGCGCGTCGCAGACGTGCGCGGGGCTGCCCGGGGCGTCAGGATGGGCGGCGGGACCGGAGGGACCGGCGGGCGGGACGACGACCCGGGCAGCCGGCGCGGGCCGGACCCGCCAGCACATGATCCTTATCGTTGAGGAGCCAACCGTATGAGCACGTCAGCCCAGATCGGTGTCACGGGACTCGCGGTGATGGGCCGCAACCTCGCCCGAAACTTCGCGCGCAACGGCTACACGGTCGCCGTGCACAACCGGACGGCGGCGCGGACCCACGCGCTGGTGAAGGAGTTCGGCCACGAGGGCGAGTTCGTGGCGGCCGAGACCGCCGAGGAGTTCGTGGCGGCGCTGGAGCGGCCCCGCCGGCTGGTGGTCATGGTGAAGGCCGGCGAGCCGACCGACGCGGTGATCGAGGAGTTCGCGCCGCTCCTGGAGCCCGGTGACATGATCATCGACGGAGGCAACGCGCACTTCGCGGACACCCGCCGCCGGGAGCGCGAACTGCGCGAGCGGGGCGTCCACTTCGTGGGCACCGGCATCTCCGGCGGCGAGGAGGGCGCGCTGCACGGGCCGAGCATCATGCCGGGCGGGTCGCCGGAGTCGTACGCCTCGCTCGGTCCGATGCTGGAGAAGATCTCGGCGAAGGCGGCCGACGGGGCGCCGTGTGTCACGCACGTCGGTCCGGACGGCGCGGGACACTTCGTGAAGATGGTCCACAACGGCATCGAGTACGCCGACATGCAGCTGATCGGCGAGGCGTACCAGTTGCTGCGGGACGTGGCCGGCTACTCCCCCGCGCAGATCGCGGAGGTCTTCCGGACCTGGAACACCGGGCGGCTGGACTCCTATCTGATCGAGATCACCGCCGAGGTGCTGTCGCACGTGGACGCGGCGACCGGGAAGCCGTTCGTGGACGTGGTGGTGGACCAGGCCGAACAGAAGGGCACCGGCCGCTGGACCGTGCAGATCGCGCTGGACCTCGGCGTGCCGGTGTCCGGTATCGCGGAGGCCGTCTTCGCGCGGTCGCTGTCCGGTCACGCGGCGCTGCGCGAGGCCTCGCGCGGCCTGGCCGGACCGAAGGCGGCGACGCTGGACGAGGCGGAGGCGGCTGCCTTCGCCGACCGGGTGGAACAGGCGCTGTACGCCTCGAAGATCGTGTCGTACACGCAGGGCTTCCACGAGATCGCGGCGGGCAGCGAGGAGTACGGCTGGGACGTGGACCTCGGCGCGGTCGCCGCGATCTGGCGGGGCGGGTGCATCATCCGGGCGGCGTTCCTGGACCGGATCCGTGCGGCGTACGACGCGCGGGCGGACCTGCCGAGTCTGCTGTCGGACGAGACCTTCGCCTCGGAGATCACCGAGGCGCAGGACGACTGGCGTGAAGTGCTCGTCGCCGCGACCCGGCAGGGCGTGCCCACGCCGGGGTTCGCGGCGGCGCTGGCGTACTACGACGCGCTGCGCGCGGAGCGGCTGCCCGCGGCGCTGACGCAGGGCCAGCGGGACTTCTTCGGGGCGCACACCTACCGCCGGGTGGACCGGGAGGGCGCGTTCCACACGCTGTGGGGCGCGGACCGGTCCGAGGTCGAGGCGTAAGGAGGCCTTCGCGCCCCTCATGTCAAGGGCGGGCCCGGCTCCGGAGTGGGGGCCGGGTCCGGGCCCGGGGGGACCGGCGAGGGGTCGGGGACCGGAGGGATCGGTGACGGATCCGGGGTCGGAGGCGGCCCCGGGTGGGGCGGGGCCGGGGGCGGCGTCGGATCCGGGCCGGGGGGCGGCTCGGGCGGCGGCACCGGGGTGGGGTACGGATCGGGTCCCGGCGTGGGAGCGGGCGGTACGGGGTCGGGCTGCGGGTTCGTCATGGTGTCCTCCGGCCATGGAGTGAGCGTGGCTCTGGACTCCTCCCCCGCGTACCCGGGGGCGGCGCGGACAGTCACCCGGTGGTGGCAGCGGGTACGCCCGGGCGGGCCCGCCCGCTTGCCGCGCCGGGGGCGGGGTCAGAAGCGGCCGGGGTGGGCGCGCAGCCAGTCCTTCGCGGCCTCGAGGAGGGCCGGATCGGCTGCCGGGGCCTCCTCGGGGTGCCGCTCGGCCCACTTCACGACGTACGGGCACAGGGGCGCGACGACGACGCCCTCGCGGGCGGCCACGGCGTACAGCTCCCGCGCCAGCGAGCCGGCGATGCCCTTGCCCTCGTGGGCCGGCTCGACGATCGTGTGCACCGGGACCAGGGCGCGCCCTGGCGACTCCAGCACGAAGTACTCGATGCGGCCGACGACTTCGTCGCCGTCGCCGAGGGCTTCGAGGCGGCCGGCCGCACGGTCGTCGCGGATCCGGATGTCGCTCATGGGCACGCTCCTGGTGCGGGGGTTCAGACGGACACGGCCTGCGGACTGCGCTCCTGGTCGGAGCCCGGCACCGGCTCCGAGGGGTCGGCGCCCAGGGCGACGATCCGGTTGTCGCGGTCCACGTGCACGACCCGGGGCCGCAGGGCACGCGCCTCGGCGTCGGTCACCTGAGCGTAACTGATGATGATCACCAGGTCCCCGGGGTGCACGAGATGCGCGGCGGCCCCGTTGATCCCGACGACACCGGAGCCCCGCTCCCCCTCGATCACGTACGTCTCCAGCCGCGCCCCGTTGGTCACGTCGACGATATGAACGAGCTCACCCGGCAACAGATCGGCGGCGTCCAGCAGATCGGCGTCGATGGTCACGGATCCCACGTAGTGCAGGTCGGCCTGAGTGACGGTGGCTCTGTGGATCTTGGACTTGAACATGGTGCGCAGCATTTTCAACTCCTGGAAGACGGCTCCCTGCCTGCTTTGTGCAGGTCAAGGGCGTCCCTCACTGTACATCGGCATGCGTCGGAGTGGCTGATTGTGAGGAACATCGCTTGCTATTGGGGCAAGGCTCCCTGCCTGGGCTTTCGCGTGAACCAGGCTATTGAGACGCCACCGACCAGGTACCTGTTCGGACAGCCTATTCAGGATGTCCGGGAACTTGATGCTGACTTGCCTGACGTCGCATCAGGTGCATGCGTCACGGGTATCAGCACCAAGGTTTCTCATGGCAAAGCAAGCTCGGCAACGAGATGGAAAGGAGTGTCGAAACTCCGATTGTGGCCGCCGACAGGAGGCGGGTGTGCTGGTCGAATCTCAGTGGGGCCAGGGGCGCCCCGGCCCCACTCGGTGGGTCAGCCCTTGACCTCAAGTACGCCCAGCGCCGTATGGAGGACCGGCTCCACGCGCAGGCGCATCCCGTCCCGGTCGAACACCTGGAGGGCCTCCAGGCAGACGACGGCACCACGCGCCTCCCCGGACGAGAGACCGGCCATCTCGGCCGCGGTGACGAGGTAGGCGTCGTCATGCCAGTCGGTACCGAGCTGCTCAACGACCCCGTCGTAAGCGGCCTTGAGGGTGTCGTTCTCCAGCAGTCCCACGGCGTCGACGAACTGTTCGGCGCCGCTGGCCTGCTCCAGCCACGACGTCAGGTCTGCCAGCACTCGGTCCTGGTCCGGTCGGTGATCACGCAGCTGCAGCGCCTTGTCCAGCAGGTACGGCCAGCCACCGGTCGCCTCCGCCAGGCGCGTCAGTCGTTCCTCCGTCTCGCACAGGCTGTGGCGTTGCGTCCAGTCCTTCAGGCTGAGCAGGTCATGCCGGCGCAGCACCACGACGGTGTCGTGGTCCGCGTCGGGACCGGTGAGTAGGCCAGACCAGAAGCCGAGCTGCTCCACACCCGACACGAGGACCACCGAGCGGGTCGCCTCGGCAGCCTCGGGCAGCACGGCCCTGGCCAGGTCGAAGGACTCCCGGCAGGACTTCTCACTGCTCTGCGAGAGATCGCTGATGAGCAGTCGCCGCTCGCTGGCGCGGCCGCCGGCGAGCTCCTTGCGGAACGCCTTGGCACTTCCGATCGCGGGCACGGACCAGCCCGCCACCCTGCCGGTCACCTCACGCAGAGTCCGTTCCACATCCGCGACGCCGGTCCCCTGCGTGCCGAGAACGACGCGGACCTGGTTGACGTATTCACCCAGCAGGTAATCGATCTGGTTGACGGTGAGCGGGGCCGACCTGCCGTCAGAGAGGTCCGGACGGCTCTCCAGGACAACGGTCTCCTCCAGCCGGGACTCCGTCTCCGCTCGCAGCAACCGTGCCTCGATCTCCTGGGCAGTACCGATCATGCGCAGCGCGTTGGGCCCCCGCAGGTGCCAGCCCCGCCCGTCGTTGTTCGGCGCCAGGACACCGAGGCCGACCATCTCCTGCAGATAAGCACGGAAACCCTCGCTGTCCAGGTACTCGAAGCCGCGGGGCCACCAGCCGGCACATTCCTCCCGCAACTCCCTGTCACTGAGCCGGGTTTCCAGACCGTTGTCCCGGGCATGCTGGGCAAGGACATTGGCGATGACGTGGTAGCGGTCGTCGAGGGCGAGGGTGTCCTTGAAGGCCGCGGTGATGTCCGAGCGCAGCGAGGTGTCCTGCTCCACCGCGTCGACATCGGACTCCTCGATGGTGTACGGAGGCGGCGCGAGTGGTGCGCGCGCCCGCTTGTCCTGCATGACCTGCACCATCCGGCTGCCGAAGATCTGCAGCAGGAAGGGCTGGTACGAGCAGAATCCGAGCACCCGGTTGACGAGGTCGACGTCGGCGAACTCGAAGCCGAGCGCACGCATCGGGTGCACGATCAGGTCGGCGGCGAACTGCGGAGCGAGCGGTCCGACGACCGTCGGGGTCTGCGCCAAGTGGCTGAACGGGCCGTTCCTGGCGAGTCGGGTGAAACGCTGCACCGAGTGCAGACCGGCGAAGACCACCTTGGCCCGCCCGCGCGAGTCCTCGCCCAGACCACGCAGCCGGCGGGTCTCCGTGCACTCGGGGACGTCTGCCTCGAAGAAGCGGTCGCACTCGTCGAGGAGGATGAGTAGCCGCCGGTCGGGATCCTGAGCGAGCCACCGGGCGATCCCGTCGGTGACCCGCTGCCATGCCTCCTGTCGTGGGCCCCGGCGTCGAGGCTCCTCCAGGACTCCCTGCCTGATCAGCTCCTGGTCCAGCGTGGGCCAGATGGCTTCGGCACCGAGTGCGGTGCCCCGGCCGATACCGATCTTGTCCAGGTTGAGGTAGAGCTTGCGGTAGGACCCCGGCCGCTGCTCCTCGAAACGGTCCCCCGCGTCGGCGAGCAGGGCCGACTTGCCGAGACCCCGGCCGCCATAGAGGATTTGGGTCCCCGCAGGGTCGTGGATGCTCTTGCGTTCGCGGTCCCGGCCGTAGAACATCTCCCGGCCGATCTGGCCCCGCTTCTCCTTGATGTACGGGTTCACCGCGGAGAACGGCAACAGCGTCTCGGTCGTGGCGTCCACCCGCCGGTTGCCGTGCGCGATGAGGTAGGCCAGCGCGGCGTCGTCCACCACCATGATCGGCTTTGTGTCCTGGGAGGCGGCGGCCAGCTCATTTCGGGTCCTGCTGTCCAGTGTCCCGAAGTGGACGACCAGCAGACTGCTCTCGTCGGGGTCCTGCAGAGCGCGGGTGATGAGCAGTTTGGCCGCGGGCCGGCCCCAGATCAACAGGGCGCGGAGCTTGCCGCCACGGTCCTTGATCTGCGATCCGAAGGCGGGCGCCCAGGCACGGCCGGTGACGTGCACGGGTGCGAGTTCGAAGAACCGGTAGTCCTTGCCGCGCGGTAGGTCGTCCAGAGGCCGTGCGCGCCGGGCCTCGTATCCGAGGAGGGCCAGAGCCGGATTGAGGCTCTCGCGTGGATTGATGTTGATACGGTCCTTGGTCGCGGCGAGCGTGCTCCACAACTCCAGAGCTGCGGTCGCCCGTTCGGCTTCCTCCTCCGAAAGTCCTGCGTAGTCCAGCACGACGTTGTCGCCGTACCGGCCACGGGCGCGGACGGCCGCGATCAGCTCCGCGTCGATACCGCCCGGCAACGAGTCCGGCACGGCGGGAAAGAAGGCTTCCAGATGCGAGTCCTCGGACCTGATCTCCGGTACCGGCTCGCCCAGTTCGAGGAAGTAGACCAGTTCAGCCGCGGTGGCCAGGCTGTCGGTGTCCAGATTGCGCAGGACACGTTCGCGATCCTCCGCGCTCACGTCCGTCAGCGCGGCCAGCCGGGCACGCAGCCGGTCAGCGGCTTCCTCGCGGTAGCGGGGCAGCAACTCCTCGACTCGGTCGAGGTTGCGGCGGACCGCGGCCAGCTCGCCCGGCCGGTCGTGCTCCAGGTGTGCTCGGGCGTCCGCGAGCAGCTCCTGGAGGCTGACGTCCTGTTCGACGGTGAGTGCCTCGTCAGCCTGGGACCGGCGCAGCCGGGCGGCCAGTTGCCGCTGCTTTTCGGCGAGCGTCGCGCGGCGCTCCTTCTCGAACGCGCCGAGGTGTGCGCGACGCTCCTCCGAGAGCGACAAGGTGTGGGCCGCAGGAAGGACATCGAAGTCCGCGAGGTCCGTGATGATGCGAATCACACCGAATTCGTCACGAGCGAGCTGCTGCTCAATCGCGTCGTCCCAGGTACGGTCCACTGCATTCAGCAAGCGGTCCAAAGTCGGCTTCTCGCCCGGCACAGCCGGTTCGGCCTTGTGGAGCTCGACGTCCAAAACCGTCTGAACGTCCGGTTCGGCTCCCGTCTCGACCGGTCGACTGTTCGCATCCAGCCCGTAGAAGACCTCGGCGAACAGGTCCCGCGCCACGTAGGCGGTGGCTTTCGCCAACACGGCGGAGCTGCGTTCGGCCGCGGTGAGGTCGTCGGCGACCCGTTCACGCAGGCCGAGGAGGGAGAGGCGCAGGGATGCGACGGACTGGAACGCCCACACGTTCTCCTCCGCGCGTCCTGCTTCCAGGTCGCGCTTGACCGCACGCCACTGCCGTACGGCATCCCGGACGCGCTCCAGGCAGTGGCGGACGTTGTTGCGACCCGACCCCTGGATGCCACGACCGCCCGGTCCGCGCAGCGCAGCGTCCATCTCGTCGATCGCGGCCTCGACCTGAACTCGGCGAGCGAGCTTCTCCAGCAGCTCGTCGGCCAGGTGCTCGGCGTCCGGGGCCCCGGCCACGATGGCGGTGAGCACGCTGCCGAGCAGACCGGTCGGCGCCAGCCAGCGCTGCACCATGGCGCTGGCCCGTTGGAAACGCAACCGAGGCACGGTAAGCAGAGCCTGGCAGGCATCCACGGCCGCACGCAGTTCGCCCTCGGTGTGGGAAACATCGGCGACAACGGCATGGGGCGGCGCGATGAGCAGTGCTCCCTGCAGTGCGCGTTCTGCCACCATGGTGGCCACTTCGTGCAGGGCATCGGGCAGTTGCGGGGCAAGCGCCCTCAACTGCGCACCGACCACGGGCGCACCGGTCACGAGGGCCGCGCGGACCAGCGTGGGCAGCAGGAGCAAGGACAGCGCGTCGCTGTCGCTCTCCTTACGGGCTTCCCACTCGTGCAATGCCTCCTCGATGACCTGAGCCGCTCGCCTGGTCCTGGAGTGCAGCAGTGTCGCCACGGCGGCCAGGCGCAGGACCGTGGACTCGGTGTCCGGGCGGTCGGCGGCCTGCGAAAGGTGGGCGGCAAGCCCGAAGCGCTTCTCGGCGATCAGCCGGGCGAGGACGAATTCAATGTCCCTCGCTCCCGTGTGGTCGGCGGTACCCGTGGTGGTGTTGTCGACGGCAGCGGTCACCGCGGGGTCGGCCGCGACCCGCCGTTCCGCCGCCGGCTGCTGCTGGTCGGGGTCGGCGGACCGGGGAGGTCGCGCGGCCGGGACGGAATCGGCAGTGCTGTGGTCCTGGGTCTCAGGCGCGCCGATGTCAGCCTGTGCGGCGGTGGCCGCCTCCGAGGATGTGACCAGTGCCGGCGCCTCGGGAACCTCGGCGGAGTCCTCGCCCTGCGGGGCGGCGGCCGTGTCGTGGGTGGTGGGCCTGTCCTCGGTCAGCGAAATCTGGTGGTACAGGACGGCGGCCACAGCGTACGGCGGGTGTGCGACCGACAGCTGCTGTTGGAGTTCGATGATCTCCTGCTGTGCGTCCAACCGGTCCTTCATGCCGGCGAGGCGCACCAGCAGCGTGAGAACGTGTGCGTACGCGTCGTCCTGTTCGTCCCACTCCTGCTTCGCGAGCAGTGACTCCGCCCTCAGCCTGGCGTCCGCGATCACCGCGGCTACCGCACTGCCCGGAGAGCAGCCTAGAGCCGTCACCGTCTCCACCACGTGACGGGCCTCGGCGTTCCTCTCCATCCGTTCGACGCGTGCACGAACCTCGTCGATCGCCCTCAGGACATCGGTGAGGCGGTCGGTGACCCCGGTGACGCCGAGTGCGGAGAGTACGCCCCGCGCGCGGGAGAACGCCGGGGCGACGGTGGCAAGCGGCGCCAGATCCGTGTCGGCGGGCGGGCACCCGTCGAGCAGTGCGGCGCTCACGCGGTCGGCGGCGCCTCGTGCCTGCTCGACGACGTGCTTGAGCTTCTCCTCGACGGAGGCCAGGTCGTCCAGGGAGCACCCCTCGCCAGGGGGCTGCACTCCCTGCTGCGCCGAGGACTCGGCCAGGTCCGGAACCGAGAGGTGACCGGGCCGCCGGGGAACCGGGACAGCAGCGGTCGGCTGAGTTTCCTGAACCGCCGCATCCTCGTCCAGCGCGGTGACGTGGTCACACCCGGGAGTCACGTCGATCACCTGCTGGGCGGCCTTGAGTACGGCGGCCAGTGCCGCCTCGTCCGCCTCCATACCGAACCAGTCGTGTTCTGCGGCCCATACGAGCAGTCGGGCGTCGTGCGCCGAAGCCTGAAGGTGGGAAAAGAGCGCCAAACGGAGCAGGCAGGTACCCCAGCGGTCTACGAGACCGGGGCTCATGTCGGCGGCCCCGCGCTCAGCGACCACGTGATCGATGTCGTTCATGATCCGGGCGGTGAGATGGGACGCGGCATGCCTGTGGTGAGTCGGCTCCATCCGCTGCAACCGCTTGAGCACCTGCTCACTGAGCACGCGCCCGAATCGCCGCGGCTCGACCTTGCGGAAGCCGAGGCCCCTCATGATGGCCTGACGATCCCTGGGGCCAAGGGAGTTCAGCGCGAGTTCCGTCTCGCCGACCGTGAGGGCGCCGAGGGCAGCGTCCAAGACCTGGCCGAGCCCGTCGAGCGTTGCGGCGAGTTCCCTGAGCAGTCCAACCGGTGTGCCGTGCGGGGAGTGCGGTGGTTTGGCAACCACGGGATAGCTGACGGTCATTCAGTCCCGATCTCTTGTTTCCTGTGATGTGGATGCGGGGGGTGTGGCGTGTGGCGAGCGCATGCCCGGCCGATCCGGCTGGCGCGGATCAGCGCCGGCGGGAGTGTTCCGTGACGAAGGTGTAGCCGGGCGGCAGTTCCCAGCCGTCCGCCTTTCCGACGTGGCGGCAGTGCTGGCGGTAGGCAGCGCGCTGGGCATCCGTCGGATTCGAGCCCGCAGGCAGCCTCCGCAGAAAGCCGTGGACGTAGTGCGCGACACCGTGGACCTGCGGCGGCGCGCCGGCGCCCGAGCCCGGCCGTGGCACCACCACGGGGTTCGGCGCGTAACCGATCAGGGCGATGGGCGGCTCGCCGTCGCGGGCAGGATGGTGGGGCTCGCCGTCCGCACCGCGGCTGCCGATGGCCGGGTACAGGTGGTCTTCAGCGAGGAGCTCGTCCACGGCCTGCTCCAGTGCGGTGGCTTGGTGGGGGGCGGGAGTTGTGCCGTAGACGCCTCGAGGGAGGGCGGCCCGGTCGAGAAGGGCATGTCCGTCGGGCGTGAGGCGGCCGAAGCGCCGCACGGCACGCAGGACGAGACGCCGGGTGTCGAGGCCGGCGGACGAGTCACCGTCCCGGTCACTGCCAGGCGCTCCTTCCCGGGTGAGCACTCCCGGATCGTAGCGGTGCGCAATGAGCTGCCCGTGGATGTCGACGGGGTGTTCCAGTTCGACGGTGTGCACCCGGAAGACGGTGCCGCCGCGCGGCCACTGGATGTACAGACACAGCCCGGGGAAGAAGTCGATGGGCCACTGGACGTTCCGGAGCATGCCGGTCTCCCCGGTGAGATGCAGAAGCACCTCCTGGACTTCCTCGGACACGTCGAGCTTGCCGCCGGGGTGGCTGAGCTCCAGGCGTACCCGCACATCCGTGCCGAGATATGCCAACCCGTCCCGGGCCCTGGCGCTCAACGGGAGTCGGTCCTCCATGAGGTGGGCGAGACGCAGCGGGGTCTGCCAGCAGATCTCGCTGTCGTTCATCCTCAGGTAGTTCGGCGGACCGATCCGGTCACCGTCCACGAGCGGGGTGTCCGCGGGTTCGGCATCGACGTACGGTTTGTCCTCAGGCTGCTCCTCTTGGGGGACGCACTGTACGTGCGACACCGTGACAGGCCGGGGCGGCGCGGGTGGATGCACCGTGTCATGCCAGCCGCGCCCCGCTGGGCGCAGCGGATCACTGTCGTCCGCCTCCTCCGAGCCCGGGTAGTGGGACCGCCAGATGCCACCGTTCTGGAAATCGTCGTCGAGGGTGATCCGTACGTCGCTCCCGGCGCGTATGCCGTTGTCCGTGTCTCCCCGGACGAAGTCCGCGACCGCCAGGTTGGCGCGGCACACCGAGACCGCGTATTCCACTCCGTTCAGCAGTGGTTCGGCACCGTCGACGCCGCGCAGCCACGGCCCGATCGCTGTGTACACGGTGCGGGAACCATTCAGGCCGTGCCGTCGGCGGGTGGCAGGGGACGCACTGCGTTCTAGGGAGCCGACAAGGGCTCTCAGGTCGTCGCCGCCCAGTGGCCCGTCCTGGCCCAGGGCGGCCCCGATGCGGGTACGGGTCAGTGCGTAGTGACCCCAGCTGCGCAGGTTGTCGCTGGTGCGCAAGGCGTGATCGATGGTGTCCAGCAGTCCGCTGAGGGCGTTCTTCACCCGCTCCTCCGTGCCACTTCCGGCCAGGTGGGCGACGGACACGGGAACGAGGGGGCTCACCAGTGCTTCCCGCTGGTGGGTCAGCAGGTGCTGCACGAAGGCGGTGCAGTCGTCGAGCGCGGCCTGCGGCGCCGAGCCGTAGCGGGCGTCGACGACGACGTGGCCGTCCTTGTTGAGCCACTTCTGACGGGCCCGGAACCGCTGCAACTTCACCTCGTCGAGCTGCAGCGCGGAGCCGAAGGCCGTGAGATCAGGGACCAGCAGCTCCCGGCGCACTGGGTGCGGTGCCTCCGATGGTTCGCCCGGTCCTCGGTCACCGGCCGGTGCCCCGGACACCCACGCGGGTACGTCGGCACCCTCTTCGACGCCGGGGTGGCGGCCCTCCTTGTAGACGATCTCCGCGTACAGCGGGTCGGATCCGGTTTCGATGCGCACGAGTGCCCCGACGGGCAGGGCCGGTACTTCGTCGCCCAGCGTCAGGGAGGGGAACGCGTCCAGGTCGAAGGGTCCGTTGCCATGGCCTTCACCACCGAGTTCGTAGCCGAAATAGGCCGCGTTGAAGGCGACCGCGGTGTGCACCGGACACACGCGGTCGGCCACTACCGCCTCCAGATAGCAACGCAACCGTTCTATTTCCTCGTCCGGTGTGCTGCGGTGTCCGCCGGTCATGGCGGGAGTGAGCACAGGCTCGCCGTCGAACGGCCGCCAGATGTCCGGTCCAGTGCTGATCATCGTGGTCACGCCCAGCCGTCCTTCCGTTCGGATCCGCTTCCCACCCGGCGGGATCTCGCGTGTCGGACCGGGCGGACGGCTCGCCAGAGGTTGTCCGGACCCTCGACTGCGGCTCCGGCTGCGGCCAGCCGTGTGAGGCTCGCGCCTACTGCCGCATAGGGCAGATCGGCCCGACCGCCGAAGTGGCGGCTTTCCCGGATCGCCTTCGGCAGGGGGATCATCTGTCGATTCCGCGGGTTGTAGGAGGATTCGTCGCCTCGCAGTGCGTGCCAGAGTCGGCGCGGGTGTGCGCCCTGCGGCTGGAGCTGCAGCAGCCGGTGGATCTGGAGGTCGACGCGCTGATTGCGCAGTGAGGTGTCGGCACTGCCTCCTTCGCGAGGGCGCGGGCTGTCGAAGGCCTGGGCAACGGCAGGGCGCCGCTCCTCCACGGGCCACCAGCCGGTGTCCCAGCAGGCCGAGCAGCGGCAGCGGGCCGTCGTGCAACATCCTTCGGGCAGGTCGCTGACGCCGAAGTAATCGGCGAAGACCCGTTGGGCGCAGACCGTGCTCGCGTCGAAGAAGTGCCGGAGCCTGGCCAGTTCCTCGGCTGCTCGGCGGCCGCGTCCGCCGAGCAGCGGGAGGAAGCCGTCGGGCAGGGTGCCCGTGCGGATGGTCAGACCGGTGACCAGGCGGCGGCTGGGTGCCGCGGAGACGTCCAGGAGCCCACGGTCGTGGAGGTCGGCGAGCAGTTCCCAGGTCGCCGACGGTCCATCGGCGACCGAGCGGTAGTCGGGGTATCGGGCGGCGAGTTCCCGGTCGAGAGCTCGGACGTCGACCTGTCGTGGGGTGTCCCAGGACAGGGCGGTGTCGATGACAATCTGCTCAAGCGGCACGAGCCCGACCGCTTCCTCGTCGCGCTCCGCTGCAGTCGTCGGCGTCTGTCCTGCGCCGCGGCCGACCGGTCGGAGGTCGCCGGGTTTGACCGCGCAGAACGGCGGGTGATCGCCGAGGTCCTCGACAGCGCCGAGGTCGGCTAGCGCGCTGAACGCCCGCATGATGCCGCCCTGGTAGCGCTCCTGGATGTGTCGGTCGTCCAGCTCGGCCTCGCTCAGCGCACCGCTCGCGGCGTCCTCGGCCATGAGCAGGTCGGCCAGCCGCACCGGATCGAGCGTGCCGTCCCGCTGGGCGAGGACAAGCCGGCCCATGCGCCGGAGAAGCGACGGGGGCAGTTCCTGGCCCGTCATGAAACGGACCATACGCAGACCCCGGCTTGTCGCGAGGGCCAGACCGCTGTTGACGGGGCCGTCGCCGGCCGTGCCCCGGCCCGCGCCGTCCCGCCCCGCCCGACCCAACTGCTGGTAGAGCGCGGCCAGGTCGGTAGGCGGCGACACGCACATCACGGTGCGTACGTCGGGCCGGTTGACACCGAGCCCGAACGCGGAGGTAGCCACCACCACGACCGGGATGAAGCCGTCGTCGCCTTCCCGGGGCGCCTCCCGGAACTCCGTCATGACGGCGGCCTTCTCAGCCTCCGTCAGACGGCCGTGGAACCGCAGCACGCGGACGCCGCCGTCACCCACGTATTCGCGCAGGTGGGTGTAGAGGGTGTTGACCTCCTTGACGGTGAGGCAGTAGAGGATGGCGTGACCGTCGAGCGCATCGACGACGCGCTCGACCAGCCCCGCCACGCCTCCCTGTCCGAGCCGGTCGAGGGAGCGGCGGAAGACGGCGAGTTCGGGCCTGATCGGGTTCTCGCGCACCGTCAGGAGCCCGCCGACGACTTCGGGATGCTCTGCTTCGGCGGTCGCCTCGGCCGAAGCGGGCTCCGGGACCTCGGCGGGCAGACCGAACAGTCCTTCGCGCAGCGCCTCGTGGACGGCCCTGTTGGCGGTGGCGGTCACCGCGGTGACCGCCACCCCGTGGTCCCGGCGCAGCTCGTCCAGGAACCTGCTGACCCGGCGCATGCTGGGCCGGAAGTCCTCCCATTGCGGGAGGGTATGTGCCTCGTCCACGGCGATCCGGGTCACCCGGCCCGCCGCCGCGGCCGCGCGGACGGTCTCCCGGAAGCGCCGCTGGCACAGGCGTTCCGGGCTGACGTAGACCAGGCGGATACCGTGGTCGGCTCGACCGAGGAGCTGGTCCGTCACTTCCGTCTTACCGGCCCTGCTGCTGGACTCGCGCAGCGGGGAGATGAGCGCGCGGACCGCGCCACCGATGGACCGGTTCAGTTCGAGGGCTTGGTCGTGCATGAGAGCGACGAGCGGACTGACGACCACGGTGACGCCGGGCAGGACCAGGGCGGGCAGCTGGAAGGTGAAGCTCTTGCCGAAGCCTGTGGGAAGCAGTCCGAGTACGTTGCGTCCCTCGGCCACGGCGGCAACGACGGCCTGCTGGGCCGGCTTAAGGGCCACGGGTTCGTCGACGAGCCGCAGCAGTCCTCCGATGCGGGCGCAGCGGTCCTTGATCTCCTCCACGAGCAGCCCCTGTTCCCGCAACTTCCGAGTCTCCTCGGTCGTCAGCGCCAGTTCGCGGATGCGCCTGGTGTGCGGCAGGAGGGTCTGTCGTTCGAGGGCTTCGTCGGTACACAGCTCCGCGGCCCGGGCGGGATCCAGGAGGTGGTGGGCCGCCATGAACTCCCAGATGCGACGCCATCCTTCAGCCATGGTTGCGACGTTGCCGCCGCCGATGTCGCCGGTTTCCGGGTCGGGGCGCTGAAGTCCGTCGTCAAGGCTGCCGAGGAAGGCACGCCGGTAGGAGCGGCGCAGGCTGCTTGCTCCCGAGAGTTTGCGGTCGCTGATGACGACGACGCCGCGGTGGTGGTCGGAACGGATGAGCCGACCCACCGCCTGACGCAGTTGGAGCGCGGCGAGCGGCAGGTAGTAGTGCTCGGTGGCGGCACCTTCCGGATCGGAGTGGCCGGCCTGTTCGGCCCGTGCGGCGACCGCCGCGCGCCGGGCCTCCACGATCGGAGCGGCGAACGGTGCGAAGGGCAGTTTGTTGATCCACACCACACGCAGCCGCTCGGCGTCGGAGACGTCGACCCCCTGCCAGAGCCCCTTCGTGCCGACGAGAAACCCTCCACCGTCCCGGCGGTCGGTGAAAGCCTGATAGGCCCGGCCGTTGCCGAGAGTGAGCGCCTCGACGACCGGGGCGTCGAGGGCGCGGGAGCGCAACTCCCGTACGAGGTGGAAGCCGATGCCCGCGGCGGTCGAGCGGGCGGTCGTGAGGATCATGCCGCCGCCGTCGAAGCCGTTGCCGTCGGCGCGTACCCGCGTTATTTCGGTGGCGAACCCGGCGACCTGGTGGGCGACGGTCCGCAAGGCGCCCTCCTCCTGCTCCGCCCAGGAGGGGAAGTCAGAGAAGCAGACGACCTCTGCCTGACTGCGCAGGGCGAACGGGGAGGGCAGGGCCAGCGTCGGCAGATCGTCGGGCAACCCGAGTCGGGTCCGCATGAAATCCCATTCCCCGGCGACACGCAGGGTCGCGGAGACGTAGTGGACACGGCCGAAGGACTCCAGGTAGCGCCGCCACTCCGGGTCTGCGGGCAGATCGACGGGACTGGTGGCGACACGGAAGCGGTAGGACCGCAGCTCCGCCCTGGGTTCGTCCACTTCCTCCAGATGTGCGACGCGGGAAGGGAGAGCCTCGTCCAGGGTGAGGGCGGGGTCGAGAAAGGCACGGATGTCGGCCGTGATCCGGTCGAGGGCCGTGGTGAGGGAGTCGGTGTGCTCCGCGAGCGCGGTCAGGCGCTCGCGTACCAGGGGATCGATTCCGGTAGCGTGCTGGACCACGTACCGCTCCAGCGTCATGCGACAGGACACGAGCGCCTTGGCGATGCTCTCCAGCACCAGCGACAGCCGCCGGGTGTGCCGGGTGCCGGAGGTGCCGGCGTAGGGGCTGGCGAGCGTGGTCGACCGGCTGCCGATGCGTACGCCCACGCCCTTGGCCTGGGCGTCGAAGGCCTGCGCCGCCAGCCGCGGAAGGCGTTCATCGTCGAGCAGCCGTTCGAGTTCGGCAATCGCTGCGGCGGCCTGCTCCTTAGCTGTGCCCGGGTGAACGTCCGCGATCCATGCCTGGTACTCCGACAGCAAAGCTTCCAGGTCCTGGTAGTCGGCGGTCACGGTCAGCGCGGATGTGGCGGCGTTCTCCAGCTCGTGCGCCTCGTCGATCACGAGGAGCACCTCGGGTCCGACGGCACGCAGGTCGTCCAGGTGGGAAAGGACGAGCGCGTGGTTGGCGAGGATGAGGCGGTGGCTGTCGATCGACTCCCGGACGGTGTCGGTGTGCACGGTGAGCGGGTTGCCTGCGGCGGGTCCGTAGTCGCCGTCGCGCTGGGACAGCGACTCCAGCCAGAGCGGCAGGCCGCGCCCGGTGTAGTCGGCGAAGAAGGCGGGCAGGTCCACCGGGTCGACCGATCTGGCCGTCCAGGACTGCGGGGGCTCCTTGGCCGCGAGCAGGCGCAGTGCGAGGAAGACGGCGAGTTCACGGAACCGGCTCCGCTGGGAGAAGCGGGCGCGGGCGGTGCCCGCGGAGCCTCGCCGACGCGTGGCCTCGGCGAGGGTCTTCGTCAGGGCTGCGAGGGAGAGCCGGTTGGACTTTCCCTTGACCAGGTCGGCGACCCCAAGGATGCCCGGCAGGGCACGCTCCAGGTCCTGGATGTCCTTCGCCATCTGGCTCTGCAACTGTTTGGTGTACGTGGCGATGACAGCGGTACGACTGTCGCCACCGGCGAGCCAGTCCAACGCGGCGGCAAGTACCGCATAGCTCTTTCCGGTGCCGGTGGGCGCTTCCAGTAGGCCGCCGACACCGCGGTCGGTCCAGTCGTGCAGTGTCGCCGTCATCTCCTGCTGGGCGGGCCGGGGTTCAACGCGGGAGCCGTGCACGACCCGGGCGAGAGCGGTCGGCTCGACCCGTCCGCCGGCGCCCCGCAAGACGTCCGGCACGTCCACGGCGCCCTTGCCCGGTGCCCTTCCGCCAGGGGTTCGACGCGGCGTGTGCTGTTCACACTCGGCACCCAACAGGCGGGCCACGTGCGCCTGCTCCCACACCTGCGGCTCTCGATCGTTGGCGTCCTCGCCCTCGGCCAGTTCCCGCAGCAGCCGCCAGGCGTCGGAGTCGGGGCAGACGTCGGCGATGAGATCGCGCAGTTCGGCCGTCCTGCCTGCGAACTCCGCGGCGGCCCGCTCCAGGAGGCGTACCAGCAGTACCGCGTCGCCGTCCGCAGTGTGGGCGCGGAGGTCCGAACGGGAGACGTCGAGCTGCAGCGCGAGGTCCTGAAGTCGGTGGGACGGGGCTGTCGGCCAAACGGCGTGCGCGAGGTACAGGCCATCGACAGGGCGCACGACGGACAGCGGATCGCGGGTTCCGGCCTCCTTCGCCGCCTCACTGACGACGGGGAAGTCCAGTGTCGTGCCGTTGTAGGCGACCACGACATCGGCATCCGACAGGAAGTCGCTCAGCTCCGTCCACGCCTGTTGCGGCGGTAGCCCCTGGCCGAGTACGGCGTTCCGGACTCTGCCGTCACGCAACTCCGCAGTGTCCCCAGGGAACCTGAGGTAACGCCCCCAGCGGGGGGCCGCAGCGACCCACTGCCGATCGGCGCCGAACCTGACCGCCGCCACCTCGTAGACGTGCCGCTCCACGTAGGGAGCGGTCACCGTCGTCCGTACCGCGCTTTCGACGTCGAGCGCGACAGCCCGCAGCACGGATCTCTCGTCTGAGCGCGCGGCAACAGCGGACCCGGCGCCTGGCCTGTGCCGTTCAGACGTCACCTGTGCCGACGGCGCCGATGCCTGCGGAGCAGCAGGTAGGAGAAGGCCCCCCGAAGCGATCAGCAAACCTCCGCGGACTGCCTCGGCGACCAACTTGACCAGCCGCTGCTCCGGCAGTGCGCCGAACTGTCTCTTGGCCTCGACGAGCAGTTCACGCTCAGAAATGCCGGACGAGAAGGCGCGGACCAGCTCTGCAACCTTCCGCGACGCCGCAGAAACCGTCTGCCCTTCGGGCACGCATACCCCCCTTGCATACGGCTCCGGCCCATGCACGACCGCGCCGCTCCGTCGGCTCTCCCTCCCCTGGAGACCCGTGACGTGGCCTACATCATAGTTTGATTCGCACGGTTACGGACCTTCCGCGGAAATATTTCGGGAGCTGACGGGCATGGGGACAGCGTGACGGAGTTCAGCCGCCACGGGGCCGTACTGCCGTGGATGCGAGCACAGCGGGTCAGCCCGGAGAGCCTCAGTCCCTGAAGAAGGAGCTCATTCATGGGCGAGCTGCCGAACCACGCATCAAGCCTTCCGAGCAGAGAGATGGGCGGCGCATAAGAGGTCCTAACAGAAGTTGTTGATCATGTGACTGTCGGCGTGGTTGCTCGTTGGTCGTGCCGTGGGGAAAAGGGAGTCGCGGCCGTGGATCGTCTCGGACGAACTCTGGTCGCTCATCGAGCCGTTGTTGCCCGCGCCGGGTCCGAAACTGGTCGAGGGCAGACCGCGGATCCCGGACCGGCAGGCGCTGTGCGGGATCCTGTTCGTGCTGCATACCGGCATCCAGTGGGAGTACCTGCCCCAGGAGCTGGGCTTCGGCTCCGGTATGACCTGCTGGCGGCGTCTGGCCGCGTGGAACGAGGCCGGTGTGTGGGACGCGCTGCACCTGGTGCTGCTGAAGAAGCTGCGGGCCGCGAAGAAGCTGGACTGGTCGCGGGCGGTGATCGACTCTTCCCACGTCAGGGCGGCCCGGCGCGGCCCAAAAGCGGACCTAGGGAGCGTATGCGGTTGTGATCATCGGGCGGTCCGGGTGAGTTCTCTGAGCCAGATCATCGAGGCGCGGAGGTGAAGGCCGGCGAGGTAGCTCGCGGGTGTCTTGTCGTACCGCGTAGCGATGCCTCGCCATGCCTTCAGCTTGTTGATCAGCCGCTCGACGGTGTTCCGCTCCTTGTAAAGATCGGCGTCGTGACTGACAGGCCGGCCGCCTCTGGAGCCTTTCTTCTTCCGGTTGGCGGCCTGGTCCTTCTTCTCCGGGATGACCGCCTTGATATGGCGTTTGCGCAGGTGGGCGCGGTTGCCGCGGGACGAGTACGCCTTGTCCCCGGCGACTGCGCCGGGCAGGGTGCGGGGACGGCCGATGGGCCCGCGCACCCACACCTTCCCCAGCACGGGGATGAACTGGGGGCTGTCGGCGGCCTGGCCGGCGGTCAGGATGAGCGCCAGCGGGCGGCACTTGCGGCCGCCGGCGACATGGATCTTGCTGGTCTGCCCGCCCCTGGAACGTCCGAGCAGGGCGGCCTTCAGCCGGAGTTTGCGCCGGCGTCGGATACGCCGCCGCTCTTCCCGCTCGGGATCGACTTCGGCCTCCTGCCCGGTTTGTTCGTCGCAGTCGCCCCTTTTGACCTGGCCTTCTCCGTCTCGGCGGCAGCCTTCTCCAGAGCGGTGAGGACGTCTTCGGCCATGTGCATCCCGGCAGCGTCGTGGTGGGCCCGGGCGGTGGTGGAGTCGATGCTGACCAAAGACAGGTCCACCTCGCCCCGCTTCGCGGCTTCCGCGATCAGGCCCTCCATCAGGGCCTCGAAGACGCCGGCGTCACGCCACTGCCGGAAGCGGTTGTGGACGGTCGACCAGGCGCCGAACTCCGCCGGCATCTCCCGCCACTGCCCGCCCGTCTTGAACCGCCAGATCACGCCCTCGAACTGCTGCCGCAGCCGCTCGGGGTACGGGCCGTACTCGCCGATCGGCAGGTACGGCTCGATCAACTCCCACTCCGCATCCGTCAGTTGCACTCGCGTCACCCAGAAAGGTCTACCGGTCCACACCCTGCCGCGCAGGCAGATCTCACAGATTGATCACGACGCAATACGCTCCCTAGTCCGGTCGACCGCGCACGGCCGGGCAGCAAGCACCACGTCCTCACCGACGGCCAGGGCATCCCGCTCGCAGTGTCCCTGACCGGCGGAAACCGCAACGACGTCACCCAACCCCTGCCTCTGCTCGACAAGGTTCCCGCGGTGGCCGGCCTCGTCGGCCGGCCCAGACGCAGACCCGACGCGCTCCTCGCGGACCGCGGTTACGACCACGACAAGTACCGGCGCCTGCTCTGGGCCCGTGGCATCCGCCCCGTCATCGCCAGACGCGGAGAAGAGCACGGCAGCGGACTGGGCATATTCCGCTACGTCGTTGAACGCACGATCGCCTGGCTGCACGGCTTCCGACGCCTTCGCATCCGCTGGGAACGACGCGAAGACATCCACGAAGCCTTCCTCGGACTCGCCACGTGCCTGATCACCTACCGCCACGTCCAGCGCCTTTGTTAGGACCTCTAAGGCGGTCCCTGCCGCGGGTGCAGGTCAGCAAGCCGGACACCGTCCGGCCCTATGCTGACCGTTTGCTGACCCGGAGGCAGCGATCAAAGCTCTGACCTGCGGAAACGCCCAACCGCTAGATCTTGGACTTGAACATGGTACGAAGCATGGAGAAGCTCCCGGTTTGTCTGCTCCCTGCCTGCTCTTTCCAGGTCAAGGGCGGTCTTCGGAGAGTACATCGATTCGCATCTTCGGTCAGCTGTCCTCAGGTGCTTCAGGACTCACGCTGACCACCTGCCGACTTTCCTGACGCCCCGTCAGGTGACTGGAGGAGGGCTTCACCCCTTATCGCGGACCCCACCGTGGCGACGACCCAAGCCTACGCAGCACCCGCCGAAGGACGTCCGTGATCACAGTCACGCGGACGGTCTGGACGGCGGTCAGGGGAGGCGCTCGACCGGGCATGAGGCGCTCTTCGGACAGCCCACTTGGAAAGCGCTTGTACTCGGAAGGTGACCCTAGGCGCGAGAGAAAGTCTCGACCCCTGCAGCGACCTGCACACGGCCTGCCCGAACATCCCCCAGCTTGGGAGGAGATTCCGATGGCTGCCAACGCCATGGAAACGACGTTCCCCGCGTTTCCGAAGGGGCTGACCCCGCGCCCGGAGCATGCGCATCAGGGCCCGGGCGGGAACATACTGGCGTGTAGAGGTGAGAGCCATGGCGCCTTTGCGAGACGGATTCGACGCGCCTCCGCCCGTAGGACCGCACGACCTCCTCGATGCGTCCGCCGACGCGGTAGCGCTGGTGTCCGCGGCCGGCAAGGTGATCGGCTGGACGCGGGGGGCCGAAGCACTCCTCGGCTACTCCAGTGCGCAGGTGGTCGGGCGTCCCGCCGCAGAGCTGCTGGCGATGCCCGGGGACCCGGTACGCGTCGCCCGTATCGCGGAACGGTGCCGCGCGGGAATGGGTTGGAGCGGCCGGGTCGCCGTCTGGCGCGACACTGCTCCCGTCGAGGTCAGCCTGCGCGTGTCCGGGTCCTTCCACATCGGCGAAGACGAGTGTTTTCTGATCTCGGCACGACCGGAACGGCAGCAGTGGACCATGGGCGAGTCCGTCCTCGACGGCTTTCTGACCCGCTCTCCGGTCGGCATGGCGGTGATGGATCTGGAGATGCGCTACGTCTGGGTCAACGACACCCTGGAGCGTTTCGGCGGTGTGCCACGTGAACAACGGCTGGGGCGCCGGCTGAGCGACCTGCTGCCGGGCCTGCAGGGGGAGACCATCGAGGGCGTGATGCGCAAGGTGCTCACGACCGGCGTGCCGGTCACCGACTACGAGTACATGGGATGGAGCTGGGCGGACCCGCACCGTCAGCACGCCTACTCCACCTCGTTCTTCCCGCTGGTGGATGCCAACGACTCCGTCACCGGGCTGTGCTACATGGTCATGGACGTCACCGAGCGCTGGAACGCCCGCCGACTGCTGTCGCTGGTCAGCGAGGCCGGGACCAGCATCGGCAGGACGCTGGACGTGATGCGCACGGCGCAGGAACTCGCCGACTTCGCTGTTCCGCGCTTCGCCGACTTCGTCATCGTCGACCTTCTCGAGCCGGTCCTCAGCGGCGAGGGCCAGGGGACCTGGTTGCCCGACGCCGGGCCGGCGCCGGCCCGGCCGGTGATGCGCCGGGCCGGAATGAGCTCCGTACGACCGGGCTGCCCGGAGGCCGTCGCGCGGACAGGAGACAAGGTCGACTTCGTTCCCCCGCCGCACGACGCGAACCTGCTCGTCGACGGCGAACCGATCTTCATACCCGTACTCGACCCGAGCGATCCCCTGTGGATCACCGAGCAGCCGGCCAGGACGGCCAGCATCCGCGAGTTCGGTCTGCACTCCCTCATCTCGGTGCCGATGCGGGCGCGCAACACCGTCCTCGGTCTCGCCACTTTCGCCCGGTCGGTGAACCCCACCCCGTTCCAGCAAGACGACGTGCTGCTTGCCCGGGAGCTGGTGGCGCGGGCGGCGCTGTGCGTCGACAACGCCCGCCGCTACACCAGGGAACACACCGCGGCGGTCACGCTGCAGCGCAGCCTGCTCCCGCACGCCCTGACCGGTGGAACAGCACTGGAGGTGGCCTCCCAGTATCTGCCGGCGGACGCGTCGGGCGGGGTCGGCGGCGACTGGTTCGATGTGATCCCGCTGTCCGGTGCCCGTGTGGGTCTGGTCGTCGGTGACGTGGTCGGCCACGGCATCACCGCGGCGGCGACGATGGGCCGGCTGCGCACCGCCGTGCAGACCCTCGCCGACATGGACCTGCCCCCCGATGAGCTGCTGGCCCACCTCGACGACCTGGTGCTCCGGCTGAGCGAGGAAGCGACCACCGGCCCCGCCGACCAGACCGCCACCGCCTTCCTCGGAGCGACCTGCCTGTACGCCGTCTACGACCCGGTGACACAGCGGTGCACGCTGGCCCGGGCCGGCCATCCACCGCCGGTCGTCGTCACCCCGGACGGGCAGTTCTCCTTCCCGGAGCTTCCCGCCGGTCCTCCGCTCGGGCTGGGCAGCATGGCCTTCGAGGCCACCGAGATCGAACTCCCCGAGTACAGCATCTTCGGCCTCTACACCGACGGCCTGGTCGAGGGGACCGACCGCGACATCGAGGGCGGCATGTCCCGTCTCGGGCATCTGCTGTGCTCGCCCGGCTCCGACCTGGAAACTCTGTGCGCGAACGCGGTGAGCCGACTCGTTCCCGCGCCGCAGCCCGACGACGTCGCCCTGCTGCTCGCCCGCGCCCACGCCCTGGGCCCCGATCAAGTCGCCTCCTGGGACATGCCGCTGGACCCGGCCGCCGTCGGTGACGTCCGCGCAGCCGCGACACGTAAGGTCGAGACCTGGAGCTGCCGGGAACTGGCCATGACGACGGAGCTCATCGTCAGCGAACTCGTCACCAACGCGATCCGCTACGCCTCGGGCCCCGTACGCCTGCGACTGCTCCGTGACGCTCGCCTGACCTGCGAGGTCGCCGACGGCAGCAGTACGGCTCCTCGCCTGAGGCACGCCCGCAGCATGGACGAGGGCGGCCGAGGCCTCTTCCTCGTCGCCCAGCTCTCCCATCGCTGGGGTGCCCGCTACACGCCCGGAGGGAAGATCATCTGGGCCGAGCAGGAGCTCCCATGACCGCACCGTCCTCATGCGGACCATGGGCGCTGGAGTGCGGGCAGAACCGGAACGGCCGCATCCCGCCGCCCGTCAGGCGCCGGCCCCACTGAGCAAGAACCGGCAAGGTCATCGGGAAGCTGTCCGCACAGCACCGGGCGGTGGACTTCCGCGACTTCCTTGACGAGATCGACCGCCGGACCGATGCCAGCCTGGCGGTCCACGTGATCTGCGACAACCTCTGCTCGCCGAGCTGCTCCATGGTCTGCTGGACGGGATCAGCCGGCATCAACGGCCGTACCCTGCCGGTCAGCGCACGCGAGTCTCCTCGATCGGGGCGGCGCGCAGACGCCCGGCCTCGGCAGGCAGGTGGGGTGTGTGGTTGACCAGGCGGGCGGAGTTGGCAACGACGGCGATGCTGCTGGTGTTGTGCAGCAGGGCTGCGGCGACGGGGTTGAGGGAGCCGCCCGCGCTGGCGAGCAGGCCGGCGAGGTTGACGCCGATGGCGAGGCCGTAGTTTTGCCGTACGACGCGCAAGGTGTGTCGGCTGAGTTCGACGACGGCGGCGACCTGGCGCAGGTCGTTGCCGGCGAGGGCGATGTCGGCGGTCTCCAGGGCGACGTGGGAAGAGTGTTCGCCCATGGCGATGCCGACGTCGGCCAGCGCGAGGGCGGGGGCGTCGTTGGTGCCGTCGCCGACCATGGCCACCGTGTGGCCTTCCCTCTGGAGGTCGCGGATCAGCTGGAGCTTGGCTTCGGGCAGAGCGTGGGCGTGGACCTCGGCGATGTCGAGGGCGTCGGCGACGGTTTGGGCTGTTTCGACGGCGTCGCCGGTCAGCAGGATGATGCGCTGGACGCCCAGGTCGCGCAGTTGCTGAATGACCGTGCCGGCTCCGGCGCGTACGGCGTCGGAGACGCCGAGCATGCCGATGAGGTCCTCGTCGTGGGCGAGGCAGATGACCGTCTCGCCCTGGCGGCGCAGTTGTTCGGCCCATTGCCGGGCGACCGGGGTGAGTTCGAGTCCGTGGCGGCGCAGCAGGGCGGGACTGCCGACCAGGAGGCGGGTGCCGTCGAGTTCGGCGCGCATGCCCATGCCGAGGACGACTTCGCATGCCTGGTGGATCGGTATGTGGAGGTGCTGTTCCTCGGTGCGGGTGACGATGGCGTGGGCGAGTGGGTGGCGGGCATGCAGCTCGCCGGAGGCGGCCAAGCGGAGGACGTCGTCGGCGGTGTGGTCGCCGTGGAGTGCGACGACGCTGGTGACGAGCGGGCGGCCGAGGGTGAGGGTGCCGGTCTTGTCGAAGACGACGGCGGTGACCCGGCCGACGCCCTCCAGGTGCGTACCGCCCTTGATCAGGGTGCCGTGGCGGGCGCCGTTGCCGATGGCCGCGCTGATGGCAGTGGGGGTGGCCAGGCCGGCCGCACACGGGCAGGCGACCAGCAGCATGGTCATTGCACGCCGGGCGTCCCGGGTGACCAGGTACGTTCCGGTCGCCAGGGCGAGTGATACGGGAACGAAGCGGCGGGTGAAGCGGGTGGCGACGGTCTGGATGGGAGCCCGGTCGGCCTGGGCTTCCTCCACACGGCTGATGATCCGTCCGACGGTGGTGTCGCTGCCGACCGACGTCGCGCGGACGACGAGGGAGCCGGAGGTGACGATGGTGCCGGCGTACACCTCGGAGCCGTCCCGGGTGTAGACCGGGAGGGCCTCGCCGGTGATCGCGGCCTGGTCGACCAGTGCCTCACCCGAGACGACGGTCCCGTCGACGGGGATCTTGTGGTGCTCGTAGACCGCGACCACATCTCCCGGTGCGACGTCGTCCAGGGCGACCTCGACTTCCACGCCGTCGCGTAGGAGCCACACCCGGTCCTCCCCGATACTGAGCAGTTCCTCGATGGCACGGCGGGTACGGCGCAGCGTGATCGTCTGGAGGAACTCGCCGATGTTGAGGAGCCACAGGACGGTGAGGGCGACCACGTTCTCGCGCAACAGCAGGGAGATGACCGTCGCGGCGGTGACGAGCGTGTCCGTACCCGGATGCTGACGACCCGTCATGGTACGAAGTGCGCCCCGGAAGAACGGCAGGCCGCTGAAAATCGTGACGGCGCCGAGAAAGCCGGAACGGCCGCCAGTCACCCAGGGCGGCCGGCGCAGCACCAGCCGGTGCACGGCCACCACGGCGAGCACCGCCCCGCCCACGATCAGTCGGGCCACCTCGCCGGTGGAGGAGTCGGGCGCCGACCGCGTTCGCTTCTCAGGTGCGGAGAGCGGCGGAGCCTCCCCCAGCGCCTCGACCAGCCGGTCGACGTCCAGCCGGTCGGGTTCGACCCAGAGGACGACACTTCCCGTGCGGGGGAAGATGCGCAGGGCACGGAAGCCCGGCAGGTCGGCGAGCCGCTCGTCGACCAGTCCCGCGGAGCCCGGCCGTGCCTTCAGCCACGGGACGGTCAGCCGCACCCGGCCCGCGGCGGCGGAACGTATGAGAACGCCGGCCATGATCAGTGCTCGTGGTCGTGGTGGTGACCGCTGATGTCCACCGCGGACGGGGGCGGCGCCTCCTCACCCAGTGAGGAGCGGGCCTCCGCCATCATGTCTCCCGCCTTGAGCCGGGCTTCCTCCGCGGCGGACCCGAGCCACCGGGCGGCCATGATGCCTCCGGCGAGGCTGCCGACCACCGCCTTGCGCGCCGCGGGTTTGGCCTTGGGAGCGGCCTTGGACGCGCCACGCAGGACGGCCACTCCGACCACCCCTGAGACGGCGTGGTGCGCGAGTCGGCCGAGGGCGGCACCGGCGAGAGCTGCAGGTTGCATGACGATCTCCGTGAGTGCAGGCCAGCCGCAAAGCAGCCGTACGGCTACCTCAATTGTGCGCCTTCGTATGCTCCTGTCGCATCCGTGACGTAAGCGACGGGCTTGCCCGATGGCGAGGAGGACGGCGTATCACGACGGCCAGGGCATAGACGGCGACGGCGGTCGAGACGATGGCGAAGCTCGGCGGAAGGGCGGGCGCCGCGTGACTGAGGGCGAGCCCCGCCCACATCTCCCCCACCGCCAGACCGACGGCCAGGGCCAGCCCCCCGTACGGTCTGCTCGTCAGGCGCTGGGCAGCGCCGGCGGGGGCGGCCAGCAGGCCCAGCAGCAGCAGTGCGCCGACCGCCTGCACGGCCTCGGCCGCGCAGGCGCCCGCCAGCGCGAGGAACCCCATGCCCAGGAGACGGACCGGCACCCCGCGGGCGGCAGCGACCGTCTCGTCGAGCGAGGCGAAGAGCAGCGGCCGGGCCAGCAGCAGCATCGCCGCACAGATGCCCGCGGCCACCCAGGCCGCCAGCTGGGCGCGGGCCGAGGACAGGCCGAAGACGGAGCCGAACAGGACCTCGACGCCGGCGCCGCTGTCGGCGGTGCTGCGCGTGGTGGTGTAGAGAGTGAGGAAGAAGACGCCCAGGCCCAGCACCCAGGAAAAGACGCTGCCGATGGCCACGTCGTCGGCACGGCCCCGCCGCCCGAGGGCCCCGAGCAGGAGCGCCACCGCGATCGTCGCTCCGAACAGGCCGAGCCTGGGGTCGTAGCCGAAGGCGAGTGCCGCGACGGCACCCGTGAACGCCACATGACTCAGGGCGTCGCTGGTGAAGACCTGTGCCCGCAGGACGAGGAAGTAACCGACCAGGCCGCACGCGGCCGCGATCGCCGTACCGGCGAGGAGGGCGTGGCGGAAGAAGGGCTGGTCGAGCATGGCCGCCGACACGTATGCGCCGCTCATGTCGTTCATGTGGCGCTCCTCGCGGTGGGCCGGGCGGCGCGCCTGCCCCGGCGCAGCGCACCCTGGCCGCGTGCCAGCACGTACGCCGTGAACGCGAAGGTCGTCACCCAGAACCCGACGGGGTACACCGAGTGGTACGCCGCGGTCAGGCCCAGCCAGGTCACCGCCAGGGCGATGGCCACCGCGAGCACCAGCCCGGCCGACGGACGGGCGGTGAGCTGCTGGGCGGCGGCCGCCGGCATCACGAGCAGGGCGAAGATCAGCAGGGTGCCGGTGATCTGACTCGCCTCGGCCGTCGCCGCTCCGAGCATCACCAGGAACAGCAGGGACAGGGCGCGCAGTGGCACGCCACGCCCGGCGGCGACCTCCGGGTCCACGGAGGCGAACAGCAACGGCCGGCCCATCACGGCCAGCGCCGCCAGAACGACTCCGGCCACGATGGCCAGCAGCACCACCTGGCCTCGTGTGATGCCGAGGAACCGTCCGAACAGCAACTCGTTGATGCTGCTCAGCGCCCCCTGGTGCAGGGAGGCGAAGAGGAACCCGCAGCCGAGCAGGAACGCCTGCACCGTGCCCGTGACGGCCGCCGCCTGCCCTTCCCCCCTGCCAGGCCCTCGATGCGGGGCGAGTACGGCGATGGCCACGGCAGCCGCCAGGCAGAAGGTCAGGTAACCGTAGACCGCACCCACACCCAGGAGCGTGGCGCCGGCCGCACCGGGAAAGCCGACGACGGCAATCGTATGACCGGTAAAGCTCTGCCGGCGAAGCACCATGAACCAGCCGAGCGCCGCGGCGAGAACCGAAGCCGCCGTGCCGGCGAGAAAGGCGTTGACCATGAACGGGTAGGTCCACATCTCACCGAGATCCAGGGCAACGGACCATGGCGGGGCGGGACCGGTCACCGCCCGCGTCACGTGGCTCCCCCCGCTCCCGGATGCGGATGGCCGCTGTCAGGGGCCTGGTGCGCCTCCGGCGTTCCCACGACCGCCAGCCGCCCGTCCCGGGTGCGCAGCACCTCCACCGGCGTGCGGTAGAGGCGAGACAGGGTCTCGCTGGTGATGACCCCTTCGGGCGTCCCGACGGCAGCACCGCCCTCGGCGATGTACACGACCTGGTCCAGGTAGGGCAGGATCGGATTGACGTCGTGGGCGACCATCACCACCCCGACCCGGTCCCGTCGGCAGATACGGCCGATCAGCGCGGCCACCGCCCCCTGGTGGGACAGATCCAGACTCTCCAGCGGCTCATCCAGGAGCAGCAACTCCGGTCGGCGTACCAGCGCCTGCGCGATCAGCAGCCGCTGCTGTTCCCCGCCCGAGCACGCGCTGATCGGCCGGTGCGCGTAGGCCCCGGCACCGACCAGATCGATCACCTCGTCGATCCGTGCCCCGGCCGCCCGCCGCCGGGGGCTGAACCGCGCCGGCAGCGGCAGGGGAACCCCCCAGCGATCACCGTCGAGCCCCAGCCGGACCAGGTCCACACCGCGCACGGGCAGGGACGCGTCGAAACCGCGCCGCTGCGGCAGGTAGCCGACACGGTGATTCGCGCGGCCAGGTGGCCGGTCGAGGACCCGCACCTCTCCGCAGGGCGCGCGCAGCAGGCCCAGCAGAACCTTGACCAGGGCGCTCTTGCCGACGCCGTTGGGCCCCAGGACGGCCACGAACTCGCCCGCGCCGACGTCCAGATCCATCCCCGACCACAAAGTCCGCCCGCCGAGCCGGACGGCGGCGCCCCGAAGGGACACCAGCGAGCCGTCGGCCGTTCCTGTGACCGCTGGGGCGTGAGGGGCAGCGGCCTCGGATGCCGCCTCCGCATCGACCTGCGTGTCGGTGGCTACGATCCGTGCGTCCTCGGCGGATCGAACCCGGCCCTGTGGACGTGCGGTCATGGCCCCGTACCCTTCGCCAGCGCCCCTTCGATGTCTTCCAGTTGCGCGACCTGCCAGTCCTGGAAGGCGGTGTCCGGCGGGATCGGCGTCTCGGTCACCGTCGCGACGGGGATACCCGCTTCCTTCGCGGCCTTGACCTGGGCCGTCACGTCGGGGGTCGAGTTCTGGCTGTTGTATATGTAGATCTTGATCTGCTTGTTCGCGATCTGACGGTCGGCGGCCGCCTTGTCCCGGGCGGTGGGGTCGGTGCCCTCACTCATGGCGTCGAGAAACGCTTCCGGGGTGAGGATCCGCAGACCGAGCGCTTCGGCAAGAGGGGTGACGATCGATTCGGACGCGCCGATCGGCGTGCCCGTGTACTTCTCCTTGATGGCCGCGATCAGGTCGTCATAGCGGGCCAGCGCCTTGTTCTCGAAGTCGCTCTTGCGATCGTCGAAGTACACCGATCCGGCCGGTTCGAGCTTCTTGTAGTCCGCTGTGATCCGGTCGATCACCTGGTGAACGTCGGCCGGTGAGTACCAGCGGTGTGGATTACCTCCCTCTTCCACCCCGATCAGCTCCCCGACGTCGAGCACAGTCCGGTCGTCGGAGGGATTCGCGGCCAGGAGCCTGGGGGCCCAGGCGTCGTAGCCGACCCCGTTCACGATCACGTAATCGGCGTCGGCGACCTTCCGGGCGTCCTGCGCGGTGGGCTCGTAGTCGTGCGGGTCCGCGTCCGGGTTGTCGATGATGCTGGTGACCTTCACGCGGTCGCCGCCCAGTTGTTCGGCGATGCTGCCCCAGAAGTTCTCCGCCGCCACGACCTGGATGCTGTCCTGTTGACCTCGAGCGGGCGAGTGCGGAGTCGTCTCGGTCTCCGCTGAGGAGGCGTACGCCGTGGTCGTCGCCAGCAGGGCCGCCACGGCGACGAGGGCCCGTGCGGCCAGAGAACGCCGGACCGGTGTGGAGGAAGCCCCGGGACGCATACCGACCTCCTTGCTCCTGCCTGAGCCCACCGCACAGGCCCAGGGCCGGACCTTTCCACCCTAGGCAGAAACGATTTTCACCACCACGCGAGCGCCACTCCGCACCGAGGAGCCATCTCCGCGTGACCCCGAGATTCGTAATGGGACCCATTTTCATATAGCGTCCTTCTCGCACACCCGAGGAGGAAGAACCATGGCTGTCCCCAAGCGGAAGATGTCCCGCAGCAACACCCGCCACCGCCGCGCCCAGTGGAAGGCCGCCACGCCGACGCTGGTGCCGGTCACGATCGACGGCGTGCGTCACCTCGTACCGCAGCACCTGGTCAGGGCCTACGAGCGCGGGCTTCTGCGCCCCGCGGACTGAGGGGACGGACATGGCGCACGATCGGCTGCCGGTGACCGTTCTGTCCGGCTTCCTCGGCGCGGGGAAGACCACGCTGCTCAACCATGTGCTCGGCAACCGCGAGGGACTGCGCGTCGCGGTCATCGTCAACGACATGAGCGAGGTCAACATCGACGCCGCCCTCGTGCGCGGCGGCGAGGCGGCGCTGTCGCGCACCGAGGAGCGCCTGGTCGAGATGACCAACGGGTGCATCTGCTGCACGCTGCGCGACGACCTGCTGGAGGAAGTGGACCGGCTCGCCCGGGAAGGGCGCTTCGACTACCTCCTCATCGAGTCCAGCGGCATCTCCGAGCCCATGCCGGTCGCCGCCACCTTCGCCTTCGCCCGCGACGACGGCGCCACCCTCGGCGATCTCGCCCGTCTGGACACCATGGTCACGGTCGTCGACGCCGCCAACTTCCTGCCGGAACTGGCCAGTGGCGACGAGCTCGTCGAGCGCGGCCTCGACCAGTACGAGGACGACGAACGCACCGTCAGCGACCTGCTGATGGACCAGATCGAGTTCGCCGACGTCATCGTGCTCAACAAACTCGACCTGATCGACGACGCCGCCGCCGAGCGACTGCGGGCGACGCTCACCCGCCTCAACCCCGTGGCCCGGATCGTCACTGCCGTCCACGGACACGTGGAGCTCAAGGACGTACTCGGCACCCGGCTGTTCGACCTGGAACGCGCCCAACAAGCACCCGGCTGGGTCATGGAACTCAACGGCGACCACGTCCCGGAGACCGAGGAGTACGGCATCTCCTCCACCGTCTTCCGCTCGGAACTGCCCTTCCACCCCGGGCGTCTGTGGCGGTTCGTGACCGAGGAGATGGACAGCGGCGCCTACGGGCAGGTCCTGCGTTCCAAGGGCTTCTTCACCCTGGCCAGCCGCCCGCAGGTGACGGGGCTGTGGTCGCAGGCCGGCTCCGTCGCCCGGTTCGAGCCCTCCGCCGCCCACGGCACCGACAGCCCGGCGGGCCAGGAGCTGGTCTTCATCGGCACGCACCTGCATGCCGAGGCGCTCCACCGCGCTCTCACCGACTGCCTGCTGACGGACGGAGAGAGCCTGCCGGCCGACGATCCGTTCCCCGCCTGGGACACCTACGGCATCGACGACACCTGCGACCACGAACACCCCGAACTGGTCGCGCGGCCCTGAGACTCCGGGCGGGCGGTGGTCGCAGCCACGGCATCGCCCGCCCGGTACTTCCCGTACACGCAGACCGAATCGGGGCACTGGTATGCCGACCACGGTGTACGGCTGGGCACGGCCCGGGCTTCACCGCCGTGACCGCCGTACAGAGCGGGGAGCTCGTCGGGTTCGCCACCACCCGGACGACCCTCGTCCCCTTTCCCACCGACCGCCGCTGTCCCCAGGCGGCCGCCGGTCTCGGCACCGACCACACCGCCGACATGCTTGTCGGGGCCCGCGAGACAGACGAGCTCTCGGTCCGCGCCGACGCCCGGGGCACCGGCCTCACGGGCAAGCTCCTGGAGGCCGTGACGGCCGACGCCCCCGAGGGGCCGCTCCTGGCTGCCGACGTCCGTCCAGTCGCCACGGGCCATGTCCTCCTACCGCCGCCAGGGCTGGACCCGGGCCACCCACCCCTCCCCCGACGGCAAGGGCATCGTCGTCGCCGACCTGCTGATCCGTGAGAGCGCGGCGCCATCCGGCGTCCTGCACGGCGACGACTCTCCGACGAAGCAGGGGTGAGCAGCCCGACCGGCCGTCACGGCATCAGCGCGATCAACACCCGCTCCTCGAGGTCCTGCCACACGACGTCGACCTCGGCGAAGCCCGCCTCGCGCAGCGCGGCCTCGTGATAGTCGACGACTGGCGAAGCCCACTCGTCCTTGGTGCCCTCCGGCCAGATCTGGCGTCGGGTCTCGACGGCCTCGCCCAAAGCGGGCACGGACTCCACGCTCTTCCACCAGGTCTCCCAGTCCTCGGCGCCACGGGCGATCGCTGCGGACTGCCGACGGGCGTTGACGGCGGCGCAGGCACCCCTGATCCGCTTGCTGCGCGGGCCGGCCGGGAGGTAGTCGGCGTTGATCAGCACGCCACCGGGCTTGAGCAGCGTCGCGGCGGCCCGGTACACCGCGACCAGCTCCGGCGGGCTCAGCCAGTGCAGGGCGGTGCTGGACAGGACCGCGTCGAAGGTGCCCGGCTTGCCGTCCTCGTCGAGGGCGGTGACCCAATCGGGGGTGCGCAGGTCGGTCCGGACCCAGCGCAGCCGGCCGCCGTGGTCCCCGCACGCGCCCTGCCCGATCGTCAGCAGCACCGGGTCGACGTCGACGGCGACGGCCCGGCCCTCGGGATACCGGCGCAGCAGCCGGTCGCTGATCGCGCCGGGGCCACAGGCGAGGTCGAGCACGGTGGGGGCGGGGCCTGGGGCGAGTTCGCCGAGGAAGTCGAACATGACGTCGAAGCGGCGCTCGCGTTGTTCGATGTAGAGGTCCTGCTGCCGGTCCCAGCGGGTGAGCAGGTCGGTCCAGGTGTCGGTGTGTTCGGCGGTGTCGGTCATGGATTTCTCCGGAGCTCCGTGGTGATCGGACGATGGGCCGGCTGGGCCAGGAAGATGACAAGCCACGTGGTGGCCGGCCTGGGTGGCCGGGCGGGGCTGCGGGGCGGCCAGCGGGATCAGGGGCGGTCTGATCTCGCAGGCCGCGACGCGGTCCGGGCACCGGGCGCGGAAGCCGCACCCGTCCTGGGCGGTCGGCGAGGGCAGCGGTCGGATGGCCGACTCCTCGACCGGTCGCCGGCGGTGATGGGAGTTCAGCGCTGGTGCGGCGGCGAGCAGTTTTCTGGTGTACGGGTGCAGCGGTGCCACGGCGAACGTCGCGCTGGCGGCCTGTTCCACGACCCGCCCGCCGTACATGACCGCGATACGGTCGGCCAGCCGCTGCACGACGGCCAGGTCGTGGGCGATGAACAGGCACGCCAGTCCGAGCCGGTCCCGCAGTTCGGACAGCAGGTTGAGCACCCCCGCCTGGATGGAGACGTCGAGCGCCGTGACCGGCTCGTCGCAGATCAGCACGTCCGGTTCCAGAGCGAGGGCGCGCGCGATGGCGACGCGCTGACGTTGTCCACCGGACAGTTCCTCTGGGCGTCGGTCTGCGAGTTCCCGCTCCAGCCCGACGGTGTGCAGGAGGTGTTCGACACGGGCCTTCTGCTCGGCGCGGCTGCCGGCCTTGTGGATCCGCAGCGGTTCACGGATCGCCTCGTGGACGCTCAGACGCGGGCTCAGCGAGAGCCCGGCGTCCTGGAAGACCATCTGACACCGGCGCCTCACGTCGCGCGCCGCCCGCCCCCGCGCCCGGTGCACGTCCGTCCCGGCGACCCGCACGGCACCGCGATCCGGTGTGAGCAGACCGACCGCGGTCCGGGCCAGCGTCGACTTGCCGCAGCCGGACTCCCCCACCAGGGCGAGGATCTCGGCCCGGTCGACCCGCAGCGACACGTCGGTCAGCACCGGCCCGCCCGGTCCGCCCCGGCCCGGGTAGCCGACCGTCAATGCGTCGATCTCAAGCACGGGTGCCTCCACGGGGCCGGGGTTGGACGGCCACCTCGGGCGAGGGATGGCGCAGACAGCGAGACCAGTGGGACTCACCCAACGGGTCCAGTTCGGGTACCTCGGCGGCGCAGCGGGGTTGGACGAGGCGGCAACGGGGCCCGAAGGAGCACCCCGCGACGTTGTCCGGTCCGGCGCCGGGTGCGCCGGGCAAGGTGACGAACGGAGTTCCGGGCGCGACGGCGAAGTCGGGCACGGCGGCGAGCAGGCCCTGGGTGTAGGGATGGTCCGGTCGCGTGAGCACCCGGTGAGCCGCCCCGTGCTCGATGATCCGGCCGGCGTAGGCGACGGCGACGGTGTCGGCGATCTCGGCGACGACCCCGAGGTCGTGCGTCACCAGCAGGACGGCGGCTCCGGTCCGGTCGCGGTAGCGCCGCAGCAGGTCGAGGATGTCCGCCTGCACCGTGACGTCCAGGGCGGAGGTGGGTTCGTCGGCGACGAGCAGGCGGGGTTCGCCGGCCACCGCGATGGCGAGTTGAACCCGCTGGCGCATACCTCCGGAGAGTTGGTGCGGATAGCGCGGCGCGGCGTCGGGCAAACCGACGGCGTCCAACAGAGAGGCACGCCGGAGCCGGACCGCGGCCCGGTCCGTCGCGGAGCCGGACAACCGGATGGCCTGATCGAGCGATGCGCCGACGGTACGCAGCGGGTTCAGGGCGGCCAGGCTGTCCTGGAAGACGACGCCGATCTCCCGCCCGTAGAGCTGCCGCAGGGCCGTCTCCGGTGCGTCGACCAGGTCGAGTGTGCCGTCCGGGGTCCGCAGCAGAGCCGAGCCGCTCACCTGCGCCGATGGACCGAGCAGGCCCAGCGGCGCCAGCGCCGAGCTCGACTTGCCGCTCCCGCTCTCCCCCACCAGCGCCAGGATCTCCCCGGCCGCCAGGCGAAGGCTCACGTCGGTCACGACCCGCCGATCGCCGTAGGAGACGCTCAGTGCCCGGACCTCGAAGACCGCGCTCTCCTGTGCGGATTTCGCGCTCTCCTCCACGGACTCCGCGCGGTCCGAAGCGGGCCCGGCCGGGACGGGGGCGTTCACGGAGGGGACGACCGGAACGGGAGCGTTCGCGGTGGGGACGACCGGAACGGGAGCGTTCACGGAGGGGAGGACCGGAATGGGAGCGTTCGCGGTGGGGACGACCGGAACGGGAGCGTTCACGGAGGGGACGACCGGCTTCCTTCGGCGGCGCGGAACCCGCCCCCCGACGAACAACGCCGACGGCCGTGCCCGGTCGCCGGTCGTGAGGTTCTCACCCAGCAGGTTCGCCGCCAGCACGACCGCGGTGATGGCGATCCCGGGCGGATAGGCCAGCCACCACGCGGAGTCCAGGAAAGGCCGTGCCTCGACGAGCATCGCCCCCCACTCCGCGTCGGGCGGTGGGACGCCCAGGCCGAGGAAGCTCAACGACGCCACGGCCAGCACGATGACGCCGAGGTCGGTGCTGGCGTAGACGAGGCAGGGGCCGATGGTGGCCGGGAGCAGGTGCCGCCCGATGATCCGGCGGCGGGGCGCACCGAGCACACGCAGCGCGTCCAGGTGCACCCCGCTGCGAGCGCTGCGGACCTGGGCGCGGGCGATCCGCGCGTAGGGCGCCCACCCGGTGAGGGCGAGGGCCAGCACGATGTTCTCCGTGCCCGGACCCCGGACACCGATGACGGCCAACGCGACCAGCAGAGCGGGGGCGGCCATCGTGACGTCGACCAGCCCGACCAGCATCCGGTCGAAGGCGCGGCCCGTGTAGCCGGCGGTGACTCCGAGGACCACGCCGAGGGCGATCGAGAGCAGCAGCACGCCGGCCGCGACCGTCAGGGAGATCCGGGCCGCCTGGAGAAGCCGCGACAGTTGGTCGCGACCGAGCTGGTCGGTGCCGAGCAGGTGGTCTCCCCCGGGGGCCTGCAGTGTGGCGGCCAGGTCGTTGGCGGTGGGGTCGTACGGCGTCAGCCAGGGTGCACTCAGGCCGAGCAGGACGAATCCGACCAGGGGAACGGCCGCGGCCATCGTGCGCCTGCGGCGACGGGACAGGGCCGTGGCGGCCCCACGCTGACGTCCGATCACCGCACGCTCCGGACTCGCGGGTCGACAAGGCCGTGCAGCGCGTCGGCGGCCGCGTTGGCGGCCACGATGGCGAACCCGAAGTAGGCGACGCCGCCTTGCAGGGCGGGCAGGTCCCGTGCGGCGACGGCCTGGGCGAAGTAGTCTCCGACCCCGGGCCAGCCGAAGATCTGCTCGACGATGACGGTGCCGACGAGCAGCCCGGCGACGGTGAACCCGGCCACGGTCAGTACCGGCCCGGCCGCGTTCGGCAGCGCCTCACGCAGCAGGATCCGGCGCGGCGAGGCACCTCGCGCCACGGCGGCCTGGATGTGGGGTGCGGCCAGCGCGTCGGCCACGGTGACCGCGACGACCCGGCTGAGCACTCCTGCCAGCGGAAGAGCGAGGACGACCATGGGCAGGAGCCACGTGCTCGGTCCGGCCATGCCGCCGGTGGGTACCAGGCCGAGCGTCAACGCGAGGTAGAGCACCAGCAGGTAGCCGAGCCAGAAGGGTGGCACCGCGGAGGCGGTGAGACCGACCGTACGCAGCACCCCCCGTACGAACCGCCCGCGGGCGCGTACCGATGCGAGGCCGAGGGCCAGACCGAGTGCCACGCCGAGTCCACCGCCGAGCGAGGCCAGCCCGAGGGTGACCGGCACTCGGCCGGCCAGCTCGGATGTCACCGGTTGCCCGGTCCGGTACGACTGGCCGAGATCTCCGGTGAGCGCGTTGCCGAGGAACCGGAGGTACTGCTCGGCCACCGGGCCGTCCAGGCCGAGTTCGGCGCGTACCGCCTCGATGTCCGCGGCGGTGGCGGCGGGCCCGATCCGGTCCACGGCCACGGCCCGGGCCGGGTCGCCGGGGGCGAGCTGGGCCAGGGCGAACGTCATCACCGACAGGGCGAGCAGGACCATGACGAGACCTGCCGCGCGGCGCAACAGGTACCCCGTCACCGTGACGCCGGTCCGGGGCGCGCCTCCCGCACGCCCCGGTCCGGTCGATGCGGGCGCACTCACCTCAGGCCGACGCCGTTGAGCTCGAGGTCGTACTCGGTGGTCGGGATGGAGAACCCGGTCACGGTGTCACGCACGGCCCACAGTCGCGTGCGGTAGGCGATCGGCACGTAGCCGGCGTCGGCGTACAGCGCGTCGTAGAGGGCCTGGTACTTGGCCTTGCGGTCCTTCGGGTCGCGGGCGAACAGTGCGGCGTCGACCAGCCGGTCGTAGGCGCCGGTCGCGAACACGGGTGACTCGGCGCCCTCGGCGAGGAAGGCGACCGCCGTGCTCGACGGGTCGTACGGGGCGCCGTAGGTCTCGAAGAACGCGATGTCCCACTTGCCGGCCGCTTTGTCGTCGTAGTAGGCCGTGTCGTCGACGAAGACGATGTCTGTGCCGATTCCGACCTCCTTCAGCGCCCCGGCCACCGCTTCGGCGCTGCCGCGGGCGTCCTGCATGCCGTTGGCGTTGGCGGACACCAGGAACCGCAGGCGCAGCGGCTTGCCGTCCTTGCTGCGGGTGTCGCCGGAGCGGGTGTAGCCGGCGGCGTCGAGCGCCTTCTCGGCGGCGGCCTTGTCGAAGGGGAAGGTCTGGTCGGCGCCGGAGTCGGGGACGGCGGGCGGGAAGAAGCGCGACGCCGGCTCGCCGTAGCCGAGGTAGAGCGCCCCGATGAGGGCCTCGCGGTCGAGCGCCTTGCCCACCGCCACACGGACGGCCTTGTCCCCGGCCGGGCCCTTCGGGTTGAACCCGAGCATGACCGTGACGTCGGGCTCGCCGGTGAGAAGCCGCGCTCCGCCGCCGCCCTTGCTGAGCGACTTCGCCTCGACCGGGGTGATCGGGGCCAGATAGGCGCCGCCGATGACATCCAGCTCACCGTTGCGCAACGCGGCCAGGCGCGACTGGGAGTCGGGGATGACCTTGAACTCCAGGCGGTCCAGCAGAGGTTTCTTCCCCCAGTACGCGTCGTTTCGCTGCAGGACCGCACCGGTCGCGGAGTTGGAGACGAACTTCCACGGTCCGGTGCCCACCGGCGCGGAGAACTTCCCGCCGGCGCCGACCGAGGCGGGGCTGAGGAAGCGCACCGGCCGGGCTATCGACAGTTCCTGCAGCAGGGGGTCGTACGGCTCGGAGAGCTTCAGCCTGACGGTGTCCGGGTCGATCACCTCGACATCGGTGATCACCTTGGAGGCCCGGAAGAAGGAGAAGTCCTTCTTGCCGACCCAGCGGTCGAAGTTCCATTTGACGGCCTTGGCGTCGAACGGGGTCCCGTCGTGGAAGGTCACGCCGTCGCGCAGGTCGAACTCGACGGACTTGCCGTCCGGAGCCACGGTCCAGGACTCGGCCAGCTCGGGTCGCAGCTTTCCGTTGGGTCCATAGCCGACGAGCGCGTCGAAAACGCCGTCGAGGACGAGGAAGTTGGCGCTGAACGTGTGCGGGTCCAGTGCTCCGGACTCCGAAGCCAGGCCGATGCGCAGCGTCCCTCCCGCCTTCGGCGTGCCCGCCTTCGGCTCGTCGGACTGACAGGCGGTGAGGGTGAACACGGCGGCGGTCGCGGCGAGACCGGCCGTCAGCGACCGGAAGCGACCGGCCCGCGGGCGGCGGAGGGAAGGACTCACGTGGATTCTCCAGTGGTGCGGGCGTCGGCGGGCGTACTTGCGGCAAGGCGTCGCGCATTCCTCACGGCGCCCGCCGCGCGGTGATGAGGAACTGCATCCGGGGGTCCACCTGGTGGCCCACCGCGGGATCGCGGGAAAGCTCCAGCTCCGCGGCCTGGATCTCCGGCAGGTCACGGATCCGCACGTCGACGAAGCCCGCATCGCGGACCGCGGCGGCGAAGTCCTGCGGATCCGCGGACTCCGCGAGCGTCAGCGCCTGCACCACGTGGCGCTGGTAGGCGGAGTGGAACACGGCCCTGTCCGGCGTGTCCCGGGAGGTGTCGATCCCGTTCGCGAACCACAGCCCGTCGACGACGGCGAGACGCCCGCCGGGCCGCAGCAGCTCGAGCCAGTTCCGCAGCGCCTGCACCGGTTCGCGCAGCGTCCACAGCAGGTACCGCGCGGTGACGGCGTCGAACGAGGCGGCGGGCAACGGGGGGCGTACGGCGTCCCCGAGCCGGAAGACCGGCGGGTCGTCCAGCTCCGCGGCCTTGGCCCGGGCGAGGTCCAGCATCCCCTCGGCGAGATCGACCCCGGTGACACGGTGACCCAGCTGCCACAGGTGGACCGCGACCTGGCCGGTGCCGGTGCCGACGTCGAGCACGTCGGCCGGTGCCTCGGGCAGCGCCGAGGCCCAGACCTGATGCCAGCGCTGTGCGGCCTCACCCATGTGCAGCCGGCTCGTCGGGTGCGCGTCGTAGTCGGGGCCGTGGCCGCTCCAGTACGACGTGATGGGTTCCTGCACGTCGGAATCGGTCATTCCGGCTGCTCCGCTTTCTCTTCTTCGGCGAGTTGCTCCGGGCCGCCGACGGCCTGCAGCCCGTGCTTGACGGGGACGACGTCCAGCGGGTGCGTCCGGTCGCGCGCGACGGGCCGGTGCGCCGGCGACGTCCTGCACGACGGAGTTCGCGCGGGAGGGCCGGTGCCGGCCGTCACACCGACTCCTCGTCGAGCTGGGCGGCGAGCAGGTTGACGTAACGGCCGCCGGCGGCGACGAGCTCGGCGTGGGTGCCGGTCTCGGCGACCCGGCCCCGGTCCAGGACGACGATCCGGTCAGCGGTGCGGATGGTGGACAGCCGGTGCGCGATGACCAGCGTGGTGCGTCCCTGTCTGGCGCTGTTCATCGCCTCGGTGACGGCTTGTTCGCTGGCGGCGTCGAGGTTGGACACCGCCTCGTCCATGACGAGGATCGGCGCGTCCTTGAGCAGCGCGCGAGCGATCGCGATGCGCTGCCGCTGCCCGCCGGACATCCTTGCGCCGAGCTCCCCGGCCACCGTGTCGTAGCCGTGGGGCAGCTCGGCGACGAACTGGTGCGCCTGGGCGGCACGGGCGGCCGCCTCGACCTCCGCGTCGGTGGCGTCCGCACGGCCGAGCCGTATGTTCTCCCGCAGGGACGTGTTGAAAAGGAACGTGTCCTGCGGCACCAGGGTCATCAGCCGGCGCAGGTCCTCGGCGGGGAAGTCGCGCACGTCGTGCCCGCCGATCGTGATGGAGCCGGCGGCCGCGTCCCAGAAGCGCAGCAGCAGGTTGGCGCAGGTGGACTTGCCGGCCCCGGAGTGCCCGACGAGCGCCACGGTCTCCCCGGGGCGGATCTCGAAGGAGACGTCCTCGACGGCGGGCCGCAGGTCGTCGCGGTAGGCGAAGCCGACCCCGTCGAAGCGCACCACCGGCGCGATCGGGCCGGCCGGTGCGGCGTCGACCAGATCGGTCACCGGGGGAGGCTGCTCGATCAGTGTGACGATGCGTTCCGCGGCGGCGGCCACCACCGACAGCTCCCGGGCGACCTCGGTCACCTTGAGCACGGGCATCATCGACATCGCGGCCAGTACGACGGCGACGGGGAAAGCGGTGGCGGCCAGTTCGCCCTGGGCCACCAGGCGGGCGCCGAGCACCAGGACGACGAGGATGCCGAGCAGGGCGATGGTGTCCGTCGCGGCGTACTCGATTCCGGACCGCCGGCCGTGCCGAGCCTTCGCCGCCACGAGCCGCGAGCCCTCCCGGCGCAGCAGCTCCAGCCGCTGCTCCCGGCCACCGAAGTTCACCAGCTCGCGCAGTCCCTGGAAGGTGTCGGCGCTGTCGGAACCGATCCGGCCGAGTGACTCGCGCAGTTCCCGGCCGTGCGCCTCGGCCCGGCGGCGCAACCAGGCCGGCACCGAGGCGAGCACCAGCAGCACCGGCAGCAACGCCACCGCCAGTGACCAGTGGAAGCTGCCCAGCGCCACCGTGGTCGCCACGGGGATCGTCGTGGCCACCGCGAGCGGGCTCAGCGTGTGCGCGAAGAAGAGCTCGATCTGCTCGACGTCGGCGATCGCCGCCGATCCCAGGTCACCCGACCGGCGTTCGAGCATGTACCCGGGGGAAAGCCGCTCGAAGGCCGCGTACACCTTGCCGCGGGTGTCGGCCAGGGCACGGAAGGCGGCGACGTGGGCGAACACGCTGTCGGCCACGTTGAAGAAGGCGAGCGGCACGATGAGCGCCGCCAACAGCACGATCCACCCGGTGAGTTCCCCGGCCGGGGTACCGGTCGCCGCGAGCGCGACCACGTAGGCGCCGATCCCGGCCGAAGCGAGCGCGAGCAACTGGTGCACCGCGCCGGCGAGATAGGCGACGGCGATCAGCCTCCGGTGCTCCCCGAGAAGCGGCATGAGCACCCGCAGCCGGGCGCTCGACGACCGCGGCCGCGCGTGATCCTCACCGCCGGTGTCGTGCAGGTGGTCGTGGTCGTGGGTGACAGCGGTCATCGCGTCGCTCCCGTCTGAGTGGCGACGAGCTCGGCGTAGGCCCCGGCTGAGCCGAGCAGGTCGGCGTGGCTGCCCGCCTCGACCACGAGGCCGCCGTCCATGACCACGATCCGGTCGGCGCCGCGGACCGTGGACAGCCGGTGCGCGATGACGACGCTCGTCCGGCCACGCATCAGCTCGGTCAGCGCCTGGGTGATCTCGGCCTCGTTCGCGGCGTCCACACTGGACGTCGGCTCGTCGAGGACGAGGACCGGCGCGTCCTTGAGCAACGCACGTGCGATCGCCAGCCGTTGGCGTTCGCCGCCGGACAGCTTCAGCCCGCGTTCACCGATCACGGTGTCGTAGCCCTGCGGCAGCGCGCGGATGAACCTGTCGGCACGGGCCGCCGCCGTCACGCGGTCCAGCTCCTCCGGCCGCGCGTCCGGCTTGGCCAGCAGCAGGTTGTCCCGGACGGTGCCGTGGAAGAGGTACGTGTCCTGGGACACGACTCCCACGAGCGCGCGCAGCTGTGCCAGCGGCAGTTCGCGGATGTCCCGCCCGCCGAGCCGGATCACACCGTCGTCGGGGTCGAAGTAGCGCATCAGCAGCGCGATCAGCGTGCTCTTGCCCGCGCCGGAACGGCCGACGACCGCCAGTCGCTCACCCGGTGCCACCGTGAGGCTGAAGTTCCGCAGGGCGGGGGCGCTTCGCGTCGGGTAGGTGAAGGAGACGTCGGAGAAGGTCAGGCCCGGCGGGTCCTCGGTCGGCGCAGGAGCCGCCGTGGCCGGCTCGGTCACGTCCGGCTCGAGGCGCAGCAGCTCGGCGACGCCGACGCTGGCCGGGATCGCGGAGTACGCGGCGTGGTAGGCGGCCTCCAGGTCGTGCATCGGCCGGAACGTCTCCCGCGTGAGCATGAGGATGACGAAGAGCCCGGCCACGCTGATCGAACCCCGGGCCGCGTGCCAGGCGCCGAGCGCGACCGCCGCGGTGGTACCGATCGGCACCAGCAGCTGCGCGACGCTGGAGGAGGCGGCCCAGGACCACATGAGCCGGATCGAGTCCACGCAGAACGCCTCGGCCCGGTCGGCCAGTTCCCGTCCGCGGCGCCCGCTGGCGTTGAACGCCTTGAGCGTCGCCATGCCCTGCACGGCGTCGAGGTTCTCGGCGTACAGGCCGCGGTAGGACTGCATCCATCGATCACCGCGATCCTTGATCCACCGCGCGCCGAGCAGCTGGGACAGCGGCGCCAGCAGGGCGCACACCAGCACGATGACACCGACCGGCGGATCGATCACGATGATGCATGCCGATGCCGCGCCGGCTCCGAGCATGGACGCGTACACCGACGGCACGAAACGGCCGATCAGGGGATCGAGCAGCTCCACCGAGTCGACGACGGTGGACTGCAGGTCCCCGGTGCGCAGTTGCTGAGCCTGCCCCGGCCCGATCTCGATCAGCTTCGCCGTGAGCCGCTGTCGCACCGTCTCCTTCACCCGGCCGGAAACGCGGGGCGCCCAGCTGTCGCGGAGCACGATCACGGCGATCCGAGCGAGCTGCAGCGCCACGATCCCGACCACCGGCCCCGCCAGCTCGCCCATCGCGGCGCCGTCGAGCACGTTCGCCAGCAGTCTCGCGATCAGCAGCCCTTGACCGATGTAGGTCGCGGTGACGAGCAGGAGCAGGACGACCAGCCCGGCGACCTCGATCCGGGCGCGCCGTGAGAAGGACAGGAAGAGGCCGACAGCCGATCGCACGAAGGATCCTCTCCGCCCGGGCGGGCTGGCATCGTGGGACGCTCAGCCCCGGACGGAGGCTTATTGCAACCTCTTGGCAATAAATAGTCCAGCGCGCGTGGCACCGTCAAGACTTCGGGATATAAAGTTAAATGGTTGTCATTTTCAAATCAAGTGTCCGGCAGTCCGGTGACCGGCGACAGCGCGACGTGCGCTCCGGGCCCACGTCGCGGGCCGGTGGCACGCTTGCCTTTGCGCGCGGGTGGGCCGTCACCTCGCAGGCCCGTCGGCCCCGACTCCCGTGCCGGGTACGGGAGTCCGGGCATCGGTCACTCGCCGGCGCCCCCTTCCGGTGCTCCGCGGCGCCGCAGGGCGCGGGCGGCGAGGAATCCGCCCCCGGGCTGCGGCCGTGGCACCGATCGCGGCCACGGCGGCGCGTTCACGACCGGTGAGCCACCAACCGGCCGAAGCAGTCCCCGAGAACGCCACGCTCAGCGCCCACCATGGCAGCGAATCGCCGGACGTGAGCGCGTGCCCCAGCGCAGTCGTCACCACGCATACGGCCGCGAAGACACCGGCCGACAGCGCACGCGGGCTGCCGACGCGCTCTTGGGCCGACGTCAGCGGCTCGCCCGACGCGTTACGCCGAGCCGGCTCCGGGACACCAGTCAACTCCTCGTACCGATGGGCTCATCGCCTCTTGCGGACGGGAGTGCTGATTCATTCAGCTGCGCGGCGCCTCGCCGTGAAGTGCCGGCAGGCAGGCGGAGCGACCGCAGTGGGCAGCGGGCAGCTCCCCCCAGTCGGGCGGGCGGCCTCAGGCGCCGGCTATGCCGTCCAGCTTTCCGGCCTTCGCCTCCTCCACCAGAGAGGCGAACTGGTCGGCGCTCATCTGGACACGCTGTCCGAAGTCGTCGGTGAGCAGGACGCGGCGCTCGGCCGGGGCGCCGGGGTCGACGAACAGCTGCGGGCAGCCGCAGTTGCAGTTTCCGCAGAAGGTGGCCAGGGGCTCCAGACCGGTGATCTCGTTCATCGTGCACTGCCTTTCAACGGGAAGTAGGGCCGCCAGGTCCACGCCGTCACCTGGCGTCCCGTAGTGGCCGAGACATACCCCCGGTCGCGCGGCGCCACGCGCCCGCGCGCGCAGCGACTGAGGCACGGTCAAGTGCGCCTGTGCGCCGTTTCGCACCCGGTGCTCCATGTGCCCCTCAACCTGCGGGAACCAGACCGAACGACTCATCGACTACCTGGGGAGGGATTGTTCCGGCCTCGCCTGGCGCGACGGCATCCGTGCGCGTCCTGGCCGTCGGCCCGCGTGCGGGAGTGGTGCGGCTTTTCAAGAGCCTCCGCATGGTCACCAGCACGCGGCGCGGCAGCGCCGGACGGGCCAGGGACCTGGGGCTCCCGGAGTGGCTGCGCACCCTGCACGCCCGCGGCATGGTGTGGCGAGCGTGTGCACCGGTTCGCTCGTGTTCGCCGCTGCCGTATGCCGATGACGGGACCGTCGTGACCAGTGCCGGGGTGTCGGCTGATATCGACGCCATGGCCATGCGCCTGGGCCCGCTGCGGCGGAGCCGCGTCCACCTGGTTCCAGTACGAGGTCCAGAACCCGTGCGGGTCTCAGGGTTGCTGACGCGCGCTCACCGCCGTCTCACCGGTCGGCGGTTTCGGCAGGGTGGGCGGCGGCGTCCTCGCGGCTCCCACTGGTCGCCAGGGGGCGGGCGGCGTAGGTGATGCGGATGACGCCGTCGGGGTGCCGTTCGGTGCGCGCGTCGACGCCGAAGACGTCGGCGAGAAGATCCGGGGTGAGTACCTCCAGGACCGGTCCCGCCGCCGCGACGCGTCCGTCGCTCAGGACGACGAGGTGGTCGCAGAGGCGGGCGGCGAGGTCGAGGTCGTGGAGGACGGCGAGGGTGGTGATGCCGGTGGTCCGGATCAGGTCCAGGAGTTCGAAGCGGGCGCGGATGTCGAGGTGGTTGGTGAGCTCGTCGAGGACGAGGAGCCTGGGGTTCTGGGCCAGAGCGCGGGCCAGCAGGACGCGCTGGCGTTCGCCACCGGACAGGGACGCGTAGTCGCGGTCCGCGAAGGGCTGCACGCCGCAGCGGTCGATGGCGTCGGAGACCGCGTGGTGGTCCTCGGGTCCGTCCCGGCCGAGCAGGCCGTGGTGGGGGGCGCGGCCGAGGGCCACGATCTCGGTGACCGTCAGGCCGGTGGTGTTGCCGCCGGCGTCCTGGAGTACGGCCGCGGTACGGCGGGCCGCGGCGCGGGGGGACAGTTCCCACACGTCGTCCTCACCCACGCGGATCGCCCCGTCCGCCGGGCGCAGTGAGCGGTAGACGGTGCGCAGCAGGGTGGACTTGCCGCTGCCGTTGGGGCCGACGAGGCCGACGATGTCGCCCTTGCGGGCATCGAGGCTCACGTCCCTGAGGATCGGGTTGCGGTCCAGGGTGACGTGGAGCCGGTCCACGGTGAGTTTCATGTTGGCAGTCCAAGTCAGTCCAAGCCCTTGTTGCGGCGCAGCAGCCACAGGAAGAAGGGGGCGCCGAGCAGGGCGGTGAGGATGCCCAGCGGCAGTTCGTTGGGGCGGTCGAGGGTGCGGGAGAGCAGGTCGACGAGGACCAGGTAGACGGCGCCCAGGAGCGCCGTCAGGGGCAGCAGCCGCCGGTGGTCGGCTCCGATGGTGAGGCGTACCAGGTGCGGGATCATCAGGCCGACGAAGCCGATGCTGCCCGCGACCGCGATGACCGTACCGGTCAGCAGCGCGCTGAGGACCAGCAGCACGGCACGGAGCCGGTTGACGTCGACGCCGAGGGCGGTGGCGGACTCGTCGCCGGCCAGCAGCACGTTGAGGCGGCGGCCGAACAGGGTCATCAGCGTGGTGGTGACGAGGACGACCGCGGTGACCGTGGGGAGCTGGTCCCACTGGGCGCCCGAGACGCTGCCGAGCATCCAGAACATCACCGTCCGCAGCTCGGTGGGCGTCGCCTGGAGCTGGACGTAGCTGGTCGCGGAGAGGAAGACGTAGCCGACGGCGACGCCCGCGAGGACCAGCCTGGTCGGGGCCATCCGCCCCCGGCGCTGTCCGAGGGCGAAGACCAGCGCGCCTGCGGCGACCGCGCCGAGGAAGGCGGCGGCCGACACCCCGAGGCCCGCGAGCGCGGCGCCGCCGCCCAGGGTGATGACGAGGACCGCGCCGAGCGTGGCGCCGTAGGAGAAGCCCAGCACGATGGGGTCGGCCAGCGGGTTGGACACCACGGTCTGCAGTACCGCGCCGGACACGGCCAGGCCGGCGCCGACCACGGCCGCCAGGACCACGCGCGGGGTGCGGAAGTTCCAGACGATCTGGTCGAGCGCGGGGTCGGAGGGCGCCGTCCCCACGCCGGTGACGTGGTGGAGGACGATTCCCCACACGTCACCGACAGGGACGTTGACGGCGCCGATGCTGATCGCCACGATCATGGTGGCGGCCAGCGCGACGGGCAGGAGCGTGAACGCCAGCGGGACCTTGACACGGCTCAGAGCGCGTCGGGGTGCAGCATCTTCGCGACCTTCTCCACGGCCAGGTCGTTGCTCGGGCCGAGGTACATCGAGTCGGACAGCGTCACGTACGTGTTGTTCTTGGCGGCCGGCCACTGGGGGAACTCCTTGAGCAATTTCTTGGCGTAGGCCGCCGGGTTCGGGTCGTTGTAGGCGATGACGACGAGGGCGTCGACGTCGGTGGCGGCGACCTTCTCCTTGCTGAGGTCGGCGAAGGTGGTCTTGGCGGCGTCCTCGAAGGCGTTGGAGCCGCCGGCCCTGGCGAGGATGTCGTTGATGATGCCCCTGCTGACGACCGAGCTGAAGTCGTTGCCGCCCATGGACATGTTGGAGAAGAGCACCATGACCTTCGGCTTCTTCTCCCCCTTGACCTTTTCGGAGACCGCCGCAATGTTCTTCTCGGAGGCGGCGATCAGCTTCTCGGCCCTGTCGCCGACGTTGAAGATCTTTCCCATGTCGCGCAGCAGCCGGTAGCTGTCGGCGACGGTCATCTTGGAGGGGTCGTCGTCGCAGCCCTGCGGAGAGATGTAGCTGCCCGCGCCGACCTGCTTCAGCTGCTCGCGGGTGGCGAAGCCGTTCTTCTGGTCGAAGCCGTACCTGGTGACGGACAGGACGAGATCGGGGCGCAGGCCGAGCATGGCCTCACGGGGGATGTCGTACGCCTCGTTGAGCTTGACGTCGCCGGTGGGCAGCTTCTTGATGGCGGCTGCGCGGCCCGGGACCTCGGACATGCCGTAGCCCTGCTGGTTGGCGACGATCTTGTCCTGGAGGCCGAGGGCGAGGAGCGTGGAGACCTCGGCCACGGAGGCGCCGTTCATGACGACGACCCGGCTGGGGGCCTTGTCGAAGGTCTGCTTCTGGCCGCAGTTGTCGAGGGTCACCGGGTAGCCGGCTTTCGAGGCGGCCGCCTCGGTCGTCTCGTCGCCCGCCTTGTCGACGGGCGAGGAGCCGCATGCCGCCGTGAGGAGACACAGGGTTGCGGCCAGGGCGGTGGCGGCCGGCCGTTTCATCGACATGCGGGCTCCTTGCGTGCTTGACGCACTTGTGGGCTCAAGGGTTCTGTTGCAGTAGTCGGAGTGAAGCAGCCCTGGGTTCCCGGCAGTTGCGGCGTCTGTCGCGGTGCCCCGGGTCCCTTGCTCACGATGGCGCACCGGACGACGCGAAGAGCGGGTCATCCGCGTCGGCTGGTCAGGTGAGCTGGGTGCGGCCGCGCAGAACGCGGCCTTCTCCGGACCCGGGTCCTCCTCTGAACCAGCGAGTACGCGGTCAGGGGGTCTCCGGCGGCCACGGATACTCCATCACGTGAGCCACCCGCCGGGCCATCTCCGCCCCTTCGAGGCGCTCGACGAGGTGAAGGGACATGTCGATGCCGGCGGACACGCCCGCGCTGGTCACGACGTGTCCGGCATCGACCCATCGCCGCCCGGAGCGCACATCGACGTCCGGATACCGCGACGCGAGGTCGTCGAGAACGCTCCAGTGAGACGTCGCGCTCAGCCCCGCGAGGAGTCCCGCCGCCGCGAGGACCAGGGCGCCGTTGCAGACGGACGCCATGAGCGTGCCTTGGTCCGCGAGGGCCCGCAGGCGTGACAGGTGCTTCCGGTCGGTCTGGAGGAGATCTGTTCCGGCACCGCCGGGGTGAACGAGGAGGTCCGGCCTCGGCTCGTCGTCGACGGTGCCGTCGGGCGTGACCGTCAGCCCCAGGCCGCACCGCACCGGTCGGCCGTCGATGCTCGCGCTGCGGACGACCACGTCCCGTTCGGTCAACTCCTGCCAGAGCCGGAAGACCTCCCACGGGCCGACGGCGTCCAACGGCTCGACGTCCTCGAAGAACAGCACGGTGACTCGATAGGGCAGTACGTCAGTCATGGTGTGGGGCATCTCCTGGAGAGCGAGCGGGACGGTTCGACACGAGGTCGGACCACTCGATCGTTCCGGCCCTCGATCACGGCCCACAAGTGGCAGAAGACGCGACTACCGATAGATTTCTGCCGTGGCCGTTCCGATCACCTCGCCTCGCGCTGTCCGGCGGCATCGTGTCGCCGTGCTCGCACTTGACGGAGCGCTGCCGATGGAGGTCGGCATGCCGTTCCACATCCTCGGTCTGCCGGAACTGTCCTACGAGCTGCTGCTCTGCGGTCGCGTCCCGGGCCCCGTCGAAACGGCCAGTGGATGGCCTTTGATCGCCACGCACGGCCTCGACGCGGTCCGCACCGCGGACACCGTGATCGTGCCCGCCTTCCGCGGACATCTCGACGGCGCACGGGACGAGGCGGTGGCCGCACTGCGCCAGGCACACCGAGGCGGCGCCCGCACCGCCTCCATCTGCACAGGAGCCTTCGCGCTCGCTTCCGCGGGGTTGCTCGACGGGAGGCGTGCGACGACCCACTGGCGCTACGCAGGCGAACTCGCCCGCCTCCACCCGAAGGTCGAGGTCGACCCCGACGCGCTCTACGTCGACGCCGGGGGCGTCCTCACCTCCGCGGGCGTGGCCAGCGGCATCGACCTGTGCCTGCACCTCGTGCGCCGCGACCACGGAACGGCCGTCGCGAACGCGGTGGCACGCGAGATCGTCGCCGCACCCCATCGGGAGGGCGGACAGGCGCAGTTCATCAGAAGGCCGCCCGCGCCGCCGAACAGGACGGGTATCGGCCCGACGCTGGAATGGGCGCTGACCCGCCTCGACAAGCCACTCACGGTCGCCGATCTGGCCGCACACGCCCGGCAGTCCACCCGGACCTTCGTGCGCGGCTTCGCGGCCGAGACGGGCACCACCCCGATCAAGTGGCTCAACACCGCGCGCGTCGACCGAGCACGCGAACTCCTCGAAACCACCGATGCCACCATCGGGCACATCAGTGAGGTCTGCGGCCTCGGCACCCCGGCGAACCTCCGGCAGCACTTCCGTCGCGCCACCGGGACCACACCGAGCGAGTACCGCCGGGCTTTCGCCGTGGTCTGACCCCTCACCACCGACTCCAGTTCGGCCAGGCGGCAGGACGCCGGCCAGTGCCGGACCGCTGTGCAGGTGCCTGGGACGGACCGGGTCGCCCCTTGGCGCCGGCTGCGATCCGCCGGACCGGTCGGCGGACGCCGTCGGGTCCGCGATCAGGAATTCCCTCCCAGAGCAAGGTGGGTGGTCGGACCGGCTCGGGCCGCGGCGACGCGGAGCTGCGCGTCGGCTCCGGTGAAATCGTCTGCGAGGCCGGCGAGCCGGTGAGGATCTGGAACTCGCGATGAAGCCGCAGAACCCGGGAACGCCGAGGCCCTCGAACGCAGTTCCGCGAAGACGCCCGCCGGGACGGCGCCCACACAGGCCGTGGCTTCGGCCTCGGTTCGATAACAGTGAAGGACGGACAATGGTTCTACAGAGCAAAGATTGCATAGGCTCAAGATCAGAGCGTTCCAGCGGTCTCAGCCCGAGCCACCGAGGGGGCCTCCCGTGCGGATGGCCGTCCGGGAGCGGTCCACCTCTCGGCATACCGGCAGCACATCCGGCGGCACGCTCGGATCAGCGTCGCGAAAAGGCTGCCGACAGCCACAAGGACGGCGAAGGCACCCTCGGCGAGGCGTCGACACGCCCACCGGACGCGGTTGGAGCGGGAACGCCGCGACGAGTTCACAACGCCAGAGGCGGTCGCAGCAACGAGCCGAGCCCATCGGAGGAGTTTTTCAGGAATTCGGAACAGGATAGCAAGCTAGGCAATCCAGGGCGGTCCCACAAGAAGTCGAAGAAAGCACCGACATTCACACCTTCACGGCTCCCGCGAGCTCCGACGCCGGAGCCGTGAAGGTATGCGCTCATTTTAATCGGAACTGAAATTCTGAATCTCAGACCTCCCCTTCCCCCGTAACGCGACTGTCAAACCAAGGGATTTCCGGATTGTTATCCCGGCGTGACTCGGTGCCGTAATGCCCGGAACGCCCTCTCCCCATGCCATAATTTCATCCGATTTACTCCGGATCGGAGTCGTCGCGCACAGGCCTCTTGCGAGAAGTTCGTGCGCTGCAAAATTCAACTTCTCCATCTAGGTTTGTCACCCATGAAATCCAGCATGGAGACGGATTCACCCTCGGTACCGAGTATCGACCTCCCCGATATCGCGGACGGCGCAGCTGTGTGGCGCATCGCCCGTGACACCGGGGTCCTCGATCTCAATTCGACCTACTACCTTTTGTGGTGCCGTGACTTCTCCCGCACCTCCGTCGTCGCGCATGACGTCCTCGGCCACCCCATCGGATTCATCACCGGATACATGCGGCCCGGTCACACGCAGACCTTGGTCATCTGGCAGGTGGCAGTGGACCGCGCGCATCGAGGTCGCGGGCTGGCCGGCCGGATGCTCGACGACCTCGCGGTACGCAGCGTGGGCGCCGGGGCTCGCCGCGTCGAGACGACGATCACACCCGGCAATGAACCCTCGCACCGGCTGTTCGCCTCGTTCGCCCAACGGCGTGGGGCGTGCATCGAGCGCGAAGTCCTCTTCGGCGAGGGCCTGTTCCCGACGGCGCACGGGCACGAGCCCGAGATCCTCCACCGCATCAGCCCGCTGACACGAACCGCACCCAAGGACCTGCCTCAGTGACTGTCACTCCGCCTTCCTCCTCCATCTTCGAGACTCTGGAATCCGAGGTCCGCAGCTACTGCCGCAGTTGGCCTGTCGTGTTCGACCGCGCCCGAGGCAGCCGCGTCCATGATGAGGACGGGCGGACCTATCTCGACTTCTTCTCCGGTGCAGGAGCGCTCAACTACGGGCACAACAACCCGGTCCTCAAGCGCGCCCTGCTGGACTACCTGGAACACGACGGCGTCACGCACAGCCTGGACATGAGCACGACCGCGAAGCGGACCTTCCTGGAGCGCTTCCAGGAGGTCGTGCTGCGCCCGCGCGGCCTGGCTCACAAGGTGATGTTCCCCGGCCCCACCGGCACCAACGCCGTGGAAGCAGCGTTGAAGCTGGCCCGCAAGGTCAAGGGCCGGGAGGCGATCGTCTCGTTCACCAATGCGTTCCACGGCATGTCTCTGGGCTCGCTGGCCGTGACGGGCAATTCCATGAAGCGGGCCGGTGCGGGGATTCCGCTCGTGCACGGCACCCCCATGCCGTTCGACAACTACTTCGACGGACGCGTCGCCGACTTCCTCTGGTTCGAACGTCTGCTGGAGGACCAGGGTTCCGGACTCAATCAGCCCGCCGCTGTGATCGTCGAGACGGTTCAGGGCGAGGGCGGGGTCAACGTGGCCCGGCCGGAGTGGCTTCGCGGTCTGGCCGATCTGTGCGAGCGGCGCGACATGCTGCTGATCGTCGACGACGTTCAGATGGGCTGCGGGCGGACGGGCTCGTTCTTCTCCTTCGAGGAGGCCGGCATCGTCCCCGACATCATCACCCTCTCCAAGTCCATCGGCGGCTACGGCCTCCCCATGGCCCTGACCCTCTTCAAACCCGAACTAGACGTCTGGGAGCCCGGGGAGCACAACGGCACCTTCCGCGGCCACAACCCCGCCTTCGTCACGGCGACGGCAGCCCTGGACACGTACTGGGCGGACAGCGACAGCATGACGAAGCAGACCATCGCCCGTGGCGAGCAGACCGAGGCCGTCCTGCGCGAGATCGTCGCCGAGCACCCCGGCACCGGCGCCCGCCACCGCGGGCGGGGGCTCGTGTGGGGCCTGGAGTTCGACGACAAGGGATGGGCGTCGCGGGCAAGTGCCCGCGCCTTCGAACTGGGCCTGCTCATCGAGACTTCGGGTCCCCAGGACGAGGTCCTCAAACTTCTGCCCGCATTGACCATCACCGCCGACGAGCTCGACGAGGGGCTGCGCACTCTCGCCCGGGCAGTACGCCAGACCGCACAGGGAGAGACGAACACATGATCGTTCGATCACTGACCGACATCGAGGGCACGGACCGTGATGTGACCGCCGAAACCGGAGCCTGGCGCAGCAGGCGTCTCGTCCTCGCCGGGGACGGCGTGGGCTTCTCGGTCCACGAGACCGTGATGTACGCGGGCACCACGACTTCCATGTGCTATGCGAACCACGTCGAGACTGTCCTGTGCGGCGAGGGCGAGGGCGAGCTCACCGACGACGAAACCGGCGAGACATACCGGGTCTCCCCCGGCACGCTCCACCTTCTCGACGGGCACGAGCGGCACACCACGCGCCCCCGCACCGATCTGCGTTTGGTCTGCGTCTTCAATCCGCCGGTCACCGGCCACGAAGTGCACGACGAGAACGGCGTCTACCCCCTGCTCACGGAAGGAGCCTGAGATGACCGACCTGTATCCGACACGCGGTGCGGCCGAAGTGACGACGCCCCGCCGGGACCCGGTGCTCTGGGGCGAACCGTCCGCGGAACTGCGCGACTTCGAACGTGACGGCTTCCTCACCGTGGACGAACTGCTCACCCGGAGGCAGGTCCTGACCTACCGGGCCGAACTGAAGCGGTTGATCGCCGATCCGGCGGTACGCAACGACGAGCGTGCCGTCATCGAATCCTCCTCCCAGGAGATCCGCTCGATCTTCGAAGTCCATCGCATCAGTGAGGTATTCGCCCGACTCGTCCGGGACCCGAGGGTTGTGGACACCGCTCGTCGGATCCTCGGTTCCGACGTCTACGTCCACCAGAGCCGCGTCAACGTCAAACCGGGCTTCGGGGCCGGCGGGTTCTACTGGCACTCCGACTTCGAGACCTGGCACGCCGAGGACGGCCTGCCCCGGATGCGCACCGTCTCGGTGTCGATCGCTCTCACCGAGAACCGTGACACCAACGGCGGCTTGATGATCATGCCGGGCTCACACCGCACCTTTCTCGGCTGCACGGGAGCCACGCCCAGGGACAATTACAAGAGATCTCTGCGGATGCAGGAGGCCGGCACCCCCTCGGCGTCGGCGCTGACCGAGATGGCACTGGAGCACGGCATCAAGCTCTTCACCGGCCCCGCGGGCTCGGCGACCTGGTTCGACTGCAACTGCATGCACGGTTCCGGGGACAACATCACGCCCTACCCGCGCAGCAACGTGTTCATCGTGTTCAACAGCGTGGAGAACCAGCCGGTGGAGCCCTTCGCCGCCCCGGTGCGCCGACCGGAGTTCATCGCGGCCCGCGACTTCCTGCCGGTGGGATAGGTTTCCGCGGTCCGGCCGAAGCGGAGGCGCACGGCCGGGCCGCGTGGACAGCCTCGAACGCCCGCAGGTACCGCCCGACCACCGCCCGCACCTCGGGATCGTCCGGCTCGCACCCCGCTTCGAGGTCGCGCGTACCCGCCGAGGGAGGCACGGGCACGTTGCGTGCTGTTGACCGCCGCGACCGTGGTCCCCAGCTGCTCGGCGACCTCGGCCGCGGTGAACTCCAGCGCCTCCCGCAGCATCACGCTGTCTCGCCGGAACGCTCTGCACCGCCGCCACCCGCGCCGGGCGCAGGTCGAACCGCACGCCGGGAAACGGCTCCATCCAGAGGACGCCGGTTGCCGGCGCCGGCAACGCCTCAGGATCGTCGCTCGGCGCGCCCGGCCCGGACGGCGGCGGATGCCCGCAGCGCCCGTCCACCGCGGTCAGGCAGGCGTTGGCGGCGATCCGGTAGGGCCACGTCCGTAGCGACGCACGCGCCGGGTCGTACCGTTCCCCAGCCTTGCAGGCGGGCAGCAACGTCGACGCGAGCCCGCCGCCGCGCCGGTCACGTCTCGTGCAGATGCGCCGAAGCCACACGCCCCGGCCGCATGATGCGTATCTTGTGCCTCTCGCAGGAAGGGCACTGCGGTGACTGCAGCGGGGACGGCACGCGTTCGCCGTCGAGTTGGTAGTCCGCGGTGATCCGGGCGTGCTCGTCCACGGTCACGTCAATGTCGTATGTGCCCTCCCAGCCGTGTCCACAGTCGAGGCAGACGAACGAGTACGCACGTCGGACGTGGTTCGTGGGCATGGGCGCCTCCTGGTAGCGGTGGGTCGGTCTACGTCGCCACCACCCAGTTTTGCACAGTGCAATATATAGGTGCCGCGCAGTCTTCGTCCGAGATGACGGAGCGGCGGTGTGGCGGCAGGAACTTGTCCGGCACCCCCTGCGCAGAGGCTGCGTGCGGGAGGAGGCCGCGTCTTATGCGGCCGCTGTGTGCACCGCGCGCAGGGCGCTTTGGTGACTGAGCCAGCCGACTGGCTCGCCGTGCGGGTGGTCAAGGACCGGGACCCCGGTTCCCCCCGCTGCGAGCAGGGCGTGCAGCGCCTGCGCGAGGGGCTGGTCCGCGGTGACGGACGCGGGTGGTTCGGCGAGTTGACCGACCCGGGCGGGCGCGGCTTCCGGCTGTTCGGCGAGAGCCTCGGCGACCGCCTGGGCGGTGACCACCCCGGCGTACGCGCCTGCCTCGTCCACTACCGGCAGCGCACCGTGGCCGGAAATGCTCAGCAGGTCGGCGGCGTCGGAGAGCGGTGTCGACCACGACAGGGGCGAGGGCAGGGGCTCCATGACGGCGTCGACCCGTTGCGTGCCGATCTGTGCGCCCCGTGTGGCGCCTTCGATGTCGATGCCGCGGCGGCGCAGCTTGAGCGTGTAGACGGTGTCGCGGGACAGCAGGCGGCTGGTGGCGGTGGCGAGCACGATCGCCAGCATCAGCGGCAGGATGATCGAGTACTCGCCGGTGAGTTCGAAGAGGATCACCACGGCCGTGATCGGCGCGCGGGAGGCGCCCGCGAAGACGGCGCCCATCCCGACCAGGGCGTACGCGCCCACCGCGCCGGCCGTGCCGGGCAGCAGGTCCTGCGCGACGATGCCGTACGCCGCGCCCAGCATCGCCCCGATGAACAGGCTGGGCGCGAAGACGCCGCCCGAGCCGCCGATGCCGATGGTGAGGCTGGTCGCCAGCATCTTGCCCACAAGCAGCAACAGCAGGAAGCCGGTTGCGTAGCCGCCCTCGGTCGCCTTCTGCAGCACCGGGTAGCCGACGCCGTACATCGCGGGCAGGGCGAGCAGTACCAGGCCGAGCGCGAGGCCGCCGACCGCGGGGCGCAGCCACTCGGGGCCGCGCCACAGCCAGTCGCAGGCGTCCTCGACCAGGTACAGGAACCGCGAGAAGCCCACGCCGACCAGGGCGGCCACGACACCCAGCGCGGCGAACAGGCCGTATTGCGCGAGATGGTCGACGTGGAAGTCCGGCAGGCTCAGGAAGGCCATGTCACCGAAGGCCGCCCGGCCGATGACGCTCGCCGTCACGCTGGCCAGTACGGCCGCGCCGAACGCCTCGGTGCTGAACGTGCCCAGGATCAGCTCCATGGCGAAGAAGACGCCGGCGAGGGGGGCGTTGAAGGTGGCGGCGATGCCGCCTGCCGCGCCGCAGGCGACGAGGAGCTTCATCCGTCCCTCGGTCACCTTCGCCAGACGGCCGAGTGTTGAGCCGAGTGCCGAGCCGATCTGCACGATTGGCCCCTCCCGGCCCACCGAGCCGCCCGAGCCGATGGTCAGCGCGGAGGCCAGCGTCTTCACGACGGCCACCTTGGGGCTGATCCGCCCACCGCGCTGGGCGACGGCCACCATCACCTCGGGCACCCCGTGCCCGCGGGCCTCCCTGGCGAACCGGAACACCAGCGGCCCGTAGAGCAGGCCGCCGAGGACGGGAGCGAACAGCACGAAGTACGGGCCCAGCCATGGCACGTGCGGATTGCCGGAGCCCGGGGACGCGGCGTAGTCGCCGTGGCCGGAGAAAAGGTGTGTGAAGGTGGTGATGCACCAGCGGAAGACGATCGAGCCGGCTCCCGCCCCGGCGCCGACCACCACGGCCAGTACCGGCAGCCCCCAGGGCGCGGAGCGCAGATCGGTGACTCTCCGCGAGAGTGGGAGACCGTTCGGCGCCTTCTGCGCCGCGGCCGGCCTGTTCTTGACCGTTTGGACGGCACTCATCACTGCCCCTTCCCGTACTTTTGCATTATGCAAAGTATCTCAGGTGGGGCGATGCGAGCATGTGCGCTGGTGACGGCCTCCGGTGAGGACGACGTGGGCGGCACTGCGGGGGCCAGGAGAGTGAACGCTGGGGGATCCGCCGCCGTACCCGCACCATGACGGGGCGTGCCGACGCACCGGATCCGGTCGGGCCTGGGAGGAGACGTGCGAAAGGGGGCCTGCGTGTCCCTCTCGGAGAGGGGAGAGAAAGAGCGGGTGAACACGTCGGGCGCCTGTGCCCGGGCGGGTGTCCTCGCCCTGGCGGGCAGCGTCCTCGCCGCCCTCGGCCACCACGCGGCCGGCGGCGCGGCAGAGCCGTGGCGCCTTGTGGGCACCCTTGTGCTGCTGCAGTTCGCGGGTGTCTGGCCCGCCGCCCGCCGTCGCTTCTCTCCGCTGGCCACGGTCGGATGCACGCTGGCGGTGCAGGGCGCGCTCCATCTGGCTCTCGCCTGGGCGGCCAACGGGCACTGGAGCACGGCGGCCCGCGCCGGTCCCGCCGTACATGGGATGAACGGCGGCTCGGTGACGGCCTCCGGCGACGGCCACTCCTGGCACCAGGCGTCCGACGCTATGACCGCTGTCCACATGGGCGCGGCGCTCGCCGTGGCATGGCTGCTGCACCAGGCCGACGCGGCCGTCGCGGCCGCCTTGGTCGACGCCCGCACGGCACGACGTGTGATCGTGGCCGCGCGTGGGCGGCTGAGACGGTTGTGGCTCAAGCTGCTGATTCGCCCGGTGCGCCGGGCACTGCCGGTCTTGCGGCGAGTGGCGTGCCGAGGGACTTGCCTGCCGATGGGATTCGGAGCGCCGGAACGTGCGCTGCCGCGCCGGGGGCCACCGGAACATCTCGCTGGTCCGGTCCCTTCGCCATCATCCCGGCCGGGTCGAAGCCCGCCCGGTCTCCCGCTTCCGGAGTTCGTTCGTGCCCCTGTGTTCCGTGCAATCCCTGCATCCCTCTGCTCGCGAGTTCGGCCGCTTCGCCGTGTCCGGCGCCCTCGCTCTGACATCCGCTTTCGTCCTGGCCCGCCCCGCATCCGCCCACGCGGGGGTCGAGGCCGACGCTCCGAGGGCTCTGGCCCGCAACGTCACCCTCACCTTCACCTCCGAGGCCGAGTCCGACACGGCCGGCTTCACCCGGGTGCGCGTCGTCCTGCCGAAAGGCATCGAGCCGGGCGAGGTGACGCTCGCGCACGCCCCGAAGGGCTGGACTCTGAAGATCACCTCGGACGGCTACACCATCGGCGGCCCTGCCCTGGCAACGGGTGAGGACGCCGAACACGCGATCACTGTGCGCCGGTTGCCTGACGTCCAAGAGCTCGTATTCAAGACCATCGACACCTACGGCGACGGCAGGATCTCGCGATGGCTCGAACTGCCCACACAGGAAGCCAAGTCGGACCAGCCCGCTCCGGTGCTCAGGCTGAAGCCCGCGACCGCCGACGCGCAGCCCCTCGACCCGCCTTCCGCGAGGGTGTCCCGCACACTGTCCGAAGGTCCCTCCGACGGCGGTGACGCCCATGCCTCGGCACGCACGGAGGCCGAGAAACCGGCCGGAGGGCTGATCGCCGCCGGGACAGCCGCCGCCCTGCTCGGGCTCGGCGCATTCGCCTGGCGGCTGAACCGGCGCCGCGCCGGGCGGGGCGGTGCGCGGTGAACCGAGCGTCCACCTTCGGCGTCCGGGTAACGCCCTCTCGCCCCGTACGTCGGCCGACGCCCGGCGCCCGCCGGACGTACCGGGCCCTGCTCATCGTGGCTGTGGCGTTCGCCCTCTCTCTCCTCGCCGGCGCGACCCCGGCCTCCGCACACGCCGTGTTCAGGAGCAGCGACCCCCGCGAGGGCGTCGTCCTGAAGACCGCGCCACGACAGATCACGGTGACCTTCGACGAAGCCGTCACCCTCGTCGAGAACTCCGTCCGCGTCCTCGACCCCGACAACCGCCCTGCGACCGCGGGTGATCCGGAGCACGCCCACGGACAGGGCAACACTGCCCGCGTCCGCCTCGCCGGAGGGCTTGGCCAGGGCACTTACACCGTCTCCTGGCGGGTGGTGTCGGCGGACGGCCACGCCGTGACCGGGGCCTTCACCTTCTCCGTCGGCAAACGATCGCCCGCCAGGCCCGCCGCCACCGCGCAGCCGGCCGTACCCAGGGCCACGAGCGCCCTGAACGAAGTGGCCCGCTACATCGCCTACGCCGGACTGGCCCTGCTCATCGGCATCGCCGTGTTCGTCCTGGCCTGCTGGCCGACGGACACCGCCCGGCAAGCCGTACGCAGACTGTTCGTGACCGGCTGGTGGGCGCTGACGCTGTCCACCCTGGCCTTGGCGCTGCTCCGCGGACCCTACGACAGCGGCGAAGGACTGGGCGCAGTCTTCGACGCGCGGTCGCTGCGCGGCACGATGGAGACACGATCAGGAGTCGCCCTGCTGGTGCGGCTGGTGCTGCTGCTCGTCTTGGCCGTGCTCGTCCGAAACCGGAGGGTCCGGGAAGGGGCCGGCGGGCTCGGGAAGGTGGCAGGTGTCCTGTTCGCCCTGGCCCTGACAGCGACCTGGGTCGTGGCCGAGCATGCCGCGGTCGGTGTCCAGGTCCCCGTGGCGGTCGTCTCCACTGCACTTCACCTGCTCGCGATGGCGGTGTGGCTGGGCGGGCTGGCCGCCCTGCTCACCATCCTGTACCGGGCGCCGGAGGACGATCCGCTCCCTCCCGCCGCGGTCTCCCGTTTCTCCCGGCTGGCGTTCGTCTCGGTGGCGGTTCTCGCCGCCACCGGCGTCTACCAGTCCTGGCGCGGGCTGGGGTCCTGGGACGCGCTGCTGTACACCGGGTACGGCCGGACGCTGTCGCTCAAGGTGTGGACCGTGCTGGTCGTACTGGCTGTGGCCGCGCAGTCACGGCGCTGGACCGGACGGCTGCTCACGGAGCCCGAGCCGGAGCGGGCGCCGATCGCGGTGGCCGGCCCGGAGGTGGACGAGCCATCCGGCACCGTCCCGTCCAGGGCCGGAGCTGCGACGGAGCGATCAGCGCAGCGGCGCGGGCTGCGCCGGTGCGTCCTGGCCGAGGTGGCGGTCGGCATGGTGGTCCTGATGCTCACCACGATGCTGACCGGGACCCAGACCGGACGGGCGGCCGAGGAGTCGGCGGCCCTGGCGGTTCTCGTGCCCGGTCAGCCCACTCAGTCCTTGTCGATGGTCCCCTTCGACACCGGCAGTCAGACCATGGGCCCCCTGGGGAGCGGCACAGTGCAGATCGTCCTGGAACCCGGGCGGGTCGGCCGCAACGCAGTCCAGGCGGTCGTCTACGGCGCAGACGGCGGGCTCGCACCTGTGCCCGAACTGCGTCTTGCCTTCACCCTGGCCTCGCAGGGCGTGGGCCCCCTGGATGCGGCACTCGTGGACGAGCGCGGCTACTGGGGAAGTGACAGTCTCACCCTGCCCACGGAAGGGACGTGGACGATGCGGGTCACTGTACGAGTGTCGGAGGTCGACCAGGTCACCGTGGAGCACCAGGTGGACATCGGACCCTGACAACCCCTCGTCCCGTCTTCTTCCCTTGCGCAGAAGGTGCGCGGAGTGTCCGGGTCCTCCCGGGCGGGAGCAGGTGGCGAGGCCCCCGCGGTCGTCCATGGGTGCCTGACTCAGGGGCTCGTCCGGTGTGGGCCATAGCCAGGCAGGTGCCTTGACACGCAGCGTGGCGTTCTGGCCGGCGTCTTCCGGTTTCGTGGAGGACCCCGGCTCTCGGCGACGGGTGACCGTATGGGCGACGTGGCGCTGGTCGAAGTCGGTTGTTCGGATGGCGGACCGGGCGCTGCGCATGCAGGAATCGCTCGAATCTGCGACGTGGGGGCCGTCGGGGAAGAGAGCTGACACCTGGCGGGATCGCGTCGCCGGAGCGGTGCGCGCCTCGGGGTGACGACTCGATCGAGCGCAAGGGGTCTGGCCGACCGTTTCCACCCGCTCTCTGCGGGCAGCCGGACGCCCCCTGCCGGGGCGGTGACATCTGCTGGCCTGAAGAGGACGATCACGCCGACAGGACGACAGCCTTCGCAGGGTGGTTGATGCCGATCTTTACCCTGTGCAAAGATGAGGGCGTGGAAGCGCTACTGGCGCTTCCTGGTGCGCCGGGAAGTCTGGTCGGCAACTGTCGCCGAGCCGATCCGGAAAAGCCGATGCCACCATCTCAGCCCGACCCCCAGGATGACGAGGCAGTCGATGCCGCGCCGGTGGGCGGCCATGAGTCGAACCTGCCGCACGAGCCCCATGGAGCGGCTTCATCGTCGAGGCTGTCCGTCCGCCGGGAGAGCGGAGGACGCCTTCCGCCGCGACTGGAGTTGCACCTCGCGGGAGAGCTCGATGCCGACACCGCGCATGCCCTCCGAGAACATCTGGCCATACTCGCCGCCCACTCCACTGGCGGCTTGCTGGTGCTGAACCTGTCGGGCATCACATTCTGCGACCACCCGGGCCTCTACACCCTGCTGGGCATTCGCCGGACACTCCCCCTGGCCGGTATCGACGTTCAGTTCACCCGGGCCAGCGGAGCGCTCAGGGCCGCCGCGGAGCGGGCGGGTCTGACCGCCCAGCTCGCTTTGGGAGGCACGTCCTGAGCGTGCGGTCCAGATCACGCCTCCCCCTCACCGGCCCGGGAAGCCCGTCACCCCCCTCACTCCGCCCGAGGGAGTGCCGACCGAGACCCATGCCCCCCGGCCGACTGGCACTCCGGGGCGAGGATTGTGACGCACGCCACACCGCCTCATGCAAAATTTGCCTGCTGCAATGATCCGGGATCTCCGCACATCCGTATCTCTTGTCGTCCGCACTCCTCTCGCCCGGAGGCACCCATGCCCACATCGCGCAGCAAGATCGGAACGGTCTTCGTGGTCGGCGCTCTCGGCCTGACCCTCAGCGCTCTCGCCTACCCGGCCATGCTCGGCATCCAGACCACATCGAGCGACACTTCCCGCATCATCGCCAACACCCAGTTCGGCCCTCTGACGGAGGCCGACCGCGACTTCGTCGTCAAGGTCCGCGCGGCGGGCCTATGGGAGTACCCCCTGGGAGAAATGGCCATGGAGAAGGGCTCGACGCCGGAGATGAAGGAAGCCGGCAAACACCTGATCGTCGGGCACGCCGGTCTGGACGCGATGTGCCTCAAGATCGCGCCCATGCTGAACGTCACGCTGCCCAATCAGGCCAGTCCGCAACAGCAGCAGTTCGTGGCGACGTCGGCGGCGGAGTCAGGCAGGCAGTTCGACAGCACCGCCGCCAACATCATGCGCGTCACCCACGGCCAGATCTTCCCGGTCATCGCGAAGATCCGTGCGACCACCAGGAACACCCTGGTCCGTCAGCTCGCCGACCTCGCCAACGACACCGTCCTGGACCACAGCACCGTCCTGGAGAACACCGGCGTGATCAACAGCGAACTGGTCAACTTCCAGCAGTCCACCCCGCCCAAGCTCCCGAAGGACCAGCTCACCCCGCCCCCACCCCAGCCCGGCGCCCCCATCATCGTCCTCGCCGCCCGACCCGACCTCAACATCAACACTTCGTCCCCGACGCCCAGTCCGTCAGCCGGATGACCATTCGGCGCCGGCGCCGTTCCGTCGACCAGCAGACGGGACGGTCATCCGGTACGAGCGCACGACCGCCACGACCGTCGACGCGGCGAGAACGGCCGCCCACCCGGTCAGGCCGAGCAACGCACGCAACTTCCCTGCCCCCGCTCCGACACCGCGCTGCGGCACCCGCCCCCGCGGGTCCTGGACGACGGCAAGGACGTCCCCGGGGCGGGTGGCCTGCCCACAGCCACCCCAGACTCGCCCTGCAGCGGCACCCCACCCCCGTCGGCCATGGAGCAGAGACAGCGGCCACGGCCGCCCCGCACCGCCCCCTCGTGCCGCACCGACGTCACAACCACGGACTGCACCCGCCCCTGCTCAGCCAGTACGACGCCGGCGGCGGTCGGCGGCGCCTGCGCCCCGAGGCAAGCCGCGAGGCAAGCCGCGAGCACGGCGACGGCGCCCACCAGCGCCCGGCCCGCCCGCACCACGATCAGACGGACAATGAGCGCGAGCGCACACACCAGGCCGACCGCACCGTCGGCCAGCCCCGGGCACCCCGTCCAGGCCCCGAAGACGGACGTGCCGACGATGCTCCCGACGGCCAGCGCCGCCGCGAGAACGCCCTCCCCGACCAGCCACCACGGGGGGGGGGGGGAGGCCATGAACTCGGCATGCCCCCGGACCGTGCCACGCAGATACCCCGTCGGTCGGGGCTCCACATCGCGGGGCGATCGACGCCACCAGCGCATGCGCCACTCACCCTGTTCCGGTGCGGCGAACCGCGCTCGCACTTTCTTTGCACTCTCTTTGCGTTATGCAATAGATTGAGGAGACCGTGAAGGGCGGGCCAGTCCGTCATTCGGCCGGAGCAGCGCCATGGGGGGTCACGCCTCTCGGACCGCTGCCCCGTCCGCCCCCCAGCCGAGCGGATGCGATTCCGGTCCGTCCGCGTCGGGCGCGGGCGGCTCCCCTCCGGCCTCGTTGAAGGCTCCGAGGGCCTCGACGAGCGCCAGCCGCTGCGTCGGCCTGAGCCGCGCGACGATCGCGGCGATCTCCTCACGCCGCCGGGCGGTGACCTCCTCGACGGTGCGTCTTCCCTCATCGGTGAGCTGCAGCAGGGTCTCGCGGCGGTTGCCCGGGTTGGTCTGGCGGTCGGCGAGCCCTGCGACGATGAGCCGGTCCACCATGCGCATGGCCGTCGACGGTGCCACCTGAAGCAGTTCGGCGAGTACGACGAGCTTGGTCGCCCCGCGGCTGGAGAGCACGACGAGCATCCGGAACTGCGCGAGGGTCACTCTCTCCTCGACCGCGGCGAGCGAGCGGGCGGAGACGGCCACCAGCAACCGGGACGCGGTCAGCACCGCTCGGGTGACCTCGTCGACATCGTCCATGGCCCCCACGGGGCTCTCGTGCTGCGGCATACATCCTTTCTATCGCGCCGAAGCACCTGCTCACTCACGCGTCGCGAACAGATTTTCCCTTCCCATGACCATGGAAGCGCAGCAGGAGCATGGCCGCGTCGTCGTGCGGAGGGCCTGCCGCATGCCCCATCAGATCCTCCCGCAGGGCTTCGAGGGCCAGCTGCGCGTCGGGGTCCTTGAGCAGGTGCGCACGGTCGGCGAGCGGGTAGAAGGCCCCCTGTTCGTCCCGGGCCTCGCTGACGCCGTCGGTGTACAGCAGGAGTTGGGCTCCGGGCTGGAAGTCCACCCGGTACGGCTCGGGCCCTGCGGCCCCGTGGACACCCAGACCGAGCGGCAGCGCGTAGACGGGCGGCTGCGGGAAGCCCACTGTGCCGTCGTGCCGTATGACCATGGGAGGCGGATGACCATAGTTCAGGAAGACTGCCCCGCCGGCCGAGCCGATCTCGGCGAGGACGGCGGTGACGAACTTCTCACCCTCCAGCTCACGGGCCACGCTGCGCTCCAGCCGCTCCCCCAGCCCCACCAGGTCGCTCTCGTCGTGGGCCGCCTCCCGGAAGGCGCCGAGCACCACGGCAGCCGTCTCCACCGCGGCCAGCCCCTTGCCCTGGACATCACCCACGATGACCCGGACACCGTGCGGAGAGGCGACCACCTCGTACAGATCCCCGCCGATGCGCGCCTCCGCAACGGCGGAGGTGTAGGAGACCGCCGCCTGCAGCGGGCCGGCCGTCCTTGGCACCGGGCGCAGCAGCACCCGCTGGGCCACCTCCGCGATCGACCGCACGCTGGCCAGTTCTGCCTCGCGCCGCGAGCGCATCACGGCGGCCGCGACGCCCGCGCCCGTGACGCCGGCCACCGAGATCAGGGCGGTGAACCCGCGGCGTCCGTCGAAAAGTCCGTCGTATAGCCCGAGAGCCAGGCAGAGCACCAGCGCCAGCCCGCCGATCAGTGCAGTTCGCCGCCAGCCTCCGACCAGCCCGGCGAAGGCGGGCCCGAGCGAGACCAACGGCAGGAACCCCACCCCGGATCCCGCCACCACGTCCGCCGCGGCCACCACGCCCATCGCGATCACAGGCAACCAGGACAGGAGCCGGGATCCGGACGCCGGCCGGGTCATGATCATGGACGTCCTTCCGAGTGGTCGTGGTGCGCGAAAGCGGCCTTCTCCCTCCGCAGGCGCGCTTCTCGTATTTAGACTATGCAATGGTTGTTCTGCTGAAGCGGCGCCCACACCGGCCCTTTACACAATCGAGGCCGAAGCACTGGCACTCCGACGACACCCGGAAGGCGACGATGCCCCACAGAGGAACCCATGGCACCCGCCCTCAGCTCCCTACCGGCTGGCGACGCCTGGTCGCGCGCGCACCTCTCCTCCTCTTCCGCGCCGGACTCGGGCCGGTTCTCGGCAAGCGGTTCCTTCTCCTGCACCACGTCGGCCGCACGACGGGCCTTGACCGCCACGTCGTCCTCGAAGTCGTGGCGCACGAGAGCCTGCACCCCGGCTGGACCGTCGCCTCCGGCTTCGGCAATGGCTCGGACTGGTACCGCAACCTGCGCGCTCATCCGAAGACGGTCATCCAGGTCGGCAACCGCTACCACGCCGTCACCGCCCGCTTCCTCTCCCCCGACGACGGCGCCCAGATCATGGCGGACTACGCCCGCAGGCATCCCCGTACCGCCCGCCGCCTCTGCGCGTTCCTGGGCCTGCCCACCGACGGCACCGAGACGTCGTTCCGCGACGCGGGCCGGGACATACCGTTCGTCCGCCTCGAAGCCGCCGACGGACACCACCCGCACAGCCGCAGACGTGGGTGACGCCCTGGCCGCAGACTTGCAAGGAGCCGTATCCGGCCACGCCTTACTCTCGCGAGGCGGCGACGATCCCCCCGAACCGGGCGACGCGTTCCCCACTTCGCGCACACGACGCTGTCGGTCCACTGCGCCTCGAGCACCGGTGAGGCCGCACGACAAAGCCGCACACGGACTGGCGCACTTGTTTTGCATTGTGCAATGATTGCAGGGGGGAGCCGAGCCGACGACCGGCCGCCGCTTCGGCGCTCGGGAGTGAAGCTGCCACGGTTGATGCGGCACGGAGCGGGGCGCTGGTCGTCGGCAGGCCCCCCGGATTACGCCAGCAGGGAGACGGACGAGCACTGTGACTGCCCGAGAGCCCACAGGCCCCACCGATCCCGAGAGCATCTGGCTGAAGTTCCTCAACGACAGCGAAGAAGCCATCCGGCGCTCCGCACCGCGGGAACCCTCCACACAGGAACGGCTGTTCCTGCGCGGCAGCGCCCCTGTCCGCCAAGCCGACTCCGTCGGTGACGTCCGGCAACCGGACCACGACTGGCCCGGACCGGCATGGCAGGACCTGAGTACCCGGGAAAGGGTCCGCAGGGGGCTCCGCGCCCTCGGCGCGGTCGCCGCCGTCGTCGCGCTGCTGGGAATCTTCTCCTGGCTGCCCCGGGGCGCGCCAGGCCTCTCCGAGGAAGAGAACACCCCCACCGCAGGGCAGTCGGAGAACATCTTCGAGCCGCCGACGACCGAGGGCGCTTCCCTCCCGCGGTGAAACGGGCACGGGCCGGCCCCTTCCGCGTCGTGGTGATGCTCGTCGTCATCACCGCGCTCGCCTCGGCGCTGCTGGACAACGTCACCACGGTGCTGCTCATCGCTCCCCTGACGTGGTGTGCGACCGGCGAGGTGCTGACCGAGGTCGAGTGGCCCATCCTCGCCTTCTTCGCCGGACTGTTCATCATGATCGGCGGTCTGATCGGGACGGGCGTGAACGGCGAGATCTCCAAGTCCCTCGCCGAGGCCATCGGCGACAGCGAACTCGGCGGCTCCATGCTGCTGCTGGGCGCCTCGGCGGTGCTGTCCGGCAATGTCGACCACATCCCCCACGTCGCCACCGCGCCCCGATCACCGCAGACCTCGTGCACAACATGGGTGGTAACCCCGACCACGTCATGTGGTGGGCGCTGGCCATCGGCGCGGACCTCGGCGGCAACGCCACCGCCGTTGGCGCCGGCGTCGTCGTGCTCGGCATCGCCGAACGCAACCGCCGGCCCATCAGCTTCTGGCAGTTCACCAGGACGGCCTCGTCGTCACCGTCGTCACCGTGGCCCTCTCCGCCCTCTACGTGTGGCCTGCGCACTTCGCCCTCGCCTGACCGGAGGCGGCACACGCCATGCCCCTGCTCCCGCCACCCACCAGCACCATGACGAGGACCAGACACATGATCGTGGCCAGTGACGGCGCGCTCGCCCAACGGTCTGCTTGTGGTGCCGCTGTACGACGACGGCTTCGCCACCGCCGCCTCTACCGCCCCCTGCGCGCCGCCCATGTTCTGCGCCAAGCCGCCAAAACTGCTGAGCGCGGACTGACGGCCCACGGGCCGCTGATCCGGGGCCGGGGGGAGCATGCTCCCTCGCCTGTCGCGGGAGTCTGCTCGGGCCGCACCCGGCTGAGCGCGGCCCGAGAGATGAACGGGCTTTCAGGTCATTCGGCGGTTCCCCCTTCAGCCGGCAGTCCTGCTCGGCGTCGTCTGCGAACGGCGACGACTCCTCCGCCTGCGATCACGGCGACGGCCCCGGCGAGAACGGTGGTCGCGGTGGTGCGTCCGAGGCCCAGGATGGTGTCTGCCCCGCCGGTGTCCGGAGCCGGCAGGCTCAGATCGGCGCAGGCGGACGGGGGCTCGACGGGCTTGGCGCCGTCCACGACTTCGAACTGGAACGCGCTGGTCTGAGGGTCTCCGTCGCCTGCGATGACCGTGTAGGTGAGAGTGACGACACCCACGGGCAGCGGGGAGACCGCGGCGCACGCGGTGCCGCCGTCGGCGACGACCGGCGCTCCCACCGGGACAGTCGTGCCGCCGGCTGCGACCATTCCGATCTTCGGCGGGACGCCGGACTTCAGGTCTTTGAAGGTCAGCGCGACGACGTCGGTCCCGGCCGCGACCTTGGCGCCTGGTGCCGGTGTGGCGTTCTCGAGTGCGGTGTGGGCGTACGCGGGTGTGCCGCCGAGAAGCAACAGCACACCCGCGCACCCGAGCGGTCCTGCCGCCGCCCTCAGAAGTCGAAGTCCGCGCATGCGATCCGGTTGTCCTGTGCCTCGCTGGGGTGTACGACGATCGCGACCGCGTCCTCGCCGGTCTTGCGGGAGTTGTTCACCGTCGTCATGCCCATACCGGTCTTGTCGGCGGTGAACATCAGATGGACCTCGTTGGGGGGCGTCGTCGCACCGCCCTTCTCGAACTGGAAGTGCTCGCCGCCGTTCCCGGCGGAGCAGTGCTGGGCGTGCAGGTGCGCCATATAGGAGGCCCCGGGCTTCAGTCCGGTCAGGGACACGGTCACGGTGGTGCCCTTCGAACCCTGTGCGAGCCAGGCGGTGCCCTCGACCCCGTCCATGCCCGGCGGGCGGGTGTCCAGCAGCTTGAAGGCAGCCTTGACGACGGTGGCTCCGGCGACCTTGTCGGCGGGGGTGGCGGACGGGTCCCCCATGTCCGTCCTGGACATCCCCTCCATGTCCTCCATCCCCTTGGCCGAGGACGAGGCGGGAGCGGACGAACCGGTCTGTGCGGAGGCGCGATCGGCCGAGTCCCCGCCGCAGCCGGACAGCAGGACGGCCGCGGCGGCGAGGAGGGCGCCGAGTGCGGCGGGACGAAGCCGCCCGACGCGCGGCCGGTGTGTGCACATATCACTGGACATGGGTACGGGCGTGGGCAGGTGCTGATGCATGACGGAGCACTTCCGTTCGATGAGCGGACGGCGGCACACGCCGGACGTAGGGCGCGCTGGGGCCGCGGTGGACAGGCCGACGCACGTGTACGGGCACGTCGGACACGCGTCTGCCCCGGCCCTGCCGCTTGGTGCCGGAACGGGGTTCAGGACCGCACGACGGACATCGGGCCGAAGGACGGACGAACGAGTGTCTTACCGAACGGCGGCGGTCCTCGGCGCACAACGGCGTGTCTCAGCACCGCAGGAGTGGTCCGCGAGGTCTCCGGCCAGCCCGTGGCCGTCCTTGCTGACGTCGCAGCCCGGTCCAGGGCGGGGTGTGTGAGCAGGCGGCGGATCCGTCGCAGCGGCGCGAACAGCAGCACGGCGAGGGCACGGCCCAGTTGACGGGCCGCCAGTTCACCCCGCCACAGCCACAGTCCGCACACCACTGCGGCGAGCAGATGCGCCAGGAGCATCCCGGCGGTGCCCTGCCGCTCGATGGCGGACTCGAGCGGCAGGGCGGAGACCGCGCCCGCCGCCTCGGCCGATCCCCTGGCCATGACCGAACCCGAGTGGTGCATGTGCGTGGCCATGCCGGATGAGGAGAGCATCAACCCGTGGCCGTCAGTCGGGATGTGTCCGGCCGACGAGCCGGCCTCGGGCCCGCGGACGATCGCGTGGGCGAGGCCGAACAGAAGGTGCAGGAACCCCTGGGCGGCTGCTGTGGCGCCCACCACGGCAGCGGCGCCGCAGTCCCTGGAGGTCAGCCACCAGCCCTGCGTGGTCGTCGCGACGATCGCCAGGAACACGGCCCACCAGGGCAACACGTCTCCGGACATCACGGTATGCCCCAGGGTCGTGGTCACCACGCACACGGCCGCGAAGACCCCGGCCCGCGTCAGACGCGGGGCGACGGCACCGCAGCACCTGCGGGACATCCGAACAACAACTCCTCGAACCAGTGAACTTCCCACTCCATACGGACGAGGTGCCGCCCGCGTTCACTGACTGGGCGATGAGTGCACGGCCTGCACTCCATCGCACCGAAGACGCTGAAGCGGTTGCCGGCCGGGAGATCACCGTCATGGCAATCACTGTCGCGTGTGTGGTCGCCACCCACGACCTCGCCATCGGCGTGGTCGTCGGCTCGATCACCGCGGTGGTCGTCTTCGCCGAGCGGCTCGCCCACCTCGCCGAGGTCACCGCAGTCACCGACTGCCGCCACGCCACGGTCGTCCACCGGGTCACGGGCAAGGTGTTCTTCGCCTCCTCCACCGACCTCGTCGGCCAGTTCGCCTACACAGGCGACCCCGACACGGTCGTCATCGGCCTTGTCCGCCGCCCACATCTGGGACGCCTCCTCCGTCGCCGCCCTGGACGCCCAAGTACGCCCAGCGCGGCAAGAGCATCGAGATCATCCGTCCCACACGTCGACCGCCGCGATGCGAACCCTGTGGGCGCCTCGATATGGTCCCACCGACCGGGAGACCCGACTCGCAGACCAGCTGAGGCAGGCGCACGCCGAAGGCGAAGGCGAAGGCGAAGGATGCGTTGCCCCGGGGATGTGAGGACAAGCCGCCGGAAGGCCGCGGTGTGTGATCCCTCTCCGCGGCCGTCGATTTCTTTCCCGGTCCCCGCAGGTCATCAACTCCATCAGCGCCGGCGCCCCCTCGATCTCCCCTCCGGCACCTCCACCGGCGGTGTCAGCAGCTCGGCGGGATCGCGGATCTCGTCCGGCCAGCGCATCGCGTGCAACACGATCGCCTCCGCGCGCACCCGCAGCAGGCCGAGACTTCGCGGTCCGGCCAGGCGTACTCGGCGACCGCGACCTTCGACGAGCAGGTGCCCCAGGCAGTGCACAGCAGCGCGCGCCAGGGCAGCCGGGCGGCAAGGAGCGGCCCGTACGCAATCACGGCGAGGGCCACCACGACCGCGGCGGGGGTGCCGGGAACGTCATGCGGCACCCCATGCGCATACAGCTGCGGCCGGCTGACATGAAGGCTTCCGTAACGGCGGTTTTCCAGGACAGCGCCGATCACAGCCGCCGTCGTTTCCCCCCGCATCCCGGACCGCCGCCGAGTTCTCCGGGCGAACGGAAGTTCTTACGAGAAGCTGACGCAGGACCGAAACATCTTCGCCACACCCGCCCCACAGGCAACTCTGGCTCTGCACGTCACCGACCGGCGGTGGCGACGAGGTGCAAGGAGTCAGGCGTGAGCAGGCATACCAGGCGCAGGTCGAAGTCGCAGATCCGGATGACCGTCGCCGGGGCCGGCATCCTCGCGTCGGCGGCGGTCGCGACGACGGTGGCCATCGCCTCGGCGGGGGAAGTCCCCCGCGCGCACGACGGCGCGACGACGAAGAGCGCCAAAGCGGGAGCCGACCACGCCGTCTTCGTCCAGGGCAACGAACTCACCGGAAACACCATCCACGTCTTCCAGCGCGGCGACGACGGCAAGCTGACCCCCGCGGGCACCTACCCGACCGGCGGCAAGGGCGGCGACCAGGTCGACGCGCCCACCGACTCCCTCGCCTCCCAGGGCTCACTCGTCTACGACCGCGGCTCGCATCTGCTGCTGGCAGTCAACGCGGGCAGCGGCACCGTGACCTCGTTCCGGGTCAAGGGACAGAAACTGACGGACCGGCGGGTGGTGCGCTCGGGCGGGGACTTCCCTTCGTCCATCGCGGTGTCCGGCAACCTCGCCTACGTCATGAACGCGGGTGGCACGGGCAGCGTCCAGGGCTTCAAGATCACGGGCAACGGCCTCGAGCCGCTCGCCGGTTCACACCGCTCCCTGAAGCTGAAGAACGACAAGGTGCCGTTGTTCAGCAGCTCGCCCGGCCAGGTCGCGTTCACCCCGGGCGGCCGGGAGCTGGTCGTCACCACGAAGTCGACCAACACCATCGAGGTGTTCCCGATGCGGCGCGACGGACGCCCCGCGCACCAGGCGAAGGTCAACGACTCGGCCGGCGGCGTGCCGTTCGCGATCACCTTCGACAAGGCGGGCCGGATGCTGGTCGCCGAGGCCGAGAAATCAACGGTCAGTACGTACAAGGTTCTCGCCGACGGCAGCCTCAAGGTCGTCCAGAAGCCCCTGGCCAACGGTCAGAACACGCTGTGCTGGCTGGAGCGCGCCGGCGACTTCTTCTACGGCGGCAACACCGGCAACTCCACCGTCACCGGCTACCGCACCGACCGCCACGGCAGGCTCGCCCTCACCGACGAGATCGGCATAGCCACACCGCCGTCAGCCATGTCCCAGGGTGTCATCGACCTGGCCGTGACTTTGGACGAGAAGTTCCTGTACGTACAGAACGGCACCTCCGGCACGGTCGACGGCTTCCGCATCGGCAGGAACGGCTCCCTCACCAAGGTCACGACGGCCACCGGACTCCCCCCCTTCACCGAGTCCGGCATGGAGGGCATAGCCGCGGTGTGAAGAAGCGGCCACCGCGGTTCGGCGCCCCGGAGACTCCTCTCCGGGGCGCCGAACTCGTTCCGACGTAGCAAGGAGTCCTCGACGTCTGTCATTTGTCCCGCAGCCGAAACAAGCCATGCGGGCCGGACGCGCCCAGCCGGCTGGAACACGGCGGGACGCACAGTCACGACGGCGAGCGGAGTGCGCGTGGTCGTCAGACGCGGAGTCACCCGGTCCCAGAAGGGCACAGGTCGTCGAAGCGGACCACGCTGACATCGTCCGCAGGGCGCAGCCCGAGCGACGCCGCCGCCCGATCGATGTGCAGCCTCTGATGGTTGCTGCCGACGAGGACCGCCGGCGTGCGGTCGGCGGCGCCGGCAGCTCCAGAGCCTGCTGGTGCCCGAGGCAGTGGGTGAAGTCGTCATAGCGCGCAAGGCCCGGATCACACGGGATCCCGGCTTCTTCCAGCGCCACGCGGAGGATGCCGAGGCGGCGCAGCTCCTCGTGCCGGGCGGGGTCAGTCCGGACGCGGTTCAGTTCTTACGTGTCCATGACGCGCCACGAGAACAGCTGCCGAGCGCCGACCGCTCAGGTGAGGCTGGGGCATCCGGGCGGCGAGTGAAACGCGTCGCCGCCGGGCCAGGAACCACGTTGTCAGATCAGGAGTTCTCATGCGAGCAGATCACAGGCGCGGCCGAAGCCGCCGCAACGCCATCATGGCGGTCACGGCGCTCCTGGCAGGGGGCGGTGGGCTCGTAGCCGTGAACTACGCCGCCAACGCGTCCGACGTCACCGCCAGTGCTCCTACGACGCGGTCAGCCCAGACGATCAGCTGTCCGGACGTGAAGGGCAAGCTGCCGGCCGTCCCCCAGCAGGCACAGGCCGAGGTGGACCGGAACCTGCAGTTGCTGGACCGCCAGATCGCGGAGGCCGACCAGCGGCTGGTCGACACTCGTGGGCAAGGGGGTCCGAACTTCGTGCAGAACGCGATCCTCGGCCCTCTGACAGGCAAGAGGAAGGCGACCATCGACCGGATCGCCATCGCCATCGGGCGGTCGGCCGCCAGGCCCGCGGGGCTGGACGCTCTCGCCATCTGCAGCCTCGGTCTCGACGCACCCGGGACCCGGACACCCGGGGCCGGGCCCGCGAGCCAGAGCCCCGGCGGCTCCCAGGGCGCGGGGGGCAACACCGGACAGCAGGGAAACGGCTCCGGCGCCGCAGCACAGAGCGACGACGGGCCCACCGCGGCCGACTTCGTGGACATCACGAAGGTGGCCCCGAACGTGCGCAAGGTCCGCAGGCAGGCCGGGGCCTCGACCGGAGCCTTCACCTCCCGATGCGGAGTCAACAAGCAGGGACAGCACAACTCGGACAACGACATCGTGGCTCCCGGCGTCAGCAACGGCGCCCACCACGTCCACGACTACGTGGGCAACCGCAGGGTGGACTTCACCTCGACCAACGAGTCCCTGAGCGCCCAGGGCACTTCCTGCACCAACGGCGACCAGTCCGCGTACTACTGGCCCGTCCTGCGGGACACCACCCGTCAGGGTCCCGACGCCAACGCCCTCGGCGGCGGCGCCGAGGGCAACAAGGGAGCCATCCTGGTGCCCAGGACCGTCACGATCACCTACCAGGGCAGCCCCACCGGCAAGGTCGTGGCGATGCCCCGCTTCCTGCGGATCATCACCGGTGACGCCAAGGCGTTCACCAACGGGACCAAGAACGCCAACGCCCACTGGAGCTGTACCGGCTTCGAGAACCGGGTTCAGCTCACCGACAAGTACCCGATCTGTCCCCGAGGCAGCAAGGTGGTGCGCAGCTTCGCCTTCCAGAGCTGCTGGGACGGCAGGAACACCGACAGCGCCGACCACCGCAGCCATGTCGCCTTCGCCGACGCCGACGGCAAATGCGCACGCGGTTTCAAGGCCATCCCACAGCTGACGATGAGGCTCACCTACAAGACCCCTGCAGCACCGCACTTCGCCGTCGACGGTTTCCAGGGACAGCAGCACAACGCCATCACCGACCACAACGACTTCATCAACGTGATGACCGACCGACTCATGAAACAGGCGGTCTCCTGCATCAACTCAGGGCGTCGCTGCGGCTGACCCGGCCGACCGGCCGCCACTCCCCCGACCCGCCGGCCCCAAGCCGTCGGCTGGAGACGCCATCCGTCCACCTGGCTGGTGAAAGTCCTGCTCTGGCCTCGCCGCAAGATCGGCGAGGCCATCGGCGTGCGGACACGGTCACCGTCTGCGCAAGACCCTCGCCCACCGGAGCAAGCCGACGGGGTCCTCACGTGTCACCAGCAATCACGGGCATGTCACCACCCCGCGGACGCTGTCGCGCCCCAAGGCCCTGACCTGGACTTACGCACCCGCCATGAGCTCACTGTGCTGCCGAACCTGGCACTTGCGTGCTGAGAGGCCACCCATCCGCCTGATGCCTCATCAGGTAAGTCAGCACTGATCAGCCGGTTGCGGGCGGTGACCGCGTCGGTGGGCCGGACTCGCGAGGATGTCGCGGCGGTGTTCCAGGCGCCGCTCAAGGCGGTGGACAACTTGGTGGGCGAGGTGGCTGGCAGGCGGACGCGAGGCTACGTCACGCTCAGCAACCACCGCGCCTCACGGGCGGGCTCAGTCCGCGAGGTCGGGCTTGCCGAACAGGACCGCGTAACTGGAGGGGAGCTGGCTGATGATCTGATTCAGCTCTCCGCCGGTGACAGCGTCGGCGACGGTGGTCAGGACGGCGCCGGCGTCCCACTGCGCCGTACGAGGTCGGGCATGGGTACGCTCGGCGACCCGGCGGTAGAACTCCTCGATCCCGAAACTTCGCGCCTGCTGCGGCGTGGCATGGTCCAGGACTTGTCCCAGCGGGCCGGGCAGCTGGGATGCGAGGTCCTTGACCTCTCCCGGGCTGATCCGTTGGGCCAGCACTTCCAGCACGGCGTTGGTGACGTCCGCGGCTTCATCCTGGTCCTTGTATTCGCCTCGCTCGCGCACACGGGCGAGGAATCCGTCGTATTTCATGGCTTACTTCCTTCTGCCTCGGTCACCGTGCTGCGCAAGCGCCCTGAGCCCCAGGAACGGCCGCTCACCGCCTGCTCGATCGGTCGCCGCTCGTCGGGCCGGCTTCTTGTGCCGGCCGCCCACCGTCAGGCGGGCCTGGTTCGAGCCCGCGTACGCCACAGCAACGGTGGGGAGACGCGTAGCGCGTCTCCCCACCGTGAGGGGTGTGGCGCCCCGCCGACCCGGCCGCAGTGCCGGTGGGCGCCCGGAACCGCGGCGCTCGCGTCTCAGCCGCTGCTCTCGGTACTTTCACTCGAGTCGGTGATCTCGACGTGTCGCGGCTTCGCGACGTCGGCCTTGGGGACGGTGATGCTGAGCACTCCGTCCTTCATCTCCGCCTTGATCTTGTGAGTGTCCAGTTCTCCGGGCAGCCGCAAACGGTATTCGAAGGCTCCGACGCGGCGGGTGCTGCGGCGCAGGACCCCCTTGCGTTCCCGCTCCTTGATCTCTCCGGTGACCACGAGTTCCGGACCGTTGGCCTCTACGTCAATGTCCTTGCTCTTCACACCGGGGAGTTCGATCTCTATGTGGAACGCGTCCTCGGACTCCGACACGTCCGCGAGGGGCGTCCACGCAACCGCGGGCGCCGCACCCACCGTCGACTCCAGCAGGCCGCTCATCTGGCTGAGCAGTTCGTCGAACTCGACCAGGGGATTGACAGGGGTGGTTGCCCAGACGGGCCTTTCCTGCAGGCCGCCACCGCGGTGGCGCCGGACGGGCATGGCCATAGCCATCGCCTCCTTCGTCCTTCTCGTGTTCTCGTCGTCCGCCATTCGTCATGCGAGCCATGCGGACTCCTTGTGACGTATGCGTGGGGAGACGTCCGAGCGGCCCGCGACAGCTGACGTGCCCGTGGTGCCGGGTGCGGCCGAGTGCCCCAGGTGCCGGTGCACGAAGTGGATGGCCATCGCACCCTCACCGGCCGCGGAGGCCACCCGCTTCACCGAGCCGCTACGGACGTCTCCTACCGCGAAGACCCCGGGCAGGCTGGCCTCCAGGGTCATGCACGCGCGCCCGCGGCCGTGCCACACCTCGGGACGGGCGCAGGCTTCCTGGGCCTCCGGCCCGGTGAGGACGAAGCCGCGGGAGTCGAGGGCGATGGTGTCGGCGAGCCACTCGGTGTGAGGTTCGGCGCCGGTGAAGACGAACAGGCTCCGTACCGCGAGCCGGCGGTGCCCGCCCGTGCGGTTGTCGACCACGTCGAGCTCCTCCAGCACTTCCTGGCCGATGACCTCGGCGACCTCGGTGTGCAGCGCGACCTCCACCCGCGGATGGCGCTCGACCTGGTCGACCAGGTAGCGGGACATGTTGGCCTCGAGGCTTGCCCCTCGGACCAGCAGGTGCACCTTCGGCGCGTACCCGGCGAGGAACAGCACCGCCTGGCCCGCCGAGTTGCCTCCGCCGACGACGGCCACCGGGTCGGTGCGGCACTGCTGGGCCTCGTAGACGGTCGCCGAGTAGTGGACGCTCGTTCCCTCCAGGCGTTCGATGCCGGGCACCTGGAGCCGGCGGTAGCGGGCGCCCATGGCCAGGACGACGGCGCGGGCGGCGATCTCGCTGCCGTCGGCGAACGCCACCACGTAGTGGTCGTCGTCCTTGGGATGGAGACCGGTCGCCTCCAGCGGAAGGCTGATCCCGGCGCCGAACTTGTCGGCCTGCAGCACGGCGCGTTCGGTGAGTTCGGCACCGGAGATGCCGGAGGGGAAACCGAGCAGATTCTCGATCCGGGACGACGTGCCGGCCTGGCCGCCGGTGGCCATCGCCTCCACCACCGTGGTGCTCAGGCCCTCGGAGGCGGCGTACACCGCGGCAGCGAGGCCGGCGGGTCCGGAGCCCACGATGAGGACGTCGCCGTGGCGGTTTCCGGCGGGCAGGGACGGCAGGCCGATGAGCCGGGCCAGTTCCGCGTTGCTGGGGTTGCGCAGCAGGGTGGTGTCCCGCCAGATGACAAGTGGTGTCTCCGCCGGGTCGACGCCGAAGCGGCGCAGCAGTTCCTCGGCCTCCTCGTCGGTCTCCAGGTCGATCCAGCGGTGCGGCAGCCGGTTGCGGACGGCGAACTCGCGCAGCCGCCTGGTGTCGGGCGAGTAGCGCGAGCCGACGATGCGGAAGCCGGCGCCCTGTCCGACGAGCAGCGCGCGACGGCCGAGACAGGCGCGCAGCACGACGTCCCCGATGCTGGAGTCGTGGGACACCAGGCGGCGCAACTGGTCCAAGGAGACGACGAGGACTTCACCCGGCTCCCTGACGACAGCGGTGTAGAAGGCCACCTGTCCGTGCAGCAGCCCGAGTTCGCCGATGAAGCGACCGGGGCCGTGCACGCGCAGCAAGTGCTCCTCGGGAGTGCCGTAGTTCTCGACGACGGCGACGGAACCGCTGAGGACGACGAAGAACGTCTCGCAGCGCTCCCCCTCCCGGATCAGCACGTCGTTCGGAGCCGTGCTCCGGCGTTGCCCGTGCTCCGTCAGACGTGCTATCTGGTCCTCCGTGAGGCGCGGGTACGCCCCGTAGATGTCCGGGGTCTCCCAGAAGGCGGCCTCGTCCGTTTTCCCCTGCATGGGTTCTTCGCCCGGCAGCGACTGGTCGCCGGACATCAGACGAACGCCTCGTGAACGTAGCACCAGCGCCAGTCCTCGCCGGGCTGGAACGACTGCACGATCGGATGAGCGTCGGCAGCTGCGTGCCTGCGCGCGTGCTTGTTCGGCGAGGAGTCGCAGCAGCCGACGTGGCCGCAGGTCAGGCAGAGCCTCAGGTGGACCCACGGGGAGCCGAGCACCAGACACTCCTGACACCCTTCAGGGGTCAGCGGCTGGACCGGCCGGACAAGCGCGAGGTGGGGGTCTGCATGCAGGGTCATCCGGATCACCCTTTCCGGGCGGTGATCGACTGTTCCACCCACTGGCGCAGGGCGGGTGCGGGCGCCGCCCCCGCCTGCCGGGCGACCGTCTCGCCCCGGTCGAGGATCAGCAGGGTCGGTACGGCCTGGACCCCGAAACGCTGCGACAGTCGCGGGTTCTTGTCGACGTCGACCTTGACGAGTTTGATTCGGCCGGCGAGATCGGTGGCGACCTTCTCCAGTGCGGGGCTGACCATGCGGCAGGGGCCGCACCAGGTGGCCCACAGGTCGACCACGACGGGGACGTCGGCCCGCTCGGCGACCTCGGTGAAGTCGTCGTCGCCCGCGTCCACCATCCACGGCAGAGGCTGCTTGCAGTGGCCGCACTTGGGGCGGCCCTCCGCGGCCACGGGCACCCGGTTGGTGCGCCCGCAGTGGGGACATCTGACGGTCGTCGCCTGGATCGTGCTCATGCCGCCCGCGCTCCTTTCATGTCCTCGGGCTGGTCGAAGGTGACCACCAGCTCTCCATGTTCGGCGTCGATGCGGACCGTCGCGCCGTCCTGGACGTCACCGCGCAGCAGGGCGCGCCCGACCATCGTCTCGACCTCATGGGAGATGTAACGCCGCAGCGGCCGGGCCCCGTACACCGGGTCGTAGCCCTGGTGGGCGATCAACTCACGGGCCGCATCGGTGAGTTCGACCGTGATGCGGCGTTCGGCGAGGCGGCGGCGCAGTTCGTCGAACTGCAGCTCCACGATCCGCTCGATCTGCCGCTCGCCGAGCGGCTTGAACAGCACGATGTCGTCGACACGGTTGAGGAACTCCGGGCGGAAGTGCCCGCGCAGCTCGCCCATCACCAGGGCGCGGGCGTCCGGCTTGATCTCGCCCTCGGCGGTGACGCCGTCGAGGAGGTGCTCGGAGCCGATGTTGGACGTCATGATGATCACGGTGTTGCGGAAATCGACCGTTCGGCCCTGGGAGTCGGTGATGCGGCCGTCGTCGAGGACCTGCAGCAGGGTGTTGAAGACATCGGTGTGCGCCTTCTCGATCTCGTCGAACAGCACGACCGAGTACGGCTTGCGGCGTACGGCCTCGGTGAGCTGGCCGCCTTCCTCGTAGCCCACGTATCCGGGTGGCGCGCCCATGAGCCGGCTGACGGTGTGCCGCTCCTGGTACTCGCTCATGTCGAGGCGGACCATGTTGTCCTCGGAGTCGAACAGGGCTGCCGCGAGGGTCTTGGCCAGCTCGGTCTTCCCGACGCCGGTGGGGCCGAGGAAGATGAACGAGCCGATGGGGCGGCGTGGGTCACGGATGCCGGAGCGGGCGCGGATGATGGCGTCGGCGACGAGTTTGACGGCCTCGTCCTGGCCGATGACGCGCTCGCGCAGGATCTCGTCGAGGCGCAGCAGCTTCTCGCGTTCGCCCTCCTGGAGACGGGCGACGGGGATGCCGGTCCAGGCTGCGACGATCTCGGCGATCTCCTCCTCGGTGACGACCTCGCGCAGCAGCCGGTTCTGTCCTTGTTTGGCGGCCAGTTGCTCCTCCTCCGCGGCGAGCCGGCGCTCCAGGTCCTGGAGGCGGCCGTAGCGGAGTTCGGCGGCGCGGTTGAGGTCGTAGGCGCGTTCGGCCTCCTCCGCCTCGTGGCGGACCTGCTCCAGTTCCTGACGCAGCTCCTGGACGCGGCGGATGGCCTGTCGCTCGGCCTCCCACTGGGCGCGTTTGGCGTCGGCCTCGCCACGCAGGTCGGCCAGTTCCCTGCGCAGCTCCTCCAGGCGGGCCTTGCTGGCGGGGTCGGTCTCCTTGGACAGGGCGGCTTCCTCGATCTCCAGGCGGGTGACGCGGCGGGTGATCTCGTCGAGTTCGGCGGGCATCGAGTCGATCTCGGTACGCAGCCGGGCGCACGCCTCGTCGACGAGGTCGATGGCCTTGTCGGGCAGGAACCGGTCGGTGATGTAGCGGTGGCTGAGGGTGGCCGCGGAGACCAGTGCGGTGTCCTGGATCTTCACGCCGTGGAAGACCTCGAGGCGTTCGCGCAGTCCGCGCAGGATGGAGATGGTGTCCTCCACGCTCGGCTCGTCGACCAGCACCTGCTGGAAGCGGCGTTCGAGGGCGGCGTCCTTCTCGATGTGCTTGCGGTACTCGTCGAGGGTGGTGGCGCCGATCATGTGGAGTTCGCCGCGGGCGAGCATCGGCTTGAGCATGTTGCCCGCGTCCATGGCCCCTTCGGCGGCGCCCGCGCCGACGACGGTGTGGAGTTCGTCGACGAAGAGCAGGATGCGTCCCTGGGCGGCCTTCACCTCGGACAGCACGGCCTTGAGCCGTTCCTCGAACTCGCCGCGGTACTTGGCGCCGGCGACCAGGGAGCCCATGTCGAGAGCGAACACCGTCTTGTCGCGCAGGCCCTCGGGGACGTCGCCGCGGACGATGCGCTGGGCCAGGCCCTCGACGATGGCGGTCTTGCCGACGCCGGGATCGCCGATGAGGACGGGGTTGTTCTTGGTCTTGCGGCTGAGGATCTGGGTGACGCGGCGGATCTCCGCATCACGGCCGATGACCGGGTCCAGCCGCCCGGACCGAGCCTCCAGGACCAGGTCGCGGCCGTACTTCTCCAGAGCCTCATAGGCCACTTCGGGGTTGGCGGAGGTGACGCGCTGGTTGCCGCGGATCTGGGTGAGCGCGCTCAGGAACGAATCCCGGGTCACGCCGTGCTCCTTGAGCAGGCGTCCGGCGGCGGTCGCCGAGCCCTCCTCGGCCAGGGCGAGCAGGAGGTGCTCCACGGACACGTACTCGTCCTTGAGGCGTTTGGCCTCCCGCTCGGCGGCATCGAGCAGGCGGGACAGACGCTGAGTGACGAAGACCTGGCCGGGTGCCGCGCCGGGACCGGTGACCTTCGGGCGGCGGGAGAGTTCCCCGCGCACGGCCGCGCGCAGCGCATTCGGCTCGGCGCCGGCCTGTTGCAGCAACCGTGGGATCAGACCGTCCTCCTGATCGAGAAGCGCGAGCAGCAGGTGTTCCCCGTCGACCTCGGTCTGCCCCATGCCGACGGCCGCGCTCTGGGCCTCCTGGAGGGCTTCCTGGGACTTCTGGGTGAGACGGTTCATGTCCATGGGGGTGTTTCCCTCCTCGTGCCGGCGCGGCGCAGGGCGGCTTCGAGCATGCTGATGCGGTCCAGCAGGTCGAGCACCAGGCCGATGGATGTGTAGTTGAGGCACAGCCCGGTGCGCAGCCGCTGGACGCGGGCGAGGGCGGCCGGCGCCGTGGGTTCGAACACCAGCCCTCCGGAGGCGTCGCGCTCGGCCTCGACCAGGCCCAGAGCGACGAACCGGCGGATGAGGTCGGGATGGACGCCGGAGCGGCGGGCCACGGTCTGCAGAGAGAGCCTGGGCACCGGCACGAGCGCGTACCGGACGCGCGTCGGCGCGGGAGCTGTCGGCCGAGACGCCTGGCGCGCCCCGGCGCGTGGGTCACTCATCGTGTCCTCCTGGGGTCGAACGAGGAGACTGCGGCGAGCTCCTCGAAGAGTGCGCGCTCCCGGTCGCTGAGCCCGGACGGCACCATGATCCGGAGCTCGGCGTAGAGGTCGCCGTTCGTGCCGCGCGGGTTCGGCATGCCCTCACCGCGCAGCCGCAGCCGCCGGCCGCTGGACGAGCCCGCGGGCACGCTCACCTTCGCCGTCGCCCCGCTCGGCGTGGGCACCGGAACCGTGGCACCCAGCGCGGCCTCCCAGGGTGTGACCGGAAGCTCCACGTACACGTCCCGGCCGTCGAGGCGGAACTGGGGGTGCGGCTGGATCCGCACCCGCAGGTACAGGTCCCCCGCGGGGGCGTCACCGCTGCCCCGCCCGCCCTCGCCCGCCAGCCGGATACGCTGCCCGTCGGTGACACCCGGTGGCACGTCGACCTCGTACCGCCGCGGCTGCCCCGTGGGACCGGCGAGCGTGACGGTGCGACGGCCTCCCCGGTAGGCCTCCTCGACGGTGAGCGGCAGTTCGGCCTCCTGGTCGGCTCCGGGGACACGCATCCGTCCGGCGCCCCCGAAGAACGAGCCGAACAGGTCCTCGACGTCGACGCCCTCCGCGCCGAAGCCGCTGGTGGCGTACCGGACCCGGGGGCCGTCCCCGGTGGACCAGCGGAAGCCGCCGCCGGGTCCCGCGCCGGCACCGACCCGCTCCTCCCAGTCCTCGGGAACCTTCCGGAAGTCCTCGCCGAAGCGGTCGTATCGGGCCCGCTGGTCGGGCTCGGACAGGACACTGAAGGCCTCGTTGATCTCCTTGAACCGCTCCTCCGCCTCGGGGTCCTTGTTGACGTCCGGGTGGTACCTGCGGGCCAGCTTGCGGTACGCCCGCTGGATCTCGTCCTTGTCGGCGTCTCGCGGGACCCCGAGAACCTCGTAGAAGTCGCGTGCCATGGCCGCTCACTCCCGCTTGGCGACGGTCACGGCGGCCGGCCTCAGCTGCCGCTCGGCCTCGCCGTAGCCGGGGCGCAGCACCTGCGCCACGGTGTTCGGTTCGGCGTCGGGGTCCTGGACCACGCCGACGACCTCGTGCCGGGAGGGGTCGAACGGGACGCCGGTCTCGGCGTGACGCTCGTAGCCGAGGCGTTCAAGGATGGACACGGCCTGGTCGCGCACGGCGCGAACCCCCTCGACGATCGCCCCGGGGTCGGAGCCCGCGTGGTTCAGGGCCAGTTCGAGGTTGTCGACGACGGGAAGGAAGGCCGCCGCCGTGCGGGCGCGTTCGACCGCGCGCTCCCGGTCCAGTTCCCTGGCGTGTCGCTTGCGCAGGTTGTCCAGATCGGCGAGAGCGCGCCGCCAGCGGTCCTCGACCTCCTTCAGCGCGGCCGCGTACTCGTCCTCGCCCCCGGCCGGACCGGTGGCCGCGTCGGGCCCCGGTTCGGCCGCCGTGGTCGGCGGCGGGGGCTCGGGCAGGTGGCCCTGCGGCGGTTGCGCGGCGCCTTCGGGCGGTAGGTCGGACGATCGGTCCTGGGGAGGGATCGGCATGGCGGGCACCTCAGCCCTTGTCGAACTCGGCGTCGATCACGTCTTCGTCGGCGCCGGCACCGCCCTGCCCGGAGGCGTCCGGCCCGGTGGTGGCCGACGGACCACTCGCCGCCGCGGCTTCGGCCTGGTGGGCGGCGAGCCCGGCGTAGACCTGCTGGAGTTCGGAGATCAGGGGCCTGACCTTGTCCACTCCGGCCTCGTTCTTGACCGCGTCGCGGGCCTCGGCCACCAGCATCTCGGCTCGCGCCTTCTCGTGCGCGGGCGCGGAGTCGGCCAGTTCGTTCAGGCGCTTTTCGACCTGGTAGGCGATCGCGTCGAGTTCGTTGCGGGCGTCGACGGCCTCGCGGAGTGCCTGGTCCTGGCCCCGGTTGCTTTCGGCCTCCTGGACCATGCGTTCGACCTCGCTCCGGTCCAGGTTGGAGCTCTCGCTGATGGTGATGCTCTGTTCCTTGCCGGTGTCCTTGTCGCGCGCGCTGACGTTGAGGATGCCGTTGGCGTCGATGTCGAAGGTGACCTCGATCTGCGCTTCGCCCCGCGGCGCCGGCCGGATGTCGGTGAGCTGGAACCGGCCGAGGACCCGGTTGTCGGCGGCCAGCTCGCGCTCGCCCTGGAGGACGACGATGTCGACGGCCGGCTGGTTGTCCTCGGCGGTGGAGAAGGTCTCGCTGCGGCGCACCGGGATGGTGGTGTTCCGCTCGATGATCTTCGTCATCACTCCGCCGCGCGTCTCCACGCCCAGCGACAGGGGGGTGACGTCGAGCAGCAGGACGTCCTTGACCTCGCCCTTGAGCACCCCGGCCTGGATCGCGGCGCCCAGGGCCACGACCTCATCGGGGTTCACGCTCATGTTGGGTTCCTTGCCGCCGGTCAGCCGGCGCACCAGTGCCTGGACGGCGGGGATGCGGGTGGAACCGCCGACGAGGATGACCTCGTCGATGTCGCTCTCGCCGACCTTGGCGTCGGCCATGGCCTGCTTCACCGGACCGAGGCAGCGCTCGACCAGGTCGCCGGTGATCTGCTCGAACGTGGACCGCATGATCGAGTCGGTGAGATGCTTGGGCCCGGAGGCGTCGGCGGTGATGAACGGCAGGCTGACCTGGGTCTGGGTGACGGAGCTGAGCTCGGTCTTGGCCTTCTCCGCCGCCTCGAACAGGCGTTGCAGCGCCTGCGGGTCCTTGCGCAGGTCGATGCCGTTCTCCTTCTGGAAGTCGTCCGCGAGGTAGTCGACCAGACGCCGGTCGAAGTCGTCGCCGCCCAGATGGCTGTCACCCGCCGTGGAACGCACCTCGACCACGCCGTCGCCGACATCGAGGATGCTCACGTCGAAGGTGCCGCCGCCCAGGTCGAAGACGAGGACGGTCTCGTGCTCCTTCTTGTCCATGCCGTACGCGAGGGCGGCCGCCGTCGGCTCGTTGATGATCCGAAGCACTTCCAGTCCCGCGATCCGTCCGGCGTCACGGGTCGCGGTGCGCTGGGCGTCGTTGAAGTAGGCGGGCACGGTGATGACCGCCTCCGTGACCCGCTCCCCCAGCTGCTTGGAGGCGTCGTCGGCGAGTTTGCGCAGCACCTGCGCGCTGATCTCCTCAGGCGCGTACAGCTTGTCGCGCACCTTGAAGCGGGCCTCGCCGTTCTCTCCCGGGACGACGTCGTAGGCGACGGCCTTGGCCTCGTCGGGGATCTCGTCGAAGTGCCGGCCGATGAACCGCTTGGCCGAGTAGATGGTGCCCTTCGGGTTCAGGATCGCCTGGCGGCGGGCCAGCTGGCCCACCAGGCGCTCGCCGGTGTCGGTGAAGGCCACCACGGACGGTGTGGTGCGGTTGCCCTCGCTGTTGGGCACCACGGTCGGCTCGCCACCCTCCCACACTGCGATCACCGAGTTGGTGGTGCCCAGGTCGATGCCCACTGCCTTGGCCATGAGGAACTCCTTCCGCGGCGGTCGACGTCCGTCGGCGACCGTTCATCCTCCGGGCCGTGTCCGCCCGGCTTCGAAACTCGTTCAGCTGGGGGCGGGGTCGCTGCGCGGGCGCCGGCCCCTGGAGGAGGCGCTCTCCGTGTTCGCGCCGGCCTTGCTGTCCAGCTCGGCGACCAGCCGGACGGCCTCGTCGGCGACGTCCTCGTCCGCCACGACGTCGTACCGGCTGGGCACCATCGCGCGGACCGAGGCGAAGTCCCGGCGGCCGCCTTGGGCCGCGTGCACCAGCAGGGCGACCAGCGCACCGACGACCGCTCCGAAGATCAGCCCGTACAGGGCGAGGAGCAGACCGGAGACGACCGGATTCAGCCAGTTCAGCAGCCCGAAGATCCAGCCGACGAGTACGCCGGGCAGCGCTCCGTTGGCCGCACCGTGGAGGGCGGCCTGGCCGTACCCCATGCGACCGATCACCTGTTCGACCAGGCGCACGTCCTGACCGATGATCGCCACCTTCTGGACGGGAAAGCCCTGGTCGGCGAGGTGGTCGACGGCACGTTCGGCTTCCTGGTACGTCGCGTACGAAGCAACGGTCCTGCGGGCCTGCTCGGTCATGGTCGCTCCTTGCGCCTGAGGACCGCGGAGCGGTCCCGGCAATCCCCAGGGTGGCTTTTCATCCGGTCACCCCGCCTGCGCCCAGCGGGTCGAAAAGTGGCACCGTCGCTCGGTCCACGAGGGCAGGGAGCGGGACGAGGATTCCGCCAGGCGGCTCGTGACGGGCCCTCAGGGTCCGACCCGGCACGAGTTGCGGGGCCGATGGCTGCGGCGGTCAGGCTCTGGTTCAGCCGGGCATGGGATGGTGCGCCCGGGCGAACTGCTCCACGACGGCGGCGCAGAAGGCGGGCAGGTCGGCCGGGCCGCGGCTGGTGATCAGTTGCCCGTCGACGACCACCTCCTCGTCGGCGACGACCTCCGCACCGGCGTTGCGCAGGTCGGTGCGGATGCTGGGCCAGGACGTCAGGCGGCGGCCGCGCACGGCGTCGGCTTCCACCAGCGTCCACGGGCCGTGGCAGATCGATGCGACCGGTTTTCCGCTGGCCATGAAGTCCCTGACGAACTGCACCGCGTCGCGGTCCATGCGCAGTTGGTCGGGGTTCATGGTGCCGCCGGGCAGGAGCAGGGCGTGGTAGTCGTCGACGGAGGCGTCGGCGACCAGGCGGTCCACGGGGAACGTTCCCGCCGGGTTGAGGTCGAACTGGCGGGCCTGGATCTCGCCGTGATGGAGCGAAAGGATCTCGGTCTTGGCCCCTGCGCCCTGCAACGCACCGCGCGGCTGGTCGAGTTCCACGCGTTCGACGCCGTCGGCGGCCAGGATTGCCACGCGCATCCCCTGGAGTTCCTGTGTCACGGTACGGCTCCCTTCACGAGTCGCTGGTTGTACGAGGCGAGCGGCAGGGAAACCCGGCAGGTCCCGTCCGGGTCCCTCCTCCGGACCGGGGACCGCAAGGCCCGGCCGGAGGGTGCCCGGAGCGCGTACGGGCGCGCGACGAGCCGGAAATGCCGTCCCGGTGGACGACCTTGGTCCAGCCGTCGTCGTGATCGGCGGCAACACCGGGGCGCGACTGCTACAGCAGCCGGTCGAACACCTCGGTCACGCGCTCCCAGTGGCCGGTCTGCGGGTTCTTGTCATCCGGATAAATGATCTTGAACGTCTCGGCGAGGGCGACGCTGAGACCGCCGATGATCTCGGGGTAGCGCTCCTCGGTCTCCGGGGTGGGCGTCCTGTCGAGGGGAGGGTGCGCGGCGAGCTGTTCCAGGATCGTCTTCAGGTCGACCTCCTCGTCGAGCCGCCGGAACCGGTGGATGCTCTCCTGGAGGCCCTTGGTGATCGGCAGGTCCCACGGTTCGATGGTGTCCCGGCCGTTGGCCTTGGCCGACGCCTGGCCGACGACCAGGAGGTCGTAGAGCTTGGCGTCGACGAAGTCGCCGTACCGCTTCAGGTCGTTCTTGTCCACGTCGAGACCTGCGGCGGCGCGGAAGAACCTCTCGAGCTTCGACACACCCGTCACGGTCATGCCTTTCGCCTCCTCGCCAGTGAACCGGACGGCGTCGTTCGCTCACGCCCGCGCCGCCATCGGCTGTTACCCGGTCGAGATTCGCAGAGCCCTCTGCTGAGCGCCTCCGCACCCGAGGCCGAAAAAGAACGCTTCCTCCTACCCTGACAGAGCAGCATGCAATGGGCATGGCCTCGGCCGGCCGAGGCCATGCCCATCTCCTGGGTGCGGGTGAGAGCCGCGCCGGCCGACCGGGGCTTGCCGTGGTGAGGCCGTCCGCACTTGTGCTCGGAGGTGTACCGAGCCCACTGTTTTTCCGCCCGCAGGGAGCAGGCAGACTGCGGCCCGCATCTGGAGCATGGAGATGTCCGATGTCACTCGACCTCCGCTGAGGCGCACGCACGGCTCCGGAAAAAGGACCACTCAAGGACTACAACACCTTCCTCGACACCGTCACTCAGCGAGCCCCTGTCCCCCGGGAAAAGGCGGAGGCCCCTCACCCGCGCCACCCTTGAAACACTGGCCGAGCGGCGACGAGGCCACGAGGCCGGGGCCGGCCCCTCAAGGGCACCACGAGAGCGGCATGGGAACCCGCCGCCTCGGCGGGCGTCACGGGTCCCTGAACGACGCGCCCCAGCACGGCGCGGGCGCGGACCCGGACACGGCCTATTCGCCGGAGGATCGCATGACACAACCGACAGTTCCCTCACCCGACGCACCCGTGGACGTCGAAGGCGGCGCGCAGCCACCGTTCTCCGAACACGCGGCCATGGCCAGGGCGTATCCCGGCGGCAGGATGACCGTGGGCGCCATCACGCCCCTGGAGGGCTTCGACGGGCCCGTGCCGTCCCTGGCCGGGCACATCGAGCGGATCCAGCAGGCCGAGCGGGCCGGCTTCGCCTCGGTGTGGGTCCGTGACGTGCCGCTGCTGGACCCGAGCTTCGGGGACGCCGGGCAGGTCTTCGACCCCTGGGTGTACCTGGGGCTGCTCAGTGCCCGCACCACCTCGATCACACTGGGGACCGCCAGCACCGTCATGCCGCTGCGGCATCCGCTGCACACCGCCAAGGCGGCCGCCTCGGTGGACCAGCTGTCAGGCGGACGGCTCCTGCTCGGGGTGGCCACCGGTGACCGGCCCGTGGAGTTCCCGGCCTTCGGTCAGGACCCGGGCGGCCGGGCCGAGAGGTTTCGGCAGTCGCTGGAGTACTTCCGTGTCGTCCTCGAAAACCGTTTCCCGCACGTGGAGTCGCCGCTCGGCCGGATGCGCGGCACCGATCTGCTGCCCAAGCCGGTGTACCGGCGGATCCCCGTGCTGATGACGGGACGCGGCCGACAGGACGTCCGGTGGATCGCCGACAACACGGACGGCTGGCTGTACTACACCCCGCCGCTCCAGCAGCAGGCCGAGAACATCGAGCGGTGGCGGGAGCTGACCCGGGGGGATGGCGGCGGGTTCAAGCCGTACGCGCAGGCCACCTATCTGGATCTGACCGAGAACCCGCTGGCCCTGCCCCGGCGCATCCACCAGGGCTTCTCGGTGGGCCGGGTGTCGTTCCTGGCGATGATGCGGGCCTGGCAGGACATCGGCATCGACCAGCTGATGATCAACTTCAAACACAGCCGCCGTCCGGTCGCCGAAGTGATCGACGAACTGGCCGAACACGTGCTGCCGCACTTCCCGCCCGGGCGCTTCGCGGCGCGCGGCGAGCACCGGCCTGTGGAGCGGACCGGGCGCTGAGGAAGCACGACCCGGCGCCCCCTGCCTGACAGGGGCCGGGCTCAGCCCCGGACGGCCCCGGACGGCCGTTCCTGCGCGTAGTCGCACGTGCCCTCCGCCCGGAACTGCAGGGCCGCCCTGGTCACTTCCGCGCCGAGGCCGCGCAATTGGTCCGCGACCGCCTGGTCGGTGAGGCGTCCGTCGCCGTCGAAGACCCGGGAGGACCGCGGGACCGCGAACACCAGCGGCACGGCCCAGCCGCGCAGCGACCGTACGATGAACTCCATCGCGTTGATCGCCTGCAGGCCCTGCACCCCACCGGCGGTCGTCAGCATCCCCACGGGTTTGTTGCTGAGGTAGGGCGGGTCGTGGTCGGCCAGGAGGGCGAGCCAGTCCACCGCGTTCTTGAACGCGCCGCTGACCGACCCGTGGTATGTCGGGCTGCTCCACAGCAGGGCGTCGGCGGCCTGAACGGTGTCCGCAAAACGACGGGCGGACGCAGGGATCCCGTGCTCGGACGTGTAGAACGGAAGAGCGAGCCGCCTGAGGTCGATCACCAGGGTGCCGGCACCCGCATCGGCCGCCCCCTCGACCGCGACACACAGTGCGGTGAGGCTGGTCGACGGGGTGCGCAGGGAACCTCCCATTCCGACGACGAGCGGGCGCGTCATCCTTTCAACTCCTTCAGAGCATCTCCAGGGGCGTGGACCCACTGGGTGGCGGGAACGCCTCGTCGAGGGCGTCGAGCGCCCCGGTGGGAAGGTGGAGGTCCACCGCGCCGCGGTTCTCCCGAACGTGGTCGGGTGATCCGGAACGCGGGATCGCGGCCACCCCCTGTTCCAGCACCCAGGCGAGTGCCACCTGGGCCGGCGTCGCTCCGAGGGCCCGGGCCACGGCCCTCAGCGCCTCGGCGTCCAGGATCCGCCCCTGCTCGATCGGGGAGTAGGCCATGACCGTCACCTCGGCCTCGCGGCACCAGGGGAGAAGATCCCACTCGATGCCGCGCCGGGAGAGGTTGTACAGCACCTGGTCGACGGCCGCGGCGTCGCCGCCGGGGAGGGTGGTCAGCTCGGTCATGTCGGCCACGTCCAGATTGCTCACGCCCCAGTAACGGATCTTCCCCGCCTCCATCAGGTCGGTGAATCCCGCAAGGGTCTCCTCGAGCGGCCACCGTCCCCGCCAGTGCAGCAGGTACAGGTCCAGCCGTTCCGTACCGAGCCGCCGCAGGCTGCCCTCGCAGGCGGCGACGGTGCCCTTCCGGTCGGCGTGGCCGGGCAGCACCTTGCTGACGAGGAAGACCTCGTCCCGGCGTCCCCGGAGGGCCTCCCCGACGAGTTCCTCGGCTGCGCCGTCGCCGTACATCTCCGCCGTGTCGACGAGGGACATCCCCAGGTGCACGCCCAGCCGCAGCGCGGCGATCTCCTGTTCACGCCGGGCCGGGTCCTCGCCCAGGTACCAGGTGCCCTGCCCGAGCGCCGCGATCTCCTCATCGGAGGGGAGCGCGATGGTTCTGACCGATTCCGCAGACATCTCGGGCCTCCCGTCTGCCGCGGATCCATGTCACGCGCACCCGCACCGGGTGCCCAGGTCCACGCCTCCCAGACAGCCGTGTCGGGTGCGCTGCAAGGAGGTCAGGACGGGCGAGCGGACTTTCCCCGCCGCGCGAGCGGATGGGCGGAACTCACCCCCGAGGTGGCACTGGCGGACCTCGCCGGGGAGCCCTTCATGGACTTCCCGCCGGCTGCCGCGGGGCCTTGGGCACATCAGCTGACCCACCGCGCCGGCGCACACGCAGCTTCCAGGCCGCTGACTCCGTGACGCGGGCGCCGTGCCGAAGGCACCTGGGTCAGCCGGTGGATTCGAGGGCCTGGGAGAAGTCCGTTCCGAGCTGCGACATCAGGTCCTCGAACTCCTTCTCGCTGATCGCCTCCCGGAGTACGACCAGTACGGTCCGCACACCCCGGTCGGCTTCCTCCTCCTTGAGCATGGTGCGTTCGGCCACGCGCCGCACGCTGTCGGAGTGGCCGAAGCGCTCGATGCGGTCCGTGGTTCCCCGGCGCACCGCCTCCGCGAGGCCCTCGGGGAGCTCGGTGATCAGGTCCCTGGCCTCCCCCGGGCTCAGCCTGTGGGCCAGCGTCTCGAGCGTGGCCCAGGTCAAGTCCGCCGCCTCCTGCCGGCCCAGTCCGGTGCGCTCGGCGACGGTACGGACGAATTCCTGTTCATCCATGCGTCGTCCTCCTTCGCTGCTTTGTTGTGACGAACGGCGCGGGCCCCCTGCCAGCCTGCCACGCCGACCCGGCCTACGCCCGCGCACAGGTGCCACACCATGAGAGCGCCGACGTGGCCGAACTCGGGCGACGACTCTGCGTATTCGACCCGAACCACAGAGGACCCGTTTGCCGCAGTTTGGTGTGACATGGGACGAATCAGCACGTGTGAGCGGGTCCGGGCGTGGAAACCCGAGATGCCCCGACTCCAGGGAGGCGTCATGGACGCCCATGTCACTGCCCAGGCAAGCCCCATCGCCACGGTCAACCCGTACACCGGTGAAAGGGTTCGTGAGTTCCCGGCGATGAGCGCGGAGGACGTAGGGCGCGCGATCGACGCAGCCCACTCCAGCTTTCCGAACTGGCGTGCCCGGTCGACGGCCGACCGGGGGGCCCTCGTCCAACGCGCCGGCCGGCTCATGAGGGAGCGCAAGGAGGAACTGGCGCACCTCCTGACCCTTGAGGTCGGCAAGCTGATCGACTCGAGCCGTGCTGAGGTCGACCTCGCGTCCGACATCCTCACCTACTACGGCGAGCACGGCCCCGAGCTGCTGGAAGAACGACCCCTGCCGGTGCCCGAAGGCACAGCCGTGCTCGTGAACGAGCCGCTCGGCGTCCTTCTCGGTGTGATGCCGTGGAACTTCCCGCTGTACCAGGTCGTTCGATTCGCGGGTCCGAACCTCGTCCTCGGCAACACGATCCTGCTCAAGCACGCGAGTAGCTGCCCCCAGTCCGCCCTGGCACTCGAGCAGCTGTTCACGGATGCGGGTGTGCCGACCGGGGTCTACACCAATCTTTTCGTCCGGGGCAAAGACGTCGGGAAGATCATCGATGACTCGCGAGTGCAGGGGGCGTCACTGACGGGAAGCGAGCGGGCGGGCGTGAGCTTGGGCGAGATCGCCGGCCGCAATGTCAAGAAGTCCGTCCTCGAGCTGGGCGGCAGTGATCCCTTCGTCGTGCTGGACGATCACAACCTCGAGCGCACCGTGTACGCCGCGTTCCTCGGCCGGATGGGCAACACCGGGCAGTGCTGCGTGGCGGCCAAGCGCTTCATCGTCCTTGCCGACGTCTACGACGCCTTCGTCACCGGGCTGCGTGACCGGATGAGCGAGGTGCGACCGGGAGATCCGGTCGACCCCGCCACCACGCTCGGCCCGTTGTCCTCCGAGGCCGCGGCCGAGCTCCTGATGGAGCAGGTTCGTGACGCGGTGGACAAGGGAGCCACGGTGGTGCTGGGCGGCGGGCGGCCCGACCTGCCGGGCGCCTTCGTCGAGCCGACCCTTCTCACCGACGTCACACCCGACATGCGGGCCTACCGGGAAGAGCTCTTCGGGCCCGTCGCCACGGTCTACCGGGTCGCAGACGAGGACGAGGCCGTGGCACTGGCCAACACCTCCCCCTACGGCCTGGGAGGCGCGGTCTTCGCCGCCGACCCGGAACGCGCTCGCGGAGTCGCGGACCGGCTGGAGGCGGGCATGGTATGGATCAACCACCCGACCGCGTCCCGACCGGAGCTGCCCTTCGGCGGCGTCAAGCGCTCCGGCTACGGGCGCGAACTCGGCGACGTGGGCATCGTGGAATTCGCGAACCGCAAGCTCGTGCGCTACGTGGACGCCGACGACCCGATCGCAGAAGTGCTGGGCTGACCTACGAGCCGGTCAACAACTGGCGGATGCCGCCCTGGACCAAGCAATACGGCCCCCCGCGCACCGGCGAGGAAGTCGCCTGGGGACCGACCCGTCGGCCTCCTCCTGGACACGCCGCCCGGCCCACCCACTGCAGTGCTGCTGACACCACTCCCGCGTGAGTTCCAGCGAGGCTTCAGCCGGGCCCGCCCAGCACGATCTTCCAAACCCGGGTCGCCACCTGGAGGTTCAGCCGGTCCTCGACGTTCACGAGGTCGCTGCCGCTGATGTCGCGGATGCGCTGGAGCCGATAGCGCAGCGTACTGCGGTGGATCCCGAGGGATTCAGCGGTCTCGTCGTAGTTGCCGCCGCAGTCGAAGTACCGGGACAGGGTCTCCACCATGGTCGCGTGGTGCCGGGAGTCGTAGTCGATGAGCTGCCCGAGCCACTCCTGGACGAACGTCTCCAGTTCCCGGTGACCGCTGCCGGGCCCCAGGATGCGGTAGAGGCCGAGCTCGTCGAAGAACGACGTGCCGTAGCGCTCACGGGAGTGGCGGCGCACTTCCAGGGCGCGCTGCGCCTCCTGGTAGCGGTGGGGGATGTCGTCCACGGAGTCGCAGGGGGCGCTCACCCCGATCGTCCCGGACCGTATCCCGGTCTCCTGGACGAGCGCCTCGTACAACGCGCGGGCATGCGGCCTGTCGCCGGCGATGAGGACGACATGGCCGGAGCGGCGGGTCAGCAGCGAGCGCATGCCCACCGCAGAGGCCGCCCGACGCACGGTCTGCGCGAAGGAATCGTCGGCAGTCCGGTTCAACCACTGCACCACGACGACGTAGTGGCTGCCGTGCAGGTCGTGTCCGACTGCCTCGGACCGGGCGTAGGCGCTCGCCTCGTCCGTCCCCGCCAGGAGGTCGTCGGCCAGCTCGCGGTGCAGCCTCAGCTCCACTTGGGCCAGATTTCGCAGGTGCGCCAGCTCCAGGGCGAGCGAGGTGGCGGCGTGTCCGAGCGCGAGCACGGTGTGCTCGTCGGCCTCGTACCGGGTGTCGACCAGCGCGAGCACGCCCAGGATCTCGCCGTGCGGGCGGACGAGGGTGAGCAGCCGGTCCTTTATCCGCACCGGCCCGGCCTCTTTGGCGACGGTGTGCAACATTTCGTCCTGGCGGACGGGGTCCGGTTCGGGATAGGGGTCGGGGCGGCCGGGGCCGGTCCAGGACTTCAGCCGACCGAAGCGGTCCTCGACCAGTGCGGGCAGTCCAGTGAGCCTGTGCAGTGCGCGGGTGACAGCTTCCTCGCCGCCACCCGAGGCAGCGACGTCGGCCATGAGAGCGTGAACGGCTCGCTCGTAACTCAGCTCAGCCACCACAGAGACCAGCTGCCGCTGAAGGGCAGTGCGTTCCTCCCGCAGCCGGCGCAGCTCCAGCGCGTCCTCGCACCGGCGGCGGTTTGCGAAAGCGACCGACAGTGCGGCGGCGGTGTGCCGGACGAGCATGGCGAGCAGAGATCGCTCGGCCTTGGTGGGCCGGGAGCGGGACGTCACCACGAGGTAGCCGTGGAGTCCCCCAGGAGTTCCGCGTAGCCCCATGGCCCGGCCCCAGGGCCTGCCGGCTACGGTCACGGTGCCGTCCTGCCCGGCCAGCTCCCGCACCCTCCGGCTCACGACCGAGGCAGGCATCTGCCCGTCCCTTGGAGTGGGCACCAGGTCGCCGCCCACATTGAGGTATCCGGCCTCGGCGCTGTACGGCCCCGCGGAGGCTATGTGGTCCATGGCCAGGCGCAGGATCTCGACTTCGTCCGGAGTGCCGAACAGGGCGCGGGAGAGCGCGGCCAGTTCGTGGAGAGCGTGGTCGGCTGGGGTGCGAGCGGGCGGGCGGGGCCTTCCGCGCGCGGCCGCGGGGTGCCGCCCGGCGCGGCCCCGCGGAAGGCTGCCCTTCCGGCGGGAGTAGCGGTGGTACAGCCTGTGCGCCCGACTGCCGGCCATGCGACCACTCCCTCGAGAAGGCCTTGAGAGAACCGAGCGGCCTGTCGCGTACCCGCTCACGGGCCGGCTACCCGTGTGTGGGCCCTTTCTCTCGTACTCGTGGGGCGACCGGACCTGTGCATTCCTGACTCGCCAGGCAACGATTCCTGTCTGGAGTACTGGCTAGGCGTTCCTGTCTGGAGTACTGGCTAGGCGTCGTCGCCCCGCTCGCCCTCCGCCTGGGATGGCTCGCTCCGGGGGACGTCCGGGTGCTGTTCCGTTGCGGTACGCTCGCCCCTCTCGTCCCGCTCGCCCTCGGCCTGCGAGGGTGTGCGCGAGTACCAGGCGTCGTAATCAGGGGCTCCGGATTTCATGAGGGGCCTCCTTCGTCGCTCACGTCCATCCTCCCAGCTTGGCCCGGGCCTCCTCCACGTGCCCCTTCTCCGGCATCGCCTCGACGCACCCGAAGGCGTAGCCGACCGATGGTGCTCGAAGGGTGTACCGCTCGGCGCGGCGATGTCCCTCAGCTTGCGGAACACCCTGTCGACCTCGCAGCGCCTTTCGCAGCGCCCGGGTGTGAGTCCGTCCCGCACCCGGGCGAGGGCGGAGTGCGGCGTCAGCCGCCGGCCACGGCGCGCACCGCCTCCTCGACCGGAGTGGACCCGCTGATCAGCTCGAGGATGCGTCCGGCGGTCCTGGGCTCGTGGAGCAGGGCGGCCAGCACCGCAGCCACGTCATCGCGCGGCACCTGGCCGCGGTCGGTGTGCTCGGCGAGCGTGACGCGGCCGCTGCCGGGATCGTCGGTCAGCATCCCCGGGCGCAGGATCGTCCAGTCCAGTCCCGCACGGGAGGTGATCTCGGCGTCCGCCTCGCCCTTGGCCTTCAGGTAGGCCGCGAACACCGGGTCGGTGCCGGGCGGCGGCGGGCTGTCCACGCCCATCGAGGAGATCACCAGGAAGCGGCGCACCCCGGCGCGCTCGGCCGCGTCGGCGAGGAGGATGGCCGCGTTCCGGTCCACCGTCTGCTTGCGGGCCGCCCCGCTGCCCGGTCCGGCGCCCGCGGCGAACAGTGCCGCGTCGGCGCCGCGAAGGTGGCCGGCCACCTCGTCCACCGAGGCGTGCTCCAGATCGCACACCACCGGTTCCGCGCCGTCCGCGCGCAGGTCGTCGGCGTGGTCCGGGTTGCGGATCAGCCCTGTGACGTCGTCGCCGCGCGCCGAGAGCAGCCGGGTCAGCCGGCGCGCGATCTTTCCGTGTCCACCCGCGATCACGATGTGCATGGGGTCATTCTTGCCACACGCGACCGCTCACGCCGGGCTGCGGGACTGCCGCGGCAGGTCGGGTCCCGCGATTGCCGTAAAGCCGGCGTACTCGCGCACCGCGCTGGTGCGCGAGACCGACCGGCCACCGGTCGCGCCGCAGGTGCCCGGGGATTCCCCGATCGCGATTCTGTCGTCAGGAGCGCGCGAGCCGGGCCGCGAGATAGGGCGCGGTGGCGCTGCGGCGGGCCCTCGCCACCTTGGCCGGCGGACCTGTCGCGACCACCCGCCCGCCCGCGTCGCCGCCGCCCGGACCCAGGTCGATGACCCAGTCGGCGGTGGCGATCGTGTCCAGGTCGTGCTCGACGAGGACGACCGTGTTGCCGGCGTCGACGAGCCGGTGCAACTGTCGCAGCAGCAGCGCGATGTCCGAGGGGTGCAGCCCGGCCGTCGGCTCGTCGAGCAGGTAGAGCGCGTGCCCGCGGCGGGCTCGCTGCAGTTCGGTCGCCAGTTTGATGCGCTGCGCCTCACCGCCGCTGAGTTCCGTCGCCGGCTGGCCCAGCCGCAGGTACCCCAGTCCCACCTCGCGCAACGTCTCCAGACTGCGGGAGGCGGCCGGGACGGCGGACAGGAACTCGGCGGCGGCGTCGACGGACAGCGCCAGTACTTCCGCGATGTTCTTGCCGCGGTAGGTGACTTCCAGCGTTTCGGCGTTGTACCGGGCGCCTTTGCAGGTCGGGCACGGCGCGTAGGTGCCGGGCAGGAAAAGCAGTTCCACCGCGACGAACCCTTCGCCCTGGCAGGTCTCGCACCGCCCTTCGGGCACGTTGAAGGAGAACCGCCCGGCCGAGTAGCCGCGCGCCCTGGCTTCGTCCGTCGCCGCGTACAGCTTGCGCACCGCGTCGAACATTCCGGTGTACGTGGCCAGGTTGGACCGGGGAGTTCGGCCGATGGGCCGTTGGTCGACCCGGACCAGCCGGTCGAACGACTCGACCCCCGACGCGTCCTGGACGTCGACCTCCAGCTGCGCCTCGTCGGGTTCCTGCACGAGTCCGAGGTGGCCGCGGACGACCTCGGCGAGCACCTGCGTCACCAGCGTCGACTTTCCGGAACCGGACACGCCCGTCACCGCCGTCAGCACGCAGAGCGGTACGTCGACGGACACGTCGCGCAGATTGTGGCGGGAGACGCCGCTCAGGTGCAGCCAGCCGTGCGGTGTGCGCGGGCGGTGATCGAGCGGCTGGGCGCGCCCGAACAGGTACTGGCTCGTGGCCGACTCCCCGACCCGCTCGAGACCGGTGACCGGCCCGCTGTACAGCACGCGTCCGCCACCCTCGCCCGCGCCGGGGCCGATGTCGACCACCCAGTCCGCCCGCCGTACGACGTCCATGTCGTGCTCCACGACGAACAGCGAGTTGCCCGCAGCCTTGAGGCGGTCCAGCACGTCGAGCAGTGGTTCCGCGTCAGCAGGGTGCAGGCCCGCGGAGGGCTCGTCGAGGACGTAGACGACGCCGAACAGCCCCGAGCGCAGTTGGGTGGCGATCCGCAGGCGCTGTGCCTCGCCGGGCGACAGGGTCGTCGAGCGGCGCCCGAGGCTGAGATATCCGAGGCCCAGGTCGAGCAGTACGTCGATCCGCGTGACCAGGTCGCCGCAGATACGGACCGCGACCTCGGTCGTCTCCCCGGATCGGGCGGTCGACGTGGTGGCGTCGGCCTCGGACCGCCCCGCGACGGGCCGCAGCAGCGCCACGACCTCGGTGAGCGGCATCGCGTTGATCTCGGCGATGGAGCGTCCGGCGAAGGTCACGGCGAGCGCCTCGGGCCGCAGTCCGCTGCCGTGACACTCGGGGCAGGGCACACTCCTGACGAACCGGAGCGCCCGTTCGCGCATCTTCTCGCTCTTGGAGTCGGCGAGGACATGCATGACGTGCTTGCGGGCGCTCCAGAACTTGCCCTGGTAGCCGTAGTCGACGCGGTCCTCCTCCGGCTCGACGTATACCGAGGGCTGCTCGTCCGTGTACAGCAGCCAGTCCCGGTCCCTCTTCCTGAGCCGGCGCCACGGCCGGTCGATGTCGATCCCCAGGCCTTTCACGACACTGCGCAGGTTGGCGCCCTGCCAGGCGCCCGGCCAGGCGGCGATCGCCCCCTCACGGATGCTCAGCGAGGGGTCCGGGACGAGCAGGTCCTCGGCGACGTCGTGCACGACGCCCAGTCCGTGACACTCCGGGCAGGCGCCGGCCGCGGTGTTGGGTGAGAACGACTCGGCTTCCAGCCGTGCGGCGCCGGGCGGATAGGTGCCGGCGCGGGAGTACAGCATGCGCAGCAGATTGGACAGCGTGGTGAGGGTGCCGACCGTCGAACGCGAGCCGGGCGACCCGCGTCGCTGCTGCAGGGCCACGGCCGGTGGCAGTCCGGTGATCTCCCGCACGTGCGGTGCGCCGACCTGTTGCAACAGCCTTCGGGCGTACGGTGCCACGGACTCGAAGTAGCGCCGCTGGGCCTCCGCGTAGAGCGTGCCGAAGGCGAGCGAGGACTTGCCCGAACCGGAGACCCCGGTGAAGGCGACCATCGCGTCCCGCGGAATGTCGACATCGATGTTCCGCAGGTTGTTCTCACCGGCGCCCCGGACATGCACGAAGGGGTCGGTCGCGTCCTTGTTCACCGTTCCTGAGTACCCGATCGCGCCCGGACCCTTGCGGCAGGTGCCGTCACCGGGCCCCGCTCCCGGGTAAGACCCGATGGTCTTGGCAGGAGCCGGCGTGTCACGCAGCGTCGGTGTTACCCGGGGGCAGCTGTGGGCACTCGCGAGCGCGAGGGTAGCCGACGAGAGGGAGTCATGCGGGTGTCGTCTCAGGGCGTGACGGTCGTGGCTCTTCTGGCGGATCCGGATACGCCGACGGAGATCGCGCAGCGCATGGCCCGGATGCTTCCCGATCGGCTCGCCGACAGGTCAGGCCAGGGACGACGGTTCGACGTCAAGGTGGTCAGCGAGCCCTTCACAGCAGGTACCGAGGACCTGTCCACATTGACACGGCGGATCATGGACCGCGGAAGTGAGGCGAACTGGGACATCGTCGTGGCCCTCACCGACCTTCCGCTGCACTCGCACGGGCGCAAGCTCGTGGTGGATCTGAGTCACGAACACGGCTTGGCGCTGCTGTCTCTTCCCTCGCTGGGTGGCTTCCGGCTGCAGACCAGGGCCCGGCAGGCCGTGGAAGAAGCCGTGCTCAGCTTGGCGGGCCCGCAGGCCACCGGGCCTGGGGGGTCTCCGGGAAGTCAGCCGCTGCGAGGGCCCTTCATCGGTCGTCTCGCGCCCATCCGTCCGGGCCAGGTCGAGGAGGAGGAGATCGCCGATCTGCGGTACGTCCTCAGTGGGCCGCGCGGCTACCTGAAGGTGCTCGGCGGTATGGTCCGCGCCAACCAGCCGTGGCGCTTGGTGCTGGGCCTGTCGAAAGCACTGGCGACCGCACTCGCCACGGCAGCCATCGCCACCCTGGACTCCACCGTCTGGAGCCTGTCCGAGGCCCTGAGCACGCAGCGCCTCGTGATCGCCATGGTCGGGAGCGTCGGGCTCATGATCGGCTGGCTGATCGTGGACGGGGAGCTGTGGCATCGCTCAGCAAAGGTCTCGAGGGAGGCGAGGCAGAGGGCGAGGCTCTACAACGCCTCGACGGTCATGACCGTGGGTCTCGGGGTGCTCGTCTGCTACGTGGGTTTGATCGTCATCAACTCGGTGTGGGCGCTGTTCATCCTCAACGACCAAGTGTTCGCCTCTGCCACACGAACCCCGCTGCGTGCCACGGAATACTGGACGTTGGCCTGGTTCGTCGCTTCGGTCGCCACGGTGGGCGGCGCGCTGGGATCGGGCCTGGAGAGCGACGAGGCGATCCGGGCAGCCGCCTACTCCAAGCGCGAACAGGAGCGTCGCATCCTGCTGCAGGACGGCCACGGTGACTAGCGGGTGACCTCAGTCGGAGATGTGCCGTCGGTCGGTGGTCGTCCGGGTCCGGAGATTCGCTGATCGGTCGGTGCGTGGTTGATCGGTCGGTGCGTGGTTGATCGGTCGGTGCGTGGTTGTTTCGCCTCGGGGCATACGGGGACCCGGACGCAACGCCGCCGGAGCGCCGAAGCTCCGCCCGGCGGGCCGGCGGCACATGAACCATTGCATTGATCCAGGTGAAAGGCCTGCAGAGGCGTGCCGGAGCCACGGGCCCGTAGCAGCACTGCCCCGGGGTCGGCGCGCTCCTGGCCGGACCTGAACCAGCAACGATCGCCCGCGCTCCGGCCGGCCTGAGCAGTGTCCGCAGGGGCAGCACCCCGTCCAGCGGCTGCGGCCGCCGGCCGGTTCGCGGGCCGTGTGGGAGGTTCCCTTGCACGAGGGCTGCCGCACCTCGACCAGGCCGACGCGACCCGGCAGGGCGTTCCGGCCAGGCGGACACCCGTGACGTGGCTGCGGGCCTTCGGGGAGGTCGTGCGTTCTGCGCTAAAGATCGAGGAGACGCGGCTGGAGCCCCTGCTCGCGCTGCGCGCCGCCGCTGGGCTCGCGATCGTCATCGGGGCGACGCTGTGGCTGGCCTCCCCCGCGTATGCCGCGTCCGCCGCCCTCGGTGCCTACTCCGCAGGCGGGGCCACCTTCCAGCGGACCTGGCGCCCGCGCAAGGTGGTCGCGCTGGGCACGGGCGCGGCTCTGGCGCTCAGCACCTTCGTGGGCTACCTGGCGGCGGGGCGGCTCGTGACGTTCCTCCCGTTGCTGGCCGTGTGGGCCTTCGCCGCGGGGATGGCGTGGGCCGTCGGATCGACCGCCGGGATCGTCGCGGCGACGACCGTGGGCAGCATGCTGGTGACCATCACCTTGCCCACGAGCGTCGGGCGAGCCCTGGAGCACGCCGGGGTCATCGCACTCGGGGGCGTGACGCAGGCCGTGCTGATCCTGCTGTTCCCGATCCGGCGCTGGGGAGCGCATCGTGACGCGCTCGCCGACGCCCTGGCCGCCGTGGCGGACTACGCCCGCCGGTTGCGGCACGACCCGACCGCCCCGTTCGACCCGGAGCCGTTGATGACGGCCCGGGACGCGGCTGCCGTGACGCCGTCACAGGCTCGCACCCGTCCCCTCGTCCTGCACGGCCCCCGGGGACTCGCCGAGCGCGTTCGGCCGGTGGTCGCGGCGCTCGCCGACCCGGACGTGGGCGCCCCGGCGGAGGGACCCGGGCGGGACCGCGCGCGGGAGTTGCTCGACGCGGCCGCCGACGTCCTGGACGCGGTCGCCCGTTCGATCCGCCGCGGCACTCCCGCCGAGGTGCGGCCCGAGAGCATGGACGCCCTGCGCGTCGACGAGGAGCACGAGGTGCTGGAGGGCCCCGCGCGGCAAGCCGCCGAGCGGCTCGTGGAACTGCTCGGCGAGGCGTTGGAGATCGCCGGGTGCGGCTGCCCGCCCGGGAGGACGCCCACGCCGCCCGGCCTCGCCGGCGACCGGTTCATGGTGCGCCCGACCATGCTCCGGCTGGTCCCGGTCGTCGTCCGGGCGGTCCGCCGCGAGCTCCGCCCGGACTCACCCGTGTTCCGGCACGCCGTCCGCCTGGCGGCGGTGGCCACCCTCGGCTATCTGATCGCCGCCCGGCTGCCCCTGGGCCACGGCTACTGGGCGCCCATCGCCTCGGTGATGGTGATGCGGCCGGACTTCCACCGGACGTACGCGCGCGCGGTGGCCCGTCTCGCCGGGACCCTGGCGGGGGTCGCGCTCGCCACCGGCATGGTGCGGGCCCTGGGCTCGGACGCATATGTGTCCGGTGCGCTGGCGGTGATCTCGGCGGGCCTGTCGTACACGCTGAACCGCACCGGCTACGCCTACACCCAGTGCTTCACCGCCGCGTACGTCGTCTTCCTGCTCGGCATGGGCGGCCAGGCATGGGAGCAGACAGTCCCGGAGCGGGTGGTGCTCACCCTGCTCGGCGGGGCCCTGGCCATGCTGGCGTACGTGGTGTACCCCGCATGGGAGACACCCCGGCTGCCGGGCCGGCTCGCGGACTGGCTCGCCGCCAACGGCCGCTACGCGGCCGCGGTGCTCCGCGACTACGCCGAACCGACCCGGGAGCATCACGCCGACATGCGCAGGGCACTGCTGGACAGCAGGGAGGCACGTGCCGCCTGGCAGGAGGCATACGAGCGGGCAAAGCAGGAACCGGTCCGCCCCAGGGGTCTGACGGCGCGCGAGGCGCAGGAGGCGCAGGAGGCGCTCAAGGGGTTCGGCCGCGCGGCGATGCTCATGGAGAGCCACGTCCCGCGGGCCGACAGCCGCTTCGTCCCCGAGGCGGAGCGATTCGCCGAGGCCCTGGAGACGGACACCGCGAAGGCGGCAGTCGCCGTGCGCGAGCACAGGAATCCGGACTGGGGAGGCGTGGAGGAGGCGCTCCGTGCGTGGGAGGACGCCGCCGCCGGCAATGGGAGCCCGGTCGTGCGGCGCGAAGCGGAACTGCAGAAACGGGCCTTGGAAGACCTCGCGACAGCCGTGAGCCGCACGCCCCTGGAACGGGACGTCGGCTCTGCTCGCGAGGAGCAGCGGGTGCGGGCGACCCTGGCTGCGGAAGGCAACGGTTCGGGGCCCACGCGCCGGGGTGGGTGACGGCGCCGGCGACAGAAGCGGCTCGACTCGCCGAGGTGCCGGCTCGGCGCGCAGCCTGATCCCCGGGGAGCGTACGGCGCTGGACTTCCTGCAGCGCATGTGCGGCATCGCGACGCTCACCGACCGCCTGCGCGCCCTGGACAAGTACGCGGTGACCGTCGGCGGCGGCCGCAACCACCGTCCCGAGACGATCAAAGAGCGGACGGTTGAGCAACTGGGCGGCACGGGCAGCGTGTTGGCCCGGCAACGCCGTGATCATGCCGAGATGAACGGGTTGATGGACCGCCATCGGGCCCTGGCCGGCGGCGAGGACCGCGAACCCAGCCAGGAGCCCGGCTGCTCATGACCACGACGACGCCACGCTGCCGGCCCTCCGTGAACGGGACCCGGGCCGATACGGTGATCGACGCGATCGACCCGGGGTGTGCGTGCCCTGCAGCCGGCCGTCCGCGGCCCCGCTAGGTCGACACAGTCACTGGACCAGTTCGACGTGATCGTGGGAGGGGTCGGCCGGGCAGGCGTGGAGCTGGAGGTCGTAGCCGCCGGCGATGTCGATCAGGGTGAAGTCTCCGGGTGGGTTGCCGAGGTTGGACGGCGTCGGGCTGGCCTGCTCCTCCTCGGGGATCCAGCTGCGAGTGACGGAATCCCATTCCCCGGACGCGATGGTGAGGAGTGGAACCGTCTCGGTGCCGCAGTCGGGGCAGGGTCGGGGTACGGGGTCGGTCAGGCCCCAGCGGGACCAGCCGCCGGTCTTCCATCCGGGAGCGTGGGCGAGCCTGTTCGCGTAGAACTCGTCCGGGGCGACCGCGTACCTGCTGTCCCACGCATCGCCGGCGGTCTGCCACCGGCTCACGTCGCTGAGCTGGTCCTGCAACTCCTTGTCGAGTTCCATGGGGTTGGGGTACTCGGTGACCTGCTCGGGTGCGAGGGAGCACGGCTCCGGCAGGTACCAGACGAACTGGACCGTGGGCGGCTCGGGCGGTGCGGCGAGTACGTCGGTGACGGTCCCGGAGGAGCGCCAGAAGAGGGCGGTGCGGGGGTGTGTCGGATGGTCGAAAGGGCACCACAGGACCTGAAGGAGATCGACCCCGGGAGGACTGACCGGGAGAGGGACGTCGCGGGTGTACAGCTGGGCGACGGGCAGCATGGGGATCGGGCCGTCGAACCACGGGCGGCCCGTGCCGATCCGCTCCTCGGTCTCCGCCTCCTCGGGCGTGGACACGGGTGCCCGGGGGTCGTCGTGCAGCCGCTCGGCGGCTGCCGCGCGAATGCGTCGCAGCACCCGGATGTCGTCCGGTGAGTGGACTCTGGGAGCCGCATGGCTGTCGTGTGGACCTTCGCAGAGGGGCCACGGCTCGTCGGCCGGCCACAGGAGCGGACCGCCGACGGAGCTGTCGTGCACGGTCGGCGACCCGGGTCTTGGATGCAGCCGGGTCGCCGAACGGGCCATCAGGGCCAGTTGAGGGAAGAGTGCGGCCACGTCGAGTGGTCGCGGTGGGGTGGTGAAACTCATGCCGGCTCCCGATGGCACAGATTGCAGAGGATCGCTCGGTCAGTTACCGAGATTGAGCAGCAAGGTGTCCTTCTTGGTGTTGGGGACGTAGACGTTGGGGAACAGTTCCTCGATCGTCCCGTTCGCCCGCTCGATATTGGCGTGCATCGTGACACCCACCGGGATCGTACTGGTGGCGTCCCTGTAGACGGGTGTGACCTCGTAGAAGATGGCGTCGTCCGCTCCGAAGGCGGAGACGGGGCCCTTGATCTTGTCCTGCGCCATGCTCTCGAAGGTCCGCATGCTGGGCGTGCCGGTGTTCATGCCCTGCTGCCAGCAGGGGACGAGGTTGTCCTGACCAAGGTCCTCGATCTGGCCGGTCCCGCCGAGGATGTTGGCGATCAGATGGCAGCGGGCCTGTGAAGAAGTCGGCGGGTTGTCCGTGTTGAACTTCTGCGCGTCCAGCCAGCCTGTGATGTCCCCCTTGGCAGGGGAGCCCTTGCTGGTGTTCCTCGCCAGACATGCCTGTGCCCGGGTCGGCCGCGTGCCGGCCGGGCCTATCGGGGTGACTGTCTTGTTGACGTGCGGCACCGGTTCAGTGGTGTACATGTTCCAGCCGTCGCCGTTGGGGACCGCACCGAGCGGATTGGTGTTCAGGCAGCGGGCGTGCGGGCCGGTGTTCGGCGTGCTGAACTTCAGCTTGAACTGGTCGTTGTCGATCACCCGCTGGCCGGCGAAGCCGTTGGCGAGCTGAGTGTCGGCGAACTGCTTGTCCGCGGCGTTGACGTGGGCCCGCACGCAAGGCTTGGACTTGTCCAGTTCCTTGGCGTTGCCCAGCACATATGTGTCCCACTCCCCGTTGCCCAGGTTGGGTATCACCTCGACGCACTGGTCGCCCCGGGTCCCGCCTTCCTTCGCCTCACCGAAGGGGAATCCGGCGCAGGTGTCGGTCTCGACGAGGGTCGTGATGGCTACGTATCCCGCACAGGTGGCGGCCGCACGGTTGGACACGCCGACTGTTGCGCGGGTCAGCAGCTTGCCCTCGCCCCAACCGTCGTTGAGGTTCTGCTGGGTCCACTGGTAGGCGGCAACGGCGCCGCCCGGGTCCGAGCCCGTCGCCTTCATCGGCACGACAGGCGTGATGGAGGGAACCGCACACCCCGCCCCCGAACCGCCGCCGACCGCGTCGTCGCACCTGATCTCACGCGCGTTTTTCCACGACGCGTTCGGGTCGGTCGGCGTGGCTCCCGGGGCCGTCACGTACATCTTGTAGGACGTGAAGAAGGAGGCGGAGGAGCCGGTGCTCTGGGGCGATGAGAAGGTGACGTCCCCGGTCAGGGGTTTGCCGATGGTGACAGTGCTCGCCCACCACGGCGCGTCCTTGGTTGCGGTGCAGCCGGCGTCGCAGGAGGCGCGGAACTTGGCGCTCAGGGCGGCGACGTCACCGGAGGCGCTGGTCATCGCGACGGTGACGTGCTCGTTCCAGGTCGTGGCGGTCGGGGAGAGGTCGGCGCTGGTGGAGACCGCCAGGGTGCCGCGTCCGATCTCCAGGCCCCTGCTGTCGCGGAGAATGTAGGTGACGTTGATGCCGGTCACGCAGTACGAGAAGCGCTCGTAGCTGTAGTTGCCGGGGCTGGTGATGCTGCAGCTGGCGGCGGCCGCGGCGGCGGCGGTGCGGGCCTTCGCTGTCACCGGGGCGGGGGTGACCGTCACACAGGACTCGACGGCGCCCGCGCGGCGCTCCTTGGAGCCCGGGGCGGTGGCGGTGCAGTCTTCACCGGAGCCGGCCGCGAACCTGCTGGTCTCGGTCGAACTCGTACTGGGCGCCGCGGACTTGGTCGCGGACGAGGCCCTCTTCGTCGCGGGCGGCTCGGCCGCCTGGGTCGTCGCGGCTGTCGTGACGACGAGGGTCAGGGCGGTGAGGACGGTCAGGACCGTGGAGCGGGCGCGTCTTCTCGTGGCGCGCCCGCCGGGTATTCCATGCATGGAGGCAGGGACTTTCCGTTAGTGACGGGAAGGAGGGGGCGCCGCCTGACTGCGGCGCCCCCGGGGAAGGGAGAACGGGCGGGGTCAGGCCGCCAGGCCGAAGTCGCTGAGGCCCTTCGTGATGCCGGAGACCAGGTCCTCGCCGACGTCTGTGATCTTGCTGACGACCGGCTTGACGACGCTGCCGCCGAGCGCCTTGTCCGCGGCGCCGACCCACTTGTAGGCGCCGAAGGAGACCAGGCTCAGGCCGGTGCCGGCGGCGGACTCCCAGAAGGCGCCGCTGGTGAAGCCGTGCTCGATGCCCGTGAAGAGGCTGCCGAGGGCGCCCGCGCCCGCGGAGACGCCGGCGAAGAAGCCGGCGGCGGCGAGGGCCGGCGGGAAGACGGTGGCGGCGAGGGCGCAGCCGGCCGCCAGGAACCCGGCGCCGACGCTGACCACGTTGGCGGCGTCCGCGTAGAACTGGGCGTCGTTCCACCACTCGTCGGCGTCACCGGCCGCGGTGCCGTTCGGGTTGACCTGGTTGTTCTTGTTGTTGTTGGCCGGGTCCTCCCCGATGCCGCGGGCCCGCGCTGCCTCGAGCGCGGCCGCCTTGGCCTTCGCGATGTCCTCGGCCCGCTTCTTGTCGGCGGCGATCTTCTTGGCCTGGGCGTACGCCGCGGCGGCCGCCCTCGCGTCGGCTGAGGCGGCGAGCTCGGCGGCGCGGGCGGCGGCGGCGGAGCGCTGGGCCTGGGCGGAGGAGGCGAGGGCCGCGCGCGCCGAGTCGACGGCCTTGTTGGCCGAGTAGTTGGCGGAGCGGGCGGCGCCGCGGGCGGTGGCGGCGGCCTTCTGCGCCTTGGCGGCGGAGGCCTGGGCGTCCGCGGCGGACTTGTCGGCGGCGTCGGCGTTGTCCCGCGCCTGCTTGGCGTAGTCCTCGGCCTTGGCGGCGGAGTCGAGCGCCTTCTGCGACCACTTCTTGGCCTCGTCGGCGGCCTTGCGGGCGTCGGCGGCGGCCTTCGAGGCGAGGGCCGCGTCCTCCTGAGCCTTCTGCGCGACCTTGCCGGCAGCGGCGATGGCCCCGCGGACGGCGGCGACGTGGGTGGCCGTGTCGAAGTCGAGCTGGGCCGTGCGGAACTGGATCACGCTGATGAAGTTGCGCAGCATCCACGCCGGTCCCTCGAGCGCGACCTCCGCGTAGGCCTTGGTGAAGGCGCCGGCGGTGCTGATCAGCTGAACGGCCCGGACCCGGTCGTCCTCCTGGATGGCCAGCGGATAGTCGTGGTCGAAGAAGTAGTTGAGGGATTCGGTGGTGTTCTTGTCCAGCGCCTTGTCGCCGGCCTCGATGACGGCCTTGCCAGGGGCGTCGGCCATGATCTTGTTGATGGCGACGCGCAGGTCCTCGTCCGAGGCGCGCTTCATGCCGCCGGTGAGGAAGTCGCCGACAGCCTTGGAGTCGTTGCTCGCCAGCGCGGCGGCGGCGGCCGCCGCGACGTTCGGACTGCCGACCGTCGCCACGTGGAGGGTGGTCTCCCGGTCGTCCTGCTCCTGGGCGAGGACCCGGTCGAGGTCGATCCAGGAGTAGACGTCGTAGTCGGAGCCGGCGAGGGCGTGCTGGGCCGCCTGGCGGGTGTGGGCGCCACGGGCGTCGATCAGCGCGACCGCGGCCTGCCTGCCCAAGGTCGCGGCGACCGCCATGTCGCCGGAGTAGAGCGCCGTTTCCGCCTTGGACAGGAGGTCCTTGGTCGCTTGCGTCATGCGCTCCTGCATCTGCCGCTTCTCGCGGACGTCGGCGAGTTCGGCCTTCTCTATGGCGGCGAGCTGCTGGGCCTCCTCGATGGCCTGCTGCTTGTCCTGCGCCAGGGTCTGCGCCTCGGCGGCGCGGGCGTTCTTCTCCACCTCGATGGCGTCGGTGACGGCTTGGGTGGCGACGTTGGCGGCCTTCACGGCAGCGTTGGCGTGGGCGGTCGACTTGTTGGCGTAGTCGATGGCCTGGCCGGCGTACTTCACGGCCTCCTCGGCGGCGTCCGCGGCCTTGTCGGCGTGGTCGGCGGCGGAGTTGGCGGCGTCGCGGGCGGTGCGGGCCGCCTTGGCGGAGGCGCTCGCCAGCGCCTGGGCGGCCGATGCGGCGTTGGTGGCGCGGTTGGCGGCGCTGCTGGCGATGGCTGCCTGGCGCTTGGCCTCGTTGGCTTCCGCCTGGGCGGCGCCGGCCGACACGGCGGCCTGCGCGGCGGCGGCCGCGGCGGCGGCCGAGTTGCGGGCGGCGGAGGCGGCGGCCAGACCGGCGGACGCGGACGCGTCGCCGGCGAGGGCCGCCTTGGCGGCGGCCGCGGCGGCGCTGCGTGCCTTGGCGGCGGCGTTGCGGGCGGCCACCGCGGCGTTCTTGGCTTCTTTCGCCTTGCCTGCGTCCTTGGACGCGGCGATCGCGGCGTTGAAGGCGCGGGCGGCGGCGTTGCCGGCCTTCGCGGCGGCCTGGGCGGCGCCCGCGGCGGCCCAGGAGGCACGGCGGGAGGCGTTCACGGCGGCGTTGGAGGCGTTGACGGCGTTGCGGGCGGCGTCGGCCGCGCCCTTCGCCGCGCTCGCCGCCTTGCGGGCCGCGGCCCCTGACTTGCGCACGTCGCTCTGGGCCGCGGCGGCTTCTGCGGCGGCCTTCTCTGCGGCCTCCTTGGCCTTGCCGGCGGCGGTCTCGGCGCGGGCCCCGGCCTCGACGGCCAGGTTGGTCTCGCGTTCGGCGCGCTTGCCCTCGCGCTCGACGACGGCCACGAGCTCCTCGATGGTCGCCGACTCCTGGTCGCGGGCGCGCGCGATGTGCTGGCCGGTCTCCATGAACCATTCGGCGTCGTTCGCGGTGCCGCTGAGCGCACGGTCCGCGTACTTGCGCACCTCCGGGCCGCCGGTCACCATCATGGCGCTGATCTGGACCCGGGTGTCCTCCAGCCGCGCGTCGTACTGCTTGTCGGTGAGGAAGCCGACGAGGGCCTGCTCGGTGCCGGCGTCGAGGGCGGCGCTGGCCTCGCGCACCACGGCCTTGCCGCCGGTGGACGAGACGATGCTGGTGGCGACCTTGAGGTCCTCCCGAATGGCGGGGGCGAAGCCTCCCGAGAGGAAGGCGGCTATCGCCGCGTCGCCGTTGTCCAGGGCGGCGACGGCCTCGCGGCGCAGGCCCTTGCCCGCCCGGTCCAGGCTGCGGACGATCGCGACCCGGTTGTCCTGGACGGTCTGCTGGGGCAGCGTCACGGCGAGGAAGTTCTGTATCTCGGCGTCGGTCCCGTAGAGGGCCGTGGCGGCGGCGGCCTTGACGCCCGTGCCGCCGGTCAGCCATGCGCGGACCGCCTTGGCGCGCTCGGTGTCCGGCAGCGGCACCGGGCCGGTGCCCGTCGTCTCGGCGGCCGCGGCGGTGGCCGGCCGCAGAACCGCGGGGGTGGAGGCGACGGCGGTCGCGGCCGCGATCGCGCCGAGAACGCGGCGTCTGCTCCATAAAGCTGTCTGCATTCGGGACTTGCCCTTCTCTGAGTAACGCGGCGAGCTGTCGGATTTCGCGTCGTGACGGACGACGGATCCATGGATCGATGGCCGCCACAAGTTGTGGACAGTATCAACTCCATGGGTCTTTTGCGGGAGTTGGGTCCGTCGAGGCTCGAACAGCCCATATGAGCAAGGGAATTCGACGAACCAGTACATACCTCGCGAAGTCGTGACACCGCCCCGGGAAGCGCCGGGAAGAGTGACGCAGGTCACGGAGAAATTGCTTTCTATATCCAGATATGGGCAGTTCAGGGAGCTGGACGTGGGTGCGTCGCCGTGTTCAGATGCCAGGGTCGATGACGATCACCGGGGTTCACAGTGCGTCACGGACGCGGCGCACTTGGTGCACGGGGGACTTCACACATGCCGCATGCACGGCTTCCCCTGTTCGCGACCGGCTCTTCACGGTCGGCGGTCCTCAACTCCGGCCGGTGGACAGGAAATTAGGGATACGATGAAGGAAAACAACGCCAATGTCGGAAAGCCGCGAAGAATGCGGCTCGCGATGCAGGCACTCGGCGTCGCAGTCGGCGGTGCGTTAGCCTGGATCGCAGTGACCAACGGTGGACACGGTCCGGACGCAGGCACCGCGCAGGCCGCCGACGCCGCCGTGCTGGTGGCAGGGGCCACCCCCGGTTATGCCGTGGAAGACTTCAACTATCCCCAGGCCGACAAGATCCTGGCGGAGCAGAAGATCACCCTGAAGCGAGGCGACGGTCACATCACGCTCGCCAACTGCGCTCCCAACACGGGGCAGTTGCGGCTCCTGGTTCGCAACAGGGCCGAAGAGGTCTGCTTCAACACCACCGGCAACGAGGGCTGGCTGACCCTGGATCTCCCCGGCGTCTACTCGATCAGGGGCAACGACTACTCCACCACCGTCGACATGACCGTCGGCACCGAGGAGAAGTCCTACGAGATCACCAAGAACACGTTCACGCCGGTGGGCGAGAGCACGGACCCGGAGTCCCGCGCGCACACGCTGGTCGAGATCCGGACGGCCAAGTAGCCGCCTTCCGTCCCGCGACCGACCTGCTCAGCACCGCACATCGTTCCTGATCAGTGAGCAGGTACAGACATCAGGCAGTCGGCGGGGCCCCTCGACAGCCGGGAGCACGCGTCCCGGTCACGGTTCCTCCCCGTCAATCGGCCTGCTCAGCCTTGTGATTGAGGTCACCACTTCTATGCACCCCACCAGACGCCCTCGCATCGCCGCGCTCGGCGCCGTCCTGGCCACCGCGTCGCTCGCGTTATCCGCGGTTCCCGCAGCCGCCGTCACCGGGGGAACCCCGGTCGCCGACGCGGACACCACCTTCGCCTACACCGCACAGATCATCGTCGGCGACCACGACCGCGGCTGTTCCGCGGCCCTCGTGGACATGGAATGGCTCCTCACAGCGGCCAGTTGCTTCGCAGCCGACCCGGCCGTCTCGCTCGCGGTCGCTGCCGGCGCCCCGGCGAAGGCGACCACCGCTGTCATCGGACGCGCCGACCTCTCCGGCACCCAGGGCGCCCAGCGCCGTATCGTCGAACTGGTACCGCGCGCGGACCGCGATGTGGTCCTGGCCCGGCTGAACCGGCCGGTCACCAATGTCGCACCCATCGCGCTCGCGACCACCGCGCCCACGGCCGGCCAGGAGTTGCGGTTCGCCGGATACGGCCGTACGAAGACCGAGTGGGCGCCGCTGAAGCTGCATACCGGCGCCTACACCCTCGACTCCACCGCCGCCACCTCGGCGCAGGTGACCGGCAAGGACGGCGCCGCCGCGTGCATGGGCGACTCGGGCGGCCCGGTGATCGGCGACGGCAAGCTCGTGGGCCTCAGCTCCCAGTCCGCCCAGGGCGGTTGCCACGGCATCGACGCCACGCAGACCAGTACCGCGGGCGTCATCGCACGCGTCGACGACCTCACCTCCTGGGTGAACTCCACGGTCGGCGCCACCCGCATCACCGACTTCAACGGCGACGGCGTCGAGGACATCGCGATCGCCGACCCGGCAGGCACCGTCGCGGGCAAGACCAACGCCGGTCTGGTGCGCGTCTCCTACGGCGGAGGCAAGGGCATCGCGGAGATCAGCCAGGAACTCGCCTGGGTCGTCGGCGACCCCGAGCAGGGCGACTCGTTCGGCGACGCGATGGACACCGTCGACTACAACGAGGACGGCTACACCGACCTCGTCGTCAGCACCACCCTGGAGGACGTCGGCTCCGTCGCGGACTCGGGCTTCGTCGATGTGCTGTACGGCGCTCCCGGCGGCCTGGGCACCGGCGCGGTGAAGGACACCCACTTCGAGCAGGGCGCGGGCACCGGCGCGATCAAGGCCTCGGTGAACGGGGCGGGCGACCGGATGGGCGACGCCCTCGCCGCCGGCACCACCGCCGCCGGCGAGCCGTACATCGTGATCGGTGTGCCCGGCGAGACGGTCGGCACCGTGGCGAAGGCCGGGTCGGCCTTCTACCTGCGCGGCGCCACCAACGCCGTGATCCACCAGGACAGGACCGACGTGCCCGGTGGCGCCGAGGCCAACGACGGCTTCGGCACCTCGGTCGCGGCCGACGCCAACCACATCGCCATCGGCGCGCCCAACGAGAACATCGGGGGCGACAACTCCGCCGGCAACCTGGCCGTCTTCAGCCACGCGCTGCACGCCGAGGGCTACCCCAAGCCGCTGTTCGGCCTGGACCAGGACCTCGCGAGCGTCTCCGGCGACGCCGACGCGAACGACGACTTCGGCTGGTCGCTCAGCCTGACCGAGTACCGGCCCTCGGGGGCCGCCGCAGCCACCGACTCGATCCTGGCGATCGGTTCGCCGGGCGAAACAGTGGTCCTGGGCACCACCAAGAAGGCCGACGCCGGCCGGGTCGTCGTCGGCCGGGTCACCGCCGCGGGCGCCTGGGCCGAGTTGCGGGATCTGAAGCAGGGCACCGCCGAGGACGACGTCTCCGGCACTTCCGAGGCCGGCGACCGGATGGGCGAGGCCCTGACCGCCGTCAACACCGCACCGCGCGCAGTCGGCACCACCGCGACCATGCGTCTCGCCGTCGGCACCCCTGGCGAGGCCCTCGGCACCACCGCCAACGCCGGCGCCGTCCACACGTTCTCGCTCGTCGCGGCGGCCGGCCCCAACGACCGCTGGATCGAGGCCGGCGACGGTGACGGCATCCCCGGCCCGCCCGGTGCCAACCAGTACGTGGGCCGCAGCATCCACTACACGGGCACCAAGCTCTACATCGGCATGCCCTACGGCCCCGGACTCGGCGCTCTGCTCGCCCTGCCGATGTCCAACACCGTCAACGGCGGCACCGTCGCCGCGGTGACCACCTACAAGCCCGGCACCGGCGGCTTCCCCGCCGTGGGCACCCGGTTCGGCGCCCAAGCCCGCTGAGCCGGTCCGGTAACCGGCAGCGAACTCAGGCCGGTTGACGACGGAGAGCCCCCGAAAGCCTCACGGTTTTCGGGGGCTCTCCGGCTGTAACGCGTCAGCGCATGCCCTGCGCGTCGAGCAGCCTCGTCTACGGCGAGAAGGACTGGTCCCGGACGTCGGACCGGAAGGCCGACCGGAGGCTGCTGCCGGCCGCCGCCTTCACGCAGGTCCCGAAGGCGGGCCACTTCGTCGCCCTGGAACGGCCGACGTGCCGGCCGATCTGCTGGCGGCGCCGGCGTGACCGCGTGAGCGTGCCGTATCCACCTCCCGCGGCGTGCCGACACGGCCTCGTACCTCACGGAGTCCCGGAAAGGATCTCGACGTATCCGTCGGTACCGTGGACGCGGATGCGCTGGCCGTCCCTGATGCGCCGGGTGGCCCGGTCCACGCCGACGACGGCCGGCAGGCCGTACTCGCGGGCGATCACCGCGCCGTGGGTCATCAGTCCGCCCACCTCCGTCACCAGGCCCGCGATGCCGACGAACAGCGGCGACCAGCTGGGGTCCGTGAAAGGCGTGACCAGGATGTCGCCCGCCTCGAGGTAGGCGTCCGCCATGTCGAGGACGACGCGGGCCCTTCCCTCGACGGTCCCGGCGGAGACCGCGACGCCGGTCAGGGCACCCGCCGGGACGTCGTCGCGCCGGTACGACCCGGTGACGGCCTCACCGTCCGAGGTGAGGACCCGGGGCGGAGTGAGCGCGTGGTACGAACGGAACGCGTCCTTGCGCTGCCGGATGAGCCGGCCGTCCACCTCGTGCGTGCGCACGACGTCGTGGAGTTCCTGGAACGTCAGGTAGAAGACGTCCTCCTTCTCGGGCAGCACTCCGGCCCGCACGAGGCGCTCGGCCTCCGCCAGGAGGGCCTGCTTGTAGACGAAGTAGCGGCTGATGACGCCGTACTTCGGGTACTCCCGGTATCCGATGAAGGTCCGGACCCGGTCGATCATCCGCTTGGTCTCGTCGGCTTTGCGGTCCCCGTCCGGGAGGGCCCGCAGGCGGGCCAGCACGTCCTGTTCCTTCCACAGCGCCTTCAACCGCCCCTGCTCGAAGCGCCGTTCGGCGGCTCCCGGCTCGAAGTTCCTGACGTTGTCGAGGAGTACGGGCACGAGCGTGGTGGGGCGCTCGCGCCAGCGCGGCCTCGTGATGTCGATCTCGCCGACGCAGCGCATGCCGTACCGGTCGAGGTAGGACTCGACGGCTCGGCGCGCCTCGGCGCCGCCCGCTACCTTCGCCAGCTCGTCGAGGAAGGCGTCGTCCTCGATCTCCTCGACGTCGCGCAGGAACGCCACCACCTCCGGATGCGGGCGGATCACGTCCGCGACGTCGAGCAGCGCCAGTCCCATCTCGGATGTGATGTTGCCGGGGGCGGACAACGTGAGCGTGTCGGCCGCGTTCTTCTCCCCCAGCCATTCCCGCAGCTTGTCGTTGAGCCACCAGGTGGCTTCCATCCCCGCCATGATCGCCTGGATGCTCAGTGGATCACTGAGGACTCGTTTGTGCTCCTCGAAGGCGTCCAGCAGGAAGTCGAACAGCGCGGGTCCGGTCTTCGTCCGGATGTCGAGTTCGAGGGTGGCGAGGAACTCCTCGCTGCGCTCGACCAGTTCGGTGACGATGGCCGGATCGGTCTCGATCGGGGTGGGGGCGGGGCCGGCCGGCGGCTCGGCGGGGACCGCGTCCGGGAGCGAGGGGACGAAGTCGTCGTGTTCGAGGACGGACTCCAGGGCGTCCCTGGTCAGCGGGTCGCCTCGCCCGATGACGTCGAGGAGGCCGGCGCGGCTCGCGGGCGAGGCGAGACGCGGGGCGACGTCGACGAACAGCCTCCCGCCGGCCACGTGCATCGGCACCATGGCTGTCAGCTGCCACACGGACAGGCCCAGGGGCTTCATGGGGTCGGTCATCATCTGCCCGTGTCCGACGGAGACGTAGACGTGGTTGTCCTGGTCGTCGGTCTCGGGGACGGGGAACAGCGTCGTGACGGGCCGGCTCTGGACGATGTGGAAGCCGTCGTCGGCCAGGCACCATTCGATGTCCTGCGGGCGGCCGAAGTGTGCTTCGATCCGCCGCCCGAGGCGCACGAGCCGCACGACCTGCTCGTCCGTCAGCGCCGGCTGCTCCCGGCGTCCGGAGTCGATCTCCACTTCCCGCGTGCCGCCGCCGGGCAGGGCGAGTACGGCACGCTCTTTGGCGGCGATCGTCCTGGCGACGATCTCGCCTTGCCGCACCTTGAAGACGTCGGGGTTCACCAGGCCGGAGACCAGAGCCTCGCCGAGGCCGAAGCCGGCGTCGACGGTGGCGACCTTCCGGTTGCCCGTGACGGGGTCGGCGGTGAACAGGATGCCGGCCGCTTGCGGGAAGACCATCCGCTGCACGACCACGGCCATGTGGACCGTGCGGTGGTCGATCCCGTGCCGCTCGCGGTAGGTCACGGCCCGCTCGGTGAACAACGAGGCCCAGCACCGGCTGACGCTCCGGAGGATCGCCGCCGGCCCCACGACGTTCAGGTACGTGTCCTGCTGGCCGGCGAAGGAGGCCGTCGGCAGATCCTCCGCCGTCGCGCTGGACCGGACGGCGCAGGCGGCCTGCTCGCCGAGCCGTGCGTGCGCGCGGGTGATCGCCGCCGCGAGGTCGGCGGGGATGGCGACCTCTTCGATGGTCCGGCGGATCCGCGCGCTGAGCGTGCGGATCGCCTCGCCGTCGTCCGGGCTCAGGTCTGACAACCGGTCGAGCAGAGCGTCGATCGACGGTGCTTGCGCCATGATCCGCGGGAAGGCGTCCGTCGTCACGCAGAAGCCGGCCGGTACGGAGATGCCCTCGATCCGCGACAGCTCGCCCAGGTGCGCGCCCTTGCCGCCGACGACGGCTACCTGGGATGCGTCGACCTCCCGGATTTCCGACACGTACTGCTCGTTCACCGCGACACCTCCGAGGTTGCCGTGCTCCGTCGTCCTGCGCTGACTGCTTGAATCGCCGACACCTCACGCACGTCGTCCCCGTTTCCGCAGGTTGTGGCTCCGGCGGGGAATTCTGCGCCACCACGGGGGCCTTGCCGCAAGCCCCCGGGTGCGCTATAAGTTAAGAGAGGCAAGGAGAGGACTCCTTGCCCTTTTTGTTTTCCTCCCCTTCTGTCTCCCCTCGCCTCAAAGACCGTGCGGTCCGCGCAGGTCGCCGACCGACAAAGCATGAGACAGCACATGTGAGGCAGTTTCCCGAATTTCCGCCGAAATCGGTGCCGTGCGCCAGACTCGTAGGGCCGGGGCGCCGCCGGAAGCGCCCCGCCCACTCTCCGGCGAGGAGCGCCCATGGAACCACGCGGCTACCGCATGGTGGTCTCGACCGAACTCAACTACGTCACCGCCTGCGGCACGGCGGAGCGACGGCTGATCGAATGGATCCGGGACAAGGGCTACGACCCGTCCGGGCTGGACGAGGGGCGCACCGAGATCGCCCCTTACGCCACGCTGGACCGTGACTTCGAGTCAGGCCTCAAGGGCGCCTACAGCAGGTGGCGTATGCGCGAAACGCACTCGCCGGCCTCGGGTACCTGGCAGTCGACGCTCATCGTGCGTTCGGGGCTCGAGGAGGACGAGGGCCGTACATGGGTCCAGGTCGACATAGAGCACCAGCCGGCGCTCGCCGGAGAGGTGCCCACACGCGCCAACACTCCCAACATCGTGCGTTCGCTCCTCGACTCGCTGGAGGCACGTGACGCGCAGGCCGACGTCGCGGCCTCGCCCGTCTTCATCGAGGCCGAGGACGTCGACGACTCCATCGAGGAGTTGTGCGACAGCAACCGGCGTCTTCCCGTCGTCATCGCCACGGTGCCGTACGGGAAGGATCCCGACGACTGGTCGCGGTCGGTCGTCGAACCGCTCTTCCGCTGTCTGCACGGACTGGCTGTGCTGTACGTGCTCACCCCGGAAGCGCAAGCCAAGTTCAATGCCGCGTTGGAGTACCACCCCGTGTTCGGAGGTGGCGTGCGCACCTACCTGCCGGGGCTCGACCCGGCGTGGAAACCCGACGCGCAACGGCACCCCGTGATGTCGCGCCGGACCATAGAGGCAGACCTCCGCCGCGCCGCGTCCATCCTCGCCGCGCTTCCCCAACGGCTCTCCTCCCGGCAGCCGTTACCCCCCGCGCTGCTCGGCATCCCGCGCCAGCGGACCCGCCCCCGGTCGACCGCGGACGGCACGGACATCGCCCAACTCCGTTCCGACAACGCGGCGCTGACGGCCTTGCTGGACGAGGCGGAGCGCGCGGAGGGCATCCGGGTCAGCGAGATCAACGACCTGTACGCGGAGCTCGCGAAGGCGGACGAGGCCGAGAGCGAACTGCGCGGCGAGAACGAGGAACTGTACGACAAGGTCCAGGAGTCCCAGCGGCTCATACTGCACCTGCGTGAACAACTCCGGGAGGCAGGGCAGTTCGCCGTGGCCCACGCCGGCGCCGTCGCCGCGGACATCACCTACCCCAAGACCTTCTCCGAGTTGCTGGACCGGCTCAAGGAACTGCCCGGCATCTCGTTCACCGGGCAACGCAAGATCACCAGAGGGCTCGACAGCCAGTCCGTGGACAACTGGCTGCGTGTCGCATGGGACGGGCTGCTGGCCCTGGACCACTTCGCCGCGGCGTCAGCCGGCGACAAGAAGTGCGGCGACTTCCTCAGCTGGTGCAAGTCCGACGCCTCCAGCGCCTTCCCTTTCCCGACGGCCAAAGTGGCCATGCGGGAATCGGACACCGTCGCCCGCAAACCGAAACTGCGCGCTGAGCGCATGCTCCCGGTTCCGAAGGCGGTGGACCCCGAGGGCCGGGTCTTCATGCAGGCGCACCTGAAGATCGGCGGGGGCAACACGATCGCCCCGCGCCTGCACTTCTACGACGACTGCCCGCGCTCGGGCAAGGTCTACGTCGGCTACCTCGGCCCGCACCTGCGCAACACCCTCACCTGACGCCCCAGCGCCCACGAGAACGTGCCGTCCGCCGCCGTGCCCTCAGCCGCGGCGGACGGCACGCCTCGCGATGGGCCGTCGACGCGACGGACGAGACGGGCGCCTCCTCCCGGACCCGCCCTGCGCGGACTGCTGGATTCGGCCCGGCGGTCCGCGCCTCGATCCGCTCGCCGAAGAACGAGTCAGATCGAGAGACCCGCCGCCTCAGCCGCCGCTCTTGCGCCTGAACGATCGCTGGCTCGCCGCCGGGCCGTGGGCCGCGCGGACTTTCGACGCGTCGGGGTTGGCGGCGGCCTCGGCTGCGTCGGCCTGGGCGCCGCGTTTGCGGGCCAGGGCTTCGCGGAACTTGCGCTTGAGGTCGTAGTTGCCGTCGCTGTCCGGTGTCACAGAGGACGTCTCCGGGGTGGCCGGCTCCGAACCTTCTGTGGATGCGGGCTCTGCGGTCATGATGGCCTCCTGGGTTCGGGGTGGGGCGACCACAGCTTGTCATGCCGGGACGCTGGTGACGTCGTCCCTTTATGTTTTCGGCCGATGCCCTGTCATGGCCGAGGCCGTTCACCCCGCAGGTGCTTGCCCCGGCAGCGGCCGGCGACTTTCAGCCGTTGCGGCGTACCAGCGCGGCCTTGCGGGCCTCGGCCAGTTTGCGGGCCTCGCCGGCCTTGCGGGACTTGCCGCCTGTGCCGCGTGGGGTGCCGAGGCCTCGGAACGGGGCATTGGTGTTCTTGGGGCGGGGCGCCGCGGGGCCGCCGTCGAGCGGGGTTCCCGAGGGGCGCCTGGCGCCGGTGATCCGGGTCAGCACCGCCTCGCCCGAGCGCACCTTGGTGACGGTCGCCTCGACGCCGGCCTCGGCCGTCATGCGGCTCACCTCGCGGCGTCCGCCCGCCGTCACGAGCGTGACCACCGCGCCCGACTCGCCGGCGCGGGCGGTGCGGCCCGCGCGGTGGACGTAGTCCTTGGGGTCGGTGGGCGGGTCGACGTTGACCACGAGGTCCAGGTCGTCGACGTGCAGGCCTCGGGCCGCGACGTCGGTCGCCACCAGTACGGTGATCTGGCCGTCCTTGAACTGCGCCAGGGTGCGGGTGCGCTGCGGCTGTGACTTGCCGCTGTGCAGGGCCCCCGCGTGCACCCCGCTCGCCCGCAGATGCCGGGTGAGCTGGTCGACGGCGTGCTTGGTGTCGAGGAACAGCAGGACGCGGCCGTCGCGGGCGGCGATCTCCGTGACGACGGCGTAGCGGTCGGGGCCGTGGACGACCAGGACGTGGTGCTCCATCGTCGTGACCGTGCTCGCGGACGGGTCGACCGAGTGGACGACGGGGTCGTGCAGGAAGCGCTGGACCAGCTGATCGACGTCGCGGTCCAGCGTGGCCGAGAACAGCATTCGCTGACCGTCGGGGCGCACCTGGCCGAGGAGGTCGACGACCTGCGGCAGGAAGCCCAGGTCGCACATCTGGTCCGCCTCGTCCAGGACGGTGATCCGCACCCGGCCCAGGCGGCAGGCGTTGCGCTCGATCAGGTCGTGCAGGCGTCCGGGGGTGGCGACGACGACCTCGGCTCCCTGGCGCAGCGCGGCGATCTGCCGGCTGATCGACAGGCCGCCGACGACCGTGGCCATCCGCAGCCGCAGCGCCTCGGCGTGCGGCGTGAGCGCCTCGGTGACCTGCTGGGCCAGCTCCCGGGTGGGCACGAGGATCAGGGCGAGGGGCTGCTTGGGTTCGGCGCGCCGCCCGGCCGTACGCGTCAGCAGCGGCAGCCCGAAGGCGAGCGTCTTGCCCGATCCGGTGCGCCCGCGTCCGAGGACGTCGCGTCCTCGCAGGGCGTCGGGCAGGGTGGCGGCCTGGATCGGGAAGGGGTCGCGCACTCCTTGTCCGTCCAGTGTCCGCAGCACCTCGGCGGGCAGGTCCAGGTCGGCGAAGGAGACGGCCGTCGGGGCGGTGGCGGCGTCGGCCGTGCCGTCGGGGTGCTTCATGTACTGCCTTCCGCAGAGAATCATGTCGAGGAAGGCCCGGCGGGACCGAACACACGGCGGCGCCCACCGCGACGACCACGCGAACGCGTGACCCTAACACGGGGGGCACACGGAGAGCACACGGCATGGCTCCGTGCCGGGAACCCCGGCCGCGGCGCACGGCCGGGGTTCCCGCGGGTCACCGTGGAGCGGCCCTGTCGTCAGCGTTGCAGGGTGAGGACGCCCGGCCGCCAGGGCAGCAGGTTGTAGGGGCCGCCCGCGGAGGGGTTCTTGCCCTGGTAGAGCAACTGCAGGTTGCAGGGGTCGATGGTCATGGTCTGGTCGGGGTTGTTGCGGACCAGGTCGCCGTGACTGATGTCGTTGCTCCAGCCGGCGCCGCTGTTGGCCTTGCCCGCGAAGGGGTTGTTCTCACCGGCGGCCTGCGGGGTCCACGAACCGTTCAGGCTGGAGGCCGTGAACGAGCGGAAGTAGCGCTGCTCCGTCGCACCCCGGGCCTCGACGATCATGAGGTACTGGTTCTGGCCCTGGACCTTGTAGACCTGCGGCGCCTCGAACAGGTTCTTCGTCGTGTCGCTCATGACCGTCGTGTAGGACGAGCCGAAGTTGCCCGGGAAGTTCCCGATCGGCATGCTCGCCCGGTAGATCTTGCCGTTGTCGCCGGCGAAGAACAGGTACATGTTCTGGCCGTCGGCGATCAGGGTCTGGTCGATCGGGCCGGTGCCTGAGCCGGAGATGCTGCCGGTGAACAGCGGCTGCGGGGCCGACCAGCCGTTGGGGTTGGTGGGGTCGCTGGAGGTGCGGTAGATGAAGGGCCACGCGCCCCACTGGTATGCCAGCACCCAGATGTTCTTGGGCGCGAAGTAGAACAGGGTGGGCGCCACCGCGGACTGGTTCATCGCGGTCTGGCCGGTCGACGCCATGTTCGACCAGTTGGTGAAGGGGGCGAACCTCATCGAGCCGTAGGACGCACCGCCCGTCACGTGCGACCCGTAGACGAGGTGCTTGCCCTGGTAGAGGACGTGGGTGAAGTCCTTCAGTGCCACCCAGCCGTTCGCCGGCTGAGCCAGCGCGCCCGTCGACGTCCACCGGTAGGTCGACGGAAGGGAACACGCTTGAGCGGCCGCCTGGGCCGGGCCCGCGACGAGCGTCGCCGCCACCGAGACCATGGCCGCGGTCGCGGCGGAGAGCGCCAGGGACAGACGCTTGCGGCTGAAGCTTCCTCTGCGCATGAGGACCTCTGATTCTTGAGTGAGCGGTCCCGGCCGGCCCTGTCACGGGCACGACCGGGCTGACCGGACTGTCGAGGTGGGGCTCTTTATGCGGCAGGTGGCGGCCGCCCATGTGCGCGACACGAGCCCTCAATGACGTGGGCATGACATGCACGTGCGGCCACGACGTACGCGTACACCTGGGCATGGGCGGCATGCTCCTTGCGACTCGGCCGTATCGGCGGGCAGGACCGAGTGAGGCTTGTGCGTGATATCGAACAAGGGGCGAAGTGTCGAGCAACTGGATGATGCGGGGGGCCGGTAACAGCGTCAATACCTCTCGCAAGATTCGATACATACACCGAAACATTTCGCGAAGCCCGGGTTGCGCTCCTGAAGGGGCGCTCGGTGCGGCCCCACTCCCCGGCGCGTGCGCCGGCGCCGACCTGCTCGAGACGGGCGCCTGGCTCGCCGAGTTCCAGGCGGTGACAGTTCGCTGACTGCCCGCCACACCGACCCGAGGGACCGCAGGCGGTGCCCGTACTGCCGACGCACCAGCGACCCGCCCGCCGCACCCGGCGCGACGCCCACCCCGACAGAGCTTCAGGACGACGGCCGCGGACATCGCCGCCGCCCCGAGGCGCCCGCCGTTCCCCGCTCATCGCGGGATCCTGACCCTTGCCCCGTCTGCCCGGCGGCATGACGGTAAGCGTGGTCACATTCAGGGAGAGGGCAAGGTCACAGCCGCGCCCTCTCCTGCTCCTTTGCGCCTCTGGCCTAGCATCCGAGCATGACGGTCCTGCCTGACGACGGGCTTGAGCTGGCCGGCGAGTTCCCTGACGTGACGCACGAGCAGTGGCAGCACCTGGTGGCGGGTGTACTGCGCAAGGCGGGCAAGGACGTCGAGGGGGACGCGGCCGAGGAAGCCCTGTCCACCGCACTCGAGGACGGGTTGCGCACCCGCCCCCTGTACACCGCGCGCGACAGCGCGCCGGAACCCGGTCTCCCCGGATTCGCGCCGTTCGTGCGCGGCGGCCGGCCCGAGGGGAACACCGTGGGCGGCTGGGACGTACGGCAACGGCACTCCGCGGCCGACGGCGGCGCGGTCCTCGCCGACCTGGAGAACGGCGTCACCTCGCTGTGGCTGACGGTCGGTGAGGACGGCATCCCGGTGTCGTCCCTCGGCCGGGTCCTCGACGGCGTCTTCCTCGATCTGGCGCCGGTCGTCCTCGACGCGGGCGCCGACGTCGAGGCCGCCGCCGAGGAGTTGCTGCGGCTGTACGCGGAGCGGGGCGTTGCCGCTGAGGCGGCGCGCGGCAACCTGGGCGCGGACCCGCTCGGCCACGAGGCGCGCACCGGGCAGGCGTTCGACGTCGCTCCGGCGGCCGGCCTCGCCCTCCGCTGCGCCGAAAAGTACCCGGGCCTGCGGGCGTTCACCGTGGACGCGCTGCCGTACCACGAGGCCGGCGGCTCGGCCGCGCAGGAGCTTGGCTGCTCCCTGGCCACGGGCGTGGCCTACCTGCGGGCGCTGACCGGGGCCGGGATGAGCGTCGAACAAGGCTGCTCGCAGCTGGAGTTCCGGTACGCGGCGACCGCCGACCAGTTCCTGACGATCGCCAAGCTGAGGGCGGCGCGCCGGCTGTGGGCGCGGGTGGCCGAGGTGTGCGGGGCGCCCGCCGCCGGGGGGCAGACGCAGCACGCGGTGACCTCGCCCGTGATGATGACGCGCCGCGACCCGTGGGTGAACATGCTGCGCACGACGGTGGCCACGCTGGCCGCCGGGGCCGGCGGGGCCGACTCCGTCACCGTGCTGCCCTTCGACGAAGCGCTCGGCCTGCCGGACGCGTTCGCGCGGCGCATCGCCCGCAACACCTCCACGATCCTGATCGAGGAGTCGCATCTGTCCCGGGTGATCGACCCGGCGGGCGGCTCCTGGTACGTGGAGCGGCTCACCGACGAACTCGCCCACGCGGGGTGGGAGTTCTTCCAGGAGATCGAGCAACGGGGCGGCCAGGCAGCCGCCCTGCGGTCCGGGTGGCTGGAGCAGGAGCTGGCCGACACCTGGCGGGCGCGTACCGCGCGGCTCGCCAAACGGCGTGAACCGGTCACCGGGGTCAGCGAGTTCCCGTTCCTTGCGGAGAAGCCCGTCGTGCGCGAGGCGGCTCCCGAGCCGCGGTCCGGTGGTCTGCCCCGGGTCCGCCGCGACGAGGCCTACGAGGCGCTGCGCGCGCGGTCCGACGCCCATCTCGCGACGACCGGCTCCCGGCCGCGGATCTTCCTGGCCGCGATCGGCCCGGCCGCCGCGCACACCGCACGGCTCACCTTCGCCTCGAACCTGTTCCAGGCGGGCGGTGTCGAGCCGGTCACCGAGGGCACGTTCGCCGAGAGCGGCGCCACCGAGGTATGCCTGTGCTCCAGCGACGCCCTCTACGAGGAGCGGGCGGAGGAGGTCGCCGCCGAGCTGCGCGCGGCCGGCGCCGCGCACGTGTTCCTCGCGGGCCGCCCCGGGCAGCACGCCGGGGTCGACGGTTACGTCTTCGCGGGCTGCGACGCCGTCTCCGTGCTCTCCTCCACCCTCGACCGCATGGGAGTGTCCTGATGGGAATCCCCGACTTCTCCGGGATCGAGCTGGGGAGTCCCGCCGCCGAGGGCGGCGCCGACGAGTGGCGTACGGCCGTGAAGAAGGCGGCCGGCGGGGACGACCTGCTGTGGGAGACGCCCGAGGGCATCCCGGTCAAGCCGCTGTACACCGGGCAGGACCTGGAGGGCCTGGACTTCCTGGGCACCTACCCGGGCGCCGCCCCGTACCTGCGCGGGCCGTACCCGACGATGTACGTCAACCAGCCCTGGACGATCCGGCAGTACGCGGGGTTCTCCACGGCCGAGGAGTCCAACGCGTTCTACCGGCGCAACCTGGCGGCCGGCCAGAAGGGCCTGTCGGTCGCCTTCGACCTGCCCACGCACCGGGGTTACGACAGCGACCACCCCCGGGTGACCGGTGACGTCGGCATGGCGGGCGTGGCGATCGACTCGATCTACGACATGCGGCAGCTGTTCGACGGGATCCCGCTGGACCGCATGAGCGTGTCGATGACGATGAACGGCGCCGTGCTGCCGGTGCTCGCGCTGTACATCGTGGCCGCCGAGGAACAGGGCGTGCCGCCCGAGAAGCTGGCCGGGACCATCCAGAACGACATCCTCAAGGAGTTCATGGTCCGCAACACCTACATCTATCCGCCGAAGCCGTCGATGCGGATCATCTCCGACATCTTCGCCTACACCTCGCAGCGGATGCCCCGCTACAACTCCATCTCGATCTCCGGCTACCACATCCAAGAGGCGGGTGCGACGGCCGATCTGGAGCTGGCGTACACCCTCGCGGACGGCGTGGAGTACATCCGCGCCGGCCGTGAAGCCGGCCTGGACGTGGACGCGTTCGCGCCCCGGCTGTCGTTCTTCTGGGCGATCGGCATGAACTTCTTCATGGAGATCGCCAAGTTGCGGGCGGCGCGCCTGCTGTGGGCCAAGCTGGTCAGGCAGTTCGACCCGAAGAACGCCAAGTCGCTTTCCTTGCGGACCCATTCGCAGACGTCGGGCTGGTCGCTCACCGCGCAGGACGTGTTCAACAACGTGACGCGCACGTGCGTGGAGGCCATGGCGGCGACGCAGGGGCACACGCAGTCGCTGCACACCAACGCCCTGGACGAGGCGCTGGCGCTGCCCACCGACTTCTCGGCGCGCATCGCCCGCAACACCCAGCTGCTGATCCAGCAGGAGTCGGGCACCACCCGGGTCATCGACCCGTGGGGCGGCAGCGCCTACGTGGAGAAGCTGACGTACGACCTGGCCCGCCGGGCGTGGCAGCACATCCGGGAGGTGGAGCAGGCGGGCGGCATGGCGCAGGCCATCGACGCCGGCATCCCCAAGCTGCGCGTGGAGGAGGCGGCGGCCCGCACGCAGGCCCGGATCGACTCGGGGCGGCAGCCGGTGATCGGCGTCAACAAGTACCGGGTGGACAGCGACGAGGCGATCGAGGTCCTCAAGGTCGACAACTCCTCGGTGCGCGCCCAGCAGATCGACAAGCTGCGGCGGCTGCGCGAGGAGCGGGACGAGAGGGCCTGCCGGGACGCGCTGGACGCGCTGACCCGGGCCGCCGGGGGCGACGGCAACCTGCTGGAGCTGGCGGTGGTGGCGGCCCGCGCCAAGGCGACCGTCGGGGAGATCTCCGACGCCCTGGAGAAGGTGTACGGGCGGCACGCGAGCCAGATCCGTACGATCTCCGGGGTGTACCGCACCGAAGCAGGCGAGTCCCCGTCCGTGGAGCGCACCCGGACCCTGGTCGACGCCTTCCAGGAGGCCGAGGGGCGCAGGCCGCGCATCCTGGTCGCCAAGATGGGCCAGGACGGCCACGACCGCGGCCAGAAGGTGATCGCGACCGCGTTCGCCGACCTCGGCTTCGACGTCGACGTCGGCCCGCTGTTCCAGACGCCGGCCGAGGTGGCCCGTCAGGCCGTGGAGGCGGACGTGCACATCGTGGGCGTGTCGTCGCTGGCGGCCGGACACCTCACCCTCGTGCCGGCGCTGAAGGAGGCGCTGGCCGAGGAGGGCCGTGAGGACATCGTCATCGTGGTCGGCGGGGTCATCCCGCCGCAGGACGTGCCCACGCTCCTGGAGATGGGCGCGGCGGCCGTCTTCCCGCCGGGGACGGTGATCCCGGACGCGGCGTACGACCTGGTGGCACGGCTCGCGGGCGACCTGGGGCACCCCCTGTGATCGACGTCGACGCCTATGTGAAGGGCGTCCTCGACGGCAAGCGCGCCGTCGTCGCCCGCGCCATCACGCTCGTCGAGTCCACCCGCCCGCAACACCGGGCGCTGGCACAGCGGTTGCTGACCGAGCTGCTCCCGCACAGCGGGCGGGCCCGGCGGATCGGCGTCAGCGGGGTGCCGGGCGTGGGCAAGTCGACGTTCATCGACGCGTTCGGCACGCTGCTGACGGGGCGGGGGCACCGGGTCGCGGTGCTCGCCGTCGACCCGTCCTCCAGCCGCACCGGCGGGTCGATCCTCGGCGACAAGACGCGCATGGAGCGTCTCGCGGTCGACCCGGCGGCCTTCGTGCGGCCCTCCCCCACCGCCGGGACGCTCGGCGGGGTCGCCAAGGCCACCCGCGAGTCGATCGTGGTGATGGAGGCGGCGGGCTACGACGTGGTGCTGGTGGAGACGGTCGGCGTGGGCCAGTCGGAGACGGCGGTGGCGAACATGGTCGACTCCTTCCTGCTGCTCACGCTCGCCCGGACCGGGGACCAACTCCAGGGCATCAAGAAGGGTGTTCTGGAACTGGCCGACGTGATCGCGGTCAACAAGGCGGACGGTCCGCACGAGCGGGACGCGCGCGCCGCGGCCCGTGAACTGTCGGGCGCGCTGCGCCTGATGCACGGCCGGGACGCGGCCTGGACCCCGCCCGTGCTGAGTTGCAGCGCCAGGGAATCCAGCGGCCTGGACACGGTGTGGGAGCGGCTGGAACAGCACCGGACCCTGCTGGACTCGACGGGATGGCTCGCCGGCAAGCGGCGTGAGCAGCAGGTCGACTGGACGTGGTCGATGGTCCGCGACGAGCTGCTCGGCCGGCTGCGCACGCATCCCGGCGTGCGCGCCCTCACCCCCGACCTCGAACAGCGGGTCAAGGACGGGGAGTTGACGGCCACGCTGGCCGCGGAGCGCATCCTCGAGGCGTTCGGGGCCGACGGACAGGAGTGAGGCCGGTGGGGCGAAGGCCCCCCCCGACCCCTGACCTCGCGAAACGGTTGCAGCAACAGAGCGTGACATCCGTCACATGTGTTTTCTCCGTCAACGCCGTCCGGTAGTACTCGACGCGCGGGCGACATAAGGTGATCTGCCCTTACGGATACGGACATACGTTGCGCGTCCGGCCGCTCGCGGGACGCGCGTCGCCCTCTTCGCTCTCCCCCCGGGCTGCGGCGACGCCCTGTCGGGATGTCAGGTCCCGGCATGCCACGTGACGCCGGGACAGCACACCACCGCACCGGTTTCAAGGGGCGCACATGCCTACGATCCCGGGTAGTAGAAGGGCTCTTTCCCGGTCGCTCACCTGGGCTTAACAATGACGGCCCGAAAGGCGTCGCCGCAGGTCAGGGCCAGCATGCATGGTGCCCTGCAGGTCGGCGGCGCGCAGTGGAGTCGACCGAGCGAGGCCCGCACATGAGGAAGCACCGCAGGCAGAGGCAGCACCGGTACGCAGTCATCGGCGCTGTCACCGTCGGGGCGCTGGCGATACCGTCCGCCGCCATGGCCTGTCCGAACGGCCCGACCGCCGTGCCGCAGGTGCCGTGGAGGCAGTGGACGATCGGCGGAACGGGAGCACAGCCCCCCGCACCGGCCGCGCCGCCGGCTGCCGCCCCGAGCGCCGCCGCTCCCGGCACGTCCGCGGCCGCCCCGGCGTCCGGCGCCGTGGCCAAGGTCGTGTCCCTGGTCAACAGCGAGCGCGGCAAGGCGGGTTGCTCCCCGCTGACTGTGAACGCGAAGCTCGCCAAGGCCGCCCAGGACCACAGCGCGGACATGGCGAGCCACCGGAACATGTCGCACACCGGATCCGACGGCTCGGACCCGGGCGCGCGCATCACCCGCGCCGGCTACGCCTGGAGCACCTACGGCGAGAACGTCGCCTACGGGTACTCCACCCCCGAGCAGGTCATGGCGGGCTGGATGGCCAGCCCCGGCCACAAGCGCAACATCCTGAACTGCGCGTTCAAGGAGATAGGCGTCGGCCTCGCCCAGCCCGGCTCCTACTGGACCCAGGACTTCGGCACGGCCCGCTGAAAACGGCCGGCCTCGCACGGGGGCGCGGAGAGCATGGGCATGCTCTCCGCGCCCCCCGCGCGTCTGTCCGCGTCGCCTTCCGCTCAGTCGGCGGGGTCGAGCACGACCGGCAGTTCCGCGAGACCGCGGAAGGCCGGGAACGGGACCTGCATCCAGCGCGGTCCGTCCTCGGGGCGGGCCAGGGCGGCCCTGGGGAACCGGTCGAACAGCGCCGTCAGGGCGATTTCCATCTCCAGCCGGGCCAGCGGGGCGCCCAGACAGTAGTGGCCGCCGTGCCCGAACCCGAGGTGGGCGTTGGCGCCCTTCCGGGTCACGTCGAACTCGTCCGGCCGGTCGAACTTGCGCGGATCACGGTTGGCCGAGTTGAGCGCGATCTGCACCAGCGCGCCTTTGGGGATCCGGGTCCCCGAGTACTCGACGTCCTCGGTGGCGTAGCGGAACGTGGCGCTCTCCACGGAGCCGTCGTAGCGCATCAGTTCGTCGATCGCCGGGCCGAGCAGCTCCGGGTCGTCGCGGACGAGGCGCAGTTGCGCGGGCTGCGACAGGAGGTGGTGCACGGCGTTGCCGATGAGGTAGGCGGTCGTCTTGTGACCGGCGAACATCAGCACGAACGCCGTGGAGACCAGCTCGGTCTCGGTGAGGCCGCCGTCGCCGTCGGTGTCCCGTACGGCGATCAAGGCGCTCAGCAGGTCGTCGCCCGGGCGGGCCCGCTTCGCCGTGATGAGCTCGGTGAAGAAGGCGTGCAGGTCCTTCTCCGCCTGCTGCTGGGCCCGCTTGGACGCCGGGTCGAAGCCGGCCTGCGCCACCGTGGTGGACAGGTGCTGCATCCGCGACCGGTCCTTCGGCGGCACCCCGAGGAGTTCGCAGATCACGACGATCGGCAGCGGGAACGCGAACGCGGGCAGCAGGTCGAAGGGTTCGCGGGTCGGGCACGCGTCGAGCAGTTCCGCGACGACGGTCTCGATCCGCGGCCGCAGGGACTGCACCCGCCGCGGGGTGAACGCGGAGTTGACCATCCGGCGCAGCCGGGTGTGCTTCGGCGGGTCGGCGTTGAGCATGTTGTCGTCCAGCGCCATGGACGACTCGCCGAAGATGCTCCGGTAGGCGTCCATGGCGCCGTACATGTCCTTGCTCAGCCTCGGGTCCGCCAGGGCGGCCTTCGCGTCCTCGTACCGGGTGATCAGGTACGTCTCGTTGCCGTGCGGCGGTCTCATGGGGCAGACCGGCGCCGCCTCGCGGAGGTGGGCGTAGACCGGGTACGGGTCGCTCCGGTACTCCGGGGTGCAGCGTTCGGCGGCGGCGACGGCTTCCTCGGTGGTGGTCACGGACGGCTCCTCAGGTCGAAGAGCGCCTCCGCGTTGCCGCCGAGGATCCGCTGCTGGGACGCCTTGTCGACGGGCAGCTTCTCGATCATGCGGACGAAGTCCTCCAGTGGCGCCGCCATCGGCGGCGAGTCGGTGCCGAACAGCATCCGCTCCGGACCCAGCACCTCTGCGTTGAGGGCCAGGTGGGCGGCGCTGAAGGGACTGGTGTCGACGTACATGCGGCGCAGGGCCGCGACGGGGTCGGCCGACGGCGCGGGCGTCCCGGCGGGTGCGCCCGCGGGAGGCCGGCCTCCGCCCGGGGCTCCAGGGCCGCCGGCTCCCGCCGCGGTTGCGGCGCCCGCGGCGCCCCGGCCCGCCGAGGAGGCGCGGGCCCCCTCCGGGCCGGGGGCGCCGGAACCGGAGGCCCGGCCCGCCGGCGTGCCCGGGGGCGGGCCGCCCCCGGGCCAGTGCCGGGGGCGGGCCGCCGTCTGGAGGCGTTCCGGCAGCAGCGCCATCGCGCCGCCGCCCGTCGCGCCGATCAGCCGCAGACCGGGGTACTTGTCCAGCCACCCCGCGAACGCGATCATCGCCATGCCGACCGTCAGGTCGCCGAACCTGCCGATCTGCTCGACGAAGCGGACGTCGTCGACCTGTTCCGTGCCGACCGGTTCGGCCGGCGCGTGCACCAGGACCGGTACGCCCGCCTCCGCCGCCAGCGCGAAGAACGAGTCGGCGCGCGGGGAGCCGAGCAGCTCCCCGTGCACGCTGGAGGTGGTGATCAGGCCGACGAAGGCGGGGTCCGCCAGGGTCTGCCGCACCCCCTCCAGGTGGTCGTCGTCCCCGAACGGGTTGGCGTACACGTAGCCGCGCAGCTGGTCCGGGAAGGTGGCGATCAGGCCGGACATCCAGGCGTGGAACGCGTGGAGCCGGTCGCGGGGTTGCGCGTAGTTGTCCACGCCCGGGACCCGGGCCATCGCGCCTGCCCCGACGGGGCTGCCGATGATCGTGAGGTCGATGCCGGCCTCGGCACGGGCGGCGAGCATGCCGTCCACGTCGGTCAGGCTGGGGGGCATGGGGAAGCGTTCGGCCGCCTCCGGTGGGGACAGGTGCCCGTGGATGTCGATGATCATGTGTCGCTTCCCGGGTTCGGTGTGAGCGCGCGGGCGACCGCGGCGCAGTCCTCGTCGCCGAGTCCCTGCTCGGTGGCGCGGACGTGGGTCTCGGCCGCGGCGGCGGCCAGCGGGAGGCTCAGGCCGGCCGCCGCCGCCTGCTTGGAAGCGAGCATGAGGTCCTTGGCCATCAGCCGCAGCCGGAAGTCCGGCTCGTCGAAGGTGCCGGTGGCCAGCCGCCGCGACTTGAACGCCATGACCGGGGAGGCGAAGCCGCTGCCCGCGATGGTCTTGAGGACCTGGTGCCGGTCCAGTCCGCAGGCGGTGGCCAGGGCGGTCGCCTCGGCCATGGCCTGCACCTCCACCCCCATCAGGAGGTTGAGGAGCAGTTTCATCCGCATGCCGGACCCGAGTGCGCCCAGATGGACGACCTCCTTGCCCAGCGTCTCCAGCAGCGGCCGGCCGGCTTCGAACACCTGCTTGTCGCCGCCGACGAACAGCCGCAGCTCCCCGTCGCGGGCGTGGTCGCGGTTGCCGAGCATGCCGACGTCCAGGACCGAGGGGATGTCCCCGGCGATCTGTTCGACCTCCTCTGGCGCGACGGTGCTGGCGCAGAGCAGGGTGCCCGGGTAGGGGCCCCTGGCCAGCACGCCGTTCGGGCCGCGCAGCACGTCGGTGAGCGCTTCGCCGTCGGCGACGCTGCAGATGGCGGTGGCCGTCTTCTCGACGGCCTCGGCGGGGTGGGCGGCCACGAAGGCGCCCACCCGGGCGAGCGGCTCGGTCCGTTCCGCGGTACGGTTCCACACCCGGACCGGGATGCCCTGGTCGATGAGTCGGGCGGCCAGCCCGGCGCCCATGGTGCCGAGGCCGAGGACGGCGACGGGGCCGTTGCTCACGGGGGTCATGACGCCACCCCCGCGGTCTCCTTGACGACCCGGAACCGCAGCGACTGCGTCGAGTCGACCCACTGGCGCAGCGGGGCGACCAGCGCGCGGTGCTCCTCGCTCTGCTGCCAGGCGAAGAAGTGCTCGGGCGTCTCCCACTCGCTGGTGATGACCCACTGGCGGGAGTCGTCCACGGGTTCGCCGAGCTTCTCGACGATGTGGCCGGGGGTGCGGGCGACGGACTTCCGGATCTGTTCGTACAGCTCCAGGAACCCCTGCTCGCCGCCCTCGATCACGCGGACGGTGTACACGACGGACAGCTTCTCGGCCGGACGGCCGTTTCGCTCGGTGCCCATGTCTCCTCCTGAGGGTGAGATCCGGCAGGACACGAGTCCTACGCACTCATGACCCCCGGGCGGACGCAACTCCGAATGGGGGACGTGCCAAGCCCCACAAGGGGCCTCACGCTGCGTTGTTGACCTGTTCGAGTGAGCGGCCCGGCGTTCCGTTTCCCGTCGCCGGCGGAACGGACGGAGGTACGGCTGCGAACTTTCTTTTGGAACTCGTCGAATTCGTGGGCGTACTCGGCGTGGGGCGGGGTAGGCGCGCTTTCGTCGCCCCACGGCGGCACGGCACGGCTGAACGGACGCAAGCGGGAGGGAACGGACATGGCCATGGTCCAGGTGCAGGAGACGAGCGTCGTTCGGAGCGCGGATGCGCCGTCCCGGGAGGCTGCCCCGGTCGCGCCGCTGCCGGAGGTCGCCGAGCCGGCCAAGGTCGCGCCGAAGGACGCGCGGGAGCTGACGAAGCTGTTCCTGCAGCGGCTGGCGGTACTGGAGGAGGGCACGCGCGAGTACCAGGACGCGCGCAACACCCTGATCGAGATGAACATGTCCCTGGTGCGCTACGCGGCGGGCCGCTTCCGCGGCCGGGGCGCGGACACCATGGAGGACATCGTCCAGGTCGGCATGATCGGCCTGATCAAGGCGATCGACCGGTTCGAGCTCACCCGTGAGGTGGAGTTCACCTCCTTCGCCATCCCCTACATCGTGGGAGAGATCAAGCGGTTCTTCCGTGACACCTCCTGGGCCGTGCACGTGCCCCGCCGGCTTCAGGAGGCCCGGGTCGAACTGGCCCGCGCCACCGAGGAGCTGAGCTCGCGCCTGGGCCGTACCCCGACCGTCGCCGAGTTGTCGCAGCTGATGAACCTCTCCGAGGAGGAGGTCGTCGAGGCGCGGCTGGCCGCCAACGGCTACAACTCCTCCTCCCTGGACGCGGCCATCGGCGGCGACGCCGACGGCGAGACGGTCCTCGCCGACTTCATCGGCGCCGACGACGCGGCGATGGGGCTGGTGGAGGACTTCCACGCGCTGGCCCCGATGATCGCCGAGCTCGACGAGCGGGACCGGCTGATCATCCACATGCGCTTCGTGGAGGAGCGCACGCAGGCTCAGATCGGCGAGCACCTCGGCATCTCGCAGATGCACGTCTCGCGTCTGCTGTCGCGCACCCTGGCCCGGCTCCGCAAGGGCATGCTGACCACGGACTGACCGCGGTCCCCGGTCGCGGGGAAGTGTCGTCGGACGGCCGGACGGGGCGAGGATCCCCTCCGGCCGTCCGCTCGTGGCATGCGCCGAAGCCCCGCCCCGTCAGGCGGGGTTTCGGCGCGTCTGCACCCTTTCGGAGGCGGCGGTCTTTCAGACGGCCGCCGCGGCCTGGGGCTCGTCCTGGGCGAACTGGGTGCGGTGCAGCTGCGCGTAGCGGCCGTCGGCGGTGAGGAGTTCGCTGTGGGTGCCCTGTTCCACCACGCGGCCCGCTTCCACGACCAGGATGAGGTCGGCGGAGCGCACGGTGGACAGGCGGTGGGCGATGACGATCGCGGTGCGGTCCTGCAGCGCTTCGGCGAGCGCCTCCTGGACCGCCGCCTCGGAGGTGTTGTCGAGGTGGGCGGTGGCCTCGTCGAGGATGACGACGCGCTGGCGGGCCAGCAGCAGCCGGGCGATCGTCATCCGCTGGCGCTCGCCGCCGGAGAGGCGGTAGCCGCGTTCGCCGACGACGGTGTCGAGGCCGTCGGGCAGGGAGCGCACGAGGTCCTCGAGGCGGGCCCGGCGCAGGGCGTCCCAGAGGTCCGCCTCGTCGGCCTCGGGGGCGGCGAGGAGCAGGTTGGCGCGGACGGTGTCGTGGAAGAGATGGCCGTCCTGGGTGACCATGCCGAGGGTGGAGCGCAGGGACCGCGCGCTCAGCTCGCGGACGTCGACGCCGCCGACGCGGACGGCGCCGGAGTCGACGTCGTAGAGGCGGGGCAGGAGTTGGGCGATGGTCGACTTGCCGGCGCCGGAGGAGCCGACGAGGGCGACCGTCATGCCGGGCTCGGCGCGGAAGGAGACGCCGTGGAGGACCTCGGCGCCGCCGCGGGCGTCGAGGGCGGCGACCTCCTCCAGCGAGGCGAGGGAGACCTTGTCGGCGGCGGGGTAGCCGAAGCGGACGTCGTCGAACTCGACGGAGACCGGCCCCTCGGGGAGGTCGCGGGCGTCGGGCCGCTCCTCGATGAGCGGCTTCAGGTCGAGCACCTCGAAGACGCGCTCGAAGCTGACCAGGGCGCTCATCACCTCCACCCGGGCCCCGGCGAGGGCGGTGAGCGGGGCGTACAGCCGGGTCAGCAGCAGCGCCAGGGCGACGACGGCGCCCGGGTCGAGGGAGCCGGCCAGGGCGAGCCGGCCGCCGAGGCCGTAGACGAGGGCGAGGGCCAGGGCGGAGACGAGGGTGAGGGCGGTGATGAACACCGACTGGGCGGTGGCGGTACGCACCCCGATGTCGCGGACGCGGGCGGCGCGGGCGGCGAACTCCGCCGACTCCTGCTCGGGACGGCCGAACAGCTTCACGAGGGTGGCGCCGGGCGCGGAGAACCGCTCGGTCATCCGGGTGCTCATCGCCGCGTTCAGTCCGGCCGCCTCGAGCTGCATGGCGGCCATGCGCCGGCCCATCCGCCGGGCGGGCAGCACGAACACCGGCAGCAGGGCGAGCGCGAGCAGGGTGATCTGCCAGGACAGCGTGAGCATGACGACGAGGGCGACGACCAGGGTGACCACGTTGCTGACCACTCCGGACAGGGTGTTGCTGAAGGCGCGCTGAGCGCCGATCACGTCGTTGTTGAGTCGGGAGACGAGCGCTCCCGTACGAGTACGTGTGAAGAACGCGACCGGCATCCGCTGCACGTGGTCGAACACGGCCGTGCGCAGGTCCAGGATGAGCCCCTCCCCCAGCGTCGCCGACAGCCGTCTGCCCAGGACGCCCAGCGCCGCCTCCAGAACCGCGATGAGCGCGATGAGCAGGGCCAGGCGGACGACGGCGCCGGAGTCGCCGTGCGACACGATCGTGTCGACGACCCGCCCGGCCAGTACGGGGGTGGCGACGGCGAGCAGCGCGGTCACCACCCCGAGCAGGACGAACAGGGCGATGCGGCGGCGGTGCGGACGGGCGAAGCCGTAGATGCGGCGCAAGGTCTCGCGGTCGAAGGGCCGGCGCTCGTGCCGGGCGTTCATGACGCTGTACAACTGCGTCCAGGCGGTGGTCTCCATGCTCATGCGAACGACGTTAGAACCTCGAGCATTGTTGAGGTCAAGATGACGATGTCTGCTCCACTGCCGCAGTCCACGCTGCGGCAACCCCTCGTCGAAGCGGCGGGGACAGCCTCTGCGGGTGTGAGCCCGGTCCACGTGCCCGAAGCGCCCCTCGTCCGCCGCCGGCTGCCCGGGCGCGTTCCGGTGCGCAGGGCGCTGTGCCTGCTGCCCTTCGTCCTCGTCGGGGTCGTCGCGGTGCGGCACCGGTCGGTGCTCGCCGACGGACTCGGCCAACTGCGCTCCGCGGAGTGGCCGTGGCTGCTCGCGGCGGCCTGCTCGACATGTCTGACGTGGTTCGCGGCGGCCTTCACCCGGCAGGGCGCGGTGATGACCAGGCTGCCCCGGCGGCGTTTGCTGGCCACGCAGTTCGCGGCGGGCGCCGCCAACCATCTGCTGCCGACCGGTCTCGGCGCGAGCGCGGTCAACCTGCGGTTCATGACGGTGTGCGGGGTGCCGCTGGCGCGTTCCTCGGCGGCGCTCGCGCTGTACGGGCTGGCGCAGACCGCGGCCCGTACGGCGCTGCTCGGCCTGCTGCTCCTCGCCTTCCCGGGCGCGCTGCGGGTCGGCGCGCTCCTGCCGGACGGCGCGCTCGGCCCGCTGGTGGCAGCGCTGGCCGGCGCCGCGGTCCTGGCCGTGGGCGCGCTGCTGGGCGTACGGCGGCTGCGGTCGGCCGTGTGCGCGCTGCTGCGCACGGCGCTGACCGAGGCCCGCGCGGTGCACGCGCGTCCGGCGCGGGCGCTGGCCCTGTGGGGTGGCGCTCTGGCGTTCCCGCTGCTCCAGGGGGCCTCCCTGGCCGCGGTGGGGCGGTCGTTGGGCCTCGCGGTGCCGCCCGCGCATCTGCTGGTCGCGTATCTGGCGGCGTCGGCGGCGGTCGCGCTGGTGCCCACGCCGGGCGGGATCGGCTCCCTGGACGCGGCGCTGGTGGTGGCGCTGGTGGCGGCGGGCGCCCCGGCGGCGGCCGCCACGGCCACGGTCCTGGCCTACCGCATCATCACCGTGTGGCTGCCGCTGGTGCCGGGGACGTTGACGCTGGGCGCGCTGGTGCGCCTGAAAGTGGTCTGAGCCGGGCCTTCGGCGGCTTCCGGGCCCCGGTCGCCTGGTGCGAACTACCCTGAGGGATACGGCAGGATGAGTCGTCGCGCCGGTCCGGTGGACGGGCGCCGACGCACTTCCCGGAAACTCGAACAGGTGATGACGTGACGAGACCTCACATCCGGTCGTGGACGGCCCCGTCGGCCGCGGAGCGTTGCCCCGGAGGCGCCCGGTGAACCGAGCGCTGACCGTGCACGACCTCGTGTTCTGCGGAATCGCCCTGGCCACCGGTCTGTTGGTGGCCTTCCTGTCGCGCACGCTGCTGCGCTGGCTTGCGGGGCACGCCAAACGCACCCGCTGGAGCGGCGACGACGTCATCGTGGACGCGCTGCGCACGGTGGTGCCGTGGGCGGCGATCGCGGGCGGCGCGGCGGCCGCCGCGGCGGTGCTGCCGCTGACGAGGACGATCCAGCACACCGTGAACCAGTGCCTGACGGTGCTGCTGATCTTCGTGGTGACGCTGTCGGCGGCGCGGGTGGTCGGCGGGCTCGTCCAGTCGGTGACCTCCGCGCGCTCCGGCGTCGCCGGTTCGGCCACGATCTTCGTCAACATCACCCGGGTGCTGGTCCTGGCGATCGGCTTCCTGGTGGCGCTGCAGAGCCTCGGCATCTCCATAGCGCCGATGCTCACCGCTCTCGGCGTCGGCGGTCTCGCCGTGGCGCTGGCCCTTCAGGACACCCTCGCCAACCTCTTCGCGGGCATCCACATCCTCGCCTCCAAGACCGTCCAGCGCGGCGACTACATCCGGCTGAGCAGCGGCGAGGAGGGGTACGTCGAGGACATCAACTGGCGTCAGACGACGATCCGCGCGCTCTCCAACAACCTGGTGGTCATCCCCAACGGGGAGCTCGCCAAGTCGAACATGACCAACTTCATGCGCCCCGAGCAGCAGTTGACGATTCTGGTGCAGGCGGGCGTCGCCTACGACAGCGACCTGGAGCATGTGGAGCGGGTGACCCTGGAGGTCGTCGCCGAGGTGATGACCGGGATCACCGGCGCGGTCCCGGACCACGAACCGGCCGTGCGCTTCCACACGTTCGGCGACTCGCGGATCGGGTTCACCGTGATCCTGGGTGTGGGCGAGTTCAGCGACCAGTACCGGATCAAGCACGAGTTCATCAAGCGTCTGCACCGCCGCTACCGCGAGGAGGGCATCCGCATCCCGGCCCCGACGCGGACGGTGGCGCTCCAGCAGGGCGCGGTGCTGATCCCGCAGCAGCGGCTGTCGGACGACGCCATGCAGGGCGGGGCGTCGGCCCTGCACGACTGAGCGCCTGAACAGCTTTGCGTGGAGGCAGATTTGAGCCCGTGCCGGAGCCTCGCTCCGGCACGGGCTCACCTGTGGCGTCCGGGACCCGATGTGCTGCGTCTCAGAGCGTGGCCGAGTTGTCGTGCCGGCCGGCGCCGGTGCGGGCGTCCGGGCGGACGAGCGACTGCGCCACCGGCGTGACCGCCCAGTCGGGGTGGCCGGGCATCCGAGGGGTCGTCGTGCCGTAGAGCCACTCGCGCAGGAATCCGCTCACGTCCTGGCCGGAGACGTGCGAGGCGACGGCGATGTAGTCCTCGGTGGAGGCGTGGCCGTCGCGGTGGCGGGCCAGGAAGGCCCGCTCGACGGCGTGGAAGGCGTCCTCGCCGATGAGCTGGCGCAGCGCGTACAGGACGAGGACGCCGCCCAGGTAGCGCTGGCTGTCGAACAGGTTGGCCGCGTTCGGCGCGGCGACCGGTCCCGAGGTGCGGCGCCACTGGTCGCCGCGGGCGTAGGTGTCCTTCATCCGGGCCTCGAACGTGGTCAGGCCCAGGGAGTCCGCCCAGCCCCGCTCGTAGCGGTACAGCAGCCCGTAGAAGTCGGCGTGGCCCTCGTTGAGCCACAGGTCGGCCCAGGTGGCGGGGCTGACGCTGTTGCCGAAGTAGGAGTGGACCAGCTCGTGCATCATGTGCGAGCCGATCTTCTTCTCCTCCTGGAGGAGGTAGTTCGGCTTGTACAGGGTGAGGGTCTGGGTCTCCAGGCCCGTGAAGTCGAACGCCTTCGGGTCGTCGGAGTTGCAGGGCAGCAGCCCGTACGTCTCGAAGGGGTAGGCGCCCAGCCGGGCCTCGATCCACTCGACGAGGTTCGGGGTGAGCGCGAGGGCCGGTTCGAGGGCCTCGGCGCGGGCGGCGGGGACGATGTCCCGCAGCGGCAGCCCGTGCGGGCCCTGCCGCTCCTTGACGACGTAGTCGCCGACCGTGATCTGCACCAGTTCGGTGGCGACCGGGGAGCCGGAGCGGTAGGTGTACGCGGTCCGGCCGCCGCCGAGGTGTTCGGTGCGGACGAGCCGGCCGGTGGCGACACCGCGCAGGTTGTCGGGAACGGTGAGCCGCACGGTGAGGTCGGCCTTGTCCGAGGGGTGGTCGTTGCACGGGAAGACGGTGTGCGCGGAGTTCGGCTGGGGGCACACCGCGAAGCCGTCCGGGGTGGGCACCCAGGCGGTGTGCGCCGGCGTGCGGCGCGGGTCGGCGGTGTAGGCGACGCGGACGGTGGTCCGGCAGCCCTCGGGCAGCGGCCGGGCGGGGGTGATCCGCAGCTTCTCGTCGGCCGTCTCGAACGCGGCGGGGCGGCCGCCGACGTGGACCGACCGTATGTCGAGGCCCAGGGCGTCGAGGGAGAGCCGGCTCAGGCACTGGGCGGTGGTGATCTCGACGGCGGCCGTGGCGTCGACCAGGGCGGTCGTGGCGTCGTACGCCAGGTCGAGGTGGTAGGCGCCGACGCGGTAGCCGTCGTTGCCGAGGCTCGGGTAGACGGGGTCGGAGAGGGTCTCGGGGCCGGGGGCGCTCTTCGCGGCGGGCACGCGGCGCCGGCCGGACGACGCCGGCGCGGTGACGGCCGCCCGGGCCGCGGGGGCCGTGGTCAGGGCCGCGGCGGTGCCGGTCAGCGCGATCGCGGGAGCGGTCACTCGGGTGCGATATCTCATGGTCTTCTCGGTCTGCTTTCGCTGGGCGGCCGGTCGGTCGCCTCCGGCCGTCGGAAGGGCGGATCGAAGATCTACCTGCTTGACGACATGAGCGAGCGATTCGGTTGCCCGGACGGACGCAGAGCTGCGCGAGCGGGGCGACCGGGGCGGCGAGGGGATCGCGCGGACCGGTGTGCGGACCCCTGTCGAGCCGGGGACGGTCACGAGATATCTTGATGTCGAGCAATGTTGCAGACGTGGAGCGGAGCACCCGGTGACTGACTCGACCATCATCTATACGCACACTGACGAGGCCCCGGCCCTGGCGACGTATTCCTTCCTGCCGGTGGTCCAGGCGTACGCCTCGCAGGCCGGTGTCGCCGTGGAGACGCGGGACATCTCGCTCGCCGGGCGCATCATCGCGGTGTTCCCGGAGTACCTCACCGAGGACCAGCGCATCCCGGACGCGCTGGCCGAGCTGGGCGAGCTGGCCAAGACGCCCGAGGCCAACATCATCAAGCTGCCGAACATCTCGGCCTCGATCCCGCAGCTCAAGGCCGCGATCGCCGAGCTCCAGGGCCAGGGCTACGCGCTGCCGGACTACCCGGACGAGCCGAAGACCGACGAGGAGCGCGAGATCCGCGCCCGCTACGACAAGATCAAGGGTTCCGCCGTGAACCCGGTCCTGCGTGAGGGCAACTCCGACCGCCGCGCCCCCGCGTCGGTCAAGAACTACGCCAAGTCCCACCCGCACCGCATGGGCGCCTGGACCTCCGAGTCCAAGACGAACGTCGCCACCATGGGCGTGGACGACTTCCGCTCCACCGAGAAGTCCGTGGTGATCGCCGAGGACGGCGCGCTGCGCATCGAGCTCAAGGGCGACGACGGCTCCACGACCGTCCTGCGCGAGTCCGTACCCGTGCTGGCCGGCGAGGTCGTCGACGCCTCGGTGATGCGCGTCGCCGCGCTGCGCGAGTTCCTGACCGCGCAGGTCGCCCGCGCCAAGGCCGAGGGCGTGCTGTTCTCCGTGCACCTGAAGGCCACGATGATGAAGGTCTCCGACCCGATCGTCTTCGGTCACGTGGTGCGCGCCTTCTTCCCGAAGACGTTCGCGCGGTACGGCGAGGCGCTCGCCAAGGCCGGTCTCACCCCGAACGACGGTCTCGGCGGCATCTACAAGGGCCTGGAGGGCCTGCCCGAGGGCGCCGAGATCAAGGCCTCCTTCGACGCCGAGCTCGCCGAGGGCCCGGAGCTCGCGATGGTCGACTCGGACAAGGGCATCACCAACCTGCACGTCCCCTCCGACGTCATCGTCGACGCGTCCATGCCGGCGATGATCCGCACCTCCGGTCACATGTGGGGCCCCGACGGCCAGGAGGCCGACACCCTCGCGGTCCTGCCGGACTCCTCCTACGCGGGCGTCTACCAGGCCGTCATCGACGACTGCCGCGCCAACGGCGCCTACGACCCGTCGACGATGGGCTCGGTCCCCAACGTGGGCCTGATGGCGCAGAAGGCCGAGGAGTACGGCAGCCACGACAAGACCTTCGAGATCCCGGTCACGGGCACGGTCCGCCTGGTCGACGCCTCCGGCGAGGCCCTGATCGAGCAGGCCGTCTCCGCGGGCGACATCTTCCGCGCCTGCCAGACCAAGGACGCCCCGATCAGGGACTGGGTGAAGCTGGCCGTCACCCGCGCCCGCGCCACCGGCGACCCGGCGGTGTTCTGGCTGGACGAGACCCGCGCCCACGACGCCAACCTGATCGCCAAGGTCAACGCCTACCTGCCGGAGCACGACACCGAGGGCCTGGACATCCGGATCCTCGCCCCGGTCGAGGCGACCAAGCTGTCGGTGGAGCGCATCCGCCGCGGCGAGAACACCATCTCCGTCACCGGCAACGTGCTGCGCGACTACCTGACCGACCTGTTCCCCATCCTGGAGCTGGGCACCAGCGCCAAGATGCTGTCTGTCGTCCCGCTGATGGCGGGCGGCGGCCTCTTCGAGACGGGCGCCGGCGGCTCCGCCCCGAAGCACGTGCAGCAGCTGGTCCGGGAGAACTACCTGCGCTGGGACTCGCTGGGCGAGTTCTTCGCGCTGGTGCCGTCCCTGGAGCAGTACGCCAAGCTCACCGGCAACGGCCGCGCCCAGGTCCTCGCCGACACCCTGGACCGCGCCACGGCGACCTTCCTCAACGAGGACAAGTCCCCGACCCGTCGCGTCGGCGGCATCGACAACCGCGGCAGCCACTTCTACCTGTCCCTGTACTGGGCGCAGGAGCTGGCGGCGCAGACCGACGACGCGGACCTGGCGAAGGCCTTCGCCCCGCTCGCCGAGACGCTCACCGCTAACGAGCAGCGCATCGTCGACGAGCTGAACGCCGTCCAGGGCCGGCCGGCCGAGATCGGCGGCTACTACCAGCCCGACCCGGCCAAGGCCGCGAAGGTGATGCGCCCGTCCTCGACGTGGAACGAGGCGCTGGCCGCGTTCTGAGCCGGTGCCGGGCCAGGTCCCTCCAGCTGACGCCGTCCTGACGGTCGTGAGCCGGGGCTCGGCCCACCCCGCGACCACCGCTCCGCCCCGACCGGCACACCGCCGGCCGGGGCGGAGCGCTGTCGGGCCGGAGCCCGTACGCACGCCACGCCTCACGCACAGGAGTCCTCACATGTCCGCCGACGCCGCCTCCTTCTGTCTCCTCCCGGGTGCCGAGGGCTCCCCGGTGATCCTGCATGTGCCGCACTCGGCGCGGGCGATACCGCTCGAGGTGCGCGCGGGCATCGTGCTCGACGACGGGGCGCTGGAGCGGGAGTTGGACCACATCACCGACGCGCACACCGCCAAGATCGCGGAGCTGGCGGCCCGGTCGGCGCGCCTCGCGCCCTGGCGGTTCGTCAACCGGCTGTCGCGGCTGGTGGTCGATCCTGAGCGGTTCCCGGACGAGCGGGAGGAGATGCTGTCGGTGGGGATGGGCGCGGTGTACACGCGGACCACGCACGGCCGGGCGCTGCGGCCCGCCGGCGCCGATCCCGGGCCGCTGGTCGACCGGTACTTCCGGCCGTACGCGCGGGCGATGAGCGAGGCGGTGGCGGAGCGGCTGGCCGCCGTCGGGCGAGCGGTGATCATCGACGTGCACTCGTACCCGAGCGAGCGGCTGCCGTACGAACTTCATGGTGACGGGCCCCGGCCGCCGGTGTGCCTGGGCACCGACTCCTTCCACACCCCGCCCGCGCTGACGGCCGCCGCGCGCGAGGCGTTCGCGGCCGTCGGGGAGACCGGGCTGGACAGCCCGTTCGGTGGGACGTACGTACCGCTGGAGTACTACGGGTCGGAGCCGAGGGTGTCCGCGCTGATGGTGGAGATCCGCCGCGACACGTACATGACCGAGCCGGGCGGCCCCGCCGGCCCCGGCCTGCCGCGGCTCGCCGCCGCGCTGGCCGGGCTGGTCGAGGCGGTCTCCGTCTGACACGGTCCCCCCGGGCGGCTCGCCTCAGCGAGCTCACCCCAGGCGACTCGCGTCAGGCTGCTCGCCTCACGCGCGGAGCCACTCCGTGACGACTACCTCGCCGCCGGTGCGCAGGCGCAGGGCGAACGGGCCGGCGGGCGGGGCGTCGGCGGTGAAGCGGCCCATGGCGTCGGCGGTGAGCACCGCGCCGGCCCGGGGGCCGTCGAGGATCTCGATCGCGGCCGGCTGCGGCGGCAGCAACTGACCCATCAGACCGTGCGCGGTCACCTCCACGTCGACGGTGAGCCCGCCGGTGTCGAAGGTGAGCATCCGCGGCGCGTCCACGGCGCCCCGGACCGGCACGGCGTCCACCAGCGAGTCGAAGGTCAGCTCCGCGACGCGGGCGTCGAGGTCGCGCAGGGCGAACGCCTCGACGGCGATCCGGCACAGCTCGGCCGGGACCGGGTCGAGGACGGCGACCGCTTCGCGCAACTCCTCCTCCAGGCCGCTTTGGTCGTCGGCGCCGCTCGGGACGTGGTCGTCGTTCATGGCGTTCACAGTGCTCCCCGTGCGTCGAGTCGGGAGCGCAGGCGGCGCAGGCATCGCTGGCGCATCGGTCCGATGCTGCCCACCGCGATGCCGAGCGCGGCCGACACTTCCTGGTAACTGGGCGGCGGCGAGGAGATCAGCACCCGCAGCAACTGCCGGCAGCGCTCGCCGAGCGCCTCGAACTCCTGCCAGAGGTGGCGGACGCGCTCGCTCCGCTCGGCCGCCTCCTCCGAGTCCAGCACGGACTGCTCCGGCGTACGGTCCTCGCTGACCCGGTCGAGCAGCTGGGGATCGTCGGTCGGGGTGAGCCGGCGCAGGCCTTTGATCACTTTCAGGCACTCGTTGCGCGCGGTGCTGGCCAGCCAGGAGCCCGCCTTGTCGGGTTCACGGATCCGCCCGAGGTGCTGGGCGAAACGGAACCACACGGTCTGGTACACCTCGTGCGCGTCGGCCTCGGAGAGCCGGTGTGCGCGTACGACGGACCACACCAGCGGGCTCAGCCCTTCGACGAGTCCCTCCCAGGCCGCCGTGTCACCGTCGACGGCGGACCGGACGAGCACGCCGACATCACTACGGTCCACGGTCCCACCCCTCGTGTACGGCATGTCATCGTACGCCGTGACGGGGGCCGCCTCGCTCCTCATGCCGGCCTCATACGGATGCGGTGAGCTGTCCGACCGCGACCGGACGCCAGGTCGGCGGGCGCAGCGCCGGCACGTGGTGTCCGCGCACCTCGGCGAAATCGGCTTCGGCGGCGAGCAGTTGGCGGGCCGCGGCGCGCGGGTCGGTCACCTGGTGCGTCTTCATGTGGGCGGCGACCAGTCCGGCCACGAGGGGGGTGGCGAACGACGTCCCGCTCCAGGAGGCGAGCCCCTCGAACATCACCTGGTCCGGCTTGCCCTCGCCCGCCGCCCGGGTCTCGCTCAGCACCCCTGTGTGGCGCGGGGACTGACAGGTGCAGGAGTAGCCGAAGCCGTAGCGGCACACCTCGTAGGTGGAGTGCTGGTAGACGTACGGGACGGGGTGGTCGAAGCCGGTGAGGGCGCTGACCAGGCGCTCGCCGGGGGCGTAGACCCTCACCCAGGGGCCATGGTTGCTGAAGCAGGCGCCGAACTCGCCGTCGCCGCGCAGCGCGCCGACCGAGAGGACGGCGTCGGCGTACTCGGGCAGGGCGGCGTAGGCGGCGGGCCAGAACGGCGTGGCGCTGGCGTTGTTGCCGGCGGCGGCGACCAACAGGGTTCGCTGTGCACGGAGTTCGTCCATGAAGGCGGCCGCTCCGAGCAGTCCGTCGACGCGGCCGTTGGAGGTGCCGGCGGAGAGGCTGAGGATGTCGGGCCAGCCGCCCTGCTCGACGGCGTCGAAGAGCCGGTCGCCGAAGTCGTACTCCAGGATCGCGCCGGCGTCGTTGAGGGTGTTGCGCACGGTGACGTCGGTGTCGGGGGCGACGGCGGCTACGAGTCCGGCGATGAACGTGCCGTGGCCGACGTACTGCTGGAGGACGCCGTCGGGGTCGGTCTCCTGGATCTGCGCGTCGCCCTCGGTGCGGCCGAGCAGCGGGTAGGAGCGGTAGTCGTGCATCAGGCCGGTGTCGACGACGAGGACGGACACGGCGCCGCCGTCCTCGTCGCGAGTGGCCCGGGCGGCGGCCGGGTTGGGCGTCTCGCCGGACGCGACGGGCACCGGCTCGTCGCCGGGGCAGGCGTTGACCGCGATGGACACGACGTGGTTGCGGCTGACGAGCCGGCGGCCCGTGCGGTCCTCGGCGCCCCGCAGGGCGCGCAGGGCGCCCGCGACGGTGCGGTCGGCGCCGGGCACGCCCTGGCCGGGGTCGCCGACCTGGATGCGGGTGATGCCGGAGCGGTTGGTCCGCGGGCCGGCCCGGCGGACGTGGTCGGGGACGAGGCCGTCGGTGGCGGTGAAGTGCGCGCGGACGGTGTCCTCGACGACCTGCGCCTCCTCGCCGTCCCGGGCGAGGACGACGCCCTTCTCGTAGATGAACTCGGCGGAGTCGTCCGGCCCCATGGCCAACGGGACGCCGGGGAGGACTCGTTGGATCTGCTCGAACTGCTCGTGGAATCGCTGTGGCGCCATGGCGTGTCCTCCCTGAGCCCGGTGGTCGTCAGTCAGAGCCGCGACGACGGCCTTTGATACAGGTGGTGCGACGCCGGGGGCGGGGGGTGCGGTTGCGGGGACCGGGTGCGCGGTGCGCGTAAACGGCGTGCTGCCTTCGGCCGTGCGCCCCTGCGTGCGCTGCCGGTGCGTTCGGTGGGCTCCGTGCGCCCGGTGGGTTCGTCCACGCGATGTTCGATCGATACCTCCCGTGGCGGGTCGAACCGGTGTGCCGTACAACCGGGGCCACTACCATCCGTGGGGTGACAGCGGGAAACGACACGGTTCTCGAACTGCTGCCGATGGTGTTCGCCGCCCCGAACGCCGCCCTGGCGCGGGCGGAGGAAGTGCTCGACACCGGTCCGCCGCCGCTGCACGCCTCCGTGGCCCACCAGGTGATCGGCATCTGGCAGCGAGACTGGGGCGACATGCGTCTGGCCCTGGACCATCTGCGCCGGGCCCGCTCACTGGCCGCGCGCGCGGACTGCGCCGAACGGGAGGCCGACGTCCTGGCCACGCTCGGGGTGGCGCTGGTGCACGCGGGCCGCACCCGGCAAGGGCTGGCCGCGTTCGAGCGGGGCGTCGAACGCGGCACCGGGCACACCCGCGCGCGTGTGCTGTACCGGCGGGCCTACTCCTGGTGGGTGCTGGGGCATCACCGGGAGGCGCTGGACGACGTACGGCGGGCCATACCGGTGCTGCGGCAGGAGGACGACGTCATCTGGACGGCGCGCGCCCTGACCCTGCGCGCCACCGTGCACCTCGCGCTCGGCGCGGTCGACCGCGCCGACGCCGACTTCACGGCCGCCGAGGCCCTGTGGGACACCACCGGCCAGGAGCACGACAAGGCCGACGCGGTGGAGAGCCGGGGGCTGGCCGCGTTCCGGTCGGGGAACGTGCCGGCGGCGCTGCGGCTGCTGGACGAGGCCGAGGAGCGGTACGCCAAGCTGGGCACGCCCACGTTCATGCTGAGCATCCGACGGTGCGAGGTGCTGATGGCGGCGGGGCTCGCGCCCGAGGCGCTGGCCGAGGCGGACGCGGCGATCGCCGTGCTGGACGGCATCGGCGGGCAGTCGACCCGCAAGGCCGAACTGCTGCTGGCCGCCGCCCGGTCCGCACGGCTCGCGGGCGATCCGGGGACGGCGATCGCGCGTGCGGCGCTCGCCGTGCGGCTGTTCGCCGGCCAGCGGCGCACCTGGTGGGAGGCGCACGCCCGGCTGGTGCTGATCGAGGCGCGGGTGGCCGCGGGGCGCGGTTCGGGGCGGCTGGTCGCCGAGGCGGTGCGGGTGGCGGAGCGGCTGTCCGGGTTCGGGGCGCCCGCCGCGCCCGAGGCGTGGCTGCTGGCGGGCCGGATCGCGCTGGCGCTTCAGTGGACGGCGGACGCGGAACGGTATCTGGCGGTGGCGGCCCGCGGCCGGCACAGCGGGCCGCCGCTGGCCCGGGTGACCGGCTGGGCGGCGCGGGCGCTGTGGGCGCGGGCGGCCGGGTCGGGGCGGGGTGTACTGGAGGCGTGCCGGCGCGGGCTGGACGTGCTGGACGACCACCGTACGACGCTGGGAGCGTCCGAGTTGCGGGCCCGGGCCACCGCGCAGGGCGCGGAACTCGCGGCGCTCGCCCAGGAGGTGAGTCTGGAGCGGGGCGGGCCGCGGCAGTTGCTGGTGTGGAGCGAGCGGTGGCGGGCCACCGTGCTGTCGGCGCCGCCCACCCGGCCGCCGGCCGATCCGGCGCTGCTGAGCGGGCTGACCGCCTACCGGGAGATCGCCGCGCGGGCGGAGAGCGCGCGCATGGACGGCAAGCCCGTGCCGACGCTGGAGCGGGAGCAGCGGCGTCTCGAGCGGGAGGTCCGCTCCCGGACGCTGCACATCCGCGGCGGCTCCCCCGGTGGCACGGGCCGCTTCGACGTCGGCCGGCTGCTGGAGCGGCTCGGCGACGGGCGGCTGGTCGAGCTCGCGGTGCTGGACGGGCGGGTGCAGGTGCTGCTGTGCGGGGGCGGCCGGGTCCGGCGGTTCGCGGGCGGGCTGCTCGCCGAGGCGGAACGGGAGGCCGAGCACGTCCAGGCCGGGCTGCGGCGGCTGGCCCACCCCGGTGCGGAGGGACGCCTTCCGGTGGTGGAGGCGGCGGGGCGGCGGCTGGAGGCGCTGCTGCTCGGCGAGGCGGCCGGGCGGCTGGGACCGGGACCGGTGGTCGTCGTGCCGCCGGCCCGGCTGCACCGGGTCCCGTGGGCGCTGCTGCCGTCGCTGCGGGAGCGGGTGCTCAGTGTGTCGCCGTCGGCGGGCAGTTGGGTGCGGGCCCGGGAGACCGAGCCGCCGCCGGGCGGGCGGCACGTCCTGGTGCGGGGGCCGGGGCTGGCGTCCGGCGGGGCGGAGGTGCCGGAGGTCGCGGACCGGTACGGCCGGCCGACGGTACTGGAACACGCGGACGCGCGGGTGCCGCGGGTGCTGGAGGAGCTGGACGGGGCCGCGCTCGCCCATATCGCCGCGCACGGCGTCTTCCGGGCGGACAGTCCGCTGTTCTCGTCCCTGCGGATGGCCGACGGCCCGCTGATCGTCCACGACTTCGAACGCCTCGCCCGCAGCCCGTACCGCATCATCCTCTCCAGCTGCGACACCGCCCGCCTCGCCTCGGTGGGCGCCGACGAGCTCCTCGGCCTGGTCACGGCCCTGCTGCCGCTCGGCACGGCGGGCGTGGTGGCGAGCAGCGCCCCCGTCAACGACGACGCGGTGGTCACCCTGATGCTGGCCCTCCACAAGGGCCTGAGCACCGGCCAGTCCCTGGCGGAGTCCCTGAGGGACGCCCGCGCGTCCCTTCCCGACGACGCCCTCCACCAGGCGACGGGCTGGGCGTTCACGGCGTTCGGGGCGGCTTGAGCTCGGGGGCGCGATTCCGCCGGCCCGCGTGCGGTGGCCCGGCGGCGGCTGCCCGGGGCGGCCGCCCGTCGACGCCGTGTGCGTCAGGTCATGAGGCGGCGCGCTCGTCCGGCCGGGGCTCGTCCGGCCGGGCCTCATCCGGCCGGGCCTCATCCGGCCGGGCCTCGTCCGGCCGGGGCTCGTCCGGGTGGGCGAGGCCGAGGTGGTCGCGGAGCGTGGAGCCCTCGCACTCGGTGCGGAAGACGCCCTGGTCGGGTGCGTTTGCCGTCGCGGCGGGCGAGTCGGCCGTGTGCCGGGCGAGTCGGCCGTGGTGCCGGAGGAGTTTCGCGTCGGTCCGGGGCGGCCGGTCAGCTCACGGGGTGCGTCTTGTGGTGGGCGGCGAACTCGTCGGCCGTTGCGAGGTCGAAGTCGCCGTGGTCGCTGCCGAGGCCCTGGGCCACGAGGGCGGCGGCCGCGCAGCCCAGCACGGCGGCCTCGGCCGGGGAGCGGCCGAGCGACACACCCCGCAGATAGCCGGCGGAGAACGCGTCGCCGCAGCCGGTGGTGTCGACCACGTCGACCGCGAAGGCGGGGACCGTCTCGGCCCCCTCCCCCCTCGCCACGAGCGCGCCCTCGCCGCCCCGGGTGACGGCGACGACGCCGACGCCCGCGTCGAGCAGCTTGCGCACGCCGGCCGTGAGGTCCTGCTCGCCGGAGAAGCCGAGTACCTGGTCCTCGTTGGGCAGCAGATGGTCGATGTGGGGCAGCGCGGCCTCGATCTGCTCGAAGCTGCCGAGCACGCCGGGGGCGAGCAGGTCGACGGAGGTGACCGTGCCGTGCTCCCGGGCGAAGGACAGGATGCGCGCGGCGACGTCGACGCCGATCAACTCCGGTCCGCCGAGGTGGAGATGGTCGGCTTCGGCGACCGCGCCCCAGGGCACGTCGTCGAGACCGTAGGTGATGTTCGCGCCGAGCAGGTGCAGGGAGGGCCGGTCCCCGTTCGGCCGGATCGGCAGCACGCTCGCGGAAGTGGGGGTGTCGGCGCGGCGGGCGAGGAACTCCGTGCCGATTCCGGCGCGTTGGAGCAGCTGGACGAGCATGTCGCCGGTGGGGTCGGTCCCCACGGCGCCCGCGCTGCGGACCGACGCGCCCAGTTTGGCCAGGGTGAGGGCGGTGCCGCCGGCCGTTCCGGCGGCGGTCATGCGGATGTCCTCCACCAGGGTCGCGCCCTGCCCCTCGGGTATGGCCTCCACCGGCCGCACCAGTACGTCCAGGACGTGCACGCCCATCGTGACGACGTTCATCGGTCTCCCTCCTGCGCGGGTGGTACGGGGCGGGTGGTGCCGTAGCCGCGGGCGAGCGCGGCCTCGATCACGGCGAGCTGCTGCCGTTCGTCGAGGACGCGGGGGCTGCCCATGGCGGCCGCTCGCTGGTAGACGCCGCAGGCCCATTCGAGGAGCAGGGCGTTCTCGACGGCCTTGTCGAGGGTGGGGGCGTGGGTGATCGCTCCGTGGTTCGCCATGAGAGCGGCGCTGCGGCCGTCGAGGGCGGCGAGCACGGACTCGGCGAGTTCCGGGGTGCCGAAGGTGGCGTACGGCGCGACCCGGACCGTGCCGCCCAGAGCGAGCAACTGGTAGTGGATGCAGGGGAGTTCGTCGAGCACGCAGGCGACGGCGGTCGCCATCGGGGCGTGCGTGTGCACGACCGCGCCGGCGCCGTGACGGCGGTAGACGCCGAGGTGGAGTTCCAGCTCGGAGGTCGGCTCCAGGGCGCCTGCCACGATCTTGCCGTCCAGGTCGACGACGGTCACCTGCTCCGGGGTCAGCTCGGCGAGGACCGCTCCGGTCGCGGTGATGGCGACCAGCTCCCCCACCCGTGCGCTGACGTTCCCGGCCGTGCCGATGAGGAGGCCCTCGGCCCCCAGGCGCCGGCAGGCGTCCGCCACGGCGGCGCGCTCCTGACCCAGCGCGGAGCTTGAGTCGGTCATGGGCGCGACGCTAGCGTAAACATGAATCAAAGTCACGTTCATGTTCGGAGGCGGCACGTGGACCAGGCCGAGACCGATCCGGGCCCGACTCCCCTGCGCCGTACGCCCCGTCAGGCGCGGAGCAGGGCACGGCTGGCGCTGGTGCTTCAGGCGGCGGAGCGGGTGCTGGTCGACGAAGGGGTGGAAGCGCTCACGACGACGCGGGTGGCCGCCGAGGCGAAGGTGTCGGTGGGCTCGCTGTACCAGTACCTGCCTGACCGGGGCGCGATCATCGACGCCCTCGCGGCGGGCTACTTCACGCGGCTGGAAGCGGCGATGGACGGGCTGGCGCGGGCCGCTGCGACCGAGCGGTGGGATGACCCGGTCGGTGTGCTCGTCGACGCCTTCGCCGGCATCTACCGGAGCGAGCACGGTTTCCGCGCGCTGTGGTTCGGCAGCGGGCTGACCGAGCGGACCCGGGCCGCCGACCGCGAGCACAAACGCCGGATGGCCGACGGCGTCCGGCGTGTGCTGCTCGCGCTGGACGCGGCGGACGACGACGAGGCGCTCGCCCGCGCCTGTCACGCCGCGACCCTGGCGGCGGACGCCCTGGCCCAGGAGGCCTTCCGCCGCGACCCCGGCGGGGACGGGGCGGTCCTCGACGAGGCGAAGGTGATGCTGCGGGGCTACCTGACGGCGGTCACTTCGCGCTACCGGGGGCGGTGACGGCGGCGGGGCGCCGGGAGGGCACCAGGGCGCGAACCGGGGGCACGGGGTGCCGCGACGACAGCAGGGCGCGCACGGGGGCCACGAGGTGCCACCGCGGGGGCCCCGTACGGACCGGATGCCCGCCGCGCGAGGTGCCGTACGGACCGGATGCCCGCCGCGCGAGGTGCCGTACGGACCGGATGCCCGCCGCGCTGAGTGCCGACCGGATGCCCGCCGCGCGGAGTGCCGACCGGATGCCCGCCGCGCCGGCGGGCTCCATCGGGCGTCAGCCCCAAGAGGACCTGCTGCGGGACGCCGCGGGGTGCCTTGCGGGCCAGGTTCCCCCCGCGCGGGGTGCCTTGCGGGCCAGGTTCCCCCCGCGCGGGATGCTGCGCCGACCGGGTGCCCGTCGCGGGCGCCGCGCCGATCGGCCCGCCGCTCACCGCGGCGAGCGAAGGCTCAGGCCTCGCATCCCCCCTTGCCATATCCCGCCTCCGGCAGGTGTTGTTCCGCCCAGGCCCTCAGCTCCCGCAGGGCGGGCCCCAGGGCCGTGCCGGCTTCGGTGAGGCGGTAGGCGACCCGGAGCGGAGGGCCGTCGTCGACCTCTCGCAGCACCAGGCCCGCCGCGCCCAGTTCGGCCAGGCGGTCGGAGAGCATGCGTTCGCTGATGCCGGGGATGGCGCGCCGCAGGTCGGCGAAGTGCACCGGGCGTTCCATCAGCACGGCCACGATCAACCCGGTCCAGCGCTTGCCCAGCAGCACGAAGACGCGCGCGATCGCGGCGTCGACCGGCTTGCAGGGCCGGCCGGCCGCTTCCTTGCAGGGCTCGTGGACCGCTTCCTTCATGCGTCCAGTGTACGGTCACGACCAAAGTTGCTGCAAAAAAGTAAGCTCCTATGCTATTACTAGGACCGTATGGAACGGCAGCTCGCCTACTCATCACTTTGGAGACCCGTCATGGCCACCCTGCTCCACCTGGACTCCTCCCTCATGCCCGAGTCCGCTTCCGCCTCCCGCGCCGTCACCGCCGCCTTCCGCAAGGCGTGGGAGGAGCAGCATCCCGACGGCACCGTGGTGTACCGCGATCTCAGCGTGGACCCGGTGCCGCACCTGGACGCCCTCGCCGCGACGGCCGGCTTCAGCGACCCCGCCGGTCACTCGCCGGAGCAGGCCGCGGCGTTCGCCCCGCGGCTGCGGCTCATCGAGGAACTGGAGAGCGCGGACGCCGTGCTGATCGGCGCCCCGATGTACAACCTCACGATCCCGTCCACCCTCAAGGCCTGGCTCGACCAGGTGATCCTCATGGGCCGCACCGCCGGGGTCGAGGAGCTCCCGGCCAAGGGCACGCCGGTCTACGTCGTCGCCAGCCGCGGCGGCTCCTACGCGCCGGGAACCCCCCGCGAGGGCTTCGAGTACGTGCAGAACTATCTGCGCGCGATCCTCGGCGACCTGCTGGGCATGGAGGTCGACTTCATCGTGCCCGAGCTCACCATGGCGCACGTCAACCCGGCGATGTCCGAGCTGATCCCGCTCGCCGACGCCTCCCGTGCCCGGGCCCACGAGGACGCCCAGGCCAAGGGCAAGTCCGCCGCGCAGGCCGCCGCCGCCTGACCCCGCCCCGCCACGCAGGGCGCGGCAATCCTCGCGGACACATGACGGAGGCCGTCCCCTCACATGAGGAGACGGCCTCCGATCCAGGATGAAACCCGGTCGGGACGACAGGATTTGAACCTGCGACCCCTTGACCCCCAGTCAAGTGCGCTACCAAGCTGCGCCACGTCCCGCCGCGCATCCGCCGGGTGAACCGTGGGAACGCGCAGGTAAACCCTACCGCACCCGCACCGGTGCCCGTTTCGAGGTGCGGCGGGAGGGCCGTGCGAACCCGCGGCTCGGCGCGGGTGGACGAGGGACCGCGCGGCCGAGTCGGTCGACGACCTCCCGAAGGCCGGCTCGGCTGCGCGGTCACGTCAGTTTTCGCGCCGGACGGGGATCACGTCAAGGACGTGTCCACGACTCGGATCAGGGCGCACGCGAGCACACCGCCCTGCTCCGCGGAGATCCTGGCCGCACCGCATCACGGCCACCGACACGCCGCGCGCTCACGTCAACAATGCCTTCCCGGTCACTCCTGTGCCGACACAAGGAATTTCCCCGCCGTCCACCCGGAGCCGGAAACGGAGCTCCCCTTTCGGACATGCGGTCCCAAGGAACCCATTTCTCACGCCCGTTCATGTTTCCGCGGCATGAGACGACGATGAACGCGATCATGCCGCGCAGCAATTGATCCGCTTTCCTCCGCCCTGGCCGCGCGCCGCCGTCTGACCGAATCGAAACGGCCGGATACCGGCGCTTCGTTCAATCGTTGACCGGCGAGTAATAACAGCACTACCTTGCAACACGTTTCGAATCACGCGCTTCAGTCGGCGTTCCGCGGTGATCCTTTCCCGCCGGAATCCGGTGTGCCGCCTTTGCTGTCCCGAACCCCCACCGTGCAGTTTCACCGTTGATTCGGAGAATCATGACGTCCACTGTGCGTTCCGAGGACATGATCATCGGCATCACTCCGTTCGGCGAACCCGACGCCGGGCTCGCCCTGGCGGTCTGCCGGGCCGGCGGGCTGGGCGTGCTCGACCTGGGCGCCGGCGACCGCGGGGCCCGCGAGGCGCTGGCCCGGTTGCGCCGCGCCACCTCGGGCGGTGAGGGTGCCCACACCGGTTACGGCGTGCGCTTCGGCCCCCGCTGCCGGCTCTCCCCCGCCGGCCTCGAGGCCGACGGCTCCCGGCCCGCCCCGCACACGGTCGTCCTCGCCGAAGGCGTCCCCTGGCACATCTCCGAGGTCGCCGCGCACCACCGTGTACTGGTGGAGGTCACGGACCTGGAGAGCGCCCGGCGGGCGGCCCGCGCGGGGGCGCACGGGCTGATCGCCCGGGGCGCCGAGTGCGGCGGCCGGGTCGGCGACCTGAGCACGTTCGTGCTGCTCCAACAGCTGCTCTCCGCCGACGAGTTGGCGCTTCCGGTGTGGGCCTGCGGCGGCATCGGCCCGCACACCGCCGCCGCGGCGGTGGCCGGCGGGGCGGCCGGGGTCGTGCTGGACGTGCAGCTCGCCCTGCTGGCGGAGTCGGCGCTCCCGGAGCCGGCCGCGGCCGTGCTGCGCACCCTGGACGGCTCGGAGACAACCGTGCTGGCCGGTCACCGCGTCCTCCAGCGCCGGGGCCCCGGCACCCCGCACGTCCCGGACAACGCCTCCCCCGACACGGTCGCCGCGCTGCTGGGCGCGCAGGACGCGCGCACCCAACTGCTGCCGGTCGGCCAGGACGGCTTCCTGGCATCCCGGTTCGCGGACCGCTGGGGCGATGTCCGGTGCACGCTACGGGAGTTGAAGGACGCGGTACGGAACTCCGTACAGGAGGAGGGGACCGTACGGGCGCTGGAGGCGGATTCCCCGATGAGCCGGGCGCTCGGCACACGGCTGCCGGTGGCGCAGGGGCCGATGACACGGGTGAGCGACGGGGCGGAGTTCGCCGCGGCGGTCGCCGCCGACGGAGCGCTGCCGTTCCTCGCGCTGGCGCTGGCGGACGGAGAGCGCACCCGGGCGATGCTGACCGCGACCCGGGACGCGGTGGCGGGCCGCCCCTGGGGCGTGGGCGTCCTCGGCTTCGCCCCGGAGGACGTTCGGGCCGCCCAGTTGGAGGCCGTACGGGAGGTGCGGCCGACGCACGCCGTCATCGCCGGCGGACGCCCGTCGCAGGCGAAAGCGCTGGAGCGGGACGGCATCAGGACGTTCCTGCACGTCCCCTCACCGGGATTGCTGCAGCAGTTCCTGGAAGCGGGCGCGCGGCGCTTCGTCTTCGAGGGGTCGGAGTGCGGCGGGCACGTCGGACCGCGCGGCAGCTTTCCTCTGTGGGAGTCCCAACTGGATGTTCTGGACGACTACTTCGACGGCGGGGACGCCTCCGGTCTGGAGGTGTTCTTCGCGGGCGGTGTGCACGACGAGCGGTCGGCCGCGATGGTCGCCGCGCTCGCCGCGCCGCTCACCGCGCGCGGGGCCGCCGTCGGGGTGCTGATGGGAACCGCGTATCTGTTCACCGAGGAGGCGGTGGCGCACGGAGCGATCCGCCCCCTCTTCCAGCGGCAGGTCCTCGCCGCCGAGGGGACCACGCTGCTGGAGTCCGCGCCCGGTCACGCCACGCGCTGCGTGCCCAGCCCCTTCGCCGCCGGATACCGGGAGGAGGCGGCCCGGCTGCGCGCGCGGGGCGTGCCGGACCGCCGCATCTGGGAGGAACTGGAGCGGCTCAACGTGGGCCGGCTGCGCGTCGCCAGCAAGGGCGTGACCCGGGCGGAGGACGGCGCGCTGGTGCCCGTGGACGAGCAACGGCAACTGGACGAGGGGATGTTCATGGCCGGGGAGGTGGCAGTGCTGAGATCGGCGACCACCACGGTCGCCGCGCTGCACACGTCGGTGACGACGGGAGCGGCCGAGTTCCTGAGCCGGCGGGCGGTCGAGCTGGGCGACGACCGGGCGGTCCCACGGGCGGTTCCCGCGCCCCTGGACATCGCTGTCGTGGGGATGGCCTGCATGTTCCCGCAGGCGCCCGACCTGGCGGCCTTCTGGGCGAACGTCGTCGGCGGCCACGACGCGGTCACCGAGGTCCCGCCGGAGCGCTGGGACCCGGCCGTCCACCACGGTACGTCCACGCCGTCGAAGTGGGGCGGCTTCCTGCCGCCGATCCCCTTCGACCCGCTGCGCTACGGCATCCCGCCCACGTCCCTCGGTTCCGTCGAGCCGGTCCAGCTGCTGTCCCTGGAGGCCGCCCGGCGTGCCCTGGAGGACGCCGGGTACGGCGACGGGGGGCGGGAGTTCGACCGCTCGCGCACCTCGGTGGTGTTCGGCGCGGAGGCGGGCAGCGACCTGTCCAACGCGGCCACGCTGCGGGCCGTGCTGCCGTCCTACTACGGCCAGGTCCCGAAGGCGCTGGACGACCAGCTCCCGCAGCTCACCGAGGACTCCTTCCCCGGGATGCTCGCCAACGTGATCTCGGGGCGGATCGCCAACCGGCTCGACCTCGGCGGCGCCAACTACACCGTCGACGCCGCCTGCGCCTCCTCGCTCGCCGCCGTCGACGTGGCGTGCAAGGAACTCGTCGGCGGCACCAGTGACGTGGTGCTGTGCGGGGGCGCGGACCTGCACAACGGCATCAACGACTACGTCCTCTTCTCCTCCGTGCACGCCCTGTCGCCCACCGGGCGCTCCCGGGCCTTCGACGGCTCGGCCGACGGCATCGCCCTGGGCGAGGGCGTGGCCTGCGTCGTCCTCAAGCGGCTCGTCGACGCCGAGCGCGACGGCGACCGGATCTACGGCGTGATCAAGGGCCTTGGCTCCTCCAGCGACGGCCGCTCCCTCGGGCTGACCGCGCCCCGCCCCGAGGGCCAGCGGGTGGCGCTGGAGCGGGCCTATCGCAACGCGGGCGTCTCACCGGCCGACGTCGGGCTGGTGGAGGCGCACGGCACCGGCACGGTGGTCGGCGACCGAACCGAACTCCGCGTGCTGACCGAGGTGTTCGCCGAGGCGGGCGCGGAGCGGGGCCGTTGCGTGATCGGCTCGGTGAAGTCGCAGATCGGGCACACGAAGTGCGCCGCGGGCCTGGCCGGGATGATCAAGACGCTGCTGGCGCTGCACACCGGTGTCCGGCCGCCCACGCTGCACGTCGAGACGCCCAACGCGGCCTGGGACGCCGACAGCAGCCCGTTCGTCTTCCACACCGAGGCCCGCCCGTGGGCCGTGCCCGCCGCCGAACGCCTCGCCGGGGTCAGCGCGTTCGGCTTCGGCGGCACCAACTTCCATGTCGTGCTGGCAGCTCACGGCGACGGGGTGCCGCCCGTACGCGCGGTGGACGCCTGGCCCGCCGAACTGTTCCTGTTCCGCGGCCGCGACGAGCAGGCGGCCCGGCGGGCGGTGGCGGAACTGCTCAGCACCGCCGAGACGGAAGGCCGGCCCTGGCGGCTGCGGGACCTGGCGCTCGGCGCGGCCCGCCGCTCGGACGCGAGCGAGGAACCCGTCCGGGTGGCGGTCGTGGCGACCGACGTGGACGACCTGGTGACGAAGCTGCGCGCCGTGGCGGCGGACGGTGGCACACAAGGCTCGGACGCCGACACACGCACACAGGCCTCGGCGACCGGCGTCCATCGGGCTCCGACCGCTGCCGCCCCGGAAGGCGCCTCCGCAAGCCCCGCCGAGCCCGGCGGACCCGGAAAAGTCGCCTTCCTCTTCCCCGGCCAGGGCAGCCAGCGGACCGGGATGCTCGCAGACCTCTTCGTCCACTTCCCCGAGTTGCGCGCTCCTCTGGAGCTGGGCCGGGGCCATGCCGACGCGTTGTACCCCCCGGCGGCCTTCGACGACGCCGGGCGCGCCCGGCAGCAGGACGCCCTGACCGACACCCGGGTGGCGCAGCCCGCCCTCGGGATCGCCGGGCTCGCCGCGTACGCCGTGCTCACCGGGGCCGGGGTGCGGCCCGACATGGCCGCCGGGCACAGCTACGGCGAGCTGGTCGCCCTCTGCGCGGCCGGGGCCCTCTCCCCCGAGACGCTGCTGGCGCTGAGCTCCGAACGGGCGGCGGCGATCCTCGAAGCCGCCCGGCGGCACGGCGACGACACCGGCGCCATGGCCGCCGTCGCGGCCGGAGCCGACGACGTCACCGGGGCCCTGCACGCGGCGGGCGCGCCGGACACGGTGGTGGTCGCCAACCGCAACTCGCCGGAGCAGACGGTGATCTCAGGACCGTCGGAGGCGGTCGCTGAGGCGGTGCGGCTGCTGCGGGAGGCGGGCCTCGGGGCCAAGCGCATCCCGGTGGCCTGCGCCTTCCACAGCCCGCTGGTGGCCGGCGCGGGAGAGCGCTTCGCGCAGGCGCTGGCCGCCCGCCCTGTGCACGCCCCCGAGTTCCCCGTGTGGTCCAACCGCACGGCCGCCCCGTACGACGCCGACCCGGCCGCGGTCCGCGCGGAACTCGCCGCCCAGATCGGCGCGCCCGTCGCCTTCGCCGAGCAGATCGAGGCGATGTACGCGGCGGGCGCGCGGATCTTCGTCGAGGCGGGCCCCGGGTCGGTGCTGACCCGGCTGGTCGGGCGGATCCTCGGCGACCGCCCGCACACCACGGTCGCCTGCGAGCCCCGCCCGGGCGGCGGGCTGCGCGACTGGCTCGACGCCCTCGCCCGTCTCGCCGTGGCCGGGCTGCCGGTGCGCACCGGCCGGCTGCTGCGCGGGCGGGACGCCGTCGACGCCGTGCGCACGCCCGTGCCGAAGCGGCCCGGCTGGACGGTGGACGGGCAGTTGGTCCGCACCGCCTCCGGAGATCTCCTCCCCGGTGCGCTCGCCCCGGCCCGACGCGTGGAACCCGTCGAAAGGACTGTGCCGACTGTGACGACCAACCCCCCGCACGGCGTCCCGTCCGACCGGGACGCGATCGTCTCCGAGTTCCTGCGCACCAGCCGGGAGATGATCGCCGCCCAACGGGACGTGCTGCTCACCTACTTCGGGGCGACGCCGGGTGCGACGGCGGCCGCACCGCCGTCGCCGGAGCCGCTGTCCTGGGAGACGCCCGCGCCGGTGGGCCAGGCGGCGGCACCGGCGCTGCCCGCGGCGCTCCCCCCGGCCGTGGCGCCGGCGGACGCACCGGATCCGGCGGCCGGTGCCGTGGACGTGCAGCGCGTCGTGCTGGAGATCATCAGCGAACGCACCGGTTATCCCGTCGACATGATCGAGCCCGACCTCGATCTTGAGGCGGACCTCAGCATCGACTCCATCAAGCGCGCCGAGATCGCCGGTGAGCTGGCACGGCGTCTCGGCGCGCAGGGAGGCGCGGACCTGACGTCCCTGGAGGACGCCGAGTTGGAGGAACTGGCGAAGGCGCGGACGGCAGCGGCGGTGACCGACTGGCTGATGGCAAGGCTGGGCGATTCGCCGCCGGATCCGGGCGCGGAGGACCGGCTTCCCGCAGCGACGCCCTCGGTGGCTGAGCCGGTCCCGGTGCGGGCTCCTGCCGCCGGGACCGCCGCGCCGGCCGTCGAGGAGGTGTCCGGCGAGCCGCCGAGGCGGCATGTGCTGCGGCCCGTACCGCTGGACACGCCGGAGGCGCCCGTCGACGCGGCGTCGGTGTTCGCCGGCGCCCGCTGGGCCGTCCTGGGAGAGGTTCCCGAGGTCGCCGCGCGACTTGAGGGGTTGGGGGCCGACGTCGTCGTACGGGGCCGGGAGCATCTGCTGTCGGAGGCGGACGGGCCGGTCGACGGGGTGGTTCACCTCGGTGCGCTCACCGGCGACGAGACGCCCGTGCTGCCGGACGCGTTCGCCGTGCTGAAGGCGGCGCTGGCCCGCTCCCCGCGTCGTCTGCTGGCCGTACGGCCCGCCGATGGGGACGTCCGCTCGGCGGGTCTGCACGGGTTGTTCCGCACGGTGGCCCGTGAGTATCCGCATCTGACGGCCCGGGTCGTCGACGTCGCTGACGTGTCGCCCGCCGCCGTCGCGGACGCCGTCGTGGTGGAGGCAGCGCTCCCCGAGGGCGCGCCGGTCGTGCTGCGGACGGCGTCGGGGCGGCACGGCTTCGAGTTGGTGGAGGCGCCGCTCGGCGCGCTCGGCAGCACCGGCGCCGGACCGGCCGGGGAGGGGGCCGCCGAGGCCGCCGCGCTCGGTCTGGACCGCGACTCGGTCGTGGTGCTGGCGGGTGGGGCGCGCGGCATCACCGCGCAGTTCGCCGCCGCCCTGGCCGGCGCGTCCCGCTGCCGGCTGGAGCTCCTCGGCCGGACGCCCGCGCCGGACGGCCCGGAGGACGCCGACACCGCCACCGCCCGCACGCCTGCCGCACTGCGTGCGGCGCTCGCCGCCCGCGGCGGGCTGAAGCCGGCCGAGATCAACCGTGCCGCCGAACTGCTGCTGGCACAAAGGGAGATCACCGCGACGCTGAAGGAGCTCACCGCGCTCGGCAGCCGGGTCCGCTACCGCTCGGTGGACTTCCGGGAGCCGGAGGCGGTGGTCCAGGCGGTCAAGGAGATATACGCCGAGCACGGACGGCTCGACGGCGTGGTCCACGCCGCCGGGGTGATCGAGGACCGGCTGATCGCGGAGAAGAGCGTGGAGTCCTTCCAGCGCGTCTACGGCACGAAGGCCACCGGGGCGGACGCCCTGCTCACGGCGCTGGAGGAGCTGCCGGCCCGGCCCGGGTTCACCGTGCTGTTCGGCAGCGTCTCCGCCGTCCTCGGCAACCGGGGCCAGGTCGACTACGCGGCCGCCAACGACGCCCTGGAGACCCTCGGCGCGGCCTTCGCCGCCCGGACCGGGCACCGTGCGCTGACCGTGCACTGGGGGCCGTGGGCGCCGTCGGCAGGTCATTCCGGCATGGTGGGCGTGGAGTTGGCCCGGGAGTACGCGCGGCGCGGCATTCGGCTGATCGACCCCGAGGAGGGGACCGCCGCGCTGCTGCGGGAGCTGGCCTGGGGCGAGGAGTCCACGACCGCCGTCGTCTACACCGCCTCCGCCTGGTGACGGCCTCGGTGGCACCACCTCACCGCCCGCAGAGAACAACGGATATGACAACAAGTCAGACATCGGTGGCCATCGTCGGCATGGCGGTGCTCCTGCCGGGAGCAGCCGACCTGGACGCCTACTGGCGGAACCTGCGTGACGGTGTGGACGCCGTCGGCGAAGTCCCGGACGGGCGCTGGGACGCCGGCTACTACCGCCCCGGCAGCGCGACCGGACCGGCCGTCGCCGACCGGGTCTACGCCCGGCGGGGCGGGTTCGTGGACGGGCTGGCGGAGGTCGAGGTGACCCGGTTCGGGATCATGCCGAACTCGGTGGCCGGGACCGAGCCCGACCAGCTGATCGCCCTGCATGTGGCCGCGGCCGCCCTCGCCGACGCGGGCGGTGTGGACCGCCTGCCCGAGCGGGGGCGCGTCGGCGTGGTCCTCGGCCGGGGCGGCTATCTGACCCCGGGACTGGTCCGGCTCGACCAGCGGGTGCGCACGGCGAGCCAACTCACGCGGACACTGGGCGAGTTGCTGCCCCATCTCACCGGCGAGCAACTGGACCGGGTGCGGGAGGCGTTCACCGACCGGCTGGGCCCGGACAGCCCCGAGTCGGCCATCGGGCTGGTACCCAACCTCGCCGCGTCCAGGATCGCCAACCGGCTCGACCTGCGCGGGCCGGCCTACACCGTGGACGCGGCCTGCGCCTCGTCGCTGGTCGCCGTGGACCAGGCGGTGAGCGAACTCGTCAGCGGCCGTTGCGACTTGATGCTCGCGGGCGGTGTCCACCACTGCCACGACATCACGCTGTGGAGCGTGTTCTCCCAGTTGCGCGCGCTGTCCCCGAGCCAGCGCATCCGCCCCTTCCACCGGGACGCCGACGGCATCCTGATCGGTGAGGGCACGGGCGTGGTCGTCCTGAAGCGGCTGGCCGACGCGGAGCGCGACGGCGACCGGGTCTACGCCGTGATCCGGGGCACCGGGGTGGCGAGCGACGGCCGGGCGGCCGGGCTGGTCAACCCCGATCCGGGCGGCCAGGCCCAGGCGGTGCGGCAGGCCTGGCGGGCCGCCGGTCTCGACCCGGCCGCCCCCGGTTCACTCGGCCTGCTGGAGGCCCACGGCACCGCGACCCCGGCCGGTGACAGCGCCGAACTCGCCACGCTGGCCGATGTGTTCGGGCCGGGTGGCATTCCCGGTGCCGGGTCCGCGGCGTCGGGTCGGGAGGTGGAGTCCTCGGCCCGTACGGCCGTCCTCGGCTCGGTCAAGTCGATGATCGGGCACACCATGCCCGCCGCCGGGGTCGCCGGTCTGGTCAAGGCCGCGCTCGCCGTGCACCACCGGACGCTGCTGCCCACGCTGCACTGCGACGACCCGCATCCCGCCCTCGCCCGCACCCGCTTCCGCACGCTGGAGAAGGCCGAGCCCTGGGAGACCACCGGGGAACAGCCGGTGCGGCGGGCGGCGGTCAACGCCTTCGGGTTCGGCGGGATCAACGCCCACGTGGTGCTGGAGGAGGCCCCGGGCGCGTCCCGGACCGCTCCGGCACGAGCCCCCGGGGCACGCCCGGCAGCGGTCACTCAGGTGACCGAACCGGAACGCGTCCTGCTCCTCGCCGCCGACTCCCCCGAACGGCTGGCCGCCGCGCTCGACGCCGCCGACGACGCCGTACGGCACGCGGGTCTCGACCCCGCCCGCATCCACCCGGCGACCGGCCCGGCTCGGCTCGGCGTGGTCGGCCCGACCGACAAGCGTCTCGCCCTGGCCCGCCGGGCCGTCGCCCAAGGGCGCGCCTGGCACGGCCGCAACGACGTCTGGTACCGCCCGGGCCCCCTGCTCGACCCCGGCCACCGCACCGCCCGCCCCCGTGCCCGCGCCACCGGCCGCCTCCCGGGCCCCGGCAGGCTCGCCTTCCTCTTCCCGGGCCTGGAGGGCGACTTCACCCCCCGCGTGGACGACGTCGCCGCCCACTTCGGCCTGCCGCCGCTGCCCGTGCCCGAGGAGCGGGCCGGTGACATCGGTCTCGGTCTGCACGGTCTCGGGGTCGTCGCGGCCGGCCGGCTCCTCGACACCGCGCTGCGCCGGACGGGGATCGTGCCGGACGCGGTCGCCGGACACAGCGTGGGCGAGTGGACGGCGATGGCGGCCGGCGGACTCTACGCCGGGGACGAGGTCGACGCCTTCATGGCCGCGTTCGACCCGGACGCGCTGACCGTGCCCGGCGTCGCCTTCGGCGCGATCGGCGCGTCCGCCGAGCAGGTGACGGCCGCCCTGCGGGAGGAGGGCTGGGAGGAGGCAGGTCTTGTGCTGTCCCACGACAACGCGCCCCACCAGTCGATGGTGTGCGGTCCGGAGCCGGCGGTCGACGCCTTCGTTCGGGCGTTCCGCGCCCGGGGGGTGCTCAGCCAGCTGCTGCCGTTCAGGTCCGGCTTCCACACGCCGATGCTGGCGCCGTACCTGGGTCCCATCAAGGAGGCCGCCGAGCGCTTCCGGCTGTACCCGCCGCACACCCCGGTCTGGTCCGGCACGACCGCCGCGCCCTTCCCCGCGGACGAGGCCGAGACCCGGGCCCTGTTCGTACGCCACCTGCTGGAACCGGTGCGCTTCAGGCAGTTGACCGAGGCCCTGTACACGGCGGGCCACCGGGTGTACGTCCAGGTCGGGCCGGGGCAGCTCGGCTCCCTCGTCGGTGACACCCTGGGCGCGCGGGACCATCTCGTCGTCGCCGCCAACTCCACCCGCCGCACAGGTCTCGCCCAGCTCCGCCGGGTCGCGACCGCTCTGTGGACGGCGGGCGCCTCGGTGGCCCCGGCATTGCCGCACACCACGGACGCAGTGACAGCCGACGTCGTATCGGCCGAGGCCATCTCCACCGACGGCGTGTCCGGCACCGGCCGGGCGGCGGTCTCCCCGCCCCCGGTCCGACTGGACCTGGACGGGGCCCTGGTGTCCCTCGACCCGGAACGACTCGCCGAGCTGCGAGCCGACGTGCGGGCCGAGCTGCGTACGACACCAGTGCCGGCCCACGCGGCGGGCGCCACCCACGCTTCAGGGGCCGGCACCCCCCTCGACGCCCTGGTCCCCCGCTCCCCCGTCGCCGCCGAACTCAGCGCCCTGCTGCGCGAGACGGCGGACACGGCGGCGGCGCTCCTGACCGCCCCGCCCCAACCGCAACCCTCGCACCTCGCATCCACGGCACCCCCCACCTCACCTGCGCCACACCGCCCCCTCGCTCCCCGCCGCTCCACCGTCCGCGTCTCGCCCGACACCATGCCGTACCTCCTGGACCACTGCTTCTTCCCGCAGCGGCCCGGCTGGCCGGACGTGGCGGACCGGTGGCCGGTGGTCCCGGCGACGACGATCGTGCGGCACATCATGGACGCGGCGGCCGAGGCCGCGCCCGGCCTGGTGCCGGTCGCCGTGCTCGGGGCGCGGTTCGAGGAGTGGCTCACCGCGACGCCCGCCGTCGACGTGCCGGTGACGGTCACCCCCGAGAGCCCGGACCGGCTGGCGGTGTCGTTCGGACCCCGGGCCCGTGCCACCGTCGAAGTCGCCGCCGCATACCCTCCCCCGCCGCCCGTCCGGCCGCCGCTCGATCCGGCATCCGAACGCATCCCCGAGCACACGGCCGCCCAACTCTACGAGCAGCGCTGGATGTTCCACGGCCCGGCGTTCCGGGGCGTCACCGAGCTCACCGCGATCGGGGACCGCGGGGTGCGAGGTGTGATCACGACGCCGCCCGCGCCGGGCGCCCTGCTGGACAACGTCGGTCAGATCCTCGGCTACTGGATCATGGCCACCCGCACCGAGCGCACGGTCGTCTTCCCGGTCGGGATGCGGGACATGCGGTTCTACGGGCCGCACCCCGCGCCGGGCGCCGAAGTGGTGTGCGACGTGCGGATCACCTCGCTGACCGACACCGCCCTGGAGGCCGACGTCCAGTTGACGGTCGACGGCACGGTGTGGGCGGAGCTGCACGGCTGGCAGGACCGCCGGTTCGACAACGACCCGACCACCCGCCCCGTCGAGCGCTTCCCCGAGCGCAACACGCTCTCCGCGGTCCGGCCGGGCGGCTGGACGCTGCTGTTCGAGCGCTGGCCGGACCTGGCCTCCCGTGAGCTGATCATGCGCAACTCCCTGAACGGCGCGGAGCGTTCGCAGTACGCCGAGCATCCGCCGCGCGGGCGGCGGCAGTGGCTGCTGGGGCGGATCGCGGTCAAGGACGCCGTCCGCCGATGGCTGTGGGAGCACGGTGAGGGCCCGGTCTTCCCGGCGGAGCTGCGGGTGCACAACGACACGGCGGGCGGCCCGTATGTGACGGGCGTGCACGGCCGGGTGCTGCCCGCGCTCGACGTGTCGCTCGCGCACCGCGCGGAGGCGGGCGTCGCCCTCGTCCGGCCGCACACGCCCGGGCCGGGGCCCGGCATCGACATCGAGGAGGTCGTCGACCGTACGCCGGAGACCATGGCGACCGTGCTCGGCCCACGCGAACTCCGCCTGCTGCGTGACCTGTTGTCGTCCACCGGTGACCCCGAGGCGCTGTGGTTCACCCGGTTCTGGGCGGCGAAGGAGGCGGTCGCCAAGGCGGAGGGCACCGGATTCGGGGGCCGGCCACGGGACTTCGCGGTTCTTGACGCCGCCCCGGACGGTGGCCGGCTGACCGTCTCCGGGCGTCTGGAACGCGCCTACACCGTGCACTGCGCCCCGGTCGCCAACCCGCCGTCCCTGCCGGAGCGCCGCTACGTCGTGGCCTGGACGACCGGGCCCGTCGAGCCGTCCCCCGCCCCAGCGAAGGAGTACGACCGATGACCGCCGACAGCCCCCGCACCCCCGATTCCCCTCTCCCGCCCGTCGCCGACGAGGAGGCCGTCCTCGCCGACCTCAGGGACATGCTGACCCGGCTCCTCCAGGACGAGTACGGGCTCGACGACGTCGAGATAGGCCCGCACACCACGTTCAACCGCGATCTGGAGCTGGAGAGCATCGACCTCGTCACCCTGGCCGGGATGCTCCAGGAGCGGTACGGCGAGCGGATCAACTTCGCGGAGTTCCTGGCCGGGATGGAGTTCGACGAGATCATCGAGCTGACCGTGGGGCGGCTCGTCGAGTACGTCGTGACCGGCCTGAAGGCCACGGAGGCGAGCTGACCGTGGCGATGGTCGACACCGGCGCCGTCCGGTTGCACGTCCAGAGGCTCGGGCCCGGCGGCGGCCGCCCGGCGACCGCCACCGTGGTGCTGGTGCACGGTCTGCTCACCGACAGCCTGGCCAGCTACTACTTCACCGTGGCCCCCGCGTTCGCGGCCGCCGGCCTCGACGTCGTCATGTACGACCTGCGGGGCCACGGCCGCAGCGAACGCCCCGCCGACGGCTACACGCTGGACCACAACGTGGACGACCTGGAGGCGCTGCTCGACCGTCTCGGCGTCACCGGCCCCGTGCACCTGGTCGGCAACTCCTACGGCGGCACGGTCGCGTTCGGCTACGCGGCCCGCCGTCCGGAGCGGGCGGCGAGCGTCACACTGGTCGAGTCCGAACCGGCCACCGCGGCCTGGGCGGTGAAACTGGGCGGCATCCTGGAGCGGGTGGTGGCCGAGCTGGCGTCCAACGAGCCCGACGCGATCGCCTGGATCACCGCCCATCGCGGCCACAACACCGCCCGGCTGGCCAGGGGCGCGGCCCGTCTCGCCCGGGAGACCACGCTCGGCCGGGACATCCCCGCGAGCCGGGTTCTGACGGAACCTCAGATCGCGGCGGTGCGCTGCCCGGTGCTGGGCGTGTACGGCGGTGACTCCGACCTCGCCGAACTCGTGCCGTGGCTGGAGGGATTGCTGCCGGACTGCCGGACCGTGGTGATCCCCGGGCATGAGCACTCGGTGCTGGTGGAGGCGGCGGGGACGGTGGGCGGGCACGTCCTGTCCCTGGTGCGGGAGGTCGAGTCGGCCGGCGCGGCGGAGGTCCGGTGAGCCGATTCCTGTGTGTCGTACCGCCGTTGACGGGGCACATCAACCCGCTCGTCGGCGTGGCCGCCGAACTGACCGCGCACGGGCACCGGGTGGCGTGGGTGTGCTCCGACCCGGCGCTGGTGCGGCGGCTCGCGGGCGACGGCGTCGAGGTGCATCCCTGCGCCGGGGCGCCGGACGGGACCCGGCCGCCGGAGCTGCGCGGACCGGAGGCGCTGAGGTTCCTGTGGGAGTGGTACCTGCTGCCGCTGGCCGAGGCGATGGCGCCCGGTGTGCGGGCGGCCGTCGAGGCGTTCCGGCCGGACGTGGTGGTGGCCGACCAGCAGGCGTTCGCGGGCGCGCTGGTGGCGGAGCGGATGGGCGTGCCCTGGGCGACCTCGGCGTCGACCTCGGCGGAGTTCACCGATCCGCTGGCCGGGCTGCCCAAGGTGCGGCAGTGGCTGGAGGAGCGGCTGGCCCGGCTCCGGGAGACGGTGGGCGATCCGGCGGGCGCCGCCGATCCACGGTTCTCCCCGCGTCTGGTCCTCGCCTTCAGCACACCGGAGTTGGCGGGGCGTCGCGCCGGGGTCCGGTGGGTCGGCCCGTCGATCGCCGCCCGCCCTTCCCCGGCCGCCTTCCCCTGGGAGTGGCTGGATCCGGGCCGGTCCGTAGTGCTGGTCACGCTCGGCACCGCGAACACCGACGTCGGCGGCCGGTTCCTTCAGGTGTGCCGCGGTGCGCTGCGCGAGCGGGCCGACCGGGTGCAGGGGGTGATCGTCGACCCGGGCGGCGCCCTGGGGGGCGGCCACACCGGCGGAAAGGACCTCCTCGTGGTGCCGTCGGTCCCCCAACTGCCGCTGCTGGAAAGGACGGACGCTGTCGTCTGCCATGCCGGGCACAACACCGTGTGCGAGGCGCTGTGGCACGGCGTCCCGCTCGTGGTCGCGCCTATCCGGGACGACCAGCCGGTCGTGGCAGGGCAGGTCGCGGACGCCGGCGCCGGGGTGCGCGTGCGGTTCGGCCGCGTCGGCGAGGAGAAACTCGGCGCCGCCCTGGACGCCGTACTGGACGATCCGGGGCACCGAGCGGCGGCCCGCCGGATCGGCGCCGCGTTCCGCGCCGCGGGCGGCGCGTCCGCCGCCGCCGACCATCTCGACGAGCTGGCGAAGGAGTTGCGGTGAGCGACGAGAGCAAGCGGACCACCGAGCGGATCGCGGAGCTGCGCCCGAGCTACCAGGCCGACCTGGCGGCCGGCCTGGACCGCTTCTTCGAACCGCGGCGCACCACCTGCCCCTGGTGCGGCTCGGACCGGCTCACCACCCGGCTGCGCACCACCGACCTGCTCCAGCACAAACCGGGCCGTTTCGTCCTGGACCGGTGCGAGGCCTGCGCCCACACCTTCCAGAACCCCCGGCTGAGCGCCGAGGGACTGGAGTTCTACTACCGGGACTTCTACGACGGGCTCGGCGAGAAGAAGCTCGGCGACACCTTCGGCGGGCGCACCGCGATGTACCGGGGGCGGGCGGAGTCGATGCTGCCGCACGACCCCCGGCCGAAGACCTGGCTGGACGTCGGCACCGGGCACGGGCACTTCTGCGCGGCCGCCCGCGCGGTGCTGCCGGACACCGTCTTCGACGGCCTCGACTTCACCGAGGGCGTCGAACTGGCCGCCCGCGAGGGCCGGGTGGAGCACGGCTACCGGGGTGAGTTCCACGAGCTGGCGGCGGACCTCGCGGGCCGGTACGACGTGGTGAGCATGTTCCACTACCTGGAGCACAGCACCGACCCCGACCGTGAGTTGCGCGCCGCCCGGGAGACGGTCCGTCCCGGCGGGCATCTGCTCATCGAGGTCCCGGACCCGGAGAGCCGGTGGGCGCGCCTGCTGGGCCGCTGGTGGCTGCCCTGGCTGCAGCCGCAGCACCTGCACTTCGTGCCGGTCGCCAACCTGCGGCGACGCCTGACGGACCTGGGCTTCACGGTGGTGTCCGAGCAGCACCGCGAGCCGCACGACCCGGTCGACCTGCTGGCCGCCGTCTGGCTGTCGCTGGACCGGCTGGCCCCGCGGGACGACGCGCCCTGGCTGCCGCGGCGGCCGGGGGCGGCCCGGAGAGTGCTGCGCGGGGCGCTGCTGGTCGCCGGGATCCCGGCACTGGTCGCGGGCACGCTGCTCGACCGGTTCGCGGTCCGGCCGCTGTCGCACCGGCTGGGGCTGTCCAACGCCTACCGGATCGTGGCCCGCCGGGACTGACGGCGGCGGGGCCGCGTCCGGCGGGCGGCGGCGCGCCGCCGGTCACTTGATCACCGCGTTGGCGACGACCACGATCACGCCCAGCAGCGCGTCGAGCAGCCCGGTCAGCAGCGCCTTCGGCCATGATCTGCGCGACCAGCGGGCGGAGACCAGGCCGAGGCCGAACAGCATCGAGATGTTGAGGACGAACGCCGGGAACTCGACGCCGTCCGGCCGCCACCAGCCCCACCCCGCGCCGGCCAGGACGAAGACCGTGGGGAGGACGGCCGCCACCAGCGGCCACTCCTCGCCCATGGTGCGCAGGGCGTCCCACCGCCGGCTCGGCCGGCGCTCGGCGACGAAGTGAGCGTAGCCGTGGGCGAGGGCGGAGGCGAGCGCGGTCACCAGCAGCCAGAGGGCGTCGTAGCGGCGGCTGGCCTGCGAGGAGTGGCCGTAAGTGCTGAGCGCCGCGACCAGCGACGAGGCGAGGACGGCGCCGTAGACACCGCCGAAGAGGACGGCCTCGCGGGTGCCGTGCCGGGGCGGCACGTCATCGGCCGCGGTGGGGTCCGCCATGGTCTCCACGATCGCCGGGGTGCGGCCGGGCCGCCAGCCACGAGGCCCGAAGGGGCGGGAGCGCGACGGGAGGGTTGACACGGCCCCGACCGCGCCCCCAGGGTGACCTGGCAAGGACATCAGGACATATGGACCGCTCATGTGGACCTTCCGAGGGGACGTCCCTGTGCACGTCCGTGTGGACCGCTCGTCGGGAAGGGCAGGGCTCTCGTGGTGGACGCGCTGGGTGTCGCGGTCGTCGGGTTCGGCTGGATGGGCCGGGTGCACACCCAGGCCTACGCGCGCGTGACGCATCACTTCCCGCGGCTCGGGGTGCGACCGGAACTGGTCGCGGTCGCGGAGGAGGTGCCGGGCCGGGCCGAGGAGGCCGCGGCCCGGTACGGGTTCGCCTCGACGTACCGCGACTGGCGTGACATCGCCGCCGACGCGCGCGTGCGGGCCGTCAGCATCACCGCGCCGAACTTCCTGCACCGGGAGATCGGCGTCGCGATGGCCGAGGCCGGCAAGCACATCTGGATCGAGAAGCCGGTGGGTCTCACGGCCGCCGACGCCCGCGCGGTCGCGTACGCGGTCGCCCGCGCGCGCGTGCAGGGGACGGTCGGCTTCAACTACCGCAACGCGCCCGCCGTCGAGGCCGCGCGCGAGCTGATCGCCTCCGGGGAGATCGGCTCCGTCACCCATGTCCGCATCCGTCTCCTCAGCGACTACGCGGCCCACCCGGACGGCGCCCTGACCTGGCGTTACGAGCGGGAGCGGGGCGGCAGCGGGGTCCTCGGCGACCTCGCCTCGCACGGCGTCGACCTCGCCCGCTTCCTGCTCGGCGACATCGCCTCCCTCGTCGCCGACACCGCGGTCTTCATCCCCCGGCGCGCCCGCCCCACCGGCGCCACCGCCGGGCACACCCTGGCCACCGGCGGCGAATCGGGGCCAGTGGAGAACGAGGACTACGTCAACTGCCTGCTGCGGTTCGTCTCCGGGGCCCGCGGCGTCCTGGAGGCCTGCCGCGTCTCGGTCGGCGAGCAGAACGACTACGGCTTCGAGGTGCACGGCACCCGGGGCGCCGTCTCCTGGGACTTCCGCCGGATGAACGAACTCGCCGTCAGCCGCGGCACGGCATACCAGGACCAGCCGGTCAGCACGGTGTACGTCGGCCCGGGCGCGGGCGAGTTCGCCGCGTTCCAGCCGGGCGCGGCGAACGCGATGGGCTACGACGACCTGAAGGTGATCGAGGCGTACCGGTTCCTGCGCTCGATCGCCGAGGGCCGGCCGTACGGGACGACGCTCGCGGACGCCGTGCACGCCGCGACCGCCCTGGACGCCATGGCCCATTCGGCCCGCACCGGCGCCTGGACCGCCCTGGAGCCCGCGCCCTGACAGGCGCCCTCACCACGTCACCCTTTCGGCCGATCTCGCGCGATCCTCCTCCGCGCGCGTGCGCCGAGGATCACCTTCGCCGGGAGCAGGGCCACCCACCACCACGCGGCCGCGCCGCCCAGCACCTGGGCGAGCGGGATCGTGACGGCGAAGACCGCCACCGTCGCGATGAGGTCGGCGGCTGACAGGAGGAGGTCCGGGTCGCGGGCGGGGGCATCGCGCAGCCAGGGCCGTCGGTTGAGGAGGACGGCCAGCGCGAGGTGGGTCGCCCCGAGGGCCGTGACGGCCGCGGAGTAGACGACCACCGAGACGGCCTCCTCCGGATACTCCGACATGAGGGCCGTGGGGAAGGGCAGGAGAGCGGCGAGGCCCATGCCGAGCAGGGACAGCCGGACGATCTGGGAGTCGACGTGCCGTACCCGGCGGAAGATCCGGCGGTGGTCGCGCCAGAACTGCGCCAGCACGAAGAAGCTCAGGACGTAGGCCCCGAGGTTGGGCAGGACGTCGCGCAGCGCGTCGCGGTACTGCTCGTCGTCCAGGCCCGGCGGCACGGACAGGTCCAGCACGAGCAGGGTGACGGCGATCGCGAACACGCCGTCGGCGAGCGCGACCAGCCGCTCCGGTTCCCCTTCGGGGGCTGCTTTCCACACCCGTACGACAGTAGGAACGCCGACGGCCCGTACATATAAGCACACGCCGGGCATACCGGGTGACAGCGAATGTCCTCGTGCCGCGGTCAGCCGGCCGTCGCCTGGGGCGGCGTGTTGTACGGCGTCACCACCTGGATCGCGGAGGGCAGCAGCGGCCCGGCCGGCGGCAGCGCGCCGTGGGCCCGCATCACCACGTGACAGGCCTCGCGCATGTCCTGGCGCAGGTCGTGGTGAAGGACGGCTGACAGGCGGTGTTCGCGCAGCAGCCGGGTGTTGTCGTGGTCGAGGTCGTGCGCGACGAACACGACGCACTCACGGCCGAGGTCCTCGAAGGCGCTGAGGGTGGCGATGTTCCCGCCGCCGATGGAGTAGACGGCGCGGATGTCCGGGTCCCGTTCCAGGGCGGCGCGGACGACGTCGTACTGGGTGGCGTCCAGGCCCTGCCCCTCGGCGATCTCGACGAGGGCGCGCTCGGGATGGCGGGCGCGCATGACGCTGCGGAAGCCCATCTCGCGCTCCTCCTCGTTGCGGAAGAACCCGCTGCTGAGGCTGGTGAGCACATTGCCGGGCCGCTCGCCCAGCCACTGGCCCATGAGGTACGCGGCGGTGGCGCCGGCGGCCCGGTTGTCGATGCCCACATAGCCGAGCCGGGCGCTGGCGGGCAGGTCGGTGACGAGGGTGACGACCGGGATGCCCGCGGCGGCCAGCCGGCCGACCGCCGCCGTGACCTCGGGGACGTCCGGCGCCTTGAGGATGACGCCCTGCGAGCCGCGGCGGGCGATCCGGTCCAGGCCGGCGACCAGTTCCCGGACGGGGCCGGTCTCCCGGAAGTGGAAGCGGGAGCGGAGCACGGCCGGGTGCAGCGCGGGCAGTTCGGCCTCCAGCGCGGCCCGCACCGCCGTGGTGAACCTCTCGGGCGCCTGCATCACGATGTCGACCATGAAGGTGCGACCGACGAGCCGGACCTGGGTGCGCTGCCGGTCCAGGTCGGCGATGGCCCGGCGCACCTCCTGCTCGGTGGAGGCGCGCACCCCTCCCCGGCCGTTGAGGACCCGGTCCACGGTGGCCTCGCTCAGGCCCGCCTGGCGGGCGATCTCACGGATCGGGAAAGGGTGGCCCACGGCCGGCTCCTGAAGGTGTGCGGGACGGATGACCCCGACGGCGCTTGAGGGGTTTTTGATGGCTTGCTGCAGGTTGTTCGAGGGTTTTGTGCTGACAAGAATGGCAGAGCCGCACGACGTCGTGGGCCCCCGTGGAACGCAGCGGGCTCCCTCGAACCCGCCCGCGACGCCGCGAGAGCTGAGAGGAACGCCGATCCATGCCACTTCTCGACGACAAGGTCGTCCTCGTCAACGGCGGCAGTCAGGGCGTGGGCGCCGCGACCGCCAGGGCCGCCGCCCGCGAGGGCGCCGTCGTCGCGGTCAGCGGCCGGCGCCCCGAACCCGGCGAGGCCCTGGTGGCGGAGCTGACCGCGGCGGGCGGCGAGGCGCTGTTCGTCGGCGCCGACCTGGCCGACGCCGCACAGGCGACGTCCTGCGTCACCCGCGTGGTCGAGGCGTACGGCCGGATCGACTGCCTGGTGAACTCCGCGGGCCTGACCTCGCGGGGCACGCTCCTGGACACCACGCCCGAACTCTTCGACCAGCACATCGCGATCAATCTGCGGGCGCCGTTCTTCGCCATGCAGGCCGCCGTCCGGGACATGGTCGGCCGGCGCGCGCCCGGCACGGTGGTCAACATCATCACGTCGTCCGCGCACGGCGGTCAGCCCTTCCTGGCGCCGTACGTGGCCGCCAAGGCCGGGCTGGCCGGCCTCACCCGCAACGCGGCGCACGCCCACCGCCACGACCGGGTGCGGATCAACGGGCTGAACATCGGCTGGACGGCGACCGAGGGCGAGGACGCGACACAGCGGGCCTTCCACGGCGCCGGCGACGACTGGCGGGAGCAGGCGGCGGCACGGCTGCCGATGGGCAGGCTGGGCCTGCCGGAGGAGATCGCGGACTTCGTGGTCTTCCTGCTGTCCGACCGGTCCGGCGTGGTCACCGGTTCGGTGATCGACTGGGACCAGAACGTCCTGGGCGGCCTGGACTAGGCCGTTCGAAAGTCCCGCCCCTCACTCCTCCTCCGGCCCTTCCCGCACGACCCTCAAGGAGTTGCACCCCCCATGCGCATCGGAATCCTCGGCCTCGGCCGCATCGGCGCCTTCCACGCCGAGACCCTCTTCGGACTCGACGCCGTCGAGTCGCTCGTCGTCGCCGACCCGTTCGCCGAGGCCGCCAAGACCGCCGCGGAGCGGTTCGGTGCCGAGGTCGCGGACTCCCCCGAGGCGGTGCTCGCGGCGGGCGTGGACGGCGTGGTGATCGCCGCCGCGACGGACGCCCACCCGGGCCTGATCCTCGCCGCCGTGGAGGCCGGCGTGCCCGTCTTCTGCGAGAAGCCGGTCGCCCGGACCATGGCCGAGGGCGTGGAGGTCCTCAAGGCCGTCCAGGGCCGGGAGGTCCCGATCCAGATCGGCTACAACCGCCGCTTCGACACCGGTTTCGTCAACGCCCGCGCGGCCGTGCGGTCGGGTGAGCTGGGCACGCTGCACACGGTCCGCTCGACCACCCTCGACCCCGCGCCGCCGCCCGCCGCGTACGTCGCCGCCTCGGGCGGCATCTTCCGCGACTGCTCGGTGCACGACTTCGACATCATCCGCTGGGTGACGGGCCGTGAGGTGACCGAGGTGTACGCGGTCGGCGGGAACCGGGGCGCGGACTTCATCAAGGAGGCGGGCGACGCGGACACCACCGGCGCGATCCTCACCCTGGACGACGGCACGATCGCGGTGGTCTCCAACTCCCGTCACAACGCGCGCGGTTACGACGTGCGCATGGAGATCCACGGCTTCCAGGACTCCATCGCGGTGGGCCTGGAGGACAAGCTGCCGCTGCGCTCGGTGGAGCCGGGGGTGACCTTCCCGGCAGGTCCGCCGCACGACTTCTTCATGGACCGCTTCACCGCCGCCTACCGCGCCGAACTCACCGCTTTCACCGAGGTGGTGGCGGGCTCCCGGCCCTCACCCTGCACGATCGAGGACGCGCTGGAGGCCGGCTGGATCGCGGAGGCGTGCACGCTGTCGCTGCGCGAGCACCGCCCGGTGACGATCGCGGAGGTCCGCACGGCCTGACCGGCGGACTCGGCCGTACGACCACCCGCCCGGCCCGCCTCGACGCATGCTGGTCCGACCGGCCTCACTGCGCGGCCGGCTGGGCCGGCAGGTTGTACACGTGCTCGGGCGAGATGATCTTCGTGATGGCGTCGCCGAACAGGGTGCTGGGCTCCTCGTTGTCGTGCCCGATGTCCGTGTTCAGCACCACGACGAGGGTGGTCCGGGCGGACGGCAGGTAGATCGTCAGGGACTCGTAGCCGGGCAGGGAGCCGTTGTGGCCGATCCAGCCCTGCACGTCGAAGATGCCCAGGCCGTATCCCGCGCCCGGGATCGTGGTCGGCGGGGTGGTCAGCCGCTGCTTCTGCAGGGCGGGGCTGATCAGCCTGCCGCCGTCGGGCAGTTCACCCGTGGCCACCGTGCGGGCCCAGACGCGCAGATCGTCCAGGTCGGAGATCATCGCCCCGGCCGCCCAGCCCCAGGACGGGTTCCAGTCGGTGGAGTTCTCGACCTTCCCGGTGGCCGTCTGGTTCGTGTAGCCCTGGGCGTGCGGCGAGGGGAACTCGTTGCCCGTGGGGAAGCGCGAGTGCTTCAACCCGACCGGATCCAGGACGCGCTGCTGGATGTACTCGGCGAGGGGGCTTCCGCTCATCTTCTCGACCACCAGGCCGAGCAGGATCAGATTGGTGTTGCAGTAGTAGAACTTCTCGCCGGGCGGGAACAGCACGGAGTGCTTGAAGCTGTAGTCGAGCAGCTGTTGCGGGGTGAACGGGCGGCGCGGGTCGGAGGTCAGGGCCTTGAAGAAGTCCGGGTCCTCCGAGTAGTTGTACAGTCCGCTGCGCATGCCGGCCAGTTGCCGCAGGGTGATCTTGTCGCCGTTGGGCACGCCGGCGATGTACTTGCCGATGGTGTCGTCGAGGCCGACCCTGCCCTGGTCGACGAGTTGGAGCAGCGCGGTGACGGTGAACGTCTTGGTCTCGCTGCCGATGCGCATGTACAGGTCCGGCGTCATCTTCTGGCCGGTGTCCTTGTCCGCGACGCCGAAGGACTTCACGTACTCGCCCCGGTCGGGCGTCCAGATGCCGACGCTGACGCCGGGGGTGCCCGTCTCCTTCTGGACCCGCTGCACGGCCTGGTCGATCTGTTCCTGGACGTCGGCGGTGAGCGCGCGGACGTCTCCCCCGGTCGGCGTCGGTGAGGGCTGGGCCGCGGGGGCGGCCGCGGACGGCTCGGCGGTGACCGCTCCGCCCACGGCGGGCGCCACCAGGGCCGCCAGGGCTGCGGCCACCAGGGTTCCCCTGCGCAGTCGGACACTCGGACGCGTCATGGGCTCACTCCTCCGCGAGGAGACGAACGCCGCAGGCCACAGCCGCACCGACGGGTACGGGCCGCGTGCGGCCCATCGATCACCAGCATAGAAGCGCCCCCGGGCGGCCGCCCGTCGACGCGGCGGCGGCCGTCACCGCCGTACGTGCAGATGCCCCGGCTGCGGATAGTCGGGCGGGGCGGCCGGCAGCACGGCGTCGAGGACGTAGCCCGTCTTCTCCGCGACCCGGCAGGACGCCGTGTTGTCGCTCTGGTGGAGGAGTTCGAGACGGGTCAGGCCGCCGACGGCGGTGAAGGCCCAGTCCGTCAGCGCGGTCAGCGCGCGGGGGGCCACGCCCCTGCCCCGCGCGTGCGCGGCCGTCCAGTAGCCGACCTCAGCCGAGGGGCCGCCGGACGCCTTGAGCACCACGTTCCCGACCAGCGCCCCTTCCCCGCCCCCGGATCGGGCCTCCAGCACGGCGAACGCGAAGCGCCGTCCCGAGGCCCAGCCCTCCTGCTGCGCGCCCACCCAGCGCGCCGCGCTCGCCTCGTCCCGGACGTCACCGCTCCCCCAGCGGCGCAGAAGGGGGTCCCGGTGGATGTCGATCAGGTCGGCGGCGTCCGCGGGGCGCCAGGGGCGCAGGACGAGGGCGGGGGCCGTCGCGGTCGCGACGGCCCCCAGGCTGACTTCGGAGTCGAACATGCCGAGCATCATAAGTGGCCTGCACCGGAGCGCATCTGACGGGCGCTCAGTCAAGCGGGCCCGAATCTCAGTCCTTCTCCCCGCCGCCCGCCACCGGTGCGGTGAGGTCCCTCTCCTCGGGGAGCTCTTCCACGTCGACTCCGCGCACCTGCGACAACTCGTGCTTGAGAGCGGCGAGTTCGGCACCGCCGGCCATGTGGTTGGTGAGCTCCTCCAGGCTGACCTGGCTGCGCCCGGCGGACAGTTCCATCGTGCCGAGGCGCAGGACGCTGAAGTGGTCGCCGACCATGTAGGCGTGGTGCGGATTGTGGGTGATGAAGATGACGCCGAGGCCGCGCTCGCGGGCGGCGGCGATGTACTTGAGGACCACGCCGGACTGCTTGACGCCGAGGGCGGCGGTGGGCTCGTCCAGGATGAGCACCCGGGCGCCGAAGTAGACGGCGCGGGCGATGGCGACGCTCTGCCGCTGCCCTCCGGAGAGGGTGCCGATGGGCTGTTCGAGGTCGTCGAGGACGATGCCCATGTTGCGCAGTTCCTCGTCGGCGGTCCTCTTCATCCGATCGATGTCGAGGCGGCGCACGGGCCAGGGGCCCTTGGTCATCTCGGAGCCGAGGAAGAAGTTGCGCCACACCGGCATGAGGGGGACGGTGGCGAGGTCCTGGTAGACGGTGGCGATGCCGTGGTCGAGGGCTTCGCGCGGGGTGGAGAAGCGCACGGGGCGGCCGTCGACGAGGAACTCGCCTTCGGTGTGCTGGTGCAGCCCCGAGATGATCTTGATGAGGGTGGACTTGCCCGCGCCGTTGTCGCCGAGCACGCAGGTCACGTTGCCGGGGCGGACGGCGAGGTCGACCCCGTGCAGGGCGCGGATGTTGCCGTAGGACTTGCCCGCGCCCCGGAGTTCGACGAGGGGGTGCTCACCGTCGGCGGACGGGGTGTCCATCAGGACGGCCCCGTGGGCGCCGGTGTCGTCGTCGGTCATGGCGGTCACCTCCGGGTAGCCGTGCGCTGGACCCACAGATTGATCAGGACGGCGCCGAGCAGCATCACGCCGAGGAACGCCTTGAACCAGTCGGGGTTCCAGCCTGCGTAGACGATGCCCTGCTGGACCATGCCGAACATGAACGCGCCGAAGACCGGGCCGATCGCGGAGCCGTAGCCGCCGGTGAGCAGACAGCCGCCGATGACGGCCGCGGCGATGTAGATCAGCTCCTGGCCGACGCCCTCGCCGGACTGCACGGTGTTGAACGTGAACAGCTGGTGCATCCCGACGAACCAGGCGCCGAAGCCGACCAGCATGAACAGCGAGATCTTCGTGAAGGTCACCGGCACGCCGACGGCCCGCGCGGACTCCTTGTTGCCGCCGACGGCGAAGATCCAGTTCCCGTACCGGGTGCGCAGCAGCACCCAGGTCGCCAGCGCCGCGAAGACCAGCCACCACACGATGGTGATCTTCACCTGGACGCCGCCGACGTCGAACGTCGAGGCGAAGATGCTCTTGGCCTGGCTGAAGCCGTCCATGTCGCTGATGCCGTCGGTGGCCACGTCGCCGGTGACCAGCCGGGTGACGGCGAGGTTGACGCCCTGGAGGATCAGAAAGGTGCCGAGGGTGACCAGGAAGCTCGGCAGGCCCGTCCTGACGAGCATCCAGCCGTTGAACGCGCCGATCCCCAGGGAGACCAGCAGCGCGACGACCACACCGACCCAGACGTTCATGGTGAGCTGGTAGCTCAGCATGCTCGCGGTGAGCGCCGAGGTGATCACGGCGACGCCGGCGGAGAGGTCGAACTCGCCGCCGATCATCAGCAGAGCCACGGGCAGCGCCATGATCCCGATGGTCGACGACTGGTACAGGATGTTCGCCATCGAGCTCGCCTCGCGCACCGGCGGCGCGGCGAAGAGGAAGAACACGTACACCGCGGCGGCGCCGAGGAAGACGCCCACCTCGGGACGGGCCAGCAGCCTGAAGGCGAGCGGCCGCCGCGAGGTGCGGCCGTCGGTCTGTCGCGGGCCGGAGGCCGGCGGTGCGCTCACCGCCGGCTCGGCATGCCGGGCCATGCTCATCACCGGGTGCCCTTCGCGGCGTACGAGGCCACCGCCTCGACGTTCGACTTGTCGACGAAGGCCGGGCCGGTCAGCACGGGCTGCTCGCCGCCGCCCATGTAGTTGCCGTTGTTCTTGTAGAGCCACAGCGAGTCGATCGCCAGGTAGCCCTGGAGGTAGGGCTGCTGGTCGACGGCGAACTGGATGGTGCCGTCGGAGATGGCGCTCGTCAGGTCCTTGTTGAGGTCGAAGGTGGCGATCTTCGCCTTCGAGCCGGCCTCGGACACCGACTGCACCGCCGTCAGCGCGAACGGGGCGCCGAGGGTGACGACGTAGTCGATGGCGCTGTCCTGCTTGAGCTTGGCGGTGATCGTCGACTTCACCGACGGCATGTCGGTGCCGTTGACGTAGAGGGTCTCGGTGGTGCCGGAGAAGGTCTTCTTCACGCCGTCGCAGCGCTGGGTGAGGCCGATGTTGCCCTGTTCCTGGACGACGCAGACCGCTTTCTTGGCGCCCTCCTTGTTCAGCCTGTTGCCGAGGGCCTCGCCGGCCACCGTCTCGTCCTGCCCGAAGAACTCCAGCAGGCCGAGGCTCTTCCACTCGCTGACACCGGAGTTGAGGCCGACCACGGGTATCTTCGCGGCCTTGGCCTTGGCGATGACGTCCTTGAGGGCGTCCGGCTTGGCGAGGGTGACGGCGATGCCGTCGACCTTCTGGTCGATCGCGTTCTGGACCAGGTTGGCCTGGTTGCCGGCGTTCGGGTCGTTGGAGTAGACGAGCTTGACGTTGTCCTTGGCGGCGGCGGCCTCGGCGCCCTTGCGCACGATGTCCCAGAAGGTGTCGCCGGACGCCTGGTGGGTCACGAGGGCCACCGTCATCTGCGGGGTGGTCGCCTTGCCCGCGGAGGCGCCGTCCGCGCTCTCCTCGGCCTTCTTGCCGCCGGAACTGCTGGAGCAGCCTGCGAGGGTCAGGGCCACCGCCGCGGCCATGGCCACGACCGGGGCGATTCTGCGGGAGCGGGCGGGAGACGAGCTGTCCATCTTTCCGGCACCTCACTGTGCGACGGGGGAACGACGGCCCGGACCTGGCGGGGTCGGACTGCTGCGCTGTTGGGACGGGATCAAAGTACGTGTTCAGCCCGCTGTCAATGCTTTGTTAAGACATCATTTCACGCAAAGGTCCGAATGTAAGTACAAAACATTGACAGAGTGATCACTCCGCCCCCGCATCCGAGGGGCGACCTACCCCGTGCGCAGCGGCCTCACCCGCGCCAGGACCGCGCTCCCCGCCGGAGCCGGGGCCCGCCCTACCGGGGGGCCATGCGCAGCGCGCCGTCCATCCGGATCGTCTCCCCGTTGAGGTAGTCGTGGTCGACGATCGCCAGCGCGAGCTTGGCGTACTCCTCGGGCAGGGCCAGGCGGCGCGGGAAGGGCACGCCGGCCGCGAGCGAGGCGCGGAACTCCTCCGAGACGGTGGCCAGCATCGGCGTCTCCACGATGCCCGGCGCGATGGTGCACACGCGGATGCCGTACTGGGCGAGGTCGCGGGCCGCGGGCAGGGTGAGGCCCACGACGCCTCCCTTGGAGGAGGAGTAGGCGGCCTGGCCGACCTGCCCGTCGTAGGCGGCGATGGACGCGGTGTTGACGATGACGCCGCGCTGCCCGTGCTCGTCGGCCTCGGTCCCGGCGATCGCCTCGGAGGCGAGGGCGAGCACGTTGAAGGTGCCGACCAGGTTGATCTGGATGACCTTGGCGTACAGAGCCAGGTCGTGCACGCCCTTCTTGCCGAGGATGCGCGCCGACGGGCCGATCCCCGCGCAGTTCACGACCGTGCGCAGCGGCACCCCCGAGCCGGCCGCGACGGCGACGGCGGCGCGCACCTGCTCCGGGTCGGTCACGTCGGCGGGCACGTAGGTGACGCCGTCGACCTCGGGGGCCTTGTCCACGCCGTCCTTGAGGTCGAGGGCGAAGACCCTGGCGCCGCGCCCGGCGAGCGCCGCGGCGGTGGCCGCGCCGAGGCCGGACGCACCGCCGGTGACGAGGGCGGCGGTGTTCTCGAGCTGCATCATCACTCCTTGCCGAGGACGGTGAGCACACCGCCCTCGCTCCGGTCCAGCGCACGAGAGATGATCATGCGCTGGATCTGGTTGGTTCCTTCGAAGATCTGCATGACCTTCGCCTCGCGCATGTAGCGCTCGACGGGGAAGTCGCGCGTGTATCCGTACCCGCCGAGGACCTGCACGGCGTCGGTGGTCACCTTCATGGCGTTGTCGGTGGCCACGAGCTTGGCCACGGACGCCTCCCGGGTGAAGGGCAGACCGAGGTCCTTCAGCCGGGCGGCGGCCAGGGCGGTGGCCCGCGCCGACTCGATCGCCGCGCCCATGTCGGCGAGGACGAAGGCGAGCCCCTGGTGCTCGATGATCGGCTTGCCGAAGGTCTCCCGCTCGCGGGCGTAGCGCACGGCGTGGTCGAGAGCGCCCTGGGCGAGGCCGGTGGCGACGGCGGCGATGCCGAGGCGGCCGCAGTCCAGCGAGGCGAGCGCGATCTTCAAGCCCTGCCCCTCCTCCCCGATCCGCCGCTCCACGGGCACCCGGACGTCGTCGAGCCGCATGGTCGCGGTCGCCGACCCGGTCAGCCCCATCTTCCGCTCCGGCGGGTCGGCGCTGAGCCCCGGGGTGTCCGCCGGGACCAGGAAGCAGGAGATGCCCTGGGTGCGATGGTCCGAGGTGCGGGCCATCACCGTGTAGAAGTCGGCGTATCCGCCGTGGGTGGTCCACGCCTTGGCGCCGTTGAGGACGTAGGAGTCCCCGTCGCGCACCGCGCGCGTCCGCATGGCCGCCGGGTCGGAGCCGGCGTGCGGCTCGGACAGGCAGTACGCGCCGAGGAGTTCGCCGCCGAGCATGTCCGGCAGCCACCTGCGCCGCTGCTCGTCGGTGCCGTAGCGGGCCAGCGGGAAGCAGGAGAGCGCGTGCACCGAGATGCCGACCGCGACGCTGGACCAGACCGCGGCGACCTCCTCCAGCACCTGGAGGTACACCTCGTACGGCTGCCCCGCGCCACCGTCCTCCTCGGCGAACGGCAGCCCGAGCAGACCGCTGCGGCCGAGGGTGCGGAAGACGTCCCGGGGGAACGCGCCGTCCGCCTCCGCGTCGGCGACGCGGGGGGTGAGTTCCTTGGCGGCCAGGGTCCGCGTGAGCTGGACGAGATCGACGGCTTCCTCGCTCGGCAGGGCGCGAGTGGCAGGCATGGCGACCTCCGCGGAGTAGTACTGGAAGTGATACTGGAGTGCGTACGAACGTATCATTCACAGTACGGCACGGGGCCGCGCCGAGGCCATACGTGATCAGGTCGGTATCCGGACCGCGGGGCCTGCCGGCTCCGCCGTCAGGAGGAGACGGCGTGCACGATCAGCGAGGCGAGCTGCTCGTACGCCTCCGCGTCGCTCAGCCCGGTGCGGGCCTTCAGCTCGCCCTGCTGGATCTGCCGCATGGTCGCGGCGGCGACCTCGCCGACGAACGCGGTGTGCACCTCGCGGAACGCGCCGTCCGACACGCCCTCCGCGATCAGCCGGCGCACCCGCTCCGCGGCCATCCGCGTGTTCGCCTCGTACACCTCGCGCGCGGGCGGGAAGTCCGCCACGTCGTCCAGGAAGCGGCGGGAGAGCGGGCGCAACTGCTCGGCGACGGTCGTCAGGTACACCCGCACCCGGTCGGAGGGCTCGTCGGTCCGGGCGACCCGCTTCTCGACGGCCTCGGTGGCCCCGCGGAAGTAGTGCTTGACGGCCTCCACCACCAGCCCCTGCTTGCTGCGGGCCAGCTGGTACAGCGTGGTCTTCGAGCAGCGCAGCCGCACGGCGAGGTCGTCGAGGGTGAGGTCGGAGAACCCCTCCGCCGTCAGCAGCGCGACGAGTCGTTCCAGCAGGTCTGCCTGTCGGGCGGTACGGCGGGAGGACGGCGGCATGATCCCAGCCTATCCGCGCGCGCACCACCCCAGAACACGCCGAAGCCGCCCTCCCGTGAACGGGAAAGCGGCTTCCGACCGCGATGTCGCCGGTCGGGACGACAGGATTTGAACCTGCGACCCCTTGACCCCCAGTCAAGTGCGCTACCAAGCTGCGCCACGTCCCGGTGCGCTTCCCGCGGAGCTCCGCGTGATCGCGCGAAGAGCACTTTACCCCACGCCGGGCGGTGCTCCGAAGAAGGCGTGGGCGCGGGACAATCGCCGTATGGACAGCGATCACCGAACGGGCGGCGCGGGAGACGGGAGCGGCGGCCGGAGCGCCGGGACGCGGGACCGGGACGAGGAGGGCCGGGCGCGCAACGCCAGGCCCCGGGACGGCCTGGGCAGGCCCCTTCCGTACGGCGCGACGGGCGTGGCCCGCCAGCCCGAGGGGGTCGTGCGGACGCCGGCGGAGTCGGTCGCCGAGGCCCAGGCCCTGCTCGACGAGGGAAAGCCGTTCCACGCGCACGAGGTGTTCGAGGACGCCTGGAAGTCGGGCCCCGAGGCCGAACGCGCCCTGTGGCGGGGGCTCGCCCAGCTCGCGGTGGGGCTGACGCACGCCGCCCGGGGCAACGTGACCGGCGGGGCCCGGTTGCTGCGGCGCGGCGCGGGGGCCGTCCAGGAGTGGGCGGGGGACGACGGACACGCGCGCCCGTACGGCATGGATCTCGACGGGCTGGCCCACTGGGCGCGCGAGCTGGCCCAGGACGTGGAGCGGACGGGCACGGCGGTCGACGCGCGCGAGTCGGCGCCCCGGCTGCGCTGAGCCCCCGCGACCGCCGAGGACCCGGGCGTCGAGGCCGGTGTCAGCGGCGTGCGGCAGACTCGAAGACATGCGAAGGATCCACGTCATCGGCATCGGCGCGGGCGACCCCGACCAGCTGACCCTCCAGGCGGTCAAGGCCCTGCGCGACTCCGGCGTGTTCTTCGTGCTGGACAAGGGCGATGCGAAAAGCGACCTGACCCGGCTGCGCCGGGAGATCCTGCGCACGCATCTGCCGGAGGGCTCCTACCGGGTGGTCGAGGCGCGCGACCCCGAGCGGGACCGCCGCGCGGACGGCGCCGCCTACGTCCCGGCCGTCGGCGACTGGCGGGAGGCCCGCGCCGGCCTCTGCGAGCTGCTGATAGGCGAGGAGCTGGGCGCGCACGAGACCGGCGCGTTCCTGGTCTGGGGCGACCCCGCGCTGTACGACGGCACCCTGGGCGTCCTGGAGGAGGTGCTCGCGCGGGGAAGGGTGGCGTTCGAGTACGACGTGGTGCCGGGGATCAGCAGCGTCTCGGCGCTCGCGGCACGGCACCGCACAGGGCTGAGCCGGGTGGCGCGGCCGGTGCAGATCACCACCGGGCGGCGGCTCGCCGAGGGCTTCCCCGAGGGGGTGGACGACGTGGTGGTGATGCTCGACGCCCACCAGGCCTTCCGGGCGTACGCCGACCAGGACGTCGACGTCTACTGGGGCGCCTACATCGGCACCCCGGACGAGATCCTCGTGTCCGGGCCGGTGGCCGAGGCCGGCCCCCGCATCGAGCGGTTGCGGGCCGAGGCGCGCGCCCGCAAGGGCTGGATCATGGACACCTACCTGCTGCGCCGCCGCCCGGACGATCGCTGATCAGCGCAGCAGCAGTTGCAGACCGCCGACCACGGTCGCCGCGATCACCAGTTGTTCGAAGAGGCGCTGGTTGATGCGGTCCACGGCCCACTTGCCGAGCAGCGCCCCGGGGACGACGAAGGCGACGAGCGTGGCGTCCAGCTGGAGCGAGCGGGCGTCGATGAGGCCGAGGCCCACGCTGAAGGGCACCTTGGAGACGTTGACGATGAGGAAGAAGAACGCGGAGGTGCCGAGGAAGCCGAGTTTGCGGAAGCCCGCCGACAGCAGGTACATCGACATCACCGGGCCGCCGGCGTTGGCGACCATGGTGGTGAAGCCGCCGAGGACGCCGTAGGAGCGGGCCTTGATCCGGCCGGCCCGGGTGGCCACGCCGTCCGGTTCTCCGGCGGCGTCGGCGGTGCGCCGCCGCCACACGGTGACCGCGGCCATGAACAGCAGGGTCGCGCCGATCGACGTCCGTACGACCGCGTCGTCGGCCCACATCAGGAACGCCGTGCCGGCGACGACGCCGACGGCGACCGCCGGGAACAGCCGCCACAGGGTGGGCCAGTGGGCGTGCCGCCGGTAGGTGAGGACGGCCAGGACGTCGCCGGCGATCAGGATGGGCAGCAGGACGCCCGTGGAGGCGCGGGCGGGCAGGACGGCGGCGAAGATCGCCAGGCTGACGGTGTTGGCGCCGCTGACGGCTGTCTTGGAGAAGCCGACGAGGACCGCCGCGCAGGCGAGCGCGGCGAACTCCCAGCCGCTGAGGTGCGTGATCGTGTTCATGCGGAGACCGATGCTAGATGCATCGACCGGTGGCGTCGGACCCCGTCTCGCCCGGTGGCCGCCGACGGGGTTCGGCGGCCGTCCCCGCGCGGGCGTCCGTCAGTGCCGTTCCACCAGCACCGCGCTCCCCTGCCCCACGCCCACGCACATGGTCGCCAGGCCGCGTTCCGCGCCCGTCCTGCGCATCCGGTGCAGCAGCGTCGTGAGGATCCGGGCCCCCGAGCATCCCAGCGGGTGGCCGAGGGCGATCGCGCCGCCGCTGGGGTTGACCAGGTCGGGGTCGATGCCCAGCTGGTCCACGCAGGCCAGCGCCTGGGCGGCGAACGCCTCGTTGAACTCGGCCTCCTGGACGTCGCCCACGCTCCATCCGGCGCGGGCCAGCGCCTTGCGGGTCGCGGGCACCGGGCCGATGCCCATCACGTCGGGGTGCACGCCGGCGGAGGCGCCGGCGACATAGCGCCCGAGCGACTCCAGGCCCAGGTCGTTCAGGGCCTCCTCGCTGACCAGGAGGAGCCCGGCGGCCCCGTCGTTCATCGGGGAGGCGTTGCCCGCGGTGACGGTGCCGCCGGGTCGGAAGACCGGCTTGAGCCCGGCGAGCTTGTCGTAGGAGGTGTCCTCGCGGACGGACTCGTCGGCGTCGACGAGCACGCCGTCGGGGCGGGTGACGGGCAGGAGTTCGTCGTCGAAGTGGCCGTCCTTGCGGGCCCGGGCGGCGCGCTGGTGGCTGCGCAGGGCGAACCGGTCCTGGCGTTCGCGGGAGACGCCGTACCGTCCGGCGACCTCCTCCGCGGTCTCGCCCATGGCCAGCAGGCCGTGCAGGTCCTTCATCGCCGGGTTGACCAGGCGCCAGCCGAGCCGGGTGTCGACGGTCTCCACGCGGTGCGGGAGGGCCTCGTCGGGGCGGGCCAGCACGAACGGGGCGCGGCTCATCGACTCGGAGCCGCCCGCGATCACGATGTCGGCCTCGCCGGCGGCGATGGTGCGGGCGGCGGCGGTGACGGCCTCCATCCCGGAGGCGCACAGCCGGTTCACGGTGGCGCCGGGCACCGTCTCGGGCAGGCCGGCGAGGAGCACGGCCATCCGGGCGACGTTGCGGTTGTCCTCGCCGGCCTGGTTGGCGGCGCCCCAGTAGACGTCGTCGACGCGGGCCGGGTCGAGGGCGGGCACCTCGGAGACGAGGGCGCGCACCACGGTGGCGGCGAGGTCGTCGGGCCGCACGGTGGACAGGGCGCCGCGCAGCCGGCCGATGGGGGTGCGGCGGGCGACGGCGAAGTGGACGGGACGCACGACAGGCACTCCTGATCGGGATGCGCGGAAGGCGAGGACGCCGTTATTAGCACTGCTAGTTTCGGACTATAGACCGCCTTGCACGTCCCTGGGAAGATCACCCCCCGGTGAGCCTCCCCGAGTGGCGCGTATCGCGAGGACAGGCCGTGTTTGCGGGTGTTCGCCCTGGGCACCCGCGCGGTCATGGAGTGGTTGCGCAGCGCCGCCTGCGTGGGCGAGGACCCCGAGCTGTTCTTTCCCGTCGGCACGTCCGGCCCGGCCCTGAGGGACACGGCGGACGCCAAACGCGTCTGCGCCCGGTGCAGGGTGACCGCCGCGTGTCTGGCCTTCGCCCTCGACAGCCCGCCGACGTCGGGCGTCTGGGGCGGGACCGACGAGGAGGAGCGCGCCGAACTGCTCCGTACCGCACGTGACGACGCGAGAAGGAGAACCTCGGTATGACTGTCGTGAAGAGCCCGCTGCCCGAACCGGACCGTCAGGTCACCTTCGACGCGTTGCAAAGCACTCTCGTCGACCTGCTGGGACTCTCGCTGATCGGCAAGCAGGCCCACTGGAACATCGTGGGCCCTCGCTTCCGCTCGATCCACCTCCAGCTCGACGAGGTGGTCTCGACGGCCCGCACCTACTCCGACACCGTCGCCGAGCGCGCCGCCGCCCTCGGCCTGCCGCCGGACGGCCGGCCGGAGACGATCGCGTCGGCGTTCACCCTGCCCGCCCCGAAGGACGGCTGGGTGCGCGACGAGGACGTCGTACAGGTGATCTCGGAGACGCTGGGTGCGGCGATCGGACGGCTGCGCGAGCGCATCTCGGCGACGGAGACGGCCGACCCCGTGACCCAGGACCTGCTCATCGCCATCACCGCCGATCTGGAGAAGCAGCGGTGGATGTTCGAGGCGGAGAACTGGCCGCAGGGCGACTGACCCGCACCGCCCCCGCACCGACCGACCCGGATCGGCTGCCCCGGCGACGCACGCCGAGCGGCCCCCGGACGCCACACGAACGACGCAGAACGACGCAGAACGACGCACGGACGGAGGAGCACCGCATGACGGACGCCCTCGAACTCGACGCGCTGTGGGAGGACTTCCACCGCGTGGTCAACATGACCTCGCAGGAGCTGGCTGCCTGGCTGCGGGTGCGGGACGCCGACGAGAACGCGGAGCCGCTGCCCGACGAGGCGGGGACCGCGACCGGTCAGCACGTGCTGGCCATCCTGCAGAAGCGGCGCACCGACCTCACCGAAGACGACCTGCGGGTGATGCACCGCGTCGTGGACACGGTGACCGAGCAGACCGACCTGGAGAACGAGCCGGCGGCCGAAGACACCCGCCTGCGCCACCGTCTGATGACGGTCGGCCACGACCCGCTCAAACCATGACGCCGGGGCCCTGAGCCCCACCCGTTCGACGAGGGGTCCGCGGCGCGCGCCGCGGGCCCTCGTCGTCGTCATCGCAGGTCGCTCACCGGCAGGTCGAGCAGCCGGGCGATCGTGCGCAGCACGCCGTTGTCGTTGTTGGACGGGGCCAGATGGCGGGCCCTGCCGACGACCTCCGGGTGGGCGTTGGCCATGGCGAAGGACCAGTCGGCGGCGTCCAGCATCTCCAGGTCGTTGAGGTAGTCACCGAAGACCATGGTCTGCGCGGGTGTGATGCCCAGCTCCCGCTGGAGCCGGCGCAGCGCGGCGCCCTTGGTGGCGGTGCGGTTCATGACGTCCACCCAGTGCTCGCCGGAGACGACGACGTTGTGGGTGCCCGTGAACGCGGCGAGGGCCGGGGCGGTGACGCGCTCGGCGGAACGGAAGTCGTAGAGGGCCACCTTGAGGACGTCGTCGTCGACGGCGGCTATGTCGTCGACGACGGCGTTGCGCCGGTAGTAGCGGCGGACCTCGGCCAGGAACGCGTCGTCGGTGCGCTCCACGTACGCGGACCGCTTCCCGCAGACGACGGCGCCCACGTCCGCGCCGCCCGCGACGAGCCGCCGTACGCACTCCACCACCTGGGCGACGACGTCCGGGTCCATCGGGTCGGAGTTCAGCTCCTCGCCGTCGCGGACCACGTACGTGCCGTTCTCGGCGATGAAGACCATGCCGTCGGCGAAGCCCTCGAACTCGTGCGCCAGCGTCGCGTACTGCCGGCCGCTCGCCGGACTGAACAGCACCCCGCGCTGCCGCAGCAGCCCGAGCACCTCCCGCAGCCCCGCCGGCGGCCGCTTGCGGTCGTCGAGCAGGGTTCCGTCCATGTCGGTGACGATCAGGCGGACGCCGGCCGACGCGGCCGACGGCTCCGGGACGGACGCGGGCTCCGGGACGGGCAGAGGGGCGGCTTCGGAGTAGGGCATGTCCTGCTTCCTGTACGAGGGCGACCGGGTCGTCACCCTACCGGGGGACCCCGCGCGGCCCTCGAACACGGACCCGGCCGTCCGAATCCCGGGACACCGGTGATCACCCGGCGGCACAATGACGGCTGACGGGCTGGATGCGACGAGTACGCGACAAGAGCGCGGGAGGGAGCGGTCACGTGAGCGAGGTCCACACGCCGTCGGGCGGACCGGCGGCGCCGCTGAACACCGGGGTGGCGCACAACGCGCGGGTGTGGAACTACTGGGTCGGCGGCAAGGACAACTACGAGGTCGACCAGCGGGTCGGCGAGCACGTCGCCGGGATGTTCCCGCTGATCCGGGAGATCGCCCGCGCGGACCGCTGGTTCCTGGGCCGGGCGGTGCGCTTCCTGGCCGAGGAACGCGGCGTCCGGCAGTTCCTCGACATCGGCACCGGGCTGCCGACGGCCGACAACACCCACGAGATCGCCCAGCGCGTCGCCCCCGACTCGCGGATCGTGTACGTCGACAACGACCCGATCGTGCTGATGCACGCGCGCACTCTGCTGACCGGCACCCCAGCCGGCGTCACCGACTACGTCGACGCCGACGTCCACGACCCCGACGCGATCCTGCGACGCGCCGCCGGCACCCTGGACTTCACCCGGCCCGTCGCGGTGATGATGCTGGGCATCCTGAACTTCGTGCTGGACGTGGAGGCGGCGCGGGACATCGTGCGCCGGGTCATGGCGGCGGTCCCCTCGGGGAGTTTCCTGGTGCTGACGCATCCCACCCACGACAGCGAGGTGGGCGGCGAGGGCCAGATCCCCGCCATGAGGTTCTGGAACGAGAACGCGACCCCGCCGATCACCGCGCGCAGCGGCGAGGAGATCTCCGCGTTCTTCGACGGCCTCCAGCTCCTCGAGCCGGGCCTGGTGTCCTGCTCCCGGTGGCGTCCCGAGCCGGGGGCTCCGGCCGTGGTGCCGCAGTACGGCGGGGTGGCCGTGAAACCCTGACGGCGCGCGCCGCCCGCGGGCACCGGCGGGGCGGACCATCGACGACGCCACTGACCTGGAGGCCGTATGAGCACCTTTGCGGAGGCCGTGTGAGCGCCCTCGACGATCCCGTGCCCGGCGGCCGCCCCGGCGACGTGGAGCGGGCGAGAGCCCTGGCCGGCGAGCTGTCGGGGCGCGGCGTGCACGGGGTCGTGCTGGCCTACGTCGACACCGCGGGCGTGGGCCGGGTGAAGACGGTCCCGGTGGCGCGGCTGGCGTCGGCCGCGGCCTGGGGCGTCGGCATGTCGCCGGTGTTCGACACGTTCCTCGCCGACGACCGGATCGTCTCCACGGACGTGCTGGGCTCCCCCGACGGCGACCTGCGTCTGTACCCCGACCTGGACCGGCTGGTGGTCCTCGCCGCGCAGCCGGGCTGGGCGTGGGCGCCGGTCGACCGGATCACCCAGGACGGCGAACGGCATCCGGGCTGCTCGCGCACGTTCCTGCGCGGCGTCGTCGCCGACGCCGCCCGGACGCACGGCCTGACCTTCCGGGCGGCCGTCGAGATCGAGTGGTCGTTCGGCCTGGACTCCGCGCCCGCAGGCGAGTTCGTCCCGGCGACCACCGGGCCCGCGTACGGCGCGATCCGGCAGGTAGAGCTGAGCGACTGCACCGCCGACCTGCTCGCGGCGTGCGCGGCGCAGGGCGTGGACGTCGAGCAGGTCCATCCCGAGTACGCGCCCGGTCAGTTCGAGATCTCCGTGGGCGCCCTGGACCCGGTGGCCGCCGCCGACCGCAGCGTCCTGGTGCGCCAGACCGTGCGCGCGGTGGCCCGGCGGCACGGGCTGCGGGTGTCGTTCTCCCCCGCCGTCACCGCCCAGGGCGTCGGCAACGGCGGTCACCTCCATCTGTCCGCCTGGCGCGACGGGGTCAACCTGCACACGGGCGGGGACCGCCGGCACGGGATGACGGCCGACGCGGAGGCCTTCGTGGCCGGTGTGCTGGCCCGGCTTCCCGCCCTGACCGCGGTGACCGCGCCGAGCCCGGCCGGCTGTCTGCGGCTCAAGCCCTCCCAGTGGGCGGGGGTGTTCACCGCGTGGGGCCTGGAGACCCGCGAGGCGGCGCTGCGGCTGGTGCGGGGCACCGCGGGCCGGCGCGCGGAGTTGGCGAACCTGGAGGTCAAGCCGGTCGACCTGGCCGCCAACCCCTACCTCGCGCTCGGCTGTGTGATCGCCGCCGGCCTGGACGGGATCGCGTCGGGCGCGACCCTGCCGGAGGAGACCGTGGGCGACCCGGCCGCACTGGACGCCGCCACGGCCGAGGCCCGGGGCGTGCGCCGGCTGCCGGCCTCGCTGGCCGAGGCCGTGGAGCGGTTCCGGGAGGACGAGGTGCTGCGGGCCGCCCTGGGCCCGGTCCTCGCCGACGCGGTGACCGCCGTACGCCGGGGCGAGATCGAGGCGGTCGCCGGGCTGGACGACGATCAGGTGGCGGCGGCCTACCGCTGGGCGTACTGAGATGAGCGCCGGGCCGGTCCACGAGGCGCTCGCCGCGCTGGCGCTGGTGGACCACCACTGTCACGGGGTGGTCGCGGGCCCGCTGGACCGGGCGGGGTTCGAGGAACTGCTCACCGAGGGCGACCGGTGGCCCGGCAGCTCGTCGTTCGACACCCCGGCCGGTGTGGCCGTACGGCGGTACTGCGCGCCGCTGCTGGACCTGGACCGGCACGCCCCGCCCGAGGCGTACCTGGCGCGGCGGGCCGAACTGGGGCCGCGGGAGGTGAACCGGCGGTTCCTGACGGCGGCGGGGACGGGCCGGTTCTTCGTGGACACCGGTTTCGACGCGGACCGTCTCACCCCGCCCGCCGAACTGGCCGCGCTGGCGGGTGCGAGCGCCCACGAGGTCGTACGCCTGGAGACCGTCGCGGAGGCGGTGGTCGCGCGGGGCGTGGACGCGGGCGGGTACGCGGACGCGTTCCGGGCGGCGGCGCTGGACGCCGTGCGGGCGCCGGGGGTGGTGGCGGTGAAGTCGGTGGCCGCCTACCGCACGGGCTTCGACCTCGACCCGGCCCGGCCCTCGGACGCCGAGGTGACCCGGGCGGCCCGGACCTGGCTCGCGGCCGGCGGCAGGCTGACGGATCCGGTGCTCGTACGCCATGTGCTGTGGACGGCCGTGGACCTGGGGCTGCCGCTGCAACTGCACACGGGCTTCGGTGACCGGGACATCCGGCTGCACCGCGCGGATCCCGCACTTCTGACGGACTGGTTGCACCTGATCGCGGGCACGATCCCGGTGCTGCTCCTGCACTGCTGGCCCTACCAGCGGCAGGCCGCCTTCCTGGCGGCCGTGTTCGAGCAGGTGTACCTGGACGTGGGACTCACCCTGCACCATGTGGGTCCCGTACGAGCGCGGGCGGTCCTGGAGGAGGCCTTGGAGATCACACCGTTCCGCAAACTGCTGTACAGCTCCGACGCCTACGGTGTCGCCGAGTTCCACGCACTCGGCGCGCTGGCGTTCCGCCGGGGACTGGGGGACCTCCTCCAGGACCGGGTGGACGCCGGCGAACTCAGTCTGGCCGACGCGCTGCGCCTGGCGCGGTGGGCCGGGGCGGACAACGCCCTCGGGGTCTACCGGCTTCCCGACGGACACTGAAAGTATGATCAAGCAATGTCTGACCTGACCGATACCACGCCCGGTTGGCTGAACGCCGACGAGCTCGAGATGGCCCGCGCACGGATGCCGATCCTGTACGTCGAGGCCGTCCCCGTGCGCGTCGACGACAGCGGTGAAGTCACCAGCATCGGCCTGTTGCTGCGGATCGGACCGGACGGCAACGTCAACCGGACCCTGGTCTCGGGCCGGGTCCTGCACCACGAGCGGGTCCGCGACGCGCTGCTGCGCCACCTGGAGAAGGACCTCGGCCCGGTGGCGCTGCCGCGGGTGCCGACCTCGCTGCAGCCCTTCACCGTCGCCGAGTACTTCCCGACGCAGGGCATCACCCCGTACCACGACCCCCGTCAGCACGCGGTGTCCCTCGCCTACATCGTGCCGGTGACCGGTGACTGCCGGCCCCGGCAGGACGCGCTGGACCTGGTGTGGTTCGACCCGCAGGAGGCGGCGTCGCCCGCGGTGCAGAGCGAGATGCCGGGCGGGCACGGGTTCCTGCTGCGGCAGGCCCTGGCCCACGTCGGCCTGTCGGCCTCCTGACCGGGGTGGGACCGCGTCGCACGGTGCCCGGTCAGCGCGCGGTGGCGATCAGCGCCGCCGCGCGCCGGCCCTGCACCCTCGTCGTGTGCCGGGGCTGCTGCTGCGGGGACGCCCGCAAGCATCCCGGCTTCGACCACGCCTGGCAGCTCGACCGGCTGCGCGCGGCCGCCGCCGCGTCCGACGGGGGCTTCGCGGTCCGTACGACGGACTGTCTCGGCCCGTGCGACCAGGCCAACGTGGTCGTCGTCCAGCCTTCGGCGGCCGGGCGGCGGGCGGGCGGCCGGGCCACCTGGGTGGGGTTCGCCATGGACGACGACTGCACGGAGGAGCTGATCGGCTGGGCGGTCGCGGGCGGCCCCGGCGTCGCCGAGCCGCCGCTCACCCTGGAGCTGCAGTTCATCGCCCCACCGAGGGGCGCGCGGACGCGCGGCCGACGGTAGAGGCAGGGGCGGCGGACATGCGCGGACGACCCGGCCCGGACTCGGGCGCCCCTCGCATGGCCAGGCACGACTGGTGGGGCGTGGTGCTGGAGGCCCCCGATCCTCGGGCGCTCGCCCGCTTCTACGCGGAGCTGCTCGGCTGGGAGATCGTCAAGGAGGACGCGGACGGAGCGGCCGTCGTGCCGCCCGAAGGCGTGGGCTACCTGGGCTTCCAGTTCTCGGAGGACTACGTTCCGCCGGTCTGGCCGGCCCGGGAGGGCGCCCAGCGGATGACGATGCACCTGGACTTCGAGGTGGTCGATCTGCGGGCCGCCGTGGCGCACGCACGGGATCTGGGGGCGCGGGAGGCGGACCACCAGCCGCAGGCGAACGTCTGCGTGCTGCTCGACCCGGCGGGCCACCCGTTCTGCCTCTACGTGGACACCGACACCGGACAGGCCGCCTCCTCGTAGTCGAGAAGACGGCCTGCGACCTGCGTGAAGCTGGTCGGGACGACAGGATTTGAACCTGCGACCCCTTGACCCCCAGTCAAGTGCGCTACCAAGCTGCGCCACGTCCCGGTGCCCGTCTGACCTGGGGTTTCCCCCGGCAGAACGTGCATGGAAACCATACCGCACTCGCGTCGGTGGTCGCGCATCCGTTTCGGCGCGCTCAGCGCCCCCCGGGGAGCCCCAGCCCGGGGTGGGCCTCCAGCAGGCGCGGTGGGGCCGCCTGGCGCCAGGAGTCGGCGAGGATGTCGCGCAGCTCGCCCTCGTCCTCCAGGGCGGCCAGCCGGACGCGCACCCAGGCGAACTGGGCCTCGTGGCCGGCGATCCAGAACTTGCCGGGCTCGGCGAGGACCAGCTCGTCGCGCTCCTCCTTGGGGCAGCGCACGGCGAGAGAGGTCTCGTCCTCGGGCAGGGTGGCGAACATCTTCGTCCCGACCCGGAACGTGGGCATGCTCCAGGCGATCTTCTCCGTGGTGTCCGGCAGGGACAGGGCGATACGGCGTACGTCTTCGGCGTCCGGCATGCTCCGCACGGTAGCCGCTGCCACTGACAACGCGGGTGTCACGCCGTCTGCGCCCGTGCCGCCTGGCCGAGCGCCTCCAACACCGGCCGGATCAACGGGTGTTCCTCCGCGCCCCGCCGTACGGCCGCGAAGACGCGCCGCGTGGGGGCCGCCCCGTCGACCGGGCGGACGACCACGCCGGCGAGGTCCATGCCGCGCAGCGCCGAGCGCGGGACGAGGGCCACGCCGACGTCCGCCGAGGCCAGCGCGACGACCGCGCGGAAGTCGTCGGAGGAGTGCTCCAGGCGGGGCTGGAAGCCGGCGTGCTCGCAGGCCAGGACCACCACGTCATGGCAGGGGTTGCCGGGGTACGGGCCGATCCAGGGGTCCTTGGCCAGCTCGGCGAGCGGCACCTCCGGGAGGTCCGCGAGCCGGTGGGTGACGGGGACGACCGCATCGAAGGGCTCGGCGTACAGCGGGAGGTGCGCCAGACGGGGGTCGTCGGCGGCCGGCGCCCCCCGGTACTCGACGGCGACGGCCACGTCGACCTGCCGGTCCAGGACCATCCGCAGGCTCGCGTCGCCCTCGGCGTCCTGGACGCGGATCCTTATCCCCGGGGCGGCGCCGGCGAGCCGGGCCACGGCGGGCGCGACGACCAGGGCGATGCCGGTCGCGAACGCGGCGACCGTGACCGTGCCGGCCGCCCCGGAGCCGTAGGCGGCGAGTTCGGCCTCCGCCCGCTCCAGCTGGGCGAGGACCGCGTGGGTGTGGGCGAGCAGGATCTCCCCGGCGGGGGTCAGCCGCACGCCCTTGGCGCCCCGCTCGACCAGCCGGTGCCCGGTCTCCTGCTCCAGCGCCGTGAGCTGCTGCGACACCGCGGACGGCGTCAGGTACAACGCGGCGGCGGCCGCCGTCACCGTACGGTGGTCGGCCACCGCCCGAAGGATGTGCAGCCGCCGAGCTTCGATCACCCCACGATTATCGCAGGCCACGGGGCCGGGGCGGGGCCGTCAGGCGGGGGACGGTTCCGCGTCCCCCAGCTCGGCCCGGGCCGCGACGAAGGCGTCCACCGCGCGGTCGACGTCGTCCGTGGAGTGCGCTGCGGACAGCTGGACCCGGATCCGGGCCTGGCCCTGGGGGACGACCGGGTAGGAGAAGCCGATGACGTACACCCCGCGCTCCAGCAGGAGTTCCGCCATCCGGCCGGCCCGCGCGGCGTCGCCGATCATGACGGGCGCGATGGCGTGGTCGCCGGGGAGGACGTCGAAGCCCTCCGCCGTCATCCGCCGGCGGAACAGGGCCGTGTTCTCGGCGAGCCGCACACGCAGGTCGTCGGCCGACTCCAGCAGGTCGAGGACCTTGAGGGAGGCCGCGGCGATGACCGGGGCGAGGGTGTTGGAGAACAGGTACGGGCGGGAGCGCTGGCGCAGCAGGGCGACGATCTCGGCGCGGGCGGCGACGTAGCCGCCGGAGGCGCCGCCGAGCGCCTTGCCCAGCGTGCCGGTGATGACGTCGACGCGGTCCATGACGCCGTGCAGCTCGGGCGTGCCGCGGCCGCCGGGGCCGACGAAGCCGACGGCGTGCGAGTCGTCGACCATGACCATGGCGTCGTAGCGGTCGGCGAGGTCGCAGATCTCGCGCAGGGGCGCGACATAGCCGTCCATGGAGAAGACGCCGTCGGTGACGATCAGTTTGCGGCGGGCGCCGCCCTCGGTCGCCTCCTTCAACCGGGCTTCCAGATCGGCCAGGTCGCGGTTGGCGTAGCGGAAGCGGCGCGCCTTGCACAGCCGGATGCCGTCGATGATCGACGCGTGGTTGAGGGCGTCGGAGATGACGGCGTCCTCGGGGCCGAGCAGGGTCTCGAAGACGCCGCCGTTGGCGTCGAAGCAGGAGGAGTACAGGATCGTGTCCTCCTGGCCGAGGAACGCCGACAGCCTGGCCTCCAGTTCCTTGTGCACCTCCTGGGTGCCGCAGATGAAGCGCACGGAGGCCATGCCGTAGCCCCAGCGGTCCAGGGCCTCGTGGGCGGCGGCGATCACCTCGGGGTGGTCGGCCAGCCCGAGGTAGTTGTTGGCGCAGAAGTTGAGGACCTCGCCGGGGCGGCCGCCCGCGGTCACGGCGACGGTCGCGGACTGCGGGGTGCCGATGACGCGCTCGGGCTTGTGCAGTCCGGCGGCGCGGATCTCGTCGAGGGTGGCGCGCAGGTCGTCGCGCACGGAGTCGAACATGGGGGAAGCTCCTGAAAGTGTCTCGCCGGTGAGGGAGTTACGCGGTCCAGTCGAGGATGACCTTGCCGCCGCGGCCGCTCGCCGCGTCCGCGAAGGCCGCCTCGAAGTCGCGGTGGTCGTAGCGGCCGGTGATCACGGGGGCGAGGTCGAGCCCGCCCTCCAGCAGCACCGACATGGCGTACCAGGTCTCGAACATCTCACGGCCGTAGATGCCCTTGATCGTGATCATCGAGGTGACGATCCGGGCCCAGTCGACGGGGAACTCCTCGGCGGGCAGGCCGAGCATGGCGATACGGCCGCCGTGCGTCATGTTGGCGATCATGTCGCGCAGGGCCTCGGCGCGGCCGGACATCTCCAGTCCGATGTCGAAGCCCTCGCGCAGGCCCAGCTCCCGCTGCCCGTCGGCGACGGACTCCCGCGAGACGTCGAGGGCGAGGCTCGCGCCGATCTTGCGGGCCAGTTCCAGCCGCTCCTCGCTGACGTCGGTGACGACGACGTTGCGGGCGCCGGCGTGCCGGGCGACGGCGGCGGCCATCAGGCCGATCGGTCCGGCGCCGGTGATCAGGACGTCCTCGCCGACCAGCGGGAAGGACAGCGCGGTGTGGACGGCGTTGCCGAACGGGTCGAAGATCGCCGCCACGTCGAGGTCCACCGGCACCCGGTGCACCCACACGTTGGACGCGGGCAGCGCGACGTACTCCGCGAAGGCCCCGTCGCGGCCGACGCCGAGGCCGACGGTGGCCCGGCACAGATGGCGGCGGCCGGCCAGGCAGTTGCGGCACTTCCCGCACACGAGGTGCCCTTCGCCGCTGACCCGGTCGCCGACGGCGATCTCCGTGACGTCACGCCCGGTTTCGACGACCTCGCCGACGAACTCGTGTCCGACCACCAGCGGGGTGCGGATCGCCTGGCGCGCCCAGCCGTCCCAGGCCCGGATATGCAGGTCGGTGCCGCAGATGCCGGTGCGGAGCACCTTGATCAGCACATCGCCCGGTCCGACGGCGGGCTCCGGCACGTCCGCGAGCCACAGCCCGGGCTCCGCCTTCTCCTTGACCAGCGCCTTCACGCTACGGCTCCTGTGGTTCGGTCCCCCGGCTCCGGGCACGCCGAAGGGGCCGCCGGTACCGGGGAAGGGGTGGAATCCCGTAGCAATCTGCCGTACCGGGCGGGTGCGGTCCATCGAGAGTTTCTTAAGCGGCTCCACAGTTCCGCTTCACACGCCGGCGCTCACCGGGCCGACGCCTCTCACCGCGCCTCACACGAAGCTTCCGTCGGCGTTCCGGCGTTCCAGCCGGCCGGCGAGGTCGGCGGCGGTCGCCTTGATCGTGTCCAGACCGGTCCGGCCCCAGGCGCGGGGCGCGAGGTCGGCGACGCACACCGTGCCGAGCGCCATGCCGGTCGAGTCGATGAGCGGGGCTCCCAGGTAGGAGCGGACGCCGTACGCGTCGACGACCGGGTTGCCCGCGAACCGCGGGTAGTCGCTCACGTCCTCCAGGACCAGCGCCTTGCGCCGGACGACGACGTGGGGGCAGTAGCCGTGGTCGCGGGGCAGGGTGCGGCCGATCTCGGGCTTGCCGCCGCGGGCCTCCCGGCCGCCGGGCGGGGTGTGCAGCCCGGCGAAGAACTGCCGTTCCCCGTCAGGGAAGTTGACCATGGCGTACGGCGTTCCGGCCAGCTCGGCGAGACGGTCCGCGAAGGCGTCGAGGGCGGGCTCCGGCCACACCCCGAGGCCCAGCCGGCGCAGTCTGCGGGTGCGGGCGGGGGCGTCCTTGTCCTCGGGGGTGAGCAGCAGTCGACCGGCCGGGCGCGGCGGGTCGTAGCTCATGAGCGGGCTCCGTCCCCGTGGACGCTCGGCTGGGGCGTCGCCGAGGCGTGGGTGATGAGGTGCCGGACGAGGGTGAGCAGGGTCTGGATGCCGGAGGCGGAGATCCGGGCGTCGCAGCGCACGACGGGTACCTGCGGGTCCAGGTCGATGGCGGCGCGGACCTCCTCGGGGTCGTAGCGGTGGGCGCCGTCGAACTCGTTGACGGCGATGATGAAGCCCAGGCCGCGTTCCTCGAAGAAGTCGACGGCGGCGAAGCATTCCTCCAGCCGGCGGGTGTCGGCGAGGATGACCGCTCCGAGGGCGCCCTCGGAGAGTTCGTCCCACATGAACCAGAACCGCTCCTGGCCCGGAGTGCCGAACAGGTACAGGACGTGATCGGCGTCGAGGGTGATGCGGCCGAAGTCCATGGCGACGGTCGTCTCGACCTTGTTCTCGATGCCGTCGAGGTTGTCGGTCGCGGCGCTGACCGTGGTGAGCAGTTCCTCGGTGCTGAGCGGCGCGATCTCGCTGACGGTGCCGACGAACGTGGTCTTGCCGACCCCGAACCCACCCGCGACGAGGATCTTGAGCGCGGTGGGGAAGGGCTCGGCGCGGTCGCGGCGTTCGTCGTAGGGGGCGGCGTGGGCGGCGCGGGCTCCCTGGCCGGCACGGTTCGGGTCGGGTGTGTCGTGCCCTTCTCGGGCGGCGCGGGCGTCGCTCTCAGAGCTGTCGTCGTAGTCCATCGAGCACTGCCTCCAGTAGGGCCCGGTCGGTGGGGATGTGGTGGTACTCGGGTGGCTTGGTGGTGAGCGCCCCGCAGTCGACGAGGTCCGACAGCAGCACCTTGGTGACCGCGGCCGGCAGCTTCAGGCAGGCGGCGACCTCGGCGACCGGGACGGGTCCCCGGCACAGGTCCAGCGCCTGCGCGTGCTCGGGGCCGAGATAGCCGAGGGGGGTCGACCCGGTGGCTCTCACCTGTGACATCAGATCGAGGGCGACACTGGGCTCGGTCCGGCCGTTGCTGACCGTGAAGGGGCGCACCAGCCGGCCGGCCGCGTCGTCGAGCCAGGGGCCGTCGCCGGCCGCCGCCACGCTCAAGGTCCCGTCACCGACGGTTCGACGGCGTGCCGGCGGGGCGCGGTCTCCAGGTAGGGGCGGACGCTCTTGACGAGCATCGCCATCTCGTAGCCGAGGACGGCGGCGTCGGCCTCGCGGCCGGCGAGGACGGCGAGGCAGGTGCCGGAGCCCGCGGTGGTGACGAACAGCAGCGTCGAGGCGAGTTCGACGACGACCTGGCGCACGTCGCCGCCGTCGCCGAAGCGGACGCCGGCGCTGCGGCCGAGCGAGTACAGGCCGGAGGCCAGGGCGGCCATGTGGTCGGCGCTGTCGTGGTCGAGGCCGTGGACCGACTTCACCAGGCCGTCGCAGGAGAGGAGGACCGCGCTGGTGGTGTGCGGTACGCGCTGCACGAGACCGCTCATCAGCCAGTCGAGGTCGGATACATGGCCGGTCGGCGCTTCGCTCGCCATGGTGGATCGACTCCTTGGGGTACGCGGGTCCGCGGGAGCGGCGGGGGTGGGGGTGGTGAGGGCGGTGCTGCTCATCCGGCCGGCGGGCTCCCGTCGTACGGGCCGGTGGGGTACGACACCCGTCCCGGGGGCGGGGTCGGGGTGGAGTACCGGGGCGTTTCCAGGTCTTCCGGCTCCAGGCTCTGCTGGGCCTCGGCGAGGCCCATGCCGCGCTGGAAGGCGGCCATGAGGCCGGGGTCGTGCCCGACGGGCCGCTCCATGTCCTGCCGGGGGGCGGGGCCGCCGCGCAGCTGGGGCACGATGTGCTCCTGGGCGCGGCGGCGGGGCAGTTGCGGCTTGCCCATGGTGCCGCGGACCGCTCCGGCGCGGGGGGTGGGCGCGGTGCCCGAGTGCTCCTCCAGCACGGGCCGGTCGGCGGGCCGGATGCCGGGTACCGCCTCCGCCGGGGTGGGCCTCTCCTCGTGCGCCCCGCGCACGGGCAGCGGAGCCAGACCGTGACCGTCCGGGCGGGGGGCGTCGTGCCGGGCGCCCTGGCCCCCGGGCCGCGCACGCGGCGAACCGGGCGGGACGGGGGCGGACACGGCGGCGGCGCCGGCCGGCCCGCCGGGGGGGACGGGACCGTGGCCCAGGGCCGCGTCCAGGGCGGAGGGCGGGGCCGGCGGTGGTGCCGGCGTCCGGGGCAGGTTCGGCGGGTGGGGCGTGCCCGGCGGACGCGGTGGCAGGGCGGGCGGCCTGGGTCGGCTCCGCGCCCCCGCCGCCGAGGGCGCCGGGTTACGCCCATGCCCGCCGCCCTCCGGCGGCACCCCTCCCCCGCCGGTCGCACCCCCGCGGGACGGCGTCCCGCCTCGCGCGACGACGCCGGCCCCCGACGGCGCCTCGCCCGGACCGACCGCACCTGCCCCCGGCAGCACCTCGCCCGGGCCGACCGCACCCCCCGTCGGCGAAGCCCCGGGCTGCTCCCCGGTGGCTCCCGCGGCGCCCTCCTCCCCGGGCTGCGGCAGCCCCTGCGCCGAGCCCAACAGGGCTTGCGGTACGACGAGTACGGCCTGGACGCCGCCGTAGATGTTGCCCTGGAGGCGGACGTGGATGCCGTGCCGGCGGGCGAGTTGGGAGACGACGTAGAGGCCGATGCGGCCGTCGGCGAGCAGGCGGCCGACGTTGACCTGGTCGGGGTCGGTGAGCAGGGCGTTCATCCGGCTCTGCTCCTCGGCGGGCATGCCGAGTCCGCGGTCCTCGACCTCGACGGCGAGCCCGGAGGTGACGAGGTTGGCACGCAGCAGGACGTGGGTGTGCGGGGCGGAGAACACCGTGGCGTTCTCGACGAGTTCGGCGAGGAGGTGGATGACGTCGGCGACGGCGTGCCCGCGCAGGTCCCCCGCGATGGGCGGGACGAGCTTGACCCGCGAGTACTGCTCGACCTCGGCGATGGCGGAGCGCAGCACCTCGGTCATGGAGACGGGGTGGCTCCACTGCCGCCGGGAGACGGCGCCGCCGAGCACGGCGAGGTTCTCGGCGTGCCGGCGGATGCGGGTGGCGAGGTGGTCGACGTGGAAGAGGCCCTTCAGCAGCTCGGGGTCCTCGATCTCGTTCTCCAGCTCGTCCAGGATGGAGATCTCGCGGTGCACGAGGGACTGAAGGCGCCGCGCGAGGTTGACGAACACCTCTAGTTTCTGTTCGTTGCCGGCCTGGCTGGAGAGCTGGGCGGCCTGGACGACGGCGGTGACGGCCCCGTCGTGGGCGCGGGCGAGGTCGGCGGCGAGGAGCTCGAAGTCGTCGGCGTCGCCGGGCGGTCCGCCGCGTGTCCTGCGGGGCGGCGGGGCCTCGCCGCGGCGCAGGGTGTCGAGCAGCGCGCGCAGGTCGGCCTCGCCGCGCGCGCTGCCGGCGCGCAGGGCGGCGATGCGGTCGCTGACGGAGCGGGCGGCGCGGTCGGCGGCCACGGCCGCGACGAGGATGCCGACGGCGGTGACGCCGACCGCACCGGTGAGAACGGCCCACAGGGTGGGGCTGGGCCGGGCGCCGGTGGAGCGCACGGTGAACAGCACGGCCGCGCAGGCGCTGAGGGCGACGGCGGTGGGCGGGAGCACGGCGAGCCGGACGAGCTGTGGCCGTATGTGTGTCTCGGCCGGCGCGGGTGCGGGTCGGGCGACCGGTCGTCCGTGCCGTCCGCCCTCGCGGCGGTCTGCGCGTGGGGCGGGTGCGCCAAGGTGAGACATCGGTGTCCTCGTACTGTCGGTCCGTCGGGCGTACTCGGCCGCGCGGGTGCGCGTCCCGGGCATGCGCCATCGCGGTGTCGGTCGAGAGGGCCGGGAATTCGGCCGCGCGTCGTCCGACGGACACTCACAGTAGTCGCCAACGCATCATGTGCGGTGGGCAGTTGACAAACTCCCCCGGAGAGGGTCCCACTCTGGTATGAGGCTTCGCACGACAGACCGATAAGGACCGCAATGCCCCCGTTCGCAGAGCGCCCGGAAACAATGAATGAACGGTCGACGTCGATCAGAATCGGTCACTGTCGGTGAACACGCCGGAGGCCGGCTCAACCGTGCCAGGCCCTCGGGGAGCTGTAGGTCCCGAGGCGGTCCGGGCGGGTCCAGCCGGCTGTGGGGGGCCGCTGCGGAGCGGGTTCGTCGGGAGTCGTCAGAAGGAGCGTCAGGACGACCGTCACCGCCGCGAGTTCCTCGGCGCTCGGCTCGCCCCGCAGGACCCGCAAGGACGTGGCGGCGAGCAGGTCGGAGTGTGTCGGCGTCGCTGTCATGCGGTCTCCTCACTGGGGCGGGTTGCCGTGCTTGCGGGTGGGCAGGGCGGCGGACTTGGCGGCGAGCATCGCCACGGCCCGGCTGAGGACCAGCCGGGTGTCGCGGGGGTCGATCACGTCGTCGACGAGTCCGCGCTCGGCCGCGTAGTAGGGATGGACCAGTTCGTTCTTGTACTCCTTGATCTTCTGCCGGCGCATCGCCTCGGGATCGTCGGCGGCCGCGATCTCACGGCGGAAGACGACGTTGGCTGCGCCCTCCGCGCCCATCACCGCGATCTCGTTGGTGGGCCAGGCGAGGGCCACGTCGGCGCCGATGGAGCGGGAGTCCATGACGATGTAGGCGCCGCCGTAGGCCTTGCGCAGGACCACCGAGACCCGCGGCACGGTGGCGTTGCAGTAGGCGTAGAGCAGTTTCGCCCCGCGCCGGATGATGCCCTCGTGCTCCTGGTCGACGCCGGGCAGGAACCCGGGCACGTCCACCAGGGTGAGCAGAGGGATGTTGAAGGCGTCGCAGAACTGTACGAACCGCGCGCCCTTCTCACTGGCCCTGATGTCGAGCACACCGGCCATGGACGCGGGCTGGTTGGCGACGATGCCCACGACGTGGCCGTCGAGACGGGCCAGCGTGCAGACGATGTTGGTGGCGAAGGCGGCGTGGACCTCCAGGTGGTCGCCGTCGTCGACGATCTCCTCGATCACCTTGCGTATGTCGTAGGAGCGGTTGCCGTCCTCGGGGACCAGGTCGAGCAGGGCGTCGCCGGGGCGGTCGGCCGGGTCGCCCGTGGGGTGGGCGGGCGGCAGTTCGCGGTTGTTGGAGGGCAGCAGGGTGAGGAGGTAGCGGACCTCTTCGAGGCAGGTGCGCTCGTCGTCGTAGACGAAATGGGCGACTCCGGAGGTCCCGCCGTGCACGTCCGCGCCGCCCAGGCCGTTGTGGCTGATCTCCTCGCCGGTGACCGCCTTCACCACGTCCGGGCCGGTGATGAACATCTGGGAGATGTCGCGTACCGCGAAGACGAAGTCGGTGAGGGCGGGCGAGTAGGCCGCGCCTCCCGCGCACGGGCCGAGCATGACCGAGATCTGCGGGATCACCCCGCTCGCCTTGGTGTTGCGCTGGAAGATGCCGCCGTAGCCGGCCAGGGCCGAGACGCCCTCCTGGATGCGGGCGCCCGCGCCGTCGTTGAGGGAGACCAGGGGCGCGCCGGCCGCGATCGCCATGTCCATCAGCTTGTGGATCTTCTGGGCGTGGGCCTCGCCGAGGGCGCCGCCGAAGATGCGGAAGTCGTGGGCGTACACGAAGACCGTACGGCCCTCCACCGTGCCCCAGCCGGTGATGACGCCGTCGGTGTACGGCCTCCTGGCCTCCAGGCCGAAGCCCTGGGCCCGGTGCCGGCGCAGGGCCTCGACCTCGGTGAACGAGCCTGGATCGAGGAGGAGTTCGATGCGTTCGCGGGCGGTGAGTTTGCCCTTGGCGTGCTGGCGCTCGGTGGCCTTGGGGTCGGGGCCCGTGCGGACGAGCTCCTTGATGGTGTGCAGTTCCGTGAGACGGTCCACCTCGTCGAGGGTGTCCGGGGCGGTGTCGAGCACGATGGCTTCGGGATCGGTGAGGGTCATGATGCCTGGGCCCTTTCCTTCCTGTTCCTTGTGTCGATGAGGGCGTGCGGGCGCACGGAGAACGGGTCGTGGGCGCGCAGCATGGTGCGCAGGCCCGGTTCGACGGCGGAGATCCGCTCGACGGCGTCCCGGGCGTACAGCGACTCGGCGGGCACCGGGTACATGGCGGCCCGCCAGTCCTTGCCGCCGGCCAGCGCCGCGGCGCCGACATGGCCGTCGCACAGGGGCGCGTTGCGCACCGTCCAGCCGGCCGGGCGCCAGGACTCGGCGGCCTCGCCGAGGTAGTCGAGGTCGGCGGCGCGGGCGAGCCCGGTGCCGAGCCCCTTCAGGTAGGCCTCCTTCCGGGACCACAGCCGGGCGAAGGCCGTCTGCCGCCCGGCGGTGGGGAGTCGGGCGATCTCCTGGCGCTCGGCCGGGTGCAGCAGGGGCAGGCAGGCGTCGACGGTCTCCTGCGACGGCAGCGCCTGGACGTCGACGCCGACCCGGGCGCGGGCCACCGCGACCAGGGCGAGGCCGTGGCTGTGGGAGAGCGAGAACTGCGGGGCGCCCGGCAGGTCGACCAGCACCGGCCGGCCGTGCCGTTCCCCGCACTCCTCGCACCACTCCCGGCCGATGTTCAGCCGCCGGGGTTCCACGCCGGTGTACACCGACAGCACCCGGCGCAACCCCACATGGGCGGCGATGTACGTCTGCCGGTCGCCGGGCCGGCGGTAGGCGGCCGCGCGCCGCCGTTCGTCGGGGGCGAGTTCACCGACCGGTACGTCACGCGGCGAGGCGGGGGACGGGAGCAGCCAGAGGTGCAGGTTCGACGGGCCCAGCTCCCTGGCCGGGTGCGGGCTGTTCGGTACGAGGGGGACGTTCACGTACGGCTCCTGGTTCCGGTCGTGGGTGCCTGCGGGCGCTCTGCGGGAGCCGCCGGCCGCGTGGCGCGGTCCCGCGACCGCCGGCGTGAACCGGGGCGCGGTCCCCGTGGCGAGTGCGGTGCCGAAGTCTCATGGCCCGTCCCGCTCCGGCAGGCACTCCTCGAAGAAGGCAAGTGCGCGCAGGTGGTAGGCACGGGCCGTGCGGCCCAGGCTGATGTTGTGCCCGGCGTCCGGCTGCCGGTCGACGACGACCCGCGGCGCGGCGCTCAGCCTCGCGCGCAGGTCGTCGAGGGTCTCGGTGTCGTGCCGCCACCACAGTTCGTGCTCGGCGAACGTCAGACGCACGGGGACGCGTACGCGCGGGGCGAGCGCGTCGAACGCCTCCGGCCAGCCCGAGGCGCCGCGCAGCTCCTGTTCCGGGATGGGTTTCACCAGGTCGGCGCTGCGCTGGAAGGTGGCGGGCGGGTAGAGGCCGAGCCGGCCCCAGTTGTGGCGCCACCGGGCCCGGTCGGGGCCGGCGAGCAGTTCCGCGGAGCGCGGGGCGTAGCGGTGGCCGCAGCCGGAGATGTCCAGGCCCAGCAGATCGTCCGGCGGGGCCTCGGCGGCCAGGGTCAGGGCGAGTTTGCCGCCGAAGGAGTGGGCGAGCAGGAACGTGCCCGTGCCGACGGCATGCTCGGCGTGGAAGTGGTCGAGCCCGGCGCGCAGGACGCGCGCCTGCCCGGCGAGATCCAGGCCTTCGGGGAGCCCGACGGCCGAGTCGCCGTAGCCGGGCCGGTCGACGGCGAGGACCGCGAACCCCAGGTGCGCTCCCAACGCGCACATGGAGGCGTCCGGCTGGGCCCCGCCGTCGAAGTACCCCGCGCTCATCCCGGCCCCGTGCAGCGCGACGACGGTGGCCCGCGGAGGCGTGTCCTGGGGCGCGCTCAGCAGGGCGGACAGGGTGTGCCCGGCGGCATTCAGGGTGATCCGCCGCACGCGGGGGCCGACGGTCGAGGGCGCGGTGGTCATGGTGCTACGCCACCTCCGGAGTGCCGAACCAGCGGTGGAGGGCGGTGACGAGACCGTCGATGCCGGCGGCCACCTCGGCCTCGGTCGGCTGGGGGACTTCGGGGGTCGCCGCGGCCGGCGCCTGCGGGGCTGTGGCGTGCGGGTCGGCCATCGTGCGGGAGTCCTCTCCTCCGGCGGCCCAGGCCACATGGCCGTCCGGGCGTACGAGCAGGGCGGTCGCGCCCGAGAAGACCTCGGGGCTCTCGGGGGTGACCGTGACCACCGTGACCCGGTCGTTCCAACCGGCGGCGTTCGCACGGAGGTCGCGGTCGTCGGCGAGATCGAGCAGGACGCCCCGGGCCGGGTGCAGCAGGTCCGTCGTGGTGGTCCGCGCGCCGTCGGCGAGCGTCAGCGGGCGTGGGGGCAGACGCCGGCCGAGGAGGGGGTGGGCGCCAGGGCCGAGGTCGTAGGCGATGTCGAGGTGGCTGACGACACCGGCCAGCAGGCGGCGGACCTCCTCCAGTTGCATCAGCTCGCCGAAGATCTTGCGCACCGGGTCGGCCTCGGCTCCCCCGAGGAAGATCACGCCCTGCGCGCGGGTGTTCATCAGCAGCCGGGCGCCGACGGGGTGCCGTTCGTCGTGGTAGGTGTCGAGGAGCGCGTCGGGCAGGTCCCCGCGGACCACCGCGGCCAGTTTCCAGCCGAGGTTGACCGCGTCCTGCACGCCCGTGCTGAGCCCCTGGCCGCCGGCCGGGAGATGGACGTGCGCGGCGTCCCCGGCGAGCAGCACCCTGCCCCTGCGGTAGGCGGAGACCTGCCGGGTGGCGTCCGTGAAGGAGCTGACCCAGTCGGCGCCGCCGCCGGCCAGCGACTCGCCGGTGATGCGCTCCCAGGCGGCCGCGACCTCGTCGAACCCGACCGTGCGCGGCCGGTCGTCGGCAGGCGTGCCGTCCTCGCACACGATGATCCGGTCGACGCCCGGCGCCAGCGGCGCGGCCATCACCATGCCGTTCTCCAGCCGCTCCCCCAGGAAGCGGGGGCGGATGTCGCAGCCGGTGACATCGGCCAGGTACATCAGGCGCGTCGCCGGCAGCCCGGGGAAGTCGAAGCCGGCCGCCTTGCGCACGACGCTCTGCCCGCCGTCGCAGCCCACCAGGTACGCGGCGCGCACCCGTTGTTCGCCCTCGGGCGCGGCCACCACGATCTCGACGCCGTCCCCGTCGTCGGCGAGCTTGGTCAGCTCCCAGCCCCGCCGTATGTCCGCGCCCAGCTCGCCGGCCCACTGCTCCAGGACGGCCTCGGTCTGCGACTGCGGGATTCCGCGCGCGCCGAAGTGGGCGTCCTGGAGGACGGTGTAGTCGAACTGCACGCCGCCGAAGTGGCCCATCGGGCTCTTCTCCGGCGTGCCGAACCGCGGCAGCAGCCCGCGCTGGTCGAACACCTCCATCGCGCGGGCCGTGAATCCGAGCCCCCGGGACTGCCCGGTCGGCTCCGCCAGTCTCTCCACGACGACGACCCGGGCGCCGCCCAGCCGCAGTTCCCCGGCGAGCTTGAGGCCCGTCGGCCCCGCGCCGACGACGATCACATCCGTGTCCACAGCGCTTCCCTCTCTGAGCCTCGCTGAAAAATTTCGCGTCCTATGACGGCAGGGCGGCCGCTCGCGGCGTCCTGCCGTGCGTGTCCGTCACAGCCCGGGGTCGGGCCGCCCGAACCAGTGGCGGAACGCCGCCGTCGCCGCCCACGGGTCCGAGCCCGCCCAGGCGACATGGCCGTCGGGGCGGACCAGCAGCCCCTCGGTGCCGTGCAGCGGCTCGGCGGTGTCCGGTCCTACCGCCACCGAGGTGACCCGGTCCGACCAGACCTTGCCGAGCCAGCGCAGTTCGGCCCGGGCCGAGTCGGAGACGATCAGCAGTCCCCGGCCGTCCCGCAGCGACTTCGCGACCTCGACCGGGCCGTCCGGCGTGGGCAGCGTGCCGAGCGGGAGCCGTGCGCCGAGCAGCGGATGGGCGCCGCCACCCGTGGGGTACCGGACGTCGAGCCCGGTGATCATCGCCGCGAGGTGGTCCCGCGCGGGTCCCGCGGCGATGAGTTCGGCGAGCAGGGTGCGCGCCGCCTCCACCTCCGGGCCGCCGAGCAGCAGGAGCGCCTGGGCCCTGATGTTGGCGAGCACCCTGCGTCCCACCTCGCGCCGCTCGTCGTCATAGGTGTCGAGCAGCCCCTCCGGGCTCCGGCCGCGAGCCACCGCGGCCAGCTTCCAGCCGAGGTTGGCGGCGTCCTGGAGGCCCAGGTTGAGGGCCTGTCCGCCGCTCGGCATCTGGCGGTGGGCGGCGTCCCCGGCGAACAGCACCCGCCCGTGGCGGTACCGCTCCAGCTGCTGGTTGGCGTCGCCGAAGGCGTTGAGCCACACCGGGCGCCCGGCGCCGAGGTCCTCGCCGGTGACCCGCCGCCACGCGTCGAGGACCTCGGTGAAAGCCGGCGGTCCCGTCCGCCGCCGGGCCGGGCGACCGAACACGTGCACCATCACCCGGGTCACCCCGCCGGGCATCCGCGCGGCGATCGCCAGCCCGTGCTCCCGGCGCTCGAAGCGCCGGTTCGGGATGTCGATCCCGGCGATGTCCGCCCGCAGCAGCTCCCGCCCCGCCGGGGCGCCGGGGAAGGCCGCTCCGGTCAGCCGCCGTACGGTGCTGTCCTCGCCGTCGCAGGCGACGACGTACGCCGCGCGCAGCCGCCGTACGCCGTCCGGGGTGTCGGCCGTGATCTCCACGTGCCCGTCCTCACGGCCGTCGTGCGGGCTGAGTTCGCGCACCTCCCAGCCACGCCGGATGTCGGCCCCGAGTGCCGTGGCCCAGTCCTGGAGGAGTTCCTCGGTCCTGGTCTGGGGCACCTTCCACTGGCCCGAGTACGGGCCGGGCACGGTCAGGTCCATCGGTACGCCGCCGAAGTGGCCGCGTGGCTCGCGCGGCGGGTCGCCGAGCGCGTCCAGCAGCCCTCGGCAGTCGAACAGCTCCACCGTGCGGGCGTGCAGCGTGGAGGCGCGGGACTCCGTGGTGGGGGTGCGCAGCCGTTCCAGTACGACGACGTCGGCGCCGCCGAGGCGGAGCTCGCCGGCGAGGAACAGGCCGACGGGGCCCGCCCCCACCACGACGACCCGGGCAGCGGCCTGGGAGGTGTCGGTGGCCATGGTCAGCGGCTCTTCTCCGCGTGATCCCTGGCGTGGCCCAGCGTGGCACGGCTGTTGGTGCTCAGTGCGCCCTGGACGTACTCGCGGGCGTCCTCGACGGTCGCGTCGGGGCCGAGGATCCGCTGGATGTTGTCCGGGTTGAGCACGACCGTGTGCTGCGAGGTGGCGGCGACCCCGCGCGGGTACTCCTCGAACGTCCACAGTCCGGTGTGCAGGGTCATCAGGGCCGGCAGGGTGACCTGCTTGTAGGCGATCGCGCGGTGCGGGAAGGTCACCCGGTACGACTTCGTGGTGTGCGTCGAGCCGTCCTTGGCCCGGGTGTCCATCTCCAGCTCCTGGAGGCCGGGCGTGGGCTCCTCGAACCGGACGCGGGCCACGTGCGGCAGCCGGTCCACCCAGCGGTCGGCCTCGTTGACGAAGTCGTAGACGTCCTTCGCCGAGCCCTCGATCAGGACGGTGTCCTCGAAGGAGAAGGTCAGCTCGCGCGTGGCGTGGGCCCGCTCGACGTTCTCCTTCAGGGCGGCCAGCTCCGAACGGGAGTTGCGGTCGACGGCCTCGTCGATCCAGGCGAGGCCCTCGGGGTCGTCGTCGATTGCGCGGTAGTCGTGCAGCAGCCGTACCAGCGAGTCGCCGCCCGGCAGCTCCTCGATCACCCAGGTGCCGCCCATGGCGGCGACCGGGGGCGCGGAGACCTCCTGGCGGAAGGTGATCCGGCGGTTGTCGGGGTCCAGGGTGCGGTGCGAGGTCCAGCTCTTGGGAGCGCCGCCCGCGGTGGCCCAGATGCGGATGCGCTCCTCGCGCTCGCCCTTCTCCAGGTGGTCCACGTGGATGGTGGGCGGGAAGATCCGCGGCCAGTTCTCCACTTCCGCGATCAGGCGGTAGACGGCGTCGGCGGGGGCCGAGACGGTGATCTCGTGCGCCACCTCGCGGGTCGTTGCTTCCGTCGTGGTCACGTCCTTGTCCTCTTCTTCGTCGGGTGCTTGCCGGGGTGCGCCGTGGGAGGGGTGCGGGCGGGGTCAGAAGTTGCCGAGGCCGCCGCAGACGTTGATCGCCTGAGCGGTGAGGGAGGCGGCGGTGTCGGAGGCGAGGTAGCCGACCATGCCGGCGACCTCCTCGGGCGTGGAGTAGCGGCCGAGCGGGATCTTGGCCTGGAACTTCTCGAGGATCGCGTCCTCGGTGGTGTCGTAGGCGGCGGCGTAGCCCTGGCGGACCCGCTGGGCCATGGGGGTCTCGACGTAGCCCGGGCACACGGCGTTGACCGTGACACCGGTCGGCGCGAGCTCGTTGCCGAGGGCCTTGGTGAAGCCGACGACGCCGTGCTTGGAGGCGGAGTACGGGGCGCCGAGGACCACGCCCTGCTTGCCGGCGGTGGACGCGATGTTGACGATCCGGCCCCAGCCGCGCTCGCGCATGCCGCCGGTGGTGAGCACCTCCCGGGTCATCCGGAAGACGCTGTTCAGGTTGGTGTCGATGACGTCGTCCCACAGCTCGTCCGCGAGGTCTGCGGTCACCCCGCCGCCGCTGCGTCCGGCGTTGTTGACGAGGACGTCGACGGGACCGAAGCGGTCGACGGCGGCCTGCACGAAGGCGCGGACCGCGTCCCGCGAGCGCACGTCCACGACGGCGCCGTCGGCCTCGATGCCTTCTTCCTGGAGCTGCTTGACCGTCGCGGCCACGTTGTCGGCGTCGCGTGCGCCGATGAACACGCGGTGCCCGTCGGAGCCCAGCCGGCGGGCGGCCGCCAGGCCGATGCCACTGGTGGCTCCGGTGATCAGCGCGACCCGCTGCGTCTGCTGCTGCGGCATGCTCTTTCAACTCCTCTGCGTGAAGGACTGCGTGGAGCGTGGGGGGGGGCAAGGGGAAGGGGGCGTGGGGGGTGGTGTGTGGGGGGGGGTGGTGTGTGTGGGGGGTGCCGCCGCCGGTCCGGTGGGGGTCCGGCGGCGGGTCACAGGCAGGCGGGAGCCGATGCCCCGGGTGTGGCGGAGTGTCAGGCGGCGGCCTGCGTCCCGTCCCCCAGATGGGCGTTGACCGCGTCGATGAGGGAGCGCGGGGTGTTGCTCTCCGACAGGACGTCGTCGTCCAGGACGATGCCGTACTCGCGCTCGATGCGGCCGCCGGTCTCGAGCAGCGCCAGCGACTCGTAGCCGAGGTGCTCGAAGTCCTCGTCGAGGATGTCGCCGTCGAGGTCGACGGTCTCCTCGGCGCCGGCGCCCTCGATCAGGATGCGCTTGAGGTCGTCGAGGGTGAAGGCTTGCGTTTCCACGTGTGTTCCTCTCACGTCGTGTTCGGTGTTCGTGTTCGGTGTCGGTGTTCGGTGTCGGTGGTGCGGTGGTCCGGTCGGTCAGGCCACCGCCCGTACGACCGCCGCCGAGTTGAAGCCGCCGTGGCCGCGGGCGATCACGAGCGCCGTCCGCAGCGCGCCCGTGCGCGGCCGGTCGACGACCAGGTCGAGTCGGTAGTCGGGGGACGGCGTCACGTGCACCGTCGGCGGGATGACTCCGTCGCGCATGGACAGGAACGCGGTGGCCAGGTCCAGCGGCGCAGCGCCCGAGTAGAGGCGGCCCGTCATCGTCTTCGGCGCGGTGACCGGGACGCCCCTCGGTCCGAACAGTGCCGTGATCGCCTCCGCCTCGATCCGGTCGCGCTCGGGATCGGCCGCCGCGTCGCAGAACACGACGTCCACCTGCCCGGCCCCCACCCCGGCGTCCGCCAGGGCGAGTTCGATCGCCCGGCGCAGGCCCGGCGGCCGCTCACTGCCCGGCGCGGGGTCGAACGTCGCGGCGTACCCGGCGATCTCGCCGTAGATCCGCGCGTCGCGCGAGCGCGCCGACTCCTCCGACTCCATGACGAGCAGCGCACCGCCCTCGCCGGGTACGTAGCCGTCGGCCGCCCGGTCGAAGGGCAGATACGCCTGGCTGGGCTCCTCGCGTGTGCTCAGCCGCTGCGCGGCGAGCTGGGCGACCCAGCCCCACGGGCAGATGGAGGCGTCCACGGCCCCGGAGACCACGACCGCGGTCCCCTTGCGGATCTGCCGGCGTGCCTGCGCCACCGCGTCCAGACCGCCGGCCTGGTCGCTGACGACCACGCTGCTCGGGCCCTTCATGCCGTGCCGGATGGAGATCTGGCCGCTGTTGACCGCGTAGAACCAGGCGAACGACTGGTAGGCGCTGACGTACTGACTGCCCTGGCTCCACAGCGCCTGCAGCTCGCCCTGGCCGAACTCGAAGCCGCCCGACGAACTCGCCGTGACCACGCCCATGCTGGACTCGGGCAGTTCCTGCGGCCGTATCCCGGCGTCCTCGAGCGCCCAGTCGGCGGCGACCAGCGCCAGCCGGGTCATCCGGTCGGTCTGCGGCAGCAGCCGGCTCGGCAGGTACTCCTCGGCCGCGAAGCCGGGGATCTCACCGGCCAGCCGCGCCGGGTACTGCGACGGGTCGAAGCGGGTGATCCGCCCGATGCCGCTCTTGCCGGCGAGCGTGGCCTCCCAGTAGTCCTGGACGCCGAGGCCGTTGGGGGCCGTGATGCCCAGCCCTGTCACCACCACCGCGGTCATGCCGCACTCCTCTCGGGACGGGCGAGCACCATCGCGCTCTGGAAGCCGCCGAACCCGCTGCCCACCGTCAGCACCGCGTCGGTCAGCTGCTCGCGCGCGGTGACCGGCACGTAGTCGAGGTCGCACTCGGGGTCGGGGGTGTGCAGGTTCGCCGTGGGCGGCACCACGTGGTGCTCCATCGCCAGCGCGGAGGCGGCGATCTCGATCGAGCCGATGGCGCCGAGCGAGTGCCCCACCATCGACTTGATGGAGCTCACGGGGGTGCGGTAGGCGTGCTCGCCCAGGCTCTTCTTGAAGGCGGCCGTCTCGTGCCGGTCGTTCTGCTTGGTGCCGGAGCCGTGGGCGTTGATGTAGTCGATCTGGTCCACGTTCATCCGGGCCTCGTCGAGGGCCACGGTGATGGCCTCGGCCATCTCCGCGCCGTCCGGTCGCAGGCCCGTCATGTGGTAGGCGTTGCTGCGGGTGGCGTAGCCGGCGATCTCGGCGTAGACGTGCGCCCCGCGCCGCCGGGCGCTCTCCAGTTCCTCCAGGACGAACACCGCGCAGCCTTCCCCGAGGACGAACCCGTTGCGGGTGCCGTCGAAGGGGCGCGAGGCCTGCTCGGGGTCCTGCCTGCGCGGGGTCGTCGCCTTGATGGCGTCGAAGCAGGCCATGGTGATCGGCGAGATCGGCGCGTCGGACGACCCGGCGATCATCAGGTCCGCCGAGCCCTCGCGGATCAGCTCGACCGCGTATCCGACCGAGTCGATGCCGGAGGTGCAGCCGGTGGACACCACGGAGTTGGGGCCCTCCGCGCCGACCGTCCAGGCGACCTCGGCCGAGAAGGAGCTGGGGACGAAGTAGTTGTACAGGTGCGGTACCGCGTACTCGTGGTCGACCAGGTGCAGCCGGCCGCCGTCGCTGACGATCCGGTACTCCTCGTCCAGGCCCGTCGTGGCGCCGACCGCGCTGCCGATGGTGACGCCCACCCGGTGCGGCTCGTGGGCGGTGAGGTCGATCCCGCTGTCGGCGACCGCGCCACGCGCCGCGACCACCGCGAACTGGGCGGCCCGGTCCATCCGGCGGACTTCCTGCGGGGTGAGCCCGTGCTCCTCGGGGTCGAAGTCCATCTCCGCGGCGACCTGCGAGCGGAACGGGCTCGGGTCGAAGAAGGTGATCCCGCGCGTGGCCGTACGGCCTTCACTCAGCATGTCCCAGAACCGGTCCTTGCCGACGCCGCCGGGCGCGAGCACCTCGATCCCGGTGATGACGACTCGGCGGCCGCTCATCGGGAGGTCTCCCAGGAGTAGAAGCGCGTGGCCATCGCGTCGGCGGGAGACCGCCAGGTGGCCGGGTCGTACGCCTGTATGTAGGGCTTCAGGTCCTCGCTGATGCGCACGAAGCGCTCGTCGGACTTGGCCTTCTCGATCAGCTCGCCGCCGTTGTCCGCGTCGAAGTCCTGGAGGTGGAAGTACAGACCCCGGTACTGGAAGAGCTGGCGGCGCCGGGTGCCCATCAGATGCGGCATCTCGGACTCGTCGAACGCGCCGAACAGTTTCGCGACGTCGGCCGCCGAGCCCGGTTCCATCCGAGCCACGATCAAGGTGCTGTGCATGATCTTTCTCCTTGAAAAAGGGTGCGTGGGACCTGGGGGCGAAAGGGAATGTGTGCACGGAAGGGAATACGAGGGGGGACGGAAACGTGGGGGGAATCCGCATTCGGTCAGTCGATGCCCCGGCAGATGTGCGGATGGTCGCTGACGTTCTCGTCGTCCTCGCCGGCCAGGAGCCAGGCGGGGGCCTGGGGCGCGGGCGCGTCGCGCCCGTCGCGGGAGTCGGAACAGATCTCGGAATACGTCCGCGTGAACGGCTGGGAATGCGTCTTCGAGTGCATCTGGGTCACACCTCCCCGGGAATTCAGTCCTTGATTTCGCAGATGGGTGCGCCGGAGGAGACGGAGCCGCCGACCTGGGCCGACAAGTCCTTGACGGTGCCGGACTTGTGGGCGTTGAGGGGCTGTTCCATCTTCATGGCTTCGAGGACGACGATCAGGTCGCCTTCCTGGACTTCCTGGCCTTCCTCGACGGCGATCTTGACGATGGTGCCCTGCATCGG
>NZ_JBIURQ010000011.1:0-431529 GCF_044740925.1 Streptomyces sp. NPDC088254 | reverse complement strand
TCCTTGCGGATCGCCATCAGGCCCGGCATCTCGTGCTCGGCGAGCGTGATCTCCTTGCGGCCGAACTCGGCCAGGGAGAGGTCGGCGACCTTGAAATCGGTGAACTCAGCGGACACGGGCACTCCTTGTGATCTGCGTCGACAGCACGTTCCGATGGATGTCGAGGGCTGCGGTGGACTTGTTGAGCGTGATGTAGTGCAAGCCGGGTGCACCCTCGGCGAGGAGACGTCCGGCCATGGCGGTGGCGTGCTCTACGCCGATGCGGTGGCCAGCTGCGGCGTCGTCCCGGGCGCTTTCGAGACGATGGGCGAGGTCTTCGGGGAAGGCGGCGTGGGACAGTTCGGCGAAACGGCGGATCTGACGGACGTCGGTGGCCGGCATGATCTCGGGGATGATCGGGATGTCACAGCCCGCGGCCGTGACCCGGTCGCGCAGCCGCAGGTAGTCCTCGACGTGGAAGAACATCTGTGTGATGGCGTAGTCGGCGCCCGCCCGGCACTTGGCGACGAAGTGCCGGACATCGCTGTCCCACTCCGGCGAGCGCGGATGCATCTCGGGGAAGGCCGCCACACCGATGGTGAACTCACCCAGCGAGCGCACCAGTTCCACCAGTTCACGTGCGTAGGTGAAACCGTCCGGGTGCGCCGTCCAGGGGCCGTTCGGATCGCCGGGCGGATCACCGCGCAGCACCAGGACGTCCCTGATCCCCGCGTCGGCGTACTGGCCGATGATGTGCCGCAGTTCGGCCACCGAGTGCCCGACGGCGGTCAGGTGGGCGACGGGCCGCAGGGTGGTCTCGGCGGCGACGCGCCGGGTGACCTCGACGGTCCGTTCACGCGATGAGCCGCCGGCGCCGTAGGTGACGGAGACGAAGGTGGGGGAGAGGGATTCGACGCGGCGGACGGAGTTCCACAGGGCACGCTCACCCTGGCCGGTCTTAGGCGGGAAGAACTCGAAGGAGAACGAGGGAACGCCGTTTGCCAGCACCTCGCGCACGGAGCTCATGAACGGCCTCCCGCGTTGAAGTACCCCGCCTGGGGGTGGTGGACGACGATGGCGTCCGTGGACTGCTCGGGGTGGAGCTGGAACTCCTCCGACAACTGCACGCCGATGCGCTCGGGCCGGAGCAGCTCGGCGATCTTGGCGCGGTCCTCCAGGTTCGGGCACGCCGGATAGCCCAAGGAGTAGCGGCATCCCTGGTACTCGGTACGGAACATCCCGTCCAGGGCGGCCGGGTCGTTCCCGGCGATGCCGAGTTCGGCGCGTACGCGCGCGTGCCAGTACTCGGCGAGAGCCTCGGCCAGCTGGACGGACAGGCCGTGCAGTTCCAGGTAGTCGCGGTAGGCGTCGGCCTCGAACAGGCGCGCTGTCTCTTCGCCGATGCGCGAGCCGACCGTCACCACCTGGAGACCGACGACGTCCCGCTCCCCGGACTCCTCCGACCGGAAGAAGTCGGCCAGGCACAGTCGGCGGCCGTGTCCCTGACGGGGGAAGGCGAAGCGGGTGCACTCCTCGTCCTGCTCGTCCAGGATGATCAGGTCGTCCTTCTTCGACACGCACGGGAAGTAGCCGTGCACGACGGCTGCCTCCAGCAGGTTCCCGGTCCGCAGTCGATCCAGCCACATCCGCAGCCTGGGCCGGCCCTCGACCTCGATCGTGTCGCCCTTGAGCCCCCACTGGCCCTTGAACAGGGCGCCCTCGTCGAGCCAGGACGCGTACTCGTTGAGCTGGATGCCCTTGATCACGCGGGTGCCCCAGAAGGGCGGGGCGGGCACCGGGTTGTCGACGGCGACGTCGGAGCGCACGTGCCCCTCCTCCGCTCGCTCCTCGGCCTCGACCGTCGCCGCCTTGACCCGACGCTGCCTCAGCTCGGGCAGCTTCGCCCCGGGCACACCGCGCTTGATGCCGATCAGTGCGTCCATCAGGCGCAGCCCTTCGAAGGCATCCCGGGCGTAACGGACCTCACCCTGGTAGATCTCGTGCAGGTCGTGCTCGACATAGGCCCGCGTCAGTGCCGCGCCGCCGAGGATGACCGGATACTTCCCGGCCAGCTCACGGTGGTTGAGCTCCTCCAGGTTCTCCTTCATGATCACCGTGGACTTCACCAGCAGTCCGGACATGCCGATCACATCCGCGCGGTGCTCCTGGGCGGCCTCCAGGATCGCCGACACGGGCTGCTTGATGCCGAGGTTGACGACGTTGTAGCCGTTGTTGGTCAGGATGATGTCGACGAGGTTCTTGCCGATGTCGTGGACGTCGCCGCGCACGGTGGCCAGGACGATGGTGCCCTTGCCCTCGGCGTCCGACTTCTCCATGTGCGGTTCGAGGTGGGCGACCGCGGTCTTCATGACCTCGGCGGACTGCAGGACGAACGGCAGCTGCATCTGGCCGGAGCCGAAGAGTTCGCCGACGACCTTCATGCCGTCCAGGAGGGTCTCGTTGACGATGTCCAGCGCCGACCGGGAGGCCAGTGCCTCGTCCAGATCCTGTTCCAGGCCGTTGCGCTCACCGTCGATGATGCGCCGTTTGAGGCGCTCCTCCAGCCCCAGCGCGGCCAGCTCCTGCGCTTTGGACGCCTTCAGCGACTTCGCCGTCGCCCCCTCGAACAGTCGCATGAGCTCTTGCAGCGGGTCGTAGCCCTCGGCGCGCCGGTCGTAGATCAGATCCAGCGCGGTGCGGACCTCATCGTCGCTGAACCGGGCGATCGGCAGGATCTTGCTGGCGTGCACGATCGCCGAGTCCAGGCCCGCCTTCACACACTCGTCCAGGAAGACGGAGTTGAGCAGGATCCGGGCGGCCGGGTTCAGGCCGAAGGAGATGTTCGACAGGCCGAGGGTGGTCTGCACGTTCGGATGGCGGCGTTTGAGCTCGCGGATGCCCTCGAGGGTGGCGACACCGTCGCCGCGGGACTCCTCCTGACCGGTACAGATGGTGAAGGTGAGGCAGTCGACGAGGATGTCCTCCTCGTGGATGCCCCAGTTACCGGTCAGGTCGGCGATCAGCCGCTCGGCGATCTCCACCTTCTTCTGCGTCGTACGCGCCTGGCCTTCCTCGTCGATGGTCAGCGCGATCAGCGCCGCCCCGTGCTCCCTGGCGAGCTGCGTGACCTTCGCGAACCTCGACTCCGGGCCCGCCCCGTCCTCGTAGTTCACCGAGTTGATCACCGCGCGGCCGCCGAGCTTCTCCAGGCCCGCCTGGATGACGTCGACCTCGGTGGAGTCGAGCACGATCGGCAGGGTGGAGGCGGTGGCGAGGCGACCGGCGAGTTCCTCCATGTCGGCGACGCCGTCGCGGCCGACGTAGTCCACGCACAGGTCGAGCATGTGCGCGCCCTCGCGGATCTGCTCGCGGGCCATCTCCACGCAGTCGTCCCAGCGGCCCTCCAGCATCGCCTCACGGAACTTCTTCGAGCCGTTGGCGTTGGTGCGCTCGCCGATGGCGAGGTAGGAGGTGTCCTGACGGAAGGGCACCGTCTGATACAGCGACGCGGCACCTGGCTCCGGGCGCGGGTCGCGCTCGGCCGTGGCCAGGCCGCGCACCCGCTCCACGACCTGGCGCAGGTGCTCCGGCGTCGTGCCACAGCAGCCGCCCACCAGGGACAGGCCGTAGTCGCGCACGAAGTTCTCCTGCGCGTCGGCCAGCCCCTCCGGACCCAGCGGGAAATGCGCGCCGTCCTTGGTCAGGATCGGCAGACCCGCGTTCGGCATGCACAGCAGCGGAATGCGGGAGTGGCGGGTGAGGTAGCGCAGGTGCTCGCTCATCTCGGCGGGCCCGGTCGAGCAGTTCAGGCCGATCATGTCGATGCCGAGCGGCTCCAGCGCGGTCAGCGCCGCGCCGATCTCCGAGCCCAGCAGCATGGTGCCGGTCGTCTCGAATGCCATCGACACCAGCAGTGGCACGTCGACACCGGCCGTCTCGATGGCGCGGCGGGCGGCGACCACCGAGGCCTTGGTCTGCAGCAGGTCCTGCGTCGTCTCCACGATCAGCGCGTCGGCACCGCCGGCGAGCAGGCCCTCGGCGTTGGCCTGATAGCCGTCGCGGATCGTGGTGTAGCCGACGTGGCCGAGCGTGGGCAGTTTGGTGCCGGGCCCGATCGAACCGAGCACCCAGCGGGTGCGCCCGTCCCGACCGGTGAACTCGTCGGCCACCTCACGGGCGATGCGCGCACCGGCCTCCGACAGCTCGAACACGCGGTCGGAGATCTCGTACTCAGAGGCGGCCGTGTGGTTCGCGCCGAAGGTGTTCGTCTCCACGCAGTCGACACCGGCCGCGAAGTACTCCTGGTGAACCGAGCGCACGATGTCCGGGCGGGTGGCGTTCAGGATCTCGTTGCAGCCCTCGAGCTGCTGGAAGTCCTCCAGAGTGGGCTCCTGCGCCTGGAGCATGGTGCCCATCGCACCGTCGGCGACCACCACTCGGGTGGCCAGTTCCTCACGCAGCCCGCTCATGACAGCCCCGCCAGGCGCGGCTCCATCTCACGGGCGGCGTCGTGCCCGTACGCGCGCTCGACACGCTCGATCAGATCCACCGCGAGCAGCTTGTACTCCTGAGTGCCGACCGTCTCCAGGACGATCGACGCCAGCGCACAACCGAGCTGCGCCGCCCGTTCCTCGGGCCAGTCCCAGCTCAGGCCGGCGAGGAATCCGGAGCGGAACGCGTCCCCCACCCCGGTCGGGTCGGCGATCTTCGCGGTGGGGACGGCCGGCACGTCCAGACGGGGCTGGCCGCACCGCGCCAGGGAGACGCCGTCCGCTCCCCGGGTGATGATCCAGGTACCGACACGCTGCAGGATGTCCCGTTCGCTCCAGCCGGTGCGCTCCCGCAGCATGGCGGACTCGTACTCGTTGGTGAACAGCAGGTGGACGCGGTCCACGAGCCGACGTGCCTGCGTGTCGTTCAGACGGGCGAGCTGCTGCGAGGGATCGGCGGCCACGCGGATTCCGGCACGCCGAGCGGTCTCGGTGTGGCGCAGCATCGCCTCCGGGGCGTCGGCGCCGACGAGCACCAGGTCGAAGCCACCGCAACGGGCCGCCTCCGCGGCGAGGTCGATCTTCGCGGCGTCGGCCATGGCGCCGGAGTAGAAAGTGGCGATCTGGTTCTGTGCCTCGTCAGTCGTGCACACGAACCGGGCGGTGTGCAGTGTCTCGCTGATCCTGACGGATTCCGTGTCGACCCCGGCGACGCGCAGCCACGCCCCGTACTCGGCGAAGTCGACTCCCGCGGCGGCGATCAGACGCGGGGTCAGTCCCAGCCGTGCGAGTCCGAAGGCGATGTTGGCGGCGACACCGCCGCGCCGCACGTCGAGGCGGTCGACGAGGAAGGAAAGGGACACCTGTTCCAGCCGATCGGCGATCAGTTGGTCGGTGAACCGACCAGGAAATGACATCAGATGGTCGGTGGCTATCGAGCCGGTCACGGCGATTCGCACGACGGTCTCTCTCCTTGAACCCGGGATCGAAGGGTGCGGCCCGGTGCCCGGCGGCCGGGTCGCGCGGGGCGCCGTGGCCGGGCCCGGCACGGCGGGGCTGCCCCGGCACGCAAGCCTGCCGCGCGCCACTGAAGCGCCGATCCAGATCACCCGGCACCGGCCGCGGGATGGACGTCCGGATACCGCTGGTACGGCCGTCCGGGATGATGCACAGTGCCTTTGTGGACAGACGACGGCTGGACGGCACGGCTCCCGCGGCGGCGCTTCGCGGATACACGCTGATCGGCGCTGACGGGCGGCCCTACCGCAGCGACGTGGCCGGCCGGTTCGGCGGCTACCGGCGCGGACGGATCTACGGACGGCTGGACTGCCCCTCCGCGGTGCGGCACATCGCCCGCGGGAACTACGTGCGCCACCGGGTGTTCTTCGCGGACGAGGCGACAGCGCTCGCGGCGGGATACCGGCCGTGCGCGGTCTGCCTTCCCGATCGCCACCGGGCGTGGCGCACGGGGGAGCCGTCATGAACGAGCCCTCTCCCCGGCTGCTTCCGGCGGCCCTGTCAGACTACGCACCCTGGCCCGCGGCCCGGCCGCACACCGGCCGCGAACTCGCGCGCTTGCTGGCGCTGTTGGAGGGCGCAGGGTTCCGCGGCGGCAGCGTCGCGCTGGGCCATGGCCGGGACGCCACGTCGAAGGACACCGCCGAGGCGTTCGCCGACGCCTGGCTCAGCAGCGGCGGGCGGCTGGCCGCGGTGGTCGACTGGCCTGAGGACGCCGCGTCATGGCTGCGCCAGGCTCGCCGGCTGACCCGTCCCGAGCCGGACGCCTGGGTGGTGGCCGCGGCGCCGGTCGGCTGGGCCCAGATGAGCCGCCGGTTGCGGCACAGCACCGACTGGGACCCGCGCCGCACCTTCGGCTTCGCGTCCGCCGGTGACTCGCGTCTGGTGACAGCAGCGGGGCCGGGCGTCCTGGACGGGATGTGCGGGGCGACGGCGGACGGCAGGGTGTGGACGGTCCGCCGGGGCTGGGTGGTCGAGTCCGACGGCGAGTGACGGCCGGCCGCTCCCAGCAGCCCCGAGACCGCAGCCTGCACGATCGCGTGCATGCTGTCACCGGAGGCTCTGGCCTGGCCGGCAAGGCTCGCACGGTGCAGGCCAGGGAACTGCTCGGCAAGGTCGAGGGCGGTCAGCTCAACGAACAGAGCCAGGCCGACCATGCGCAATGGAAGACGTGGTCCGCCAAGGAACAGAGGGATTACAGCACTCCGTTTGGTGGCGGCCACGGAGGACTGTTCCAGCTCCGCGGTTGCCACCGGTGCGCGCTTTCGCCTGCGGTCAGTGTCCGAGTACGTGCCTCATCTTGTCGGGGAAGTCGGTGGTGAAGCCGTCCACGCGCAGATCACGGAGGCGGCGGGCCTGGGTGGAGGAGTTCACCGTGTACGGCCACACCTTCAGGGGTGTACCGTGCGTGCCCTTGAGGGCGTGTGCGCGGCGCACGAAGTCCGCAGTGGTGGCCGTGTGCTGGGGGTTGACCGCGTCGGCGAACCTCGCGTACGACGCCAGCTTGCCGGTCGACGCCCTGTCGTCGCAGATGCCGAGCTTGATGTCCGGCCTCTCCTTGCGGACGGTCTTCAGGGCGGCGGCCAGGAAGCTGATCACGTACAGCCGGTTGTGGACGTGGTGGGCGTCCAGCCAGCCCTTGCGGCCGAGGACCCGCAGCGTGTCCCGGACGACTCCGGGGAAGTTGCCCGGCCACTTCAACTCCAGCAGGAGACCCTGGTTGTTGCGGTCGAGCCGGTCTAGGACCTGTCCGAGGGTGGGGATGCCCGCCCTTCCGTATCGCGAGGCCTTCCACTGCGGGGATGCTCCGGCGCGCAGCCTGTTCAGTTCCGCGTAGGTGAAGTCGCCCACCCTCCAGGGCGCGCGGTGCGGGAAGACCCTCTCGGCGTCGGTCGTCCGGACGAGGTCCTGGTCATGCATGAGGACGAGCACCCCGTCCTTGCTGCGCTGCACGTCCACTTCGACCCAGTCGATGCCCGCCCGGTCGGCCCGGTCGACGGCTTCCAGAGTGTTCTCGGGGGCCAGCCCTGCGGCCCCACGGTGACCGATGACGAGCGGGGTGGCGGGATCCGCGTGTGCTGCGGGAGCGAGCACGGACACGGACAGGGCGAGGGCGACGGGCGTTGTGATGCAGGTGCGTTTGAGCATGGGTGTGGCGCCTTCCAAGGCTTTTGGGGAGGTTCACGGCAAGCTTCGAGTGGTCGGCGAGCGCTTGCCCAGCGGTGCTGCTCCGTACGGGAAGACGCGGGAACAATGGGGAACAGGCAGGGAAATGTTGGGAAAAATATGGAGAATTGCCGACTGACTCGAGGAGCGGTGGTTGCGGAAGCGGCTGGTCGGCTCGAGGGTGCGCGGGATCGCAGGGGCAAGATGTGCCAGGGATGGCGGCTGCCAGGATCCAGTGCGCTGGACTCTCACAGGCGCCGAACCTGCTCCCCCGCGAGGGCATCACCCGGTCGTTGAAGGGCGCTTACGCCTCGACGTATGAGATCGACCCGTCCAAGGCCGAGGCCGTCTCCCCCCAGAGGTTGTCCCGTAAGGGGGGCGTGAGTCATCCGGTGAGGGCCAGGTTGTGGGGCCGAGCGATGCCGAGCATGGCAGCCGTCGTTCTCCAGACTTTGACGTGTCTCATGGGACAGCTCCCCCACAACCAGCCCAAGGCCGCCGACCTGGACGACACGCTCGCGGCCCTGACCGGCTGACCTCCTGGGATCGGCGCGGCCTCCCTCGGTGTCGCGCTGGCGGAGGTGCTGTGGGCCCCGGTCCGCAGCGCCTGCAGCTCTCCGCTCCGTCTGAGCCCTCGTCGGCGCGCAGGCCGGGAGCGTCCGGGGCGCGCAGCTCAGCCTGCAACTAGACCTGCCCAGCACGCTCACATGAGCCACGCCTCCGGTGCTGGATCTTTCTGGTGACCCAGACACCAGTCCGGCGACACCACGCTCGTCCAGCTGGAGCCGGTCGCCGCCGATGCCATGGCCCGGCTCGACGCCGCCCTGGGGTCCCTGAGCTGACCCGGGCCCACGCCCGGCCGACAGCCCCAGGCGGACTCAGAAGGGGTGATCAACTATTGGCGGCTTCTGGCCTCACCTCGGCGACACCCCAATCCAGTTAGCACGAGCCCTCATCGGGCACGCGACTCACGATTACGTGAGGTCGCCAGCTTTTCTCGGGGAACCTTCTGGTACGCGCCGTGCAGCCGTTGCCGGGACGCTGAACTTTGCAAATCGGCGCCTTCTGCCCGGCGGTGCTCTGGCGGCGGTCTTAGCCTTGAGGTACACGAAGCGTTACCTGGGCATGGAGTGTGAGCGGCGATGGCAGGCAATGGTTGGCTGATGGGCTGGATGTGGATCTGGCCGGTCTTCATCGTGGCTGGCCTGCTGCTTATCGGCTTCGTCGCGGTGCGGCTGATACAGGGGGGACTCATGTCCCCGCCCGCACCTCGTACGGTCGGCTCAGCAACCCGGCGAATCCTCGACGAACGCCACGCTCGCGGAGAAATCAACGAGGACGAGTACCGGCGTTGCCGGAATCTGTTGCCGTGAGCGGCCAGCCGATCAGTCGACGCCAGGCGTTGGCGTTGCTCGGACTGGGCGGCGTGGCGGCTGGCACCGTGGGGTGGGCAGCCGGTGTGGGTGCGCCCATCGACCGGAACCTGAGGCAACCCAGTGCCTCCGGGGAGCGTTTGCGCCAGCCGCCGGTGGCGGCCAGTCGCGGCGGGGTGCTCGACGTGACTCTCACCGCTGCCACGGGAGCTCGACTGGCCGGCCGAGACGCGTCGGCGTGGGCGTTCAACGGCACCTGCCCGGGGCCAACCTTGCGGGTGCGGCCTGGGGACCTGCTGCGAGCGCGGCTCATCAACCACCTGGACCAGCCGACGAACCTGCACACCCACGGCCTCCACGTATCCCCGCACGGCAACGGCGACAACCCGTTCGTCACCATCGAGCCCGGCGACAGCTTCGACTACGCCATCGCCGTTCCGACCGACCATCCGGCCGGCACGTTCTGGTACCACCCGCACCACCACGGCACCGTCGCCGACCAGATCTTCGCCGGCCTGGTCGGAGCGCTGCTGGTCGACGGCGGTCCCGATCCCGGTCTGCCGGTGAGCGACGACCTGGTCCTGCTGGTCACCGACACCACCCTGGACGGGGCTGGCCGGGTTGCCGCGGCGGACAGGATGGCCAGAATGATGGGCCGCGAGGGCGAGCTGGTACTGGTCAACGGGCAACACCAGCCGGTCATCACCGCCGCGACCGGGGCAGTGCAGCGGTGGCGGGTCATCAACGGCTGTGTCTCCCGGGTGCTCGCGCTGCGTCTGGAGGGTCATCGTCTGACCCAGGTCGCCCGCGACGGGGTGTTCCTGCCAGCCCCGGCCGATCGGGACCAGGCGGTGCTGGCGCCGGGAAACCGCGCCGACGTAATCGTGCGTCCCACCCGCAGCGGCCGGTACGCGCTGGTCAGCGAACCGTACGACCGCGGCAGCCTGGGCATGATGGACGGTGGCCCCTCCGCCGACGGCCCGGTCACGCTGGCGACCCTGGCCGCGTCCGGCACCGCCACGGCATCGGCGGCGTTGCCCGCGAGGCTGCCTGCCCCGTCGATCCCGCCGGGCAACGTGAGCAGACGGCGTCAGATCACCTTCGCGATCGGGATGGGCGGGATGGGCATGGGCGGCATGGCCTTCACCATCGACGGGCGCACCTTCGACCCCGAGCGCGACGACCAGACCGTCGCACTCGGCACCATCGAGGAGTGGACCGTGGTCAACACCAGCCCCATGGAGCACCCGTTCCACCTGCACGCCTGGCCTTTCCACGTGCTGACTGGCGCACCTGCCGCAGGCGTGCGGCAGGATGTCGTCCTGGTGCCAGCCCGGGGCTCGGTGCGACTGCGTATCCCGTTCACCGACTACCCCGGCCGCAGCGTCTACCACTGCCACGTCCTCGACCACGAAGAGCTGGGCATGATGGCCACTGTCAACGTCCGCCCCTGACGGCTGCCCTGTGCTCGGGCCCGCTCCCGCCACGCGTCCGTACGGTCCCTGGAACGCTCTGCGCGGCCTGGCGTCGACGCTGTCGTCCGGCGCATTGCTTCACGCGACCCGGCTGCCCGCCGCCGGGCTGAGCTGCTGGAGCACTTCCGGTGCACCAGACGACACCGGGCTCCGGACGGCATCGTCCCAGGTCATCGACACCCGTTGCTTTTGGCTCGAGTGGTCGGCGCGGCACGACGAAGCCCCGGACGCATGGTCCGGGCCTTGCTGTTGAGCGCGTGCCGGCAAACGGCGGGCACGCGATCAGGGGGAGGTGGCGGCGTCAGCTCTGGCAGCCGCAGCCGGATGCCGTCTTGGCCTCGGTGACGGTCAGGGCGGGGTCGGCGGAGGTCTCGCCGGAGGTGCAGCAGGCGTTGACGCCGCAGCACGCGTCGGCCGACTTGGGGGTCCCGGTGGGCGTGTCAGTGGTCGTCGGCTTGGTGGCTCGCACGATGGCGGAGTGCATGCCGTCGGCGACCGGGTGGGTGGGGGTGATCTCGATGCCCGTGAAGCCGGCGGCTTCCAGGCCCTGGCGGTATTCGGCGAAGGACAGGGCGCCGGCGATGCAGCCGACGTGGTCGCCGCGTTCGGCTCGCTGGTCGGATGTGAGGGTGTCGTCGGCGACGACGTCGGAGACGCCGATGCGGCCGCCGGGCTTGAGGACGCGGAAGGTTTCGGCGAAGACGGCGGGCTTGTCGACGGACAGGTTGATGACGCAGTTGGAGATCACGACGTCTATGGTGTTCGCGGGCAGCGGGATCGATTCGATGGTGCCCTTGAGGAACTCCACGTTCGTGGCGCCTGCCCTGGCGGCGTTGGCGAGGGCCAGGGCGAGCATCTCGTCGGTCATGTCCAGTCCGTACGCCCTGCCTGTGGGTCCGACACGGCGGGCGGAGAGCAGGACGTCGATGCCGCCGCCGGAGCCGAGGTCCAGCACGCGCTCGCCTTCGCGGAGTTCGGCGACGGCGGTGGGGTTGCCGCAGCCGAGGGAGGCGGTGACGGCTTCGGCGGGCAGGGCGTCGCGTTCGTCGGCGGCGTAGAGGGTGGAGCCGAAGTTCTCGTCGACCTCGACGGGCTGCGGTCCGCAACAGGCGGCGTTGCCCTCGGTGACCTTCACGGCTGCCGCGGCGTAGCGCTCGCGGACGGTTTCACGCAGGTCGGTGGACTGCTCGCTCATGACTCACTCCTGGGTGACGGGGCATGGCGGTGCCCTGGAACGGCTTGTATTGATGTTCTTTGATGCAACCTTGCGCCTTGAATCGAAAAACGTCAACATAGAGCCACGTCGAAACAAGGGCTTGACGTAATCGGCCGGGGCACCGACGGCTGCTGCGACGGTCTCGTGTCCGCGCCGCTGGACGATGAGCGTGCGGCGCGGCTGGCGAAGGTGTTCAAGGCCCTCGGGGATCCGGTCCGGCTGCGGCTGCTGTCGATGATCGCCTCGCGGGAAGGCGGCGAGGTCTGCGTGTGCGAGATGACGCCCGCCTTCGACCTGTCCCAGCCGACGATCTCCCACCACCTCAAGCTGCTGCGCCAGGCCGGCCTCATCGACTGCGAACGCCGCGGCACGTGGGTGTACTACTGGGTGCTCCCCGGCGTCCTGGACCAGCTCGCCGCGTTCCTGACAACGCCGCAAACCGCCGGAGCCACCGCGTGACCGCATCCCTCGGCCGCCGCGTCGCCGCTGAAACCCTGGGGACCGGGCTGCTGGTCGCGGTCGTCGTCGGCTCCGGCATCCAGGCCACCGAACTCACGCGGGACGTGGGCGTACAACTGCTCGCCAACTCCCTCGCCACCATCTTCGGCCTGGACGTGCTGATCGCGTTGTTCGGACCGGTCTCCGGGGCGCACTTCAACCCCGCAGTGACCCTCGCGGTCTGGTTCACCGGCCGCCGCGACCGGGACGGGCTCACCCTGCGGGACGTCGCCGCCTACGTGCCCGCCCAGGCGGCGGGGGCGATTGGCGGGGCGATCCTGGCCGACGCGATGTTCGCGAGGCCACTGGTGGAGCTCTCCACCCACGACCGGTCCGCCGGTCATCTGTGGCTGAGCGAGGTCGTCGCCACAGCCGGTCTGATCCTTCTGATCTTCGGCCTGGGCAGGATCGGCCGCGCCGCACTCGCCCCCGCGGCGGTGGCCTCCTACATCGGAGCCGCCTACTGGTTCACCTCCTCCACCTCGTTCGCGAACCCGGCGGTGACCGTCGGCCGCGCCTTCACCGACACCTTCGCCGGCATCGCCCCCGCCTCCGTCATCCCCTTCATCGCGGCCCAACTACTCGGAGCCGCGCTCGGACTTGGCGCCGTAGCGGCGGTCTACGGCCGTCCCGCTCCCGCCCGGGACGGGGTCGTCGCCCCGCACGGCGAACCCGAACTCGCCACCTCCTGACCCGCCCCACTCTCGAGAAAGACTCCTGCCATGAGCGCTCCCGCCCCGCGTGCGTCGGTGCTGTTCGTCTGTGTCCACAACGCCGGCCGCTCCCAGATGGGCGCCGCCTTCCTCACCCACCTCGCCGACGGGCAGGTCGAGGTCCGCTCGGCCGGCTCCGCGCCCGCGAACACCCTCAACCCGGCCGTGGTCCAAGCCATGAAAGAGGTCGGCATCGACATCTCCGCTCAGCAGCCGAAGATCCTCACCACCGAGGCCGTGCAGTCCTCGGACGTGGTGATCACCATGGGCTGCGGGGACACCTGCCCGGTCTTCCCCGGGAAGCGGTACCTTGACTGGCAACTGGACGACCCGGCGGGCCAGGGCGTGGACGCCGTGCGGCCCATCCGTGACCAGATCGAGCAGCGCGTGCGCGGTCTGCTCGCCGAACTCGGCATCACGGCGGTGGCATAAGCACTACGCCGACGGACTCCCCGGCCTTCACGCCACCGAGCGGGGAGTCTGGTCCAGCAGCCGGCCGGAATGCGGGACCTTCTCCGGTGGGCAGCCGATCGGCTCGACGCCGGTCACCGTTGCGGTCAGTTCATCGAACTCGCCCAACACGGGTGCCAGTTCTTCGCCGGTCGCGTACAGCGGCGGTTTCCGCATCCCGCGCAGACCTGACTGCCTGTCAGTGGCGGCATCGGGTCAGAATCAGTCCGATCAGAGTTGACTACGGATGGCGAAACCTGCGCATCGAGGCGGAGTGCAACAGGCGGTGCGAAGGAAATTTGCTCAAGTGATCTGAGTACACCAGTCGGGATGCACTTCCCTTCGCCCCGCCATGTGTGCCTCGCACTGCAAACTGCCAGTTCAGCGGACCTTTCCCCGCGGTTTGAGCGGCACTGAAGGAAGTTCCGGCGCAGACAGCGGATCCCCGTCGTGCCCCTTCACGACCCCGAATCGCGATCCGCTCATCCAGTCCTCCCGGGCCTGGGTGATCTCGTCCTGCGTGCGCCCGACGAAGTTCCACCACATACCACGCGATTGACGGTTCTTCCCAGGTCAGAGGTATCGCACACCCTCGGGCGTCAGCAAAAGGTCAGCAACGGACGCCGAGGAGTCAGCACCACATGGCGGCACGCGCACTCGCCCGCGGCATGGGCACCTTCTTCAAGGACTGCGAGCACCCCGAGTCCCGCTGGTCGAAGTGCCCCCACGAATACAAGATCCGGTACCGCAACCCGGCGGGCAAGCAGACCGAGGAGGCCGGCTTCGGCACTCAGGACAAGGCGATCACGCGTTTGACGGAGATCTACAACCAGAAGAAGGCGGCACCACGGTCCCAGTCGAGGGCGGAGCGCATTCAGAAGTACGGGAGGATGCGCTTCCAGGACTACGCCGAGGAGTGGAAAACGGGTCAACGGCACCTGGCTGCCTCGTCGGTACGGCACCTCGACTCGCTGCTGGAGCATCACCTCTACCCGGCACTCGGCAGCCGACGGATGAACTCCTTCGATCACAAGGTGGTTGACGGCTTCATCCGCACCATGGAGCGCAATGGTGTGGGTCAGGCCACCCAGTCCAACGCCTTCGACAAGCTGCGTGCTGTGCTTCTCGACGCGCACCGGCTCGGGCTCTACAGCGACAACCCGTTGGACGGCGTCAAACCGCCACAGTACGACCCTGCGCGCGCGGTGATCCCGTCGCTCGAACAGTTGCGGGCGATACGAACCGCAGGTGACGACGCCTTCATGCTGGTCGTCGACCTGATGAGCGGCTGCGGTCTGCGGAACGGTGAGGCGTTCGCGGTGAACCTGAACAACATCGTGGCCGATGACGTGTATCGGATCAGCGAGCAGGTCGTGCAGTCGATGCGCCGCTACGGACCGCTCAAGCACAGGAAGGCGGGGGAGTACCGCGATGTGCCGCTTCCCGCTCGTATCAGGGAGACGATCGAGCGGTACGCCGAGAAGCACGGCACGTATGACGGCTACTTGCTGCGTCAGCCGACCGACCCTCGCAAGCCGTATCCGTTCTGGGGAACGGAGAACCAGTGGCGGCGGATCAAAGCGTCGGGCGAGGTGGACATCCCGGAACGGATGGTGCTGTACGGGAACCGACACTTCTACGCGTCGAACTGTCTGAGCAACGGCATCCCGATCACGGACGTCGCTGAGTGGATGGGACACAAGAGCGTCGACGTCACGTTCAAGATCTACCGGCATCTTCTGCCGGGATCGATCGGCAAGGCGGCGCAGGTGCTGGACATGTCGCTCGCGGCCTGAAACGACAGCGGTCCTGACCGCGTCGGCGGCCAGGACTGGCACAAGTCGGCGGGTTCAGCCCAGCTTCTGCTGCCCGGCCCAGGCATGCACATCACTGATCTTGAACTGCAGCTTCGCGCTGCGACCGTGCCCGAACTTGTAGGGGACGAGCCCGAGCTTCGGCGCATCGCGGTACACCCACGTGATCGACATGTTCAGGTACTCGGCGGTCTGCTTGGCGGTCATGAACTGTGTGGGCATGCATGGTCCTCTAGGTCATGTGGGTGAGAAAGCCCAACTGTCTGCTGGCGACACGGGTTTGCAGAGGCAGAGGATTGAGTGGTATCGGCCCTAGCAATTTCGCCGCGCGGTTTGCCTCCCAGCGATCCTGCGGCCGAGCGTCAATCGAGCGGTGACGGTGCCAGTTGGCGATGTGCAGCCATCTGTCAGCTGGCGTAGATGTCGTCTGTACCGGTTAAAGACCTGCTCGGGCCGGAAGCTGGTCTCCAGGTAGCGGTTGGCGCGTTCAACCAGGCCCTTCACCTCCGGATCCCGGGGTCGGCAGAGGTGGACACGGACGGCGAGCAAGGCCCGCGAACGCGGCGAACTCGCTGGGCAAACGCCCTTTGCCGATGTTGGGCTCCGGCCGCGCGGACGGAAACCGTCCGCTAGCGCAGCAGGGAGAGCGATCCAGACCCAGGGTTCGGCCGTCGTCGAGACTGCTCGCGCGAGGAGGACTGAGGTGGCCTCACGCCACGCCGCCGGAGCCGGAACGACGGCTCACCTCCGCTCGCGCGGAGAGGACGGCCAAATTCCGTCCAGGACTTGACAGCGGAGCGGCTCACCTTCGCTCGCGCGGAGAGGACTCGAGGGCGAGCAGTGCGTCCTCGGCGGCATGCGGCTCACCTCCGCTCGCGCGGAGAGGACCCTCGCTGACCTGCCACGCTAGAGGGGGTTTGCCATTCCTTGACTCTTGCTGCGGAATGCGATGAGGGTCAGGCCGTCGAAGTCTTGTGGGATGCGGCGTTGGTGTCCGGCTGTGCGGAGTTCGAAGCCCTGCTCGTTGTCGTTGGGGTAGGCGAGGACTGCGGTGCCGTCGTCGATGCAGGCGGTGACGGAGGCCCAGAGTTCGTCGCGTACGCGGGCGGATACGGTGCCGACGTAGAGCTCTGGCGTGACTTCGAGGAGCCACCGGGTGAGGGCGCCGCGGAGGTGGTCGGGGACGGCGGTGGCGGCGAGGACGGTCATCGAGGCCATGCGGTCCGCGCCTCCCGGAGCAGGGGGTTCACAGGGCGGCTCCGTGGTTGGTGCCGCCGGGCAGGGCACCGGACACGGGGTCCCAGAGGTCGACGAGTTCCTCTTCCGGATCGGGTGCTTCGTGGTCGCCGTCAGGGTGCAGCAGTGTCTGTATGTCGTGGACGATGCGCGGCAGGAGCCGGAAGAGGCGCAGACGGTCGCGGAAGGAGCGGCGGGCTTCGGTCTCGGGGTTGGTGGAGGCGTTGAGGGAGAAGGCCAGCGGGATGGTGAGTTCGGCCTTGTAGAGATCGGCGATGTCGTAGATGAAGGCTTGCTGGTTGCCGTTGTGGACGTAGCCCAGGGCGGGTGAGCAGCCGAGGGCGAGGACGGCTGCGTGGACGATGCCGTAGAGGCAGGTGTTTGCCGAGGAGAGCGCGAGGTTGACGGGGTCCTGCGTGTCCCACTGGGCGGGGTCGTAGGTGCGGCGGAAGCGGCCGATCTTGTATTGCTGGGCGAGGAGTCGGTACTGGGCTTTGACGCGCTGTCCTTCCATGCCGCGCAGCTGTGCCAGGGAGGTGCCGGGCGGCACCGTATTGCTGCCGAAGCGTCGTTCGTACATGGCTGTGGCCACGGCGAGCCGCCGGTCGTCGTCGGCCCAGGAGCGGGCCTGACGTTCGAGCCAGACGGTGGTGAGGGAGGCCGGCTGAGTTGCGGCGTAGCAGCGGACGCCGCCCGATCCGGTGACGACCACGGTGGTGCCGTGCCGAGCGAGAGTCGCCAGGGCGCGGGCAGTGATGGAGGTGCCAGGGCCGAGGAGAACGCAGCTGAGGGCGGCGGTCGGCAGGTAGACGGTCTCGGTGCCCCGCCGGTCGCTGGTCACCTCGGCCAGGACGCCGGTGTCGTCCTGCATCACGCGGACGACGTCCAGGTAGAGAAACGACAGCGAGTCGGCGAAGCGCGGGAGCATGGCCACCGTCGGGGCGGCGAGTCTGCGGCGGCCGGGGTGGGCGGGAGGTGCGGTCATGGGGTGGTGCCGCCTGCACGGCTTCGGGAGGGGGCGATGGTGAGGAGGCCGCAGCCGTAGGCCTTGCCTCGGCCGATTCCGTCGGTGAGTTTCGCCCGCAGTCGGTCGGGGTCGATGATGACGGCGGTGCCGTCGAATTGGGTTCGGGCGTGGCGGATGCGCTGTTGGCCGGTGCCGCGTTGGCCGCGGACGCCGGTGGCGCTGTCGAGGGGCTGGGAGTGCAGGGTGAGCACCTTCAGGCCGGCGGCGTCGGCTTGTCGCATCCACCACTCGTCGGCGTGGGCGCCGGTGAGGGGGACGACGGCGGGCAGGTTGTAGTGGGCACGGGTGGTGGCACCCGGTTTGCGGACGGGGCTGGCGACGCAGCGGAAGTGGATCTGCCCGCCGGCGTGGAGGGCGGTGATGAGGGGGCCGAGTTCGCGGGTGGCCGCCGCGCCGTAGCCGGTGGGAAGGCGACTGATGTCGGGCCGGTGGCCGGATTGCATCAGGATGTAAGGGCCGGTGGGGGCGTCCTCGACGCGGTGAAGGACGCCCAGCGAGGCTCGGGGGTCGGGGCCAGCTCCGTCCGGGAAGAGTGACATGAGTCGGCGGTGCAGTCCGACGGCGTCTGCCAGGTCGCGGCGGGCGTCGCGGGATTGGGGGTGGGGGAGGATCCGGGTCAGCCAGATGTCGTTCATGGCCGGTTCCCCTCGCGGGTGTCGAAGTGGCGGCGCGCGTAGTCGCCGAGGGCTTGGAGGTAGTCGGTGCCGAGGCCGCCCCACTGCTGAGAGGGCGGGGTGACGGTGCGCCGGTAGAGGGGGCGGGCCCGGTAGGTGCGCCGGTTGGGGTGGTAGGTGACGGGCTGGTCGTTGAGGCTGGTCGCCGGGTGGGCGGCCTCGGCCGGGTCGGAGCCGTGGGCGCCGTCGGGCAGCGGCAGCCGGTCGAGAGGCCTGTCGGAGAGGACGTCGACTGTCCGGGCCGCTGTGCCGGCGCGGGGCGCTTTGGCGGCGATCGGCAAGCCCATCAAGTGGTGCAGGGTGTCATCGACAAGACCGAGGAACAGCGGTCCGGTGGGCGGGCAGGCTCGTCGGCCGAGGAACAGCGGCCACCGCGGAGCGCGGAGCGCGTGGGCGCATTCGAGGAGCAGGGTTGCCTGGGAAGCGCTGGTGACGGCGACGGTGAATGCGGCGTCGGCGAGGTAGTAGCGATGGGACAGCAAGGTGGTGGTGTCCCCGGAGCGCTTCTTGCCCTGTGCGGTGGTCACCGTGGCGGCCGCGGCCAGACCGCCGCCGACGGTGTGCAGATCGCGCAGCAGGACGCCGGGCCGGTCCACGCGGACGGTGACGCCCAACCGGGCGAGGTCGTCGACGGGCTCATCGCGGCTGCGGCCGAGGGCCGCTGCGAGGAGTCCCAGGATGCCGGAGCGGGTCGGGAAGGGGGCCGTGTCGCGCTGGTTAAAATGGCTGTGCTGGCCCCAGGACTGCAGGGGGCCGGCGCAGTGCAGCAGCAGTCCCGGCAGCGCCGGCGCTGCTGCCCCGGCGGTGTCGGAGTCGCCGTCGGTCACGCGGCCTACGGTCGTGCTCACGCGCCGGCTCCGGACGCGGTCGTAGCGAACGCACTCTGGACGGCTGAGCCGATCAGGTCGTTCAGGGAGGGGTGGCGCTCGCCCAAGCCGGGGTGGCCCTTCGGGTCAAGGCCGGCCCAGCCGGAGTGCAAAATGCCGGCCCTCCCCATGAAGGAGTTCACGGCTTCGGCGTAGGCGGACAGGGCGTCGCGGGAGGCGGCCGCGTAACCGCCGTCGCCGGCGGCCTGCACCGGCTTTTCGAATCCGGCGGCGAGGGAGAGGGGACGGTCGGAACGCACCGTGAGATGGACCAGGTCCGGCACGGTGTGCGGGGCGGTGGAGTTCTTCTTCGCCTGCGGCAGGGAGCTCACGAAGGAGGTCAGGACCGCCTCGGCCAGTTCTCGAGCGGCCGTCAGATCGCCGCCGAGGTTGCTGGCGAGCGCGGCCAGGTCCACGGTCGCGTAGCGGTAGAAGGTGCCCGCGCTGAACTCGGCATGGCCCATGTGGGCGCTGCCGGTGCTGTCGTTCCAGGCGGCGGTGACATCGTCGACGGCCGAGAAGTAGTCGATTTCGACGTCGGTCTGGTGGGTCGTCATGGCGTGCGCGACCTGGACGGCGCCGTCGACACCGGCGTCGTCCACTTCGGCGAGCATCCGGCCGAAGAGGTTGATGACGCCGTTGCGGGAACGCAGGATGGCCGTCACCCGCTCCTTGGGCAGGATGCTCTTGTCGGCGGCCTTCTTGATGTCCTTCGCGGCCTCCAAGTCGGCCCGCTTCTCTTCGGCCAAGTCGGCGAGTTCGGCGACGGCGGTCTGCGGCACGTACACCATCGCGTTGCCGATCACCTTGTTGACCTGAACCTGCTTGTCCTTCTCCTCCAGCTCGAACTTGATCCCGCTGGCGGCCGCCAGATGGGCGCCGGCACGCGCGGCCAGGTCCTGGGGCCAGCCGCGCTCCTCGACCAACAGGCGGCTCACCCGTTCCCCGATCCGGCGGGTTCGCAGCGCCGCCTGGCCGACGCGCTGCTCGAAGTCGATGCGAATCGCCCGCTTCCAGCACTGGCTGGACACTCGGGTGCGCAGGACGCCGCCGTACTGGACGGTCTTGACCGAGTTGGTGTCGTCCCGGTTGAGGTTGGCGAACGGCACGGTCTGCAGGATGTGTGCACAGATGAATCGGGCGGGCTGCTTCAGGGACACGGATGACTCCTCGATACGAAGCGGTGAATAGCGGGTGGGCAGGGCCGTCGGCGCGGCCGACGGGTTGATCAGGCGCCGTCGACGCTGTCGGGTTCCTGGGCGTCGGCCTGCTCCCGTAGGCGGCGCTCTTCCTCCTGGAGGCGTCGGTAGAAGTCCTGCAGCCAGCGACGGGTGATGCGGCCGGAGTGGCGCCGCCAGTCGATCAGGTCCTGCAGCAGCCGCGCCCAATCGACGGGCACGTCCAGGGAGCGCAGGTATCGAATGGAGGCCGGCAGGTGCCGGTGCAGGCCCGAAACGCCCTGCTTGCACAGCAGGTTCAGGCGGCTTTCGGCGGTGCCGCGCCGCATCTTCCGCTCCAGACCGGGGCTGCGGACGACAGCCAGTGCGAAGGACGCGCCCAGGCTGGTTCCATAGTTTCTCTCCCCGCCCCAACGCGCGCCGGAGGGTGCCGTCTCAGGCTCGGCCGCAGGTGCAGTGCTCTCGTCCCCGGGAGTGGCGTCGGCCTCGGCGGCGACCGAACCGCGGCGTGCCTGCTCGGCGATCATCGCAGCGACGGCGTAGTACGCCTGCTCGGTGTTCTCGAGCACGTTCTGCGGCATCAGGTGGGCGATCACGCGGTGCATCCTGGGCACCGAGTTCAGGTCCTTGCGCACGCCGGACCGCAACGCGCTGCGTGCGCCGGGGTCGCCTGCGCACTTCGTCAGCACGGCCTCGGTGAACATGCGATAGCGGTCGAGGCGGATGGGTTCCTCACCGCTGCGCGGTGCCGGAACCGCCGCGGAGGACGGTGCTTGGGTCGTCACCAGGATCTCCTTCGGATCACGGGCTGGTTCATGCGGCGGGGCTCTTGCCGGGCTTGCGGGGGCGGGGATCGCCGAACAGTTCGACCCGCGCCTCCTCAACAGCCCGGGCGCCGCGCTGTGTGCCGGTCACCGAGGCGGTGACCTCGTCGTAGGCGCGGATGGCGAGCTGGAGAAACGCTTTGCGTGCCGTGGCGGTGTCGAGGCCTGCGTCGAGGGCCTTCCCGGTCCGGTCCAGCAGACGGAAACGGGTCCAGAACTCGGCCTCCGCCGCTGGCCAATACCGGGCGGCGCCCTCTTGCGCCCAGGATTGCGCGCTGTCCTTCGGGTCGTTCACGTAGGCCCGCCAGGCCCGGCGCACGGCGCGGTCCAGACGGATGCCGAACCGCTCTCCCATCGCCCTCAACCGGCCCACCGCGGGCTGGGTGCGGGCCGAGCGCCTCTCGGCGAAGGCGAGCACCGGCGGGGTCACTGCGTCGACGAACTGGGTGTCCTTGGCCTGCCCGTCCTGCTCGAAGCCCAGAGCATGCACCCGCAGGTCCAGCGGCAGCTCGACGGCCCACTCGAACACCTTGGGCCGCCTCGGCTGCGCGACGCCGGGCGGGTCGATAAACAGCAGCGCGTCCAGGTCCCGCCACAACGCTCGCTGGGAGTCGGCCGGCCGCGGGTAGACGTTGCCCTGCTTGCTGATCTGCCAGATCAAGTAGTCGTCGTCCGGTCGTGTCCCGCGGCCCTGGCGGTAGGCCCAGGTGATGTAGGCGTTCCCCACCACGGAGGCGTCGTTCTCGTCGGGCACCAGGAGCAGGGCGTGCATCGATGCGGCGGTCAGGCGGGAGCACGGCCCGGTCAGGGCGGCCGGTGGGCCGTCAGGGTCGGGAAGCTCATCCCACTCCCACGGGCACCGGTCCTGCTCCCGCCTGACGGCCGTCTCCGGTGGGACCAGGCCGGCCAGCAGCGTCTCGAAGAGAGTGGCGCCTTCCGGGTGATACGACAGAGACGAACGCAGCGGGCCCGCCGCCGAGCTGGCGCTCTTCACGCCGTTCACCTCACGCGACGAGCAGCGGCCGGATGGGCCGTAGTAATGCCAAGTCAGCAGGTTGAGCAGAGCCTCCGAAGCGGACAGCGGGCCCGGGCGGGTGTCCAGGGCGTGGGTCCACCAGCTGTGGTTGTTGCCCGACGGGCGCGTTACTGCCAGCTTGTTCACCCCCGCCGTGCTAGCAGGATCGCACTGGTGAGCGAGGCGCGGATCCTGCATCCACGGACGGCCCTGCGCGCTCGTGTCGAACAGGAAGAAGCGGTCGCGATAGGCGGCGGCGTACGCCTCGATGCCCTCCGCCGGTAGCCGGCCCTCCTCCAAAATCTCCTCCCGTCGCTCCAGCCACTCCTCGGGCCCCTGACGCGCTTCGTCCAGCCCCGTCATCCGGGCGGTGAGCGCGTAGAGCGGCCGCAGGAGCGCCGAGTGGGCCGGCGCGTCGGCGATTGCCAGGCTCTCGATGTCGTGGCTGCGTAGAAGCAGCTCGAGCAGGCCGACCTTGGGGGGCAATTCCCTCGCATCAGGCCGGTCAGCGTGCGGCGCCCAGCGCACGGGAACGAGAGGGTCGTACAGGATGTTCGGTGTCGCGGGCATGAGGCTCCCAGGGCGTACACAATAAGGCTGGGGTCCCTGCGTGAGCGGGGGTGAGCCGACTGCCGCTCTCAGACGCCAACGCGTCACATCCCCCTGCCTGCGCAAGCAGGCGCTCCCAAGTTCCCCCTGGATCAGGTGCGGTTGAACCGTAGCGAAGACTGCTGCTCTTAGTGAAGGTTTCGTGGAAGTCGGTCACAAACGCTCAAGACCGACCTCCGAAACGACGATCGTCCGGTCACCGCGGCGGCAGACCCACCGACCGTCCGCAGCTCGGGTCATCGGGAGCAGGACGACGTCCCGAAGAGTGGAGACCTTTTTCCAACGGACGGGGTGGTCCTTGTCGACTTCGCCTCTCTCGCGCACCCACGTACCGGGCACCGGCGCGGTATAGGCGACGACGTCGGCGACGTCGTCCCGGCTCAGGGCTCTTCCGTCCAAGCCGGGTACCGCGCCGCCCGAACCGTCCGGGCTGACGGAGAGGAAGCCGTCAGGGTGCGTGTAGGCGCAGAGCACCCGCCCGGTGTCTGCTCCCAGCCGCGTGGTCAGCAGCTCCTCCGTGACACCCTCAAGGCGACGGCTGATGAGGTGCAACTGGCCCTGGACGTCTCCGGGACCGCTGATTCCCACCACGGCAGCGAGGTCGGTCTCGGCCATCTGTGACGCCTGCCGCTCCACGTCCAGGGACTCAAGTTCCCGCTTGACCGCCGCGTCGAGACCGTCGACGAAGTCCGGCGCGTACACGGCATCCACGAGTTCCTGCACACCCCCCGGCACCACGATGCCCGCCGCAGCCCGTTCGGCCAGCAGCAGCGATGTGCGGATGAGCAGGCTCACGTCGTAGACCGAACCCCATGACACCGGCTTGTCCGCCCGCTGCGGGCGGAGGAAGGGATCGAGAACGACCAGCCGCGGCCGGTCCTCCGTCCGTGCCCACGACGGTCGTCCGCCCGGCCCTCGCGAATGGCGGCGGCCGCGGCCCGCGCGCTGCAGCAACTGTGCCAACGGGGCCAGATCACTGATGATCAGGTCGAAGTCGAGGTCCAGAGACTGCTCCACCACCTGCGTCGCGACCAGGATCGACGCCGGCCGCACCGTCGGCGGCTGGTCGGTACGCGGCTTGCCGTACGCGCTCTCGCAGTCAGCAGTGATCCGCTGACGGACGTTCGCCGGATAGCGGGAGTGCAGCAGCCGGATGCCGCCCTCCCGGCGCGCCAGGTGCGGGAACGCGGCATGCAGGTCACGGTAGGTGGCCTGTGCCTCAGCGACCGTAGTGCAGCAGACGAGAGCCGTTCCGCCCTCGTCCACGACCGGCTGTAGTTCCTCGCGCAGTGCCTGACGGCGGCCGCCGGACAGCGCCGGCATGACCGGTGCGGACGTGACGTCCCAGGTCACCCGACGTACCGTCACGTCGAGGGTGCGGGGGCGGTCACTGCCGGTCGCTCGAGGTGCGGACACCTCGCCGGTGCCCGCACTCGCGTACACCCACCCCGGATAGCGTGGCGTGACAGCGGCCGGATCCAGGAAGCCCGCACCACGGCGGTAGGCGTTGACCAGTGATGCGGCCGTGCTGCCGGTCAGCGTGGCCGACAACAGCACCACCGGCGAGCGCAGGGCGCCGAGCCACTCCAGAAGACTGAGCAGCAGCTTGTGCATCCATGGTCCGTAGGCATGGGCCTCGTCGACGATGAAGACCTTCTCGTGCAGACCGAACAACGGCAGCACGTTGTACCGAAGCGGCAGCACCCCCCGCAGCACCTGGTCGATGGTGCCCACGGACAATGGAGCGAGGAAGCCCCGCCCTGATCCGCGCAGCCACGCGTCCGCCACTATCGCCGTCGCCTCATCCGCGCTGATCTCGCTGGCCCGCCCCTGGTTTACCGCCGCAGCGGCAGCCTCCGTGGCCGCCTGCCCGTACAAGGGGTTCAACCAGGCCATGGAGTGCAGCAAGGTAAGAGCCCGCTCCCCACCGAGCGCAACCTCAGCAAACCTTCTGACCCGCCCGTACATCGCGTCCGCCGTCGCCATGGTCGGCAGCGCCACATACATCCCCCGAGCCCCCGCCGCCCGGCCGAGGACGGACGCGGCGTACAACGCCGCCTCCGTCTTCCCATCACCCGTGGGTGCCGTCACCAGCGCCAGTCCGGGGCCGTGCTCTGCGACCAACCCCGGCAAGTGTTCTATGAGATCCCCTTGCAGAGGATTCGGGGCGAACGGGAACATCTCACCGAAGCGCTGCGCCTCGTACGTGGCCCGGCCCAACTGCGCCTGAGCCACCAGCCCCGACGCGGCCGCACCCGCCCGCCGCCAGTGCGCGTCAACGTCTGCAGGCGATCCCTGCCAGGTTCCGACAGCAGGCTGGATGCTCTTAATCGCACCGATCTGACTCGCCAGCCAGTCAGCCGTGACCACCAGACCCGTCAGCACCACCGCCATGTCCGCGGAAAGCGCACCCCCCGGCACCGCCGCACCGCCTGTCACCCGCCGCAGTTCCTCGAAATGCAGCCGCCGCTGTCCCGCCCAGCCGTCCTCCCCAAGCCCCGGCTGGTAGTGACTCGGCGCCCGCAGCTTCACCGGTGACACCTTCGCCCCGAACGTCCCGTGGTGGCCGCCCAGCAACTGTCCCACCCAATGAGCCAACGGTGCCGTCGCACCACCCACCCCGGAGCTACCGCGCGCGGTGGAATACCCCTCTTCGGCAAGGAGCGTGGCAAGCGACCAGTGCGTCGCCATCTCGTGCCGGAACCCTCTGTCCCGTTCGGCACCCGGCGCGAACAGATACGCCGCATCGGCACGTACCTTGTCGAACAGCGACGTCACCTGCGCCTGGAAGACGGGTGTGATCTTCCCCAGATCATGAAGGCCTGCCCAGAACGACAACACCGCCCGGCAGTCCGTCACGCCCAAGGCCAGTTGCTCGGCGAACCGTTCTCGCGTGGCATCGGACAACAACACGTCCCACAGCACGCCGAAGACCGCTGCCACGTCCAACATGTGGCACATCACCGGGTACGCGTGGTCAAGACCGTGCTCCTTGCCCCAAAGCCTGGGGTCGGGGCAGGCGCACACTCGTGAGTCGTCCTGATACTTCGTCACGGAACACTGCTATCAGAGCCCACTGACAATGAGCCCTGACCAGCACAGACGCTGTTGGCGCAAAGCCGGGACTTGGCTCTGGAGCACGCCTCACCTCCCCTCGCGCGGAGAGGACGACGGATCTGACTTCACGCTCACCATCGCCGACGGTTCACCTCCGCTCGCGCAGAGAGGACTCCGCCTTCAGCTCGTTCACCTGTCCCGAGAGCGGCTCACCTCCGCTCGCGCGGAGAGGACAACACGCCGCGAGGCGACCGTCCCACAGCCGACGGCTCACCTCCGCTCGCGCGGAGAGGACGTGTACGCCGCCACCCGAGCCGACGCCATCGCCGGCTCACCTCCGCTCGCGCGGAGAGGACGTGGTGGTGCACCGGTGGGGCGGCCTCGACGACGGCTCACCTCCGCTCGCGCGGAGAGGACACTTCCCGACCTGCTCTTTTGTAGGGACTTTGCTGTTACTTTACCCGTGGGGTCGAGTAGCGTTTGTGGACTCTGCGGTGGTTTCGTTGTGCTGGATCAGCTTAGCCAGTCCGACGCGCGGCAGGTTTGCGGCGGTTCACCAAGCGGACCAAGGCCCGGGGGCGGCGGCTCCACCGCCTTGCTTCCGCAAGATCACGCCAAGTGAAATGGCTGCGCCGTCGGTCAGCGGTCCGTGGAGAGGGTCAGAAGTTCGGCGAACAGACCGCCGCCGTGCGCGAGTTCGTCGTACGTGCCGTGCTCGGCGATCCGGCCGTCTGCCATGACGATGATCCTGTCGGCGATCTTGGTGTTCTGGAGTTGGTGGGTGACGACGATCGTCATGCGCTCGGCGGCGATTCGTTTGATCTCCAGGAAGATCGCGTGCTCGCCGCGGGCGTCCATCTGTGACGTCGGCTCGTCCAGAATCAGGAGTGGCGTCTGTCGGTAGAGCGCGCGCCCGCACACCAGTCGCTGCCATTGTCCTCCGGACAGCTCGGCCCCGCCCCACAGTTCCTTGGCGAGCAGCGTGTCGAGTTGCTGGGGCAGCTGCTCGATCACCTCGCGCATGCCGACCGCGTCGACGACGTCCCACACGGGTCCGTCGTCGAAGGTCTTCGGCTGACCCAGCGTGATGTTCTCGCGGACGCGCAGGGGCCAGCACGCGAAGCCTTGCGGGACGAGCGCGGTGCGCTTCCACACGGCGTCAGGGTCAGCGTCTGCGAGATCGACGCCGTCCCACACGACACTGCCCTTGTCGGCGAGGAGGATGCCGGTGATGAGTTTGGCCAGTGTCGACTTGCCCGAGCCGTTTTCGCCGACGATGGCCAGGATCTCGCCGCGGCGCATCGTGAGCGACACCCCTGCGACGGCCGGCTTCTCCTTGCCGGGGTACTGATAGACGACCTCGTCGAGGCGGATCTCGTCCACTCGATCCGCGATGGTCAACTCGCCCCGACTGGGAGCGCGTTCACCGGCCATGTCGAGGAAGGACCGCATGTCGGCCAGGTAGAGGGCCGTGTGGAACATCGCGGCTCCGTGGATGACGAACTGGGAGAGCGCGGCCAGTGTGGTCTGGACGGCGACCATGGCGGTGGCCGCGACGGGAAGGGCGACCCGCCCCGTGGTCGCCAGCCAGGCGAGGGTGGCCCAGGTGATCAGCAGGAAGATTCCGCTCAGGGCGCTGGTCGACAGGGCAATGCGCAGCATCCGCGGTGCGGCGGTCAAGGTGCGCTGATCGATCCGCGCTGACAGTGCCCGGTACCAATAGATGAGGTAGTCGGTCATGCCGTTGGCGCGGACTTCGTCCCCGTAGCGGGAGTAGGTGGCCCACCAGCGCATCATGGAGCGCACGTTGCGGTCGCCGACGTTGAGGTAGTGGGTCTCGTAGTCGACGCGGGCGGAAAGCACGGCCCCGGCGCCGGCTGGCAGCACGGCCAGCAGGAGCAAAGGCAACATCAGCGGGTGCAGCGCGGTGATGACCCCGCTCGCTGCGATCATGCGGATGAGGGCGGACATGAATCGCTGGGCGTCTTGCACCATCATGCGGGTCCGTGTGACTCCTACTTCGGCTGCCTCCTGTCGGTCGGCGAAGCCGTCCTCTCCGTACGCGGATGACTCCACGCGACACACGGCCGTGACGAGAGCGACGTCGGCTTCAGTCGTCAGCAGAGGTGTGATCCGACCGTCGGCGTAGGAGGACAGGGCGCTGCTGATGCGGCCGATTCCTGCGGCCGCCGTTACCACGATCAGCGCGGGCAGCGCGGCGTGCAGACGTTCGGACACGGTGCCCGTGGCGAGGATGTGGGTCATCGCCTGAGCGGTGAACGCGAGGACGATGCCCGCTGCGAGACCGGTGAGCAACTGGCATACGAGGAGCAGCGCGACGCCGCTCCTGTCGACGGCCCACGCCATCCGTGCGGTGTGCCCGAGTACTGAGGGGAGGCGTCGGCACATCGCCCCGAAACCGGCATCTGCCAGCGGGTTCTTCCCGAACTTGCCCTCGAAGTTGATCGTGGCCGGCGGTGGAGGGGGTGGCCCCCCGTTTGCGGTCGAGGCGTCAGTCACAGTCACCTGCATCCCTCCTCAGGGGTCGGGGCCGCACCTGGATGGCTCGGCGGTGCACGGCATAACGAGGTGCCTCCCGGATCGAACGCGCTCGATTCCGGACGCGCCGAAGCCCTTGAAACTCCAGGGGTCGAACGCGTGGCCGCGGCGCTTGGGCCGTCGAGAGCGGCTCGAAGTTGGCCGAATCGCCGATCTCCGAAATGCCTGTGACGCATGGGACTTCCAGCCGGATGTCGCGTGACGACGACCGGCATCACCTTGATCGAGATCGACCCTGTTCCACGGTGCCAGCCCGATTCGGGTGGGCAAGGCTCTCGCGGATCGTTTGGTCGCTCACACGTAGCGCCTCGACGAGATGGCTTTTCAGCCCATCGGCCAGTGACCCCGCTCCCAGGCCACAGGCCTGGACGAGGGCACGGCATTCTTGCGCCTCTCGAGCGGTGGAGAGAGTGGTGAACAAGGGGTGTGCCAGTGTCTCGTGGGCGGCGTATCCATCAGTCGCCTTGATCGTCCGGCGGTGCAGTTCCGCGACGATCACACGCGCAACCGCGTCCTCGGGCGGGGGAAGTGCGTCCAGCACCGCGAGTCCGAGCCGCGTGTTGAACACGACCAGGTCCTCGCTGTCCGGTCGTTCGAGGTAGGCGGTCACCAGGTTCTGCAGAGGGCCCCGCCATGGCAGCCCCGCTGCCTGCCGGCACAGGACGGTCAGGCAGCTCGTGACGGCGTCCTGCCAGGGGTCTGGGGACTCCGTGGCGGCCAGGAGGTTGGCCGCGCCGAGTGCGTTTCCCGCAGCCAGGGCGGCAAGGATGGCGACCTGGCGGCCGTCGAGCATGCGCTGCCCGACGCCGCGGTGGGTCTCCACATGGGAGAGCGCTTCGCTCCAGCGGCCGGCTGCAGTCAAGGCGCGCGTCCCGTCGGCGAGAAGGATCCGCCACAGCCAAGCACGGACCACATGGCGGTCCTCGGTGCTCTCTGTGAGGCAGGCAGGTATGGCGATGCACCCGACCTGAGCCGGGGACTCGGTGCTCACAGCGTTGAAGAGCGTCAGCAGGCGTTCGCGGCCGTCGTCGTACCGACCGGCGCGGATCGACAGACGTGCCAGATTGACCGCAGGTTCGAGAGCCCGGATCGCGGTCGTGCCAGGCAAGGGGACAGCGTGCAGGTAGGCCGCGGCATGCTGGCGGCACAGCGTTCGGGCAAGGTCCGGCATTCCTACATCAGAGGCGAGCAATGCGGCCTGGTTATACACCGTGGAGGCCACGCCCGGGTCGCCGGACTGCGCCGCGAGGTCGGCGAGTGCGGCCAGCGCGTGTACGCGCTGAGTTAAGGGGAGGCAGGCGGGGCGGGGTCGGGCGATGAGGGGGAAGCGTTGGGCTGCGGCATCAGGGAGTTTCCACACGGTCCGCGGTACTCCTCTCGCTGGTGGGGTCCGGACCGAATATGACGGTCTTCGTGGCGGTCGCGAGGATGGCCTGGGTGGCGTAGGGCAAGCCGATCCGGTTCCATGCGAAGAGCACGTGATGCGCCACGACGTCACGCAGGCCACGGCGAAGCTGTCCCGACTCTGTTAGCCGGGCCAGGTCCGTTCCGGCACCGGCGTAGGCGCCGGCCCATTCGGCGGCGTGGGCCAGCGGTCCACCCGCGCGCATCATGTCCTCTCCGTTCACGGAGATCAGTCGGTGCACGGTGGTGAGCAGTTGATCGCCGCCGTGTGCGGCGCCGGCGGGGAGCGCGCGGTGTGCGGCGACGCGCGCCCAGACGTCGCCCTGCTCGTACCAGTCCAGTCCGGCGGAGCGCATCAAGAGGCTGCACAGCATGAGGGATGTCTCGCGGCGGTGGCGGCCGGCGTCGCTCTGGAGAAAGTCGACGAGGTTCCGGCTGTCGCGGTGGAAGAGGTGGTGGGCGGATGCCATGGCTTCGGGGCCGCCGAAGGCGTGGATCTCCGGTTCGTAGATGATCTCCGTCCATGTCTTGACGTGTCCCTCGGCTGTCAGCCTGTCGAGGTGCGGGCCGATGGGGTCCTGCCCGTCGGCAGCGCACAGGTGGCGCACGCGCCAGCAGGGGCGCTTTCGGATGATGAACCAAGAGGTGAGTGCGCCCTCGTCCTCTGCCGTGCACAGGAGCGGGGCGAGTCGGGTCAGGGCGATGTGCTCGGCGCGTCCCCAGTCCGGGAACGCGACGTTGATCTGGCACCAGGTGGGTGAGTTCACGAGGCGTCTCCAGGGTCTTCACGCCAGGGCGAGGAAGGCGTCCCAATGCGGTGGGGGCGCGCTGTCCGTGGCAAGGGTGTGCAGGGCGAGGGCCGCTCCGGTGACGCCGTCGAGGAGTTCGGGGTCGTGGGTCCTCTGGTCGATCGCAATGATCAGACGGTGGGCCAGAGTCGGCAGCTCCGAAGCGATCTCGGTGTTGCGCGTCTCGGTGGCCATCCGCCACGCCGTGTGCAACAGGCCGGCCATGCCGTGGCACAGCCCGACCTCGGGGAGCTTGTTCAGCTGCAGCGGGTCGCGCAGGGCCGCGAGCATTGCGTTCTCGGCGGCCTGCACCCGGGCGGGGTCTCGAAGAGCGAGTCCAGCCAACTGCTGGGCCCGGGCAGTGCCGCTGACTCCGTAGCACCAGGATGGTCGCGGGCGAAGAGTTGGCTGGATGTGGTTGTCAGTTGTCTGCTGCCTCGAGATGTAGCCCGGCCACCAAGGGGCACTCTCGTCGCCTTGGCGCCATTGGTCGGTCCAGGCGCAGATCCGTTCGAGCGCATCGACCGTGCCGGGCACGCCCAGGTCGCGTAGCAGGGACAGGGATAGCACGGAGAGGGCGGAGCCGATGCCGTGGGCGAGTCCGAAGTTGCCGTGCCCGCCGGGGAAGTCGATGTGGGGTGAGCCGGTGGGGGCGACGTTCATCCACCACGGCGGCAATCCGTCCGGGTCGGGTACGGCCTCGGTCAGGCGTGCGAGGTAGGACAGGACATCGCGGGTGATCTCGTGGTGGGGGTGGCGGCTGAGGTGATAGGCACCCAGCCCTGACAGGCCAGTGATCAGGTCGAATTCCTCCATGGGAGGCCGCTCGGCGCGGTCGATGCGCTCGTGGGCCTCGGCGAGGCGGTTCCGGGTGACGGTGATGGTCGCTGTGTCCAGCAGTTCCAGGACTCGTAGGTACTGGCCGGATGCGCTGGCCGCGCGGTGTGTGATGTACGCGAGGGCGGGAGCGCCGAAGTACAGGCTCGCGTTGGCAGCTGCGCTGACCTCGCCGCGCACTGCTGTGGCCAGCCAGGTGTGCGCGGTGTCCCAGTCGGCGTGACCGGTGCGGGCCCGTTCAATGTGCAGGAGCGCGATGCCCGAGGCTCCGTCGGCGAGCGACTGTGGCAAGGCGCGAGCTCCGTCGGGCCGGTCGCCGGACCACACGGCTCTGGGGTCGGTCAGTGCGTGGGCCACCTGGTCGGCAGCCGACAGCGCGGCGAGGGCGGAGGCTGCCGTGGTCACGATGTCCTCCTTGCTCGTGCCGTCCAACTCAAGGCGGCGGCTCTGGCCAGGTGCAGGTGGACGCGTTCCTCGGGTAGTCCCGGCCCGCACACCCGGACGTGGTGGAGGTGCAGCAAGTCCGGCAGAACATCCTGGGGGTGTGTGGCCGTCACCTGGAGCGTGCGGCCGTAGGCAGCGAGGGACAGGCGGCGCGCCGACCAGGCCGTCGTGATGCGCTCGTCCAGGCACTCAGGGGCAGCGTTCACGAGGTCGACGGCTTGGCGGTAGACGGCGCGAGGCGGCGCTGTCCGGTTGGTCTGTGTCCGCTTGATGAGCCAGTGCATCGCGTCAGCGCCCTCGCCGAGCAGACCGGTGACGATGTCGACCATGCTCGCGGCGGTGATCGCGCGGGCATCGGGGGCGTCCCTGCCGCCCTGAACGGCGAGTTGGGCCAAGGCGGCGGCGGAGTCGGCGGCGAAGTACTCCTCGGCAGCATCGATAGCGGCAATACCGCCGAACCGAGCGGTCTCCGGATGGTAAGTCTCTACGCCGAAATGCGTGATCAGACCGCTCTGCCGAAGCTGCTGAGCCCACTGCCCGATGTGCTCGATGGCAGAACCGAGGGTGCCGGGAGCACAGGTCAGACGAACGCGCAGGTGATGCTGGGGGTCCGGGTAGCGGACGAACCACCAGCGGGGGGAGCCCAGTTGTTTCAGAAGGGGCAGCAGGTGCCGGGTCAGGAGCGAGTTCTGCCGATCTCGGGGTCCATGTAACTGAAGATAGATGTGATTGCCGCAACCGGGCAGGTGGCCGTGCTCGCGGCCGACGACGTGACTGGTTGCCTTGACCGGGGTGACGTTCTGTTCTGCGATCAGAGGGATGACGACTTCGTGGGCGCGGCCGCCCGTCCAGCCCAAGTCTGTCGGCTGCGGCGCGGGGCGTAGCGTCACCGTGCCGTCGCGGTCCAAGTGGGCGCGCAGCAGGGCCCGGTGTGAAGGCTCCTTGAGGTCCAGGGCCATGCACTGGTCGGCCTCGCTCAAGTACACCCGTTCTGGCAGATGCATGTCCTGGCGCCACTGGGCCAGGGCCTCGTCCCACTGTGGCCACGGTGTCGGCGCGGCGGGGAGGTCGCCGCCTGCGAGGAGCCAGCGGGCCGGGGACAGGACTGTGCGCCCGTAGCGCAACGCCGGCAGGAACGGCAGGTGAGAGGCGGCAGCGCCCCAGATGAAGCCGCTGCACGGGACGGCCAGTGCGACGGGTGCCTCTGTCAGGAACCGGGCCAGCGGATGAGTGTGATGCCTCAGCTCTACGGCGTTCAGCAGCAGCGTGTGTACTGGCCGTCGGCGGGAGCGTGAGAGCAGGTGCAGCCGTTCGACGTCGGCGGTCACGGCCAGGTCCGCGAGGGGGATGAGGCGGGTGTCCGAGCCGTGGTAGTCACCGAGTGTGATTGCCAGTTCGGTCACCTGCGGGGCACGTGCGACGTTCTCGGCGGGTGCGGACAGTGGGGTAGAGCTGATCTGCGCGAGGAGCGCGCCCCGGTGCACTCCGGGCAGCCTGGCGTACACCTCGGTCATGCGGCGGCGGTCGTCGTCGTGCAGCAACGCAAGGAAGCGACCGGTGGTCGTTCCGGCCGAGCGCGCCACCCCGGTGACGTGCAGGGTGAACTCGCCCTTCCGCAGTGCCGGAACGCTCGCGGCGTCGATTCGGACGGTCACCTCGGTGCTCGGCTGGACACAGTGGTCCGGATCAGTGGTTGCCAGCTCCTCGAGCGCGGCATCGTCGAGCTCGACTTCGAGGAGACGCTGCCTCGCGGCGGTGTGGGCGAGCTTGATGAGCCGGCTGTCACGGTCGGGCTGAGGGAACGAGATCGGCGCAGTGGGGGAACCGATGTAGCCGGACGGGTACCCGAGCGCCTCGACTGCGTCCACGACGGGGACAACCGCCTTCGGCCCGTACCGCTCAAGAAAACGGCTGTGCCACTCGGCCCATCCGGCCAGCGCCGGGCGGGGTGCGAGACGGGTGAGTGCCCTGGCTGCCGCTGCCGCTTCCTGTGCCACCGTCTCCGGGATGACCAGGTCCCAGTCCAGCCGCAGGTCGACCACGGTCTTGGGCACCTCGCGTAACTGCTGCGCCCCATCTGGCGCGAGGTGCCGCGAGTGGGGGAGGAGGGTGGCGAGCGGGTCGGTGGTCGTCATCGCCGGGCGGAGGCTGGTGATCAGGAACCGTTGCCTGACCAGGCCCGCGAGCAGCTTCTCGATCATCGTGTGCGACGCGGTCGGGAAACAGGCTGAGAGCTTTGCGGTGAGGTGGCTCCACGAGATCGGAGTCCGCGCCTCGTTCAACGCTGTGCAGACCGGTTCGGTCATGCGTATCTGCACGTGGTCGCGGGCGCCGTCGCGTCCGCGTGGACGGTGCTCGATCACCACATATCCGTCTCGCGCGACGACGAGACTGGACGTGAGCAGCATCAGATGAGGCCGTACCCCGCTGTGCAGCTCGAAACGGTCGATCAGGGCCGCAGCCTGTGCTGCGTCGGGTCTGGTGGATACCTGATGCTCGGTGCCCACCCGCAGCGTGGGAGCGGCACCGATGCGCGCGGCCGCAATGCCGGCGAACAGTCCGAACGGTGTCGCGCGCGTACGGGCCCGCAGCAGGTAGCGCATCACCGAGAGCACCGTGCGGCGTGCCATGGTGCCTGAAAACGGTTGACCAGCGCAGATCTGGTCCACTCGATTCGTTAAGTCGGGGCTGGCGGTCTCGACGGCGGTCGCGAAGTCGACGGTCTGCCAGGTCCGTTGCAGCCACGCCCGCCAGGACGCTGTGTTCGCGGACGGTCCGACCAGGTCGGGCCAATCCATCTGATGGGCGGAGCCCAACGCGGCCGCCCGTACCACTGCTGCGTCGACGTAGCGATACACACACCCTCCTTTGGCTGCGCGGTGCCCGGCCGCGCAGTCGGCACGGCCGGGCACCGCGATTACGCGGTTTGTGTCGTTACGGGCAGCTCGTGCACGCGGACGCGCACGTCGAGCCGCAGCCGTCGTTCGTCAGACGGATGAGCTGATCCGCGGCGGGGCCGCCCTCGACGATCGTGATGTCGAGGTCGAAGTCGTCCTGGCCGAACGCCCCCTGAGGGGTGTCCGGCTGAGTAACCGGGCGGTCCATCTGAACGGTCATGCATGCCTCCTTGGCAGTGGGTGATGGTGCAAGAGGCCGAAGCCCGTGATCGGGCCCCGGAGCTTTCAGTGCCAGGACACCGCGACGACGCCGTGTCTCTTGGGCACGCTGTTCTCGGGCAGAGACGAGGAGGCGGGGCCCGGCAGGAACCTGATCGTTGCCGCGCCTCGGCGGCGGTGGTTCTGGGCCCAGCACCGCAGCAACTTCAGGTACTCGTCCGCGAGAGCCTCGCCCTGGGGGCCGTGAGCGACCACCCCGCTCTCGAAGCCTCCGGTGTCCTCGTTCTCACGGCGGGTGCGGTACGCGATGCTGTCCTCGCTGATCAGCGCCGGCACACCCAGCAAAGCCGATGCCTCCACGAGCCCGCTGTCGACGACGTCCTTCGACGCATGCAGCCGAGCAGGGCTCGACAGATTGAGCGAGAGGTACAGCTCCAGCTCGTCGGGCAGATCGTAAGCGGCCCCCGACCAGAACTCCCGCCTGGCCGTGTCAAGGGCGCTGTTCAACGCCTTGGCGTGGAAAGGAACCCGTGCGTCGTCGGTCTGTACGGCAACGCCTTCCCGCAGCAGTGCTTTGCGTTCCTTGGAGGCGCCCTCGCCCTGCATGGGCACGAAGCGGGCCAGACGGTACGAGCGGCTGACCAAGTCCTCGCCGTCGCGGTCGAACGCGATCGAACGGGTCGTGCCCCGCACAGTCAGTGGGACGACCAGCCTGCCCGCTTCGCCGAGCTGACTGATCCACGACGGGGGAATGTCCCACGCGGCCACCGTGACGATGATCCGGTCGTAAGGCGCGCCGCCCGGGACACCGGCCTCGCCGTCCGAGAGGACCGTCTTCACCAGGTCGTAGCCGGCGTGGTCCAGGCACTGGCGGGCACGGTCGACGATGTCACGGTCGATGTCGACCGTGGTGACCATCCCCTCGTTGCCCACGAGCTCCTGGATGAGGGCGGCGTTGTAGCCGCCCGAGCCGATCTCCAGAACCTTCATGCCGGGCGCGATGTCCGCCTGCTCCAGCATCACGGCCTGGAGGTGAGCGGCGGACATGACGCTGATGTCCTGCCCGTGCTCGTCCTTCTTGACCGGCACGGTGCGGTGGAGGTCGTAGGCGACCTCCAAGGGCGCGTCCGGTGCGAACCGATGCCGGGGCACTGAGGCGAAAGCAGCACTGACACGCTCGGAGACGATCGCATCCTGGTCACGAAGCGCGCGGACCATGTCCGCACGCCATACTGCGGGTTCGCGAACAGTCGAGTCATCGTTGGAAGTCATCCGGTTACCTGTTCTCTGGGGTGCTTGCGGTGGTTTAGCCGGGGGCTCGTCGCCAGCGAGGACGCCAACCAGGAGCCGTCGCTGGAAGCGGCTACGCGCCGGTCGCTCAGGCTCGCTCGAACCCTCGTTCCCGCTCGACGTCGGTGACCTGTCTGCGGTGCTCGGCGACCTCGGTATGAGCCGCTATGGCGTAGTGGCGGACCACCCCAGCTCCGAAGAGGCCCTCCGCGAGGTCGCTGCCGTCGAAGTACGCCACTGCTTCGGTCAGATCCCGTCGAACACGGGGTGCCTGCAGGTCTGCGTAAGCGTCGCCCCGGCAGGGATCAGGCGGAGTCAATTCCTCAGTGAGGCCGTGCACGATCGCGGCGAGCGAGGCAGCCAGCGCGAGGTAAGGGTTGGCGTCGGCCCCGGGGAGGCGGATCTCCAGGCGGCTGCCCTCGCCGTGGCCTGTGACGCGGACGGCGCATCCCCGGTTGTCGCGGCCCCAGTTCATGTACTGGGGCGCGAAGGAGTGTGCGGTGGCGTACCGCTTGTAGGAATTGGGATTGGGCGCGTAGAGAGGGGCCAGGTGCGGCATGGCGGAGAGCAGTCCGGCGATGCTGTGCTGCATTGTCTCGGGCAGGTCTTCGCCGGCACCCGTGGTGAAGGCCGGCGAGCCGTCCTTCAAGAGAGACAAGTGGATGTGCAGCCCGCTGCCCACGCCGGTGAACGGTGCGGCCATGAACGTCGCAGTCAGGCCGCGACGTCTGGACAGGTCCCGAACGGTCTGCTTGTAGACCGTGTAGTCGTCGCACGCCGGGAGCGCCGGGCCGTATGGGAAAGTGACCTCCACCTGCCCTGCCGCGCCTTCTGTTTTGGTCGCCTCGACCGGCACGCCGGACTTGGGCAGGACCTCTTCGAGGCACCGGATGAAGTCGCTCAGGGCCGGGGGGTGATCGAGGGCGTAGTCGAGGTTGTGCCGGGCCACAGGCTGACCGCCCTCGCAGAGGACGAACTCGCTCTCCAGCCCAACTCGGGCCTCGAAGCCGAGGGCAGCCAGATGATCGAGCTGGGTGCGAAGGACGTGGCGCGGCGCGATGGGTACGGATGCCCCGTCAGGGTGAACCGCGTCGCCGTGCACGAGGGCCACGCCGGGCTGGTGGGGCAGGATCCGCAGGGTGTCCAGGTCGGCGACCACGCCGATGTCCTGGAAGCCCTTGTCCCAGCCCGTGAGGTCGAAGGCGCCGAGTGGATCCATGCCTACGTTGGTGGCCAGGATGTAGGCGCATGCTTCCGAAGCGGTCAGTCCGTTGGCGATCCGGTCGAGGAAGATCGGGGCGTTGAGGCGCTTGCCCTGAAGACGGCCCAGCATGTCGGGGACTGCCGCCATGACCGTGGTGATGTCCTCGCGTTCCACTGCGGCCTGCAAGTCCTCAAGGGAGACAAGCCCGGCGAGCGAGTCTTCGTGTCCGGTGTGCCGGCTGCCCATCAGACCACGTCCTCAGCGAGGGAGGCGTGGGTCGCGGTGTCACCCAAGGCGGGGATGCGGTAGTTGCGGCGCCCCTGTGTGATCCACAGAAGCCAGGCCAGGGCGAGGACGGTAACCAGGGCGAAGCCGGCGTAGTTGAACGAGGAGGCGGTGACCGGGGATACCTGCGGCAGGCAGAACAGGGCGGTGACGAATCCGACCCAGATGACGGCGGTCCAGCCGACGGGTTTGCTCCACCGGCCGAGGTTCCAAGGCCCGGGCCGGAAGCTGTCTCCGGCTCGCAGCCGCAGGTAGACGGGGATGGCGTAAGCAGGGGTGATCCCGATGACGTTGATCGCGGTGACCGCGGCGTAGGCGGTTGGTGAGTACAACGACGGCGCGGCGAGGACGAGTGCGGCACCCACCGACAGCCACACTGCGGCGACCGGTGTCTTGGTCCGGGTACTGACGCGACGCCAGGTGGCTGCGAAGGGCACCGCCCCGTCGCGGGAGAAAGCGAACACCATGCGGGAGGCGGCGGCGGTCTCGGCATTGCCGCAGAACAGCTGGGCCACGATCACTAGCAGCAGAAGGGTCTTGGCACCGGAAGGCCCGATGACGTCGAGGAAGATCTGAGCAGGCGGCACGCCGGTGACGCTGCTTTGGGTGCCCCCATAGTCCTGGATCGAGGACGTGAGACCGGCCAGCAGGACGAACCCTGCGATCCACGAGATCCAGATCGAGCGGACGATACCTCTTGGCGCCGATACCTGAGCCTGCGTCGTCTCCTCGGAAAGGTGAGAGGAGGCGTCGTAGCCGCAGAAGGTGTACTGCGCCAGCAGCAGTCCGAGCGCGGTCACATACAGCCCGTTGCTGAAGCCGGTGTCGTTGTTGAACTGCGTGAACACGAACTCGGCATTCCGGTGATCGGCCGGAGCCAGGGCCAGGGTGCCGACGATGATCGCGACTCCGGTGAGGTGCCACCACACCGAGAGCGAGTTCAAGACGCTGACCAGGCGGACGCCGGCCACGTTGAGCAGGGCGTGCAGCAACAGGATCCCGGCGAAGATCACAAGCGTCGTCTCGGGCGTCGGCCTGAAGCCCCACTGGAGGTTGGCGAACGCGCCGACGAACGTGGCGGCGCCGTAGTCGATGCCGGCGATGGCGCCCAAAAGCCCGAGCAGGTTGAGCCACCCGGTCACCCAGGCCCAGCGGGGACCGCCGAGCCGGTGCGCCATGTAGTACAGACCGCCGGAGGTCGGGTAGGCGGATGTGACCTCGGCAAGCGACATGCCGAGTAGCAGGACCATCAGCCCTACGACGGCCCAGCCCCACATGATCACGGCCGGCCCGCCGGTGTTCAGGCCGAACCCGTACAGGGTCATGCAACCGGACAGGACGCTGATGACGGAGAAGGAGATCGCGAAGTTGCCGAACGGCCCCATACGACGTGCCAGTACGGTTTGGTAGCCGAGTCCGGCCAGGACAGCGTCGTCGTCGACCAGCCTGTGGGCGGCACTTCTCGGAGACACCGAAGAATCCTCTGGATCGAAGGGGTGAAGGAAGGGAAGGCGCGAGGGTGACCTCGCGGCGGTGCGCGGCTTTTCATCTGATGGACCGCCTCCTCAGGGCGAAGGCGCGCGCCTGCAGGAAGTCGTCCTGCCACCAGCGTGTTTCGCTGACCTGCTGCCAGGGCGCGGGCATGGCGAAGGAGCCGATCGCCTCGAACGCCTCTGCCGCGCCGGGCAGGCCGCAGGCGGTCAGGGTGCAGGCGAGGTAGTTCAGGTCCACCATGGAGCAGGCGGTCCAGTCGGTGATGTGGGCGAACCATCCGTCTCTGGCCAGCTCGACGTAGTACCGCACCTGCTCGTTGGTCCAGTACCCGAGCGTGCTGGCGAGCTGTCCGCTCGCCGTGCGGATCCGGAAGTCCTCGACGTAGGCGTACAGGGGGAGAGTGAGCAAAACCGAACCCGGCTTGGCCTGAGAGGCCACCCATCGCGTGAAATCCACTGCTCCCTGCCCCCGGGCCTGAATGCACTGGAGCATCCGGTGGTACGCCTCCCGGTTCGGCGAGTCCCGCCGGTCCACCTGCCACAGCAGCGGCCACGGCCCGCAGGGCAGCATGGCCTCCGGCGGATTCGCCCAGTGGTCGACGGAGTGCCGGTGCCGGTGGTCGACGTCCAGCTGAGCGAGGGCCAGCATGCACACCCAAGGGACGGGGTCAGCCGGCCAGCGGCGAGCTGCGTCCTCGCACGCGGCGCGGGCGGCGCTGAGGCGGGGGAGCAAACCGTGACCGCGCGTTGTGAGGCGGTGAGCGCTCAGAACCCGGTGAGTCAGGACGCGAGCCCGCATCACCAAGGCGTTGGCGTCGGCGGGCTCCTCAGCGCACCACGCCGTGATGGCTTCGCCCATAGCGGCGCCGGCTGCCAGGACCTGGCTGCGGGACGTGCGCAGCGCCCAGGTGTGGGTGTTGGCGAGCAGGGACTTGGTGGAGAGCCAGCGGTCGAGCAGGAGGTCTTCGAGAGCGAGACGCAAGTCCTCGTCCTGACCCGCCGGGTGAGGGGTGAGGAACATGCTGTTGCCGGCCATCAGCGTGCCGCCGTGAGTCCGGTGGCAGACGACGACCGGCACAGCGGGGGACCGCCTTGAACGCATAAGAAAGACATCAGAACCTCTGGGGGGTTGGAAGGCCGCCGAGCGACAGCCGGATTCAGACCGTGGGGGAGGTGGGGCGGCTGCGGCCCAACGACCGCTCAGGGAGCGTCGACGGGCGAGGTCGTGGTGCCGATCTCGCCGGGCGGTACTCGGATTCGAATGGTCTTGCCGTTGCCTGACTCGGCGGGGACCCAGCTGACTTCGCCGCCCAGACGCCGCACGAGCCACAATCCCGTTCCGTCACGGCCGGCGAGAGCCCCGTCGAGTCCGCCGTCCCCAGGGTGAGCATCCGTCACGTCAAGGAACAGCACCTCGTCCTGGTCGACGGACAACCTCAGTTCGACCACGCCCGAGCCGACGTGTTGCACGGCGTTGCGCACCACTTCGGTGGCGATCCGCACGGCTGAGTCCTGATCGCCTGACCAGGACATCATGCTGAGCCGCGTCCGGGCGTGCAGACGAGCAAGTCTGGGGACACAGGCCTCCGCACGCCAGCTGCGCTTCCACGACTGCGGACGGACAGGAGTCGGCTCCTTGCCGTCGTTGGGCTCGCGACCCGGTAGTGGCTCGTCCCCCAGGGACGGTGCCGCGACTGTGCTTTCGTCAACCGAGGGAAGGCCGAGAGCGGCGCTCACCTTCTGCGCATTCACGGTGACCTCTGCTTTCCATGATTGTGCTCGCTCGGGCACTCTCTGCCAGGGCTGGTACGAGCGTTGCAACTGCAGCCGGACGGCTCTACCCCCAAGCCGTCCTCGGCCCGCGGCGCCAAGTTGACGGTCGTCCCCGGCTTTTCCTCGGACGTACCTCGAAACCGGTGAGTACGGTCTGTGGGAGGCAGCTGGATGATGACAAAGCTCTAACGTGATGTCAGGGACGTGCTGACGGACGGGATTGGAGGCACCGTGCTGTTCTTCCGGACCGAGCTGGAAAGGCGCGGCATTCGGAGCGCCGACGAGTTCCTTCCGCCGTACAGAAGGGCCGCTGAGCGGCTCGGTCTGGCGAACGTGGACCCTGCCCCCAAGACGTTCGAGGGATGGTTCTACGAGGGGCGCAAGCCTCAGAAGGTCTTTCGTCCGGCCATCGTCGAAATGCTCGGTTACACCATCGATGCCCTGTGGACCGACGTCTCCGAGGGCGGTGCCCCGGACTTCGTTCCTCTGGTCGGCACGTCGCCCATTGCATCCCATGCCGAACCCGGCATGGAACTGAGCGAGATGAAAAGGAGCGGCGCAATGGCCGTTCGACGCGCGAGGAACTACGTCCTGCAGACGGATCGCGACAGGCTGGGAAACAACACGCTGCCGCTGCTTCACGATCAGGTGGCTCGGCTGGTCACCGACTACCCGCGGGTGCCGCTTTCGGCTATCTGGGATGACCTTTTGGACGCCCAAGACCAGGTGATCTTCAGTCTGGAGACCGGGAAGCACCGACCGTCACAGCTCGGTGACCTCAACTTCATGGCCGGCGTGCTGGCATTCCTCGTAGCCAAGGGGTTCAACGACATGGAGGACCGCGAGCAGGCCAGGACGATGAGTCTGCTCGCCGCCGCCTTCGCCAAGGACGCCGAACACCCGGGCCTGACAGCGCTCGTCCACGGCCTGCAATCCCTCGTCGAGTACTGGGCGGACCGGCCCGGTGATGCCCTGTTTTACGCGCAGAAGGGGGCGGCGCTCTCCTCAAGCCTCAACGGCACCGTCGGTCTGTGGCTTCTCGGCCTGCAGTCACGCGCTGCGGCCGCGCTGGGTGACGAGGAGACCGTCCGTTCTGCGAACCGGGAGGCGACCGACCGGCGTGAGAATGTCGTCCTTGACGATCTCGACCAGCTGGGCGGACTCCTCACCTATTCGCAGGAGAAGCAGACGTACTACACCGTCGAGTCCGAGGCACTCCTCGGCCACGGAGATGCGGAACTCGCTCTGCAGGCCGAGCGGGCTGTGCAGGGTTTCAGCGACCGCGAGAACCCCAACTGGGCGTTCGGCGACTTGGCAGGCGCCCAGTGCAACCAGGCCCTCGTTCTCCTGTACAGCGGGGATGTCGACGGTGCCGCTCACGCCATCCGCCCCGTCCTCGACCTCCCGCCCACCTACCGGAACAACGGCATCGTCGTCTCCGCTCAGCGTGTTCGACAGGCGCTCATGTCCACCGGCGCCAACACCGCCGTACTGGCTCGCGACTTGCGAGAGGAGATCGCCGTCTACGCACCGCGGCGACCGGCCCTCCCCTCGGGCTCTCAGCGATAAGGTTCCTGGTATGTACCCGGTCCAACGCTCCAGCCAGCGCCTCAGCCTCCGTGAGCTCACCGGTGACGACGTAGATGGGGTGTACGCCATCTATGGCAGCCGAGAAGCGACAGAGCACCTGTCGTTCGAGCCGCGCACCCGCGAACAGGTCGGCCAGATCATCACCCGATCCATCGCCTCGGCCAACGAGGCGCCGCGCAACGAGTATGCACTCGCCGTCGTCGAGCGGGACACGGATGCACTGATCGGATTCGGCAGGCTAGCCATAGACCCGCACCAGCAGCGCGCGGCCACGTTCGGCTTCGCGCTGCGCCCGGACGCGTGGGGTGTCGGCTACGGCCTGGAAACCGTCCGACTCTTGCTGGGTCTCGGCTTCGAGGAGCTCAACCTGCATCGCGTGTGGGGTGCACGCTCCCCACTCAATCAGGCCTCGGCGAAGACCATGACAGCGGCAGGCATGGTCGAGGAAGGTACGATCCGCGGCCACATTCAGAAGGCCGGCCGATGGCGCGATTCGATCGTGCACTCGATCCTGGAGGACGAGTGGAAGCCGTAGCCTTGGGGTTTCCGACCTCACGGGCCGACTGACATCCAGAGCGTGAGGCCGCCAAGCTGGTTCTCAGGCCGCTTCGTTCGCCGCAGTGGGCTTGGTCGCACCTACGTGGCCCATCGCACGGTGGATGGCGACCTCGACACCCGCGCGATACCCGCACGGGCGTCCACGGTGACTCCGACCGGCACGACGTGTGGGCGGCCATCCGGGCGCAGCGTCGTGAGGGTGCACAAGTGGTACTAGTTCCAGAACTCCCAGTAGTCGCCGTCCTGGTCCTGAATGTTGGCGCACATGGCTCCGAGCGTAGCCGCACGTACGACCTCATGTGGCTGAAAGTGGTTGTGTCCACAAGCGTGCATTCGTCATCCAGGCTTGCGCTCGCGTGAAGTTGGCACTTTAAGTCCGTTTTGCTACACATGAAAAGGTGTCAGATTGGTAACGAAGCTGGTGTTTCTCGGTGTATTGTCGTAGTGCACTGATCGCAAGAACTGCCAGCTCGCCTATAGGTGTGCCTCATTCAGCCTGGTTTGTGTAATTGTCGGCGCTCGAGCTCGAGGGATGCTTTCCGGCCACCTCGTGTGGCAAGGCCGTCCTGGGGCATCCTCTACGAGCTCCGCAAGGCATGAGGCAGCCGGATAGGGCACGTAGGTGCGTCGGTCGGGGTCGATCATGGCCGGCGAGTACCGTCACTCCCTTCGTTCTGCTGGAGTACTAGGCGCCACGGAGCCCGAGGGTGACGTACCCGCTGGGTGCCCTGATCCGGTGGTCACGCGGGCCGGGCGGGAGCCATACGAAGACGCCGATCGTGAGGCGGGGCCGCGTTTCAGCGCGCCGGGTCCCGCCTGAAGAGGCTGTGGAACGGCGCCCCGTGCGGGCGGGCGGCCGCCGCGGTGAGCGAATGCTCGTCTTGCCCTGCGGATGCGCGGGGTCAGTGGGCGCAGAAGCCCGACGACCGGCTCGAAGACCCCAACGCTTCTGCCGCCGTCATCGGCCAGCTTGCTCCGGGCCCGGATCCGCACCGGGTTACGAATTCGTGTCGGACACTTGACGACTGCCTTCTGACTGCGTAGACATGACAGCGCAGTCAGACAGTCCCAGGACCGTCATCGGTCACGAGGTATCCGGAGTCACCATGAGGCGAGGCGCAGGGCGGGGCGGGAGTTCCGCTGCACCGCGCAGTGTGGACGTGGCCCGGCTGGCCGGCGTCTCGCAGAAGACGGTCTCCCGGGTCTACAACGACGAGCCGTACGTCTCCGCGGAGGTGCGCCGCCGGGTACTGGAGGCCGGTGAGGAACTCGGCTACCGGCTGAACAACGCGGCCCGCGCACTGGCCTCCGGACGCACCCGCTCCATCGGTGTGGTGACGCTGGGAACCGCCCTGTACGGCCCCGCCTCCCTGATCATGGGGGTCGAGCGCGCCGTACGGGACACCGGCTACGCCCTCCGCGTGGTCAACACCCTGGAAGGCGACCCGACAGGCGTCGCCGGCGCCGTCGACTCGCTCCTCGAGCAGGGTGTGGACGGCATCATCATCTCCGAGCCGATCGACGACGGACAGGGCGAGAACCTCACCGCCCGCGGCGACGTGCCGGTGCTCGTCCTAGGTTCGCCCGCCCTGTCCACGCCCAGGACGCTCGCCGCCGGCGTCGGCGCCGATCTGATGGCGCGCGCGGCGACCGAGCACCTGCTGGAGCTGGGGCACGAGACCGTCCACCACCTCGCCGGTCCTCAGCGTTGGTACGCCGCCCGGGACCGGCTGGAGGGCTGGCGGTCGACGCTCGCCGCGCACGGCCGGCGGATACCGCCCGTCGTGGAGGGCGACTGGTCTGCATCCACTGGCTACACGGCGGGCCGTGAACTGGCCGCCGACGGCGACCTGACCGCAGTGTTCGCCGCCAACGACGACATGGCGATCGGGCTCATTCGGGCGCTGGCGGAAGCCGGCCGACGCGTACCCGAGGACGTCAGCGTCGTGGGCTTCGACGACATCCCCGTCGCCGCCTATGTGACCCCTCCGCTCACCACGATGCGTCAGCCCTTCGACACCGTGGCGCAGGAAGGGCTCAAACGCCTCGTGCACTCCATCGAGAACCCGGACGCGCCCCCCTTGCCGGCCGACGACCCACCGGTCGACCTCGTGGTCCGCGCCTCCACCGCGCCCCCGCCGGCCCGGAAGACCCCGCGCCGCGGCCGATCCGTCGCCCCTTCTCCGAGTGGGGGCCGGCCCGGCCCGCCGCTGGACGGAGGTGCGCCGACGCACGGCTGATCAGCATCGACAGATTCGAGAACCAGCCCCGTCACCCCGGCGGGAGTCGTGAGGCGAGCCGCCCCACCGGTCTCCGAACCCGCCCCATGGCCCCGGCCGCGCCCTCACACGGTGCGGGCCCCGGGCGCTGACCGCCTCACCACCGCGGTTCTCCGCTCCACCCGCGCCCTTCCGTCCACGGGCCTCCCCTCCGCAGCAGGCGGAGCTCCCGTCGGACGGCGTCCGCGAAGACGTGCACCCGAGCCACGCCGGCCTCCGCGTCCCGGCCCTCACGTCCGAGCTTCCTCGTGTCACCACCTCTCCGCGCACGCCCCTGCTCGGCGTGCCGTTCCTCAGCCATCGGCGGGAGTTCCCATGCACCGACCCGACGCCATCCCCAGCCCGTCCCAGATGAGCCGCCGGCTCCTCCTCACCGCCGCCGGAGCGGTCTCGCTGGGCGCCGCACTGACCGCCTGCGGCGGCGGTGGCGGCGAATCCACCGCCTCGTCCTCCAAGCCGGTCAGCCAGGCCGACATCGACAAGGCGATGAAGACGCCGACCGAGCTGACGTTCTGGACCTGGGTGCCGGACATCGACCAAGAGATAGCGCTCTTCGAGAAGAAGTACCCGGCCGTCAAGGTCAAGGTCGTCAACGCCGGCCAGGGCGTGCAGCACTACACGAAGGTGCGCACGGCGATCAAGGCCGGCAGCGGCGCCCCGGACGTCGCGCAGATGGAGTACCAGGCCATCCCCACGTTCACGATCACGGACAGCCTGCTGGACCTGGCCCCCTACGGCGCGGACAAGCTGAAGGACACCTTCGTCGACTGGACCTGGGGACAGGTCAGCGGCCCCAAGGGCGAGATCTGGGCGATCCCGCAGGACACCGGCCCGATGGGCATGCTGTACCGGGCGGACATCTTCGACAAGCACGGCATCGAACCGCCGAAGACCTGGGACGACTTCGCCGCCGCGGCGCGCAAGCTGCACAAGGCCGACCCGGAGGTCTACCTCACCAACCTGGCCGGCAACGAGGCGGCCGCCTGGCACGGCCTGCTCTGGCAGGCGGGGGCCAAGCCATACGCGACGTCCGGCAAGGGCAAGGTATCCATCGACGTCGACGACGCGATCTCCAAGAAGCTCGCCGCCTACTGGGGCGGACTGGCCCAGGAAGGCGTGATCGGCGTCGAGCCCGACTTCACCGACGCCTGGTTCTCCGCGCTCAACAAGGGCAAGTACGCCACCTGGATCACCGCCGCCTGGGGGCCGGTCTTCCTCTCCGGCTCGGCCAAGTCCACCGCCGGCAAGTGGCGGGCGGCCCCGCTGCCGCAGTGGGACGCGTCCAAGCCCAGCTCGGGCAACTGGGGCGGCTCCACCAGCGCCGTCATCAAGCAGACCAAGAACCCGATCGCGGCCGCGGTGTTCGCGCAGTTCCTCAACAGCGACCCGGCCAGCGCGAAGCTGTTCAACACCAAGCAGTCCTTCTTCCCGGCGACCAAGCAGCTGCTCGCCGACCCGGCGTTCACCGCCGACGCCCCCTCCTTCTACGGCGGACAGAAGGTCAACCAGGTGTTCGCCGAGATCGGCAAGACCGTCAGCACCGACTTCCAGTGGCCGCCGTTCCTGGACCAGGCCGTCACCGACTGGACCGAGACCGTGGGCACCGCCCTCACCAGGAAGAAGGACGCGGTCGCCGCACTCGGCGCATGGCAGACGCGCCTGACCACCTACGCCAAGGCCCAGGGCTTCACCGTCAAGACCGCGTGAGGTCCGGCGGGTCCCGTGCCGGCGCCCTCCCACACGGGCACGGGACCCGCCCCCGGCCAGCCCTTCCACCGAGAAAGGCCCGAAAGATGACTGCCACGACCGTGGCCTCCACCGAGGAGCCGCGCCGAGCGGGGCCGAAGCGCCGCCGCCTCGGTGGCCTGCGCCAAGGCGCGGCAGGCCCGCTGTTCGTCGCACCGTTCATGGTGCTGTTTCTGCTGATGTTCCTCGCCCCGCTCGGCTACGCCGCCTACCTCAGCCTCTTCCAGGAGCGGCTCATCGGCGGAACCGCCTTCGTCGGGCTGGACAACTACCTCACCGCCCTGAAGGACCCGCTGCTGCGGGAAGGGGTCCTGCGGGTCGGCGCCTTCTTCCTGATCCAGGTCCCGCTGATGCTCGTGCTGGCCCTGGTCTTCGCCCTCGCCCTCGACAGCGGCCTGCTGCGGCTCGCCCGGGTCATCCGCCTCGGCATCTTCGTCCCCTACGCAGTACCGAGCGTGGTCGCCACCCTCATGTGGGGCTACCTGTACGGACCGGACTTCGGGCCCTTCGCCCAGCTGAGCGAGAGACTCGGGCTGCCGGTCCCGCGCTTCCTCGGCGAGGGATGGATGCTCGGTAGCCTGGCGAACGTCGTCACCTGGGAGTTCGTCGGCTACAACATGATCATCCTTTACGCGGCCCTGCGCACCGTCCCCCAGGAGCTCTACGAGGCCGCAGCGATGGACGGCGCCGGCGCCTGGCGGATCGCCTGGTCCATCAAGCTTCCCGCTCTGCGCCCCGCCCTGCTGCTCACCCTGCTGTTCTCCGTCATCGGCAGCTTCCAGCTCTTCAACGAGCCCAAGCTGCTCCAGCCCATCGCGCCCGATGTCATCGACAACGCCTACACCGCGAACCTGTACGCGTACTCCCTGGCCTTCACCGGTCAGCAGGTCAACTACTCGGCCGCGGTGTCCTTCTTCCTCGGCCTGGTCATCGTGATCTTCTCCTACGCCGTCCTGTTCGTCGCGAACCGCAGGAGGACCTCGTGACCACCGCGACGACCCCTTCCACGTCCCGCCCCGCACCGCCCACCGCCCCGGCCCCCGCACCGCGGGCCCCCCGCCGGCCGCGGCGGGACGCGACCGGGCGCCGCAGCACCCCGCTGACCATCGTCATGCTGGCCGTCCTCGCGTACTTCCTGCTGCCGCTGTTCTGGCTCGCCGTGTCCTCGACGAAGAGCACCCAGGACCTGTTCACCAGCTTCGGCCTGTGGTTCTCGCACGCACCCCAACTGCTCGAGAACATCCGCGAGACCGCCACGCACGACGACGGGGTCTTCCTGCACTGGCTGCTCAACACGGTCCTGTACTCCGTCGGCAGCGCCCTCGGAGCCGCGCTCCTGGCGGCCGCCGCAGGCTACGGCTTCGCCAAGTACCGGTTCCGGGGCGACAACGCGGCCTTCGCCCTGGTTCTCGGCGCCATCATGATCCCCACCACCGCCCTGGCCATCCCCACCTACCTGCTGTTCGCGAAGGTGGACCTGGTCAACACCCCCTGGGCCGTCGTCCTGCCCTCGCTGGTCAGCCCGTTCGGCCTCTACCTGATGCGCATCTACGCCGCGGACGCCATCCCCGACAGCCTCCTGGAGGCCGCGCGCATCGACGGAGCCGGCGAGCTGCGCATCTTCTGCACCATCGCGCTGCGGCTGCTGGCCCCGGGCCTGGTGACGGTCGTGCTGTTCACGCTCGTGGCGACCTGGAACAACTACTTCCTGCCGCTGATCATGCTCAACGACCCGAAGCTGTACCCCGTCACGGTCGGACTCTCCTCCTGGGCGTCCCAGGCCTTCGGCGGCGGGGCCGGCGCCAACAGCAACATGCTCGCGCTCGTGGTGACCGGCTCCCTCCTCTCCGTCATCCCGCTCGTCGTCGCCTTCCTGCTCCTGCAGCGGTACTGGCAGAGCGGTCTGGCGGCCGGCGGCGTCAAGCAGTAGCGCCCCGCCGGCGTCCGCGCCGACGCCCGGACCCACCCCCATCGACTTCCCGGAGGTTCCCTCATGGCGGTTCTGCCTGCCCGCGTGCTCTTCGGCGCCGCGTACTACCACGAGTACACGCCCGCCTACGACCCCGAACTGCGGCCCGACGAACAGCTGAAGACCGATCTCGACCTCATGGCCGAAGCGAAGTTCACCGTGATCCGCGTCGGCGAGTCGGTCTGGTCCACCTGGGAGCCGGAGAACGGCAGGTTCGACCTCGACTGGCTGCAGCCGGTCCTCGACGGCGCCCACGAGCGCGGCATCTCGGTCGTCCTCGGCACGCCCACGTACGCCGTGCCGCCGTGGCTGGCCCGCCAGTACCCGGAGATCACGGGCGAACGGCGCACCGGCGAGCGCATCGGCTGGGGCGCCCGGCAGGAAGTGGACTTCACCCACCCCGCCTTCCGCTTCCACGCCGAGCGCATCATCCGCAAGATCGTCGCCCGGTACGCCGACCACCCGGCGGTCATCGGCTGGCAGGTCGACAACGAGCCGGGCCTGCACCTGTTCCACAACCGCGGCGTCTTCCAGCGGTTCGTGGACCACCTGCGCGGCAAGTACGGCGACGTCGAGACCCTCAACCGCGAGTGGGGCCTGGTCTACTGGTCGCACCGGCTGTCCGACTGGTCCGACCTGTGGACCCCCGACGGCAACGAGCAGCCGCAGTACGACGTCGCCTGGCGGGAGTTCCAGGCCCGGCAGGTCACCGAGTTCATCGGCTGGCAGGCCGACATAGTCCGCGAGTACGCGAGCCCCGACCACTTCGTCACGACCTGCATCTCCTACACCCGCCAGGGCGTGGAGGACGACGAGCTCGCCGCCCGCCTCGACATCGCCTCGGGCAACCCGTACTACGACATGCAGGACGGCCTGCTGCTGCCCGACCCCACCCCCGACGAGCACGAGCAGGTCTGGAAGACCACCGGCGTCTGGTCGATGTACCAGACCGCCGACTGGATGTTCTCCTCCCGCCAGGAACCCTTTCTGGTCACCGAGACCAACGCGAGCTCCATCGGCTTCCCCTGGGACAACCGGCCCGGCTACGACGGCCAGTGGCGGCAGACGGCGTGGGCGCACGTCGCACGCGGCGCCCGGATGATCGAGTACTGGCAGTGGCAGACCCTGCGCTTCGGCGCGGAGACCTACTGGGGCGGCGTCCTCCCGCACAGCGGCCGGCCAGGACGCGCCTACGACGAGATCGCACGCCTGGGCGCCGAGTTCGACAAGGCGGGCCCGCTCGTCGCCGGGCTCGAGCCCGACGCCGACATCACGATGCTCTACTCGACGCCGAGCAAGTGGCTGATGCAGAAGTACCCGGCGCTCGCCAAGACGGACGGCACCCCCGACCCGGCCGCCTACCACCGCATCTTCGACCCCTTCTACCGCGGCGCGTTCGACGCCGGCCGGCAGGTGCGGATCACGCACGTGCGGCAACTGGTCGACGGCATGACACCGCAGGAGGCCGCGCGCCGCCACCCCGTGCTGGTCGTGCCGGCGCTGTACATCGCCGCCGACGCCACCCTCGACTGGCTCGCCGCCTACGCACAAGAGGGCGGCCACCTCGTCCTCGGCCCCCGCACCGGATACGCCGACCACGAGGCCCGCGCCCGGCACGAACCGGCCCCCGGGCGTCTCGCCCAGGCCGCCGGTGTCCGGTACGACGAGTTCAGCAACCTGGTGGGTCCCGTCGCGGTCCGCGCCGTCCCCGGCGGCCCGCTGGAGGCGGCCGGGGAGGCCACGGCGACCCACTGGGTCGAATGCCTCACCCCCGTCGACGCCGACGTGCTGGCCTCCTACGACCACCCGCACTTCGGGCACTGGCCGGCCGTCACCACCCGGCAGCACGGCGCCGGCCGTGTCACCTGCGTCGGCACCGTTCCCGGCCGCGACCTCGCCCGGACCCTGGCCGCGTGGCTGGCCCCGGACACCCCCGGCGGCTGGCAGAACCTCCCGGCGTCCGTGACGGCGACGACCGGAGCCTCACCCGACGGACGCCGAGTCCACATCGTCCACAACTGGAGCTGGGAGCCCACCCGGGTCCAGTCCCCGGCGGACCTGTCCGACGTCCTGAGCGGCGACGCCGTGCCGGCCGCGTCGGAACTGGAACTGGGGCCGTGGGACGTCCGCGTGCTCGTCGCCGACGACCCCGAGACGACTCCGACCGCCCGATAGGCACGTCCATCCGACCGGGTTGCCGCGCGGCCCCACGAAGCAGTGCACCGCCCCGGTGGCCGAAGCCCCCCGTATCACCGTGGTCATTTCTGAAGGAGGAATCATGCAGAGAAGAAACCTGGGCAAGACGCTGGGAACCTTCGGCGCGGCTGCCGCGCTGCTGGCCGTTCCCGCGTCCGGGGCGCTGGCCTACAACCCGACGGGCGGCATCCTCTACCAGCTCGGCAGCGACCCGTGCCTGAAGGGGCGAGGCAACTGCGCGGTCTACCCCAAGTCGGCCCAGCTCCCCAGTGGACGCCTGGTCGCGGCGTTCGAGAAGTCCACCGTCGTGCCGAAGTCGGGCAGCGCCGACGGGCAGACCCTGCCCGTCTACAAGAGCGACGACGACGGGACGAGCTGGCAGCCGCTGTCCGAGGTCAAGGCCCCGGCGTACCTGTCCAAGGACCCCAAGTACGCCAAGTACACCAGCAACTGGACCAACCCCTACCTTTACGTCCTCCCGGAGAAGGTCGGCGCGTTCAAAAAGGGCACCCTGCTGCTCGCCAGCGTCGTCTCCGGCGACGACCACTACTACAAAGAGCACAAGGCAGCCGACCCGAACTGGACGCCGAACAACGACGGCGACCGCAGCGACCTGGCGATCGCCCTGTACTCCAGCACCGACGAAGGCAGGACCTGGGAGGTCGTCAACCTCATCGCCACCGGCGGCTGGCAGGGCGGCAGCGCCGGCGCGGTCGGCCAGAACATCGCCGCCGCCAACACGACCAAGCAGGTCGACCCGCTGTGGGAGCCGTACCTGATGGTCTACAAGAACAAGCTGGTCTGCTACTACTCCGACGAGAACGACTTCACCGGCTTCGACCCGGTCACCGGCGTCCCGACCCCCGACCCGGCCAACGGCACCGCCACCGACTCGCACGGCCAGATCCTCGTCCACAAGACCTGGAACGGCAACAACAAGAAGTGGAGCGACCCCGTCGTCGACGTCTCCGGATCCGTCCAGGACATGGGCGGCGGCAAGACCGAGATCGGCGGCGGTCGGCCGGGCATGACCAACGTCGTCCCCACGACCGACGGCAAGTGGATGCTCACCTTCGAGTACTGGGGCGGCGGGGCCAACACCCGGTACGTGATCTCCGACGACCCGACGAAGTTCTTCCGCGGCAGTCAGACGGGCATGTCGGTCGGCTCTCTGCCGGTCGTCGCCGGGTCCCGTCCGCTCGCGGGCGGCGGCAGCCCGGTGCTGATCCGGCTGCCCGACGGGCGACTGGTGTACAACGCGGCGAACAGCGGCAGCGTGTGGGTCAACGACAGCGGACGCAGCGACGGCGTGTGGACGGAGTACCAGACCACCTCGCCGGCCGGCTACAGCCGCAACCTTCAGTATGTCGACGTCACCGGCCGCGTCGCGATCCTCAACAACCAGGGGACGTCCCAGATCGCCTTCGCCGAGACGGACCTGGGCCACTCGAAGGGCGCCTACCACCGGCTCGTCAACCGCAGGACCGGCCAGGTGATCGGCACCGGCAACAGGACCAACGACGCCAACCTCGGCAACGCCAACACGCCGGACGTGGTCCTGGAGGACGCCGGAGCGGCGGCCGACCCGGACACCCAGTACTGGCACGTGGTGACCGAGCCGAACGGCGGCACGACCCTGCTGAACAAGTCCGGCGGACGCGCGGCCGCGATCTGGACGGGCAACGCCACCGTCGGCCAGCGGATCGGCCAGTGGGTCGACAACAGCGCCTCCGGCAGCTGGAACCTCGTCAGGACGGCGGACGGCTACTACAGGTTCCAGGCCGTCAAGAACACGAACCTCTATCTGACCGGCGCCTCCGCAGGAGCACCGCTGACCCTGCAGAACGCGGCCGGCGACGGCTCGCAGGACTGGAAGCTCGTCAGCTAGGACGCGTTCCCCCTGGGCCCTCAGGTCTTTCCGACCCTGACGGACGGGACAGAGGCCGGGGTCCGGCGACCGTGCCGGACCCCGACCACACCCACCGCAGGGCCGCACTGCCCCTCGACCGGCAAACCGAACGTTTTTCGATATCACGAACAGAAAGCGGTGCGATGGAGAACGCCGAGAACAGCCGGCAGGCCCGTCCCGACACCTATGTCATCGGCGTCGACTACGGGACGCTGTCCGGGCGGGCCGTGGTGGTCCGGGTGTCCGACGGAGCCGAACTGGCCGCCGCCGAACACCCCTACGCACACGCCGTCCTCGACCGGCGACTGCCCGACGGCACCCCGCTGCCGCCCGACTGGGCGCTCCAGGTGCCCTCCGACTACATCGACGTCCTGCGCACCGCCGTACCCGAGGCGCTGGCCCGCTCCGGCGTCAGGCCCGAGCAGGTCGTCGGTATCGGCACGGACTTCACCGCCTGCACGATGGTGCCGGTGCTGGCCGACGGCACCCCCCTGTGCGAACTCCCCGGCCTCGCCGGCCGCCCGCACGCCTACGTCAAGCTTTGGCGCCACCACGCGGCGCAGGCCCAGGCCGACCGCATCACGGAACTGGCCGAGCAGCGAAAGGAGCCGTGGCTGAAGCGCTACGGCGGGAAGATCTCCTCGGAGTGGGAGTTCGCCAAGGCGCTGCAACTGCTGGAGGAGGACCCGGAGCTCTACGAGAAGACCGACCGCTGGATCGAGGCGGCCGACTGGATCGTGTGGCGCCTGTCCGGCACCTACCTCCGCAACGCATGCACCGCCGGCTACAAGGGCCAGTTCCAGGACGGCGTCTACCCCTCCCGCGAGTACCTCTCCGCCCTCAACCCGGCCTTCGCCGACTTCGTGACGGACAAGCTGGAGCACCCGATCGGCCAACTCGGTTCATTGGCAGGCGGGCTGACGGCCGAGGCGGCCGAGTGGACCGGGCTGCCGGAAGGCATCGCGGTGTGCGTCGGCAATGTCGACGCCCATGTGACGGCGCCCGCGGCGACCGCCGTGGAGCCCGGCCGGATGGTGGCCATCATGGGCACCTCCACCTGCCATGTGATGAGCTCCGACCAGTGGGCCGAGGTACCCGGCATGTGCGGGGTCGTCGACGGCGGCATCCTGCCGGGACTGTGGGGCTACGAGGCCGGGCAGAGCGGCGTCGGCGACATCTTCGGCTGGTTCGTGCGCACCCACCTCCCCGCGTCGTACGCCGAGGAGGCCGCCGCCCTCGGACGCGACCCGCACGAACACCTCACCGCCCTCGCGGCAGAGCAGAAAGTGGGCGAGCACGGGCTGATCGCGCTGGACTGGCAGAGCGGCAACCGCAGCGTCCTCGTCGATCACGACCTCAGCGGCGTCCTGGTGGGCCTGACGCTGTCCACCCGCCCCGAGGACGTCTACCGGGCACTGCTGGAAGCCACGGCCTTCGGCACCCGCACCATCATCGAGGCGTTCGAGTCGTCCGGCGTCCCCGTGCGGGAACTGATCATCGCAGGCGGCCTGACGAAGAACGCGCTGCTCATGCAGATCTACGCCGACGTCACGCGTCTGCCCCTGGGCGTCATCGACTCGGCGCAGGGCCCCGCCCTGGGATCGGCGATACATGCGGCGGTCGCGGCGGGCGCCCACCCGGACATCCGGGCCGCCGCGCAGGCCATGGGCAAGGCCCGTCCCGCCGTCTACCAGCCCGACCCCGAGCGGGCCGCGGCCTACGACCGCCTGTACGCCGAATACCGGCTGCTGCACGACTACTTCGGCCGCGGCGCCAACGAGGTCATGCACCGGCTGCGCCGGATGCGGGCCGAAGCCACCGCGTCCTCCTGAAAGGAAACAACCCTCATGGACACCACTCCCAGCCCTTACACCGACCACGAGGTCTGGTTCCTCACCGGCAGCCAGGGCCTCTACGGCGACGACGTTCTGCGCCAGGTCGCCGACCAGTCCCGCAGCATCGGTGAGACTCTCGGCCGCAAGATCCCGGTGCGGATCGTGTGGAAGCCGGTCCTCACCGATGCCGAGTCCATCCGGCGGATCTGCCAGGAGGCCTCGGCCTCCGACACCTGCGTCGGCGTGATCGCGTGGATGCACACCTTCTCGCCCGCCAAGATGTGGATCGCCGGACTCAGCGCCCTGGACCGGCCGCTGCTGCACCTGCACACCCAGTACAACCTGTCGTTGCCCTGGCCGAGCATCGACATGGACTTCATGAACCTCAACCAGGCCGCCCACGGCGACCGCGAGTTCGGCCACATCGAGTCCAGGGTCGGCGTCGACCGCAAGATCGTCGCCGGACACGCCACCGACCCCCGCGTCGTGCGGCGCGTGGCGGCCTGGGCGCGCGCGGCCGTCGGACGCCACACCTCGCGCGGCCTGCGCCTCGCGCGCTTCGGCGACAACATGCGCGACGTCGCCGTCACCGAGGGCGACAAGGTCGAGGCGCAGCTGCGGTTCGGCTTCTCCGTCAACACCTACGGCGTCAACGACCTGGTGGCCGTCGTCGACGCGGTCGAGGACAAGGCCGCGGCCGAACTCGCCGACGAGTACTGCGAGTCGTACGACGTCGTCCCGGCCCTGCGCCGGGGCAACGTGCGCCATGACTCCCTGGTGTACGCGGCCCGCATCGAACTGGGCTTGCGCGCCTTCCTCACCGAGGGCGGCTTCACCGCCTTCACCACGAACTTCGAGGATCTCGGCGGACTGCGCCAGCTGCCCGGCATCGCCGTGCAGCGGCTGATGGCGGACGGCTACGGCTTCGGCGGCGAGGGCGACTGGAAGACCTCCGCCCTGCTGCGCACCATGAAGGTCATGGGCCGGGGACTGCCCGGCGGCACCAGCTTCATGGAGGACTACACCTACCACCTCGGCCCCGGCACCCCGCGCGTCCTGGGCGCCCACATGCTCGAGGTGTGCCCCTCGTTGGCCGCCCACCGCCCGAGCTGCGAGATCCACCCGCTGTCCATCGGCGGCCGCGAGGACCCCGTCCGCCTCGTCTTCAACGCGGCCGAGGGCCCCGCCGTGGTCGTCGGACTCTCCGACCTCGGCGACCGCTTCCGGCTGACCGCCAACGCCGTCGACGTCATCCCCCCGAGTGAGCCGCTGCGCCGCCTGCCGGTGGCCCGGGCCGTGTGGAAGCCCCGCCCCTCGCTCGCGGAGTCCGCCGAGACCTGGCTGCTGGCCGGCGCCCCGCACCACACCGTGCTCAGCTCGGCCGTCGACCTGGAGACGCTGACCGACTACGCCGCCATGAGCGGCGTCGAACTGCTCACCATCGACGAGACCACCACCACGGACCATTTCGCCAAGGAAGTCCGCTGGAACGCCGCCTACCACCGCCTCGCCCAGGCCCTGTGAGGGCCGCGAACCGGATCCCGGGAGACAACCGATGACCGTACGAGTCCGCGACGGCCTGCGACAGGAGGTGCTGGACGCGAACCTGACCATCCCCCAGGTCGGCCTGGCCACCCTCACCTGGGGCAACGTGAGCGGCGTCGACCGGGAGGCGGGGGTCTTCGTGATCAAGCCGTCCGGAGTGCCCTACGAGGACCTCGCCCTCGACCATCTGGTGACCGTCCGGCTGTCCGACGGCAAGGTCGTCGACGGGGACCTGCGCCCCTCCACCGACACCGAGACTCACCGCTGTCTCTACCTCGCCTTCCCGTCCGTCGGCGGGGTCACCCACACCCACTCCACCCACGCCGTCGCCTTCGCCCAGGCACACCGCGAGATACCGGTCCTCGGCACCACGCACGCGGACACCTTCAACGGGCCCATCCCCGTCACCCGCGACCTCACCGCCGAGGAGTGCGCGAAGGACTACGAGTACAACACCGGCCGCGTCATCGTGGGTCTGCTCAAGGAGGACGACCGGAAGGCGGTCGAGGTACCCGCCGCGCTGGTCGCCGGCCACGGCCCCTTCACCTGGGGCGCGAGCGCCCGCAAGTCCCTGGAACACGCGATCGTCTGCGAGGCCGTCGCCGACATCGCGCTGCACACCCTGTCCTTGTCCCAGGACTCTTCGCCGCCCCCGCACCTCCTCAACCGCCACTACACCCGCAAGCACGGCCCCGACGCCTATTACGGCAACCCGGCGCCGACGCCCGCTGGGTGACGGATCCGTACGCCAGACGTGAGGGGGTGGTCCGGCAGGCCGGACCACCCCCTCACGCACAGGGCTTTTCAGGCCGTACGCCGCCCTTGGGCACCGGCGGGCAGTTCGAAGTGGTCGGCGATCGCCGCGACGGCGTCGACCGGACTGATGCGCGAGGTCGCGCCGGGAGTGCGGGTGCAGTTCCAGCACCTCACCTCGCAGATCGTCCGGCGCGCCCAGGAACACCTGAGCACCGTCGACGGCATCCTGCTCCCGCAGGGGCTGCTGGCCACCGTCCCGGGCGTCGACCTGTACGAGGACCGCTGGGTCGGCGTGGTCTCTTCGGACTCCACCGCCGCGCGGCCGATGAGCCCCGTGGAGTTCGCCGCGCGTCCCTGGGTGATGCCGTACAACGCACCCGGGCTCGCCCTTCCGCCGCTCCACTGGCTGCGGGCAGAGAGAGCTTCCTGACCGTGCCTCACCTGGTCGCCTGAACGGGCCGGGTGGGCGTGGTCCCGCAACGTGCCGCCCGCCTGTTCCCCGCCGATGCCGGCACGGTCGTCGTCGACCTGCCCTTCGAGGCGGGGCCGTTGGTGGAGGCCCTGTGGCGGCACCCCCTGCGCGAGCGGAGCCCGCGCACATGTGGCTGCGGAAAATGGTCTTCGAGGCGGGGCAATGGGTCACCGCGACGTGAACGGGCGTTTCTCGGCCGTCCCGTACGCGGCGGGGGTGTGCCGGCGACTGGCGGTCGGTTCCCTCAGGGCGTCGGGTTCAGCGCCGGTGGGGCAGGGCGCGGGCGAGTGAGTCGAGTGCGGCCAGGCGGTCGGGGCCCGCCGGGGCGAGAACGACGCTGGTCGCACCGGCCGCGTGGCGGGCCTCGATCGCCGCGCGGGCCCGGGCGGGGGTGCCGGCGACGCTCAGCGCGCGGACCCAGTCGGCGGGCATCGTCCGGGCGAAGTGCCGGGCGTCGGGGCTGGCGGCGCGGTGTGCGCGCAGTTCGGCGGCGAAGGGCAGGGGGTCGATGTGCGCGGCCCACTGCGGCTCGCCGACTGTCTCCAGTGAGGCGCGGACGCGGGCCAGGGCGGCTTCCTCGTCGTCGTCGACGGCGGCGGCGTCGTAGCCGACGATCTCCGGAGCCTGCCTGGAGGCGTCGCGGCCCATATTGCGCAGGGAAGCGGTGATGTAGCCGGGTGCGGCGGGCTCGGCCAGGAGGAGTCCGTCGGCGACCTCGCCCGCGACGGCCTGCGACTTGGGGCCGCGGACGCCCAGGATCACCGGGGGGACGATGTCCGGGACCTCGGTGATGACCACGCCCTCGCAGCGTACGTAGCGGCCGTTCTCGGGGCCGGGCTCGCCGGCGATGAGCAGGCGGAGCGCTCTCGCGTACTCCTTGATCAGCGTCAGGGGGCTGGCGGGCCAGGACCCGACCTGGCGCATCCAGCCGGGCATGCCGTGGCCGATGCCGGCGATGAGCCGGCCGGGGTGGAGCTGGGCCAGGGTCGCCAGTTCCATCGCGGCGAAGGCCACGTTGCGGGCGCCGGCGGGCATGATCCCGATGCCGACGGTGAGGTTCGTGGTGGAGGCGAGGACCGTGGCCGCCTGGGCGACACCGCCGCGCCAGCCGAGGTCCTCCACCACCCAGACCTGGTCGAACCCGAGCTCCTCGGCGCGCCGGACGTAGGGCACCACCTCGCCGACGGGGAGGTCGAGCGGGAGCATGACACCGACGGGGCCACGGGCGGGCAGTGCGCTGGACTCGGACATCGGGGCTCCTTCGGCTGAGGACTTCCCTGCCCGGCCTGGTGACCGGGAGGAGAGGGCTTGTGCGGCACGGGTGTCAGGGGCCGTGCCGCACAAGCGGTCAGTGGCTGCCGGCTGCCATCTCGCATCGGCGGGCGCTGTCGGATCCGTCGAGGTCGGATTCCCCGGGGTCGGATCCGTTCCGATCGGATCCGTTCCGATCGGAACCGGTGCGCAGGACCCCGGCGCCCACGGCGGTGATCACGCACAGCAGGGTCAGCAGGACGAAGGCGTGGTTGAGGGCCACGACGTGAGTCAGCCAGCCGATGGCGGCGGGGCCGGCGAGCATGCCGACGTAGCCGAGCCCGGCAACGCGGGAGACGTTGGCGCCGGCGGCCGACGGGTCGGCGTGCCCCGCCGCGCTGAACAATTGCGGGACGCAGCCCGACAGGCCCAGGCCGAACAGCGCCCAGCCGGCGAACACGGTCCACATCCACGGGCCGACCGTCACGAGTGTGATGCCGACGGCGGCCACGGCCGCGCCGTGGCGCAGGATCGCCATGGAACCGAACCGGGTGACGCAGCGGTCGGCGAGCAGCCGGCCGACGGTCATGGCCGCGGCGAAGGTGCCGTACGCGAAGGCCGCCGTGCTCGCGGACGCGCCCATGACGTCCCTCAGGTGCAGGGCGCTCCAGTCGTTGGCGGCGCCCTCGCACAGCATGACCATCAGCGCCAGGACGGCCAGCAGCCACACCCGGCCCGTGGTGCGGCGCCCGTCGGCCGGTGACGTGCCGGCCTCCTCGGCCGAGCCGGTGCCCTCGGCGGCGGGAGCGGAGGGCAGCAGGGCACGGGCCGAGGCCAGGGCGACCACGACGCCCACCGACCCCGTGGCCGCCATGGCCGCGGCCGGGGGCAGGCCCGCGCTCGCCGTGCCCGCACCGGCGAGCGCGGCGAGGACGCCGCCGACGGAGAACGTGGCGTGGAAGCCGGACATGACGGGCCGGCCGTACGCCTTCTCCACGTGCACGGCGTGGGCGTTCATGCTCACGTCCAGGCAGCCGTTGCAGAGCCCGAAGACCAGCAGCGCGGCGGCCAGCGTCCACGGATCGTGGGCGAGACCGGGCAGGAACAGGGTCGCGCCGCAGAGCACGCCGCCGGCGGGCACCACCGTGCGGGTGCCCAGACGGTCGGTCAGCGGACCCGCGACCTGCATCCCCGCGAAGGCTCCGAGCCCCAGCACCACCAGCAGGCCGCCGAGCGTGGCGTGGCTGATGCCGACGCGCTCCTCGATCGCGGGGATGTGCACCACCCAGGTGCCCAGCAAGGTGCCGTACAGGACGAAGTAGACATAGGTCGCCACGCGGGCGGCTCGCAGGGAACGTTCCATATCCGCCAGCCTAACGAACATTTCTTGTGTTTGAAACTCGGGATAACGAACAGATTGTTTGTTCATTGTCTGGTGGTGTTCAATCACGGCATGAGCAACGCAGACCGGCATGGGCTGATCGCGAAGGCGGTCAGGGACTCCGGGGCCGCCACGGTCCAGGAACTCGCGGAGCTGACCGGGGCCTCGGAGATGACCATCCGGCGCGACCTGGACACCCTGGCCGCCCAAGGCGTCCTCGAACGGGTCCGCGGAGGGGCGCGCACCCTGCTGCTGCGGGGCGAGGAGCCTCCCTTCGCGCTGCGCGCCCACGAGGCGGTCGAGACAAAACGCCGGATCGCCGCCGCCGTCTGCGCGCTCATCGCCGACGGCGAGAGTGTCCTGCTGGACAGCGGCACCACCTGCCTGGAGGTCGCCCGGATCCTGCGCGAGCGGCCCGTCACCGTGATGCCCCTGTCCCTGCAGGCCATCCGCCTGTTCGCCGAGACACCCGGCCCCGCCACACTCGTCGTGCCCGGCGGACAGCCGCGTGCCGGTGAGGGAGCCCTCACCGGTCCCCTCACCCTCGCCTCCCTGGCCGCCCTGCGCTTCGACACCGCCGTCATCGGCTGCTGCGGGCTGACCGCGGCCGACGGCCTGACCGCCTACGACCTCGACGACGCCGCGGTGAAGAAGGCCGGCATGGCCTCCGCCCGCCGCGTCATCGCCGCCGCCGACGGCAGCAAACTCGGCCACACCGCCTACGCCGTCGTCAGCCCCGCCGCCCGCCTGCACACCCTCGTCACCGACACCGGCGCGGCCGCCGACGAGGTAACCGCGCTGCAAGGCGGCGGCACGGTCGTGCAGACCGTGTGAGGCGACGTCGTCGCGAGCCGTGCCGTTCACGACCGGATGAACGAGGCGGCCCTCTCGCCGATCATGATGGCGGGAGCGTTCGTGTTGCCGGTGACGAGGGTCGGCATGATCGACGTGTCCGCCACGCGGACGTTCTCCAGCCCGCGCACACGGAGTTCATGGTCGACGACCTTGCCCATCATGCAGGTGCCCGACGGGTGGTAGAAGGAGAACGACTGCGTGCGGATGAAGTCGTCGATGTCCTGGTCGCTGTCCGACAGCGGGGCCAGTCCGGCGTCGGCGGCCGCGCGCAGGTCCGACCGCAGCAGGGACGTCAGCCGCTGCTCACGGGCGATGCGCATGCACAGGCGGACGCCCTCCCGCAGGCGCCGGCGGTCGTCAGGGTCGGCGAGGTAGTTGTGGAAGATGCGCGGCTTGGCGTACGGGTGGGAGTGCCGCAGCCGCACCGAGCCGCGGCTCGCGGGCCGTGCGACGTACGGCCCGAACGACATGCCCGGCTCCAGCGGCGCGGCGAGACCCTCGTCACGGACGATGCCCAGCGCGGCGTGCACCTGGATGTCCGGGGCGGGGACGTCGTCGCCGGAGCTGAAGAAGCCGCCGGTCTCGTTCCAGGTCATCGGACCGGTGCCCTGCCCGCGCAGGAGCTGCTCCTCGGCGGAGGTGTCCGGTCCCAGGAGCGGCTCGGTGTCGCTGAAGAAGCTGATGAAGCACCCGGTGTGGTCCTGCATGTTCCTGCCGACGTCCGGCAGGTCGTGCAGCGGCGCGATCCCTCCCGCGGAGAGTTCGTCGGCCGGTCCGACGCCGGACTGGAGGAGCAGGTGGGGTGAGTTGTAGGCACCCAGGGACAGCACGATCTCATGGTCGACCTGGATCGTCCGGACGGTTCCGAGGTGGTCGACCTCCAGACCGGCAGCCCGCGAGCCGTCGAAGCTCAGGCGCAGGGCGGTCGTCGAGGAAAGCACGGTGAGGTTCGGACGGCCTGCGGCCGGCTCCAGGAACGCGATCGCGCTGCTGCACCGCAGGCCGTTCCGCTGCGTGACCTGGTGGTAGCCCACGCCCTCCTGCTCGGCCCCGTTGAAGTCGGAGTTGTACTTGTGGCCCGCGTCCTGAGCCGCCTCCACCCATGCCGTCAGCAGCGGGTGGACGGAGCGGGGGTCGCTGACGGTGAGGGGGCCGCCGACGCCGTGGAAGTCGTCGGCTCCGCGCTCGTTGTCCTCGGACTTCCTGAAGAACGGCAGAACGTCGTCGTATCCCCAGCCCGGATTGCCGAGCCGCTCCCAGGTGTCGTAGTCGTAGCGGTGACCGCGCACGTACAGCATCGTGTTCATCGAGCTGGTGCCGCCGATCACCCGGCCGCGGGGCAGGTAGGCGCGGCGCCCTCCGAGCCGCGGCTCGGGCTCCGTCTCGAAGTCCCAGTCGTACGCGGTCTTGAGCTGCTGTGAGAACAGCGCGGGTATCTCGAAGAGACGGCCCCGGGCCGGCGGCCCCGCCTCGATCAGCGCGACTGTGGCATCCGGATCCTCCGACAGCCGGGCCGCGACCGCGCAACCGGCCGAGCCGGCTCCGACGACGACGTAGTCGTACGATTCCCTGTCCAATTTCGCCTCCGTGGAACTCCGGTCACCTTGATCGCCGCGTTGCGGCTCCTGGAGAGGCTATGGACGTCGGGCATGCCCGGCACATGCACGAGGTGAGCAACGTGGGCGGCAGTCATTACCCATTTCGTGCATGTGCTGCATCCGTGCCGCTGCTTAGGCTCTCTTCGAACTATCGCGGCAAAGAGGGGACCCCGACTCATGTCCGACCCGGTCCGTCTGGATTACACACCCCCGGAGCTTCGGCCCGATGCCCTCGTCTCAGTCGGGACCGCCGAAGAGATCAGCACGGACGTCCTGATCATCGGCTCCGGTATGGGCGGGTCCTCGCTGGCCTGGGCGCTGAAGGACTCCGGTCTCGACGTGCTCGTCGTGGAACGGGGCCGTTTCCTGCCACGTGAACCCGAGAACTCGCAGCCGGCCGAGATGTACATCAAAGGCCGGTACAAGAACGCGGGCTATTGGTACGACGGCAGCACCGGAAAGCCGTTCGCGCCCGGTGTGTATTACTGGGTGGGCGGAAACACCCGTTTCTACGGCGCAATGCTGCCCCGTTTCCGGCGCAGTGACTTCACCGAGGTGGAACACCACGAGGGCGTCTCGCGAGCCTGGCCTTTCGGCTACGACGAGCTGGAGCCCTTCTACACCGTCATGGAGCAGTTGCTCCAGGTGCACGGGCAGACCGGCGAGGACCCCACCGAGCCGCCCCGCTCCAAGCCCTACCCGTACCCGGCGCTCCAGCACGAACCGGAGATCGAGCGGTTCTCCCGGTCGCTGCGCCGGCAGGGCCTGCACCCGTTCCACACGCCGAACGCACTGAACATCAGCACGCAGGCGGACCGCGCCGCCGTGACGACGGCCGACGGCTGTCCGGACGAGACGGGCATGAAGTCCGACGCCGAGAACCGGCTCCTGCTCCCCGCGCTGCGCGACGGCGTCAGGATCCTCACGGGCGCGGAGGTCACCCGCCTGATCACCTCGTCCGACGGCCGCAAGGTCGTCGCCGCCGAGGCACGGCACGCGGGCCGGACCCTCCGGATCAACGCCAAGAGCTTCGCCCTAGCCGGCGGCGCCGTCAACTCGGCCGCGCTGCTGCTCCGTTCGGCCGACGACTCGCACCCTGAGGGGCTCGCCAACTCCTCGGGGCTGCTCGGCCGCAACTACATGGTCCACAACAGCACGTTCTTCGTCGGGGTCAACCCCCTGCGGACCAACCCCACGAAGTGGCAGAAGACGCTCGGTCTGAACGACTTCTACGAAGCCGGACCGGGCACCCGCTGGCCGCTCGGCAACCTCCAGATGCTGGGCAAGCTCCAGGCCCCCATGCTCAAGCCCGCGCGCCCGTGGGCGCCGACCTGGGCCCTGAAGTTCATGGCGGCCAGAAGCCTGGACATCTACCTGACGACCGAGGACCTGCCGTCCCGGGACAACCGGGTACGCGTGGACGGCGAGCGCATCCTCATCGACTGGACCCCGACCAACCTCGCGCCCCACCACGAACTCGTGCGCCGGGTGACGCGGGCCGTCCGCAAGTCCGGCTATCCGCTGGTCTTCACCCAGCGCATGGGCATCGAGACCAACTCCCACATGTGCGGAACGGCCGTGGCGGGTCACGACCCGGCGCGGAGCGTGCTCGACCCCCTGTGCCGCAGCCATGACGTCGACAACCTCTGGGTGGCCGACTCGTCGTTCTTCCCGTCGTCCGCGGCGCTCAACCCGGCCCTGACGATCGGGGCGAACGCCCTGCGCATCGCCCCGTCCCTCGCCAGGGCGACGAAGGGCTGACGTCTGTCAGGACCCCTGGGGCGCCTCGGCGCTCAGGTCCGCCGAAGCGTCGGCTTGCGCAGCAAGTCGTGGCCCCGCACGGCGAGTTGCAGCCGCTGCTGGTTGCTGACCTGGGTTAGGTCCAGGCCGAGGATCTCGGAGAGCCGGTCGAGGCGGTGGTACAGGGTGCGCCGCTGGATGAAGAGTTCCTCGGCCGCCCGGGCCTTGTTGCCGCCGCAGTCGAGAAAGGTCCGCAGGGTGGGCAGCAGCGGGTTCTTCACGAGCGCGTCGTGCTTGAGCAGGGGGCCCAGCTCGTCCTCGACGTAGCGCCTGAGTTCGGGACCGTCCGAGAGCGCCACGAGCAGACGCAGGGCTCCCAGATCGTCGAAGTGACGCACCTCCGGCTGCTCTGCCGCCGCCGCGACGCAGGCCGCGCTGCGGCTCTGCCGCAGCGCCAGCGGCAGGGCGGCCGGATCCACGGTCCGGCTGACGCCGCCCCGCACGCCGTGATCGGTCAGCAGCTTGCGCACAGCGGTCACGTCCGCGCGTGCGGGCAGGCCCACGACCGCCACGTCGAACTCCCCGGTGTCGCCCACGACGGCCGGCCAACCGGCCTGCTGCAGCAGACGAGCGAGGACGTGGTCCTTGACGGGCTCGTCGTCGCCCGCCCACGCGGTGAGGACGATCAGCTCCCGCCCGCGCAGGTCCTGCCCGAGCGCCAGGCCGAGGCTCACGAACCGCTCGCCCGTGATGTCGCCCAGCAGCAGCCGGTTCAGCAGCGCCGTCTGGCGCTGGGAGGCGCGGGCGCCGCTCTCCCGCTCGCTGAGCAGCGAGATCGCCACGGCCGCGGCCGCCCGCTCCAGCGTTCGCAGCACGGCCGGGTGCGGCCGTACCTCGCCGTGCAGCAGATGGAGCCAGCCCCAGGACTCGCCCCGAAGGATCACGGGCTGACGTGCGCACGGCTCGACCTGGCTGAAGGACGCTGCGGAGGCCGCGGGGGCCTCGTTGCCCTGCGCGACGAGAGGGTGGTGGCGTTCGTGGATGGCCCGCGAGTGCGCGCTCCACTCGTTCACGACCCGGTCGGCCTCCGGGGTCGCGCCCCCGTAGGCGAGCATCTGATGCGTCACGTCCTCCAGCACCACGGCGTGCCCGGTGCGGCGGGCCAACTCCCTGACCACGCCGACATAGTCCTCGTCGGCCAGCAGCAGATCCATGAACGCCTGGCTGGTGGCCTCCTCGGCGATCAACTGCTTGACGCGGATGCCGACCAACACCTCGTGGACCTGGGCCGACGTCTCGACGAAGGGGATCTCGTCGGCCAGGCCCACCAGGGGCAGACCGGCCGCCTCGGCCTCCTCGACGGCGGCCTGCGGCATCGAGTCGAACATGCGCCCGGCCAGCTCGACGACGAGCACGGCCGCGCGCGCGTCCGCGACGCGGCGGACGAAGGCGCGCTGCTGCAGAGCGGTGCTGCCCATGCCCAGCCCGGCCGTCAGGAGCATCTCCTGGCCGCTGAGAAAGCGGTGGATGTCCGGGATCTCCCCGGTGTGCACCCAGCGCACCGGGCGGTCCAGGTTCCTCTCTCCGGCGTACACGCGCACTTCGGTGCGCTTGAACACCTCCAGTTCGAGTGTGGCGCGAACAGTCAGGGATTCAGCCATGAACCACTACCTCGGTGTGTGCTGGTTCCACGGCCAATATTGCACACACTGCGCCTGTCGCCGCACCCGCCTGTTTCCCCAGACTTCAGGTCAACCCCACAGGCACGACCACTTGCGAGGAGTGCAGAGTGTCGTCAGAGCGCCACTTCATCAAGGGTCCCGCCGCCGCGAAACCGGCGCGGACCAGCCGTCCGGAAATCGTCGAGACCGTCGCCGACGTGATCGCCGACGTACGGGCCGACGGCGACGCCGCGGTGCGCCGCTGGTCGCAGAAGTTCGACCAGTGGGGCCCGCCGTCCTTCCGGCTCAGCCCCGACCAGGTCGCCTCCGTGGTGGCCTCCGTCCCCGAGACGGTCCTCGACGACCTGCGGTTTGTCCAGGAGCAGGTCCGCGGCTTCGCCCGGGCGCAGCGGGACTCCCTCACCGACTTCGAGGTGGAGACGCTGCCCGGAGTGTTCCTGGGCCAGCGCAACATCCCGATCGGCGCGGCCGGCGCGTACGTTCCCGGCGGCCGCTATCCGCTCACCGCGTCGGCGCACATGACCGTCCTGACGGCCAAGGTCGCAGGCGTCCAGCGGGTCGCCGCGACGACCCCGCCGGACCGCGGGGCTCCGCCGCCCGTGAGCATCGCCGCGATGCATCTGGCGGGCGCCGACGAGATCTACGTCATGGGCGGCGTCCAGGCCGTGGCCGCCCTGGCGCTGGGCACCGAGACGATCGACGCGGTCGACATGCTCGCCGGCCCCGGCAACGCCTACGTGGCGGAAGCCAAGCGGCAACTGTTCGGCGAGGTCGGCATCGACCTGTTCGCCGGACCGACGGAAGTGCTGATCGTCGCGGACGACACCGCGGACCCGTTCGTGGTGGCGACGGACCTGCTGTCCCAGGCCGAGCACGGACCCGACTCCCCGACCGTCCTCATCACGACGTCCGAGAAGGTGGGCGCGCGGACCATCGCCTGGGTGGACAAGCTGCTGCCGGACCTGCCCACGGGAGACGTCGCCGGCCCCGCCTGGCGCGACCACGGCGAGGTGGTCGTGGTTCCCACCCTGGACGCCGCCTACGCGCTCGCCGACGAGTACGCCAGCGAGCACGTCCAGATCCTCACCGCCGAGCCCCGCGAGGCCCTGCACCGGATGCGCAACTACGGCGCCCTGTTCCTCGGGGACAAGACGTGCGTCGCGTACGGCGACAAGGTCATCGGCACCAACCACGTGCTGCCCACCCTGGGAGCGGCCCGCTACACAGGCGGTCTCTGGGTCGGCAAGTACCTCAAGACCGTGACATACCAGGAGATCAGGGACGCCGGGTCCAGCGCCCGGCTCGGCGAGATCTGCGGCAGGGCCTCACGCATCGAGAACTTCGAGGGACACGCGCGCTCGGGAGACGTCCGCGCCGCGCGCTACGGCTCGGCACCGCTGGACTGGACCGACCACGCCTTCGAGCAGAGCTGATCCGCGATGACGGATCGCGGCTTACGCCGGCCCGCGGGCGCAGCGCGGCACCCGTTCGACAAGGAGCACCTCCCCCTCGACCCACGGAGATCGTCATGTCAGCTACGGACAACGAGGCGCACGCGGCGCCCACATCCACCCGCGTCGGCCCCTCGGGCGGGGCCGCGAGACCCCTCTCGTCGGCCGCGGACGCCGAAATGCTCGCCGTACTCGGCTATGAGCAGAAGTTCGACCGCAAGGTCAGCCTGTGGGGGAACTTCGCCCTGGGCTTCGTGTACCTCTCGCCCCTCGTGGGCGTCGTGGCCCTCTTCGCGGTCGGTCTGGCGACCGCCGGCGGACCGTCCATCTTCTGGATCGGCATCGTCGGGGCCGGGCAGTTCCTGGTCGCGCTGGTCTTCGGGGAGGTCGTCTCGCAGTTCCCGCTCGCGGGCGGGCTCTACCAATGGGTCAGAAGGCTCTGGAACGGCCGCTATGCCTGGTTCAACGCGTGGACGTACATCTGTTGCATCACCATCGGCATCACCAGTACCGCACTGTTCAGCTCGGACTTCGCGGCGAGCCTCTTCGCCGGAACCGCCGACGCGCCCGCCATCAGCTCCACTCCCGTCCAGCGCCTGTGGATCGCGATCGCGGTGACCGTCGTCTGCCTGATCTGCAACTGCTTCGGCACGAGGACCCTGGCGTTGATCTCGAAGATCGGACTCGCTGCGGAACTGATCGGCATCGTTCTCGTGGGCTTCTACCTGCTGATCTTCGAACGGCACAACTCCGTCGCGATCTTCTTCGAGACCAGCAGCTCCAACCATGACAGCTACGTCATGGCCTTCATCGCCGCCTCACTCGTCGGGCTCTTCCTCTTCTACGGCTTCGAGGCGTGCGGCGAGATCGCGGAAGAGGTTCCCAACCCCTCCCGCAGCATCCCCCGGGCCATGCAGCTGACCGTCGCCGTCGGCGGAGTGGCCGCGCTGTTCGCCTTCGTCGGTTACGCACTCGCGGCTCCGGACCTCGCCTCGATCCTGTCCGGCAAGGACACCAACCCGATCCCCTCAATCCTGCAGAGCTCGGTCGGCACCGTCGGCACGAAGGTGGTGCTCACGGTGATCATGACGTCCTTCATCGCGGGTGTGATGAGCCAGCAGGCCGCCGCGAGCCGGATCGTCTTCTCCTTCGCCCGCGACGACATGTTCCCGGGTGCCCGCCTCTTTTCGCAGATCACCCGCAAGCACCGCGTCCCCATGAACGCGCTGCTGGCCGTGAACGTCCTGCCGCTGCTGCTCTTCGTGTTCGTCTACTACTCGCCCGACTCCCTCACCAAGATCGCGGCGTTCCAGATGCTGGCCGGATATGCGGCGTTCATGATGGTCGTGCTGGCCGCGCTGCGGATGCGCATGAAGGGCTGGCGTCCCGCCGGAGCCTGGACGCTGGGCCGTTGGGGCTTCGCTGTGACCGTGGCGGCCCTGGTCTACGGCGTGCTCGGCATGGTCCTTCTCGCCTGGCCCACCGGTGACGCCGGGACCCCGTTCGTGGACCGGTGGATCGCACTCATCGGGTTCCTCGTCGTCTCGGCCGTGGGTCTGGTGTACCTGCTGGTGATGAAGCCGGAGCGCAAGTCCACCGCGCCGGAAGGCGACGCCATAGAGGTGGCCGAGCGTCTGCGCAGCCGCGCCGCCGCCCTTGAGAGCACGACCGAAGGGAACCCCGCATGACCCGCGTCCTGTATCTGTACGGAGGCTGGCCGGGGCACAAGCCCTACCAGGTGGCCGAGGAATGGGCCCTCCCGATCTTCAAGAACCTCGGATACGACGTCGACGAGACCAACGACATCTTCTCCCTCGACGCAGACCTCACCGGCTACGACCTCATCGCGCTCAACTGGAACAACGCCCTGCTGTCCGAGGGCCTGACCGCCGCCCAGGAGTCGAACCTGCTGGGGGCGGTGGAGAACGGCACCGGAATCGCCGCCTGGCACGGCGCGGCCGCCGCGTTCCGCACCAGCCTCAAGTACCACTGGCTGCTCGGCGGCAGCTTCCTCGAACACCCCGCCGGCGAAGGCGTGAAGTACCCCTACGAGGTCACCGTCACGGACACCGGGCACCCGATCACCGCCGGGGTGAAGGACTTCCGGGTCGCATCCGAGCAGTACTACATGTCCGTCGACCCCAACAACCACGTCCTGGCCGAGACCGCCTTCACCGGTGAACACCTGCCCTGGCTGGAGGGAAAGACCATCCCCCAGGCCTGGACCCGCACCTGGGGCGAGGGCCGCGTCTTTTACAGCGCGGTCGGACACGACCTCGACGACCTCCAGAACCCGGACGTCACCCGCCTGTGCACCCAGGGCTTCGCCTGGGCCGCCCGTCAGAACCCCTGACCCCACCGTCCGACCCGACCTGATAGGGAACACACCATGCCCGTCCTCACCGGAGGCCAGATCGTCGCGCGAACCCTGCGCAACTACGGGGTCGACGTCGTAGCCGGCATCCCCGGCCACGGCATCTGGTCACTAACCGACGCCTTCCTCGACGACGAGTCCAGGATCCCCTTCATCCAGACCTTCCACGAGCAGAGCGCCGTCCACCTCGCCGACGGCTACTACCGCGTCACCGGCCGCCCGCAGGCCGCGGTGACCTCCATCGGCGCCGGCGCGAGCAACACCGTCATCGGCATGGGCACTGCGTTCACGGACTCCACCAGTGTTCTCGTCGTCACGGGCGGCCCGCCGACCCACATGCGCGGCCACGGACTGCTGCAGGAACTCGACCGCTACACGGCCAACGACTTCCCCAAGGTGGCCGAGGCCGTCAGCAAACGGCACTGGGTCGTCACCCGGGTCGAGGAACTCCCCTTCGTCCTGCACCGCTGTTTCAACTCCATGCTGACCGGCCGCCCGGGCCCGGTGCACCTCGAAGTCCCCATGGACGTACAGGCCGAGGCCGCGAACGTCGAACTCCACGACCTGGAGCGCCGCATCCCGGTCGGCCGCCAGCACCCCGACCCGGAGGCTGTCGACCGTGCCGTGGACGTGCTGCGCGCGGCCACCCGCCCGGTCATCGTGGTCGGCGGCGGCGCGATCACCTCCGAGGCCTCCGACCAGGTTCTCGCGCTTGCCGAGCGCTGGCAGATCCCGGTCGTCACCACGTGGAACGGCAAGAGCGCCTTCCCCGAGGACCACGAGCTGTTCGCCGGCAGCGTCGGCCAGACCGGCACCATGACGGGCAACGCCATCGCGAGCTCCGCCGACGTCGTCATCTCCGTCGGCTGCCGCTTCACCGACTGGTCCGCCTCCAGCTACGCCAAGGGCATCAGCTTCTCCATCCCGCCCGCGAAGCTCATCCACATAGACATCGACCCGCACGAGATCGGCAAGAACTACCCCGCCGAGGTGGGCATCGTCGCGGACGCGCAGCGCGCCGTGGCCGCGATCGTCGACTCCCTGCCCTCCAAGGGCGTCGACCGCTCCGAGTACCTCGCAGAACTCGCCCGCCTCAAGCGGGACTGGGAGGAGAAGCTTGCCGGCCGCCGCGACAGCGACCGCTTCCCCTTCACCTCCCAGCGCCCGCTCGGCGCCCTGCGCAACGTGCTCCCGCGCGACGCGATCATCGTCGCCGGCTCGGGCAACACCCAGGGAGCGGTCAAGCAGACCTTCCCGGTCTACTCGCCGCGTACCCACCTCACCTCCGGCGGCTTCTCCTCCATGGGCTGGGCGATCCCGGCGGCCGTAGGCGCCAAGCTCGCCCGGCCGGAGAGCCCGGTGGTGTGCGTTCTCGGCGACGGCGACTTCCTCATGACCTCACAGGAAATCGCCCTGAGCGTCACCGCCGGCGCACCGGTGATCTTCGTCGTCCAGAACAACGCGGGCTACATGTCGATCCGCGGCGGCCAGCGCAAGCAGACCTCCCGGCACATCGGCACCGAGTTCTCCCACCCGGACGGCTCGCCGTACAGCCCCGACTTCGCGGCCATGGGCCCGTCCTTCGGGATCGAGTCGTGGAAGGTCGACGACGCCGCGTCCCTGGAGCCGACGCTGCGCAAGGCGGTCCAGTCCGGGGCCCCCGCCTTGATTGAGGTCCCCACGGACCGCGATGCCGCGGGCCCCTGGGTCCCCGGCTGGTGGGACTTCCCGATCCCGGCCTACATCACCGACGAGCGCCAGGACGAGTACGACCGCATCAGGTCCACGGAGCAGCACCTCTGAGGCAGCCCAGCACCAGCGACAAACGACCGCCCGTGCAGCCGAGACTGGCCGCATGGGCGGTCGTCGGTTACATCCGGCCTCGCCAAGGCCGGCGCGGCAGCACGATGGCCGGGGCTGAGGCCGACGTGGAGGCCCTGGAGGACGGGATGCCTTCATGGGAGTGGACCGGCGCGCAGCACCGATGCGGCGGTAGAGGTCCTCGGCGGGACGATGCGAGACGATTTGCCGCGGTCGAGTCCGGCAGTGCGAGCCCCGGCTCGCCTGTGCGCGACGAGCATGGTGACCCGCCGGGTGATTCGGAGGTGGACGAACAGGGACGGGAGGGAGCGGGCTCCGGGCACCCAGCGCAGGGCGAAGTTGCGGTAGGTCACGCGGGCCCAGCCGAGGATGAGTTCGTGCGGGTTCGACTGGTCGAGGCTGGTGCAGGCGACGACAGGTCCGTCGAAGAGGAAGGGGTTGGCCTGGGCCAGATCGTCCCAGACACGGTCTCGTGCAACTTGGTGTGTAGCGGACAGCTGCGGCGGCGCCTCTTCGACGAGACGGAGCTTGGTGGCCTCGATGACGTCAACGGCTGGTTGCGTTCGGGGAGGGGGCACCGCCGCAGGCTGTCACACAGGACACCCTGTCCACACTGGGTTGTCAGTTTCGTTAGCGAAGTCGAACGCGATGGTGCCCTTTCTGGCGGACCTCCGGGTCAGAAATGCTCGGCGAGCCAGAGTTCGTGCTCCGTGGTGCTGCGGATGAATGTGGCCAGGCTCTGTTCGTCGGCCGCGCGGACGCCTGCCACCGGTGGTGCTGCGGTATCCGCCGACGTACCAGACCGTGGCCTGGCGGTGGGTAAGCCGGACACCCAAGTCGAGACAGGCCGGGTCGCCCGGGAGGGTCTGCGCGATCTGCAGAGCTCTTGTCGCCTGAGGAACCGTGTCACGCGGCGTGACTGTGCTGCTGGATCTCGCGCAGGTCGCGGCTGCCCGTGGGAGCGGGGTCAGGTTAGGCAGTGCTGGTGTCGGCGGCCTGGGGGTCCTGTGTGGCAAAGACGTCGGCGAGCTGCGGAACGCGGTCGCGGGTCCTGCCGAGGGCCTTGAGGAACGGGTCGTCGGCGGCCTTGAGCGCCGCGTCGCGGACGAAGTCCTCGGGGGACTTGCCGGCGAGGTGGGCGGCCGCCTCGACGCGCGCGTACTTCTCAGGCGCCAAGGACGGAACCTGACGTCCGTTCTGGTCCATACGAGCGACGGTACCAGCGCGCCCGGCCCCGACCGAAAGCGCTCAGAAAAGAATCCTGCACGCTCGCGGCCGTGACCAGCACCACCCCGAGCAGCAGGCCGAGGATGTCGGTGACGATGCTGCTTAAGCGCCGCGCCGTGCCGAAACCGACCGCACCGCCGCGGTGGTGGAGCAATTCCGGTACCGCGGCCATGGATGCCATCGGGCGCCGTGCCGGGAGCGGCACGCGTGCCACAAGGTTTCCGCAAGGTCCCGGCGGCACGATGCGCGTATGCGCCGCGCGCCCCTGAGAGACCGTGCGGGCATGGCCTTCGTGGTGATCCCAGTAATCAGTGATTCCAGAAAGGGGACTCTCATGTCCGCTTCCTCGTCCGTATCCTCGCCCCGCCCGTCACGGCCGAGGCTCGCGGCCGTCTCCGGTCTGGCGTTGACCGTGTCGCTGGCCGGTGCGGCCGTCGCGCCGACAACGGCCTCCGCGGACAACGGCGACCGCACCAGGACCGTCAACTGTGCATCGCTGTACGTGTCGGACAGCGGCGGCACGGTCCACGCCAGGACCAGGAACTGCACGGTCACCTGGGGCAAGAACATCCACGACAACGTCTACTGGCAGACCGTGAAGTTCCAGCTGCTCGACGACGACACCGACGGTGTGTGTGCCAAGGCGAACGCGATCGCATCCGACTCGGGGAAGAGCGCCTCGTTCAGCGAGTGCGACGGTGTCTGGACGACGAAGACCGCCACGCTGAACGGCCGCAGCTCCAACATCTTTATCAGGGTCGCCTACGGATCGCACTCCCAGCACGGCAAGATCAGCACGAACATCGGGGCGCCTTCCGGGTTCTGACCGGCGGCTCGGGGCGGGACCGGGGACGCTCTGATGGATTCCGAACCAGGGCAGTGACGGCAACGGATGGACCGATGGGACAAGGCGATCGCAATCCACGGGTCCGCCGAGTCCCCGCGGCGCCGCTCCGACGCCTCCGCCTCCTCCTTCTTTCAGCTCGTCCCTCCGCTGCTGGCCGAGAGCGTGGCTGGGCAGGTCGAGAGTGTGCCCGGAGGAGGCAGTCGCGGCCCCGAGAGGTGGGGGTGAACAGGTTGGCCGACCTCCGGAACAGGCCGTGAAAGCCGAGGCCTCCACGCTGGTTGGGCCGTGTCCCCTCAGGCCACTGAACCGGAACGAGACGGCCACGTCGCGCTGACTGCCGATCTGGGTGGGATGTGGTGGCCGGGCCGGGTGTGGACGTTGTGCACGGTGTCGGCATCCGCCGGCTGGGACGGAAATGGGAGGTGCTGCGCAGTGGCAGAACGCAAGGAAGCGCACGCGTTGACTTTGTGGGGGTCCCATAACCGGAGGCGTGTGGTCAGCATGGTTCCGAAGAGGGTGGGGTTCCGCGCTCACTCAGGGAAGGGAGCCCTGCCGGCGGCTCGCGGATCGAGTGGGAGAACGCGGTGGTGAGAGGGGTGCGGGAGTGCGAGCAGAGCTCCCTGCAGATACCTGACTGCATGTCAGTAAAGACAGCAAAGGGTCAGCATCAGTCCGACCAAAGCTGACTACGGCTGGCGAACCTGCACCTTGAGGTGGGGTGGAACGAGGGGTGCGAAGGGGGTTTGCTCGCGTGATCTGAGTGAACCGGTCGAGGTGTGCTCCCCTTCGCCCCGCAATGTGTGCGCCGAGCAGGAAACTAACAGCTCAGCGCACTCGACCCCGTGGTTTCAGCGGCACCGGAGGCAGTTCCGGGGCAGGTAGAGGGCTTCCGTCGAAACCCTTCACGACCCCGAATCGCGATCCGCTCATCCAGTCCTCCCGGGCCTGGGTGATCTCGTCCTGCGTGCGCCCGACGAAGTTCCACCACATGATCAGCTCCTCCGCGAAGGGTTCGCCGCCCAGGAGCATCAGGCCTGCGTCGGACTCTGCGCGCAGCGGCAACTCCGTTCGGCCGCAGCCGAGGTAGAGCATCGAGCCCGGCAGGACCGGCACGCCGTCCACATGCGCTTCGCCGGACATCGACAGCACGCCGTACTCGAAGTCGGGTACGAGGGGCAGGCGGACGTCGGCGCCATGGGCGAGGGTCAGGTCGGCGCCGACGATCGGGGTGTACGCCGTGCCGGGGGAGACGGAGCCGTCGAGGTCGCCGAGGATCACCGTGGCGGTGAGCCCGGGGGCGGTGACCGTGGGCAGGCCGGCGTGGTGCTCGAAGTGGGGCTCGGTGTGCCGGTGGGTGTCGGGAAGCGCCACCCACAGCTGGGCGCCGTGCAGGAACCGCGCGTGTGCCTTCGGGCTCTCCTCGGAGTGGCTGATCCCGCGCCCCGACGTCATCAGTCCCAGCTCGCGCGGGCGGATCGTCCGGAGGCTGCCCGTGGAGTCGCGGTGCAGCACCTCGCCCTCATGCAGCCAGCTCACCGTCTGCAGACCGATGTGCGGGTGCGGCGGGACCTGCATGCCGGGCTCGTCGGCGATGTCGTCCGGGCCGTAGTGGTCGACGAAGGCCCAGGCGCCGATCATGCGGCGGCCCAGGTTGGGCAGCAGCCGGCGTACCTCGGTCGCCTCACCGAGCTTGACGTGCCGGGGGTTCAGCAGCTCGCGGACGGGCTCGGCGACGACGAATCCACGGCCGCCGCACACGCTGGGTACCGGCGCGCGGTCAAGGTTGCTCATGGCGCCCAACCTAGCGCCCGCCGCGCCCGTGCGCCGCACCGCGGGCCCCACCCCTCCCGCGTTCCGCTTCAGCGGCCGCCGAGGGTGGCCGCGAGGTCCTCGCTCGCGCGGACGATCTCCCCGTCCGGTTCGTCGAGCAGTTGGTGCAGGACCGCGCTCTGGGCGTGGACGGCGTGCCTTGCGTCGCGTTCCCATTGCACGTAGTTGTCGCGGCGGCGCAGCAGTTTGGGGTAGGCGGTGGCCGTGATCTCCCACTGCCGGGTGACGGCGATGCACTTCAGCAGATGCAGTATCTCGACGCGGCACGTGACCTGGGGGAGCCGGACGAGTTCCCACAGGAAGGGCACCGTGGCCGCCGTCGCCTGGCCTACGACGAAGCCGTACTGGCAGATGCGCTGGCGGAGTTGGCCGAGCGCGGGGCCCGCGGTGTCGGCGTCGCCGCGGGCGACGGTGGTGAGCAGGGTGGGGATGGCCGCGGCGGAACCGGTGGAGTCCTTGATCTCGGGCCACGGCACGTGCCCCAGGTCCTCGAGCGGTACGGGTCTGTTTATGGCAGTCATGTCAGTGGTGAGGGACGGGTCGGCAGCATGGCCCAGACGGTCTTGCCCACGGGGCAGCGCCGGGTCCAACCCCAGTGCTCCGACAGGGCTTCGACGATGTGCAGTCCGCGGCCGTGTTCCAGCAACGGGTCGTCGGTGTGCGCGTACACCGGTGGGACGTCGCTCGGGTCGGTGACGGCGCAGACCAGGTGGTGGGGGCGCAGGCTGAGTCGCAGCCGTGCGCCGGCGGCCGCGTCCTGCCGCTGACCCGCGGGCTCGGGCAGGTCTGCCAGGGCGTGCAGGACGGCGTTGGCGGCGAGTTCGGTGACGACGGTGAGCGCGTCGTCCGCGCGGTGCTCCAGGGACCAGGCGTCCAGGGTGCGGTGGGTGAAGTCTCGGGCCTCCGCGAAGCCCCTCCGGCTGCCCGTGAGGTGCAGCACGGCGGTTCTGGGCGACGAGTCGCCTACTGGCTCATGGTTCCGGAACTGCGCAGGTGATGACACGGCATCTCCCTGGGGGCATCTGAGGCGACGTCAGGACGGTACGGCTGCACGCGACGCTGGACGGAACGGCTGAACTGCGGTTGACGACATGGTTATTATCCACGCTGACGATGGTCTCGTGCAATTTCACGGGAAATTGCGCGCAAGTCCGAGGAGAGTGCAGTGTCGTCAGTGGCGAACGGAGTGCGGGCGAGCGAGCTGGGCGTCCGCTGGATCAAGAGCAGTCACAGCAACGCCGAGGGCAACTGTGTCGAGGTGGCGGCCCTGGAGGGGGGCGGCGTCGCGATGCGCAACTCCCGCGATCCGGAGGGTCCCGCGCTGGTCTACACGCCGGCCGAGCTGGCCGCGTTCCTGGCCGGGGCCAAGGGCGGGGAGTTCGATCACTTGCTCTAGCGGCTGAGTGGGGCGCGCCTCAACACCGTTGCGGAGCAAGGCAATTCCGTCGAGGAGTGCGGCGGGAGGCCTCGGGGTGCGATAATGAGCTTGTCGTCTGCCGGTCCACGGGGAGTCAGGATGCCTGCCGAGTCGCCTCGCGTCTCCCGTCTCGAACCGTATCTGAACCGGGCCGAGCCCGCCCCGACCTTGCTGAAAATGCTGGTCGGTGTGCAGTTGGCCGGCATCCGGGAGGACGCCGGCCTCTCCCAGGAGCAGGCCGCGCGCAAACTGGGTTTCAGCCCGGCCAAGTTGTCACGCATCGAGGCGGGCAAGGGGCGTCGTCCGCCCGCGGAGGCCGACGTCCGCGCCCTGCTCGGCCTGTACGAGTGTGACGAGCACGAGGGTTCCGTACTGCTGCAGTTGCTGCGGCAGGCGGGGGAGCCGGGCTGGTGGCAGCGCTACGACAAGCGGCTGATGCCCGAGTGGTTCGACCGGCTCGTCGGCCTCCAGGAGGCGGCGACGGCCATCCGGACCTTCGAAATCCAGTACGTCCCGGGCCTGTTGCAGATCCCCGCGTACACGCGCGCCGTCGTGGAGCGCGGGCTGCCCATGGCCTCCCGCCGGGAGGTCGAGCGCCGGGTGGAGCTGCGGACCCGGCGCACCGAGCTGCTGAACCGGGCGGACGCGCCGCAGGTGTGGGCGATCCTCGACGAGTCGGTGCTGCTGCGCGTCCTCGGCGGCCGTGACGTCATGCGCGAACAGCTCGCCCACCTCGTCAGGATGGCCCGGCTGCCCCATGTGACGGTCCAGGTCGTGCCGTTGGACGTCACCCACGCCTCCGCTCCGGCCCTGCCGGTCACCTACCTCCGGTTCGGCGGCTCCGACCTGCCCGACGTGGTCTACCTCGAGCAGATCAGGAGCGCCACGTTCCTGGAGGACCGGGACGAGACGGAGGAGTACCGGGTCTCGCTGGACCGGCTGGCCGACGAGGCGCTGGACCCCCGTGACTCCCTGAAGCTGCTCACGGAGACGATGGACCAGCGCTACCCCGGCTCCTGACCCGTCACGGAAGCCGGCCTACCCCGCCGAACTCGATCCACTCCTGCGTGAGTTGGCGGGGCGCCACCTCCGTGTCGGGGCGCCAGGTGGAGACCTCCACCAGCCCCGGAGGGAGGATCTCCAGGCCGTCGAACAGCGCCGCGACGTCCTTCTCCTCGCGCACCCGGCCCCAGTGCCCCTGCGTGGCCTGGTCCATGAAGTTGGTGACGAAGTCCCGGACCGCCGGGTCCTCGCTCACCAGCTGACACATCACCAGGAAGCTTCCGGGCGCGAGGCGTTCGGTCACCTTGCGGACCACCGCCTGCGGGCCGTCGGTCTCGCTGTCCGGGATGCAGTGGAACACCGAGTTGAACAGCACGGCGACCGGCTGGGAGAAGTCGATCAAGCGCTCGGTGTCGGGGTGCTGGAAGATCGCCTCGGTCTCTCGCATGTCCGCGTGGATGACGGTGGTGCGCTCGTCCTGCTCCAGCAGGGCACGGCCGTGCACGAGCACCATCGGGTCGTTGTCGACGTAGACGACGTGCGCGGTCGGGTCGACGCGCTGCGCGACCTGGTGCACGTTGTCCTGCGTGGGCAGGCCGGAGCCGTGGTCGAGGAACTGCCGGATGCCGTGCTCCTGCGTCAGCGTGCGGACCACCCGCTGGAGGAAACGCCGGTTGTTCAGCGCGAGGGCCCGGGTGCTGGGGACGACCTTGTCGAGTTCCTCGCAGGCGGCGCGGTCCGCCGCGTAGTTGTCCTTGCCGCCCAGGTAGTGGTCGTACATGCGCGCGGCGGTGGGAACCGTGGCGTCGATCGACGTGGACAGCTGCTTGCCAGGCTGCATCTCTTCCCCCAGATCCGAGCCGTGCCGTGGTCCGGCGCGGTCGACAACCCATCCTAGGGAAACGGCAATTGGCGGTGCCACCCCTTGATCGAGGTTCCCCTGGAGGCGGGACACGGGAGTCGTCTCGGGATGAGCTTCTGGACTGGATATCCAGAAGCTGGATTCATGGTCTAAGCTCGTACAAGGCAGGGTGACGCCTGCGGGTGTGTGTGGCGGTGAGGGAGGCCGGATGACGGGTAAGGAGCAGCGCCCGGCGGCGCGCGAGAGGGAGCGGGACGCGATCCTGAGGGCGCTGACGCCCGTCATCGACGGGATCGCGGCCACCTTCGGTCCCGTCTGCGAGGTCGTGCTGCACGACTACCGGCGGCCGGAGAGTTCCGTGGTCGCCGTCGCCGGGACCGTGACCGGGCGCACGGTGGGTGGCGCGATGAGCGAGATCGGCATGCGGCTCCTCGCCCGTGGCGACGACGCGGCCGACGAGCTCAACTACGTGACCCGCACCGGTTCCGGTCGCCTCGTGAAGGCGTCCACGATGATGCTGCGCGACAGCGGGGGCGCGGTGTTCGGCTCCCTCTGTGTCAATGTGGACGTCACGGAGGTCGACCGGGCGCGGAGCCTGCTCGCCGCGCTCGCCGGGGCGGGCGCACCTCCCGCGGACGCGCCCGTGACCACCTTCGGCGACGACATCGACTCCGTCGTCGACGCCCTGCTCGACGCCCATCTGGCACGCCAGGACGAGACCTGGGCCGCTCTCGACCGGGCCCGCCGGCTCGCCCTCTTCCGAGGGCTGGACGAGCGCGGGGTGTTCGCCGTGCGGCGGGCCGTGGAGCAGGTCGCCGCCCGCCTGGGCATCTCGCGGGCCTCCGCCTACAGCTACCTGTCCCAGGCCAGAGCGGCCGGGCACCCCGACGGCCAGGGCCCCGGCCGTGACGACCCCGACCGCCGCCATCGCCCCAGCCGTGACGCCCCCGACGCCCACCGTCCAGACGCGCCCGAACGCCCCCGTCCCGACACGCCCGACCGCCCCGACACCCCTGAGGGAGCCACCCCGTGACGACCACACCCGCGCCGATCACCCTCGACGACGTCCGTGACGCGGCGGCCCGGCTCAAGGGGGTCGCGCACCGCACCCCCGTGCTCAACTCCCGGACCCTGGACGAGGCCGTCGGCGCGGAGGTGCTGCTGAAGTGCGAGAACTTCCAGCGCGTGGGCGCCTTCAAGTTCCGCGGCGCCTACAACGCGGCCTCCCGGCTGACCCCGGAGCAGCTCGCGCGCGGCATCGCCGCCTACTCCTCGGGCAACCACGCCCAGGCCGTCGCCCTGGCCGCCCGGGAACTCGGGACCAGCGCGGTGATCGTCATGCCCGAGGACGCCCCCCGCTCCAAGCGGGCGGCCGCGGAAGGCTACGGCGCCGAGATCGTGACGTACGACCGCTACGACGGTGACCGGGTGGCGATCGCCGAGGCCCTCGCCGCCGAACGCGGACTCACCCTCATCCCGCCCTACGAGCACCCCCACGTCATGGCCGGGCAGGGCACCGCCGCTCTCGAACTGCTCGAAGAAGCGGGAGAGTTGGGCGCACTGCTCGCCCCGGTCGGCGGCGGCGGGCTGATCGCGGGCAGTGCCACGGCGGCCAAGGCGCTGTACGACGGCATCCGGATCGTCGGCGTCGAGCCGGAGGCCGGCGACGACACCAAGCGGTCGCTGGAGGCGGGCCGTCGGGTGAGTGTGCCGGTGCCGCGCACCATCGCCGACGGGCAGGCCCTGCACACCCCCGGCGAATTGACCTTCTCCGTCAACCGCAGGCTGGTCGACGCGATCGCGTTGGTCTCCGACGACGAGATCCGCGCCGCGATGCGCTTCGCCTTCGAGCGGCTGAAGATCGTCGTGGAGCCGAGCGGGGCGACGCCGCTGGCCGCGCTGCTGTCCGGCCGGATCGAGGACCTGCCGCGCCGGGTCGGAGTGATCGTCTCCGGCGGCAACGTCGACGCGGAACGCTTCGCGCGGCTGTGCGGCGGGGCCGCCGCCTGATCACGAGTCGGGGCCGGCCGCACCCGCCGTATGAGGGAAGGACTCACCCGCCGTACGAAGCAAGGACTCAAGGGCCGTCCCCGGATGGCGGGTCCCCGGACGCGGGCGGACGATGGAGGGGTGGGGACCGGCCCCCACCGGTGACGTCCAGGGCCGCCGGGGGACCGGCCCCGGCCGCGGGCGTGCGCGGCCGGAAGGGAGGAGCGTCATGCTGGAAGTGAAGACGCTCGACAAGCCTGACGAGCGGCGCGACTTCCCACGCGGCCACCTGGAAGCCGTCCACATGACGGGGCTCGACTTCGCCGTGGCGACGTTCGAGCCCGGCTGGCGCTGGACCGAGTCCGTGGGACCGCTCGCGGGAACCGACAGCTGCCAGGTGCACCACAACGGCTTCGTCGTCCAGGGCCGTATGCACATCCGCATGGACGACGGCGGCGAGAGCGAAGTGGGCGTGGGCGACGTGTTCGTGTGCCCGCCGGGCCACGACGCCTGGGTGGTCGGGGACGAGCAGGTGATCATGTACGACTTCGCGGGACAGATGGCCACGGAGTACGCGAAGACCGAGGAGGGCTGACCGCAAGGCGGTGACCGCACGCCACACGGTGTGCGGTCGCTTTCCGCCCGGTGCCGCTCCGCCCGTGCCCGGCGCCCGGCTGAGGGGTGCCGGGCCGCGCGGCCCGGACGGGCACAGTGCAAGGACCCCTGAGTGCCCTCCCCGAGGAGACCACCCATGGACAGCGCGGCTTTGGACGCGATGAAGACCTCTCTGCGCGGACCCGTCATCGGTCCGCAGGACGCGGAGTACGAGCGGACCCGCAGGGTGTACAACGCGATGATCGACAAGCGTCCCGCCGCGTTCGTGCGGTGCGCGGACGCGGCGGACGTGATGGCGGCGGTCGACCACATCCGTGACAGCGGCCTGCGACTCGCCGTACGGGGCGGCGGGCACAGCGGCCCCGGACTGTGCCTGGTCGACGGCGGCGTCACCGTCGACCTGTCACCGATGCGCTGGGTGCGCGTCGACCCCGTCGCCCGGACCGCCCAGGTGGGCGGCGGCAGCCAGCTCCGCGACCTCGACCACGCCGCGCACGGCTTCGGCCTGGCCACGCCCACCGGGATCGTGTCGATGACCGGCGTCGGCGGTCTGACCCTCGGCGGCGGCCACGGATACCTGACCCGCAAGTACGGCCTGACGATGGACAATCTGATCGCCGCCGACGTCGTCCTCGCCGACGGCAGCTTCGTCACCGCAGACGAGAACCACCACCCCGACCTGTTCTGGGCCCTGCGCGGAGGCGGCGGGAACTTCGGCGTCGTGACCGCCTTCACCTACCGTCTGCACCCCGTGGACACCGTCGGCGCCGGCATCACCGTCTGGCCCGTCGACCGGACCCGCGAAGTGCTCGGCTGGTACCGGGACTTCCTCCCGCAGGCCCCCGAGGACGTCTACGGCTTCTTCGCCCTGCTCACGGTCCCGCCGGCCCCGCCGTTCCCCGAGGATCTCCACGGGCACAAGATGTGCGCGGTGGTGTGGTGCCACACCGGCGACCCGGAGCGCACCGGGGACGTCCTCGCCGTGGTGGACGAACCCGCCCGGCCCGCCTTCCATTTCACCGCGCCGATGCCGTACCCCGCGCTGCAGAGCATGTTCGACGAGCTGATCCCCACCGGCTACCAGTGGTACTGGCGCGGCGACTTCTTCGACCGGATCCCCGACGCGGCCGTGGACGTGCACCTCAAGTACGGCGAGAACCTGCCCACGCCGCTCTCCCTGATGCACCTGTACCCGGTCGACGCCGCCGCCCACCGGGTGCCTCCGGAGGACACCGCGTGGGGCTACCGGGACGCCGTCTGGTCCGGCGTCTTCGCCGGAGTCGACCCCGACCCGGCGAACGCCGAGGTCCTGCGGCAGTGGTGCGTGGACTACTGGGAGGAGACCCACCCGTACTCCATGGGCGGCTCGTACGTGAACTTCATGGGCCAGGACGAACGGCAGGACCGCGTCCGCGCCACCTACCGGGGGCACTACGACCGGCTCGCCCAGGTCAAGCGGACCTACGACCCGGACAACCTCTTCCACGCCAACCAGAACATCGAACCCGCCCCCGCCTGAGGGCGGTTCCGGGGGACAGGCACCGGGACGCGGGGCGGTGTCAGTGCCTCCCGGTACCGTCCGATCATGGGCGTGTACCTGGTGAGCATCGACGGGCGTGAGTGGTTCGGCGAGGAGGAGGGCGGGCACGCGGCCGTCGCCTCCGCCCTGAACGAGGAGCTGCGGCGGCGCGGTCTGCCGGCGTTCGACAGCGTCGGCGGGCCGGGGGCCGGATCCCCGGCCGCCCGCGGCTGGTTCGAGGAGAAGGTCTTCCCGCCGATGGACGGTTTCGAGGTTTGGTGCCGGGAGCACCTCGGTGAGGCCGAGCGGGAGACGCTGTACGGCTGGACGGTCCTCGTGCCGCCCTCCCTTGAGGAACGCGTCGAACTTCCCTTCGGCTCGGGGTACTGGGAGGAGACGGTGATCGCGGGCGCCCCGCAGGTCCTCGCAGCCGCGGAACGGCTGGCCACGGCCGTCGGCCTGCCCCTGGACCTGGTGCCGGCGACGGGCGGCAACCTCGAACTGACCTTCTGGTTCTTCGAGGGCGGGGCCGCCGAGGCCGCCGGGTCCCGGCCCGGACCGTGGAGCGAGGACCTGGACGCGGCCTTCTACGCGGCGGTCTACCTGCGCGCCGCCCAGTACTCCCTGCGGCACGGCTGTCCGATGGTGTACTCCTGACGGGGGGAGTGGCGCCCGGGCCCGTGTGACCGGGCCGGTCGCGGGCACCCGGGCCCCATGGACGAGCAGGCGGGCATCGACGTTCACGAGGGTTCGTACTGGCTGCACACCGTGCCCCCCGGCACACCGGCGCCCCCGCCCGAGGGGCCGCTCACCGTCGACGTGGCCGTGGTCGGCGGCGGTGTCGCGGGCCTGTGCACGGCGTGGGAGGTGGCCCGGCGGGGCCGCTCGGTGGCGGTGCTGGAGGCGCACCGGATCGCGGCAGGCGTCACCGGCCACACCACGGCCAAGCTGAGCGCCCAGCACACCCTCGTCTACGACGGTCTGCGCCGCACCCGCGGTCCGCAGGGCGCCCGGCTGTACGCCCGTTCCCAGATGGACGCCGTCCGGCATGCCGCGGCCACCGCCGAGGAACTGGGCGTCGACTGCGACTGGGAGGACACGGCCGCCTACACCTACGTCGAGGACCCCGGCCGCACGGACGAGCTGAAGGCCGAGGCGGAGGCCGCCCGGGAGGCGGGGCTGCCCGCCGAGTACGTCACCGAGACGGACCTGCCGTTCCCCGTCGCCGGCGCGGTCCGGGTGGGGGGCCAGGCCCAGTTCCACCCCCGCAAGTACCTCATGGCGCTCGCCGACGACATCCGGCGGCTCGGCGGCGTCATCCACGAGAACACCCGGGTCACCGGCCTGGACGAGGGCGAACCCTGCGAACTGACCGTGCGGACCCCGACGGCGACGACGAAGGTCACCGCCCACAGCGTCGTCGTCGCCACCCACTACCCCGTCTTCGACCGGGCCCTGCTGTTCACCCGGCTCTCCCCGCGCCGCGAACTGGTGCTCGCCGCACCGGTGGACGCCGACCGCGCCCCGCTCGGCATGTACATCACCCAGGAGCTGAACACCCGCTCGGTGCGCACGGCGCCCCTGGGCGGCGGCCGCCGGCTGCTTCTCGTCACCGGCGAGCACTTCACGCCCGGCACGGGCGGCGACGTCGAGGAGCGCTTCGCGCGGCTCGCCGCCTGGGCGACCGACCGCTTCGGAGACCTCGACTTCACCCACCGCTGGGCCACCCAGGACAACGACTCCACCGACTCCGTCCCCCTCGTCGGCCCGCTCCACCCCGGCGGCAGGAACACCTATGTGGCCACCGGCTTCGGCGGCTGGGGCCTGAGCACCGGGATCATGGCCGGCCGGCTGCTGAGCGAGCGGATCACCGGCCGGGACTGCGCGTGGAGCGACCTGTACGACCCCCGCCGGATCGCCTCCGTCGTCCGCGAGGGCGCGACATTCCTCAAGCACCAGGCCGACGTGGCACGGCACTTCGTGGGCGACCGGCTGCCCTCCACGAGCGGCACCGCCGTGGACGAGATCGCCCCGGGCGACGGCGCGGTCGTCCGGGTCGCGGGGCAGCGGTGCGCCGTTCACCGTGACGAGGCCGGGCAACTGCACGCCGTGTCGGCGCGCTGCACCCACCTGGGGTGCCTGGTGTCGTTCAACCGTGCGGAGAAGGCCTGGGAGTGCCCCTGCCATGGCTCCCGCTTCGACACCGAGGGCCGGGTCGTCCAAGGGCCGGCCCAAGAGCCCTTGGAGCGGCGCGATTTGTGACCGCCCGGGCCGATCCGCGACATCACGGTCAGCCGACGAGGATCACCTCCAGGGTGCGCGGCCCGTGCACCCCCTCCACGCGGTCCAGTTCGATGTCGCTGGTCGCCGAAGGACCGGAGATCCATGTCAACGGCCGGGCCGGATCGAGCCGTTCGAGGGCCTGCGGCACGGAGGACACGACCTGGTCGGGCACGCGGACGACGAGGACGTGGTGGTCCGGGACGAGGGTGATCCGGCGGCGCCCCTGGTCGGGGGAGCCGTCCAGCACGATCGTGCCGGTCTCGGCGACGGCCACCGCGCACCCCGTCACCACGCTGTCGACCAGGTCCAGCTCGTGCGGTGTGCTGCCGGGCAGGTCCGGGACCCGTTCGACGTCCGCCGCCGCGAGCCACTCGGGCCGCAGTCCCGGCGGAACCAGCACCGTTCGCGCCCCGCGCGCCGCCAGCACGCCGGCGAGGGTCGCCGCCAGGTCGCCGGCAGCGCAGCGGTGCACGACCGCCCGGTAGTCGGCCAGGTTCTCGGCCAGCAGATCCACCGCCTCCGAGGCGCTCAGAGGGCCGTGCTCGCGCGCGTAGTCACGCGTCACCGCCCTCTCGTACGGCTCCTCGTCCGGCCGTACGTCCGCCAGCGCGCGCCGCACCCGGCCCAGGATCCGTTCCCTGCTGCTCACTTGGGGTCCTCCTCGCCGCCACGGGTCCGCTGCCACCAGTCGCGGAACGGCTCGGCGGGCACCGCCGGCAGCTCCCGCGAGGCGCTCCACGCCCTGCCGGGGCCGGGCAGGGCACGCGGATGGAAACGGCGCGTACGGGACGCCAGCCGCTGCCCGGCGCGCAGGGCTCCGGGGCGGGCGAACGCCCAGCGGGCCGCCCGCATCGCCGCACGCTCACCGGCGTGGCCCTTGGCGGGCTGCAGCACGACCCTGTTGCCGTCCCGGGTCGCCGGACCTCCCTCGACGACGCGTTCCCGCAGGTGCACCAGTACCTCGGGGATGTCGATGGCGACCGGGCACACCTCGTAGCAGGCCCCGCACAGCGACGACGCGTACGGCAGCGAGGCGTCGATCTCGGACCGCGTGCCCCGCAGTTGGGGGCTCAGGATGGCGCCGATCGGGCCCGGGTACACCGACCCGTAGGCGTGCCCGCCGGCCCGCTCGTACACCGGGCACACGTTCAGGCAGGCCGAGCAGCGGATGCAGCGCAGCGCCTGCCGGCCCACCTCGTCGGCGAGGGTGTCGGTGCGTCCGTTGTCCAGCAGCACCAGATGGAAGACGCGCGGGCCGTCGCCGTCGGTGGTGCCCGTCCACATGGACGTGTACGGGTTCATGCGCTCGGCGGTGGAGGAGCGGGGGAGGGTCTGCAGGAAGACCTCCAGGTCCCGCCAGGTCGGCAGCACCTTCTCGATGCCGACGACGGAGATCAGCGTCTCGGGCAGGGTGAGGCACATCCGCCCGTTGCCCTCCGACTCCACGACGACCAGCGTCCCGGTCTCGGCGACCATGAAGTTGGCCCCGGAGATGCCCACCTTGGCCCGCAGGAACTTCTCCCGCAGGTGCAGCCGGGCCGCCTCGGCGAGTTCGGCCGGGGTGTCGGTCAGTTCCTCGGGGGCGGGCCGGCCCCACTCGCCCATCTCCGCGCGGAAGACGTCCCGGATCTCACCACGGTTGCGGTGGATCGCCGGCACGAGGATGTGCGAGGGCCTGTCCTTGCCCAACTGCACGATCAGTTCGGCGAGATCGGTCTCGTAGGCGCGGATGCCCTCGGCCTGAAGCGCCTCGTTCAGCCCGATCTCCTGCGTGGCCATGGACTTGACCTTGACGACCTCCGACTTGCCCGTCTCCTTGACGAGTTCGACGACGATCCGGTTGGCCTCCTCGGCGTCCGCCGCCCAGTGGACGGTGCCGCCCGCCGCCGCGACGGCGTCCTCCAACTGCACCAGGTAGTCGTCCAGATGGCGCAGCGTGTGGTCCTTGATGCGCTTGCCGGCCTCGCGCAGCTCCGCCCAGTCGGACACCTCCGCCACGGCCTTCGCCCGCTTGGCGCGGATGGTGTGGGTGGCGTGCCGGAGGTTGCCGCGCAGGGTGCGGTCGCCGACGGCTTCCCGCGCCGCCTCCGGGAACGCGGGCATTCCCACGAACGTTCCGCTCACAGGGCCGACTCCTCCTCGGTGCTCGCCAGGATCTCCGCGATGTGCACCGGCCGCATGCCGGACCGCAGCCGCGCCATCATGCCGCCGAGGTGCATCAGACACGAGTTGTCGGCCGCGCACAGCACCTCCGCGCCCGTCGCCTGCGCATTGCGCACCTTGTCCGAGCCCATCGCCGCCGAGACGTCGGGGTTCTTCACCGCGAACGTGCCGCCGAACCCGCAGCACTCCTCCGCGCCCGGCAGCTCCACCAGCTCCAGCCCCTTCACCGCCCGCAGCAGCCGCAGCGGGCGCTCGCCCAGCCCGAGCCCGCGCAGCCCGTGACAGGTCGGGTGGTAGGTCACCGTGTGCGGATAGTACGCCCCGACGTCCGTCACCCCGAGCACGTCCACCAGGAACTCGGTCAGCTCGTACGTCTTGGGCACCACCGGCGCCAGCGTCGCCGCGAGAGCGCCCCCGCGCCCCTCCGCCCTGGCCCGCTCGCCCATCCGCGGATACAGCTCCCGCACCATCGCCCCGCACGACCCCGAGGGCGTCACGATCGCCTCGTACCCGCCGAAGACATCGGAGAAGTGCCGGGCGAGCGGCTCGGCCTCGTGACGGTAGCCGGTGTTGTAGTGGGCCTGGCCGCAGCAGGTCTGCGCCATCGGGAAGTCGACCTCGACGCCCAGTCCGGTCAGCAGTTTCACCACGGCACGGCCGGTGTCCGGATACAGCGTGTCGTTGACACAGGTCAGGAACAGTGCGACACGCATCGCGGCTCCTCGGGTCTGTCATCGGATGAGTGCAGCGTAATCGGGCGGATCCTCTCGCAGGGAGCCCCGCCCCGCCCCGTCACGTGTCGAGCCGGGCCTGCGCCTCGCGCCAGCGGCCGGTGCCGCCCTGCGGCTCGTAGCGGGTCAGGGGCTGGGTGCGGGCGAGCAGCCGCCGCATGGCGTGGCGGTCGCCCACCAGGCCGTGCGCCCGCGCCTGGACCAGCACGTTGCCGAGCGCGGCGGCCTCCGTCGGACCGGCCACCACGGGCAGCCCGCAGGCGTCGGCGGTCAGTTGACACAGCAGCGCGTTGCGCGTGCCCCCGCCCACGATGTGCACGACGTCCACCGGGTGGCCGGCCAGCTCCCGCGCCTCCTCGACGGCCCGCCGGTGGGCCAGCGCGAGCGAGTCCAGGATGCACCGGGTGATCTCGCCCGGCGTGCCGGGCACCGGCTGCCCCGACGCCCGGCACGCCTCGGCGATCCGCTCCGGCATCCGCCCCGGGGCCAGGAACGCCGCGTCCCCCGCGTCGATCACCGACCGCAGCGCCGGCGCCCCGGCCGCCTCCCGCAGCAGCACGCCCAGATCCGGGTCGCCCCAGGCCCGTACGCACTCCTGGAGCAGCCACAGGCCCATGATGTTGCGCAGATAGCGGACCGTGCCGTCCAGGCCCAGCTCGTTGGTGAAGTTGGCGGCCCGGCTCTCCTCGCCGAACACCGGCGTGTCCAGCTCCAGCCCGGCCAGCGACCAGGTGCCGGTGCAGATGTACGCGAACCGCTCGCCCGTCGCCGGCACGGCGGCCACCGCGGACGCGGTGTCGTGCGAGCCGACGGCCGTCACCGGCACGGGCCCGGTGAGACCCGTCTCCTCCAGCACCTGAGCCCGCAGCAGTCCGGCCGCATCCCCCGGCCGGCGCAGCGGCGCGAACAGGCTCAGGTCGATGCCCAGCCGGGCGGCCACGTCGTACGCCCAGTCCCCGGTCCGGGGGTCGATCAACTGGGTGGTGGAGGCATTGGTCAGCTCGGTGCCCTGCTCGCCGGTCAGCCAGTACGTCAGCAGATCGGGAATGAGCAACAACCGCTCCGCGTGCGCGAGTTGCTGTGTGTCATGCGCCGCGGCCAACTGATACAGCGTGTTGAACGGCGCGTACTGCACCCCCGTCGCCGCGTACAGCTCCGCCGCCGGGACGGTGGCCCACACCTTCTCCGCGACGCCCTCCGTGCGCGCGTCGCGGTAGTGCACCGGGTTGCCGAGCAGCGCCCCGTCGGCGTCCAGCAGGCCGTGGTCGACGGCCCAGCTGTCCACGCCGACGGAGTCGAGCCGCCCGCCGCAGCGGACGCCCGCCGCCCGCAGCCCGTCCAGGACGCCCGCGTACAGCGCCAGCACGTCCCAGCGCAGCCCCTCGGGAATCCGCACCGGCCGGTTGGCGAACCGGTGCGCCTCGGTCAGCTCCAGCGAGTCGGGGCTCACCCGGCCGACCATCACACGCCCGCTGGACGCGCCGAGGTCGACCGCGGCGTACGAGCGCACGGCGGTCACCGGAGGAAGGCGGCCGCGACGCCGGCGTCGACCGGGACGTGCAACCCGGTGGTGTGCGTCAACTCGCCGCCGGTCAGCGCGAACACGGCGTTGGCCACGTGCTCCGGCAGCACCTCCCGCTTGAGGATGGTGCGTTGCGCGTAGAACTCGCCCAGCTTCTCCTCCTCCACCCCGTACACGGCCGCCCGCTGCGCGCCCCAGCCACCGGCGAAGATGCCCGAACCGCGCACCACACCGTCCGGGTTGACCCCGTTCACACGGATGCCGTGTTCGCCCAACTCCGCTGCCAGCAAACGCACTTGGTGCGCCTGGTCGGCCTTGGTCGCGGAGTAGGCGATGTTGTGGGGCCCGGCGAACACGGCGTTCTTCGAGGCGATGTAGACGATGTCCCCGCCGAGCTCCTGCGCGATCATCACCCGGGCCGCCTCACGGGACACGAGGAACGAGCCGCGGGCCATGATGTCGTGCTGGAGGTCCCAGTCCTTCGCCGAGGTCTCCAGCAGCGGCTTGGAGACGGAGATCCCCGCGTTGTTGACGACGAGGTCCACCCCGCCGAAGGCGAGCACGGCGGCCCGGAAGGCCTCGGCGATCTGCTCCTCGGAGGTGACGTCGACGGTCACGGCGACGGCCTTGTCCGGCCCGCCCAGTTCCTCGGCGACCGCGGCCGCGTTCTGTGCGTTCAGGTCGGCGACGACGACGCAGGCGCCCTCCGCGACCAGCCGGCGCGCGATCGCCTTCCCGATCCCGCTGCCCGCACCGGTCACCAGCGCGACCCGCGTGGCCAGCGCCTTCGGCTTCGGCATCCGCTGGAGTTTGGCTTCCTCCAGTGCCCAGTACTCGATGCGGAACTTCTCCGACTCCTCGATCGGCGCGTACGTCGAGACGGCTTCCGCGCCCCGCATCACGTTGACGGCGTTGACGTAGAACTCCCCGGCGACCCGCGCGGTCTGCTTGTCCTTGCCGAAGGAGAACATGCCCACGCCGGGCACCAGCACGATCGCCGGATCGGCGCCGCGCATCGCGGGGGAGTCCGGCAGGGCATGCGCCTTGTAGTAGGCGGCGTACTCCTCCCGGTACCCGGCGTGCAGCTCCTTCAGCCGCGTCACCGCCTCCTCCACGGGCACGTCCGGCGCCAGGTCCAGCACCAGCGGGCGCACCTTGGTGCGCAGGAAGTGGTCGGGGCAGGAGGTGCCGAGCGCGGCGAGCCGGGGGTGCTCGGCCCGCGCCAGGAAGTCCAGGATCACCTCGGAGTCGTCGAAGTGCCCGACCTGCGGCCTGTCCTTGGAGGCGATCGCCCGGAGGTACGGCGCGAGTGCGGCCGCCCGCTCCCGGCGCTCCGCCTCGGGCAGCGCCCCGTACCCGTCGATCACGGGCCCGAACGGCTCCGGCCTCCCCTTCTCCGCCAGGAAGGCCTCCGCGGTGCGGATGATGTGCAGCGAGTTGCGCTCGCACTCCTCGGCGGTGTCACCCCAGGCGGTGATCCCGTGCCCGCCCAGCACACAGCCGACGGCCCGCGGGTTCGCCTCCTTGATCGCGGCGATGTCCAGCCCCAGCTGGAAGCCGGGCCTGCGCCAGGGCACCCAGGCGACCGAGTCCCCGAAGCACTCCGCGGTCAGCTTCTCCCCGTCGGCGGCGCAGGCGAGCGCGATGCCGGAGTCCGGGTGCAGATGGTCCACGTGCGCGGCGTCGACGAGACCGTGCATCGCGGTGTCGATCGAGGGCGCGGCCCCGCCCTTGCCGTGCAGACAGTAGTCGAACGCGGCGACCATCTCGTCCTCGCGCTCCACACCGGGATAGACGTCGACCAGGGCCCGCATCCGGTCCAGCCGCAGCACGGCGAGCCCGGACGCGGTGAGCGTCCCGAGGTCCCCGCCGGACCCCTTGACCCACATCAGCTCGACGTCCCCACCGGTGACGGGATCGGTGTCGGTGCCCTTCGCGGACGCGTTCCCGCCGGCGTAGTTCGTGTTACGGGGATCAGCGCCGAGCCGACGGGACCGGGCGAGCAGGGCGGCGGCTTCGGGATGGGTTGCCATGAAGCTTCAGTCCTTAACTGTGAGAGACGGTGAGTGCAGCGCCTCAGGGGCGCGGGGCCGTGTCGATCTGCGGCCCGGCCGCGCGGGCGCGGTCAGCCACGACGGGCCCGCAGCCCGCGACGAACAGAAACTCGGCAGACGCTCACGCCCCCCACCCGGCCTGCTCCCCACCGACCCGCTCGGCAACGATCCTCTCGGCCCACCCGGACGCCTTGTACGCGGCGATCGGGTTCGCGTCCAACCCCATCTCCTCGCGCACCTCCGCGAGCAGCGCCCGCACATCCGTGTCGTAAGCGTCCATCAGCACCGCGTTCGCCTCCAGCACGTCCCCGGACGCCTGGGCCGCGGCCAGCGCCTGCCGGTCGACCAGCAGCGCCTTCGCCGTGGCCTCCTGCACGTTCATCACGGAACGGATGATCGCCGGGATCTTCGCCTCGATGTTGTGGCACTGGTCGAGCATGAAGGCCACTTCGGAGGTGAACCCGCCCCCGCGCACCACCTCGTACATGATCCGGAACAGCTGGAACGGGTCGGCCGCGCCCACCATGAGGTCGTCGTCGGCGTAGAAGCGGGAGTTGAAGTCGAACCCGCCGAGCTTGCCCTCCCGCAGCAGCGTGGCGACGATGAACTCGATGTTGGTTCCCGGCGCGTGGTGCCCGGTGTCGACGACGACCTGCGCCTTCGGGCCGAGCTTCAGACAGTGCGCGTAGGCCGTGCCCCAGTCCGGCACGTCGGTCGTGTAGAAGGCCGGTTCGAAGAACTTGTACTCCAGCAGCATGCGCTGCCCGTCCCCGAGCCGGGCGTACACCTCGGCGAGCCCTTCAGCCAGCCGGTCCTGCCGCCCTCGTACGTCGTCCTGGCCGGGGTAGTTGGTGCCGTCGGCGAACCACAGCTTCAGGTCGGTGGAGCCGGTCGCGTCCATGATGTCGACGCACTCCAGGAGATGGTCGACGGCCTTGCGCCGCACCCTCGCGTCCGGATGGCAGATGCTCCCCAACCTGTAGTCGTCGTCCTGGAAGGTGTTGGAGTTGATCGCCCCGAGCCCCACGCCCCGGTCCTCGGCGTGTTTCGCGAGTGCGGAGTAGTCCTCCACCTTGTCCCAGGGGATGTGCAGGGCCACCGTCGGCGCCACGCCCGTGAACTCGTGCACCTTCGCCGCGTCGTCCAGCTTCTCCTGCGGTGTGCGCGGCACGCCCTGCTGGGCGAACACCTTGAAGCGGGTCCCGGAGTTCCCGTACGCCCATGACGGCGTCTCGACGGCCTGGGTCTTCAGCGCGGCTCTCACCGCGGCGAGGTCGGTCACTTCGGGCTCCTGTGACGTCGGGTTCTGTCGGAAGACACGTCCTGAACGCTTCCGCGGAGGCGTCCCTGAGGTCTTCAGCGGAAGCGACCGTATGAAACGATTCAGAAGGGGAAGCTATGAGGCCGCCGGGGGAGTGTCAACCCCTCTGCCCACGGGTGTCTTCCGGGGCCTCTGCGTGATCTCCGGGTATCGAAAACTTTTCGAGGTCGACCCATTGACGTGACATGGCCGCCGTGCCTAACGTCCCGGCCAACCGATTGAAACCTTTCACGACGTCGTGACGGCCCCCGGCGGGAGCGGATCGCGAGCGTCGTCGAGGAGCCATCCATGACCCACCCGTCCGACACGGGACCGGCCCCGGTGCTGGCGCTCGAGGACGTCTCCAAGTCCTTCGGCGCCGTGCGCGCCCTCAGGGGCGTCCGTCTGGAGCTGTTCCCCGGCGAGGTGCACGCCCTCGCCGGGGAGAACGGCGCGGGCAAGTCGACCCTCATCAAGACGCTCGCCGGGGTGCACCGACCGGACGCCGGCCGGGTGCTGCTCGACGGCGAGCCCGTCGTCTTCCACGGCCCCGGCGACGCCCGTGACGCCGGCATCGCCGTCATCTACCAGGAGCCCACGCTCTTCCCCGACCTGTCCATCGCCGAGAACATCTTCATGGGCCGCCAGCCGCGCCGCGCCCTCGGCCGGATCGACCACCAGGCCACCCGCGACGCCACCGCGGCCCTGATGACGCGGCTGGGCGTCGACCTCGACCCCGACCGCCCCGCGCGCGGCCTGTCCATCGCGGACCAGCAGATCGTCGAGATCGCCAAGGCGCTCTCCTTCGACGCCCGCGTCCTGATCATGGACGAGCCGACCGCGGCCCTCACCGGCAGCGAGGTCGCCCGGCTCTTCGGCGTCGTACGCACTCTGCGCGAACAGGGCGCCGCGGTGCTGTTCATCTCGCACCGCCTGGAGGAGATCTTCGAGATCTGCCGACGGGTGACGACCCTGCGCGACGGCGCCTGGATCGCCAGCGAGCCGGTCGACGGCATGACCGAGGACGACCTCGTGCGCCGTATGGTCGGCCGCGACCTGGATGAGCTCTACCCGAAGCAGGACGTCGAGCCCGGCGAGGTCGCCCTCAGCGTCCGCCGGCTCACCCGCGAGGGCGTCTTCACGGACGTCTCCTTCGACGTCCGGTGCGGCGAGATCGTCGGCCTCGCCGGACTCGTCGGCGCCGGCCGCACCGAGGTCGCCCGCGCGGTCTTCGGCATCGACCGCTGGGACGCCGGCGAAGTGGAGGTGCGCGGAAGGCGGTTGACGAACGGCGCCCCCTCCACCGCCATGGCCGCCGGCCTCGCCCTCGTCCCCGAGGACCGCCGCGCCCAGGGCTTGGTGATGGACATGTCCATCGAGCGCAACATCGGCCTGACCGGGCTGCGTACGACCGTGAGGGCCGGCCTGATGGACCGCGGCGCCGAACGCAGCCGGTCCCTCGACTGGGCCGTCAAGCTCCGGGTCAAGTACGCCCGGATCGCCGACACCGTCAACACGCTCTCCGGCGGCAACCAGCAGAAGGTCGTCCTCGCCAAGTGGCTGGCCACCGGCCCCAAGGTGCTCATCGTCGACGAGCCCACGCGCGGCATCGACGTCGGCACCAAGGCCGAGGTGCACCGGCTGTTGTCCCGGCTCGCCGCCGACGGGGTCGCCGTCCTGATGATCTCCTCCGACCTGCCGGAGGTCCTCGGCATGGCCGACCGCGTGCTGGTGATGCACGACGGCCGGCTCACCGCCGAGATCCCCCGCTCCGAAGCCACCGAGGAAACCGTGATGGCCGCAGCCACGGGGAGGGCCGCCGCATGACGGTGACCGCCCCCGACCACGCACCCGCCGCCGAGACGACCAGGTCCAGCGGCACCCGGCTGGTCGACCGCGTCTTCAGGATGCGCGAACTCGCCATCCTGGTCGTCTTCCTGGCGATGATCGCGATCGCCCGGGCCGGCAACAGCGAGTTCCTCTCCGAACAGGGGATCAAGGACCTGCTGCTGAACGCGACCATCCTGGTCCTGGTCGCCACCGGGCAGTCGCTGGTGGTGATCACGAGGAACGTCGACCTGTCCGTCGGCTCCACGCTCGGCATCACCGCCTTCGCCGCCGGCACCTGCCTGAACGGCGGCGGCAACCCGGTCGTCGCGGTCGCGCTCGCGGTGCTCCTCGGCATCGGCGTCGGGCTCCTCAACGGCCTGCTGGTCAGCCTCGGCCAGGTGCCCGCCCTCGTCGTCACCCTCGGCACGATGTACATCATCCGAGGCGTCGACTCCATCTGGGTCGGCTCCCGCCAGATCACCGCGGCCGACCTGCCCGGCGGGTTCGTCGACTTCGGCTCCGGGGGCATCTCCGCCGTGCCCTGCCTGGCGCTGATCGCCCTCGCCGTGCTGATCGCCACGGCCTATTTCCTCAAGCACTTCGGCAGCGGCCGGGAACTGTACGCGCTCGGCTCCAACCCGGAGGCGGCCCAACTCGCCGGCATCCCCGTGCGCAGGCGGATCCTCGCCGCCTACACCTTCTGCGGCGCCCTCGCCGGCCTCGCGGGAGCGATGTACCTGGCCCGGTTCGGCAACGTGGACTCCGGTACCGGCACCGGTTACGAACTCACCGTGGTCAGCGCCGTGGTGGTCGGCGGAGTCGTCTTCACCGGCGGCTCCGGCAGCGTCCACGGCGCGGCGCTCGGCGCCCTCCTGCTGACCTCCGTCAACGGTGTGCTGCCCGCCCTCGGCGTCAGCTCCGTCTGGGTGCTCGCCATCAACGGCATCCTGCTCATCCTCGCCATCGCCGTGGACCGCGTCGTCGCGCTGCGGGTGGCGTCGGCCCTGAAGAAGAGGAGCGCCCGCCATGCCTGACTCTCTGACGCGCGCGGTCCGGTGGGACACGGTGGTCGGCGCCCTCCTGATCGCCCTGCTGCTGTTCTCCTTCACCTTCGTCGACGGCTTCGGCAACGCCTTCAACCTGTCGTTCCTGATCGGCAGCACCCTGCCCGTCGCGCTGATCGCCCTGCCGATGACGATGCTCGTGGTCGCCGGCGAGATCGACCTGTCCGTCGCTTCCACGGCGGGACTGTCCGGCGCGGTGATGGGCAGGCTGTGGAACGAGGGCATGACGATCGAGACGATCATCCCCGTCTGTCTGCTCCTCGGGCTGGTCTGCGGGCTCGTCAACGGGCTGCTGGTGACCCGGCTGGGGCTGCCGTCCCTCGCCGTCACCATCGGCACCCTCGCCGCCTACCGGGGCATCGCGCAGATCGTGCTCGGCTCCGACGCGGTGACCGACTTCCCCGCGCAGTACCTGGACTTCGCGGCCGGCCGCATCGGCGACACGTTCGTCCCGTACGCCTTCCCGCCGTTCCTGGCGCTGCTCGCGATCACCTTGGTCGTACTGCACGCCACACCGTTCGGGCGGTCGCTGTTCGCGATCGGCGCGAGCGAGGAGGCCGCGCGGTTCGCCGGTGTCCGCGTCAAGCGGCACAAGCTGGTCCTGTTCACGCTGACGGGGCTGGTGGCGTCCCTCACCGGGGTGTTCTGGGCGCTGCACTACGCGAGCGCCCGCTACGACAACGCGACCGGTCTCGAACTGTCCGTCATCGCCGCGGTGTTGCTCGGCGGCATCGACTTCGACGGCGGCAAGGGCACGCTCGGCGGCGCGATCGCCGGGGTCTTCCTGCTGGGCGTGCTGCAGAACGTGATGAGTCTTCAGGACGTGTCCGCGCAGTCGCAGATCGTGGTGACCGGTGTGCTGCTGGTGGTGTCCGTGCTGGGGCCCCGGGTCGCGAAGCAGGTCGCTGTCGCCCGGGCGGCGGCCGGCTCCTCCGGATAGGTCGTCTTTCAAAGTCGCGGCCGCCAGTGGCTGGTCGCGCCCGCGCGGCGGAGCCGCACATCAATACAGACCCGCGCCCCTGGAGGGGCGCGCTGTGATCGCCCTCGTGTAAAGGAACCCCCGCCATGCGCAGAACCTCCCTCCGCCGTGCCTGCGCGGCCCTCGCCGCCGTCTCCTCGCTCGCGCTCGCCGCCACCGCCTGCGGCGGCACCACCAAGGAGGACGTCAAGAACGAGAGCACCGGCGCCGCCGCCTCCGCCGGCAAGGCCGACCCGAACGCGGCGACCAAGAAGGGCCTGACCGTCGGCTTCCTGCCCAAGCAGGTCAACAACCCGTACTTCACCTCCGCCGACAAGGGCGGCGAGGCGGCACTGAAGGAATTGGGCTCCGGCTACAAGGAGGTCGGCCCCTCCAGCGCTACGGACACCTCGGGGCAGGTGTCGTACGTCAACACGCTCACCCAGCAGCGGGTCGACGCGATGGCCGTGTCCGCACAGGACCCGGGCGCCCTGTGCACCGCGCTCAAGCAGGCCATGGGCAGCGGCATCAAGGTCGTCACCTACGACTCCGACACCGACCCCGGGTGCCGCAACGCGTTCGTCTCCCAGGCGTCCGCCGAGGACCTAGGCCGCACCGAGGTGCAACTCCTCGCCCAGCAGATCGGCTACAAGGGCGAGATCGCGATCCTGTCGGCGGCGCAGACGGCGACGAACCAGAACGTCTGGATCGACTTCATGAAGAAGGAGCTGGAGGACCCGAAGTACAAGGACATGAAGCTCGTCAAGATCGCGTACGGCAACGACGACGCCCAGCAGTCCTTCCAGCAGACGCAGGGCCTGCTCCAGGAGTACCCGAACCTGAAGGGGATCATCTCCCCGACCACCGTCGGCATCAAGGCCGCCGCCCAGTACCTGTCGGGCTCCAAGTACAAGGGCAAGGTCAAGCTGACCGGCCTCGGAACCCCCGACGACATGCGCAAGTACGTCAAGAACGGCACCGTCGAGGCGTTCGAGCTGTGGGACCCGGCGAAGCTCGGCGCGCTCGCCGCGCAGACCGCCGTGGCGCTGGTCTCCGGCCAGATCACCGGCAAGGAGGGCGAGACCTTCAAGGCGGGCACGACCTCGTACATCATCGGCAAGGACGGTGTGATCAGCCTCGGCAAGCCGACCGTCTTCGACGCGAAGAACATCGACCAGTTCAACTTCTAGGAAAGCGACGGTACTTCATGCAGCGCGTCTGTTTCCTGCTCAAGGTCCGCCAGGACAGGGTCGCCGAGTACCGCGAACGTCACGCCGCCGTGTGGCCCGAGATGCTCCAGGCGCTCTCGGCCACCGGCTGGCGCAACTACTCGCTCTTCCTGCGCGAGGACGGCCTGCTGGTCGGCTATCTGGAGACCGAGGACTTCCCGGCCGCCCTGGCCGGCATGGAGGCCGCCGAGGTCAACGCCCGCTGGCAGGCCGAGATGGCGCCGTTCTTCGAGTCCCTCGACGGCTCCCGCCCCGACGAGGCCATGAAACCGCTCACCGAGGTCTTCCACCTCGCCTGACGACGAAGGTCCCCGCGATGAACCGACGTACCCTGCTCGGCGCCGCACTCGCCGGGGCCGTGGCGGCCCCCGCCCTGGCCGCCGGCACCGCCCGGGCCGCCGACCCGGGCCCCTCCGTCACCCGGACCGGCACCACCACCCTCGACGGCCAAGCCCTCTTCTTCGTCTCCTACGACGGGCTGGTCAACAACAACTCCTTCCAGAAGAACGGCCTGTTGACCTACAAGGGCCACCAGTACGCGGCCTGGTACACCGCCGACCGGAGCGCCGTCGTCGCCCGTCGCGCGCTCGGCGCGAGCACCTGGTCCACCGTGAGGATCGGCCACACCCTGCGCTACGACGACTCCCACAACGTCATCTCCATGGGCGTCTCCGCCATCGACGGCCGGCTCCACCTCGACATGGACTCCCACAGCGACGGCTTCACCTACGTCAAGTCGGCCGCCGGACTCATGGACGACCCGGCCGGACTCAGCTGGACCGCGAGCCGCTTCGGCGCACCACAGTCCACCCTCGACGGCCTCGCCCTCACCTCCCAGTTCACCTACCCGCAGTTCGTCTCCACGCCCGAGGGCCGACTCCAGCTCAGCTACCGTGTCGCCGTCTCCGGCAACGGCCGCAACGCGCTCGCCGAGTACGACGGCGTGAAGTGGACGGACCTCGGCGAGTGGTCCGGCTCCACGGGCACGTACACCAGCGAGCACGGCTCCAGCACCGCCCGCAACATGTACCTGCACGGCATCGACTACGACGTGAACGGCCGGCTGCACTCCCTCTTCACCTGGCGCGAGCAGAACGGCGCCGTGATGTGCTCCGGCGGCGGCATCACCAACCACGACACCGGCTACGTCTACTCCGACGACCGCGGCCGCACCTGGCGCAACGACGCCGGCACGGTCGTCGGTGTCACCGGCGGCGCCGACAAGGTGGCCGTCACCGACGCGGGCCTGGTCGTGGACCCGCTGAACCCGGACCACTCCCTGATGAACCAGGAGAGCCAGTTCACCGACTCCGCCGGCCGGCCGCACGCGATCATCTCCTACGTCCCCGGCCGCTTCGGCCAGTGCACGACGAACTACGTGGCCGACCGCACCGCCGACGGGCGCGCCTTCCACCTCCGCAAGGACGCCTCGGGCGGCTGGCGCAAGACGGAGATCCCCGTCCCGCTCGGCTCCAGCCAGCGCACCAAACTGGTGCTGGACAAGTACGACAACGCCTACGCGGTCTTCCCGTTCGGGCGGATCGCCGGTGCGTCCAAGGCCTCCGGGCACACCGACTGGAAGCTGCTGTTCGACGGCAGCGGACTGAACGCCTTCGGCGAGGTCGTCGTCGACGAGACCCGTATCGCGAAGGACGGCGTCCTGTCCTTCATGTACCAGGAGAAGTCGACCGGGACGACCCCCTCGGCGCTCCACGTCGTCGACTTCCGGCTGCCCGCCTGACCGGTCGGGCGGCGCGACGGGAGGGCGGTAATGTGAAGGCCTTCCCGCCGCACCCGTTCGCTTTCGTTCCCCTGGAGGTCCCCGCCTGATGGCCCAGTCGGTGGGTATCAAGGACGTCGCCCGTGCTGCCGGAGTCTCCGTCGGCACGGTCTCCAACGTCATCAACCGCCCGGACACCGTCGCGACCGAGACCCGGGCCCGGGTGCTGTCCGCGATAGACCGGCTCGGCTATGTGCGCAGCGAGTCCGCCCGCCAACTGCGCGCGGGCCGCAGCCGGATCATGGGGCTGCTCGTCCTCGACATGGGAAACCCCTTCTTCGTGGACGTCGCCCGCGGGGCCGAGCGGGCCGCCCGGCGGTCGGGGCTCGGCGTGATGGTCTGCAACAGCGCCGAGAGCGTCGGCGAGGAGGCCGAGTACCTCGCCCTCTTCGCCGAGCAGCGCGTGCGGGGCGTGCTGCTCACCCCGGCCGACGCCACCGGCCGCAACATCGCCTCCTTCCGCCGGCACGGCATCCCCTTCGTGCTGGTCGACCGGGTCTCCGAGGGCACCACCGAATGCTCGGTGTCCGTCGACGACGTCGCCGGCGGCGCGCTCGCCGTACGGCACCTCGTCGACGCCGGACACCGCTCGATCGCTTACGTCAGCGGCCCGCCCGGCTTCAACCAGGTCCGCGACCGCCGCACCGGCGCGCTCGACGCCCTCGCCGAGGCCGGCCTCGGCCCCGAGCACCTGCGTGAGCTGCCCACCGAGCGGCTCGACGTCGCCGCCGGCCGGGACGCGGGCGCCCGCCTGCTCGGCCTCGCCGACCGCCCGACCGCCGTGTTCTGCGCCAACGACCTGCTCGCCCTGGGCGTGCTGCAGGCCATGTACGCGGCCGGCGTCAACGTCCCCGACGACCTGGCCATCGTCGGCTACGACGACATCGAGTTCGCGGCCGCCGCCGCCGTCCCCCTCACCTCGGTCCGCCAGCCCGCCGTCACCATGGGCGCCCTGGCCGCCGAGATGCTCCTGGAGGAGACCGAGGACGACGGGAGCGGCCACGAACACCGCCGGGTCGTGCTCCAGCCCGAGCTGGTCGTCCGCCGCTCCAGCCTCTCCGCCCGCTGACCGGCCGTTCAGCAGCGGTGTCCGCGCCGTTCCGGCGGCGGACGGTGATCCCTGGTCTCCGGCGACGCCAGGCCGTGTGCTGAACTGGGACGCGGACCGACACACCGAGCGTCCCTGGAGCCCCTGTTGTCCCACCGCTACCGTCAGCCCGGCGTCGTCCTCACCGACCGACGCTTCACCGTGCCCCTCGACCACGCCGATCCGGCCGGGGAGACGATCGGGCTGTACGCCCGCGAGGTCGTCGCGAGCGACAAGGAACACCAGGACCTGCCGTGGCTGCTGTACCTCCAGGGCGGGCCCGGCTTCGGCGCCGACCGCTTCGTCGGCAAGCCCGGCTGGCTCGGCCGCGCGCTGAAGGAGTTCCGCGTGCTCCTCCTGGACCAGCGCGGCACCGGTCATTCCAGTCCCGTCAACCGCCAGACGCTTCCGCTGCGCGGCGGGCCCGCCGAACAGGCCGACCACCTCACCCGCTTCCGCGCCGACTCCATCGTCCGCGACTGCGAGCTGGTCCGCCGCGAGGTCACCGGCGGCGCCCCCTGGACCGTCCTCGGGCAGAGCTACGGCGGCTTCTGCGCCGTCACCTACCTGTCCTTCGCCCCCGAGGGCCTGGCCGCCGCCCTGATCACCGGCGGGCTGCCCTCCCTGGACGCCCACGCCGACGACGTCTACCGGGCGGCCTACCCGCGCATGGAGCGCAAGACCGCCGCGCACTACGCCCGCTACCCGCAGGACGTCGAACGCGCCCGCCGCATCGCCGACCACCTCCTCACCCACGAGGTGACGCTCCCGAGCGGCTACCGCCTCACCGTGGAGGCCTTCCAGAGCCTCGGCAGCCTCCTCGGCGGCAGCCAGGGCAGCCACCGTCTGCACCACCTCCTGGAGGACGCCTTCGTCCCCACGCCGCACGGCCCCGAGCTGTCCGACGCCTTCCAGGAACAGATCCAGGGCCTGCTGTCGTACGCGAGCCACCCCCTGTACGCCCTCGTCCACGAGTCGATCTACGGGCAGGACAGCCGGCCCACCGCCTGGGCGGCGGAACGGGTGCGCGCGGAGTTCCCGCAGTTCGACGCGGCGAAGGCGCTCGCCGACGACGGCCCGCTGCCGCTCACCGGCGAGACCGTCCACCCCTGGCTGTTCGACGTCGACCCCGCGCTGCGCCCGCTGCGCGAGACCGCCGGACTCCTCGCCGCCCGCACCGACTGGACGCCCCTGTACGACCCGGCCCGCCTCGCCGCCAACGAGGTCCCGGTGGCCGCGGCGATCTACCACGACGACCTGTACGTCGACACCGCGCACTCCCTGCGGACGGCCCGCGCGGTGCGCGGCCTGCGCACGTGGGTCACCGACGAGTTCGAGCACGACGGCGTCCGCGCCGGCGGCCCCCGCGTCCTGGACCGCCTCCTCGCCCTGACCCGCGACGAGGTCTAGTGTGCGGACATGACCGAGCCGACGAGCACCCAGCTCAAGCCGATGCCCGAGGACTGGCGGCGCGCGCTCGCCGTCGTCGCGCACCCGGACGACCTGGAGTACGGGTGCTCCGCGGCGATCGCCGCCTGGACCGACGCCGGCCGTGAGGTCGCCTATGTGCTGGCGACCCGCGGCGAGGCCGGCATCGACACCGTCCCGCCCGCCGAGTGCGGGCCGCTGCGCGAGCGCGAACAGCGGGCGAGCGCCGCCGTCGTCGGCGTCACCGCCGTCGACTTCCTCGACCACCGGGACGGCGTGATCGAGTACGGCCCCGCGCTGCGCCGCGACATCGCCGCCGCGATCCGCCGGCACCGGCCCGAGCTGGTCATCACGCTGAACCACCGTGACACCTGGGGCGGCATCGCGTGGAACACCCCGGACCACGTCGCCGTCGGCCGCGCCACACTCGACGCGGCCGGCGACGCCGGGAACCGCTGGATCTTCCCCGAGCTCACCGAGCAGGGCCTCGAACCCTGGAACGGCGTCCGCTGGGTCGCGGTGGCGGGCTCCGCGTCCCCCACCCACGCCGTCGACGCCACTCCGGGCCTGGACCGAGCCGTGGCCTCCCTGCTGGAACACCGCTCCTACATCAACGCCCTGACCGACGAGAACGCCGAAACCTACGCCCGCAACTTCCTCACAGAAGCAGCCCACTCAGTCGGCGAACGCTTCCACAACCGCCCAGCAGTAGCCTTCGAACTGTTCCCCCGCTGACCACCGCGCGATCGGCCACGACGGTGGGAGGCCGGAGCACGGCGTTTTCGGTGCGCCCCGGCGAGGGCGCTGTCGAGCCCGGGGTGCGGCAGCACCGGGAAGGGGCGCGGGGAACCGCGCGATCGGCCACGACGGCGGGTCCGCGGAGGACGGCGCCAGGGAACCGCCTCCTATAGAGTCGGGCGAATGCGAGAAGACACGGCGCCCCGCGCACATCTCCGCGGCGACTGCGCCAACTGCTTCGGCCTGTGCTGCGTAGCCCTCCCGTTCGCCCGCTCCACGGACTTCGCGCTCGACAAGGACGCCGGCAAGCCCTGCCCCAACCTCGCCGAGGACCACCGCTGCGGCATCCACGACCGCCTGCGGCAGAAGGGCTTCACCGGCTGCACGGTCTACGACTGCTTCGGCGCGGGACAGAAGGTCTCCCAGGTCACCTTCGGCGGCCGGGACTGGCGCACGGGCGGGCGCGAGCAGATCCGCCGTATGACCGAGACGTTCCCCGTCGTCCGGCAGCTCCACGAGCTGCTGTGGTACCTGACCGAGGCGCTCGCCCACCCGGCGGCCCGCCCCGTCCACGCCGAACTGCGCGCCATGCTGACGACGATCGACGACCTCACCCGGCTGCCGCCCGGGGAACTGGCCGCGCTGGACGTCCCCGCGCACCGCCAGGACGTCAACGTGCTGCTGCTGAGGACCAGCGAGCTGGCGCGGGCCGGCATACCCGGGCGGGCGAAGCGGGAACGACGGGGCGCCGATCTGATGGGCGCCCGCCTCAAGGGCGCCGACCTGCGCGGGGCGAACCTGCGCGGCGCCTGTCTGATCGCCGCCGACCTCACCTCCGCCGACCTGCGCGGCGCGGACCTCATAGGCGCCGACCTGCGGGACACCGACCTGACGGACGCCGATCTGACCGACGCGCTCTTCCTGACCCAGCCGCAGGTCGACGCGGCCCGGGGGAGCGCCGGCACCCGCCTGCCGGGGTCACTCGCCCGCCCCGCCCACTGGACCGGGCGCTCCTGACACGGCGGGCCGGGGCACGGGCCGCCGCTCCAGCCGCAGCCGCAGCCCCTCCGGCATCAGCGTCAGCCGCTCGGTGACCCGCAGCCGGTAGGCCGGGTCGGGCAGCAACTCGTAGCGGCGCAGCAGCAGCCCCAGCACCAGCGTGGCCTCGTGCAGCGCGAACTGCCGTCCGATGCAGGCCCGCGCCCCGGTGCCGAACGGCTTGTAGGTGTGCGGGGCACGCGCGCGTACCGCCCCGGCGTCGAAGCGGTCCGGGTCGAACCGTTCGGCGTCCTCGCCCCAGACCTCGGGGTCGCGGTGCAGCATCGGCGTCAGGATGAGCGCCCAGCCGCCGCGCCGCATCGGATGCTCGCCGGCGAGCACGGTGTCCTCGCGGGCCTCTCGCGCGAACGCGGGCGCCGTGGGCCACAGCCGCAGCGACTCGTCCAACACCCGCCGCACATAACGGAGTTTGGCGACCTGGTCGTAGCCGGGCGCCGGGGTGTCGCCCCACACCCGGTCCACCTCGGCGCGGGCGCGGGCGGCGACGTCGGGGTGGCGGGCGAGGTAGTACAGGGCGAAGGAGAGCGCGCCGGAGGTGGTCTCATGGCCCGCGACGAGGAAGGTGACGACCTGCCGGCGCACGTTGCGCGCGGAGAGGCGTTCGCCGGTCTCGGGGTGCGCGGTCCGCAGCATCCGGTCCAGCAGGTCGCCGCCCCCGGGGCCGCTGTCGCGGCGGGCGCGCACCAAGTCGTCGACGGTGCGGTCGAGATAGGCGATGTCCGCCTCGTTGCGGCGCGTGGCCCCTCTCAACAACCGGGGAGAAGGAACGGTGTTGAGCCGCTGGGCGTAGCTGAGCGCGCCCACCATCGCCGTCACGAACGGATGCGGACGGGACCGTTCGAAGGAGCCGAAGTCGTGCCCGAAGCCGGTGCGGGCGATCGTCTCCAGGGTCAGTTTGGTCATGTCGCCCGGCACGTCGACGAGTCGGCCGGCGGCGAGGGCGCGGTCCCAGTGACCGGTGAGCCGTTCCGCCACGTCCAGCATCATCGGGTGGTAGGCGGCCATGGCCTCCCGGCTGAACCCCGGGGCGAGCACGTCGTGCGCCAACTGCCAGTTGGGCTCGTGGTTGTACGCCGTGAACAGCGCGTCGCCGGCGAGCGGCCGCAGGTTGGCGACGCCCAGCCCCACGTGCTTGGCGAACCGCTTCTCGTCCGCCATGTCGGCGGCGTGGCGCGCGCCCCACACGAACACGAACTCCCGGCCGAAGGCACGGCGCCGGAAGACCGGCCCGAGCCGTCGGGCGTGCCGCATGGAGTCCTGCAGCGGTGTGCGCAGGCTCGCGCCGATCACGTCGCCGAGCAGCGGGAGCCGGTAGGGCGGATGCGGGAGGCGGTCCAGCTCGGGCCACCCCAGCTCGGCGCCGCGGAACCCCGTCGGCGGACCGCCCCCGTCCGGCCCGGCCCCGCCGGTCACCCCTGCTGTCGTCTCCGCCATGACGCGATCTCCCTTGATCCAGCGGCAGGTCGAGCGTGTTGTACGTGAGTTCAATAGCGCGTTCAGTGTCGTCCCGCCGCTGAACCGGCGTCAAGTAAGGTGCGGACATGGCCGCCAACCAGGGGCAGCGCGCACGGCGTCGGCTCAGCACCGAGGAGCGCAGGGAACAGCTCCTGTCGGTCGGCGCGCGCCTGTTCTCGGAGAACCCCTACGACGAGGTGTGGATCGAGCAGGTCGCCGAGATCGCCGGGGTCTCCCGGGGCCTGCTCTACCACTACTTCCCGACCAAGCGGGACTTCTTCGCGGCGGTCGTGGAGCGGGAGAGCGAGCGCATGCTGCGTCTGACGGCGGCGGTGCCCGGCGTCCCCGTCCGCGAGCAGCTGACCGCCGGCCTCGACGCCTACCTGGAGTACGTCCGCGCCCACGCCCACGGCTACCGTGCCTTCCATCGCGCGGACGCGGCGGGCGACCTGGCGGTGCGCCGCGTCTACCGGCGCGCCCTGGCCGCGCAGGAGGAGCAGATCCTGACGGCGCTCGCCGCCGACCCCGAGTTCGGGCCGCTCTTCGGGGAGCGTCCGGACGTACGGCTGGCGGTGCGGGGCTGGCTCGCCTTCATCACGGCGGTGTGCCTGGAGTGGCTGCGCGGGGAATCGCAGGGACCGTCGCCCTCCCTGTCACCCTCGCGTGAGCAGGTACGGGATCTGTGCGCGCGGGCGCTGCTCGGCGTCATCGCAGACTGACATCGCCGACTGAACCGCGGGGCCGGCCGTCGTAGGCCCTGAGGAGAGCCTGAAGCGGGCTTCCCGGCCGGCCCTGGTTGGCGTACGCCCGGATCTCCGATAACTTAGGCAAGCCTTACCTGAGGAGGTTCGGGATGAGTGACAGCCACGGCTGGGCCGCGGCGCCCGCCACGGCCGAGCGGGCCCGGTCGGTGCTCGCCGCCTCGTGGTCCTGCACGGTGACAGCGGACGGCGGACGCGAGGAGTTCGTCGGCGCGCACACCGTCGAGGAGGACGGACGGGTCCTGCTGCGGGCGCCCGAGGACAGCGCCCTGCTCACGGCGGCGATCTGCGCGCCGCGCGGTGAGCCGTCCGCCGTGCTGGAGTTCGCCGACGTCGCACCCGTCCCCGTCCGCAGCCGCATTCGCGCCCGGCTCTGGCTGGCCGGCTGGTTCACCCCCGACGGCGACCGGCTCGCCTTCCGCGCCACCCGCGTCGTGCTGAAGCAGCCCTCCGGGGCCGTCGTCGTCGACCTCGACGAGTTCGCCGCGGCCGCGCCCGACCCGCTCGCCACCGCCGAGTCCCATCTGCTCACGCATCTCGCGGACGCCCATCCGGACGCCGTCCGACGGCTCACCCGGCTCGTCCGCAGCGAGAGCCTGCACGGCGTCGTGCGCGTCCAGCCGCTCGCCGTCGACCGGCACGGACTGACGCTGCGCATCGAGCGGACCGGCGCCCACGGCGACGTACGACTGCCTTTCCACGCGCCCGCCGACGACGTCGGACAGCTCACGGAGCGCATGCACGCCCTGCTCGGCCAGGCCGCCGCGGCCGCCTGCCCGCGCGCCCTGCAGCGGCAGCGCACCGACGGCGACCGCTGACGCGACCGGCTCACCCCGCCAGGGGCGGCCACCGCGTCCGGCAGGGCGCCGGTCACCCGCGGCGCTGCGCCGCGTCCGTCCGGGCGCGCCGCAGACGGCCGGGGACGCGCAGGAAGCGGTGCAGCCGCTCCTGGGCCCGGTACAGCCACGGCATGCGTCCGCGCTGCTCGCGGGTGGCGCGGTCGAGTTCCTCCAGCAGTCGGCGGGAGCGGTGCTCGGTGTCCAGCTCGTCGAGGATGCGGTTCACCTCGGTCAGCACCGCGCCGTGCAGATGCCACTGCCGGGCGTCCCGCTGGAGCTGCTCGAACAGGAGCTGGGCCAGCTTGTCGCGGGTGGTGGCGGCCTGCCGCAGCTCGGCCGTCAGACGTTCCTCGGCGGCGTCCGCGTTCGCACTGACCTGGGTGGTGACCAGCACTGCGAAGCTGACCACGGCGTCGGCGACCTCCGACAGCAGCCGCTCCAGTGTGGCGCCCGTCTCGGCCGGGAAGAGCGGCTCCGGCTCCGCGTCCGGCGCGGTGAAGGGGTCGGGCTCGCGTTCCTTGGCCAGGTCGGTGAGGGTGCGGGCGAGCACCCGCAGCACGACGGTGCAGATCTCCAGCGTGTCCAGGCCCGTGCGCAGCACCACCCGGTGCAGCACGCCCTCCCGCACGCGCGGGTTCAGCCGCAGACTGTCCTCGGCCTGCCGCAGGGCCGCGTCCACCTCGACGATCTCGTGGTCGAGCCGGCGCGCCTCGTGCAGCCGGGCGGCGGCCTCCTCGGCGGGCGTGCGGCCGGCGGCCTGCTCTCCGACACGCAGCATCAACTGCCGTACGCGGCGCGCCAATCCCTCGATCGACTCGCCGGCCTCCTCCACCCACACCGGGGGCGGCAGCAGGAGGTTGATCGCGAGGCCGACGACGGCGCCGATCAGCGTCTCCAGCACCCGCGCCCACGCCGTGTTCCCGATGGTGGTCACGCCCAGCACCAGCATGGCGCTGATCGCCACCTCCTGGACGTACTCCTCGACCCGCACCAGATGCCCGACGGCCAGCGAGGCCACGATCACCAGCGCGAGGCTCCACCAGGTCAGACCGACCAGCAGGCTGAACGCGATGGCCACCAGCACGCCGGCCACCACCGCGTTGACGCGCCGCACCCCGTTGGTGAGCGTCGCGAACAGGGTGACCTGGACGACGAGCAGCGCCGTGAGCGGCGCGGTGAGAGGGGCCGGCTCCGGACTCAGCCGGAGTGCGATGACATAGGCGATCGTCGCCGCGGCGGCCGACCGCACGGCCCTGACGACCACGGGTTCCCGATGGCGCTTGACGAACCGTACGAGCGGCGCGGTGCGCTCACGTACTTCTTCCATCCTTTGGCCAGTTCCCGTTCCTCACGGACCTCGAACGTCCCTTCGGCAACCTGATGGGACGGGTGGCCGACGGGATCAGGCCGCGGGTGCCGGACGTCAGACGTCCAGCTTGTCGAGGAAGGCGGAGAGGTTCGCGGTGGTGCGCGCGATCTGCTCCTCCAGAGTGAGGCTCTCCTCGAACCGGCGGCCGCCGTCCGGGACCCGCTTGCCCCGTACGTAGAGGGAGCAGGCCAGGTCGGTGCACATGTACAGGCCCACCGAGTTGCCTTCGCGGCCCGCGGAGCCGGCCTTGCGCGCGGTCATCAGCGAGACGCCGCCGCCGGGGTGGGTGGTCATGCACAGCGAACACATGCTGCGGTGCAGGAAGCCGCGCTGGGAGGCCGGGAAGCGCATCGTGAGGCCGACGAGCCGCCCGCGCCGCTCGGTGACCAGATAACTCCGGTCGGGAGCGCCGGGATCACGCCACCCCAGGAAGTCCAGATCCTCCCACGGCCGCTCCCCGAGATCCCGCGGCACAGCCAGCCGCTTGGCCTCCCCTTTGGAGCAGTTGACGAACGAGTCACGGATGTCACGCTCGCTGAGCGACTTCATGGGAGGAGCCTCCTGGACGCCGGAACACCGGCGATCGATACCGTCCTGGCCTAGGGGGGCTAGGTTTAATGGAAGCATATGTAGGTCAGGGGCGAGAGGACCAGCGAATTTACGTAACCCCATGCCCTCGGTGGTCGCCCTCCGTCGGTTCCGTGGCTGCGGCCGGGGGCCGGACGCCCGGGGTCAGTACGCCCAGCGCGTAGGCGCGGGCGACCAGTTCCGTTCGGTTCGCCGCGTTCCAGCGCAGGTGGTAGGTCACGCCGTCCGGGGTGAGCCCGGTGTCCCGGGCGGCCCGGGCGGTCGTCGCGCCGCCGGCGAGCAGGGGCCCCGCGTTCAGCGCGGCACCGGAGAACGGCGCGCTGTTCGTCCAGCACCGCATCGCCGCCGAGGGCGACGAGGTGTGGCAGCTCCTCACCGCCGGGGCGCGGGTGTACGTGTGCGGCGACGGGACCCGGATGGCGCCCGGCGTGCGCGAGGCGTTCCGTACCCTGTACCGGGACCGCACGCCCGGCGCCGACGACCCGGCGGCCGGGGCATGGCTGGACGAGCTGATCGCGAACGGCCGGTACGTCGAGGACGTGTACGCCGCCGGCTGACACACGGGACGGGGTGGGGCGAGTGACGGACTCCTGGGAACGCGCCCTGCACTGCCTCGAGGCGGTCGGCATCCCGTCCGGCCGCCTCGCCCGCGTCCGCCCGCTCGACGGCGGCACCTACAACACCGTCGAGGAGCTCCGCCTCACGGACGGCACCCGGTACGTCCTCAAGGTCGCACCCACCGCGGCGGGCCTGCGCCACGAGCGCGAACTGCTCGTCTCCGAGGCCGAGTTCTATCGTGCTGCGGCCCGGGCCGGCGTGGCGGCGCCCCGGGTGGTGACGCTCGACGGGCCGCACCTGCTGATGACCGCCTGCCCCGGCACCCCCTGGGACGAAGACCTCACGGCGGCCCAACGGGGACACCTTCGGGCCGAGTTGGGCCGTCAGGTGGCCCGCCTGCACGAGGTCGTCGGCCCCGGCTTCGGATACCCGTCCCAGGCCCTCGGGCCGCTCGCCCCCGACTGGCGCACCGCGTTCACCGCGATGCTCGACGCCGTCCTCGCCGACGCCCGCGACCACCGCGCCCGGCTGCCGCGCCCCGCCGACGAGATCGCCGACGTGCTGCGGACCGCGTACGACGCGCTGGACGAGGTCGTCTCGCCCCGCGCGGTCCACTTCGACCTGTGGTCGGGGAACATCCTGGTGGACCGCTCGGCGGGGGAGCCGCGCATCGGGGGCCTGATCGACGGCGAGCGCATGTTCTGGGGCGACCCGCTCGCCGACTTCGTCTCCCTGGCGCTGCTCGGCGACATACGCGACGACGAGTCCTTCCTCGCCGGCTACCGCGAGGCGGGCGGACGCGCCGTGTTCGACCGGCCCGCGTGTCTGCGGCTCGCCCTGTATCGCGCGTACCTCTATCTGATCATGCTCACGGAGACCGTGCCCCGGGCGGTCGACGAGGGCCGCGACCGGTGGACCCAGGAGACCGTGGCCCCCCAGCTCCTCGCGGCCCTGCGGAAGATCGGGAGCGCGCGCTGAGGGTTTCGGGGGTCGGAGCGGAGGTACTCGCGGAGGGATCCACACGTGAGGAGGACGCAGTGGCCGACCACCGCCTCGAAGGACCCGGCGAGAACGGCGCACCCGTGCCGCGCGACCTGCCCGACCAGCAGGCCACGGCCGGCGAAGACCCCTGGGACGTCGCATCCGCCCGCTCGGACGGGAAGGTGGACAGCGCGCCGGAGGATGAGCCCGCCGACGTCCCCGACACGGACGAAGCGGGCACCGGACCCCAGGGCGCCCCGAAATCGGCAACGGTCCATCCGGAACACCCCGTTCCGGAGGAACCGGCCGACTGAGTCACGCGCTCACGCCGACGGACTGCCGCCCACCCGCTTCGAAGCGGGTGGGCGGCAGTCCGTCGGCGTGACGTCATCCCACCTTCCTCCCCCGCAGCGGCTCCGTCTCCTCGCCCGCACCGGCGCGCATGCCGAGGACGAACTCCTCCAGCACCTCCGTCGCCGTGTGCTGCGGACGCCAGCCGAGCTCCACGCGGGCTCGGGTGCAGTCCATCAGGGGGAGGCGCAGGACCGCGTCGAACAGGTGCGGGGACGCGGGCAGCAGGTGCAGGTTCCACGCCGCGGCGATGGCCGAGCGGGCCGCCGTGCGGGGCAGCCGCACCGTACGGGCGTCGAACATCTGGCCGAGGAGTTCCGCGTCGACCGGCGGATCGGCGGCCAGGTTGAACGCCCCGCGCACCTCGGTGAGCACTGCGAGCCGGTACGCCTCGGCCGCGTCGTCCGTGTGCAGGGCCTGGACCCGCAGGCCCGGCACGTCGGGCAGGAACGGCACCAGCTCGGGGCGCGCGATCGACCCCGGCAGGAAGCGACCGCCGAAGATGCGGCGCTGCTCGCTGGCCGACTCGCGTTTGAGGAGGAACGCCGGGCGCATCCGCACCACCCGCACGTCCGGGCGGTCGCGCTCGAAGGTGTCCAGAGCCCGTTCCAGATAGGCCTTCTCACGGCAGTACGCGGCGTCCGGCCAGCCGTGCGTGGGCCAGGACTCGTCCACCGCCCGGTCCTTGGGGCCCGGCGAGTACGCGCCGACCGACGACGCGTGCACCAGGACGGGCACCCCGGCCGCCGCCACCGCCTCGAAGACCCGCATGCTGCCCAGGACGTTCGTCCGCCACGTCAGCGCCGGATCGTGCGTCGGCTGGAAGGCCCAGGCCAGATGCACCACCGCGTCCGCGCCCTGGAACACCTCGGCCAGGGCGCCCGAGTCGACCTCGCCGGAGCCCAGGTCGACCGTCGCCCACCGCGTCTTCGGCGGCGCCTGGTCGGGAACGCGCCGGGCCACCCCCACCACCGACGCGACCTGCGGATCCTGTGCCAGGTGCCGCACCACGCTCGTGCCGACGTTGCCCGTCGCGCCCGTGACGACGACCTTCATGCCAGACCCGTCGCTCACCGTCGTCTCCTCTCGCCCGCGTCGCTCGACCGGAGCGCCCGGCCGACTGGAGCGACCCGAGTACCCACGCCTGGACGGGCCAAGAGACGGGCCGGGAATGCAGAGGCCCCGACCGGGACGGGGGAATCACGGTCGGGGCGGTCCGAAGGTGGGTGCGGACGGCGGTCGCCTCTCGGCGAAAGGCTCCACAGGGCTTCAGCCGAACGATCGTCCCTGTGGGCGGATGGTGAGGCCCGGGGACACTGTCCCGTCCGCACCCACGGTCGGTTCAACGGGCGACCCGGCGCCGGTGTTCCCCGGATCATCCGCGTTCGTGGTGATCCGCGTCACTCGCGCAGATGCTCCTCCCGGGACCCCGGCAGCGCCTCCGCCCACAGGTTCTCCGCCTGGAGCAGCAGCGACCCCAGCACGGCCGTGTGCGCCGCGCCCTGCCCGGCGTGGTCGCGCAGCGCCTCCTGAAGCTGCCCGCGCAGCTCCGCCATCTCCGCGTCGCGGTCCTCCGCGCTGTCGCCGTTCGGCGGGCCCTCGCCCAGCAGCCGTCGCGCCTCGTTCTCGCACGCGTCGCCGATCAGCTCCAGCAGCCGGGAGTACACCCGCAGCGCCGCCGCCTCGGGCGGAGCCGGCGCCCGGTCGTCGTCGGCCGCGACGGCCAGGGTGCGGGTGAGGGCGATGACATGGTCCGTGACCCGTTCCCAGCGGGCGTCCTCCGCCTCAGGGGGCACGTTCAGCGGCACCCGGTGCAGCACCCGCAGCGGCCCGCCGGTCAGCCGCAGGCTCTCCCGGCACCAGCCGCGCGCCGCCCGCAGCCCGTCCCGGCGCCGCTCCAGCCGGGAGGCCGCGCTGGACCAGCGGGCGGCCGTCGACTCGTCCCAGTCGCCGTCGCGCAGCCCCTCGGCCACCGAACGCAGCACCTCGCCCGCCTCGTGCGGCAGGCACGCCAGGTTCTCGCGCACGTCCCGCAGGTGCACCGGCGGCAGCACGAAGGCGTTCACCGCGACCCCGATCAGCGCGCCGATCGCCGCCTGCTCCACCCGGTGGCCCACCGCCGACACGGACACCGCGCCGGAGGCCACCGTGAACACCGCCGTCGTCGCCGCGTAGATGCCCTGGTCGCCGAAGCGCGGCCAGTGCGACAGCAGCATCAACAACGGCACCGACAGCGCGAGCGCGCCCAGTGTGTCGTCGGTCAGGGCCTGCGCCCCGGAGGCGAGCAGCGTGCCCGTGCAGATCGCCGCGAGCTGCTGGGCGGCCTGCCGCATCGAGCCGTACACCGTGGTCTGCACCAGCACGATGGCCACCCAGGGTGCCATCAGCGCCATCGGGTCGCCCAGCCAGTCGCCCGCCACCAGCCAGGCGATCACCGCGGCCAGCGCCGCCTTGAGGGCCTGCACGATCAGGTCGCGTTCGCGTCCCGGGCCGCCCCAGGCCGCCTTCACCGCCCGGCGTGCGCCGCGGGCCTCACGGCGTGCGGACTCACCCCAACGTGTCACGGGTACGTCCGTCCCGTGTGTCGTGACCCGTATGCTCATGCCAGCGGACTGTCCGCCAGCGAGGCCAGCAGCTGCTCGGGGTCGGCGTAGACCGCCTGTGCGCCGGCCTCCTCCAGGTCCGCGCGCGGGATGCCCCCGCACAGCACGCCCACGCAGGTCACGCCGGCCTTGCTGCCCGCCCGCATGTCCCACACGGTGTCGCCGACGAGCACCGCCCGCTCGGCGGGCACCCCGACCAGCTCCAGCGCGTGCTCGATGGGCTCAGGGGCCGGCTTGCCCTCCTCGACGTCGTCCGCGCTCGCCGTGGCGGCGATCGCCTCGTCGGCGTCGATGGCGCGGCGCAGCGCCGACAGCTCGGCCCCGCTCGCCGAGGTGGCGAGGACGACCGTCCAGCCGTCGCCGTGCAGCCGCTTCAGCAGCGCCCCCGCGTCCTTCAGCGCGGGCAGCCGGTCGAAGTACTGCGCGTAGAGAGCCTTGTGGGCGGCGCTCAGCTCGTCGGCCTCGCCTTCGTCGCGGCCGTCGCCGAGCAGATGGGCGACGAGGTCGGCGGACCCGAGCCCGATGGCCCGGTGCACGGCGTGCATGGGCACCCGGTGCCCGGCCTGGCGAAAGGCCTCCCACCAGGTGACGACGTGCAGGTGATTGGTGTCGACGAGGGTGCCGTCGACGTCGAAGACGGCGGCGCGTTCCATCCGTGGTCCTTTCTGCGGCGGGCTCCAGCCGGAGCCGTCGGCCCGGGTACCCAGCACATCCCGCGTCAAGCGCACCCCGTACCCGTTCCGTGCCTGTTCCGTGCCTGGTCGGTGCACGTTCGCGGCGGCCCGCGCTCCCCGGTTCGGACGATGGCCGTCCGGGTCTCAGGCGCCGGCCGCTCCCGGCGGCGGGCGGCCCTCCCGCGTCCAGGTCAGCAGGGCGTCCAGCGGCCAGGTCGTCACCACGCGCTCCGGGGGCACCTCGCACTCCTCCGCCCGCGCGCAGCCGAGGATCTGCCAGTCCAGCTGGCCGGGGGCGTGGGCGTCGGTGTCGATGGACAGGAGCGCGCCCGACGCGACGGCGCGGCGCAGCAGACGGCGGGGCGGGTCGAGGCGCTCGGGACGGCTGTTGATCTCCACGGCCGTGTTCGACTCGGCGCACGCGGCGAACACCTCGTCCGCGTCGAACTGCGACTCCGGCCGGCCCCGCCCCGTCACCAGCCGCCCGGTGCAGTGACCCAGCACGTCCGCGTGCGGATCGCGGACCGCGTTCACCATCCGCCGGGTCATCGCACGGGACTCCATGCGCAGCTTGGAGTGCACGGACACCACGACCACGTCGAGTCGCTCCAGCAGCTCCGGTTCCTGGTCGAGCGAGCCGTCGTCGAGGATGTCGCACTCGATGCCGGTCAGCAGCCGGAACGGCGCCCACGTCGCGTTCAGCTCCTCGACCACGTCCAGCTGGCGGCGCAGCCGCTCCGGCGACAGCCCGCGCGCCACCGTCAGGCGCGGCGAGTGGTCGGTCAGCACCGCCCACTCGTGCCCCAGCTCGGCCGCCGCCCGCCCCATCTCCTCGATCGGGCTGCCGCCGTCGGACCAGTCGGAATGCAGATGGCAGTCGCCGCGCAGCAGCGCCCGCAGCCGCGATCCGCCGTCCGTGAGCGGCCCGCCGACCTCGCCCTCCAGCCGCTCCAGATAGGCCGGCGTCCGCCCGTCGAGCGCCTCGCGCACCACCTGCGCGGTCTTCGGGCCGACGCCCTTGAGCTGCTCCAGCGTCCCCGCGCCCGCGCGTCGCTCGACCTCCCCGGCGGGCAGCCGCCGCAGCGCTCCGGCCGCGCCGCGGAAGGCCCGCACCCGGTACGTCGGCGCGAGGGACCGCTCCAGCAGGAAGGCGATCCGCTCCAGAGCATCGACGGGATCCATCGCCACCTCCGCACTCCCGGCTTCCCCGGCAGTCCCCAGACTTGCGCGACTCGGTCCGGCCCGCACCGCGGGCCCCGGCGGTTTGTCCCGTACGCACCCGGGTACTGCGGCCCCCCAGCCCCGACGCCCGCGCGCGATCCCGAGGAGGCCGCCGATGACCGCTCCGACCGCACCGCGCCCCAGGGTGGCCCTGGTCACCGGCGCCGACTCCGGCATCGGCCGGGCCACCGCCGTACGCCTCGCCGAGGCCGGGATGGACGTCGGCATCACCTGGCACACCGACCTCAAGGGCGCCGAGGAGACCGCCGAGGAGGTGCGGGCGCACGGCAGGCGGGCGGTGGTCGCCCAGCTGGACCTGACCCGGCTGCCCACCGCGGCCGGCACCGTCGACGAGCTGTGCGACCGGCTCGGCCGGGTCGACGTGCTCGTCAACAACGCCGGCACCGGCACCATGACCCCGTTCCTCGACCTCGAACTCGACGACGTCCGCCGGGTGCTGGACGTCGACCTGGTCGGGCCGTTCCTGTGCGGGCAGAAGGCGGCGCGGCACATGATCCGGCAGGGGGACGGCGGCCGGATCGTCAACGTCACCTCCGTCCACGAGCACCAGCCCCGGGTGGGCGCGGCCCCCTACTGCGCCGCCAAGGGCGGGCTCGGACTGCTCACCCAGGTGATGGCGCTGGAGCTGGCCGAGTTCGGCATCACCGTCAACGCGGTCGCGCCCGGCGAGATCGCCACACCGATGACCGGGCAGAAGGACGCCGACGTGCACGCCGTCGACCGCCCCGGCGTCCCGCTGGGCCGTCCCGGCGACGCCCGGGAGGTCGCCGCCGTCATCGCCTTCCTGGCCGGGCCCGACGCCTCCTACGTCACCGGCGCCTCGTGGAGCGTGGACGGCGGCATGCTGCGGATGGGGCCGCAGGCGGGGTCCCATCTGGAGAGCGACGCATGGCGCCGCCCCTGAGCCGCGACCCCGGGGAGCCTCGCCGGGCAGCGCAGAGCGCGCCGGGAAGCGTCCGGGGCGCCGCGAGGAGAACGCGAGAACGCCGATGAGACTGCGTACGAGCCACTGGGACCGGCCCGGCTTCGGCAGGGTCCGCTGCGGTCGCGGCTTCCGCTACCGGGACCAGCGCGGCGATCCCCTCACCGACCCCGGGCACCTGGAGCGGATCCGCGCCCTGACCATCCCGCCCGCCTGGCGCGACGTGTGGATCTGCCCCTGGCCCGACGGCCACCTCCAGGCCGTCGGCACCGACGCCGCAGGCCGCCGTCAGTACCTGTACCACGAGGTGTTCCGCGCCCGGCAGGAGCAGGCCAAGCACGAGCACGTCCGCCAGGTCGCCCACGCCCTGCCCGAGCTGCGCGCACAGGTCCGCGCCGACCTCACCGGGCGAGGCCTGAGCCGGGCCCGGGTCACCGCCTGCGCCGTGCGCCTGCTCGACCTCGGCTTCTTCCGCATCGGCAGCGACCGGCACACCCGCGCCAGCGAGACGTACGGCCTGACGACGATGCTGTGCGAGCACGTCACCTGCGGCCACGGCGAGCTGGCGTTCTGCTTCCCCGCCAAGGGAGGCGCCGAGGTGGTCCGCGCCCTGGTGGACGACCAGGCGCACGCCGTGGTCCGCGCGCTGCTGCGCCGCCGACGCGGCGGGGACCGGCTGCTGGCCTTCTACGAGGGCGGCGGCTGGCACGACCTGCACGGCGGCGACCTCAACGAGGCGCTGCGGCGGCTGGCCGGCACCGAGATCACCGCCAAGGACTTCCGCACCTGGCACGCCACCGTGCTCGCCGCGGTCGCCCTCTCGGTCACCACGGGGGAGGCCCGCGCCACCGCCGCCGCCCGCCGGCGGCAGACCGCGCGGGCCGTGCGGGAGGTCAGCCGGTACCTCGGCAACACCCCCGCGGTGTGCCGGGCCTCCTACATCGACCCGCGCGTCTTCGAGCTCTTCGACGAGGGCCGTACCGTCGCCCCGTCGCTCACCCGGCTGGGCGAGCACGGGGACTTCGGACGGCCGGCGACGCAGGGAGGGGCCGAGGCGGCGGTGCCGGAGCTGCTCGAAGCGTGAACCGGAGCGTGATCCAACACCTCACGCCGGTCGGTGTCGCTCTACTCTCGATGTCATGACCGAAAGTGCGAGCCCTTACATCTCCCACCCGCGGGTGACGGTGCTCGGAGTGCAGCCGGGCACGTCGCCGTTCCGCATCGTGGAAATCGACGGCGAGGTGGTCGGTGAGGCGAGGAACGTCACCGACGTCCTGCAGACAGCCGCCGCATTCGGCATCACGGTCCACGACCTGGACGACCCGGACGTGGTGCGCTGGGTCGGCGGCGACCGCTACACCTGGTCGCCGCGCTGAGCCCGCCCGCCGCCGCGGGCGTCAGGCGCGCCGCACGCGCGCGTGCACGGCCCGGCTCATCCGACGGCCGATGAGCAGGTAGCCGATCAGGGCGCCGGTCGTGTTGAGGATGACGTCGTCGATGTCGAAGGCGCGTCCGGTCACCAGCGCGCCCTGCGCGCACTCCACGAGCAGCATCACCGTCGCCGTCAGCAGCAGCACGCGGAGCACACCGCGCGTCTGCGGCGCGACCACCGGCACCAGCACGCCGAACGGCACGCCCAGCAGCAGGTTCCCGCCGATCTGCTTCACCGCGTCGCGCAGTTCCGGCTGGTCCAGGTAGGCGCGCAGGGAGCGCCCCGGTTTCATGTTGGTGTGGATGAGCGCCTCGGAGGCGGGGGAGGGCTCCAGGGTGAGGCGGGCGAGCACGACCGCGAAGCCCACCATGAACGCGAAGGCGGCGAGCATGGCCAGGGCCCGCAGCGGGAGCGGCAGCGGCCGGCGCTCGGGCCGGGACCGCCGCCCGGTCGTCCGCTCCTGCCGCTCCGTCCGTTGCGTCGGCTCCTGACGCGCCGGGGGCGCCGCTGTCGCCGGTTTCGCGGATCCGGCGGTGCGCAGGCGGAACATGCTCCGCGCGCGCACGGCGGCGGTCCGCGGAGATAGAGCTGCCCGTGCCATGCGGTCCTCCAGTCTTCAACTTCGCTGCGTGATAACGCGGTTACCCGCGAACGATCCGAGAATGCCGCCGGTCCCGCCCCAAGTCAGGCGCCGTAGGAGACGCGCACCTCCTTGAAGCCGAGGGAGCGCAGCAGGCCCTGGAGCATGTCGGTGGTGTTGGCCTCGGCGCGCGCGGTCAGCCCGCTGTCCTTCGCCGCGTCGCCGATGTGCTTGACCGCCAGTTTCTGCACGGCCTGCTCGCCGTTGGGGTTGTCCGAGAACAGATCGCCCAGGCGGTCGAGGAGACCGCGCTGCTTGGACACCGCGTAGGAGCGGTCGGGGTCGAGGGCCGGGGTGCCCAGCCGCGCGTGCGGCAGCCGGAGCGTCGCCGACGTGCGGTCCTCGTCGACCGTCACGTCCTTGTCGCCGACCTGGCCGAGGTCGACGTAGGCGTCCACGGTGCCCGCCCCGACGTACAGGGTGCGGGTGCCGCGGACCGCGTCGGGCAGGAACTTCGCGTCCTTCTCCAGGTCCACCACGACCTGGAAGTTGCCCGAGGCGGCCTCGTAGCGGCTCATGTCCTGGATGGACTGGAGCAGGGCGGGGCCCGTGCGGTCCCGGGTCTCGGTGCCGAAGAAGTCCCGCAGTCCCGGCAGCAGGCTCAGCCGGATCCCGGCGAACATCACGGCGAGCACGACCACGACGGCCGTCAGCGCCTTCGCCCAGCCGGGCATGCGCCGGGGAGCGCTCTTGATGGAAGTCGTCATGTCGACGCTCCTCCTTCCTGCTCACCGGATGCCCGCCGATCCCCGTGTCAGACCGCGTTGTTGAGGAGCTGTGACGAAGGGGGGAGGCGTACGGCGGGCGAGCGGGCCCTGAGGGAGTCCGCGCGGCGCCCGTCCGGGAGGTGTCCCGCCTCACGGGACGGTGAGGATGACGGGGCGGGGAAGATCCGTCAGCATGTGAGATCGGAGCAGGAGAGCCCGCCGGACCGAGGTCATGCGAGGAGCCGATCGTGCGAGACATCTCCGTGTTCAGCGGCAGTGCCCATCCCGAGCTGGCCGCCGAGGTCTGCGCCCATCTCGGCGTCCCCCTGAGCCCCACCCGGGTGAGCCGGTTCGCCAACGACTGCCTGGAGGTCCAGCTCCAGGCCAACTGCCGGGAGCGGGACGTCTTCCTGGTCCAGCCCCTGGTCAGGCCCGTGCAGGAGCATCTGGTGGAGCTGCTGCTGATGTGCGACGCGGCCCGTGGCGCGTCCGCAGGCCGGATCACCGTGGTGATGCCGCACTACTCCTACGCCCGCTCCGACAAGAAGGACGCGCCCCGTATCTCGCTGGGCGGGCGGCTGGTCGCCGACCTGATGGCCGCCGCCGGCGTCCACCGCGTCCTCGCCATGACGCTGCACGCCCCGCAGGTGCACGGCTTCTTCTCGATGCCGGTCGACCATCTGCACGCCCGACGTGAGCTGGCCGCCCACTTCCGCCGCCACGACCTCTCCCGCACCACCGTCGTCTCGCCCGACCTGGGCAACGCCAAGGAGGCCGCCGCCTTCGCCCGGATGATCGGCGCCCAGGTGGCGGCCGGCGCCAAGCAGCGCTATCCGGACGACCGGGTCAGCATCAATTCCGTGATCGGGGAGGTCGCGGGGCGGGACGTGATCGTCCTGGACGACGAGATCGCCAAGGGCAGCACCGTGCTGGAACTGCTGGACCGGCTGAGGGAGCTGGGGTCGCGGTCGGTCCGCGTGGCCTGTACGCACGGCCTGTTCGCGGCCGGCGCGCTCAAGCGGCTCAGCGAGCAGCCCGACGTGCTGGAGATCGTGTGCACGAACACCGTGCCGGTGCCGTCCGAGGAGCACACGGACAAGCTGCGGATCCTGTCCATCGCGCCGGCGCTCGCGGAGGCCGTGCGCCGCATCCACAACGGGGAGTCGGTCAGCGCCCTGTTCGAGGGGCCGCGGGACTGACGGGCGGGGGCGCGTTCGAGGGGGCCCGGGAGGGCATGCCGAGGGTGGTCCGCAGGGTCATAACGAACCCGAGGCGGCCCCGGGCCGTTCCAGGGCGGCGTCCAGGGTCGGCGCGGGGGGCAGCAGCCGGGACAGGCCGGTGGCCCGCAGGACGCGCAGGGTCAGCGGATGGGCGCAGACGAGGTGCAGATGCCCGCCGCGGTCCACGACCCGGCCGCGGGCGCGGTAGAGCAGGCGCAGTCCGGAGCAGTCGAAGAACTCGATCCCGCTCAGGTCGATCACGACCCGGGGGGCGGGTGACGCCGTGGCGGCGTCGAGGTGCGGGCCGATCTCGGTCGCGGCGAGGAGGTCGATCTCTCCCCGGAACTCCAGCACCGTGTACCCCCGGTCCTCACGGACGCGCAGATGCGGGGTGTCCGCGGTGGGTTCCTGCTGCACGACGACATCGCCTCCAACACCGCGCTCCACCGGTCGGGAGCCTCCAACGGCGGGGGAGCGCACAGCAGTTCCCCGCCCCAGCAAGTTACCCCCGATGGAGTGAATTCCAGCATGTTCGATTGACATATGTCTTTGAATTGCAACCGACTCTGCGCATATTTGGTCACACCGTGAGCGAAGATGGTCGGAAAGGGGGCGTACGCGGGCGCGCGGCGTACGACGTGCTACGACAGGGCCTGCCACGCCTTGGACAGTGCCAGCCGGAATTGCTCGCCCTGGTGCGCCGTGAGGTCACGCACCATCCGCTCCTCCAGCTCCCGCACCGGCCCCTCGTACCGTGCGAGCAGCGCCCGGCCCTCCTCGGTGAGCAGGATCAGCAGCTCCCGGCGGTTGCGCGGGTTGCGCTCGCGGCGCACCAGGCCCCGGCCCTCCAGGGAGCGCACCAGGTCGGCGATGGACTGGGCGGTCACGAAGGAGTCCCGCGCCAGTTGTGCCGCCGACAGTCCGTCGTGCCGCTCCAGCACGGTCAGCGCGGTGTACTGCAACGCCGTGATCCCGGACGGCCTGACCAGCTCGTCCAGGTGGGAGCGCACGACGAGCTCCACCTGCTTCACCATGTAGAGAAGGGACGGGGATGTCTTGGTCGCCCGGATGCCGGCCATGAGGAGGAGCCTAGAGCATTGACAGGAATCCTGTCTGTGAAGAGACTGCGAACCAACAGGAATCCTGTTACTTGAAAACTTGGCGACGATGCTGAGGAGCGGCGATGACCACCTTCGAGATCGACCCCGGCCGGCTCTTCATCGGCGGACGGTGGCGCGAGGCCGCCGACGGAGCGCGCACCGAGGTGGTCGACCCGTCCCGCGGCGCCGTCGTGACCACCGTCGCCGAGGCGGGCGCCGCCGACGTCGACGCCGCCGTGCGCGCGGCCCGCGAGGCCTTCGACGACGGGCACTGGTCCGGGCTCAGCGGCCGGGAGCGCGGGCGCGTGCTGTACCGCGTGGCGGAACTGATCCGCGCCGAGGCCGACGAGCTCGCCCGGCTGGAGAGCCTCGACGTCGGCAAGCCGGTCACCCTGGCCCACGCGGTCGACGTCACCAACGCCGCGAACGACTACGAGTACTACGCCTCCCTCGCCTTCGCGCTGGACGGCGCCACTCGCGACGTACCGTTCAACGCGCACGCGTACACCAAGCGCGGCCCCCTCGGGGTGGTCGCCGCGATCACCCCGTTCAACTTCCCGCTGATCCTGGCCGGGTCCAAGCTCGCCCCCGCCCTCGCCGCCGGCAACACGGTCGTCCACAAGCCCGCCGACGAGACCCCGCTCAGCGCCCTGTACATGGCCGGGCTGCTCCAGCGCGCCGGCGTCCCCGACGGAGTGGTCAACGTGGTCACCGGCGCCGGCCCGGTCGCCGGCGAGGCCCTGCTGCGCCACCCCGGCGTCGACAAGATCGCCTTCACGGGCTCCACCGCGGTCGGCCGGCACGCCGCGAGCGTCGCCGGCGAGTCCCTCAAGCCCGTCACCATGGAACTCGGCGGCAACGCCGCGCACATCGTGTTCGAGGACGCCGACCTGGAGAACGCCGTCGGCGCGATCATCAAGGGCTTCGTCTTCAACACCGGCCAGTTCTGCATGGGCGGCCCGCGTCTGCTCGTGGCCCGCCCGGTCCACGCCACCCTGCTGAGCATCCTCGCCGAGGCCGTCCCCGGCGTCCCGGTGGGTGATCCGCGGAAGCCGGAGACCGTGGTCGGCCCGATGGCGGGGGAGAGGCACCTGCACAAGGTGGAAAGGTACGTCGCCCTCGCCCGCGAGGAGGGCGGCCGCATCGTCTGCGGCGGTGAGCGGCTCGACCTCGACGGCGGCTACTACTACAAGCCGACCGTCATCGCCGACCTGCCGGGCGACTCCCGGGTCGTCCAGGAGGAGATCTTCGGCCCGGTCCTCACCGTCCAGCCCTTCGACACCGAGGACGAGGCCGTCGCGCTCGCCAACTCCACGCCGTACGGGCTCGCTTCGGGCGTGCAGACCAGCAACCTGGCGCGCGCCCACCGGGTCGCCGACCGGCTCCAGGCCGGCATCGTCTGGGTCAACGACTGGGCGATGCTCGACCCCGCCGTCCCCTTCGGCGGCGTCAAGGACTCCGGTTTCGGACGCGAGTACGGCCCCGAGGCGCTCGCCTCCTACACCAAGGTCAAGTCCGTCGTCGTCTCACTGGGCTGACCTCGCCGACGGCTGTATGAATCAAGGGAGTTCGCACGATGCCCCTCACCACCCGCGCCGCCGTCGTCGAGTCCGGCGGCGCGCCCTTCACCCTCTGCGACGTCGTCCTCGACGACCCCGGACCGCACGAGGCGGTGGTCCGTCTGGTGGCCGCCGGCCTGTGCCACACCGACCTCGGCGTGGCGAGCGGCGGATTGCCCTTCCCGCTGCCCGGGGTCCTCGGCCACGAGGGCGCCGGCGTGGTGGAGGCGGTCGGTGCGGCCGTCACCCGGGTGGCCCCCGGCGACCATGTCGTGCTGTCCTTCACCTCCTGCGGCGACTGCCGCAACTGCCATGGCGGGCATCCGGCCTACTGCTCCGCCTGGCTGCCGCTGAACCTCCTCGGCGGCCGCCGCGCGGACGGCAGCAGCACCCTCGGCCGGCACGGCGAACCCCTCGGCGGCCACTTCTTCGGCCAGTCCTCCTTCGCCGAACGGGCGTTGGCCGACGAGCGCAGCCTCGTCAAGGTCGACCGCGACGTGCCGCTGACGTCGATCGCCCCGCTCGGCTGCGGAGTTCAGACCGGAGTCGGCGCGGTCTGGAACGTGCTGCGGCCGGCCGCCGGCGACACGGTCGTCGTCCTCGGCGCCGGCGCGGTCGGCCTGTCGGCGGTCATGGCGGCGGCGCTCTCCCCGGCCACCACCGTCGTCGCCGTCGACCGGATAGCCGAACGCCTGCGACTCGCCCAGGAGTTGGGCGCCACCCACACAGTGGACTCCGGGTTGGCCGACCTCGCGGAGTCGATCGCCGGGATCACCGGCGGCCGGGGCGCGGACGGCGTGGTCGAGACGACCGGCAACGTCGGCATGCTCCGCCGGGGCGTGGACACGCTCGCCGCCCGCGGCGCCCTGGTCGTCGTCGGCGCCCCGCCGTTCGGCACCGAAGTCGCCCTCGACGTCAACGGGTTGCTCGGCGGCAAGCGCGTAGTCGGTCTCACCCTCGGCGACAGCGAGACTCAGACGTTCATCCCGGCTCTCGTCGAACTGGTCAAGACGGGCCGGCTTCCGCTGCACCGTCTGATCGGCACCTACGCGTTCGAGGACATCGGCCGGGCGGTGCGGGACATGACCGAGGGCAAGACCATCAAGCCGGTCCTGACCTTCACAAGCCCCTGAACCGCGGCCGAGTCAGCGGCTGGCGTGCAGGGCCACCAGCAACTGCCACACCTGGTCGGCGATCTCCGCGGGCCCGGCCTCCAGGAGGCCGTGGAGCCAGTCCGCCAGCACGCCGGCGAAGGTTGCCGCCACGGCGGAGGCGACCAGCGGCGCGTCCGCCGCTCCCGCCCGCTGCCGCTCCCGCAGGCTGTACTCCCGCAGGTCCCGGTGCAGCACCAGACCGAGCGGCCCGCCGCCCCCCGGGGACAACAGGGCGCGGTACAGCGCGGCGTGCGGGGTGAGCGCGGCGAAGAACTCCGCCAGCGCCGCCGGGGCCCGCGCCGGGTCGGGCCGCCCCTGCCAGGAGTGCAGCGCCTCCACGGCCTCGCGGACGACGTCGGCGCAGGCGTCGACCGCGAGCGCCTCCAGGTCGGCGTAGTGCACGTAGAAGGTGGCGCGGCCCACCCCCGCCCGCCGCACCAGTGCGGCCACCCCCACCTCCGCCAGCGGGCGCCGCGCGCACTCCGCCAGCAGTGCGGCGCGCAGCCTGGACCGCGTGCGGGCGGCCCGCGGGTCCTCGGGCTCGCCGCGGGTCATCGAGCGACGAGGACGGCGGCCAGGGCGAGGGCGCCGGGCAGCGCCTGCGCGACCAGGATGCGGCGGTTCGCCGTGGCAGCGCCGTAGACGCCCGCCACGATCACGCAGGAGAGGAAGAACACCTGAGCGCCGAAGCCGGTCGGGTCGGCGGCGATCAGCCCCCAGACCAGGCCCGCACCGAGGAACCCGTTGTAGAGGCCCTGGTTGGCGGCCATCGGGGCAGTGGCCCGGGCCATCTCCGCGTCGAACCCGTGCAGCGCCCGCCCCGGCTTCTTCTGCCACAGGAACATCTCCATCACCAGGATGTAGAAGTGCAGCGCGGCGACCAGCCCGACCAGCACCTGCGCAACGGTTTCCATCGTTCTCCTCGTCTCCGACGCGTTCACCACTCCTGGACAGGTGTCCACGATAACTGGACAACTGTCCAGGAAACCCGGCGGGGACGAGTGACGTGCACGACACGGGGGTGCGGGGTATCCGGGGTTGCGGGGGGCGGGTCCGGACCGTCCCCGGTCCGATACCTGCGGAGGAGACATGGCACTGGTGAAAGCGGGGGTCGTGGTGCTCGACTGCGCCGAGCCCGAGAAACTCGCCGAGTTCTACAAGGGGCTGCTGGACGCGGAGGACACCGACGTCACCGCCAACCGCGTGGAGATCCGGGGCGCCGAGGGCACCCGGCTCGCCTTCCGCCGCGACGTCAACGCGACCCCGCCCAGCTGGCCCCGCCCCGAGAACTCCCTCCAGGCGCACCTGGACTTCCTCGTCGACGACCTCGACGAGGCGGAGCGCAAGGTCGTCGGGCTCGGCGGCCGCCCGCTGGACGCCAAGGGCGCGCCGGGCCCGTACGAGGAGCGCGGCTACGCCGACCCGGCGGGACACTCCTTCACCCTGCGCCGGGTGCCCTCCACGGCCCCCAAACAGGGCTGAGGCGGTCCGCCCGGAACCTTCCGGGGCGGACCGCCTCACGATCACGCGGTGTCAGGGAAGCGGGCCGGGCGGCCTCAGTCGCGGCCGCCCTTGTCCTTCGCCGGCCACACGCCCGTGGACCGTTCGATGGCCTTCGCGCCGGTGCGGTCGGCGGCGCTGCGCACCGCGGCGAAGATCGCGCCCTGGATCGCCGCGGCGAGCAGGACCTCCCCCCAGCCGCGGTCCTGGTCCAGGGCGTCGGGGGCGTCGTCCTCGTGCCGGATCGCCTTCCAGACCTTGCGGAAGGCCAGCCCCGCCAGGGCGCCGCTCGCCCAGCCGACCACGAAACCGACGGGCTGGTAGACGAGGGGGAGTTTCTGTTTCTTGCTCACGTGTGCCTCCTTGTGCTTGTGCCTTGGGCTGAGGGAGTGGGGGAGGGGCCGGCGGGTCAGGGCCTGCCCTGCGCCGGCACCTCCTCGCCGGCGCGCACCGGTCCGGGCGGCGTTCCCTCCCCGAACGGGCGCCCGCCCAGCTCCTGACGGTGATGCGGGGTGAGCCAGCCGGACAGGTCCGGGCCGAGCGGCACGATCCGGGTCGGGTTGATCCCGGTGTGCACCTGGTAGTAGTGCCGCTTGATGTGGTCGAAGTCGACGGTGTCGCCGAACCCCGGCGTCTGGAACAGGTCCCGGGCGTACGCCCACAGGACCTGGTTCTCCGTCAGTTTCCAGCGGTTGCACTTGAAGTGACCGTGGTACACCGCGTCGAACCGCACCAGCGTGGTGAACAGCCGTATGTCCGCCTCCGTGATCGTTTCCCCCACGAGGTACCGCTGCCCGGCGAGCCGCGACGCAATCAGGTCCAGCCGCCGGAACACACCGGCGCACGCCTCCTCGTACTCGGCCTGCCCGGTCGCGAAGCCCGCCCGGTACACCCCGTTGTTGACGTCCTCGTACACCTCGGCCATGACCGCGTCGATCTCGTCGCGCCGCGCCGCGGGGTAGAGGTCGGGTGCGCCCGGCCGGTGCAGGGCGGTCCACTCGGTGGCGAGGTCCAGGGTGATGCGCTGGTAGTCGTTGGTGACCAGCCGCCCGCTCGGCACGTCCACGACCGCCGGCACGCTCACCCCGCCCGGCGCGTCGGGCTCCCGCTTCTCGTAGGCCTCGCTGAGGTGACGTATGCCGAGGACGGGGTCGCGGCCGTCGGGGTCCAGGGTGAACCGCCAGCTGCGGTCGTCCTGGATCGGGTCGGCGATCGCCAGGGACAGCGCGTCCTCCAGGCCCAGCAGCCGCCGTGAGATCACCGCCCGGCTCGCCCACGGGCAGGCGCGGCTGACGACCAGGCGGTACCGGCCGGCCTCCACGGGCCAGCCGTCCCGGCCGTCCGCGGTGACGCGGTCCGCGAAGTGGCTCTTGGACCGGGTGAACGTCTTGCGCCCCAAGGCGCTGTTCCCGTCGCCCCCGCCGCTCATGGTTCCTCCAGTTCGTGGTGCGTGCGTGCCCTTCCAACGCGTTCCCCGTTTTCCGCCGACGGCACGGTGTGAGCCCGACCGGACGGGGCATCCGCCGTTGGGTGACTGGGACACCCTCCGAACACGACACACCACGGACAGCCCGCAAAGGGGAGAGCGAGAGCGGCGCGGCCACGAGCGGCGCGACGGCGAACGAGGCGGCGGAAAGGCCCGCGCAGGCAGCCGGCGAGACGGCGAGCGGCAGCACTCGGGCGGAGCAGGCCGCGGACCGCAGGACACGCGTCACGGTGCTGGTGGCCCTCGGGGCCAATCTGGTCATCGCGATCGCCAAGGCCGTGGGCGGTCTGCTCGCGGGCTCGCCGGCCCTGCTGTCGGAGGCGGCGCACTCCGTCGCCGACAGCCTGAACGAGGTCTTCCTGCTCGCCGCCCTGCGCCGCAGCCGCCGCCCGGCGGACCGGCGCCACCCCTTCGGCTACGGCAAGGAGCGCTTCTTCTGGTCGCTCCTCGCGGCCGTCGGCATCTTCGTCATGGGCGGCTGCTTCTCCTTCTACCAGGGCGTCGAAGCCCTCAGGACCGGCACGGAGGAGAAGTTCAGCGGCTATGTCGCGGGCCTGGCGGTGCTGGGCCTCGCCCTGCTCGCCGAGGGCGCCTCGCTGCTGCGGGCCCTGCACCAGGTGCGCCGCCAGGGCGGCAAGGCCGGGCTGCGCGACCCGGCGCTGCGCACGGTCGTCGCCGAGGACGGCACCGCGGTGCTCGGCGTCGTCCTGGCCGCGCTCGGCATGGTCCTGCACATGGTCACCGGGCAGGTCGTCTGGGAGGCCTGCGCCTCCCTCGCGATCGGCGTGCTGCTGGTGTTCGTCGCCTACCGCCTCGGCCGGGAGGCCCGCGACCAGCTGATCGGCGAGGCCGCCGACCCTCAGACCGGCGCCCGCATCTGCGCGCTGCTCCAGGCGCAGCCGGAGATCGACAGCGTCGAGGCGCTGTTCACCATGAAGACGGGGCTCGACTCCGCCCTGGTGGCGGCCCGCGTCGACCTGGCGCCGGGGCTGGACAGCGAGCAGGTGGAAGAGGTCGCCGTGCGCATCAAGAGGTCCATCGCCCATACGGTCCCGGAGGCTGACCAGATCTTCCTCGACGTGACCGACCGTCTCGCCCGTGAGGCAGCGGAAAGCCCCGCCGCGACGGGGGAACGCGGCGGGGCCTGACCTTCGCGTGCCCGCCCCGGACGCGTCCATGTGCGTCCAGGGCAGGTTTTCTCGAATCAGTGGCTGTCGGTCGGCTCCAGGACGAAGACGGGGATCTCCCGGTCCGTCTTCTCCTGGTAGTCGGCGTAGGGCGGATACGCGGCGACGGCCCGCTCCCACCACTGGGCCTTCTCCTCACCGGTGACCTCACGGGCCCTCATGTCCCGCTTGACGGGTCCGTCCTGGAGTTCCACCCGGGGATCGGCCTTGACGTTGTGGTACCAGACCGGGTGCCTGGGCGCGCCGCCGAGCGAGGCGACCACCGCGTAGCGCCCGTCGTGCTCGACCCGCATCAGCGGCGTCTTGCGGATCTTCCCGCTCTTCGAGCCCCGGGTGGTCAGCACGATCACGGGCCTCCCCGTGTCCTGCAGCGTGGTCCCCTCCGTGCCACCGGAGCTCTCGTACAGCTCCACCTGGTCGCGCACCCACTTCGTCGGGCTGGGCTCGTACTCGCCTTCGAGAGGCATGGCATCCGTCCCCTTCGCTCGCGTTCGGTCGTGTCGTCGTGCCGGCCGGCACAGCCGCCGGACCCGCACGCACCGCATCCCATCGCAACACCATTGACGCGGCGTTTCATCCGTACCGCGTCCGCGCGGGCTCACTCCTCACAGCATCCGCACCGCCAGCACCGTCATCACGGCGCTGGACGCCAGCGCCGTGGCCAGCCGGCCGCGCCGCCCCGTCAGCGCCCGGCCCAGCAGGGCGCCGCCGGCGGCGAGCAGCACCTGCCAGCTCGCGGACGCGACGAACGCGGCCAGCACGAACACGCCCTGCTCCAGCGGCCGAACGGCGTCCTGAGTGCCGGCGCCGAGGACCAGCGCGGTGAAGTAGACCACCGTGGTCGGGTTGAGGAGGGTGATGCCGAGCAGGCTCAGGAAGGCCCGGGCCGGGCTCGGCGGGGGCGGGTCCGCCCGGACGGCGAGACGGTGGGCACGGTAGCGGCGTGTCGCGGTCGCCGCGCTCCACGCCGCCAGCGCCAGCAGCACGACGGCCGACGCCCAGCGCAGCGGCGTCAGCACCGGCCGCAGCGCCACGGCGGCGGCGAAGCCGCCCACCGTGGCCAGCAGGGCGTAGATCCCGTCGGCGGCGGCGACGCCCAGCGCGGCGCACACCCCGGTGCGCAGGGAGGTCCGTGCGGTGAGGGAGACCAGGTACGTCCCGACCGCGCCGACGGGAACGGCGATGCCGTACCCCGCGACCAGGCCGGCGACGAGCGCGGCCGTCACGGGCGCGCGGGATCGGACCTCCGGGGACGCCCGGGCTGCTGCTGGGACCGCACCGGACGAACGGCGGCGGACGACAGCGGCAGAGGGGCTGAGAGCGAGAACATGGCCCGATGATGAGCCGGTCCGCGAACCGGCGGCAACCACTTTTCGTCCGTGGTCGTCGCCCCCTCGGTCCGTCGCGGCGGCAGAGGAAGCGACCCGAATGCGGACAAGCCGCGGACGACCCGTTGACGGTTCGTCAAGCCAGTTCGAACGCCGCGCGGACAGGAACAGTTGGGTCACTTGTTCTGCCTGGTCCGCCTGTGCAAAGGTGTGCCCTGTCGGCGCACGGAAGCGATTTCCCCACGTGCGCACGAGGTGTCTCACCGTCCTCCCCACATCTTCGAAAGAGTTCCGTCCCGCGGACGCCGCAGACACCGAATCCTGAGCGAGAGCATCCCGTCACCCCCACGGCGGGGTCCCGTACCCGCCGGTATGGACCTGATGCCGTATGCCCCCTCCCGGAGGAACGCCGCCGTGAAAGACGAAGGCCTGTCGAGTTCTTCTTCGGCGCGGCGCCTCGACGTGACGGACGAACAGCTGAGCGCCGAGCTGAAGAACTGGGCGGGGGCGTCCCCCGCCCTGCACCCCGTCGGTGAACTGCTGGACCGGCACTGGGAAGCGGCCATCGCCTACGCCCGGCTCTGCGCCGCCGGCGAGCGCGCCGCCGGCATGCTCACCACGGCCGCCTTCACCCGCCTCTTCGGCGAGACCCTGCGGCAGAACGGCCCCACCGCCGCCTGGCGCCCCTACCTGCTGGTCACCGTGCGCCGCATCGCCGCCGAGTGGGACTCCGACGGCCGCCGCGACCTGCTCCACCCCGAACTGCGCGCCGCGGAGGGCGACAGCGAACAGCTCGCCGCCCGTCTGCTCCCGCCGCCGAACCGGCGGCTGCTCTCCCGGGCGTTCCACCGGCTGCCCCAGACCGCCCGCTGCCTGCTCTGGCACGCCGAGGCCGAGGCCGAGCCCCTCGCCTCCCCGGCCGCCCTGCTCGGCATGGAGGTGGACGGCGCCCGCATCGAACTGCGCCGCTCCCGCGAGCGGTTGCGCGAGGAGTGCCTCCAGGTCCACCGCGAGCTCGCCGTCGAGGAGGAATGCCACCGCTACGACCGGCTGCTCGACGTCACCTGCCGCCGCGTCGGCGTCGACGTCGACCCGGACCTGCGCGGCCACCTCGACCGCTGCCGGCACTGCGCGCACACCGCCGACCAGCTCCGCCAGTTCGAGGCCGACCTGGGCGCCGCGCTCGCCGAGGGCGTGCTGGGCTGGGCCGCGGGGGAGTACCGGGAGCTGAGGACCAATCCCGCGCCCGCCCCGGCGCCCGAGCGTCCGCGTCCCCCGATGATCGTGGGCGAGGCCTTCACGGACGACTCCTACGCCGTGCCGCCCGTGCCCGCCGAGCCCCCCGCCGCTTCCGCCGCGCCCTTCGCGTCCCCGGTCGACCCGTTCACCGACGGCACCCCCTCCACGGCCGCCCCCGACCACGCGGCACAGGAGCGCACGCCCGGGACCGACATCGTGCCCGCGAACCGCCGCGCCGTCTCCCGGCGTTCCGCGCTCAAGGCGGCCCGCCGCGTCCGCCGCCGCAACCTCGCCGTCGCCGTCCTCACGGTCAGCGGCCTGGTCGTACTGCCGCTGGTCATCTGGTCCGCCTTCGGCGGTGACGACACCGACCCGGTCGCCGGCGACGAGCCCGGCCGCGCCTCCGCCCCGGACACCGACTCCGCCGACCCGTCCCTCGCCGGCGCCGACCCCGTCGCCCAGGGCACCCTGCGCGGCCGGCTGCACAACGCGTCGTCGGGGCTGTGCATCGGGATCGCCGGCGGGAAGGCCGTCCAGGGCGCCGAGGCGCAGCTCGCCGTCTGCTCGTCCGCCGCCGACCAGCAGTGGACGTACGAGACGGACGGACTGCTGCGCAGCACCGCTGGCCCGGGCCTGTGCCTCGACTCCCAGCTCGGCTTCTCGGTGCGGCTGGCGCCGTGCGCGGCGGCGTCGGCGCCGGAGGCCAAGAACGTCCGCTACGACTTCACCCTCCAGGGCATCCTCGTCCCGCGCGGGAACCAGAACCTCGCCCTCGCCCCCGCCGCCACCGACGGCTCGGGCGCGGTGGTCCTGAAGAACCGCGCGGACGGCACCGCCCAGGCCTGGGTGATCGACAGCTCGCATCCCGGTCCGCAGATGCAGATCGTCAACTGGGACGCCGACAGCAGCGGCACCCTCGCCGACACCTCCGACGCGCTCCGCACGCGCAAGGCGGCGAAGACCCCGGCCCCCGCGCCGTCCTCCACCCCGAAGCCGTCCGCCTCGAAGCGGCAGTCGCCCTCGGCCGAGCCGTCCGCCCCGGCCGGGAAGCCCGCGCAGACCGGCTCGGCAGGCGCATCCTGCCCGCAGGCCTGGTACTCGTGCCCGCCGAACGGCGGCACGGGCGATCCCGGACGGCCCGGCGGCAGCGGATCCGGCGACCAGGGCTGGGGCGGTCACGGAAGCGGCTACCGGTACGGCAGCGGACAGGATCAAGGAACCGGCTTCGGTTCCGGCGGCTACGGCGGCGGCCAATGGGGCGGCGGCACGAACGACTGGCGCCGCTGAGGCCGACCTCCGCGCCGGGCGCGCGCCCGCCAAGGGGCCTCAGACGCCGAGCACCCGCACCGACGCCCACAGCGCCACCACCGCCGGGACCAGCGCGGCCGGCACCGTGAGCAGTCCCAGCCGGGTGAACTCCCCCACGGCGACCCGCTCCTCGTGACCGTGCACCACGCGCCGCCACAGCAGCGTCGCCAGCGACCCGGCGTACGTCAGGTTCGGGCCGATGTTCACCCCGAGCAGCACCGCGAGCACCGCCCCCGCCCCGGCCGGGGCGGCCAGCGGCGCCAGGACCAGCACCGCGGGCAGATTGTTGATCAGGTTCGCCAGGACCGCGGCCACCGCGGCCAGGCCCAGCAGGGCGAGGAGACCCGAACCGTCGGGCAGGACGCGCCGCAGGGCGTCGGCGAGCCCATGGTCGACGACCGCCCGGACCACGACCCCGAGCGCCAGCACGAACGCCAGGAACCCCGGGGCGGCGGACCGCACCACCGCCGCCGGCGTCACGCGCCGCCGCGCCAGCGCCCGCCCGGCCATGACCAGCGCGCCCGCGAGGGCCGCCCACACCGGTTCGAGGCCGACGGCGGACGCCACCACGAAGCCCGCCAGGGTGCAGCCGACGGTGATCAGCGCGAACAGCGGCACCTCGGGCGCCGGGCCGTCGTCGGGGGCGGGCTCGGCCGCCGGCAGGTCGGCGGCGAAGAAGCGCCGGAACACCGCGTACTCCGCCGCCACCGCCACCAGCCAGGGCAGCGTCATCAACGCGGCGAACCGTGTGAAGCTCAGCCCGCTCGCCGTGAACGCCAGCAGGTTCGTCAGGTTGGACACAGGCAGCAGCAGCGAGGCCGTGTTCGACAGATGGGCGCAGGCGTGGACGTGCGGCCGGGAGCGCACCCCCATCCGGGCGGCGGTGGCGAACACCACAGGCGTGAGCAGCACCACCGTGGCGTCCAGACTGAGCACCGCGGTGACGACCGAGGCCAGCACGAACACGGCCGTCAGCAGCCGCCGGGGGCGGCCGGCCGCCCGGCGGGCCATCCACGCCCCGCACGCGGTGAAGAGACCCTCGACGTCACACAGGTGCGCCAGCACCAGTACCGCCGCCAGGAACCCGACCACCGGCCCGAGCCGCTCCGCCTCCGCCAGCGCGTGCTGCGGGGAGATCACCCCGGCCACCACCGCGAGCGCCGCGGCCGGGACCGCGACCAGGGCCTCCGAGCGGCCGGCGGGGCGCAGCACGGCCCAGGTGAGCGAGGCGACGAGCAGGGTGACGGACAGGACGACGGCGAGCGGGGCGTTCAGGGCGGTTCTCCGGGGCGTGGTCGAGAGGGTGCCCTGTCATACAAACAGGTCCGGGTAAAGGACATGCCAAACGCCCGGACTTCGAGACCGGGGGTGGACCGGGCCCCCCGGTTCACCCGGCGCGGTCGTGTCTCACTCCTCGTCGAACAGGCTCAGCTCCGCCCAGATCGTCTTTCCCTCGGCCGTGTGCCGGCTGCCCCAGCGTTGGGTGAGCTGCGCGACCAGCAGCAGCCCCCGGCCGCCCTCGTCCCAGGTCTTCGCCCGGCGCAGGTGCGGTGCGGTGTGGCTGTTGTCGGACACCTCGCAGATCAGCGTGGCCGCGTCGTGGATCAGCCGCAGCCGGATGGGACGGGCCCCGTACCGGATGGCGTTGGTGACCAGCTCGCTCACCACCAGCTCCGCCGTGAACGTCGCCTCGCTCAGCCGCCAGCGGTCCAGCTGTTCCACGACCTGCTTGCGGATCGGTGCGACGAGCGCCGGGTCGGCGGGAATGTCCCAGGTGGCGACCTGCGACGCGGGCAGCCCTCGGGTGCGGGCGAGCAGCAGGGCCACGTCGTCGGCGGCGCCGCCGCCCGGCAGCAGGGCGTGAAGGACGCGGTCGCAGGTCTCGTCGAGGGAGTCGGTGTGCCCGGCGAGAGCGTCGCCGAGGGCTTCGTGACCGGTGTCCGGTCCGTCGGTGCGGAGCCCGATCAGGCCGTCGGTGTAGAACGCGAGCACCGAGCCCTCGTGCAGCGACAGCTCGGTGGACTCGAAGGGCAGCCCGCCCAGGCCCAGCGGGGGCCCGGCGGGCAGGTCGACGCGGCGCGGCGTGCCCTTGGGCGGCAGCAGCACCGGCGGGGGATGCCCGGCCCGGGCCAGGGTGCAGCGCCGGGACACCGGGTCGTACACCGCGTAGAGGCAGGTCGCCCCCAGTTCGCCGGGGCCGCCGCCCTCGCCGCCGGCCTCCTCGGAGAGCCGCAGGACCAGGTCGTCGAGGTGGGTGAGCAGCTCGTCGGGCGCGAGGTCGATGTCGGCGAGGGTGCGCACGGCGGTGCGCAGCCGGCCCATGGTGGCGGAGGCCTGGATGCCGTGTCCGACCACGTCGCCGACGACCAGGGCGACCCGCATCCCGGACAGCGGGATCACGTCGAACCAGTCGCCGCCGACCCCGACCTCGGCGCGGGCGGCGGGCAGATAGCGGGAGGCGGCGTCGACGGCGGCGGTCCGGGGCAGTGTGCGGGGCAGCAGACTGCGCTGCAGGGCCAGGGCGGTCTCGCGCTCGCGTGAGTAGCGGCGGGCGTTGTCGATGCAGACGGCGGCCCGGGCGGTGACCTCCTCGGCCAGCAGCACGTCGTCGGGGGAGAACGGGTCGGGGCGCCGGAAGCGGGTGAAGACGGCGACGCCGAGGGTGGTGCCCCGGGCCTGGAGCGGCACCGACATCGTCGCGTGGATGCCGTACTCGGCGATGCGGCTGGAGCGCCTGTCGTCCCAGGACAGCCACGCGGCGAGGTCGCCGGAGGGGCGGCCGGCCACGACGGCGCGGCCCGCGAGCAGGGAGGCGGCCTGAGGGGAGGTCTCCGGGTAGACGTCCACGTCGCCCGGCGCGACCACGGCCTCCGGGGCGCCCGGGTTGACCGAGTGGTGGGCGGCCCGCCGCAGATGGACGGGCGCGGACAGCGGGCCGACGGCCTCCCCGCCGTGCTCCTGCGGATCGAGCAGGTCGACGCTGACGAAGTCGGCCAGCGTCGGCACGCACACCTCGGCCAGCTCCTGTGCCGTGCGGGTGACGTCGAGGGTGCTGCCGATGCGCACGCTCGCCTCGTTGACCAGCTGGAGCCGCTCGCGGGCGAGGAAGTGGCCGGTGAAGTCGTGCACGGTGACGCACACCCCGCACGTGCGCCCCGAGGCGTCGGTGAGCGGTGCGATCCTGGCCAGCCAGGCGTGCGCACGGTCCTCGCCGGTGGCCTTCATGAAGGACTGCATCTCCTGGAGCTCGCCGGAGGTGAGGGCGAGACGCATCCGGTTCTCCATCTCCGCGCTCTCCGGGCGGTCGGTGATGTCGGGGGCGCGCAGGCCCCGGATGCGGGCGGAGGGCAGGTCGACCAGGCCGGACATGGCGTCGTTGATGCCGCGCAGCCGCAGCCGTTCGTCGAAGACCATCGTGGCGCACGGGGACTGGGCGAGGGCGGACTGCAGCAGGTCGTCGTCCTCCGGTGCGGGGAAGCCGCCGGCGAGCGGGGTCACGGCGAGCCAGGTGGCCGGGGCGTCGTCCGTGCGCCGTCCGCGGTGGGCGAGGACCCAGACGGACACGATGCCGCCGTCGCGGTGGCGCAGCGCGAGGGTGCCGCTCCAGCGGTCCTCACCGGGCCCGGGGGGCCGGGGGGACTCGCCTTGGCCGGCCGGAGGGCCACTGCCCGCAGGACCACCGCCGTCGGCCGGATCGTCTCCCTCGCGCGCCGCGCCTGCATGGTCCGCCGGGTCGTCGCCGGCCGGCGCCTCTCCGTCGTCCGGATCGACGGCCAGCAGGGCGGCGGCAGGGCGGCCTACCACCTCGGAGCGCTCGTAGCCGAGCAGCAGACGCGCCCCCTCGTTCCAGTCCGTGAGCGTTCCGTCCTCGTGGATGACCGCCCGCGCCGCCGAGGCATCGTCGAACGCGTAGTCCGGGCTCATCGTCTCCACTCCATCGCGGACACTCACGGTGAACAGGCGCGCCACTTCGGTTCCACCTTAGTGCTTGTGTCACGGGCAGGGCGGGGGAGCCCGTCCGCTCCAGGCGGGAGTGGTCGAGGGCCGATCCCGCCGAACGACCGGCGTGTGAGGGCCGGCGGACGGACGGCCCGAGCGGCGCTCTTGACGGACGGGTGCCGAAAGACATCAGATTCTGTTTGCTGACGATCATTTGTGCGTACTTCTGGTTCCTGATGAGGGAGAACAGTCGCCATGACGGTCACCCGAAGATCGGTTCTGTTCGCCTCCACGGTGGCGCCCGTCGCCGGCGCGGTCCTCGCCACCTCCGCCTGCCATGCCGCCAGAGCCGCCACCGGCGACGCGGACCAGCCGGGGCGCCGCATCGTCCCGCTGCGCGACGGCTGGCGGTTCGCCCTGGTGAACCCGGGCGGCGTCACCGACCCGACCGGGGAGTACGCCGACGCCGCCGACCCGGACCACGACGACTCCGGCTGGCGGCGGGTGGCCGTCCCGCACGACTGGAGCATCGAACAGACCCCCACGACCGAGCACGGCACGACCAGCGGGACCGGGTTCTTCCCCGGCGGCCTCGGCTGGTACCGGATCGCCTTCACCCTGCCGCCGGCCTGCGCGGGCAAGCGGATCTCCGTCGAGTTCGACGGCGTCTACATGGACTCCCGCGTCCACGTCAACGGCACGGAGCTCGGCCGTCACCCCTACGGCTACACCGGCTTCGCGTTCGACCTCACCGACCTCGCGCACACCGACGGCGTCACCGAGAACGTGCTCGCGGTCGAGGTGCGCAACCAGCTGCCCAGCAGCCGCTGGTACTCCGGCAGCGGCATCTACCGCGAGGCCCGCCTGATCGTCACCGAACCGGTCCACGTGGCCCGCTGGGGCACCCGCGTCACCACTCCCGAGGTCTCCGCGGAACGGGCCCTGGTCCGGGTGCGGACCGACGTCGTCAACGCCTCCGGGGCGCGCGCGGACGTGGAGGTGATCTCCCGGGTCCTCGCCCCGAACGGCCGCACGGTGGCGCGCGCGTCCTCCACCGTCGCCGTCGTGGACAAGGCCGGCGAGGATCACGAACTCGTCGTCCCAGAACCGATGTTGTGGGACTTCACCGCTCCCCACCGCTACACCCTGGAGACCGAGCTGCGTGTCGGCGGCCGGCGCGCCGACGCCTACCGCACCCTCTTCGGCATCCGCACCTGCCGCCTCGACCCGGACGAGGGCTTCCACCTCAACGGCGTCCACACCAAGCTCAGGGGCGTCGACCTCCACCACGACCTCGGCGCGCTCGGCGCCGCCGTCAGCGCCGACGCGATCCGCCGGCAGATGACGATCATGAAGTCGATGGGCGTCAACGCCTTCCGCACCTCCCACAACCCGCCCTCCCCGGAGATGATCGGGATCTGCGAGGAACTCGGCATCGTGATGCTGGTGGAGGCCTTCGACTGCTGGAAGGCCCCCAAGACCCGCTACGACTACGGCCGGTTCTTCGACGAGTGGGCCGAGCGCGACGTCGCCGAGATGGTGCTGGCCGCCCGCAACTCGCCCGCCGTCGTCATGTGGTCGATCGGCAACGAGATCTCCGAGTTCACCTCCGCCGCCGGCCTGCCCATCGCCGACCGGCTCATCGCCGCCGTCAAGACGTACGACGACACCCGCCCGGTCGTCATCGGTTCCCACCGGCACCGCAGCGTGCCCGCCCCCGGTTCGCCCGCCGACCTGATCCTCTCCAAGCTCGACGGACTCGGCCTCAACTACAACACCGCCAAGTCGGTGGACGCCCTGCACGCCCGCTATCCGCGCCTGTTCCTCTTCGAGTCGGAGTCCTCCTCGGAGACCTCGACGCGCGGGGTGTACCAGGAGCCCGAGCGCCTCAACACCGGGGAGAACCACACCCCGGGCCGGCGGGCCGTCTCCTCCTACGACAACAACCTCGCTCCCTGGACGATGAGCGGCGAGTACGGTCACAAGAAGGACCGGGACCGGAAGTGGTTCGCCGGGCAGTTCCTGTGGTCCGGCATCGACTACATCGGCGAGCCCACTCCGTACGACGTGTTCCCCGTCAAGGCGTCGTTCTTCGGCGCGGTCGACACCGCGGGCTTCCCGAAGGACATGTATCACCTCTTCCGCAGCCAGTGGACGAAGGAGCCGATGGTCCACCTGCTGCCCATGACCTGGAACCACCAGGAGGGCGACACCGTCGAGGTGTGGGCGTACGCCAACGTCCCGAGCGTGGAGCTGTTCCTCAACGGACGGTCGCTGGGCGTCAGGGAGTTCGACACGAAGAGGACCGTCGACGGGCGGGAGTACCTGGAGACCACCGAGGCCGTCGGCGACGACAAGACCTTCACCGACGGCCCGTGGCCCGGGAGTTACACGAGCCCCGACGGCAGCGCGGGCAAGCTGCACCTGACCTGGAAGGTCCCCTACGAACCGGGCGAGCTCAAGGCGGTGGCCCGCCGGGACGGCAGGACCGTCGCCACCGACGTGCTGCGCACGGCCGGGGTCCCGCACGCCGTCCGGCTCACCCCCGACCGCGAGTCCCTGCCCGCCGACGGCCGTTCGCTGGTCTTCGTCACCGCAGAGATCGTCGACGCGCGCGGGGTGGTCGTGCCCGACGCCGAGCACCTGATCTCCTTCGAGGTGAGCGGGGGCTCCGTCGCCGGCGTGGACAACGGGCGCGAGGAGAGCGCCGAGCGCTACCAGGCCTGCACCCGGACCGCCTTCTGCGGCAAGGCGCTCGCCATCCTCCGGTCGGGTGCGAAGCCGGGCACGCTGAAGGTGACCGCGCGCGTGGACGGTCTGCGCCGGGGCACGGCCACCGTCCGCACCACGCATGCCGGTCCGGCCGCGACCACCCCCGCCGCCGTCTTCGCCCCCGACCACCCGACGCCGCCGAACTACCCCCATGCAGACGCCAGTTACTCCGGCCGGCCGGACACCTTGCCCGCCGCCATGCTGGACGGAGACCCGGCCACCGGCTGGTCCAACGCGTTCTTCAAGGCGGCCACCGCACTGCTGCCGGCCTTCGGCCAGGCCCGGGTGCGGGACTGGGTGTCGGTGGACTGGGGGCGGACGCGGACCTTCGACCGGGTGGAGGCGTCGTTCACCGTCGGGCCCGCGCACAGCCTGCCCGCCGCGATCGGCGTCGAGGTCTGGGACGGTCGCCGGTACCGGCCGGTGTCCGGCGCGGCCGTCCACTGGGCCCAGGTCTCCGACGAGCCCACCGTGATCACCTTCGGCGCGGTGACCGGTTCCCGGCTGCGGCTCACCCTGACCAGCGCTCACCCCGGCGAGGCCCGAGGAGCCGTGCGCATCAGCAAGCTGGAGGCGTAGGCCCCCGCGAGTGAGGACGGGGCGGCGGGCCCGCGCAACACGTCCCGTCCGGACCGTTGACGGGGTGTCATGACTCCAACAAACATGTCCTGCGACCGTCGTTGGGAGCGCTCCCATCCTTGCGGAGGACGCGCTCCCCCGAGGAGCCCAGGAGATCCGGACGTGAAACGACGCAGAACCACCCTGCTGCCCCTGGCGGCCCTGCTGGGCGCGGCGCTCACCGCGCTGCCCGTACCGCAGGCCGGGGCCGAGGAGGTCGAGCAGGTCAGGAACGGCACCTTCGACAGCACCGCCGACGGGTGGTGGACCAGCAACGTCACCGCCGCGCCCACCGAGGGCCGGCTGTGCGCCGACGTGCCGGGCGGCACCGTCAACCGCTGGGACTCCGCCGTCGGCCAGAGCGACATCACCCTCGTGAAGGGGGAGACCTACCGGTTCTCCTTCAAGGCCTCCGGCGTGCCCGAGGGTCACGTCGTGCGCGCGATCGTCGGCCTGTCGGTGGAGCCGTACGACACCTGGCAGGAGGCGAGCCCGGTCCTCGACGCCGCGGCCGGCTCGTACTCCTACACCTTCACCGCGCCCGTCGACTCCGCCCGGGCCCAGGTCGCCTTCCAGGTCGGCGGCAGCGTCACCCCCTGGCGGTTCTGCGTGGACGACGTGTCCCTGCTGGGCGGGGCGCCGCCGGAGGTGTACGAACCCGACACCGGGCCCCGGGTCCGCGTCAACCAGGTCGCCTACCTGCCCGCCGGGCCGAAGAACGCCACCCTCGTCACCGACGCGACCACGAAGCTGCCCTGGGCGCTCAAGAACGCCGCCGGGGCGACCGTCGCCCACGGCTGGACCGTGCCGCGCGGGGTCGACGCCTCCTCCGGGCAGAACGTCCACTCCGTCGACTTCGGCGCCTACCGCAAGCGCGGCGCGGGCTTCACCCTGGTCGCCGACGGCGAGACCAGCCGCCCGTTCGACACCGACACCGCCGCCTACGAACGGCTTCGCCTGGACGCGATCAAGTACTACTACACCCAGCGCAGCGGCACCCCGATCCGCGACGACCTGCGCCCCGGCTACGGCCGCGCCGCCGGCCACGTCGGCGTCGCCCCCAACCAGGGCGACAGGGCCGTACCGTGCCAACCCGGCGTCTGCGACTACACGCTGGACGTCAGCGGCGGCTGGTACGACGCCGGAGACCACGGCAAGTACGTCGTCAACGGCGGCATCAGCACTTGGGAACTGCTGAGCACCTACGAGCGTTCCCTGCACGCCCGCACCGGCCGCCCGGCGAAACTCGGTGACGGCACGCTCGCCCTGCCAGAGAGCGGCAACAGGGTCCCCGACGTCCTCGACGAGGCCCGCTGGGAGCTGGACTTCCTGCTGCGGATGCAGGTCCCCGACGGGCAGCCGCTGGCCGGCATGGCCCACCACAAGATCCACGACCAGCAGTGGACCGGACTGCCGCTGCTGCCCGCCGACGACCCGCAGAAGCGCGAACTGCACCCGCCGACCACCGCCGCCACCCTCAACCTGGCCGCCGCGGCCGCCCAGGCCGCCCGCCTGTACAAGCCCTACGACAAGGCCTTCGCCGCCCGCGCCCTCACCGCCGCCCGCAAGGCCTGGACCGCAGCCCTCGCCCACCCCGCCGTCCTGGCCGATCCCGACGACGGCACCGGCGGCGGCGCCTACGGCGACGACGACGTGAGCGACGAGTTCTACTGGGCCGCGGCCGAGCTCTACCTCACCACCGGTGAACGCCGGTTCGCCGACCACGTGCTCAACTCCCCGCAGCACACCGCCGACGTCTTCCAGGCCGTCAGTCTCAGCTGGGGCAGCACCGCCGCCGCGGCCCGCCTCGACCTCGCGACCGTCCCCAGCAAGCTCCCCGGCCGCGACAAGGTCCGCCGCTCCGTGACCGCCGGCGCCGACCGCTACCTCGCCACCCTGCGCGCCCACCCGTACGGCATGCCCTACGCCCCCGACGGCAACCTCTACGACTGGGGCTCCGCCCACCAGGTCCTGAACAACGCCGTGGTCATGGCCACCGCGTACGACATCACGGGCGCCTCGAAGTACCGCGACGGAGCCGTCCAGAGCATGGACTTCGTGCTCGGCCGCAACGCCCTGAACATCTCCTACGTCACCGGCTACGGCGAGGTCAACGCGCACCGGCAGCACAGCCGCTGGTACGCCCGCCAGCTCGACCCGAACCTGCCGGACCCGCCCGCCGGCACCCTCGCCGGCGGCCCCAACTCGGGCATCCAGGACCCGTTCGCGCAGTCCAAGCTCACCGGCTGCGTCGGGCAGTTCTGCTACATCGACGACATCCAGTCGTGGTCGACCAACGAGACGGCCGTCAACTGGAACGCCGCCCTGGCCCGGATCGCGTCCTTCGTGGCCGACCAGACGTGATCTGCGCAGCCCCTCGCGGTACCGATTCCTCACTGCTCTGACCTGTGATGATTTACGGGCGAGTACCCGAAAGGTACCGTGAGGGGCATGCCAGCCCTCAATGTGGAGTTCAGCGATCGCGAGCTGGACGACCTGCGGCAGGTCGCCAAGGAACGCGGCACGTCGATGAAGGCCCTCGTCCGGGAGGCGGCCGCCGCCGACATCGCCCGGCACCGGGCGCTCCAGGAGGGCGCGGAAGCCTTCCGGCGGTTCTTCGCCTCCCACGCCGACGAGTTCGCGGCCGCCTTCCCGGACGACGAGGCGCCCGCCGCCGGTGCGGGGCGGGTCGCCTGAGCGATGGCGCCCGTCATCCACATCGACGTGCCCTGGCTGCTCCAGCGCCATGAAGAGGTTCTGCCGGACCACCCGGCCGTCGACGACTTCTCCGTGCTGGTCGCCGCCGTCGCCCGGCACCGGGTGGACCCGCCCCGCCTCGGCGTGGACTCCGACCCGGCCTGGCGGGCCGCCGCGCTGCTGCACACCCTCGCCCTGCTCCGGCCCCTGCCGTCGGCCAACGCCCGCTTCGCCTGCGCCACGGCGGTCGCCTACATGTTCGTCAGCGGCGTCGGCATCGACCCGCCCCACGGCGCCCTCGTCGACCTGGCCCGCGACCTGATCGACCGCAGGACCGACGTCCACGGCGCGGCCGACCGGCTCAGGTCCTGGCAGACCCAGGTCCATTGATCACGAGCGTCGGCCGGAAGGCCTTCCGGGCCGCCGGCCGAGGGCGGGGGGAACACGGCCGGCGGCCGTTTCGCACGGGAGAGCCGCCGTCCCGTGCGGGGCCTCCGAGGAAGGGCCGCGCCCCCAGTCCACTACACGACGGCGCACACCGGGAACGTGTGCGCCACACGGGCGCGTGCGCGGGTTTCACACGGGGCGCCAAGTGCCCCCCGGTGCGGCCGACATCGCAGCGGAGGCAGAACACGGAGGCAGGACAAGAGGCCCGCGATCGGGCAGGAATTCACCGGCGTCTTGTCGACTTCCTTTCAACAGTGGCCGGGAATCCCCGGCGGCTTGTTGCGCGCGACTCAGTTGTGCGAAGGTGAACCACTCGTGCGGGGGCCGGGGGGCCGAGTGCCCCGTGTTCGCCGACGGAGGCGAACGCGTGCTCCGCGCCGTGCCGAACAGGTACATACCGAAGGACGCCGCTCAGTGCTCAACCCGCAACCTCCTCGCCCTCCTTACCCCCCGCCCGGCGCGGGACCCGGAGAATCGGACGAGTCCCTGGCCGCCGGTACCCGCAGCGGCACGGACAGCGAGGTCGCCCAGTCCACCGCGTTGCTCATCGCGCGGCACTGGCAGCCGGTGCACGAGTACGCGGTCATCTGCCTCGCCACCTCGGCCTCCTCCGCGTCCATGGTCACCACGGCCGCCTTCCACCAGGTCTTCGACCGGCTCAAGCTGGGCGAGCCCGGCACCGGACTGCGCCCGCGCCTGCTGGTGGCCGTCAGGGACACGATCCGGATCTGGGCCGCCGACGAGGGGCTGTCCGGGGTGCTGCCCGAACTGCGCAAGCCCGCGGGCGCACGCGGGATGCGCACCGCCAAGTCGATGACCCCGGACAACCGGGTTCTCGCCGAGCACTCCTTCCAGAACCTGCCGCCCGTCGCACGCTGCGTCCTGTGGCACATGGAGGTCGAGGCCGAGCCGATCACCGTCGCCGCCGGTCTGCTCGGCATGGACACCGACACCGTCGCCTCCGTCCACGAACAGGCCCGGGACAAACTACGCGAGGGCTGCGTCCGCGCCCACCGGGAACTCGCGCCCAGCAAGGACTGCCGCTTCTACAACCGTCTCCTCGACGTCCCCATCGGCCGGGGCGGCGAACTCCTGCCGGACGTCCGACAGCACCTCGACGCCTGCCGCTACTGCCGCGCCGCGGCTGAGCAGCTCGGCCACTTCGAGGGCGACCTGGGCGTGCTGCTCGCCGAGGCCGTGCTCGGCTGGGGCGGCCGCCGCTACGCCGACTCGCGGCCCGGCCGCGCCGGCCGGCAGAGCGTCCGCCTCCGGGGCTCCTCCCGCCACCGCGGCGGGCGGCCGCGCGGCGGCCGGCGCGCGGCCGGCGAAGGGCGCGCGCGCAGGGGCGGCCGCGCCGGAGCCCTGCTGGAACGCATACCCACGCCCGGCCGGCGCGGCTCCGACGGCCCCAAGTCCCCCAAGGCCCTGATCGCGGGCGTCGGCCTGGCCTCCGCCGGTCTGCTGACCACGCTGCTCGCCGCCGGGATGTGGCCGGACGACGGAGGCGCCGACCCCGCCGCCTCCAGCAGCACCTCCGGCGGCACGGCCTCGGGCGCCGGCTCCCAGACGGCCCCCGCACCGGACGGCTCGGCCCCGGACACCGCCCGGCTGCCCACCGTGTCCGGCGAGACCCGGCTGCGCAACGCCGCCGCCGACCTCTGCCTGGACGTCAGGGGCGGCGAGGTCCGGCCGGGTGCGGCGATCGAGCTGGACGACTGCGGCGCCGAGTCCTCGCAGCGGTGGTCGTACGAGGGCGACGGGCAGCTGCGCAGCGCCGCCGACCCCGCCCTGTGCGTCGACTCGCGCGCGGACGCCGGTGTGGTCATCCTCGGCGCCTGCGCGGAGACCGGCGACAGCCGCGCCGCCGACGTGCGCTACGACCTGACCGCGCAGGGCGAGCTGCTGCCCCGCTGGGACGCCAACCTCGCGCTCGGCTCCGCGGACGAGGAGCCCGGCGCCGACGTCGTGGTCAAGGTCCGCGACCGCTCCACGGGCCAGCGCTGGCTGACCGACGCCGCCACCGCCGGCCCCGGCTCCCTGGAGGGCACCGGCACCGGCGCGCCCCAGGCCCAGCCGGTCGAACTGTCGGACCGCACGGCCTGAGAGACGCTCCACGAGCGGTGCCGCACCGGATCCCGGCCGTGTCGTCCGGGTCGGTGCGGCGCCGCCGGGAGGGCGCGGTCGGGCGGGATGCGGAATGTTTCCGGCCTATTAACGAGCGTATGGAAACCGGTCACGGAGGCGGACCGAGGGATCACGAAGCGCTTGCTTCCGGGCCTGGAACGGTCAAAGGCTGTAACTTCACGCCACTGCTTGAACACCAAAGGTTACTGAAACCCGTGGGGTCGATGTGATATTCGGCTGCGTTCTCGGCAGACTCGCGCTCGCCGCGTCCGGCACCACCGACGCCGGCCGGCACCGAATCGAGCGGAAGGATGCACACAATGCGGAACACCGCGCGCTGGGCAGCGACCATCGGCCTCACGGCCACCGCCGTCTGCGGACCCCTCACCGGGTCCGCGCTCGCCGCCCCGGCCGCCCCGGACTCGCTGTACGCCCCGTCGGCCCTGGTGCTGACCCTCGGGCACGGCGAGAGCGCCGCCGCCGTCAGCCCGGCCCGTGCCGTCACCCTGACCTGCGCGCCCGGCTCCTCCGGAAGCCATCCGGCCCCCGCTCTGGCCTGCGCCGAAGTGCGCGCCGCCGGCGGTGACTTCGAGACGCTGGCGAGCGGCAGGAGCGACGTGATGTGCACGCGGCAGTACGACCCCGTCGTCGTCACCGTCGACGGCGTGTGGGAGGGCAAGCGCGTCTCCTACGAGCGCACCTTCGCGAACGCGTGCATGAAGAACGCCTCCGGGAGCCGCCTCTTCGCCTTCTGAGACCGGGATCGCGTGGCGCCTGTGGACGCCGCGAGAGGCTCGTGACGTGGGGAGTGCGAGCCACTGGACACGGGACACCGCGATCTCGCCCCCAGGGGACGGCCGGGCGGAGTGGGGCCGCCCGCCGTCCCCTGGGGATCACCCAGGGTCCTTCGACCCGCCTCGGGGCCCGTCCGGCGCGATCCGCCGGACGGGCCCCGTCCGCTGTCCGGTCGTATACGATCGCGCCTCTCGGTTACGCCCGGTCGCGGTGGCTGGTGTCGCACCACGGGTAGCGGCGGCTGCGGCGGCAGGTGCACAGGGCGACCCGGAAACGGTCGGAGGCGACGACGGAGCCGTCCTCCAGCTCCACCTCCACGGGGCCCTCCACCAGCAGGGGGCCCTTGCGCTGCATGCTGACCCGGCGGGGCCGGTCAGCTGGGGAGTTCGGCACGGACCACCACCAGTTCCTCGTCGTCCTCGTCGGCGGAGATCAGCCCCCGGCGCCGCAGCCAGTCCGCGCGCGAGCGCAGGACCGGGCCGAAGGGGATACGGCGACGGCGCGTGACGGAGGCCTTCAGCCCGGTCGCACGCAGGTGCGTCAGGGTGAGGTCGGGATCGCTGAGCGCCGAGTGCACCATGAGCAGCACTCCGCCGGGCCGCAGCAGTGCGGGCGCCTCCCGGCAGATCCGGTCCACGACCATCCGCCCGTCCCCGCCGGCGTCCCAGGCCCGCGCGGACCCGCGCGGCCGCCCGACGTCGGCCGGTGCCGGGACGTACGGCGGATTGGCCAGGATGAGGTCGAAGGTCTCCCCGTGCACGGGCTCGAAGAGGTTCCCGCGCCGTACCCGCAGCGGCAGGCCGGCCCGCCGGGCGTTCCAGCGCGCGGCGCACACCGCCCGCCGTGACACGTCGACAGCGGTGACCCGGCCTCCCCGCCGCGCGGCCTCCAGGGCCAGCGCGCCGGAGCCCGTACCCACGTCCAGGACGTGCGCGGCCGGGGGCAGCGTTTCTTCGGACAGCGCGCCTGCCAGCAGGTCGGTGTCCTCCTGAGGGGCGTACACGCCCGGCAGTACCAGCGGATTCACGGCCACCAAGTACCCCCACCCTCAGGAAAATATGGGCTGGATCGGGGCGGAACCGGAATCGAGGGGGGTGCGCAGGGAGGAGCGCCCCGCACGCCAGCAGCCGAGCAGGCGGTCGCCGAGACGGTCCTCCAGCAGGCCGGTGACGCCGATGCCGAAGGCGATGTCGGGGGCCAGGTGCGGTTCCTCCTCCAGCAGGCCGCCGATCACGTCGTGCCGTACGACCTGCTCGTGGACGGCGTCGGCCTCCACGTGCTCGTCGTAGAAGTACGCGGCGGCCGGACCCGCGTCCGCGCGGCGCATCGCCTCCGCGAGGCGGCGGGAGCCGGGGGAGGATGTGATCTCGACCGTGGCGAAGTGACCGACCAGCGCGCCGCGCAGGGAACGGTGCAGACCGAGCAGGGACATCAGGTTGACCGTGGCCAGCGTCTCGGCGCAGGCCGCGTCCAGATAGCGGCCGTAGGCGGTGTCCAGCCCGAGGTCGGTCATCAGGTCCGCGAACAGGCGCGCATGGACGCGGTCGGGGCGGCCGCCGCCGTACTCGTCGAACTCCACCGCCGCCATCGCCGCCTTCGCCCGGCCCCACAGGCGGGGCAGCACCCAGGCGTGCGGGTCGGCCTCCTTGAGGTGGTAGAGCGAACGCTGCGCCGCGTACTCCCGCAGGTGCCACAACTCGCCCTCGTCCCGGAGGAAGTGGGAGACGCCCGTGCCGTCGACCGGCTCCACCAGCAGCTCCGCGAGCGCGTCCTCGACGGTGTCGTGCACGGGGGTGTCCTCGCGGAGGGCGGTGAGGAAGCGGTCCTCCAGCGCGGCGCGGAGCTCCAGCAGGGCGGGGTCCCATTCGCGGTCGGCGCCTACGCCGGCGAAGCCGCGGTAGTGCAGCTCGTAGCAGAGGTAGAGCGCCAGCTGGAGGTCGTCGCCATAGGGGGGTGCGGTGAGGGCGGCCTCGGTGGCGGGCAGGGGGCCCGTGCCCAGCAGGTACTCCCGTACGGCCGAGGAGAGGGGGCCTCTCGCGGCCGGGAGGCGGGGGCCTTCGGTGACGTGTGACATGGGCGCCGGGTACCCAGTGTCTGCCAGCGCGCAACCCGGAGGTGCCGCCCACCTGTGCCGCCCCGGCGGCACGACTGACGGCGGCCGGGGCGGCACGGTGGGCGGGCGGCCGGGTCAGTCGCCCTTCGACCGGTTCTGGGCGTCGGCGTTCGGGGTGAGGGCGTCCGCGGCCTCGCCATGGCGGTGGCGGGCCTCGCGGGAGTCGTCGGAGCGCAGTTCCGCCTCCTCGATCTCCCGCATCACCTCTTCGAGCGCGGTCTCGTTCTCCGGGCGCTGGGTGTCGTCCGACATGGGTGGCTCCCTTCAGTTCTTCGCGGTGGCGATCCGCGGTGGCACCGGGTGGGTGGCGGGCCCCCTCGGAGCGCGGTGGCACGCCCTCGGGATCGCCCACGGGCAGACGGTGACGTCTTCAGCCCGAGCGGTTCCCTGGCCGTATGCCCCACGACCGCCCCGGCAAGACTCCCGGACGCTCGTTCTCCGGCCGGACGAGTACCCAGGCGCACCCCGCCATGCCCGTGCCCGGTGTCGACGGCCCCGCGGGGCTCACGTCATCTGACGCCGCACCAGCTCGTGCAGCCGCCCGCCCGGGTCGGCGAGCAGCTGCGCCGGCGGCCCCTGCTCGGCGACCTTGCCGTTCTCCATGACGATCACCCGGTCCGCGTCCATCACCGTCGACAGCCGGTGCGCGATCACGACGCGGGTGGCGTTGAGCTTGCGGGTGCTCTCGATGACCGTGCGCTGCGTCTCGTTGTCGAGCGCGCTGGTCGCCTCGTCGAAGAAGAGGATGCGCGGCCGGCGGATCAGCGCCTGTGCGATCATCAGCCGCTGCCGCTGGCCGCCGGAGACCGACCCGCTGCCCGCGACGATGGTGTGCAGGCCCATCGGCATCCGCTTGATGTCCTCGGCCAGGCCCGCCAGTTCGGCCGCCGCCATCGCCTCCTCCGGCGTGTACGCGCCGGTGCCGCAGATGACGTCGAGGATCGAGCCGGTGAACGGCTGCGCGTGCTGGAGGACGACCCCGCACTGCCGCCGCACCGCCGACTGGTCGAGCGCGGCCAGGTCCTGACCGTCGTACAGCACGCTGCCCGACACCGGACGGTCGAACCCGATGAGCAGCCTCAGCAGCGTCGACTTGCCGCAGCCGCTGGGCCCGACGACCGCCACGAACTCGCCCGCGCCCACCTCGAAGGAGACGTCGTCCAGGACGAGCGGACCGTCGTCGGAGTAGCGGAACGACAGCCGCCGGGCCTCGACCGCACCGGACAGCGGGCCCGGCCGGGTGCTCGCCGCCCGCACTTCGGGCGTGGCCGCCAGCACCGGCCGGATCTCCTCGAACAGTGGCAGCGCCGCCACCGCCGACACGAACGCGCCCGTCAGCGCGGTCACCGAGGTCAGCAGCATCGTCATCGACGTGTTGAAGGTGAGGAAGTCCGCCGCCGACAGCGCGCCGCGCGCCGGACCCGCGAGCAGCATGAACATCAGCAGGGAGCACAGCGGCAGGTACACCGCGCCGAGGACCGTGTTGAGGTTCTTGATCCGGCCCAGTCGCTGCTGCATCTCACGGCTGCGGGCGAACTGCTCCGCCCACGCCGCGTACGCGTAGTTCTCGGCGGCCGCCACCCGCAGCTTCGGCAGCCCGCGCAGGGTCTGGAACGCCTGGTTGTTCAGCTTGTTGGACAGCGTCACCAGCCGCCGCTGCCAGCGCACCTGCCACAGCCCGAGCCCCAGGAAGACACCCGCGATCACGACGAGCATGCCGATCGCCGCCATCGCCATCGGGACGCTGTACCAGAGCAGCAGCCCCAGGTTCATCGCGCCGATCGTCGACGCCTGCGCCACCGACGGGCCCAGCCCCGCCAGCAGCCGGCGGATGCCGCTGATGCCCATGGCCGCGCTGGCCAGTTCACCCGTGGAGCGTTCGGCGAAGAACTTGGTGGGCAGCCGCAGCAGCCGGTCCCACACCGCCGGCTGCAGCGTCGCCTCGACGCGGCCCTCCAGCCGCAGGATGGTCAGGTTCTGCAGCAGCATGAAGGAGGCGGCGACCAGACTGCTGACCATCACCGCCAGACACACCTGGACGATCGGATCCGCCTGCGCCCTCGGCACGTACTCGCCGAGCACCTTGCCGGTGGCGATCGGCACCAGCGCCCCGATCGCCACCGTGACCAGTCCGCTCAGCAGCAGGCGCGTCAGATCCCGGCCGGTGCCGCGCATGCTGAACCGCATCAGCCCGAGCGGACCCGGCCGCTTCTCCGGAAGCGGCCGGTAGAACATCACCGCGCGCGGCTCGAACTCCTCCGCGTTCGCCTTCTCCACGGGCGTCTCCCGCCCGGTCGCGGGATGGACCGCGACATAGCCGCCGCGCCGCCACAGCAGCGCGACCGGCGCACCGGACAGCGCCCGGTGACCGACCAGCGGCCCGACGTCGTCCCGCCACCACCGGCCGTCGAGGCGCACCGCGCGCACGCGCACCCGGGAGGCGAGGGCCACCTGCTCGACCGGGTCGAGACGCTCCTCGCCGTCGCCCGCCGGGGCGGGCTCGACGAGGCTGATCCCGGCGGCCCGCGCGACCAGCCGGCACGCCGCGAACGTGGCGTCCGCGTCGGCGGCCGTGGCGCGCCGGGGGCCCTTCCCGTCCTGCCGGTCGTTCCTGCCGTTCTTGCCGATCGACGCCAGCAGCGTCCGGTCGGCCCGCGCCCGCACCGCCTCACCGGCCTCGATGCCGGCCGCCGTACGGGTCTCGTGAGTGCGTTCCAGCTGTTCGATCCAGCGGTCCAGCGTGGTCAGCAACCGGTACTGCTGGTCCACCATGGACTGCCACACCGCCGGGTCCATCAGCAGATCGGCGGCGGCCTCCGCGCCGTACAGCGAGCCGTACTGCACGCTGCCGGGCGGGACCTGCATCCAGAACACGTCGTCGTCCTCCCCCGTGCTCGAACGCGCTCGCACGGGGGCACCCCCATCCTCCGAGGCCATCGGCGCCTGGAACAGGACGGAGAGCCCTCGGCCCACGCCCAGGGCAAGGGCGTACTCCAGCGGGCTCGACGTCGGCGGCACGTACTGCGGATTGCCGTACTCGTCGTAGGACCAGGTCTGGGTGCTCGCGGGCTGGTACAGCTCGCGCAGGTCGATACGGCGCATCAAGCAGTCCCGCAACGGCCGCGCCACCAGCGTGTGATGAGGGCCGGCGACCGGGCCCAGCAGCAGCGTGCCCGCCTCCAGCCGGCCCAGGTGGTGCCAGTGGCCCTGCTGCCCGGCGTCCACCGCGAACAGGTCCAGCGCGCCCCCCGCGACCAGCCACAGCACCTGCGGCCCTTCGAGGTCGAGCCGCCCGGCTCCCGCGCAGTCGACCGGCGCGCCCATCGTGCCGAGCGCGGCGAGGACGACGTCCCCTTCGTGCGTGACCGTCATCTCACCGCTCCCTGACCAGCGCCGCGTACGCCCCGCCCCGCGCGAGGAGTTCCTCGTGCCGCCCGCGCTCGACGACCGTGCCGTGGTCCAGGACGACGATCTCGTCGCTGTCGCGGACCGTGCTGAGCCGGTGCGCGATCACCACGCACGCGCAGCCGCGTCGGCGCAGGTTGTCCATCACCGTCAGCTCGGTCTCCGCGTCCAGCGCGCTCGTCACCTCGTCCAGGACGAGGATGCTCGGCCGGCGCACCAGGGCCCGGGCGATCTCCAGCCGCTGGCGCTGACCGCCGGAGAAGTTGCGGCCGTCCTGCTCCACCGTGCTGCGGATGCCGCCGGGCCGCCGCATGACCACGTCGTACAGCGCCGCGTCCCGCAGCGCGTCCACCACGGCCTCGTCCGGGATCGACGGGTCCCACAGCGCCACGTTGTCGCGGACGGTGCCCTCGAACAGGAACACCTCCTGGTCGACGAAGGACACGGACGCCGCCAGCGCACCGCGCGGGATGTCCTCCAGCCGCCTGCCGTCGATGCGGATCACGCCCTCCCAGGGCGTGTACAGACCGGAGATCAGCCGGGACACCGTCGACTTGCCGCTGCCCGAACCGCCGACCAGCGCCACCTGCCGCCCCGGCCCGACGCTCAGGTCGAACCCGGTCAGCAGCGGCTTGTCCAGCGGGCTGTAGCCGAAGGCGATGTTCTCCAGCTCCACGTGTCCGTGCAGCCGGCGTGTGGAGTCCGCGCCGCCGGGCCGGTCGTACAGCGGATCGGCGCGGAAGCTCTCCACGTCCTTCAGCCGCGCCACGTCCGCCGCGAAGTCCTGGATGCGGCCCGCGACGCCGTTGAGCCGGGTCAGCGGGGCGGTGAACCGGGTGACCAGCGCCTGGAAGGCGACCAGCAGACCCACCGAGATGTGGCCCTCGATCGCCCGCATCCCGCCGATCCACAGGATCAGCGCGCTGTTCAGCGTGGCGAGCGTCGGCGCGACCACCCCGAGCCACGCGCTCGGCACACCGAGCCGCTGCTGCTCCTCCAGGGTGGTGGCGTGCTGACCGGCCCACTTGCGGAAGTAGCCGTCCTCCCCGCCGGTCGCCTTCATCGTCTCGATCAGCTGCAGCCCGGTGTACGCCGTGTTCGTCAGCCGCGCGTTGTCCGCGCGCAGCTTCGCCGTACGGGTCGCGCGCAGCCGGATCACGATCCGCATGGCGACGATGTTCAGCAGGGCCACGCCCACACCGACGAACGTCAGCTGCGGGTCGTAGGTGTAGAGCAGGACGGCGTAGAGGACGACGACGACGGCGTCCACGCCCGCCGAGGCGAGGTCGCGGGCCAACGTCTCGGCCACCGCGTCGTTGGACTGCAGGCGCTGCACCAGGTCGGCGGGGCTGCGCTGGGAGAAGAAGGTCACCGGCAGCCGCAGCAGATGGCGCAGGAACCGCGCGCTGGACAGCGTCGAGGAGATGATCCGTCCGTGGTGCAGGTTGGCCTGCTGCAGCCAGGTCAGCGCGAGGGTGAGCAGCACGCACGCGCCCATGGACGTGAACAGCACGTCCAGCAGCGAGGTCTGCCCGCCGATCAGGAACATGTCGATGTAGGTGCGGCTGAGCGCCGGCACCGCCGCGCCCACCAGGACCAGCAGCAGGCTCGCCAGGACGGCGGCCGGCAGGGTGCCCGCGGTGCCGCGCAGCCGGGCCGGCATCGCCCCGAGCACGCCCGGCCTGCGCCCGCCCCGCCGGAAGTCCTCGCCCGGCTCCAGCACCAGCACCACACCGGTGAAGCTGCCGTCGAAGTCCTCCATCGGCACGAACCGGCGGCCCTTGCCGGGGTCGTTGACGAACACGCCCCGGCGGCCGAAGCGGCGGCCCATGCCGTCGTAGACGACGTAGTGGTTGAACTCCCAGAAGAGGATGGCCGGCGCCTGCACCTCGGCGAGGGCGGCCAGGTCCATCTGCATGCCCTTGGCCGTCAGCCCGTAACTGCGGGCCGCCTTGAGCAGGTTGCTGGCGCGGGAGCCGTCGCGGGACACCCCGCAGGCGATGCGCAGCTCCTCCAGCGGGACGTGCCGGCCGTAGTGGCCGAGGACCATGGCCAGGGAGGCGGCGCCGCACTCCACGGCCTCCATCTGGAGGACGGTGGGCGTGCGGACGCTCCTGCGGCGGCCCTGCGGGACGGTGCGGCGGGGCGGAGCCGCACGCCGTCTGCCCCGGTTCTCCTGCGCGGTGGTCACGGAAGCAGCCAATCGACGGGACGCTGGTCGGCCAGCCGGATCGAGCCCGTGGCCATGGTCATGGAGGCGAGCGGGTACGGCGGCCCGTTCGCGGAGGACCAGCGGTAGCCGCTCTTCGTGGAGGGGGAGGGGTCGAGGCGGACCAGGACGGCGACGGGGCGGCCGTCCTCGGTGAACTGCTCGCCGAGCTGGCTGTCGCCGAGGTAGGCGCCGATCTGCTGCGCCGACTGTGCCGTGCGGTCGACTGCCTTCACATGGCCGCGCAGCACGCCGTACTGCTGGGCGGGCACGGTCTGCACGGTCAGGTCGACGGCCGCGTCCTCGGGGATGGAGGCGGCGTTCTCGGCGGGCACGTACACCGTGGCGTACAGCGGGTCGTCGGCGTGGGCGACCTTCTCGACGGCGGCGACGTTCGCGCCGGTGGAGATGATCTGCCCGAGCGTGGCGGCGAGCGCGGTGACGCGGCCCGCGGCGACCGTGCGCACCACGGTCTCGCCCTGGGGTGTGCGCACCTTCAGCACGGGGGAGTTCGCCGGCAGCCGCTGGCCCTCGCGCGCGAGGACCGCGGTGACCTGGCCGGCGGCGGGGCTCTGCAGGACGTAGCTGCCCTCGCCGTGGGTGAGGACGGCCGGGGCGCTCACCGTGAAGGCGACCGATCCGGTCACCGCCCACACGGAAGCGGCGACGACGGCGATCAGGGTCGCCGACAGCACCAGCCAGCCCTGGGGGCGCGCGAACCGCACCGGCAGGTCGAGTTCCTCCGGCGACTGGAGCTTGGCTAGGGCCTGTTGGCGGAACTGCACGGGCTTCTCTCGGGGGTTCCGGTACGGCGACGAGTCCCGGAGCCGAGGGACGGCTCCGGGACTCGGAAGTCACACGTGGTGCGATCAGAGACCGGCGACCAGGTTGGTGACCGGGGCGGTGTTCAGGCCGGTGACACCCTCGACGGTGCCGACGGCCGTGTCGACCACGCCGGAGACCGGGGCGATGCCGTCCACCAGGCCGGTGACGGTGCCGAGGGCGTTCACGGACAGGCCGCCGGAGACGTTGTCGAGGTCCGCGTCGGCGATCTCGACGGTCTCAACCTGGGGGGTGGAGTTCATGGGGGAACTTCCCTTCATATGGATAACTCGTAAGGGGGGAGCGGCCCCCTCTGGGGACAGATGACGGCCGCGACCGTGGACGCCGGGCACCCGTCTCCGGGAGCCGCTGCGGCCTTGCGGTGCGATGGATCAAAGCAGGTCCGGGGCCGGCGCATCCAATCAATCAGCGCCCTCACCAGGGAACATGCGTCACACGAGGGTCGAAGCGTGCAGGTTCGGGCACGGCTTGTCGGCGACTTCTTCACACCTTCGCCCGGGCCCGCCCGGACGGTCGGCCGGAGCGGGTGCGGCGAATTGGACACTCCCGCCCCAATGACGTGGAGGGCGGCGCGCGGATGTGCAGAACTCCTGCCCGCCGTGACCGGCATGGGTAATCGGTGTGCAGATTCTCTGAAGCAGGGATTCCGCTTGCCGTGCTGGACGGAGCGTCAACATGCGGACACGGAAGGTGTGGTGTGCGGGGTGCGGCCCCTCGTCCAGCGGAGGGCGGATCCACGACGAGCGGGGTGCGGTTCCCCCGCGAAGCCAGGCGGGGCACCCTCGCTGATCGGCCGTCAGCCCAGAAGGGCGTAGACGGTGCTCGCGCGGGCGGCGAGTTCCCCGGTCCGTCCGGCCGTCATCGTGACGTCGGCGAACGCCATCCGGCGGCCCAGCTTGGTGAGGACCGCATGAATCAAGACATCCGAATCGGCCACCGCGCGCTGGAACGAGGTGGACTGCTGGACCGTCGTCATCGGTACGAAAGCCCCCCGGGCGGCCGACACGGCGATCACGGTGGCGGTGTCCGCCGCGGCCATCAACGCCTGCCCCGACAGCCCGCCGCCCTCCCGCGCCAACTCCTGTGACCAGGGCAGACGCAGAACGGCGTGGTCCGCTCCCAGGCTTTCGACACTCAGGCCCAGGGCCCGCACCCAGGGCGCGAAGCTGTCGGAAAGGATCTTGTCGGCTTCGGCGGTCGTCATCGTCATATGGGCGATTGTTCCCCGGGCCGCCCGCTCGGACTCCGGTCATGGCCGATTCAGCGTTGTGCAAAGAGAATTGGCAATCGGGATGAACGCGGGCCGCCTCCCCCGCGTACTCCTCGGCAACCAGGCGCCGCTGTACGGAGCTGCCGACCCCCGGCAGCAGCCAGACCCCGTCCCCCAGGAGGTCGAGTTTTTTGAGTCACAAGCGAATTCCGAAGCGTAAGGCCGCGATCGCGGTAGGCGGCGTGGCGGCGCTCGGTGCGGCGGCACTCCTGCTCCCCAACGCCAACGCCTCCCAGGACGGCAACAACACGGCGGCGGCCGCACCCAAGACGCTGAAGGCGTCGGACGCCTCGGACCTCGCCTCGCAGCTGGAGAAGCTCCTGGGCGACGCCTTCGCCGGCTCCTACTACGACGACGGTCAGAAGCAGCTCGTCGTCAACGTCGTCAACGTCTCCGGTGACGAGAACAACGTCATCGTGCAGGCCAAGAAGGCAGGTGCGCAGGTCCGCCAGGTCGAGAACAGCCCGGCCGAGCTCAAGGCGGCCTCGCAGACCCTCAAGGCCAAGGCCACCATCCCGGGCACCTCGTGGGCCGTCGACCCCAGGACGAACAAGATCCTCGTCACGGCCGACTCCACCGTCACCGGCGGCAAGTGGGACCGGCTGGAGTCCACCGTCAACAGCCTCGGCGCGAACATGGCGACCATCAAGAAGTCGGCCGGCACGTTCAAGACCTTCGTCTCCGGCGGCGACGCCATCTTCGGCGGCGGAGCGCGCTGCTCCCTCGGCTTCAACGTCACCGCAGGCGACGGCTCCCCGGCCTTCCTGACGGCCGGTCACTGCGGGGTCGCGGCCGAGCAGTGGTCCGACTCGGAGAACGGCGAGCCGATCGCCACGGTCGACCAGGCGGTCTTCCCGGGCGAGGGCGACTTCGCACTCGTGAAGTACGACGACGCCGCCACGCAGGCCCCGAGCGAGGTCAACGTCGGCCAGCAGAAGGTCGCGATAACCGAGGCCGCCGAGGCGACCGTCGGCACCGAGGTCTTCCGGATGGGCAGCACCACCGGCCTCTCCAACGGCCAGGTCCTCGGCCTCGACGCCACGGTCAACTACCCCGAGGGCACCGTCACCGGTCTCATCCAGACCAACGTGTGCGCCGAGCCCGGCGACAGCGGCGGCTCGCTGTTCACCCAGGACGGCCAGGCGATCGGCCTGACCTCGGGCGGCAGCGGTGACTGCACCGTCGGCGGCGAGACCTTCTTCCAGCCGGTGACCACCGCCCTCGAGGCGACCGGCGCGACCCTCGGCGCCGCTGGCGCGGGCGGCGGCGCGGGCGCGGGCGCGGGCCAGGAGGCCGGCGGTCAGGACGACGGCGCGGGCGCCGGTGAAGAGGCCGGCGCGGGCCAGGAGGCCGGTGGCGAGCAGGCCGGCCAGGGCGCTGGTGAGCAGGGCGCGGGCCAGGAGGCCGGCGGTCAGGACAACGGCGCGGGCGCCGGTGAAGAGGCCGGCGCGGGCCAGGAGGCCGGTGGCGAGCAGGCCGGCCAGGGCGCTGGTGAGCAGGGCGCGGGCCAGGAGGCCGGCGGCCAGGACAACGGCGCGGGCGCCGGTGAAGAGGCCGGCGCGGGCGCCGAGAACGGTCAGAACGACAAGCACTGACCGAGTCCGACACAGCCCCACCGCCGGCCCCACCCAGCGGTTCCGGGCCGGGCGGTGGAACGGTCCGGCCCTCCGGCGGGAGGGCCGGGCCACGCGCGTGCGGTGACCTGCCGGTGGGAAGGCCGGCCGGGTCACCGCACGCGCGGCATCGCGTTGAAGACCTTTGAGAGGCCGTCAGTCTCCGTCGGCGGCCCGCAGCAACAGCAGGGCCACGTCGTCGATCCGTTCCCCGGCCGCCGAGGAGTGGCCCACCAGTTCGTCGGCCAGCTCCTCCAGGGGCGAATCGCCGGCCGCCGCCAGCCGCCGGCCCAGCGCGGCGACCGCGTCCTCGATGTCCACGCCCGGCGTCTCGATCAACCCGTCGGTGTAGAGGGCGAGGACACAGCCGGGGGAGAGGTCGACCTCCGTGGTCGCGTACGTCGCCCCGCCGTCGATGCCCAGCAGCGGACCGCCCGCGAGGTCGAGGACCCGCACCCGGCCGTCCGGCCGGCGCAGCAGCGGCGGCGGATGCCCGGCCCGCGCCATCACCGCCCGCCCGCGCGCCGGGTCGAGCCGCAGGTACAGACAGCTCGCGAACAGGTCCGAACCCAGTTCGAACAGCAGCCGGTTGGTGCTGCGCATCACCTCCGCCGGTTCCTGACCCACCGTCGTGTACGCGCGCACCGCGGTGCGGATCTGCCCCATCAGCCCGGCCGCCGTCACGTTGTGACCCTGGACGTCGCCGATCACCGCCGCCGGCAGCGGCCGCGCCGACACCAGGTCGTAGAAGTCACCGCCGATCTCCATGCCCCGGGTGGCCGGCAGATAGCGGGCGGTCGCCTCGATGCCGGGCAGCACCGGCAGCGAGTGCGGCAGCAGCGCCGCCTGCAGCCCGTGGGCCAGCTGGTGCTTCACGTCGTAGAGCAGCGCCCGGTCCAGGGCCTGCGCGATCAGCCCCGCCAGACTCGTCAGCACCGCCCGCTCGTGCGTGGAGAACGTCCGCGGCCGCGGGTAGGCCAGCACACACGCCCCCACCGGGCGGCCGGAGGCGATCAGCGGCAGGAACGCCCAGGCCGCGAAGCCGTCGGGGGTCGCGTGCCGCGCCGGATACAGACGCTCCAGCTGCTGCCGTGAGTCGAAGAACGCCGGCACCCCGTGCGAGACGGTGTGCGCACCGGGGGTCGGGGCGTTCAGCGGCATCCCGTCGAACCGCTCCACCACATGCGGATCGGGGTAGCCGTGGTGTCCCAGCACATGCAGCCGGCCCGCGCGCGCCCCGAGCAGTGCAAGCGCGCTGCTGCCCACGGCCGGCGCGATCTCGTCCGCCACCAGCCGCACCACGTCCTGCACGCTCACCGTCTCCGTCAGCGCCCCCGCGAGGGACAGCGCCTGCGACATCGACACCAGCCGCGTCGGCGCGTCCCCCTGCCCGGCACGGGACGGACCCGGCTCCGCCACACCCCGGGCCCGACTGATCCGCACGCTGATCCCCGTGGTGCTCGGATACAGCCGGAACGACAGCCACTCGGACGGCGGGCGCAACGCCACGAACGACGTGGCGTCCTGGCTGATCAGCGCGGCCCGGTAGTGCTCCTCGTACGTCGGGTCGTTCAGCCACGGCACCGACGCCCACAGCTGCGTGCCCAGCAGCACGCTCACCGGGACGCCGAGCAGCTCGCCCGCCGCCGCGTTGGCGAAGCCCACCCGCCCGGTGAGGTCCAGCGAGCACATCCCGTACGGCAGCCGGCCCACCATCCGCGCCGCCTCCACCGTGCCGAGCGTGCCCGACACACCGCTCAGCGGGCCCGCGTCCAGCGGATCGGTCTCCGCCCGCGCCGGACGGTTGTGCGCCGCCGCCCGCTCCAGCCGCAGCGCCAGCCGCTCGCAGGCCGACTCCAGCGCGTCGCGCTCACGGTCGGACAGCTCCGGCGGATGCGAGCCCGGCCAGGTCACGTAGAGCGCGCCGTACACCCTCGTCCCGGTCGCCACCGGGGCCGCCGCCAGCGCGAAGGGGTACGGCAGGACGACGGCGATCCGTGGATAGCGCCGGGCCATGTCCTCCTCGCCGCCCACCCACACCAGCCGGCGTTCGCGCACCGCCTCGGCGACCGGGATGGGCGCGCTCAGCCCCACCCGCTCCCAGGGCGCCGCGAAGGCCCGGGGCAACCCCGCCATCACGGCCATCTCCAGCACCGGCTCGTCGCCCGGACGGAGGTAGACCGCGCCGGAGTGCGCCCCGACGGCGTCCATCACCGCGGTCAGCGCCAGCGACAGCACCGGACGGCCCGCCGGGCCGGCGGCCGCCACCGGCCGCCCGCCGGACGTCTGCCCTTCGGACACGGCGACCACCTCCTCACCCGGCCGCGCGCTCCCAGGCAACCAAATCTGCCCCCACACGGCCCTTCGCGCACGGCGACCCGATGCCGGCCCCGCCCCGCTGACGCCGCACGGGCTGCGTGCACCCTGGCCCACTCGGCCGACGTGACCGAGGCCCGGGGCGTGTCCTGGGCGGGGGAGGGTACCCGCCCGTTCATGGACACCATCGCCTCCGCCCACCTGGCGGCCTCCGGGGGGTCAGCACTGGCCTCCGTCGCGTTCGTCATCGTCGGCATCGCCCTCGTCGGCGGCCTGATCTGGGCTTTCCGGCTCGGGTTCCGCGTACGCAGGCGCGAGCCGGGGCCGCCCGGACCGCACGAGCAGCCCCGCATGCCCGCGTCCGGCCCCGTCCGGGAGAGCAGCGAGGGGCGCGAGCCGAACGAGATGCCCCGGTCCGGCGAACGCCTCACCCCGCACGAGCTGCGGCCCACCGGCGGCCGGCCCGGCGAGGACCAGGGCCGCCCGCGCTGGGACGAGGGCTCCAGCGGCTCGTTCGGCAGCGGTGGATCCGGTGCCCGCTGATCCCTCCACAGAAAGGCAGTGAACCGTCGTGACCCCGCAGACCGAGGAGAAGCCCGCCGTGCGCCGGGAGAACCGCGCCGTGCGCCGGCCCGAGTCGGGCTGGGCCAGGGCCCGCCGTCTCCGCAGAGGCGGCGCCGCGCCGCGCACCTGCCTCCCCGCCGTGTACACCCCGGGCGCCACGCCCGGGACGCCGTACGGCGTGGAGGGCAACATCGTCAGGGGGGACGACTGACCCGCACGACGGAGCTGTGAGCAGGGGGGTCGCCGCGATCCACGGGCGCGCGGCGACCGCCGTACGCTGAGACGGTGCGCCTCCTGCTGACCTCCGACACCCACCTTCCGAAGCGCGCCAAGGCCCTGCCGGCCCCGCTGCTCGACGAGCTCCCGGACGCGGACGTGGTGATCCACGCCGGGGACTGGGTGGACACCGCCACCCTCGACCTGCTGGAGCGGCGCAGCCGCCGGCTCGTCGCCGTGTACGGCAACAACGACGGCCCCGAGCTGCGTGCCCGGCTCCCCGAGACCGCCCGCGCCGAGCTGGGCGGGCTGCGCTTCGGCGTCGTCCACGAGACCGGGCCCGCCCAGGGGCGCGAGGCGCGCTGCGCCGCCCGGTACCCCGACCTCGACGTCCTCGTCTTCGGGCACAGCCACATCCCCTGGGACACCACCGCCCCCGGCGGGCTCAGGCTGCTCAACCCGGGCTCCCTGACGGACCGCCGCCGCCAGCCGCACTGCACCTACCTCACGGCCACGGTGGCCGACGGCCGGCTCACCGACGTCGTCCTGCACCGCCTGCCACCACGCGGCTGAGGTGAGCGGACACCGACCTTACTGGCGAGTCAGAAGCTATTGACGGTGTCCGGAAATCACCGGACTGTAGTGGACATGCCGAATATCCGGGCACGTCTGCTCGTTGTTCTGGTCGTCCTCAGCGGATCACTGACGGTGGCGGGCACCCCCTCCGCCACCGCCGCCACCGTCCCCGACTCGCTCTCCTTCGACGGCACCCCCCTCACCGTCTCCGGCGGCCGCTTCACCGACGCCCTCGGACGCGAGGTCGTCCTGCGCGGCTACAACGTGTCCGGCGAGACCAAGCTCGCCGAGAACAAGGGCCTGCCCTTCGCCTCGGTCGCCGACGCGAAGAAGTCGGCGGCCGCGCTGCGCGCCCTCGGCGGCGGCAACTCCGTGCGCTTCCTGCTCTCCTGGGCCTACGCCGAGCCCGTGCGCGGCCAGCTCGACACCGCCTACCTGGCCGCCGCCGCCGACCAGATGCGCGCCTTCCTCGACACCGGGATCCGCGTCTACCCCGACTTCCACCAGGACCTGTACTCCCGGCACCTGTTCGACCCGGACAGCTGGTACACCGGCGACGGCGCTCCCCAGTGGGCCGTCGACGCGGGGAACTACCCCGACGAGTCCTGCGGCATCTGCTTCTTCTGGGGCCAGAACATCACGCAGAACAGCGCCGTGAAGGCCGCGCAGTACGACTTCTGGCACAACGCCCACGGCCTCCAGGACGCCTTCCTCACCACCGCCCAGCGCACCATGACCTACCTCAAGGAGAACCTCACAGCGGCGCAGTTCGCGGGCGTCGTCGGCTTCGACCCCTACAACGAGCCGTACGCCGGCTCCTACGACTCCGGTCAGAACAGCCGCAGTTGGGAACGCAACCTGCTCTGGCCGTTCTATGTGAGGTTCCGGGCCCGGATGGACGCGGCCGGCTGGCAGGACAAGCCCGCCCTCGTCGAGCCGAACCTCTTCTGGAACGCCAACATCGCCTCCCAGAAGCAGGAGGGCGGCCTCATCGACGCGGGCGCGCTCGGCTCCCGCTACGTCCTCAACACCCACTTCTACGACCAGAAGGCCATCTCCGGGATCCTGATGTGGGGCAAGGCCGCCGACGGCCAGTACGCCGGCGACTTCGCCGCGGTCCGGGACCGCGCGGCGGCGGCAGGCACGACCGCCGTGGTCAGCGAGTTCGGCCACCCCCTCGCGGGCACCGTCGCGGACAAGGCGCCGACCGTCCTCAAGGCCATGTACCAGGCGCTCGACTCCCGTGTGAAGGGGGCGAGTTGGTGGAACGCCCCGGCCGCCTCCGGTCCCGTCCTGTCCGGCCAGCAATGGCAGTGGGACATCTACCACGGCCGCCACCGCGAGCTGATGAACGGCAACCCCGACAAGGTGCTCACCACCGGCGACGCCTGGAACGACGAGGATCTCTCCGCCGTACGCCTCGACGACACCGGCCGGGCGGCGCTCCGGCAGGACGCCCGACTCCTGGACCGCGTCTACCCGGCCGCCACCAGCGGCGCGACCCTCGCCTTCACCTACGAGGACCGCTCCCGCGACGGCTCCACCACCCTCACCTGGAACCCGGTCCCGGCCTCCCTGCCGAACACGGCGCAACTCGTCGGCTCCGGCCAGTACGGCCTGCTCGTCTGGCGCTCGGCCGGCGGGACCGCGCCCACCGAACTCCATCTGCCCGCCTCCTTCCCGACCGCGTCCACCACCGTCGTCTCCGACCTCGCCGCGGTGCACGCCCCGCCCGCGTACACCACCGCCACGCCGGTCGGCGCGGCCCCGGAACCCGGCGGCGCCGGCAGCCGTCGGCTGCTGCTCACCGCGCCCGGCACGGCCACGGTCCACTACGCGCTGGTGACCAACGGGGCGAACGCGCCCTCCGCGGCCCTGCTGAGCGCGGCCCGCTCCGAACTGTCCGCGTGGGTCGCCCAGAAGCTGGGATGAACCGACGGCGCCCTCGGGGATCCCCCCGGGGCGCCGTCAAGGCCGCGTGGCCCTTCAGTTGCCGGGGCTCGTCCAGTCGGCGGCGACATGGCCCAGCCGGACGCGCTGCGGGTGGTCGCCCACCGGCACCGAGACGACCTTGCGTCCGGTGGCGAAGTCGATCGCGGTGACCTGGTCGGTGCCGCTCTCGGAGATCACACAGCTCTTGCCGTCCCCGCTGACCGTGGCCCAGTACGGCTTGGAGGCGGTCACGAGCTGCCCCTCCTGGAGGGTCGCGCGGTCGACCACGGTCGCGTAGTCGTCCATGGTGCCGGCGACGCACAGCTTGGCCCCGTCCGGGCTCATCGACAGGCCGTGGTGGCGCGAGTCGTTGACGAACGTGGTGCGGTCGTCGCTGGTCGCCGGGTTCTTCGGCAGGGTCTTCGTCCGGGTGATCCGGTCGGTGGCGACGTCGTACTCGAAGAAGCCGTTGAAGAACGACACCTGGAAGTACAGCTTGGACTCGTCCGGCGAGAACACCGCCGGGCGGACGGCGTCCGAGTAGTCCTTGAGGCCGATCGCGTCGAGCCGCTGCCGCATGTCGATGACCTTGACCTGCTTGAACGTGGTCGCGTCGACGACGGTGATGCGCCGGTCGCCCTTCGTCCAGTCCAGCCAGGGCGCGTCGAGCGCGTTGTTCACCTCGCCGATCGACATGGTCCAGATCTGCTTGCCGTCCTTGCTGAAGATGTTCTCGTGCGGCTTGTCGCCGGTGGAGTACGAACCCAGCTGACGGCCCGTCCCGATGTCCAGGACGTGCACGGTGTTCGACGTCGAGGCGGAGACCGCGACCCGTGTGCCGTCGGGGGAGACGGCCATGTGGTCGGAGCGGTAACCCGACACGGCGAACCGCCAGTTGACGCGCCCCGTCGCGAGGTCGATCGAGACGACGTCGGCGAAGCTCGGCCGCGAGACGACCACCGAGGAGCCGTCCGGCGTGGAGTACATGTCGTCGACGAACTGGTCGTGGCCCTCGCCGACGCTGTTGCGGATGGTCATGAAGGCGATCCAGCGGACGGGATCGGCGTTGATCTCCGCCATCCGCTCGTCCTTGTCGGGGATGACGTTGATCCGGCCGATCCTCGCGAAGTCGCCGGTGGACCTGATGACGTCGGCGGTGCCCTCCCAGTTGTTGCCGACGAACATCACCTCGCGCAGCGCGGCCGCGGAGGGAGCGGCGGGGGCGGCGGTCGCGGCGGCGGGGGCGGTGACGGTCAGGACGAGGGCGGCGGCCACGGAGCATAGGTGCCTGGTTCTGCTGGCAGGCATGAGTGCTCTCTCCTCTGAGTGGGGGCGGGGCGCGGGCGCGCGCGAAGCCCGCCCGAATCTGAACACCGTTGCGTTCAAAGTTGACTTACTGGAAAGTAAGGAAGAGGCGGCCTTCACCACAAGACCATGGGCACGACAAAATCGGGCGGGACGGCGACGAAGGAGGATGCGTGACGGGCAGGCTCAGGGCGGCCACGGGACGGTACGCGGGCAAGACCGCCGCCGAACGGCAGGCCGAGCGGCGCCGGCGCTTCCTGGACGCGGCCCTGCACCTGTTCGGCGACGCCCCCGGCTACCGGGGCACCACGGTCGCCGCCCTCAGCGAGGCCGCCGGGCTGTCCACCCGCCAGTTCTACGAGGAGTTCCGCACCCTGGAGGACGTCCTCGCGGCACTCCACCTCCAGGTCAACGACCGGGCCGAGGAGGCCGTGGTCGCCGCCTTCGCCGCCGCCCGGGACCTGCCCCTCGCCGACCGGGTCACCGCCATCTTCCGCGCCTACGCGGGCGACGTCACCGGCGACCCGCGCCGCATCCGCATCACCTTCGTCGAGATCGTCGGCGTCAGCCCGCGCCTGGAGGAACAGCGCCTGGCCCGCAGGGCCCGCTGGGTCGACCTGATCTGCGCCGAGGCGACCGAGGCCGCCGCCCGCGGCGAGGCCGCGCCCCGCGACTACCGCCTGGCCGCAACGGCGTTCATCGGCAGCGTCAACGGACTCCTGCACGACTGGAGCGCCGGCTGGGTCGACGCCACCCTCGACGATGTCGTCGACGAACTGGTCCGCCAGCTCCTGGGCATCCTGCGCCCCCGAGGCTGGACCCCCGCCGCCTCATGACCGGCGCACCCTCATCGGGCACCGCCCCGGGGCCATCCGGAGCGGCGCCCGAGGCGACCGCCCCTACTCGTCCCAGGCCTGGATCATCGTCTGGCCGACGATCTTGCCGTCCCGCAGCGTGAGCATCGACTCCGACAGCACGCGTACCCCGTCCGCGTACACGCAGGACTCGGTGAAGGCGGCCCGGTCGCCCTGGATGACGCAGTCCTCCAGCCGGTGCGTCATGTCGCGGCTGTAGACGTCGTCGAGCATCCCGGCGATCTCGTCACGGCCGTGCAGGACGGTGGGCCGGCTGGGCTGGCTGTTGCGGTCCACGACGCGCAGCTCCGCGTCGTCCGCGTAGAGCGACAGCAGCGTCGCCGGGGTGTTCCCCTCGACGCCCCTGCGCAGGGTCTCGGTGTCGAAGGCGGAGCCTGCCGCGGTGCCCATGGTGACCTCCTCGTGAGGACCGCGGACCCAGGGGGCGGGCCCGCCGGGCCCTCACTTCGAGACTCCTCCGTCCGCCCCGACCCGGCAAGCGCGGGACGCCGCCGTCCGCCTGTCGGGTGAGCGGCGCCCCGCACCCGTGTCCGACGGTCGTCCCCGCCGTTGCTGAGGGCATGATCTCCACTCGACGCATCGTCGCCGCCGCCTGTCTCGCCGTCGGGGTCACCGGCCTCGCCGCGCCCATGGCGAACGCGGCCGACGCCCCGGCCGGCGGCCGACTCAGCCCGATGACCCTGCTCGACTCGATCGCCGAGAGCGACATCCCCGCCGAGCACCGGGGCGAACTGCCCCCGGTGTCGAGCCAGTTGAACGAGCTGAACAAGGTGAACGAACTGCGCCGGCTGGGCGAGCTGCACCAGGTCACCGACCTCGCCGCCCCCGTCACCGGTCTCCTCCCCGCCGTCCAGGCCTGACCCCGGGGCGCCCGCCCCACGAGGGCGGGCGCCCCGCGAGGCGCACTCAGGTGACCTGCGCCGATCGCCGTGCGGGGACCGATCAGTGCCCCGTAGGGTCGGAAGCGGACGGACCGCCGCCGATGAAAGGGGCCGCACCATGGCGCAGGAAGTGCGCGGAGTGATCGCACCGGGGAAGAACGAGCCCGTGCGGGTGGAGACGATCGTGGTGCCCGACCCGGGGCCCGGCGAAGCGGTGGTGAAGGTGCAGGCCTGCGGCGTCTGCCACACCGACCTGCACTACAAGCAGGGCGGGATCAACGACGATTTCCCGTTCCTCCTCGGACACGAGGCGGCCGGCGTGGTCGAGTCCGTCGGCGAGGGCGTCACCGACGTCGCCCCGGGCGACTTCGTGATCCTCAACTGGCGTGCGGTGTGCGGCCAGTGCCGCGCCTGTCTGCGCGGCCGCCCCTGGTACTGCTTCGACACCCGCAACGCCCGCCAGAAGATGACCCTGACCGACGGCACCGAGCTGTCGCCCGCGCTGGGCATCGGCGCGTTCGCCGAGAAGACCCTGGTCGCCGCCGGCCAGTGCACCAAGGTCGACCCGTCGGTGTCGCCCGCGGTGGCCGGACTGCTCGGATGCGGCGTGATGGCGGGCATCGGCGCGGCGATCAACACCGGCAACGTCGGCCTCGGCGACTCGGTCGCCGTCATCGGCTGCGGCGGGGTCGGCGACGCGGCGATCATGGGCGCCCGGCTGGCCGGCGCCGCGCGGATCATCGCCGTCGACATCGACGGCCGCAAGCTGGACAAGGCCCGCACCATGGGCGCCACGCACACCGTGAACTCAGCGGAGACGGACCCGGTCGAGGCGATCCGCGAGCTGACCGGCGGCTTCGGCGCGGACGTCGTCATCGAGGCGGTCGGCCGCCCCGAGACCTACCGGCAGGCCTTCTACGCCCGCGACCTCGCCGGCACCGTCGTGCTGGTCGGCGTTCCCACCCCGGAGATGAAGCTCGAACTGCCGCTGCTGGACGTCTTCGGGCGCGGCGGATCGCTGAAGTCGTCCTGGTACGGGGACTGTCTGCCCTCCCGGGACTTCCCCGTGCTGATCGACCTGCACCAGCAGGGCCGCCTGGACCTGGGGGCGTTCGTCACCGAGACGATCGAACTCGACGAGGTGGAGAAGGCGTTCGACCGGATGCACCACGGCGACGTGCTGCGCTCGGTGGTGGTGCTGTGATGTCCGCCCGCATCGAACGCCTCGTCACCTCCGGCCAGTTCAGCCTCGACGGCGGCACCTGGGACGTCGAGAACAACGTCTGGCTCGTCGGCGACGACCACGAGGTCGTCGTCATCGACGCCGCCCACGACGCCGAGGCCGTCGCAGCGGCCGTCGGCGACCGCCGACTCACCGCCATCGTGTGCACCCACGCCCACAACGACCACGTCGGCGCGGCCCCCGCGCTCGCCGACCTCACCGGCGCGACGATCTGGCTGCACCCCGACGACCTGCCGCTGTGGAAGCTGACCCACCCCGACCGCGAGCCCGACGGTCATCTGGCCGACGGCCAGGTCATCGAGGCCGCCGGCGCCGACCTCACCGTCCTGCACACCCCCGGGCACACGCCCGGTGCGGTCTGCCTGCACGACCCGGGGCTCGGCGTGCTGTTCACCGGCGACACCCTGTTCCACGGCGGCCCCGGCGCCACCGGCCGCTCCTGGTCCCACTTCCCGACGATCATCGCCTCCATCCGGGACCGGCTGCTGACGCTGCCGCCCGAGACGAAGGTCCTCACCGGCCACGGCGACCCCACCACCATCGGCGCCGAGGCCCCCCACCTGGACGAATGGATCAAACGCGGCCACTGAACGCACCGACCGCCGTAAGATCGCGGGCATGACCGCCACCGACACGCTCGTGACCCTCCATGACACCCGCGTCCTGCGCTGCGCCGCCGACGGCCCCGTGATCGACGGCGAGAGCGCGGCGCTCGACCTGATCGGGGAGGCGTACGGGCAGGACGCCCAGCTCGTCGCCGTGCCGGTGGAGAGGCTGGGGGAGGCGTTCTTCCAGCTGCGGTCCGGGGTCGCCGGGGCGGTCGTGCAGAAGTTCGCGAACTACCGGCTGCGGCTGGCCGTCGTCGGCGACGTCTCACGGCACGTCGCCGACAGCCCGGCCCTGCGGGACTTCGTGTACGAGGCCGGTCAGGGCCGCCAGCTGTGGTTCGTGCCGGACGAGGAGGCCCTGGCGGAGAGGCTGCGGCCGACGACCGGCTGAACAGGCTGCGGCGTACGCAATGTTCGCCGACGAGCCGACAGGGCGGCCGAGATTCCGGTGCGGCACGCGCCGATGCAGGTTCGAGTCAGCCGATGGAGGAGATGCCGCCCTCGCGGGCGTCGAGCAGCTCGTCCCAGTGCTCGGTCGCCCATCGGCACGCGGCGGCCAGCGGCTCCAGCGTGCTGCGGCCCAGCGGTGTCAGCGCGTACTCCACCCGCAGTTTCGGGTCGGCGTGCACCGTGCGTGACACGAACCCGTTGCGCTCCAAGCCGCGGAGCGACTGGGTGAGCGCCTTCGGGGTGACGCGGCCCAGTGGCACGCGGAGCTCGGAGTATCTGCGCGGGCCGTCTTCCAGGCAGCGGACGACCAGGGGCGCCCATTTGTCACCGAAGCGGAAAGGCAGCAGCGAGGACGGGCACAGCTCGTCGAACAAGTCGGGTGGCAGCGGTGGCCGTTGCGTCATCGAGGGTCTCCCGTCTCCGGTCTTGGTATCCAGACGGTGACCGACCTTCTGGATATCTTCCGGAGCATCGACTCAACGGCAGGTATTCCGACACCCGTCATCTCGACCTGTGAAGGTAAGGCAGGACATTATGCGTGCAGCCCGCTTCCATGAATACGGCGGAGCGGAGAGCCTGGTGATCGAGCAGGCCCCCGAGCCCTACCCCGGACCCGGTGAGATACGTGTCCGCGTCGCGGCGGCCGGCGTGAATCCCATCGACTGGAAGCTGCGCGCCGGCGCCCTGCGCCAGTTGCTTCCCCTGGAGCTTCCCGCCATTCCCGGGCGCGACGCCGCCGGCGTGGTCGACGAAGTCGGTGACGGAGTACAGGGGGTGAGCATCGGCGACCGTGTCTTCGGGCTGGGCGGTGTCACCGGCGCCACCGCAGAGCTGGTCATCCTCTCGGCCTGGACCCACGCCCCCGACACGTGGAGCGATGAGCAGGCTGCGGGCGCCGGTCTCGCGTCCGTGACCGCGATGCGTGGCCTGAACGCGCTCGGCTCCCTCGCGGGGCGCACCCTTCTCATCGAGGGCGCCGCCGGAGGTGTGGGCAGCGCGGCGGTCGAGATCGCTGTGGCACAAGGCGCCACCGTGATCGGGACGGCCGGCGAACACAACCACGAGTTCCTCACCTCTCTCGGCGCCGTTCCCGTCACCTACGGCCCCGGCCTCGCGCAGCGTCTCTCCGCTCTCGCTCCGCACGGCGTCGACATCGTGCTCGACACCGCGGCCTCCGGATCCCTGGACGACCTCGTCGCGATCACGGGCGACCCGACGCGCGTCGCGACGGTCGCCGACCACGCAGGCGGGCAGCGCCTGGGCACGCATGTGGTCAACGCGGAGAACGACTCCACCCTCCTGTCCGCGGCTGCGGAACTGGGTCGGCAAGGCCGCTACACACCCCGTATCGAGCGGACCTACCCCTTGGAGCGCATCGTCGACGCCCACGCGCACGCCGAGCGCGGACGCACCCGCGGAAAGATCGTGATCTGCATCTGAAGCGGGGGCACGGCACAGCCGCGCCGGCCCGCCGAGCGACGGACTGTTCCGTTGGCGCCCAAGGCCGGAGACCGCGGGGGCGCGGCCGCTCAGCCGTCCGCCGTCGGGAACGTCGGCCAGCGCGCCGGATGCCCCGGCGGCAGCCCCAGGTCCTCCCGCACGGCCGCGTAGTAGCCCTCGCGGGCGGCCCGCTGCCGCTCCAGCAGGGCCGGCCAGGCCGCCGCGTCCCGCGTGGTCGCCCGCACGAACCGCTCCATCTCCATCACCACGGTCACCCACACCCGGGCCCGCTCCACCACCTCATGGCCGCCCAGCATGAGCAGCGCCTCGCCGGTGGGGTCGCGGCCGTCGGTGGCCTCCGCCATCAGCGGCTCCGCCTCCGTGGGGGACATCGGGTGCGGATGCGGGTCCTCGCCCAGGTGCGCGGCGACGCGGTACGTCAGCACGACCGACTTCTTCAACGTCCGCGCGTAGTCCGCGTACACGGCGAGCCGCCGCTCCTCCCACCGGGCCGCGCGCTCGCGCCGGAACCGCTCCCGGTCACTGCGCGCCAGCGCCAGATACGACCCCAGGGCGCCGATCACCACACCGACGAGCGCGGGCAGTTGCTGTATGAACGCGGACATGCGGGCACGCTACCGGGCCGCTGCCGCTCGCCCGCCGCCCGGTGGCGCATCCACCGAACTTCACCGTTTCGTCACAGCCCGCACCGCACTACAACCGCCGGGGCCGTCCATCTGTCCAGTAAGTCGAGAGGGCCGAACACGCCAGGAAGAAGAGGGCAGTCATGGGGGACATACGCAGACGAGGGGCCGTGGTGCTCGGGGTGACGGGGCTGATGGCGCCGTTGACGCTCGCGCTGGGCACGACGCCCGCGCAGGCCGCGAGTTGTTCGACGCAGGCCGGGCTGTACCAGAAGCAGGTCGAGAGGTTCCTCGGCAGGCCCGTGGACGGCAAGCAGTCGGCCGCCGACTGCAAGGCGATCCGCGCCTTCCAGAACAAGCACGGCATCACGCCGAACATCGGTTACGCGGGACCCGTCACCTGGGGCGTGATGGACCTGATGAACAAGCAGAAGGCCGTGGGCAACAAGCCCAACAAGGCCGGCAAGTGCCCGACCAACAAGGGTCGCATCGCCTGCGTCGACCTCACCCTCCAGCTCAGCTGGATCCAGGACGGCGGCAAGCTCGTCTACGGCCCGGTCCCGGTCCGCACCGGCCGCAACGGGTACGAGACCCGCACCGGCCTGAAGAAGATCTACTGGCGGAACATCAACCACGTGTCGACGATCTACCACGTGCCCATGCCCTACAGCCAGTTCTTCGACGGGGGACAGGCCTTCCACTCGGTCGGCGTCAGCATGTGGAACCCGCCGGGCTCGCACGGCTGCGTCAACATGACCAAGACGGCGGCGCAGAAGTACTGGTCGCTGCTGCGCAAGGGCGACGACGTCTTCGTGTACGGGCGCAAGCCGGGGACGTGACCGGCCGGACGAACGGGTCGATAAGGGGACGGGGCGGACGTGATCAGTGACACGTCCGCTTTGTCCATTTAACTCAGGTATTACTCACGTTGCCTTCACCTGCGACCCCGTAAGATTCACATCATGTCCACCACTGTTGAACGCCTCTCCGAGCGATCGGCTGAAGAGGTCAACGAAGAGATCCGGGCCCTGTGGCTCCGATCGGGCGGGACACTGAGCGGCGAGCAGCGCGAGGAGTACCAGCGGCTCGTCCTGGAGTGGGCCGCCGCGGCCCCGAGCGCGGGCCAGGCGGTCTGACCGACCGCCCGGCCGGCGCTCCCCGCCCGCCCCGCGTCACTCATCCCCAGGTCGTCGAGTAGTACCGCTGGTAGGCCTTGCGGTCCTGCTCGGCCCGGAAATAGCGCGTGGCGGCCAGCGCCACCAGACTTCCCGCGATCACCAGCAGGCCCGGCCCGACGTTACGGGGGTCGACCAGGCGTGACGCCAGCGTCGTACCGCTGGTGCCGCCCGTCGCCGGCGTGGTCGAGCCCGGCGAAGTCCCGCCCGAACCGGCCCCCGCGGCGCCCGTCGGCGCGGACGTCGGCTGGGAGCCGTCCCCGTTCGGCGCGGCCGACGTGCCGTTCTGGGCGTCGGACGGCGCGGCCACGATCAGCTGCACGCCCAGCTGGGCCAGCGCCTTCGTCACCGGCTGGAAGTACGTCGTGCCCCCGGTGTTGCAGTCGCCGCTGCCGCCCGAGGTGATGCCGAGCGCGATGCCCTCGGAGAACATCGGCCCGCCGCTGTCCCCGGACTCGGCGCACACGGTCGTCTCGATCAGCCCGGACACCGTGCCCTCCGGGTAGTTGACCGTCGCGTCCAGCCCGGTGACCTCGCCGTCGCGCAGGCCGGTCGTGCTGCCGCTGCGGAACACCCGCTGGCCGACGGCCGCGTCGCCCACGCCCGTGATCCGCACCCCGTTGCCGTTGCCGATGGCGACCACGTCGGCGCCCTCGCCGGCCTCGCCCGACGAGTACTGCACCAAAGAGAAGTCGGCGCCGGGGAAGTTGGAGACGACCGTCTTGCCCAGCGCCCGGTTGCCCTGGTTGTCGGCGAACCACGCGGCCCCGGAGGGTCCGCAGTGGCCGGCGGTGAGGATGAAGTCGTTCGACCCGTTGGTCACGTTGAAGCCCGCCGAGCAGCGCCCGCCGGTCGACAGGATGGGCAGCGCGCCGTTGACCCGGGTGGTGAAGGTGCCCGAGGTGCGCTCCATGCGGACGTAACTGCCGATGCCCGACGCGACCTTCGTCAGCCGCGACCAGTCCGAGGCGGAGACGGTCTTGTCGCCCCGCACCACCACCTGGTTCGACCGGTAGTCCAGTACCCACGCGGTCCCGGGCACCTTCGGGGCCGAACGCAGCGCCGCCGTCGCCGACTTCAGCTCGTTCATGCTGTGCCCGACGAGCTTCGCCTGTGCGCCCGCCTTGCGGACCGCGGCCGCGCTCTCGTCGTCGGTGACGGCCACGACCGGCCGTCCCTCGTCGTCGATCCACGTGCCCGCGGTGCGGGAGGTGCCGAGCGTCTTCACCAGGTTCGCCCCGGTGCTGTCGGCGGACCGTGCCGTGTCGCCCGCCACCGCGGAGGTGACGGGCGGCTCGCCGGCCATGGCCGCCTGGGTGATCATGGCTCCTCCCGCGACGAGTCCGCCGACGGCCGCCAGCCGTGTCACTCGCCGGACGATCCGCCGTCGTACGTGCCTCATGCATGGCTCCCGAACCAGAACGCGCGGTGTCAACACCGCGGGGCCCTCCGGTCGTTGAGCGCCCTTCTTTCCATACGCACCCGGGCTCCGCAGCGTTCACCCGTAGGGTGATCATTTCACCGTTTGCGGGCCACTCCGCCGAACATGGCGACCTCGTCCGGCTCCGCCCCGCCGGACGTCTCAGGACGCCAGCGCGAGCAGGACACCACCCCCGGTTCCAGCAGCTCCAGACCGTCGAAGAAGCGGGCCACGTCCGCGGGCGTGCGCTGGGTCAGCCTGGGCGTGCCGTGCTCGTTCCAGAACCGCACCGCCTCGTCCACGTCCGGCATCGCCGGGGAGGTGACGGTGTGCGACAGCACCAGGTGGCTGCCCGGCGGGAGCGCGTCCATCAGGCGGCGCACCAGGGCGTACGGGTCCTCCTCGTCGCCGAGGAAGATGACCACGCCGAGCAGCATCAGCGCCACCGGCCGCTCGAAGTCCAGCGTGCGCGCGGCATGCCGGAGGATCGCGTCGACGTCGCGCAGGTCCTCGTCCAGATAGTCGGTGCGGCCCTGTGGGGTGCCGGCCAGCAGGGCGCGGGCGTGCGCCAGGACCAGCGGGTCGTTGTCGACGTAGACGACCCGTGAGTCGGCCGCCGCCCGCTGCGCGACCTCGTGCGTGTTGTCCGCCGTCGGCAGCCCGGTGCCGACGTCGAGGAACTGGCGTATCCCGGCCTCGGTCACCAGGTGGCGCACGGCGCGGCCGAGGAAGAGCCGGTCGGCGCGGGCGTACTCGCCGATCCCGGGGTGCAGCCGGCGGATCTCGTCGCCGGCCGCGCGGTCGACCTCGTAATTGTCCTTGCCGCCCAGCCAGTAGTTCCAGATACGGGCGGTGTGCGCCCGAGAGGTGTCGATGCGCTCGCGCGAGGACTGCGCCGTGTGGCCGCCGACGGCGGTCGGGTGCTCGGTCACGGATCTGCTCCTGTGGTGCTGACGGCACGGTCGGACGGACGTCCCGGCGCACGGTTCACGCACGCGGGTCAACCGGCAATCTAGACCGCTGAGTTCCCGGCCGTGCACGGTGCGTGAGATTCAGGCCACCCGTTCAGGCTTTCGGGTCTGGACCCGCCGCGATCCCGACTCCGCCTACGACCGGTTGTTCGCCGCCTTCACCGAGAAGGACAGCATCAAGGTCGACCCGGAGTACGAACTCCGACTGCCCAGGTGGTGACGTCCCCTTCTACACTGCGGGGTATGGACGCGACGGTGGTGGACACGCTGGCGGCCGGCAAGTACCTGCTGCTCACCAGCTACCGGAAGAACGGAACGCCCGTCTCCACCCCGGTGTGGGTGGTGCGCGACGGGGACGCCCTCGGCGTGTGGACGGCCGCCGACTCCTGGAAGGTCAAGCGGATCCGCGCCCGCGCCGACGTCCTGGTCGGCCCCTGCGACGTGCGCGGCCGCCCGACCGGGAGGCAGACACCGGCCACCGCCGAGGTCTGCGACGAGTCGACGACCGCCCGCTACCGCTCGCTGGTCGCCCGCAAGTACGGCCTCATCGGCCGCCTCACACTGCTCGGCAGCCGGCTGCGCCGGGGGACGAAGGGGACGGTGGGCATCCGCGTCACCTTGTGAGGTGCGGGGGCGGGCCCTGCGGACCACGCCCCCGCACGCGCGCCTTACGACGCGTCCAGCACCGTGCCCGTCAGCGGGGGCGCGTCGGGCCGGGGGACGCCCTCGAAGTCGTCGAGCCGCATGCGCAGCGACTCCGCCGGCTCGGCCACCTGGTCGGCCACCGTCGGCACGGTCAGGTCGACGCTCGTGGTCCCGGCCGGGACGTCCAGCCACAGCCACAGCGCCTCGGACAGCGGGCGCTCCGGATCCGCCTCGACGCCCTGCTCGAGCAGCCACTTCGGGTCGAGGTCCTTGGTGGACAGCTCCGCGCCCCCCTCGACCTGGGTCAGCTCGATCGGCAGCCCCACGTCCACGCCGGCGGCCTCGGACAGCGTCAGCCGCCAGGACAGCGCCTGCCCCTCGGTCACCCGGTCGGCGACCGGCGTCGCGGTGATCTTCGGCTCGGGGTCGTCGTTCTCCGCGGTGACCCCGCCCCGGTGGGAGCCGACGACGGCGCCCTCGACCGCCTTCACGGCGATGTCCTGACGGCGGTCGTAGGCGAACAGGGTGTCGCCCTTCACCTGGACCGGCACGTCGATGGCGTTGCCGCCGGGACGTATCGTGACCAGCTTGTCCGTGCCGCGCCCGGTCTCCGGGTCGAGGATGTACACGCGGACCTTCCCGGTGCCCTTCCCGGAGATCTCGACCGGGATCCGGTAGGTGCGGGTGCCGGAGTCGCCCTCCTTGACGATCGTGCGGCCGACGTCGACGCGCGGCAGCTTCGCCGCGTGCACCGCCGGGGTGCCGGGCGCCCAGCCCCAGGCGTCCATCAGCCACGCCCTCCCCGACGCCGAACGCGGCGTCAGATCGAGGGACTTCACGTGGCGCAGGTCGAGCTTCGCGCGGACGGCCGCGGTCAGCGGGACGCGCACCTCACGCGCCCAGTAGGAGGAGGTGCGGGAGCTGCCCGGCAGCCCGTCCACCCGAACGGCGCCCAGCGCGGCCCGCCGTCCGGCGGCGTCGGTGACGGCCACGTCGAGCCGGGTTCCGGTGGTGTTCGGGGGCACGAAGACCCGCAGCGCCAACTCCCGCGAGCCCGCGAGGGACAGCGGCGCGGCGGGCCGCACACGGGCCGTCGCACCCGGCGCGGACCAGTCCAGCGCCACGGCGCGGCGGCCGGTCTCCGGTGCGGTCTCCCACCACGCGAAGTGCGGGGAGCTTCCTTCCTGCTCCGGGTCCAGACAGGCGGCGGCCGGGTCGACGGCGACGGCCGAGCAGAGCCGGGCGCCGGTCACGGTCACCGGCCCGTCGGGAAGGAAGCCGCCGGTGCGGCGCGCTCCGACCGCGTGGCTCAGGACGCGGGCGGGGTCCGCGGAGGGGGCCCGCCGGCCGGAGCCGTCGAGCAGCGGACGCGCCCGGTCGTCGCCGGCCACGAACAGCCGGGCCGCGGCGGCGATGTAGGTCGCGCCGGCCCGGTGCTGCTGGTCCGCGGTGAGCCGGGTGGCGGCGCCCGTCGAGCACACCGGGTCCGGCTGGTCGCCGTCCGTCGTGAAGTCGTCCCAGGCGGGCGCCGCGGCCGTGCCGGGGGTCCACTCGCTGTTGAAGTAGTTGTGGTTCGCGCCGACCATGTAGAGCGAACTGTGCAGCGCCGCGCCCTTGCTGACGCCGCGCGTGCCGTCGGCGTACACCTCGCCCTGGAGGTCGGACACGTCGCCGTCGCAGCCCGGCAGGATCGTCGCCGACGGCACGTCCGCGACCGGATTCTGGCCGAAGATCGTCGGTCCGATGAGGACGGTGCCGCGGATCTTCCAGCGCACCGGGCCCTTGTAGCCGTCCTGCGCGGCGGGCGCCGGGTAGAGGCTGTCCATCGCGGCGCGGTTGACGCCTTCGCCGCCGCGCGAGTGGCCCACGAGCAGCACACGCGACAGGTCGGCCTTCGGGGCCTCGCGGACGGCCGCGGGGGCGCCGGCCGGGTTCGCGGCCCAGCCCGCCCAGCGGGCGAGGTGCTGCCGGACCAGGGAGGACCGCGCCTGGGCGCCGGCGTCGTCGACCTCCGCGTCCTGGCCGTTGATCCCGTTGGCGGAGATCGACACCGTCACATAGCCCTGGGAGGCCAGCAGTTTCTGGTCCTTGAGGTATCCCTTGTGGGAGGGGATGGGCTGGGTGCCGGTCGGGCAGGGCCACTCGATGGAGATGAACTCCGGGTCGTCCGGCTTGAAGCAGGTCGTGTGCCGGCCGTGCAGGAACAGCGCGAGCGGGCGCTTGCCGGTCGCTCCCTTCGGCGCGACGACGACGGCCTGCATCTCCACCGGGGCGGCGAAGCCGGGCAGCTTCACCGGGTCGAGGGCGTACTCGCCGGTGACGGTCCGGTACGCGCCCGGCACGCCGGGGTCGACGGAGCCCGCCGGCAGCGCGGCGGGCGGCCGGACGGCCGCCCGTGAACGCCGGCCCGGAGCGGCCGAGTCGCCCGCGGGCGCGTCCAGGCGGCGGCCGGCGGCCACCACGCTCAGTTCGTTCAGCGGGGCGCCCGCCACCTCGTCAAGGGCGAGCCGGAACGTGCGGCCGTCCTTGTCCGGCTTCGGCACGCCCAGCAGCCGGTTCGCCGCGTGGAACTCCACCCGGGCGTCGCCGGCGGGCACGCGCGTGGGCGAGCGCCACACCAGCTCGGCTGTGGCGCCCTGGCCGCTGATCCGCCAGCCGGGCGGCAGCGAGCGGTCGGCCGACGTGGTCGACGCCGGGGATTCGGACGGGGGTCGGGCCTGCGCCAGTCCCGGTGTTCCCGCCAGGGCCGCCAGCGCGGCCACGACGGCGACACCTGTTCGCCGGGCACGGATCAAGGGTCCACTCCTGAAGGGTGAGAGCGGGAGCCCCTTCCGTGTCAGGAGCTCCTCGTGTCACGGAGGAACCCCGATCACGCCTGCGGGTTGCCTGCGGCGCGGAATCGAACAGGCGGGACCGCAAGGATCCGGTCACCGCCGCCCGCGGGCGGGGACCTGCTGAGCCGGCGTCAGTGCCAGCCCCGGTACGGCTCGTCGACGAGCTGGAAGACCGGCTCGCCCCGGACCGGGTCCTTGGCCGTGGACAGCCGAACGCGGTCGCCGCTGTGGACGCCGATCAGCGGGCCCATGACCCTGCCGCGCACCACGAAACCCTCGGCCAGCTCGATCAGGGAGACGTTGCGGGCGGAGGGGGTGTTGCGGTGCACCACCGTGGCGTGACGGACCGTTCCCAGGCCCTCGCTGCGCTCCGTGAGCAGCTCGCTTCCCTGGCACACCGGACACAGCAGCCGGTGGTACATCGCGGTGCCGCACCAGGTGCAGCGCTGGAACCAGATCGCCTCCGTGTCCGTGCCCCGGCGGTCGAGAAGACCCGCGGAGGAGCCGGCTGCCGGCTGAACGGCGCTTCCTGAGTGGTGGTACACGCTGGTCAACTCCCTGCACATAGGCCGGAATCCACGTGCTCGGATCACCCGTGCACGGACGTGCGCGGTTCACCGTGCCACCGTGCACGCGCTCAGCGTATGGCACTCAGTGCCACTCGTAAAGGCACTGCGTACCCCCAATATTCCGGGCTCGCGGGTGGCCCCGGCCGGGCTCAGTCCCGGGCGAGGGCCGTCTCGATCTCCTGCACGACCCGCCACAGCGGAGCCCCCCGCCGCGACACCACCACGACCACATCGTCGGCGTCGTACGCGCCCGCGGCCCCGCCCGCCGTGCCGGGCGGCTCGGCAACCGGGGCGGCGGGCGGCCCGCCGAACGCCGACTGCACATACCCCAGCGCATGGTCCACCGTCGCGCTCGCGTCGCCCCGCCCGTCCGAACGCAGCCAGGAACGCAGGGCGTTGTTGTGCGCGGCGACCACGGCGGAGGCGATCACGTCGGCCCGCAGGCTCCCGTCGGCCCGGCCGGCGAAGCGGGCGCGCAGATACTCGGCGAGGGCGCGCTCGTAGCGCCACACCACCGACAGCTCGTACGCGCGCAGCCCCGGCACCTGTTTGGTGAGCCGGTAGCGCTGCACGGAGAAGGAGGGGTTCTCGGCGTACATGCGCAGCACCAGCCGGGCGGCGTCGCACACCCGGCGCACCGGCTCGTCGGTGTCGCCGCTCGCCGCCAGGAAGTCGGTCATGTCGGCCAGGCAGCGCTCGTGGTCGGGGAAGACCACGTCCTCCTTGGAAGGGAAGTAGCGGAAGAAGGAGCGTCGGCCGACCCCCGCGAGGGCCACGATGTCGTCGACGGTCGTCTGCTCGTAACCCCGCTCCAGGAACAGCCGGAAGGCCGCCGCCACCAACGCGTCCCGCATCGGCGGCTTCGGGGCGGCCTGCTCCGCGCGGTCACTGCGGTCACTGGCGCTCATGGCAGGGAACGTAACACCCGCCCGTCCCCGATGGCACTCGGTTCCCTCCGGGGAGGGAACCGAGTGCCCCGGCCGTCGCGCTCACTGCCGTTCCGCGGCCTCCACGACGTTGGTCAGCAGCATGGCCCGCGTCATCGGGCCCACACCGCCGACCGGCGGGGCGAACGACCCGGCGACGTCGCTCACGTCCGGGTGGACGTCGCCGAGGATGCCCTCCACCGTGCGGGTGAGGCCCACGGACAGCACGGTCGCGCCCGGCTTGATCCAGTCCGGGGTGACCAGGTGCGCCACACCGGCGGCGGCCACGACGACGTCCGCCACGCGGGTGTGCGCGGCGACGTCCTGGGTGGCCTCGTGGCACAGGGTCACCGTGGCGTGCTCGGTGGCACGGGTCAGCATCAGGCCCAGCGGACGGCCCACGGTCACTCCGCAGCCGATCACGCAGAACTGCTGGCCGGTGATGGGCACATGGTTGCGGCGCAGCAGGTCGATGATGCCGCGCGGGGTGCAGGGCAGCGGGCCCGGGATGCCCAGCACCAGCCGGCCGAGGCTGGCCGGGTGCAGGCCGTCGGCGTCCTTGACCGGGTCGATCAGCTCCAGCACGGCGTGGGTGTCGATATGGGCCGGCAGCGGCAGCTGCACGATGAACCCGGTGCAGGCCGGGTCGGCGTTCAGGCGCAGCACGGCGGCCTCGACGTCGGCCTGGGAGGCGTCGGCGGGCAGCTCGACCCGGATCGACGCGATGCCGACCTGGGCGCAGTCCCGGTGCTTGCCGCCGACGTAGGAGCGGCTGCCCGGGTCGTCGCCGACCAGGATCGTACCGAGCCCCGGGGTGATCCCGCGCTCCTTCAACGCCTGGACACGGAGGGCGAGTTCGCTCTTGATGTCGGCCGCGGCGGCCTTGCCGTCAAGGAGTGTTGCGGTGGTCACGGGAGTCGCGAGCCCTTCAGGAGACTTCAGCGGACGGTAGGGGGACGCCTTGCGGAACCGGGCCCACACCCCGGTCCCCACCCGCCATCGTACGTCCCGCCCGTCCCCTGCCCGCCGCCCGTCTCATCCCGCCCGTCCCCTGCCGCGTACGCTTCCCGGACCACCCCGCCGTCGCCCGTCGCCCGAGGAGCATCCGCATGCCCGCCGCCCGTGCCCGTCTCCTCTACGTCACCGACCTCGCCTACCCCGCCCGCGGCCGGCGCTACGGCGACGAGGACGTCTACCTCACCTCCCGGCTCCGCGCCGACTTCGACCTGGCCCTGTGCCATCCGCTGGACGTCGCCGCGCTGATGGACGCCTTCGACGCCGTCGTCGTCCGCAACAGCGGGCCGGTGCTCGGGTACCGCGAGGCCTACGACGCCTTCCGCGAGCGCGCCCTGGCCACCGGGGCCCGGGTCTACAACCCGCTCACCGGCCGCGCGGACATGGCCGGCAAGCAGTACCTGCTCGACCTGTGCGCCGAGGGCTTCCCGGTCGTCCCCACCGTCGACCGGGTCGAGGACCTCGACCGCCTGCCGGTGAGCGAGCGCTATGTCGTCAAGCCCAAGCACGGCGCCGACTCCGTGGGCCTGCGCGTCCTCGGCCCCGAGGCCCTGCACACCCTCGCCGAGGCGAGCGACGGAACCGTACTCGTGCAGCCGTACGTCGACTTCGCCTACGAGGTCTCCTTCTACTTCGTCGACGACGAGCTCCAGTACGCCCTGTACGCCCCGGACCCCGACCGCCGCTGGCGGCTCCAGCCGTACGAGCCCACCCCCGAGGACGTGGAGTTCGCCCGGCGTTTCATCGACTTCAACGGCCTCCCGCACGGCGTCCAGCGCGTCGACGCCTGCCGCGCCCCCGACGGCGGGCTGCTGCTGGTGGAGCTGGAGGACCTCAATCCGTACCTGTCGCTGGACGCCCTCGGCGAGGACGTCCGGGACGCGTTCGTCGCCGCGTTCACGCGTTCCCTGCACCGCTTCCTGCGCCGGCCCGCCACCCCCTGCTGAACCCCCTCGGCCGCGCGCCCGTATCTCTTCCCGGGGACCACCGGAAGGAGAGAGCGTGCCGACACCGGACGGACCCGGGCAGCCCTACGAGCGCGAGGTCCTGGAGCCCATCCGGGTGCTGCGACCGCGCAACACCGACGCTCTGGCGCAGATGTTCCGCGAGATGACCGAGGACGCCGACCTCTACGAGGCGGTCCCGCTGCCGCCCCCGCGACAGCCCGGCGCCGAGGCGGACACCGAGGAGATCCCGCCGGTGAGCCGCCGCGCGTCCCGGCGTGAGCGCGTGGAGCCGACCCGGAGGCGCGTCGGTCCGTCCCGGCGGCGCCCCGCCGACGCGCGCAGGTCGCCCGGGGAGCCCCGCCCGGACCGGCTCGCCGGGCCCGACCGGGACCGCACCGCCGGCCCGCACCGGATCGCCATCGTCTCGCTCGCCGTGCTGGCCGCGGCCCTCGTCGGTTTCGCCTGCGCTCTGCTGCTGCCCGCCCGCGCCCAGCAGGCGGCCGCGCAGCCCCCGCCGTCCGCCCCGGCCGCGCCCGCGCCGACGGCCGCCGAAAGCGCCCCGATCGCCTCGCCCGCGCCGTCCGCCCCGGCCGACCCGGACGGCGCCGGCACCCTGCGCGAGGGCGACACCGGCGCGGAGGTCACCGACCTGCAGAAGCGGCTGCGCCGTATCCCGAACGTCTACGACGGCGGCGCCACCGACGGCCGCTACGACACCGTCCTCACCGAGGCCGTGGCCCGCTTCCAGCTCTGGTACGGCATCCGCGGCGACGAGAGCGGCGTCTACGGCGACGACACCCGCCGCGACCTGGAATCACGCACCGGATGAGCCCGCAAGGACCGCTAAGGTGCCTCCCCCTCGTCCGTCGGCACCCGGATGTCCAGCACGCACACGTCGTCGCGCCGCTCGGGCTCCAGCATCGCGCCGAGCAGGCCGCCCAGCTGCGTCGGGCCGAGCGCCCCGGAGGCGACGGCGGCGTCGGCGAGCCGCTCCAGGCCCCGGTCGATGCTCTCCGAGGGCCGCTCGACGAGCCCGTCGGTGTACAGCACGACCCGGTCGCCCGGCCGGAGCAGGCACTCCGCCTCCTCGTAGCGCGGGTTGTCGCGCGCGCCGAGCAGCATGCCGTGGGGCCGATCCAGATAGCGGGCCTCCCCGTCGCGCAGCAGCAGCGGCGGCGGATGCCCGGCCTGCGCCCACAGCAGCCGCCGCCGGGCGGGGTTGTAGCGGGCCAGGATCATGGTCGCGGTGCCGTGCGGGTCACGGGAGTGCAGCAGCAGGGCGTTGAGCCGGACCAGCGCGCCGGTCAGCGACGACCCTGTGATGATCATGCCCTTGGCGGTGAAGCGCAGCAGCGCCATCGCGGCGACGGCGTCCATGCCGTGCCCGGCGACGTCGCCCACCACGAACAGGGCATCGCCGTCGGGGAGTTCGATGGCGCTGAACCAGTCGCCGCCCACGTTGAGGCCGGACTGCGCGGGCAGGTAGGCGAGGTCGACGCGCAGCCCGGCCACCCGGACGGGCCGTCTGGGCAGCGGCAGCAGCGCGTCCTGGAGGCGGGAGGCCATGGTGCGCTCGGCCTGCAGCACGCCGTGCTGGGTGAGGATCGCCCGCTCGCTGGCGACGAGGGCGAGTTCGGCGCTGCGCTGCGCGGTCAGGTCCTGGAGGAAGCCGTGCACCTCGACGGGCCTGCCGTGGACGTCCGACACCGTCTCGGCGACCGCCCGCAGATGCCGCACACCCTGGCGGGTCAGGATGCGGAACGGCACGTCGCACGGCCGTCCCTCCCGCACCAGCTCGGTGATGGCCCGGGTGAGCAGGGGCGTCTCCTCGGGCAGGGCGAGGCCCGGGAGCTGGGCCAGGGGCACGGCGCCGTGCGCGGGGTCGCGGTCGAGGATGGCGAAGACCTGCGTGGACCAGTTCATCTCGCCGGTGACGAGGTTCCAGTTGGCCCAGCCGAGGTTGCCGAGCCGCTGCACGTCGGCGAGCCGCTGCTCCTGCCGGTCGGAAGGGTCGTGCCGGACCCAGCTGACGACCAGTCCGTCGCCCAGCCGCGCGGCGCGCGCCGACACCGTCGCCAGTTCGCCCGTGCCGGCGACGGTCTGCTGCCGGGCGAACGGCTCGCTCTCGAAGGGCTGTCCGGAGGCCAGCGCCGTCAGGCAGCCCTGCCAGAGCGGTTCCTCGGTCACGCTGGGCCAGCACTCCAGGAAGCGCAGCCCGAGCAGTTCGCGCCCGCAGCGGCCGACGGCGTCGAACGCGCCGACGGTCGCCGCCTCGACGCGGAAGTCCTCGACGTCGCCCGCGCGGGTGCGCAGGGGGGACAGCAGCACCGCGGGCACCGGCAGCCGGTCGAACACCGTCTGCACGGAGTCGGGGACCGTGCCGAGCGTCGGGTGCTGCCGCGGCCCGAAGGTGCGCAGCGCGCCGGCGGCCAACCGAGCGGCGGACAGCAGTTGTTGCCGGACCTCGGGGGTGAACGGGCCCTCGCGGCGGCGCAGTACGCCGAGGGCGACGTCGGCGGAGTCCCCGGACGTCACCGGCAGCCAGGCCCGGCTGGGCCACCGGTCGGGCGGATCGCCGATCAGCAGGTAGCGGACCCGGTCCTCGCGCAGGTTCTCCAGCCAGCGCGGCTCGCCGGAGTCCAGCGCGTCGAGGGCGGCGATCCCGCTCAGCGGCGGCACCTGCCTCCACTGACCCGCCAGCACGTCGTCGACGCCGGCGTGGCCGACCAGTTCGAGGCCGCCGCCGGGCCGCCGCGCGAAGATCATGACGGCGTCGGCGTCGGCGCCGGGGGCGAGATGTTCCAGCAGACAGCGGGCGAGGTCCTGGGGGCCGCCGACGTGGACCAGCGCCTTGGCGAGCCGGCCGAGGCCGGCGGGGTCGGCCGGTTCCTGGTCCGGCGGCGGGTACGGGTCCCAGGCCGCCGGGTTCTCCTCGCGGCGGCCGGCGAGGGCGTCGTCCCCGGCCGCCTCGGCGCCGGCGGCGCTCCGGCCCAGCCCGCCGAGGGTGACCCAGCACTCCTCCAGCAGCGTCCGCCGGGCCTCCTTCGCCCGCCGGTGCAGCTCCTCCTGGGCGGCGTCGGGGGAGCAGCCGGTCAGCGCCATCACCGCGCCCTTGGCCCGCTCCAGCACCGCTGAGGTGGCCGCCAGGTTCTGCAGCCGGTCCATCTCGGCCCGCTGGCGCGCCACGATCCGGGTGAGGGCCGCCATGTCGGGCATGGCACCGGACTCGGCGGGCCGGGCGGATTCGCTCGTCACGGCACGAGCATGGCACATGCAACCGCATTTGATCGCGGTCTTGCGGCAACCCTGCCACCGGCGGCTATCCCGTCACGGGGGCTGGAGCGGAGGATGCCGTTCAGCGGCCGGGGGAGTGCTCCACGAGTGCCTCGGTGACGGCGCGGACGCTGCGCGCGATGTGCTGCAACTGCATGACCTCGGCCGCGTAGAGCTTGATGGTGTGCTCGATGACGGATTCGGGCATGCCGAGCCGCGGCAGGTCGGCGCGCGCGGTCTGCAGCGCGGTGCGGGCCACCCGGATCTCGTGCTGGACCTGGATCTGCGCGTGGCGGGCCAGCAGGACCGGGTGCCGCAGCAGCGCCGGGTAGCTGGCGTAGCGCGCGGGCACCAGTTCGCGCAGCCACTTGGCCGCGGAGCGCTCCCAGTCGTAGCTGCCGGGGTTCTTGACCTGGCACGGCCAGTCCGGGCTGATGCGCGTCGTCGTCAGGGGCATGATCATCGCTTCCGGGTGTGCGGCGTCGTGGCGGAGGGGTGGTCCGACGTGTGGGGCGGCCCCGGCCTAGGGGAGGACCGGGGCCGCCACGTTGGCCCCGCCGCCGGCGAGGCCCCGGACACCCTCGCGCCGACGTGGGTAGGGGACGGCGGCTTCAGGTGCCCGTTCGTGAGCCCTTGGGGGGCCGGTGGAGCCGTGGAGCAGTATTTATATATGCCGTCCGCTTTGCAAGACGTATGAAAACATTCATGCGCGAAATGACCGCAATGGTCCCTCTGCGTGTTTTCCGTGACCGGGGGTGCGGGGCAGGGGCGGCGGACGGCCTCCGCGACTGTTCGCCTACTCGCGCAGGAAGAACTGGTGCTGCTCGGCGATCTGCTCGTACTCGTCCAGTCGCGCCTGGGTGCGTTCGGGACCCGCGTCGGTCATGGCCTGGAGCAGCGCCGCGGCCATCACACCGGGGGCGGCGTAGGAGTCGAAGACCAGACGGGAGCCGGTCCCGGTGGCGAAGGTGACGTCGGCCTCGTCGGCGATCGCCCCCAGCGCCAGGTCCGTCACCAGCGCCACCTTCAGCCCCGCGCCGCGCGCGACCCGTACGGCGGTCAGCGTCTCCTGGGCGTGCCGCGGCATCGAGAACGCCAGCACCCAGGTGCCGCCGGCCTCCCGGGACTGAAGCAGCGCGTCGTAGGCGACGCTGCCGCCCCGCGTCACCAGCCGCACGTCCGGGTGGACCCGCCGGGCGGCGTAGGCGAAGTACTCGGCCAGCGAGACCGAGATGCGCAGGCCCAGCACGGTCAGCGGGGCCGAGTCCGACAGCTGCCGGCCCACGTCGATCACCCGGTCGGGATCGGCGAAGTCGCGGCGCAGGTTCTCCAGGTTCTCGATCTCCGCGTCGACCGCCGCCTGGAGTTCGTTGCTCCGGTTCACCTCCGCCGGGCCGCCGGCCAGGGTCCCCAGCGCGATCGACTGGAGCTTCTCCCGCAGCGCCGGATACCCGCTGAAGCCGACCGCCGCCGCGAACCGGGTCACCGACGGCTGGCTGACGCCCACCCGGTCCGCGAGATCCGTGATCGACAGGAACGCGGCCTCGGTGATGTGCTCGATCAGGTACTGCGCGATGCGCCGCTGACCCGGCGACAGCCGGGGCCCGTCGAAGAGCGCCCGGAGCCGGGACGTCGCGGACACCTCCGTCTGCGGACCGGTCCTGCCCGAGGTGATCGTGGATGCCTGTGCGCGTGCCTGCTGAGGCGATGGCACCGCTGGTCCTCCTTTGTCTCCCACGAAGCTCAACATAGCCCACGGACCACGCCGGCCCGGGGTCGTGAGCTGCGGGTGCGGGCGGCCCGGAGGAGAACGGCGCGGGGACCGCCGGGGACGCTGCGGACGGGGGCGGGTGCGGCGCCGGTGGACCCCGGCCGCCCCGCCCCCGCCGTCAGGGCGTCACCGCTTCACGACACGTACCGACAGACCGTCCGCCGTGTAGAGCGGTACGGCCCTCAGCGTCTCGGAGTTCAGCTCGACCCGGGCGAAGCGGCCGCGCAGCGCCGGGGCGTCGATCACACGGAGGGTGCTGCCCACGGCCGGGGCGTGCTCCGCGTCCACGTGCAGCGACAGCACGCTGTCCTCGCCCAGCACGACCCGCCGGGTCACGGTCAGCGCCGCCTGCCGCGCGTCCGCCCGCAGCGTCGACTCCAGCGTGCCCGCCTCCTGCGCGAACACCCCGTGCACCTGCGTCGGTCCTGCGACGCGCAACGTCCCGCCCGCCACCCGCACGTCGTCGCGGCCCAGCGCGCGCGCCGACGCGGCGACCAGCACGCCGTCCTCGACGACCGTGCCGCCGCGGTAGCGGTTGTCGCCGCTCAGGGTGAGCGTGCCGGTGCCCCGCTTGGTCAGGGAACCCCGGCCGTCGATGTCGTTGCGCCAGGCGTCCGCCGCGTGGAAGCCGCCGGCCGCCGCGTCCAGGGTGACCGTCACATCGGAGTCGAAGGCGCCGTATCCGTCCGCCGCCGCGAACAGGTTGAGCCGGCCCCACTGCTCGAAGCCGTCCAGCAGCACGTACCCGGCGGGCAGCGCGGTGGTGCGCAGCACCTCCCGGCGCTGCGCCGCCGACAGGTACGGCAGCCGCGTCTCCAGCAGCGCCTCCGCGCCCTTGGGCACGGTCAGCGGCTCGTCCCCGCCCTCCCGCCGCAGCACATAGGTCAGGCGCGGCTCGACCGCGCGGGCGTTGGCCTCCCGGTCGGCGTACGGGTCGCCCGCGTCGGAGTGGGCGTACGCGAACAGGGTGTCGGCGGTCGTGCCGGTGCGCTGCGTGAAGTACGCCAGCGCCTGCGCCCGCGCCGCAGCCTTCAGCTCGGCGTTCGCCGGGTCGGCCAGCGTGGCCGCGGCGAGGGCCGTGGCCATGATCCGGCCGCCCATGACGTCGACGGTGGAGTGCATGCCCGACATGATCCGGGTGTGGCTGAGCTCCAGGGCCCGCGTCACCAGCTCCTGGAACCGCTCGGGCACTGCGTATGCGTACGCGAGCGCCGCCAGGTGGAAGGCGTTGGTGTGACCGCTCGGGAAACCGCCGTCGTCGACGGGCGAGGCGCTGCGCTGGCGCAGCAACTGCGGGGCGACCTTGACCTCGGATGCGTAGACCGGGTAGCCGAGCGCGTCGGTCCTGCCGGTGTCGACGACCTCGCTGTCCTCGTTCATGCGCCACGGGCGCGGGTACTGGAAGGCGTACTTGCCCGGGTTGCCGGAGGCGTAGGGGCCGCGCAACGTGTCGACGAGCTTGGCCACCTGGCCGAGGTCGGAGGTGTGGGAGCCGGCGCCCAGTGCGGAACCGGCGGGGGCGTCGGCCGGCACGGAGTCGTCGATCTTGGCCGGCGGAGTCGTGTCCGGGGCGCTGGTGATCGACGTGACCGCCTTGGCGCCCGCCTTGTACAGGCCGGCCAGCGGGCCCAGGCCGCCGATCATCGCGTAGCTCTGGTGCTGGCGGTCGTAGAGGAACGCCTCCTTCGCCTGCGCCTCGGTGCGAGCGGCGGTGAGGCGCGCGCAGTAGCGCATGTTCGCGCGCAACACGTCGGGGCGCAGCGGTGTGCCGGTGTTCCAGGCGGCGCCGGTCTTCCAGACCTGGGCCATGCCGCCGAGGATCCGCACCACGGCGTTGGTCTCGGGCGTGAGGTTCGCCAGGACGTTCGTCTTGTAGTCGTCCGCGAACGGGAGCGGCGCGGTCGCGGCCTTCGCGTCGGCGGCGGCCGGCCAGGTGATCAGGGTCGGGGCGGCGACCAGGGCGGCGGCCCCGCCCAGGGACGTCCTGAGGAAGCCCCTCCTGTCCACGGGGGAGATGACGCGGTGCCCGTCGGTAGACGGCATGGGTGTGCCTCTTTTCAGTTCTGCGGCCGTACGGCCGTGGAGGGGGACGTGCTGATCCGGTGCGCTGCCGCGGGTCCTGACGACCCGTGAGCCCGGAGAGTGCGTGCGTGCGAAGATCTACGGCCGGGCCGTGTCCCACCGACAAGGCCCCGACGACCGCGACATGTCCCACGGATGAACGGGCGGACCCCGCCCGGCCCGTACCACCGGCGGGGGACCCGCGCCCCGGGCGCCGCCCCTCACAGCAGCGTCCGCGCGAGCGCCACCGCTCCCTGGGCCGGAGGAGCGCTCAGGGGGTGGGTCCGGGTGCCGGGGAAGGACTCGGCGAGGGCCGTGGTGAAGGCGTCGTACAGGGCGGGCTGGGCGAGGATCGTGCCGCCCGCCACCACCACGTCGTCGACGGGGACGCCACGGGCGCCGAGCCGGGCGACGAGGGCGGCGAGCGAGCCGCCGGCCTCGGCGATCACGGACGCGGCGAGGCGGGAGCCCTCGGCGGCGGCCGCGAAGACGGCGGGGGCGTGCCGGCCCCACTCGGCGGACGGGGACGAGGCGGCCTCCAGGGCCGCGCACAGCCCCGGCACCTCGGCGACCCCGAACGCGCCGATGAGCCCGCGCGCGAGGGCGTCAGGCTCCTCCCCGCGGTCGTGCGCGGCCCACACCGCGCGGGCCGCCTCCCGGACCAGGCCGGCCGCGCCGCCCTCGTCGCCGAGGACCGCGCCCCAGCCGCCCACCTGGACGGACCTGCCGTCGGACAGCCGGCCCACCGCCACCGAACCGGTGCCGGCGACCAGGCCGACGCCCTTGTCGAGGCCCGCCGCGGGAACGAGGAGCTCGGCGTCGCCCACGACCAGCGCGGGCGCGTCCAAATGGGGTCCGAGCGCGGCGCGGATCCGCGCGCACTGGAGTTCCGTCTCGCAGGCGTGAGCGCCGACGGCCACGGCGGCCGGGCGTGCGCCCGCCGCCAGGGCGTCGGCGATCAGCGCGGCCAGCCAACGGGCGGCGGCCACCGGGTCGTGCGGGCGCCAGCCCTCGCTCGGGCGGACCAGCTCGGCCACCGTCGTGTCGCCCGCCAGGGCGCGCAGATGGGTCTTGGTGCCGCCCACGTCGATGCCGACCACGAGGGCGCACGCGGGGGGAGAGTCCTGCACGGATCCTCTTTCGTCGTAGCGCGATGGAGCCATGTGCCGCGACGGTGGGCGAACCGTGCCGAGAGGTGCGGAAGAACTAGGGAAGCCCCGGGACGGGCTTCTGGCGGACCACGGCAGGCGAGTACCGTGACGTTCGTTAGGAAGTTAACTAACGAAGTACAGTGCGTCAAGAGTGCGTCGCGCATCCGCCCGTCGGCCGGATTTCACGGTCCGCCGCGGCCCGCCGGCGTCACGGCATCCCGTCACCCGCGTCCCGCGAGGGCGACCGCCCCCGGGAGCGCGGCCCATCACCTGAGTGGGGAAAGTGTGGAACTCGACGTGGCAAGGACCCCCCGCCTGACCGAGAGCGCGGGCGCCGTGTTCACCGTGCTCGCCGAGGCGGGCGCCGCCACCCGGCCGCAGCTCGCGAGCCTCGCGGGCCTGTCCAAGCCGACGGTGTCCTCAGCCGTGGCGGAGCTGGAGAGCGTCCGGCTCGCCGCCCACTCCGGCACCGCCTCCAGCGGCACGGGCCGCTCCGCCGCCGTCTACCGGCTCGGCCCGGCCGCCGGAAGCGTGCTCGCCGTCGACCTCGGCCCCGCCCTGACCCGGGTGCGCGGCTGCGCCCTGGACGGCGCGCTGCTCGCCGAGGCGGCCGGCCCCCGCCCCGACGCCGCCGACGTGGTGCGCGAGGCGCTCGGAGCGCTGCCCCGCGCCGCCCCGCTGCGCGCCATCGTCGTCGCCGTCGGCGACGTCACCGCGCGGGAGGGCGGCGGCATGCGCCCGGCGACCGCCAAGGCCGGCCCCGTCTTCGACGCCGTGCGGGTCGCGCTGCCGCCCGACGTCCCCGTCCACCTGGAGAACAACGTCAACTGCGCTGCGCTGGCCGAGCTCCACGAGGGTGCCGCCCGGGGCCGGGACACCTTCGGCTACCTGCGCATCGGCGTGGGCATCGGTCTCGGAATCGTCGTCGGCGGCCAGGTGATGCGCGGGGCGAACGGCGCCGCCGGAGAGCTGGCCCGGCTGCCCTATCCCTGGGACGACGGCCGTGAGCCGCGCCGTGAGGCGCTGGAGGAGTACATCGGGGCGCGTTCCCTGCTGCGCAGGGCCGCCGAGGCCTGGGCGGACGCCGACGGGCCCTGCCCGCGCACCACCGAGCGGCTCCTGGCCCTCGCCGGCGAGGGGAACCGGGCGGCCCGCGCGGTCGTCGACCGTCACGCCGTGGACGTGGGCCGGCTGACCGCCGCCGTGACCGCCGTCCTGGATCCCGGCCTGATCGTGCTGGGCGGAAGCACCGGCGCCGACCCGCAGCTCCTGCCCGGTGTCCGGGCCGAGTTGGAGCGGCTGAGCTGGCCCACCGACGTGGTCAGCAGCACGATCGGCGATCTCGGCACCGTCGTGGGGGCGGCACGGCTCGCCGTCGCCCGGGGAGTCCAAACCGTGACCGAAGCGGCGGGGGCGAAGGATTGACGGCCTCCGACTCGGTCTGCCAATGTCCGGACAAGCGCTTTCTAAGTCGGCCGGGACGCCGACTCAGGGTGAGCGTCCCGCCCGTACTTCGAGGTACGGCAGCCACGCGAGGGCGTGCTCGCGTGACGACGGCCACGGCGGCCGGGGATCCCACCCGTCAGGATGGCTGCGGCCGGGCGAGGCCGCGCCCCCCGGAAAGCGACATCACCTGCAAACTGCACCCGTGCCGCCTCGGCTGGCGCCGTGCTCCGTCCAGTACGACGAAAAGGGATCGAAAATGACCAGTGTGGGTGTGCGGCGCTCCCGCCGACTCGGCCGCGGCGGCATACGTCGTGTGGTTCCCCTCGCTGCCGTGGCCACGGCAGGTGCCCTTCTGCTCTCCGCCTGCGGGTCGGGCTCCGACTCGGGCGGCAACGCCAAGTCGCTGACGTTCTGGATCTCCACGGTCCCGGGGCAGGACGCGGGCTGGAAGAACGCGGTCGCGCAGTACAAGAAGGAAACCGGCGTCGACGTCAAGCTCGTCAACATCCCCTACGACGGCTACCCGACGAAGCTGCACAACGCCGCGCAGGCGAACTCCCTGCCCGACGTGGCGACCGTGCCGGCGCTGGACCCGATCTGGTCGAGCAAGCTGATCGACCTCAGCTCCATCGCCAACGACAAGAGCAACAAGATCAACGCCAACTTCCTCGCCAAGGACTCCTCCGGCAAGGTGCTGGCCATCCCCTCGGACGTCACCGCGTCCGGCCTGTACATCAACAAGACGCTCTTCGAGAAGGCCGGCGTCACCTTCCCGACCTCGCCGCAGAAGACCTGGACCTGGACCGACTTCATCAAGGCGGCCGACACGGTCCGCGAGAAGACCAAGGCCAAGTACTCCCTGACCTTCGACCAGTCGCCGTCCCGGCTGCGCGCCATGGTCTACGAGATGGGCGGCAAGTACGTCCACGCGGACTCCTCCGGCAAGTTCTCGGTGGACGAGGCGACCAAGAAGGCCGTGAACACCTTCGTCGGCTGGAACGACGACAAGACCATGCCGAAGTCGGTGTGGACGTCCGGCGCCGACCCGTCCGCCATGTTCCAGAGCGGTGACGTGGTCGCCTACTGGTCCGGCGTGTGGCAGGTGCCCGCCTTCGCGGAGAGCATCAAGAAGTTCGAGTGGGCGAGCGTCCCGACTCCCGCCCAGCCCGTCCAGGCCAGCGACGTCAACAGCGGCGGCCTGACGGTCGGCTTCAACAACAACGGCGAGGCGGCCACCGCCGCGTCGAAGTTCCTGTCCTGGCTGTACGAGCCGGCCCACTACCAGGCGCTGTGCGAGGCGTCCGGCTTCCTGCCGGTCGAGAGCGGACTGAACCCGAAGTACCCCTTCACCTCCCCGGCGGCGCAGGCGGCGTTCAAGCTGTACAACGAGTCGATCCCGCTCTACGCCCCGATCTCCGGCTACTTCAACACCGCGCAGACCAACTGGGTGCTGAAGGGCAAGAGCCTCACCGAGGACCCGACCAAGGCGGAGCTCGGCAAGGCGATCAACGGCCAGCAGTCGCCCGACAAGGCGCTGGAGAACATCGTGGCCGGCTACAACCAGCAGGTCGGCGGCTGATCGCAGACCACAGGGCCGGGCGGTGGATCGACAGACACCGCCGCCCGGCCCCGGCGCTCAGGTGACGCCGGGCTCATGACATGGGCCCACAGCAATCCAACCCCCAGCACGGAGTCTGCAAGATGACAAAAACCGCCTCGGACGTGTCCGCGAGCCCGGCCAGGAGACGAAGCAAGTACACCCTCGCGCCGCTCGTCCTCATCGCGGCCAACGTCGTGCTCTTCTCGCTGTTCTTCGTCTGGCCGGCGGTGATCGGGCTCATCTACTCGTTCACGAACTACACGGGTGTCGGGGCGTTCCAGTTCATCGGGCTGGACAACTACCAGAACCTGTTCGGGGACTCCACGTTCTACGACGCGCTGAGCCGGACGCTGCTGTACACCGTGCTCTTCGTGCCGCTGAACTTCGCGGTCTCGCTGCTCGCCGCCAACCTGCTGGTGAGCAAGCACGCCAAGGGCGCGTCGGTCGCCCGCGTCATCTTCTTCATCCCGTGGCTGCTGTCGCCCATCGTCGTCGGCGTGCTGTGGCGGTGGCTGTTCGGCGAGAACTTCGGGCTCGTCAACTACGTCATCGAGCAGTTCGGCGGAAGCGCCGTCCCGTGGCAGTCGAACGCGGACCTGTCGCTGCTCGTGGTGGTGATGGCGGCGTCCTGGGCCTGGACGGGCTTCTCGATGCTGCTGTTCATCGCCGCGATCAAGAACGTGCCGGTGTCGTACTACGAGGCGGCCTCGCTCGACGGCGCCGGCCCGTGGCGCCAGTTCTTCAGCATCACGCTGCCGAGCATCGCGCCCACCTCGTTCATCGTCATCCTTCTGAACACGATCAACGCGATGAAGGAGTACCCGGTGTTCGTCGCCCTCAACAACGGCGGCCCCGGCACCTCGAACAACCTGCTCGTCCAGTACATCTACGAGACCGGCTTCAAACGGGGCCAGATCGGCTACGCGAGCGCCGCGTCGTTCGTGCTCATGCTCATCCTGATGGCCGTCGCGATCGTCCAGCTGATCGTCAACCGGCGGGTGGAGAACCGATGACAACCACAGACATGCCCCGCCCGCTCGACGCCGACGCCAAGCAGCCCGTCGTCAGGAAGCGGCCCCCCAAGGCGGCCACCGGCGGGCTCCGGCAGGCGGTGTCCGCGACGACCCTGCTGTGGATCATGGCGTGCCTGTACGGGTTGCCGGTGCTGTGGTTCATCCTCAGCGCCTTCAAGCCGGCCAGCGACCTGTTCTCCTATCCGCTGACGCTGGTGCCCCACAACCCCACCCTGACGGGGTTCAAGGCGGCATGGGAGAGCGCCAACTTCTCCCAGTACTTCATCAACACGGCCATCGTGTGCGTGATCACCACGATCCTCACGGTGGGAGTCAGCTGCTGCACCGGGTACGCGCTGGCCAAGTACGACAACAAGTGGCTCAAGGTCTTCTTCGTCTGCATCCTGGCCACCACGATGCTGCCGTCCGAGGTCATGCTCGCCCCGGAGTTCCTGGTGGTCCGCAACCTCGGCCTCTACAACTCCTTCGCCGGCATCATCCTCCCGGCCGTGCTGACCGCGACCGGATGCTTCATGTTCCGCCAGTTCTTCCTGACGGTGCCCGACGAACTCGTGGAAGCCGCCCGCATCGACGGCGCCCGCGAACTCGCGATCTTCGCGCGGATCATGGTGCCGCTCTCCCGGCCCATCATGCTGACCCTCGCCATCCTGTCCTTCCAGTGGCGCTGGAACGACTACATCTGGCCGCTGCTGATGCTCAACGACCCCAACAAGTTCACCGTGCAGATCGGCATCCAGAGCATCGTCGGCGCGCAGAACATCAACTGGTCGGTCCTGCTGGGCGCGTCGGTCATCTCCATGATCCCGCTGATCGCCGTCTTCCTGGTCTTCCAGCGCTACGTCATGGGCGCCGACATCAACGCCGGACTGAAGGACTGACCGTACCCGTGCACCTCCCTCACCAGCGCGGCCCGCTGCACGACCTGCCGGACACGCCCGAGGCCTACGACGCCGTCCTCGCCGACGTCGTCGAGCAGGCCCTGCGGCGGATCACGCCGGACGGCAACCTCGAGCACCCCGACTGCGACGACGACATCGGCGACACCTCCCTCGGCATCACCTCGCTCCTCGCGCTCGCCTGGCAGCGCGGCAAGGACCCGAGGCTGCCGGAGGCGGTGCGCCGCAGCCTCGCCTTCCACCTGCGCGAGCGGGTCTACACCGAGGACAACCCCGGCTATCCCAACCTGCGCCTGCGCGACTCCCGTCTGCCGTACGCCCGCTACGTGCTCGAACCCGGCGCGCACCCCATAGGCGACTGGCCCAGCACGGTGTGGGCGCTGCTCCAGCTGGTCAACGTGCTGGAACTCGCCGACGGCCTCCTCGACGACGAACAGCGCCGCGACCTGGCGCTGCTCGGCCACGGCTACTGGCGCTGGCTGACCGAGGCGACGTTCTTCAACCCGCAGGAGGCCGGCAACCAGGCCATCGGCTGCGTCGTCGGCGGCCTGATGCTGGCCCGCCACCTCCCGCAGCAGGCGGCGGCGCTCCGCGCGCGGGCGCTACGGCTGTACTCCGACGAGATCCGCGCCCACCGGGTCCGCGACCGGGGCGCCCTGCTGCCCCCCGAGCACGGCGGGGCCTACGACAACAACTACGGCCCGATCTCCCTGTCCTTCCTCGCCCAGGCCCACCGGGTCAGCGGCGAGGAGGTCTTCGCCGAGGACGGCGACACGCTCGCCCGCTACATCGACGCCCGGCTGACCGGCGGCGGCTTCGACAACGGCGGCCCCCGCTACAGCGAACAGCACTCCGCCTTCGAGTCCGTCCTCGGCCTGCGCTACTTCGGTCAGCGCATCGGCGCCGACCTCGGCCGCTACCGGGGCGACAGCCGGTGGGCCCGGTACGCCGTCAAGCCGGACGGCGGGGTCGACGGCCACTTCGCGTGGATGCTCGTCTGGCAGATCCAGGACGACAGCCGCTGGCAGCGCACCCCCTCCACCGGGCCCGTGCGCCACCAACTGCGCTCCGGGACCGTCTCGGTGGCCTTCGACGACCGGATGACCCCCGCGATCGTCGAGGCGGGCGGCGCCTACTGCCTGCCCGCCGCGGTCGGCCGCCAGCACGGCTTCGGCCCCGTGACCGACGGCTTCCTGCTCTGCCGCCCCATGGGCGAGGTCCGCGTCCGCGACCTGCGCGCCGGGGACCTCACCGCCAAACTGGTCACCAAGCCGGTCGTCGGCCGCGACCACGTCCTGCGGTACGTGCGCTCCCTGTACGTCACCGACGGCGCGGCCCTGTGGACCACCGTCGCGGTGGAACGCCTCGACGGCACGCCGTACCTGCTGGCCGGCCTGCCCTACGCCGAGGACGACGGCGACCGGGTGCGGCGCACCTCTCAGGTGGCCCTCGCCTCCGCGGGCACCCTGCGGCTGACCCACCCGGACGGCCGGGGCCCGGACCGCTTCGACGCCCGCAGCGAACTCACCCAGGAACAGGCCGCCTTCGCCCTCGCCGCCGACCCGCGCGGCTACGGCAACCCCGACGAGGGCTGGAGCCACCTGGTCGCCTCCACCGCCCTGGAGGCCGGCCCCGTCCCCGACGCCCCCGACGACCTGCACGTCTTCGCCGTGCGCTACGGCACGTCGGACCCGCTCACGGTGCGGGTCGAACGGAACCCGGAGGGGATCACCGTACGGACGGCCCGCTTCACCGCCGTGCTCGGCCCCGACGACGCCCACGGCGAACCGGAGCTGACCCTGCTCCCCGCCTGACCGCGCCCCGGCAGCGGGGGAGGCGCTCGGCTAGTACCCGGGACGGACCACCAGCTCGGCCCGCTCCCGGGTCGCCGCCACCAGCTCGGCGTTGCGCTGGTCCGTGCCCAGCACCCAGGCCAGCGCCTCGGCGGGACCCTTGCCGAACTCCTCGTGCCGGGCTACCAGCCGGCGCACCCGCTCCTCCTCGTCCGCCTCGCAGAACCACACCTCGTCCAGTGCGGCCCGCACCCGCGCCCACGCGCCCGTGCCCAGCAGCAGATAGTTGCCCTCCGTCACGATCAGCCGCGCCTGCGGCGGCACCGGGACCGCGCCGGCCAAGGGCTGCTCCAGCACCCGCTCGAAGCCCGGCGCGTACACCACCTCGTCACCGCCGGCCTCCTCCCGCAGCCGCCGCAGCAGCGCCGCGTACCCGGCCGCGTCGAACGTGTCCGGCGCGCCCTTGCGCCCGCGCCGGCCGAGCCGGTCGAGCTCGGCGTCCGCCAGATGGAAGCCGTCCATCGGCACATGCGCCGCCCACGGCCCGCCGCCGCCGTTCAGCTCCCGCACCAGCCGCTCGGCGAGGGTCGTCTTGCCCGAGCCCGGGCTGCCGGCGATCCCGAGGAACGCCCGCTCGCCGCCCCGGACGAGTCCCCGGGCACGGATCAGCAGTTCGTCGAAAGTGAGCACACAGCAGAGTGTCGCAGTCCCCTGGGAGGAGACCCGCAGGGGGAGAGGAGGAGTACGTGCCGGAGGACGACGAGCAGATCCGCGCCCTGATCACCCGCTGGGCCCAGGCCGTGCACAACGGTGACATCCAGGCCGTCCTCGCCGACCACGCCGAGGACCTCCTGCTGTACCACGTCACCCCGCCCCACGAGGGCATCCGGGGGCTCGCCGCCTACCGGGTGCTCTGGCCGCCGTTCTTCGCCTGGCAGGCGCTGGGCGCCCGGTTCGAGATCGACACCCTGGACGTCGTCGCCGGCGCGGACGTCGCCTACGCCCACGCGCTGCTGCGCTGCGGCACCCCCGAGGAACTCGCCGAACGGCCCACGCTGCGGCTGCGCCTGACGTTCGGTCTGCGCAAGGAGCACGGCCGCTGGTTGATCGCCCACGAACACCACTCCTTCCCGCACGACTGAGACCGCGGCGCCTCCCGCCGGCCTGCCGATGTGGCGCGCGCCACACCGATGGCGGCCCCGTGCGGGGGAACGGGAATCCGTATGACGACGACGCTCGGACTCCCCGACACCATCCAGGCCTGCCTCTTCGACCTCGACGGGGTCGTCACCCGGACGGCGGTGGTGCACGCGGCCGCGTGGAAGGAGGCGTTCGACGCGTTCCTGCGCGAACGCGACGGCGACGACTTCCGTCCGTTCGACCCGTCCCACGACTACGACGAGTACGTCGACGGCCGACCCCGCGCCGACGGCGTCCGCACCTTCCTCGCCTCACGCGGCATCACCCTGCCCGAGGGAAGCCCCGACGACCCGCCGGACGCGCCCACCGTCCACGGCCTCGGCAACCGCAAGAACGACCTGCTGCTGGAGAAGATCCGCACCCAGGGCGTGGAGCCCTACGACGGCACCCTGCGCTACCTCGCCGCCGTCCGCGACCGGGGCTTGCGCACGGCGATCGTCTCCTCCAGCGCCAACACCCGCGACGTGCTGCGCTCGATCGACGCCGAGGACCTGTTCGAGGTGCGGATCGACGGTGTGGTCGCCGCCGAACGCGGACTGCCGGGCAAACCCCGCCCCGACACCTTCCTCGCCGCCGCCCGCGACCTCGGCGTCGAACCGTCCCACGCCGCCGTCTTCGAGGACGCGCTCGCCGGCATGGACGCCGGCCGCTCCGGGCACTTCGGCTACGTCGTCGGCGTCGACCGGGTGGGGCAGACCGACGCCCTGTACGCGCACGGAGCCGACGTCGTCGTCAAGGACCTGGCCGACCTGGCCGACCTGGGGGGAGACGCGTGATCACCGACCGTTCCTACGCCGTCGAGCCGTGGTGCGTGCGCGAAACCCACCTCAAGCTCGACGTCCTCGCCCAGAGCGAGTCCGTGTTCGCCCTGTCCAACGGGCACGTCGGCTGGCGCGGCAACCTCGACGAGGGCGAACCGCACGGCCTGCCCGGCTCCTACCTCAACGGCGTCCACGAAGTGCACCCCCTGCCCTACGCCGAGGCCGGCTACGGCTACCCGGAGTCCGGGCAGACCGTCATCAACGTCACCAACGGCAAGATCGTGCGGCTCCTCGTCGACGACGAGCCCTTCGACCTGCGCTACGGACGCCTCGTCTCCCACGAACGCGTCCTGGACCTGCGCCGCGGCGTCCTGGAACGCACCTGCGAATGGACCTCCCCGGCCGGGTCCACCGTCCGGGTGCGCTCCACCCGGCTGGTCTCCCTCACCCAGCGGGCCGTCGCCGCCGTCGCCTACGAGGTCGAGGCCGTCGACAGCCGCTCACGCGTCGTCATCCAGTCCGAACTGGTCGCCAACGAGAGCCTGCCCGACCCGGACGGCGACCCGCGCGCCGCGAAGGCCCTGAAGTCGCCGCTGGAACCCGAGGAGGACGTCGCCGCCGACCGCCGGCTGCGCCTGGTCCACCGCACCAAACGCAGCGGCCTGCGCGTCGCGGTGGCCGCCGACCACACGATCAGCGGCCCCGAGCGGACCACCACCAGCGCGGAGAGCAACGTCGACGTCGCCCGGCTCACCGTCACCTCCGTGCTGGAGCCCGGCGAGACGCTCCGCGTGGAGAAGCTCGTCGCGCACGGCTGGTCCGGCGTCCGCTCCCGGCCCGCGATGAGCGACCAGGTCGAAGCGGCCCTCGCCGCCGCGGGACACAGCGGCTGGCAGGGCCTCCTCGACGACCAGCGGGCCTACCTCGACGACTTCTGGGCGCGCGCCGACGTCGAGGTCGACGGCGACGAGAAGATCCAGCAGGCCGTCCGCTTCGCCCTCTTCCACGTCCTGCAGGCCGGCGCCCGCGCCGAGGGCCGCGCCATCCCCGCCAAGGGCCTGACCGGCTCCGGCTACGACGGCCACGCCTTCTGGGACACCGAGACGTTCGTGCTGCCCCTGCTCACCTACACCGCGCCCGAGTCCGTCGCCGAGGCGCTGCGCTGGCGGCAGCAGACCCTGCCCGCCGCCCGTGAACGCGCCACCCAACTCGGCCTGCGCGGGGCCGCGTTCCCCTGGCGCACCATCGAGGGCTCGGAAGGCTCCGCGTACTGGCCTGCCGGCACCGCCGCCTTCCACGTCAACGCCGACATAGCCGACGCCGTCGTCCGCTACGTCGCCGCGACCGGCGACACCGGCTTCGAGGCGGAGACCGGCGTCGAACTGCTCGTGGAGACCGCCCGGTTGTGGCGCTCCCTCGGCCACCACGACGCCCACGGCGTCTTCCACATCGACGGCGTCACCGGCCCCGACGAGTACAGCGCCGTCGCCGACGACAACACGTACACCAACCTGATGGCCCGCGCGAACCTCCTCGCCGCCGCCGACGTGGTGGAACGCCACCCCCGCGAGGCCGCCGCCCTCGGCGTGGACGAGGAGGAGAGCGCGGCCTGGCGGGACGCCGCCGGCGCCGTGCACATCCCGTACAACGACGAACTCCGCGTCCACGAACAGCACGCCGGCTTCACCCGCTACCAGCGCTGGGACTTCGCCGGCACCCGCGCCGACCAGTACCCCCTGATGCTGCACTTCCCGTACTTCGACCTCTACCGCAAACAGGTCGTCAAACAGGCGGACCTGGTGCTGGCGATGTACCTCTGCGGCAGTCACTTCGAGGAGGAGTACGACGACGAGCAGGTAGCCCGCAACTTCGCCTACTACGAGCCGCTGACCGTGCGGGACTCCTCCCTGTCGGCGTGCGGGCAGGCCGTCGTCGCCGCCCAGGCCGGCCATCTCGACCTGGCCTACGCCTACACGGCCGAGGCCGCCCTGATGGACCTGGAGAACCTCCAGCAGAACACCCGCGACGGCCTGCACATCGCCTCCCTCGCCGGCACCTGGACGGCCCTGGTCGCCGGGTTCGGCGGGCTGCGCCGGCAGGGCGACACCGTGCGGTTCGCACCCCGGCTGCCCGAGCGGTTCAGCCGCCTCGCCTTCTGCGTCCAGATACGGGGCCGCCGGCTGCGGGTGGAGGTCGGCCCCGACAAGGCCGTCTACACCCTGCTGTCCGGCGACGCGCTGACGATCCACCACCACGGCAGCGCGCTCACCCTGAACGGCGACGGCCCCGTGGCCCGCACGGTGCCGCCGCAGCGGTCCCGCCCGGCGCCCGAACAGCCCCCGCACCGCGCCCCGCGCGCCGGCTGACCGCCCGCCGACCGGCCCCGCCCGGTGCCCCGCCCGTCGCCGGCGGGGCGCCGGGCGTGCGGCACCCGGCTGATCTCCGTCCTGCGCGACTGCCCGAACCGGGTTATTTTGATCGTGTTTCTCGCGGTTCGCGCTGTTCTTCCGTTCCGCGACCCCGGGATTCCCCGCGCGGCGGATCCGGGACTGCCCGGCTCTCCCGCGTCCGGAACGAGGGGTGCAGATGGCCCACGGCACGAACGCCCTGCCGATCGGTCGGCAGCGCGGCGCACCGGCGAACCAGCCCGGCTCCCGCCGGACGCGCGGCGTCCGCCCGCTCGCCGCCGTGGCCGCCGCCTTCACCCTCGCCCAACTCATCCTCGTCGTCCCCGGCGTGGGAACCCTCGGCCCCGGTTTCGGTCTGGGCCTCGGCTGGGACGAGACCGTGTACGTCAGCCAGGTCTCCGCCCAGGCCCCGCCCGCCTTCTTCAGCGCGCCCCGCGCCCGGGGCGTCACCCTGCTGGTGGCGCCGGTCGCCTCCTGGTCCACCTCCACGACACTGCTGCGCGTCTACCTCGCGCTGCTGTCCGGCCTCGGCCTGTACCTCGCCCTGCGCGTCTGGCGCGGACTGTTCCCGGCCCGCGTCCTGGCCCTCGCCGGCGCCCTCTTCGCCACCCTGTGGGTGACCCTGTTCTACGGCCCGGCGGCCATGCCCAACCAGTGGGTCGCCCTCGGGGCCCTCGCCTGCGCCGGCTGTCTGCTGCGGGTCCGCGCCGACCACCGTGACCGGTCCGCCCTGTGGGGCGTGGCCGCGGGCGCGGCGCTCATGGCGTGGATGCGGCCCACCGACGCCGTCTGGATCGCGCCGCCGCTGCTCGCCCTCGCGCTGGCGGGCCGCCATGTCCGCGCCGCCCTCTTCCTCGCCGGGGGCCTGGCGACCGGCGTCGTCCAGTGGCTGATCGAGGCGTACACGAGCCACGGAGGCCCCCTGCGGCGGCTCGCCGAGGGCTCCCGCATCCAGGGCGGGCTCGGCCGGAACCTCGCCGTCGACGACCAGATGCGCGCCCTGATCGGCCGGGCCCTGTGCCGCCCGTGCACCGGGCCGCTGCCCAACCCGGTCGTCACCGCCTGGTGGGTCCTGCTGCCGCTGCTCGCCGCCGCCGGCCTCGCCGTCGCGGTGCGGGCCGGGCGGACGGCGCCCACGCTGCTCCTCCTCGTCTGCGCCACGACCGCCGCCCTGCCGTACCTGTTCCTCATCGGCTACGCGGCGCCCCGCTTCCTCCAACCCGTCTACGCGCTGCTCGCCATCCCGGTCGCCGACGCCCTGTTCCACCTGGTCACCCGGCCCGACGGCCGATGGCGCCCGGCCGCCGCCGTCGTGACCGCCCTGCTGCTGACCGGCCATCTGGCGGTGCAGTACGTCGTCCTGGACCGCCTGGTGGACCGCACCGCCGCCGACCGCCTCGACTGGGCGCGCACCGCGGCCGACCTGCGCCGGCTGGGCGTACGGCCGCCCTGTCTGCTCACCGGGACCGAGGCCATCCCCGTCGCCTTCTACGCCGGCTGCTCCTCGGCCGCCACCAGCGGCAACAACGCCAACACCACCGAGGCGGGCATCCTCGGCACCGCCCGCCGCGTCCCCACCGCCGCCCTCTCCCCGCCGGGCGGCCCACCGCCCCGCTACGCCCGGACCTGGACCCGCCACCCCTCGGCGGGCCTGGACCTGCACCTCGCCCCACGACCCGCCGGGGACGGCCAGGGATGAGCCGACTCGCGCCGCGCTCGGCCGGTGTGCCTCACGGGCCCACGACCGTCTCGGCGACACCGCCCCGCCCGTCGGGCTCCACCCGGTACAGGTGCGTCCCCGGTGCCCGGGCGACGGTCCGGGTCACCACACCGTCCGTGAACAGGGCGCCCGCCCCGTCGTCCAGCGCCCACCCCGCGGGCAGCGCGCCGCTCGCCACCGCCCGGAGGCAGGAGGGCCGGCGGCCCGGCTCGCTGTCGTAGTGCGGGCACACCGAACCCGGCAGCAGACCCAGCCCGTCCGGCAGGAAGGTCAGCGGACCGAAGGAGTCGGTGGGCGAGCCGCGCGCCCAGCAGTTGGCGCCCGCGCTGATGCCGCACAGCAGCGTCCCGCGCTCGTACGCCTCCGCCAGCAGCCGGTCCACCCCGTGGACGCGCCACACCGCGAGCAGGTTCGCAGTGTTGCCCCCGCCCACATACACGACGTCCTGCTCCAGCAGGTGGGCGCGCAGCGACGCATCGTCCGCCTCCCGCCGGAACAGCCGCAGGACGGACGGTTCGCAGTCCCGCCCGGCGAACGCGGCGAGGAACCGCTCGGCGTATCCCTCGGCGTCGCCGCTCGCCGTCGGCACGAAGCACACCTTCGGTCGCGGCCGGCGGGCGAGGCCCAGCACCCAGTCGTCGAGCACGCCGTCGGAGTCGGTGGAGAAGCCGCCCCCCGAGAAGGGCGACACGGCGAGGCTCCTCAGGAAGGGGCATGCCCCGATTCTCTCCCGGCGCCGGGCCCGGACTCCGGCGGCGGCCGGGCCCGGCCGACGGGGTTGGAGCACAGGTGGCGGGGATACCCGAACGGCACAACGAGGACCACGACAGGCGACGCAACCGTCGCAGCAGCCCAGGGAGGCACCATGGCCACGGAGCCCGAGAACCCCGCGAACGCCGCGACCACGGCCGACGACGCCTACCAGCCCACCGGCACCAACGAGGAGCAGGCGGACGCCGCGCCGCTCGACCTTCAGGACGCGGTCGACGAACGCACCTACGACGACATGCTGGACGAGGGCTACTCCCCGCCGGAGAAGCCGCTCGGCGTCACCAAGTACGGCACCACGGCGGCCGAGCAGCACGAGGGCGAGACGCTGGACCAGCGCCTCGCCCAGGAGGTCCCCGACGTCGAGGCGCCCGTGGGCGACGGCGTCGGCGACCTTCCCCGGGGCGAGGGCGAGCCGGTCGACCCCGAGGTGGGCGACGCCCGCGCCGGCCGGCTGGTCGCCCCGGACGAGGGCGCACACCCGGACGCCACCAAGGAGGAGACCGCCACGGACGTCGGCATCGACGGCGGCGCCGCGGGCGCGGAGGAGGCGGCCGTCCACGTCGTCGAAGACCGCGACCTGCCCTGAGCCCCGTAGGGGAGTCGCCTGGGCGGCCCCGTCACCTGCTCCTCCGGGGCAGGCGACGGGGCCGTCGCGCTGCCCGCACCTCCCAGGGGCACCGGGTCAGGGCAGCAGCTTCTCGATCGCGTTCGGGCCCTCCTCGTCGAGCTTGCGCCGCGCCCACTCCAGGTTGCGCGGGGTGAGGTCCCGGCCCGCGGCGAGGACCATGTCCTCCGGCGACACATCGGTGCCGGTGCGGGTGTGGAGCAGGGCGTCGGGGGTGACGCGGTCGGAGGACGGCCCGGAGGCGCCGGGCTGTGAGGTCGACATGGTGTGCTCCTCGGTCCGGAGGGCTGCTTCGGGCCCGTGCGGCCGCCGGAGGCGCGGCGGGCCCACTAACACCATTCATCGCGGGAGCGCACCCTGCATCCGGAGACCGTGCAGATCACACTCCTGGGGCATTGACAGGTTTGGAGACGGCGTGCTGGTGCATCCGGAAGGCATACAAGTATTCGCACGGACACGGGAGGAACCGTGGGCGTCATCGCCTGGATCCTGATTGGCCTGCTCGCCGGTGCCATCGCCAAGCTGCTGCTGCCCGGGAAGGACCCGGGTGGCATCATCGTCACCATGCTCATCGGCATCGTCGGCGGTCTGCTCGGCGGCTGGCTGGGCAAGGTGATCTTCGGGGTGGATTCGATCGACGGGTTCTTCGACCTGTCCACCTGGATCGCCGCGATCGTCGGATCGCTCATCCTGCTGGTCCTCTACCGGGCCGTGACCGGCAACCGGCGCTCGCACCGGCACGCCTGACGGTCCCTTCGAAGTGACGACGTGCCCGACCGGGCCGCCCCAGTGGCACACCCGGTCGGCACGCCGGTTCGGCAGGACGCCGGCGGATCCGCCGGCGTCTCCGTGTGTCCGGCCACGGCCGGTTCACGGCCGGCCCCCGCTCAGCCCGCGCCGCCGCCCAGCAAGGCCTCGGCCTCGGCGAGCACCTCGGTGACCCGCAGGCCGAACGCCGCGTCACAGGCGTGCGGACGCCCCCCACCGGCCGTCGCGCACAGCGCGTCCGCGGCCCGGCCGAGTGCCACCGCCGCGCCCGCCTCGCTCTCCGGGAGCCGAGCCACCCCCGCCGCGCCCCGGACCTCGACGGCCGTGCCCGACGCCTCGGGCGGAGCCGTCAGACTCAGCGTCATGGTGCTGGAGGCGCCCCCGGCGTGGTCCAGGACCACCTGCACGGTGTCGCCGGGACCCCGCACCGCGGCCGCCACCCGACGCACCTCGCCCAGGACGGGCAGCAGCACCGACAGCGCGTGCGGCCCCACGTCCCACAGTGCGCCCTTCTCCCGGCGCCACGGCGTCGCGAACGGGTGGCCACCGGCCGAGAACACTGCGCCCAGCCACTGCGCACGCCCCGTGAACCACCCTTCGGCGGCGGCCTGTTCGGCGATCCAGGCTTCCGGCTCGGGCAGGAACCGGGTGGTGAAGAAGACCACCGAGGCGACCCCCGCTTCCCGTACGGCCCGCTCCACCGCCCGCGCGCCCGCCACCGTCGTGGCGACGGGCTTGTCGAGCAGCAGATGACACCCGGCCCCGGCGGCCCGCACGGCCAGCTCCGCCTGCACGTCCGGCGGCAGCGCCACCGCCACCGCGTCCACCTCCGGGAGCAGCGCGTCGACGTCGTCGTAGGCGCGGACGCCGTGCGCGTCGGCCAGTTCCTTCGCCGCCTCGGGGCGGCGGCCCCACACGCCGGCGAAGTCCAGGCCCTCGTGCGCGGCCAGGACGGGGGCGTGCACCATGTGCGCCCAGGGGCCGGTGCCGAGCAGACCGATGCGCATCCCGCTGACTCTCCCTGCTGCCGGTCGACATCACGGCCGGCGGCGTGAGAAAAACGGCGCAGGCCGTGTGCGAGCCTCGCACACGGCCTGCGCCGCGGGACACCCCCGGGGGGCGTCCGGATCGGTGGGGCGGCCCCTCAGGGGCCGCTGCACCCTGCCCGTCCGGGTCGGACGCTCACAGTGCAAGGGCCCCTCAGGCCGCCCGCGGCTTCGCCCGGACGTCCTCCGCCGGCCCGTCGACGGCCGGTTCGCCGCCCTCGGCCCCGCCCCGGACCAGGCGCAGATGTCGCTTGCGCGCGGCGTGCCGGCGCTTGGCCCGGTCGGGGGCGGAGGCGGGGGCGGGGGAGTAGAGATGATCCTCCACGCGGTCCATGACCGCGATCAGTACGGACAGCAGCGGCAGCAGCAGTACGGCGACCCACAGCACGGAACTCTCTCCTCGTCAGACGACGCAGACCGGGTGCCTCGGATCGGCCCGCTGATGCCTGCGCGGGGGCGACTTCGTCAGCCGAAGCCGTTCACCAGGGCGTCCCCGTGGGCCAGCCCGCTCTCCGCGGAGATCTCCCGCACCGTCTGCGGCGTCCGCACGGTGGCGAACTCGACGCGGTCCTCCCGCCGCAGACAGCCGTACACACCGGGCCGCGGCAGGCTGTTGTACGCCCACGGCGCCGAGAAGTAGTAGGCGCCGGTGTCGTGCAGGACGACCCAGTCGCCCTCGGCGAGCTCGGGCAGCGGGCGCTCGTGCGCCACGACGTCCCCGGCGAAGCAGAGTGGCCCGGCGACGTCGTGCGGCAGCGCCGGCCCCTCCTTCGGCGTGCCGTCGGGGCCGTACGCGCTCACCCGCACCGGCCAGTCCTGCGGCATGAAGACCGTGCGGGTGGCGACCTGCGCGCCGGCGTGGGTGACGGCGACGCGGCGACCACCCGCCTCCTTGACGTACTCGACGCGGGCCGCGAGGAAGCCGTTCTTCGCGAGCAGGGAGCGGCCGAACTCCGTCACCAGCCGGTAGCGGCCGTCCAGCAGGGCCGGCTCGGCGGCCGTGAGCGTGGCGACGTACGCCGCGTAGGTCGGGGTGACGCAGTCGTCCTCGAAGTTGACCGGCAGCCCGCCGCCCAGGTCGAGGCTGGTGATCTGCCGGCGGCCGGCCCGGGCGTCGATCTCCTCGGCGAGGCGGTGCAGCGCGGCGAGCCCCCTGCCGATCAGGGGAAGCGGGCAGCCCTGTGAGCCTACGTGCGCGTGCAGCCGGGTCAGCCACGGCCGCCGCGCGAACGCCTCGACGACCCGCTCGCGGGCCCCCGGATCGCGCAGGGCGACCCCGAACTTGGAGTGGGCGGTCGCCGTGCTCATCGCCCCGATGGCCCCCGCACCCACCTGCGGATTGACCCGCAGCCCGATGACGGAGGAGGAGCCGGTCGGGCGCAGCTCGTCGACGCGTTCGAGTTCGGCCAGGCTGTCGGCGTTGAGGGCGACGCCCAGGGACAGCGCCTCGTGGATCTCCGCCCGGGTCTTGGCCGGTGAGTCCAGCACGATCCGCGCCGGCGGGAACCCCGCGTCCAGCGCCAGCCGCAGCTCGCCGGGGCTGGCCACCTCGCAGCCCATGCCCGCCTCGGCGAGCAGCCGCAGCACCGGCACCAGGGCGCAGGCCTTGGCGGCGAAGGTGTGCAGCACGTCCGGGACGTCCCCGAACGCCTCGTGCAGTCCGGCGACGCTGTCCCGCACGCCCCGCACGTCGAGGAACCCGGCGAGCGGCCGGTCGGCGCCGAGCAGCCCGTCCGCCACGGCCTGGCGGACGGCCGCGGCGACGTCGGCGGTCGTCACCCCGCCCGCGGTGGTGCGGTCGGGGGCCGGTGCGGTGCTGCGGGTGGTCTCGGTGGGGATCGACACGTCCTGGTCTCCTTCGCTTCGGTGCGACGGGGCGCCGCCGGGCCCGGGCGGTACCTCCAGGTTCGCCCGGGGGCGGGCTCCGCGTCTTCGGCCGGCCGCACAAAGACGACGGCGACCTTCGTGTACCCGCACAAAGGGCTGCCCCGCCGCCGTCACGGAGGCGGGGCAGCGGTGGCCAGACGCGCCGCCAGAGTCAGCAGCAGCCGTGTGTCCGGATCGTCCACATCGACGCCGTCCCGCTCGCGGAGGCGGACGATCCGGTACCGCAGCGTGTTGGGGTGCACGACGAGCCGCCCGGCCGCCGCCGTCACGTCGCCCCCCGTGTCGAAGTACGCCGCCAGGGTCCGCACCAGCTCCCCGCCGCCGGCCAGGTCGGCCCGGATCAGCTCGTGCACGGGGCCCTCGCCGGACTCCCAGACCGGCCGCACCGCGTCCAGGACCCGCAGCGTCTCCACCGCCGCACCCGCCCCGGCGGCGTCCGCGTACCGGGCCGGGCGGGGCGCTCCCGTCGCCGAGGCCCGCGCCTCCCGCTCCCGCAGCGCCCGCATCACCAGCACGGCCCGGTCGTAGGACTCCGCGGCCCGCTCCGGCGGCCCCACCGGGCCGACGCCCAGCCACACGGGGGCGCAGTCCGGCGACGACGACACCGCCGCGTCGAGTTCGCGGACGACGGCCAGGACGGCGGCCTCGTGATCGGAGGCCGACGCGTCACCGGTCACCAGCAGCGCGAGCCGGTCGCCGTCGCGCAGCACCCCGGTGCCGGGGCGGTGCGCGGCGAGCTCCAGCACCAGCACCTCCAGCGCGCGGTCGTCCGCCCGCGCCGGCTCCCGCTCGGCCGCCACCGCCGCACACGGCGCGTCCGGGGACAGTCCCAGCGACCATGCGTGCGTACGGCGGTCCCCCAGGCCGTGCAGCAGCCCGCGCAGGGCGTTCTCCCGGCGGTGGGCCGTGCCGCTCTCGCGCAGCCGCTCCCGGACGAGCAGCGGGGCGGCGAGACCGGCGGCCGTGCGCAGATGGCGGGCCGCGTCGGGCGCGAGGGCCGCGCCGTCCGCGGCGGCCCAGATCGACCCGAGCACCTCCCGCCCGCTGCGGACGGCCACCACCAGCCGCTCGGGCGTGTCGCCGTCGGCGGGGCGGTGCAGGACGTCCCGCGCGGTCCACAGGGCCCGCAGCAGACCGCTGCGACGCAGCTCGGCGACCCGCCAGTCCGGCACCCGGCCGCCCAGGATCACCGCGCGGCGCAGGGGGTCGGCGCCGGGGCCGGTGGCGGAGTGCGCCAGCACGCGCAACCGCGTGTCCTCGATCGTGATCGACCCCTTCACGTACGCGGCCACCCGTGCGGCCAGCGCCGCGAGCGAGGGGATCGCCTCCGGCCCGCGCACCGCGTCCCCGTCGTCGAGTCCGGCCCGGGCGTAGGACAGGGCCGACCGCAGCAGCCCGGCGACCTCGGCCCAGCCGACCCCGTCCTCGCGCACGAGGAGGGCGAGACCGGCCTCGCGGGCGGCTTCGAGGGTCGCCGCCGCGGGTGGCGGCTCGCCCAGGACGACGGCGCAGGCGCCCTGCAGCGCCGCCTCGCGCACGGTCGCGGCGTCCGGGGCGGCGCCCACCGCCAGCAGCAGCGTCCCGGGCCGGCCGGGGGCCAGGTCGTCCATGCCGACGGCGATGTGGTGCACGACGGCGTCCCCCGCGGGCGCGCACAGCAGACGCAGCGCGTTCCCGTCCTCGAACGCCAGCAGGTCCCGCAGGGACGCGGGTGCGGCTGATGTGCCCTCAGGGTTCAACTCGTCCCCGGACGACGGGGGTTCACCGGGAGGCGGAGGCTCTTCGGGGGCTGTGTGCACCAGTCTGCTCTCCCGCTCTCCGGGGCGGCGCGCGACGTCTGTCGCCTGAACGGGGTCGAGAATAGGGACCGTCACGGGGCCCGGGGACCGGATGGGGGGAAGCGGAGCACCTGAACGGCCGCTGCTGATCCCCCCAGAGAACATCGCTTGACGCTCCATCGCACGGCCAAGTGGCTGAAATTGTGCCCCCGAAAGGTGATTTGTTCCTCCGGTGCGCATGATTCGCTCACTTCCGGGCACACGCTGCCCACTACATCTGGAGAGAGGGGCGCTCGTGATCGTTCCGGACCCGAAGGCCGTCAGGACGCTGCTGACCCGGTTCGCGTCGCTGAAGATTGCGCAGGCGGAGCAGGAGCGGCCGGAGACGGCCCGTGAACTGGAGGACGTCACCTACACGCTGTGCGTGCTGATGGGCACTTCCGACGTGCGTGAGGCCGTCGACGCGGCGGACCAGCTGCTCGCCGCCGCGGTGCGGGGGCCGGCGATCCCGGGGCCGAAGCGGGGGACCGACGAGGACAGCGGGCTCTGCGTAGCCGTCTGAGCCCGCGCGCAAGGGCGATCCGGTGAGGGCTCGGCGTCGCGCCGGGCCGCTCATCGGCGCCGAATCCGGTGACGGCGGCTCAGGGAACCGCCGACCCGCAGCAGTCCACGTGCCGGGAGCCGTTGTCCGGGTCGGGGCCGGCCAGCCATTCCGCGATCGTGCGGGCGATCGGCTGGCCGGTCTCCACCTCCACGAAGCCGAACTGGCCGGACTGGTTGCACTCCAGGAACCACCATGTGCCGTCGGCGTCCTCGGCGAAGTCGAACGCGCCGTAGGTCAGTTCGGCCTCCCGCAGATATGTCCGCACGGAGTCGGCGAGCCGTGGCGGCACCTCGACCGGGCGCCACGGCTCGGTCGAGGGCGCGAAGCGCACGTCCACCGCGTCGGGATCGCCGTCGGGGTCCGTGGCCTTGCGGGCGGCCAGCAGCCGGTCGCCCACCGCCGTCAGCCGTATGTCGGCCCGCTTGGCGACCCGGCGCTGGAGCAGCGTGGGTCCGTAGGCGACGGCGGCGAAGTCGGCGCCGGGCGGAACGCGCGTGGTGGGCACCGCCCGGGGCGGGTCCTGCGGATGCGCCCCCGACACCGGCTTGACCACCAGGTCCGGGTAGCGCTCCGCGAAGTCCCGGGCCGCCTGCGGGAACGTCGTGATCAGTGTCGCCGGCACGGGCAGACCGCTGCTCTGGGCGAGCCGCAGCTGCCAGGGCTTGTGCCGGGCCCGCCGGGCCGCGTCCGGATGGTTCATCCAGCGCGCCCCGCTGCCGCGGAGCATCCCGTACAGCGCCTGCGAGGCCTCCTCCGTGAGCCACGCGGACGGCTGGGGCGCCCGGGCCGCGGCCGTTCCGGGCCGGCGGACCCACACGGACCGCAGCGAGTCGAGACTCACCAGCCGTCCGGCGGACGACAGATGGCCCCGGAACGCTCCGTGCACGTACTCCGCGGAGAGCGCGACGGTGTGCGTGAGATCGGCGGGGTCGAGCCGTACGACGGGGACACCGGCGGCGTTCAGGTGGACGACCACCATGTCCGCCGTGACGTCCTCTTCGCAGGTCATGATGAGCACGGTCATGTTCGTGGCCCGCGCTCAGTCGTCGAAGTGCGTCTTGGAGCCCGCTGTCGAGGTGGTCGTCCCCAGTTCTCTCAGCAGGGCGTGGTCACGAGCGGCGATCCGGCCGTCCAGGAGCACGTTCAACTGCAGTCCGGGGTCATAGGCGTACGGAGTTGCGAACTCCAACTCCGCCGCGGGGCGTGCGTAGTTGAGCGCGAACGGTTGCATCGGTTTCTCCCTCGTCGGTACTGCCTCGATCAAGCGGTGCCGCTGTGCGACGTCACTCGGGCCCGCTGGTGGTGCGACCTTCAGTGACTTATACGAATCGAACGGGTGCTTGGTTTCCTTACTCTCCGTGATCATCACGGATTCCGGGTCCGGCACAGGGAGCTGAGCTGGGGTGATGGGTCCTGAAAAAGCCCAAAATTCTTTCCGGCGCGGTCAGTTGACCGCCCCGGCTCCGTCCGGCGTGCCGTCGGGGGAGCCGTCGGGGGCCCGGCGCAGTGACCGCAGGGCGAGCAGGAGGACTCCGATGTCGTCGAGATACACCGGGTCGGGCAGCGCGTCGACCGGCAGCAGGAAGTAGGCGATCGCACCCCAGAAGACCCAGCGCGACCCCGTCGGCAGGCCCGCCCTGCGCAGGCCCCGACGGGTCCTGACCAGGCGTATCAGCACCCAGGCGGCCGCGACGAACAGTGCGGCCGCCAGCAGCGCCGCGACGGCGACGAGCGTGGTGGTCGTATCCACGGGCCCTCCCTGTGCGCGGTCCGACGCGCGGTGTCCGCTGTTCCCCCGGCTCGGGTTCCCCCCGGCTGTCGAATTCCCCCTACTCGAGTCCCGAATTCCCCCTTTCCGGTGGGAATATCGCGATGACCGGACGGCGGATCGGCGACCGGGCCGGACGGTAGCCGGTGAGGCGGACATCACACGCGCGCCACGCCCGAGTCGTCGGGAATGTCGGATGATCGGGCATGTCTGATGATCGACATGAAGGTGGAGCAACGGCCGGGCCGCCCCGGGCTCGCTCAGCTCACGGAGCGCTCATCGCCGCCAGCACCCGGTCCGGCGTGAGCGGCAGCTCCCGCAGCCGCACGCCGACGGCGTGGTGGACCGCGTTGCCGATCGCGGCGGCCGTGCCCACGATGCCGATCTCGCCGATCCCCTTGCCGCCCAGCGGGTTGAGGTGCGGGTCGTGCTCCTCGATCCAGTGCGCCTCGATGTCCGGCACGTCGGCGTGCGCGGGCACGTGGTACGACGCGAGATCCGACTCGGCGAAGTCGCCGAACGCGGCGTCCACGGTGCTTCCCTCGGTCAGCGCCATGCCCAGACCCATCGTCATGCCGCCGACGAACTGGGAGCGCGCGGTACGGGAGTTGAGGATCCGCCCGGCCGCGTACACGCCCAGCAGACGCCGCACCCGCACCTCACCGGTCACCGTGTCCACGGCCGTCTCGGCGAAGTGCGCGCCGAACGCGTGCCGGGCGTACGGGGACTTGGCGTCCGCCCGCCCTGCCGTGTCCGCGTGCTCGACCAGTCCCTCCTCGGGGATCCGGCCGGGGCGGGCGGCCAGGCGTTCCGCGAGCCGGGTGCACGCCTCGTGCACCGGCCAGCCCCAGGACGCGGTGCCCGAGGAACCGCCCGCCAGCGACGCGGACGGCAGATCGCTGCTGCCGACCCGGATCCGGACCCGCTCCGGCGGGACGCCCAGGGCGTCGGCGGCGATCTGCGCGAGCACCGTTCGGGCGCCCGTGCCGATGTCGGTGGCGTTCGTCTCGACGAGGAAACCTCCGTCCGGCAGCGCCCGCGCCGAAGCGGTCGACGGCCCGACCAGCACCGGGTAGGTCGCTGCGGCCACTCCGGTGCCGATCAGCAGCGCCCCCTCCGTCCGCGTGCCCGGCCTGGGGTCGCGTCCCTCCCAGCCGAACCGGCGTGCGCCCTCGCGCAGGCACTCGACGAGGTGGCGGCTGCTGAACGGCCGTCCGCTCTCCGGTTCGGTCTCCGGCTCGTTGCGCACCCGCAGCTCGACCGGGTCCATGCCCAGCTCGACGGCGAGCTCGTCCATCGCCGACTCCAGCGCGTACATGCCCGGCGCCTCCCCGGGCGCCCGCATCCACGACGGCGTCGGCACGTCCAGGGCCACCACGCGGTGCAGCGTGCGCATGGCCGGGCAGGCGTACATGACGCGCGCCGGCGTCGCCGCCTGCTCCACGAACTCCTTGATCCGCGAGGTGTGCGTGGCGACCTCGTGGACGAGGGAGGTCAGCCGGCCGTCCGCGTCGGCCCCCAGCCGCAGCCGGTGCTCGGTCGGCGCCCGGTGCCCCACCGTCGACGGCAGGAACCGGCGGGGCAGCGAAACCGTGACCGGACGCCCGGTGCGCAGGGCGGCCATCACCGCCAGCACCACGTCCGGCCGGGGCGTGCCCTTGGAGCCGAAGCCGCCCCCGACGTGCTCGGCGGTGACGGTGATCCGGTCCTCCGTCAGACCGAACAACCCCGCCAGCACCGCCCGCACGGTCGTGGTGCCCTGGCTGGAGGTGTGCACGGTCAGCCGCTCACCGTCCCACTGCGCGGTGCTGGCGTGCGGCTCCATCGGATGGTTGTGCAGCGGCGGCACCCGGTAGCCGACGTCCACCCGGGCGGCCGCAGCCGCCGACGCCCCTTCCGGGTCGCCCTGTTCGGTGACGGCGGGATACCCGCCGTTCGCCTTCTCGGGGACGTACGCACGCGGATGCGAGGCCGACAGGATGACGTCGTGCGGCTCCCGCGCGCAGGAGACGCGCACGGCGGCGGCCCCCTCCCTGGCCGCCTCCGGGCTCTCCGCGACCACCAGGGCGACACACCAGCCCCGGTGCGGGATCTCCGGGCCCTGGAGGACGGCGAGGGTCGCATCGTCCGGCTCGCCCAGACGCGGCGCGTTCTCGTGGGTCAGCACGTCGACGACGCCCGGCAGCCGCAGCGCCTCGGAGGCGTCCACGTCCGTCAACCGGCCCCGCGCCACCGTCGCCGGCACGGGTCGCGCGAACAACCGCCCCGGGGAGGCGAACTCGGCCGCGTAGCGAGCCGCCCCGGTGACCTTCTCGCGCCCTTCCCGCCGCTCGACGGGAGCGCCCACCGCCTCGCCGCTCATGATTCCTCCCCGTGCGGAACTCGTGGCCCGTCCCCCGGCGGCCCCGGCGGCACGAGCCGTGTCAGGACGTCGACGGCGACGTTGTGGGCGAGCGGCACCTTGTACGCGTTGTCGCGCAGAGGCCGCGCAGCCGACAGTTCGAGGTCGACGGCGTGCTCGAACGCCGCCCGGGTCGGGGCCGCGCCCAGCAGCGCCTCCTCGGCCCGCCTGGCTCGCCAGGGCCGGTGCGCCAACGCCCCGAACGCGATCCCCGCGTGCGCCACGACGCCGTCCCGCACCTGCAGCACGGCGGCGACCGAGGCCAGCGCGAAGGCGTACGACGCCCGGTCGCGGGCCTTGCGGTACGCCGACGGCAGCCCGGCCGTCGCCGCGGGCAGCACCACGCCGGTGACCAGTTCCCCCGGCTCGATGACGGTGTCCAGCTCCGGACGGTCCCCGGGCAGCCGGTGGAACTCCGCCGCGTGCACCCGGCGCACCCCAGCGAGCCCGTACAGCTCCACCTCCGCGTCCAGCGCGGCCAAGGCCACGGCCATGTCCGACGGATGGGTGGCGACACACTGCTCGGAGTACCCGAGCACCGCGTGGTCGCGGTGCACACCGTCCAGGGCGCCGCACCCGCTGCCCGGCGCACGCTTGTTGCAGGGCTTGGAGACGTCCTGGAAGTACGGGCAGCGGGTGCGCTGGAGCAGATTGCCGCCTGTGGTCGCCGCGTTGCGCAACTGCCCCGACGCGCCCGCGAGCAGCGCCTGCGACAGGGCGGGGTAGCTCTCGCGGATCCGGGGGTGCGCGGCGAGGTCGCTGTTGCGGACCAGGGCCCCGACCCGCACCGAACCGTCCGGCAGAACCGTCACCTCGTCCATCGGGATCCGGGTGACGTCGATGAGCGCGGACGGCTGTTCCACGCCGAGCTTCATCAGGTCCACGAGGTTGGTGCCGCCGCCCAGATAGCGGGCGCCCGGGTGCGCGGCGTAGGCGTCCGCCGCCTCGGCGAGGCTGCCGGCCCGTACGTAGGCGAAGGGCTTCACCGGATCACGTCCTCGACCGCGTCGACGATACGGGGGTACGCCCCGCACCGGCAGAGGTTGCCGCTCAGCCGCTCACGGATCTCGTCCCGGCTCAGCGCGACGGGCCCGGCCGGCGCGCCCGCGTCCGTGACGTGCGAGGGATGACCGGCCTCCGCCTCCGCGATGGCCCCGACCGCCGAGCAGAGCTGCCCCGGCGTGCAGTACCCGCACTGGAAGGCGTCGCGCTCCATGAACGCCCGCTGCAACGGGTGCGGTCCCTCGCCGTCGCCGGCCAGCCCCTCCACGGTCGTGACGTCACAGCCGTCCAGGGACACCGCGAGCAGCAGACAGCTGTTGACCCGCCGTCCGTCCACCAGGACCGTGCACGCGCCGCACTGCCCGTGGTCGCAGCCCTTCTTGGCGCCGGTGAGCTCCAGGTCCTCCCGCAGCACGTCCAGCAGGACGCGCCGGTGGTCGACGGTGAGGGTGTGCGGTTTGCCGTTGACGCGCAGGGTCGCGGCCGACCGGTGGGGATGGGGAGGCGCCTCGGGACCGCCGCCCGCGGAGCCGTGCTCGCTGTCCATGACCGGACCCCTTCCGGAAGACCCGTGCTGCCACTGCCGTGGGGACCGCGTATCCAGCAGACGCGGACCGACACCCCGGGACGGGTGAGGATTCGGGAACGGCGCGAGGGGTGAACGGGTGGCCGCGGTGGGTGACGGGCGGAGGAACGGCTGGGACGCCGGCACCCGGCCGTCCGGGACCCCGGTGCCGGGCGGCCCGCCGGGGCCCCAGGGCCTGTCTGACAAACCCCCGCCTGCTCTGCGGCGGGGGTTTGTCAGACAGGCCCTAGCGGTCGGCCGCCTGCTGCTCCGCCGGGGCGTCCTTCGAGGGCGTGAGCTCCGGCGCATGCCCCCTCGCGCTCTCGTGCACGCCGTTCTGCACGCCCCCCTCCGAAGGCTCCCGCGGAGTCTGCGAGGTAGCTTCCGGCGCGGGGCCGGCCTCATCGTCGAGCCCCTCCTGCCCCGTGGGCGTGGGCCTGGGGGCGGGCAGGGGGCGCAGGCTCATGGCCGTCACCTTGAGCCGCTCCAGCGTCCGGCCCAGCTGCTGGAACGGCGACCCGGTCGCCCTGGCCTGCGGCTGGGGGCGCTCGCCGGCCGCGGCCGCGTCCCGGTAGGCGGCGAGCGCCTCGTGGGCGTGCTCGGCGGCCTCCCGGTACAGGTCCCGGGACCGCGTCATCGCCTCCAGCGCCTCGGAGTACATCGCCACCAGCTGCCGCTCCCGCGCCAGCTCCTCCTCCAGGGTCAGCAGCTGCCACTGCTCCCGCAGCACGGTCAGCGCGGCCTCGCCGCCGTCCGGCAGCGGCCGGGGCAGATCGACGAACCTCCCTATGGCGTCGAGGAGTTCGGCGGGATGGGTGCCGTCCAGAAACATGTTGCGCACCGAGTATTCCGCGCCGTCGTAGCCGTCCGGGGCGGGGGAGCCCGGCAGTACCACGGCGCCGCCGCGCGGCAGCTCCACGCCGGCGTCGCGCAGCGCCCAGTTCACGGTGCGCAGCTGGTGGGGCGCGGCACGGTGCTCGACCACGCGGTGGTGCAGGCCCGGCGGCAGGAGCGGCACCAGGGTGCGGCGGCCGCGCTCGTCGGGGGTCATGGCCTCGTGCACCAGGACGTGAACGGTCCAGGTGTCGCGCAGGGCGCCGCGCAGTGTGCGCTTGACGTCCTTGTCGTCGTCCGGGAGCGGGTTGATGTCCAGGTAGCGCTGGCCCGTGACCGTCTCCTGGCCCCACGGGGTGTCGGCCTCCCACGGCCAGAACATCTCTGCGGGCGACGGCCACCATAGGTCCCAGGGCCGCTCCGCCTCCGCGACCAGCGTCCACTCCTGCCCGCGCCCCGACCATTCCGCGAGCGTCAGCCGGGCGCGGACGGTCACGTCGCCGGGCACCACCCAGCGGGCCTCGAAGGCTAGCTCCCCGGCGGGGGCGTCGGCCCCGGACAGCTCATGGAAGTCCAGGACCGTACCGTCGTCCTTGAGGGACTGAAGGTTCTTGCGGAGGACGTCCGGCGCGGTCGGTCCGGTGTGACGGCCGCGGGCGAGCCACACCGTCGAGGGAGTCGGTGGCGGGACGGGCGGGGAGGTGAGCATGAGTCCATTCGGAGGGCGGGGTGACGACGTACGGCTGCCAGTATCGTCGTCGACGGCGGGTGGGCGATCAAGCGGGGTCCACGGCATGCCGCCGGGGCCCGCTGAGGGTGCGCCTTCCCCACCGGGCGGCGCGTCACGCGCCCCGGTGGAAGCACCGGGGCGCGCCGGGTGCACGACGCGTGCGCTCCCTCACACAGCGCGCTCCCTCAAGAGCGGCGCCCCTCGGGGTGTGCGCCCCTCACACGGGGTGTGAGGGATTCACCACTCCGCCCCCGGGCGCACCCATGGCCCCGGCCACCCCCCACCCCGGAGAATCGACCCCGGCGAACAGGGCTCGCCCACCATCCGCGTCGGGGCGAGCCCTGTTCCTCCGAGCAGGCCCTCGGCTAACTTGACGATCATGATGCGGAGCCCCGTCGAACTGGTGATCTTCGACTGCGACGGTGTGCTCGTCGACAGTGAGCGGATCTGCGTCAAGGTCGACGCGGTGGTCATGGCCGACCTGGGGTGCGCGTTCACCGAGGCGGAGATCGTCGAGCGGTTCGTGGGATCGTCCACCGAGGTGTACACCGCGGCAGTGGAGGAACGGCTCGGCCGCCGGCTGGAGAAGGGCTGGGAGCGGCGGTACGAGCATCTGTACGAGGAGGCCATCGAGGCCGAGCTCACCGCCGTGGACGGCGTGGCAGACGCCCTGGAACGTCTCGCCACAGGCGTGTGCGTGGCGTCGAACGGCGGACACGCCGGCATCCGGCGCAGTCTGACGCTCACCGGTCTGCTCCACCACTTCGAGGACCGCGTCTTCAGCGCGGCCGACGTGCGTCGGGGCAAGCCCGCCCCCGACCTCTTCCGGCACGCCGCCCGCACCCTCGGCGTACGCCCCGAGCGATGCGCGGTCGTCGAGGACAGCGCGTACGGGGTGCGGGCGGCGCGGGCCGCCGGGATGCGGGCCTTCGGATACTGCGGCGGCCTCACCCCGGCCTCACGACTCGAAGGGCCGGACACCGTCGTGTTCGACGACATGCGCGACCTGCCCGAACTGCTGGCGGTCGCCGCAGGGTGAGCCGGGCGCCGGTTCGAGGCGTCTGCCCCCTTGGCCCACTCCCGTCCCTCCGCCTCCGGGATCGCGGCACCGCTGAGGCGAGGACGGCCGAGGCGACGGCGAAGCCGGTGCCGGACGTGTACGTCTCGGCGTACCGGGGACAACTCCACGCTCGCCGTCGTCGTCCAACAAGAGCGCCTCCGCGGTCAGCCAGCGCTTCACCCTGGCCAAATGGCCAACGGCACCAGGCCGGTGTCGCGTCCTGGCTCACCGACGCGAGCCGGAACGACGCACCCCAGGCCGCGACCGCCGTCTCGAAGAACGGCTTCACCGCCACCCTCCCCGGTCACAGGATGACGACGTTCGTGATCCGCTGACCCGCCCCGATGGCCGATCCGGACGAACAGCAGGTCCCCGCCGCGCACTTGGACTCCCTGGGCGCTCTCGGCCGCGCCCAGGTCGTCGGCCGTCACATGCTCTCCCGGTTCGAGCCACGGCACTCCGCGCAGCCGCGGGGACGTCCAGCAGCACGCCGCGTCCGACGATCCCGTCGTGAACCGTGTCGATCGAGAGCGCGTCCGCGCCGTCCGCGGTGACGGTGTCCGCGCTCACGCCGCCGTGCAGTGTGCCGTCGTGGACGACGGCACAACGCGTCGACATGGCTGTCGGCGTCCTCGTGCACGTTCATCGCGAAGCGGTCCCCGGCGAAGTGGGGGCCGCTCGCGTCCTCGCCGTGCCGCCGCGGCCACGCGCTCATCCGGTGCTTCGCGGGCTCCGGATCGTCGGGACCGGACTCGGTCTGCACCGGCGCGGCCGTCGTGACCGTCCGGCCGGTGCGCACACCTCGCGGCCGGCGGCCGGCGCCCGGGCGGGGGTGAGCGCCGCCAGAGCACCCCGCTCACCCCCGGCCCAGTCGGCGCGGGCGGCCAGTCGCCGGTACAGCACGTCGAACTCGGCTGCGGACAGGCGGGGTTGTTCCGTCGGGGCTCGCGTCGCCATGGGTCAGCGCCCGTCCACCGCGTCGAGCGCCTTGTCGAGGGTGATGGCGGCCTTGATGAGGGAGAGATGGGTGAACGCCTGCGGGAAATTGCCCAGTTGCTCACCGGACGGCCCGATCTCCTCGGCGAACAGGCCGACATGGTTGGCGTAGGTCTGCATCTTCTCGAAGGTGTAGCGGGCCTGGTTCAGCCGTCCGGCCCGTGCCAGCGCGTCGACGTAGAGGAAGGTGCACAGGCTGAACGTGCCCTCGGAGCCGCGCAGTCCGTCCGGTGACGCGGCCGGGTCGTAGCGGTAGACGAGGCTGTCGGAGACGAGTTTGCGGTCCATCGCGTCGAGCGTGGAGAGCCAGGTCTTGTCCAGGGGGGCGATGAACCCGACGCTCGGCATGAGGAGCAGCGATGCGTCCAGGACGTCGTCGTCGTAGTGCTGGACGAAGGCGCGTTCCGTTTCACTCCAACCGCGTTCCATGACCTGGTCGAAGACGGTGTCCCTCGCGGCCCGCCACCGGTCCACGTTCGCGGGCCTGCGGGACATGTCGGCCAGCCGCAGTCCGTGGTCGAAGGCGACCCACGACATCACCCGGCTGTAGGTGAAGTCCTTGCGGCCGCCGCGGGTCTCCCAGATGCCCTCGTCCGGCCGGTCCCAGGCGTCGGCGAGCCAGTCCAGCACGTTGGCGACCGTGCGCCATCCCTCCGCGGTGGCCTGCTGCGCCAACTCCTTGCTCTGGGCCACCGCGTAGAGGGCCTCGCCGTAGATGTCCAGCTGGAGCTGGTCGGCGGCGCCGTTGCCGATGCGGACGGGCGCGGAGCCGCGGTAGCCCTGGAAGTGGTCGAGCGTCTCCTCCGGCAGGTCGGGGTTGCCGTCGATCCGGTACATCGTCTGCAGCGGCTCCTCCTTGCCCTCGCGCTCGCGCAGCCGGTCCACCAGCCAGTGGACGAAGGCGATGGCCTCGTCGGCGAAGCCGAGGTCCAGCATGGCCCGCACCGACAGCGCCCCGTCGCGGATCCAGGTGTACCGGTAGTCCCAGTTGCGCTCCCCGCCGACCTGTTCGGGCAGGCCCATGGTGGCGGCCGCGACCAGCGCGCCGGTGGGGGCGTAGGTGAGGAGCTTGAGGGTGATGGCCGAGCGGTGGACCAGCTCGGGCCACCGTCCCCGGTAGCGGGACTGGCGCAGCCACTCGCGCCAGAACTGCGCGACTCGCGTGAAGTGTCCGGTCAGTCCGTCGACCGTGACGGCCTCGGGCGCCTCGCCGCCGGGGGCGCAGACGGTGAACACGGCGCCGCCGGATTCGCCGGCGCTCAGTGTCACCCGGCCCCGCACGTCCTGGCCGTCGCGCTCCAGCGGGAAGGTGCACTGCAGGTGGCCGTCGATGCCGCCGGAGCGGAACACCGCTTCTCCGTCGCGCAGTTCGAGCTTGTGCTCGGCCCGGCCGTAGTCGAAGCGCGGCCGGCATTCGAGGGTGAACTCGACGGTCCCTCTCACCACACGGACCAGACGGACCAGGGTGTGCCGGTCGGTGGCCGTGCCGCTCTCGCTCAGGGGCATGAAGTCGAGCACCTCTCCCACGCCGTCCGGGGAGAGGAACCGGGTGACCAGGACCGCGGTGTCGGGATAATAGAGCTGCTTGCAGGTGCCCTCGGGGTGTTCGGGGGCCAGCCGGAGGTACCCGCCGCGGTCGTGGTCGAGCAGGGCCGCGAAGACGCTGGGCGAGTCGAACCGGGGAGCGGCGAACCAGTCGACGACGCCCTGCGACGAAACGAGCGCGGCGGTCTGCAAGTCGCCCACCAGGCCGTGGTCGGCGATCGGAGGATAGCGGTCCATGGATGCTCCGGAACTTGTGGGGAGCCCCCTGCCTCCACTATCGGGCACCCCTGTCACGCCTGCCACATCGAACGCGCGAGGCACTCGCGGCGGGCTGCGGTGTCCGGCGCGTGCCGCTCGGTTCGCCGGGGCCGCCCGGGCGGGGGTTACTGGCTGTGGCCGGCCCGGCCGGGCCGGGGGGAGGGGCCGGACAGGTGCACGCGTACGCGCCGAGGCGTCTCGGCCGCCGTCGGCCACAGCAGGGAGATCGCGCACGCGGTGATCCACCTCCGGCTGGTGAGCACCCCTGATCTCGCGCCCCGGGCGGTCGGTCTGCTGAGCGGCGATCCGTTCGTGTTCGACCTGGTGGTCCGCCCCGCCTCGGTCCGCCGTCCCGACGGCGACGCGATCGAGCGGTCCTGGCCGGCGTCGTCGGCATCATGTCGCTGACCCAGGTCAGGTCGAGCGCGCTGCTCGGCGTCTTCATCTCGGTCACGACCATCCCCGCCGCCGCCGACATCGGCGTGTCCTGCGCCTTCTCGTCCTGGAGCGACGCGCGCGGAACCCTCGCCCAACTCCTGCTCGACATCTTTCTGTCGATCGTGACAGGCGTGCTGACGCTCAGGTTCCGGCGAGTGGTCTGGCGGCGCATCGGCCGACGCGGAGCACGCGCCTACGCGTGAGGGCGCCTACGCGTGAGCGCGCCTACGCGAGAACGGGCCGAGCGCCCGGAATCGAGCCCCCGCCGGCCGTTGTGACCGGTGGCCCGCTCCCGCCTGACCTGCGAAGAGGACTTCCAGAAAGCCGAGTTGAGGGTCGGCTGGGCCGTGCCGTGTGGTTTTTCCGGAGGAAAATGCCAAAGGCGTCACCCGCGAACCGTACTTTCCGTAACCTCGGGATCACGCTCTCGGTACGGCTGTGCTGTGCGGTCTCGTGGCGCGGTGTGCCGTCGGGGCGGTGGCTGTCGTGGTCGTCGGCAACGCGCCGGAAGGAGACTGGTCATGGCCGTCGAGGCCGAGGTCCTGAACGAACTGAACCGGCTGCGCGCGCGTATGCCCCAGCTGACGGGGGCGCTGGCGGCCAGCGTCGACGGCCTCGTCCTCGCCCAGGACATGCCGGGCGTCCAGCCCGAGAGCCTCGCGGCCCTCACCGCGGCGGCGCTCGGCGTCGGGTACCGGATGGTGGACCTCACGGCTCGCGGCGAGTTCTGCGAACTCCTGGTGCGCGGGGCGGGCGGCTACGTCGCCACGTACGCGGCCGGCCCCTCCGCCGTGCTGACCCTGCTCGCCGACGACCGCGCCAACGTCGGCCGCCTGCACCTGGAGGGCCGGCGCAGCGGGGCCCACATCGCCGGGCTGATGGCGTCCCGGCTCGCGCCCGGCCGTCTCGCCCCGCCGCTGGATCCCCCCGCGGTCACCCCGTTACGGGCCCTGGGCGCGTTACCGGTGCGCATCCCGCGTCAGTTCCGCGTCCAACGAGGGCCGGAGCACGGCGGAACGGCCTGAAGGGAACTGAATCCACCAAGGGTTCGGACTCCACCACGACTCCGCCCGGCCCGCTCACCCTCACGCCGTCAGGACTCGGTCAGGACTCGCGGCCCCTGCGCCGGGTGGCGCCCCGCCGCCTGGCGGGAGGCCGCTCCAGGCCGGCGCCGGACGTCGGCCCCGCCGCCGGCGCGCTGAAACCGCCCGGCACCAGACGCGGCGGCGCGGCCGTGTCGGAGTCGGACACCGCCGGCTGTTCGGCCGGCGCCCGCCGTCCGGGCCCCGTGGCCGTCTCCTGGCGCGGCGGCGCCGCCCGGCCGAGCACACGCGTGTGCGTCATCAACGGGGCGCACGCCGAGCACACTTCGCTGAGCGTCCACACCTGGCCCACCGCCGGGTTGTGCCGCAACACCAGCACCACCGACCCCGCGCACGCGACCCGCACGCCCTCGTGCAGCGCGCACCGCTCGTGGCGGCACCAGCAGGCGGCGTCGTGGCGCACCGCCGCCGCCTTCGCGTGCGCGGCGGCGTGGGCCTCGGCGAATCGGCGCAGGGCGGTGAGATCGCGGGAGCGCGGCGGCATCGAGCACGCCGACGAGCAGGTGACCGACGCGGTGCGGTCCCGGTGCCCGACCACGCGGATCGTCCAGGAACGCCCGGGACGGCGGGCTGACGGGGCTTCAGGATGCATGAGAGCCAAGACCACATGTCCTTCGTGGGAGGCGAGCAGACGGGAAGGGGAGGCACCCGGGATGGTTCCGGCACGGTCCGCCGGGAATGACCCCGTTCACAGCATGCCCGTGCCCCGGCATACCATTCGCGCCCTGCTCCCTCTGGCCGACGCGCCCGTCCACACGGCATACCCCTAAAGCTCCCCCCTATGAGCACGGGGGGTTACGACAGACGGGTGGTCGACGGCCGGTTCGAGCTGGTCGAGCGGCTCGGCGGGGGATATGGGCGTGGTCTGGCGCGCCCGCGACCTGGCGTTGCACCGCGACGTGGCGGTGAAGGAGGTACGGCCCCCGGATCCTGCGCCGGCAGCGCACGACCCCGAGGGGGCGCGTGTCCTGCGTGAGCGCGTCCTGCGGGAGGCTCGCGCGCTGGCGCGCGTCCGTCATCCCAACGTCGTGACGATCCACCACATCGTCGACGGCGGCGAGGGAACCCATCCGTGGCTCGTGATGGAGCTGGTGACGGGCGCGGCCGCCGCCTCGGAGCCGCGCGACGCGGTCGGCCCCGCCGCGCCGGGGGACGAGTCCGTCCCGGCGGCATCCCCGTCGACCTGGCCGTGTTCGACCGGAACGCCGTGGCCGCGCTGCTCGCCGGCGCCGGCCGGACACTGCACGTGCCCCAGCGGTGCGCAGGCCGCCGGCGGTGAGGAGGTGCACGTCGTCGTCGGTCGCGTCGGCCTTGGTCGCGCCGGACGTCGGCTTTCAGACAGGCGCTGCCGTAGTCGTCCGAGAAGTAGACGTTGACCGTGGGGTCGGAGCCGAAGACGGTGGATCCCGGGTCGACCAGCAGGTAGCGGTTGACCGGAGGGCGGTCCGGCGGCCGACCTGTGGTCGCTGGCCATGCTGCTCTACGTCGCCGTCGAGGGCCACCATCCGCTGCGCCGCGCGAGCACCCTGGCCACGCTGGCCGCCGTACCCGGCGAGGACGTGCCGGCCCCGCGCCGCGCCGGCCCCCTGACTGTCGCCGTCTGCACGGCAAGGTCATCGAGACCCACCCGAGGGAGGACGGCGGCGGCTGAGGCGCACGGAGAAGGGGTCCGGAGGCGAGTGCCTCCGGACCCCTTCTGCTTCACGCGTACGGACTCACGCGCCGCTCTCCCGCAGCATGTCCTCACGCTCGACGATCTTCACGCGCTCGCGACCCTGAGGCTCGCCCAGCGCCTTCTCGGCGGCGTCCAGCTTGTACCAGCCCTCCCAGGTGGTGAAGCGGACGCCACGCTCGGCGAGGAACGCGTCCACGGCCTCAGGCTCGGGCGAGCCGGGGATCTGCAGACGGTCGCCCGCGAAGTCGGCCAGCAGGTTCGACACCGTCTCGTTGGCGTCGCCCTTGGTGTGGCCGATCAGGCCGACCGGACCGCGCCGGATCCAGCCGGTGACGTACACCGACTGCAGGTGCGCGCCGCTCTCCTCGATGACGCGGCCGCCCTCGTCCGGGACCGTGCCCGAGTCGAGGTCCCAGGGCAGCTTGGGCAGCTTCTCGGAGAGGTAGCCGACCGCGCGGTAGACCGCGCCGACGTTCCAGTCCTTGAACTCGCCGGTGCCCTTGACGTTGCCGGTGCCGTCCAGGACGGTGCGCTCGGTGCGCAGGCCGACGACCTTGCCGTACTCGCCGAGGATCTCCGTGGGCGACTCGAAGAAGTGCAGGAACAGCTTGTGCGGGCGCTCGCCGACGTCGCGGATCGCCCAGTTCTCCAGCGTCTTGGCGACCATGTCGGCCTGCTTGTTGCCGCGCCGGGTCTGGATCGAGCCCTCGTCGTAGTCGATGTCCTCCGGGTCGACGATGACCTCGATGTTGGGGGAGTGGTCAAGCTCCCGCAGCTCCATCGGGGAGAACTTCGCCTGCGCCGGGCCGCGGCGGCCGAAGACGTGGATCTCCAGCGCCTTGTTGGCCTTCAGGCCCTCGTAGACGTTGGCCGGGATCTCGGTGGGCAGCAGTTCGTCCGCCGTCTTGGCCAGGACGCGGGCCACGTCGAGCGCGACGTTGCCGACGCCGAGGACGGCGACCTTCTCCGCCTCCAGCGGCCAGGTGCGCGGCACGTCCGGGTGGCCGTCGTACCAGGAGACGAAGTCGGCCGCGCCGTAGGAGCCGTCCAGGTCGACGCCCGGGATCGGCAGGTCGCGGTCGGCCATCGCGCCGGTGGAGAAGATCACGGCGTCGTAGAACGCGCGCAGATCGTCCAGATTGACGTCCGTGCCGTAGTCGACGTTGCCGAAGAGTCGGATCTGCGGCTTGTCGAGCACCTGGTGCAGGGCGGTGATGATGCCCTTGATCCGGGGGTGGTCCGGGGCCACGCCGTAACGGATCAGTCCGAACGGGGCCGGCATCCGCTCGAAGAGGTCGATGGACACACCGGGCTCGGCGGCCACATCGGACTTGAGCAGCGCGTCGGCGGCGTAGATCCCGGCGGGGCCGGCTCCGACGATGGCTACCCGCAGGGGGCGGGGCATGATCAGGTTCCCTTCGAGCGGCGACAGATCGACTCGGGGGAAGCCTAAACTGAGGCAAACCTTACTCGGTACGGGGGTCCGGTCTATGGACTCATAAGCATCATTTATGACCTTCAGGGGAGCGGCTGCTCCGCCCAGATCACCTTGCCCTCGGGGGTGTAGCGCGTGCCCCAGCGGTCGGTGAGCTGTGCGACCAGGAACAGACCCCGGCCCCCCTCGTCCGTCATCGCCGCGTACCGAAGATGCGGCGAGGTGTTGCTGGTGTCGGAGACCTCGCAGATCAGCGTACGGTCCCGCAGCAGGCGTACCCGGACCGGACCGCCGCCGTAGCGGATCGCGTTGGTGACCAGCTCGCTCAGGATCAGCTCCGTCGTGAACGACAGTTCCTCCAGCTCCCACCGCGCCAGTTGCCGCGCCACCGCCGCCCGCACCTCGCCCACCGCCGCGGGGTCCATCGGGACCTCCCACTCGGCGACCCGGTCCTCGCCCAGCGCCCGGGTCCTGGCGACGATCAGCGCGATGTCGTCGTTCGGGCGGGCCGGCAGCAGCGACTCGAGGACCGCCTGGCAGGTCTCCTCCGGGGAGCCGTCGGCCCGCTCCAGCGCGGTGCGCAGCCGCTCCAGACCCGTGTCGATGTCCTGCCCCCGGTCCTCCACCAGCCCGTCGGTGTACAGCACCAGCCGGCTGCCCTCCGCCAGCTCCAGCTCGGCCGTCTCGAACGGCAGCCCGCCCAGCCCGAGCGGCAGACCGGCCGGCACGTCCGGGTACTCCACCCGGCCGTCCGGATGCACCAGCGCCGGCGGCGGATGCCCGGCGCGGGCCACGGAACACCGCCGCGACACCGGGTCGTAGATGGCGTACAGGCAGGTCGCCCCGGTGACCGGGGCGGCGCCGCCGTCCGTCGTCTCGTCCTGGTCGATCCGCGCCACCAGCTCGTCCAGCAGCCCGAGCAGCTCCTCCGGAGCGAGGTCCAGGGAGGAGAAGTTGTGCACGGCGGTGCGCAACCGGCCCATGGTGGCCGCCGCGTGCAGCCCGTGCCCGACGACGTCCCCCACGACGAGCGCCACCCGCGCGCCGGACAGCGGCAGCACGTCGAACCAGTCGCCGCCCACGCCGGCCTGCGCCGGCAGGTAGCGGTACGCGATGTCCAGCGCGCCCTGCTCGGGCAGGCTGCGCGGCAGCAGACTGCGCTGCAGGGTGACCGCCATGCCGTGCTCCCGGGTGAAGCGGCGCGCGTTGTCGATGGACACGGCCGCGCGCGCCACCAGCTCCTCCGCGAGGACGACCTCCTCCGGGTCGAACGGCGCGGGCCGCTCCGACCGCCAGAAGCTGACCACGCCCAGCAACAGCGACCCCGCCCGCACCGGCACCGTGATCAGCGAGTGGATGCCGAACTCCACGACCTGCTCGGTCCGCTCCAGGTCCTGCGCCCGCCAGCCCGGCGCCCTGGTGAGCCGCGCTTCCAGCACGGCCCGCCCGGAGAGCAGGGCGCGTGCCTGCGGTGCGCTGTCGACGAACCGGATCCGCTCACCCACCGCGTACAGCGGAGCGCCCTTGCGGACCGCGCTTATCGCCGTGCGCCGCAGCGTGGCCCGCGCGTCCGGCTCCTGGCCCTCCAGCACGGCGTCGAAGAGGTCCACCGTCGCGAAGTCGGCGAACCGCGGCACGGCCAGCTCCGCCAGTTCCTCCGCCGTGCGGGACACGTCCAGGCTGGTCCCGACGGTCACCCCGGCCGCGTACAGCAGGTCCAGGCGCTCACGGGTCGCCTCGGCCCGGCCCGACAGGGCGCGCAGCTCCGTGGAGTCGCGCAGCGTGGCGACACTGCCGGCCGGACCGCCCGCCACGTGGGTGGGCCGCTGGTTGATCGCCAGCAGCCGGTCGCCGACCAGGCGCACCTCGTCGGTGACCGTCCGCCCGGAGGCGAGCAGCGCGGCCATGTCCGCGTCCAGGCCCAGGGCGAGGACGCTGCGGCGCTCGGCGTCCGGCGGCAGGTTCAGCAGGCGGTGCGCCTCGTCGTTGGCGAGCAGCAGATCGCCCTCGCCGCCGACGATGATGACCCCTTCCCGTACGGCGTGCAGGACCGCGTCGTGATGCTCGTACATGCGGGTCATCTCCCGCGGGCCCAGACCGTGGGTCTGCCGCAGCAGCCGGCGGCTGACCAGCGCGGTGCCGCCCATGGCCAGGGCGAGGGCGACGCCGGCGGTGGTCAGCACCAGGGGCAGCTGGCGGTCGGCGTTGCCGCCGACGCGGGCCGTGGTGATGCCGGCGGACACCAGGCCCACGACCTTGCCGTCCGGACCCTTCACCGGCACCACCGCCTGCACGAGCCGGCCGATCGTCCCCTCGATCTCCTCGACGATGGTGCCGCCCTCCTGCGCCGCTTTCAGCGACCCCACGAACTTCTTGCCGATGCGGTCCGGCTTGGGGTGCGTGTAGCGGGTGCCGTCGGTGCTCATCACGACGATGAAGTCGACGTCCGCCGCCTCGCGCGCCGCCTCGGCGCGCGGCTGCAGAAGGAGTGTGGGACGGGGACTGCGCAACGCCGCGACGATCCCCGGTGAGTTGGCGAAGGTCTGGGCGACGGCGAGCGAGCGGTTGCGGGCCTCCTGCGTGGTGTCGTGCCGTGCCTGGAGCACCAGCGCGACCACCGCCGCGACGACGAGCAGCAGGACGACGACCACCTGCAGGACGAACACCTGCGCGGCGAGACTGCGCCGCCCGAGCGCGGTCTCCGGCGTGCGCCGCCCCTTCGGGTCCCGGGGACGACGGGCCGGCCGGGCATCCGATCGCCCCAGGAGTCGGACCATGTGCCATGTCTACACTGCCCGGCCGAATGAGGCGAGGGGCGTTACGCAGCGTGAAGGACTGTGGCGTGCCCGGCCGTCCCGCGCGGCCAGGCGGGCCAGGGGCGGTTTGCGCGGGTGGGTGCGGGTTGCGCGGGCGGCGAGGTGTGTACGGCGCCGGGTGGTCGTGGCCGCCTTGTGCGGATGACGGCGATCATGTGCGGGTCCGACGGGGTTTGCGCGGGGTGCCGGCGGGGTGGTTCGCGCGCTGGTGTGGGGTGGTCAGGTGCGGTGCGTCGGGAGGCGGGTGGCCAGGAGGAGAGCTATGTCGTCGGGGCGGTCGGGGGTTCGGCGTGGGGCCGCGGTGAGGCGGTCGGCCACCTCGGCCAGGGGGCGGCCGGGCGCGCCGGCGGCGGAGAGGGCCGAGCGCAGATCTGTCACCCCCTCGTCGATGTCCTGGCCGGGGCGCTCCACCAGCCCGTCCGTGTACAGGGCGAGGATCGCGCCGGGATCCAGGCGCAGTTCCGTCACCGGGTAGTGCGCGCGCGGATCCACCCCGAGGACGACCCCGCCCCGCAGGTCCACCACCTCCGTGCGGCCGTCGGCGTGGCGCAGCAACGGCAGCGGGTGCCCTGCGCGGACCGCCCGCGCCAGACCGGTGACGGGGTCGAGACGGACGTAGCAGCAACTGGCGAACTGGCCGGGATCGAGGTCGATGAGGAGCAGGTTGGTGCCGCCCATGACCTCCTCCGGCGGCCGGTCCCCCAACGCGAACGCCCGCACGGCGCTGCGCAGTTGGCCCATGGTGGCCGCCGCCTGCACCCCGTGGCCCTGTACGTCCCCGATGACCAGGGCGAGCCCGTCGCCCGCCTCCACGACGTCGTACCAGTCCCCGCCCACCTCCATGCCCTCCGTGCCGGCCAGATAGCGGCCCGCGGTCTCCACGCGCGCGTGCTGCGACAGCCGCCGGGGGAGCAGCACCTGCTGGAGGCCGCGAGCGAGGGCGGCCTCGGTGTCGTAGCGCTGGGCCTTCTCCATCGCGTGCGCGATGAGACCGGCCAACGCGGTCAGGACCGTGCGCTCCTCGGAGCCGAAGCTGCGGGGGCCGTCGAAGCCGAGGATGCACGAGCCGACCGGGCGGCCCGAGGCGATCAGCGGCAGGAACGCGCGGGCGCCGACCTCCGCGTCCAGCGGGATGCCCGGGTAGGCGTCGGCCAGTTGCCCCATCGAGTCGAAGAACAGCGGCCGCCCGGTGGTCAGCGTCTCCACGCCGGGCAGTCGCGCGTCCAGGCCCACGCCCTCGAACGGCGCGAGGAACCCCTCGGGGAAGCCGGTCTCCCACGCCAGGTACAGATGCCGTTCCTGGAGCAGGTAGATGGCCAGCCGGCGACCGCCGAACGCGGGCAGCAGCTCCTGCACGACCACCGCCGACACCTGCCGGGCCGTCACCGCCTCGGTCAGCGCGATGGCCAGCACGATCGGGCGGTACGCCGGCGCCGTCGACGCGGCCGAGTCCGGCGCCGGGACGTCGGCCTCGGCGTCGGGCGCCGCGCCGTTGACCCCTTGGGCCGCCGCTTCGGTCACCCCTGTGGGCGCGGGCCGCCGTGGGTCGTGCGGGACGCGGCTGGCCGGGACGGCGGTGCAGGTCAGCAGGTCCGGTCCCGGGTAGACGGCCATGCTCAGCCAGTCGCCCTCGTACGGCCGTGGACCGGACCGCGCGCCGGCGTCGCCGGCCTCCGCGGGAGGAGGCGGCCGGCGGATGTGGAAGTGCACCGCCTCCGGCGACAGCAGCGCACCGCGCAGATGCTCCTCGCAGGCCGGCCGGCCCAGCCAGGGCACGGCGTCCCACAGGGACCGGCCCAGCATCCGGGCCCGCTCCACGCCCAGCAGGTGCGCGGCGCGCGCGTTGGCGTAGACGACCAGCCCGAGCCGGTCCAGGCAGAACACCCCCTCGGGCAGCAGGTCGGCCGCTCCGTCGGCGAGCGAGCCGGGAGCCGGGTCGATGAGGACGCCGCTGACCGGCGTGGGTGCGTTCGACGGGGGCGCCCACAGCTGAAGCAGCCGCACGCCCCCGTCGGCGGTGCGAACCTGGACCGGCCGGGGCGGTGGCCTGCCCTGCGCGGCCTCGCGCAACAGCCCCGGCAGCCGGTGGGCGTCCATCGGGTCCACGGCACGGGACAGGGCGCTCAGGGTGTCCGGCGGCCGGTCCGGCGCGAGACCCAGAAGGACGCGCGCACACTCGTCGGTGGTGACGGAGTCGCCCACGGGGTCCCATGCGAGGCGTCCCACCCGCCCCGGCGCCGGGCCGGCGGCCGGCGGGCGCACGCACAGCGGCTCGTCGTCCCAGGTCACGGCGCTGCCCTCGGCCAGCGACCGCAGCAGTGCCGCCGCCAGGGAGTCGGCCACCCGGGCGAGCCGCTCACGCTGCTCCTGGATCTCCCCGGCGTCGGAGGCCGCGGGCCGCAGGACGGTCATCACCCCGAAGGCGTGGCCCTCCGCCACGACCGGCACGTTGAGCGTCCCGAACTGGAACGGCAGTCCCGCCGCGAACTGCGGGTACCGGCGCATCGCCTCGGTGGCGTTGGCCAGCACCACCGGCGTGCCCAGCCGGTGCGCGTCGCCCACCGGGAACGGCCGCTCCAGGTGCACCCGCCACCACGGGCGGAACAACGGCCCGGGCAGCCCGGAGAGGACCGCCAGCCGCAGCATGTGCGGGCTGCGGGAACACAGGTACACGCCCGCGGCGTACCCCTGCGCGGCACACAGGGCCTCCGCCGTGACCCCGGCCAGCAACGCGGCCGACGGCCCGGGCGGCTCCCGCTCGTCCCCGGCGCTCGCAGTCATCGCCACCTCGTCCCTGCGCCGCCCCGCGGGCGACACAGCAAGAATGCGCCACACCGACGGCGGCGCGCATCCCGGTGCGCGGCCGGCGCCCGAAGCCGTCCGTCTGCGCGCCGCCGGCCGGGGTAACCGCCCGCCATGGGTGAGATATTGATCGGCTCCTGCTCCTGGACGGACCGCGCGCTGGTCGGCAGCGGCTGGTACCCGACCGGGCGACGGGACGCGGAGGGGCGGATACGGCACTACGCGGAGCGCTTCCCGGTCGTCGAGGTGGACTCCACGTACTACGCCCTGCCCTCCGAGCGCACCAGCCGCCTGTGGACGGAGCGCACCCCCGACGGGTTCGTGTTCGACGTGAAGGCCTTCTCCCTGCTCACCGGTCACCCCACCCGGTCCGCCGTCCTGCCCGCCGGGCTGCCCGGCGACACGCGCGACCCGGGGACGCTGGACGAGGTGTGGCGGCGGTTCACCGACGGCATCCGGCCGCTGCGGGAGGCGGGGCGGCTCGGCGCCGTCCTGTTCCAGTTCCCGCCCTGGCTGCGGCCCGGCGTCCGGGCCCGCGAGGTCCTCGCCCAGTGCGCCGAGCGCACGGCGGGCTGGCCGGTCAGCGTCGAGTTCCGGCACCCGGACTGGTGGCGCGGCGAGCGGGAGGCCGAGACGGCCGAGCTGCTGCGCTCGTACGGGTTCGCCGCCGTCGCCGTCGACATGGAGCCGTCGCTGCCCTCGGCGATCCCGCCCGTCACCCCCGTCACCTCCGGCCGGTTGTCGGTCGTGAGGTTCCACGGCCGCAGCAGGGCCTGGGGGACGGGCAGCAAGGAGGACCGTTTCCGGCACGAGTACACCGACGACGAGCTGCGCGAGTGGGTGCCGAGGGTGCGGGCGCTGGCCGCGCGGGCCGAACGGGTGCACGCGCTGTTCAACAACTGCTGCGCCGACGCGGCCGTACGGGCGGCCACACGGATGCGGGAGCTGCTCGGCCGCTGAGGGGGCGGCCGCGGCGGCCGGTGCCCTCACGGACATCGCCGCCGCGGCCCCGGCCGCGGTCGGTCGCTCCGTCAGGCCGTCTTCTTCAGCGTCCTCTTGGCGAGTTCGAACGCCGGGAGCATCGCCTCGTGCTCCCCGGTGTCCAGACCGCCGAGGTGCAGGACGACCGGGCCGTCGGGCGTGGTCACGGCGAGGGCCCGCTCCTTCTTGGACTCCTCCATGATCTTGTTGTAGGTGAGGAAATCGACCTCAGCGCCGGTCAGTCCGCTCGCCTTGAACGCGCTGTACCTGGCCTTGCCGGAGCCCGGCTCGGCGGCGACGAACTGCTCCAGCACGGTGCGCGCGTCGGCGCCGCCCGGCTTGCCGGTCCAGACCCGCATGTAGCCGATGTTCCCGGCGGGCTTGGCGTCGATCTCGCAGGCCATGGTGACGGGCCCCTGGTGCAGGAGTGCGTCGGCGAGTTCGTCGGCCAGCGCGTTGCCCGTGTCGCCCTTCTGGTCGGCGGCGGCGACGGCCTTCGCCTTCCACGCCTTCGCCGTGTCGAAGGTGACGGGCAGTTCACAGGCGGAACCGTCCGCGCCCACGCTGCCACCGCTCGCCGCCGCGGCCGGCCCCGCAGCCGGCGACTTCGCCGCAGCGGAGGCCCCGGCGGACACCTCGCTCCCGGCCGAGCCCTTCCCCTCCTCGCCGCATCCCGTCGTCAACCCCGTCAGCACGGCGACCACTGCCAGCCCCCGCAACCCGTTCCCCACCCCGAAGCGCACCGCTGTTCTCCTCTCGATACCGGCGGAGCACTGTATCCGAGGGGGGATCCGGTACGGGGGTCACACGTCGTAGCGCAGCAGCGCGCGGGCGATCGGCATGCCGGTGCGGTGGGCGTACGCGGTGCGTTCCTTGACCTCGCGGAGGCTGCGCGGCCGCCAACCGGGGCCGCCGCAGCAGCTCTTGTGGAACCCGATGCCCGCGTTGAGCACGACGGACAGCGCCCGCCAGGCGTCCTTGTCCCGCCGTCGGGGCGGGGCGAACGCCGAGCCCGCGTGGATCATCACGCGGGCGCAGCGCGGACAGCGCCGCTCACGCTCGAGGCCGTACTGCTGTTTGTACGAGGCGCGGCACGGCAGGCACACGTACGCGGTCTTCGCTTGGGGCATGGCGGCAGGGTAGACGTCTGCCGTGCGGGCGCGCCTCACCATTCAGGTCGGCTCGGGGGAGCGGGCGGCGCGGCGGTGGGCGGCGACGCGTTCCCGGGTGGCGCAGCGGCGGGAGCAGTAGCGGCGGTCGGGGCCGCTGCCCCGGGCGATGAAGACGCGGTCGCAGGACGGTGAGGCGCACACTCGGCCGGGCGGCCGCTGACGGTCCCACAGAAGCACCGTCAGCGCCAGGCAGGAGGAGGCGAGGAACCACTCGTCCCACGGCCCGTCGTCCGCGCGGTCGACATGCGGGTGCCAGGGGGTGCGTCCCGCGTGGGAGGTGAGCCGCAGTGCGCCCGTGTGCTCGCGGAGCAGCCCGTTGAGCGCGGCCGCGGCACCGTCGGCGTCCCGTGCGGCGAACACTGCACGCAGGCGCGTGGCCGCGGCTCGCATCCGGTCGACGTCGTCCGGCGTGAGGTCGAGCGGCTCGGGCTCGCCGTGCGCGCGCAGGACCTCGACGACCGCGGCGACGGCGGCGGGGCCGGGCGGCTGCGGCTCCGACGGCACGTTCGGCTTGTCGGGGTCGGCGCGTTCCCTGCGTTCCTCGGGGAGGACGTTGAGCAGGTCGGCGGTGCGGCGGGCGACCGCGAGGACGGAGTGCCGGGTGGACCAGTCGTCGGTGGGGGGCAGCACACGCTCAATGTAACGCATATTGAGAAGGTTTGAGTTACCGGCGTAACGTCACGCCGGTGAAGAAGCGTTACGCGCTGTCCTGGTATCTGACCGGCGCCCTCACCGCCCGCACGGGCGACGAGATGGCCGGGCCGGCGCTGCTGCTCGCGGCGTACGCCCTCACCGGCTCCGCCGCCCGGGCGTCCGTGTTGCTCGCCGCCGCCACGGTGGCTGCCGCGGCCGGCGGGCCCGTCCTGGGCGTCCTCCTGGACCGGACCGGGCGGCCGGGCCGGCTGCTGGCGGCGGCCCTCGCCCTGCACGCCCTGGGTCTGACGGCCGTCCTGCTGACGCTCGACCGCCTTCCGTTCCCCGTCACCCTTCTGCTCGCCGTCCTCACCGGGCTCCCGGGCCCGGCCCTGTCCGCCGGCTGGACGACCCGGATGCCCGCGACGACGCCCCGTGCCGCCGCCCTCGACGCGATGACGTTCGACGTCGCGAGCCTGACCGGCCCGTCCCTCGCGGCCCTCGTCACCCGCCTGTTGAACGCGCACGCCGCGGTGGCGACGGCGGTCACCCTGATCAGCGCGTCGGTCCCGGCCGCGCTGCGGTTGGCGGGGAGTGGCGCCGGGGGTTCCGCGGAGGCCGGTGTCGGGCGGGCCGGGTCCGTGGCTCCGCCCGGGGCCGAAAGGGGCCCGGGGGAAGGTTCCATGAGGGTGCGTGTCCTCGCCGACGCCCGGTACGTTCTCGCGCGTCCGGTGTTGGCCGCGGTCACCCTCGGTTCGGTCGTCTCCGCCGTCGGGCAGGGCGTGCTGACGGCCTGCGTCCCCCTCTTGGGCGAGCGCGCCCTCGGGGGAGCGGCCGACGGGGCTCTGCTGTCGGCCCTCGCCGCCGGTTCCGCTCTCGCCGCGAACGCAGTCCACGCGCGTCGGGCGCCGGATGTGGACCCGGTCCGGGTGATGCGGGCGGGGGCGCTGCTCCAGGCGGCCGGGGCCGCGCTGGCGGCGGCAGCGGGACCTGCGGCTGCGTGGGACGGGGGCGCGGCCGCCCTCGTCGTGGCCGCCGCCCTGACGATCGGCGCCGGTGAGGGGCCGCAGCTCGCCGGACTGTTCGCCGTACGGCATCGGGAGACACCGGAGCGGCTGCGCGGCCAGGTCTTCACCACCGGGGCCAGCGCGAAGATCACCGGGTTCGCGCTGGGCGCGGCCGCGGGCGGTGCGATCGGCGTGTGGTCGCTGACGGGCGCGCTGCTGGTCGCGGCCGCACTGCACCTCGTCGCGGCGCGGGTGACGGCGGGGCGGGCGTGAGGCGCGAAGGGGGGTGCCGGGGTGCGCTGCCGGGAACGCCGGGCCGCGGGGAACGCCGGGTCGCGGGATACGCCGGGCTGCCGGGAACGCCGGGCCGCGGGATACGCAGGGCCGCCGGGCGCGGGATACGCCGGGCTGCCGGGAACGCCGGGTCGCGGGATACGCCGGGCTGCCGGGAACGCCGGGTCGCGGGATACGCCGGGCTGCCGGGAACGCCGGGCCGCGGGATACGCAGGGCCGCCGGGCGCGGGATACGCCGGGCCGTCGGGAACGCCGAGCCCACCGGGAATGCCGGCCCGGAGTCCGCTGTTGCAGCCCATGACTGGCATGCCCCGCTCAATGAGGGCGCTGCCGGTGAGAGGAGGCACCCATGGCACGCAGCACAGCCCGCCCCGTCGTCACCCTGAGGTCGACGGCCGGCACCGGGGTCACCTACGTGACCCGCAAGAACCGGCTCAACGACGCCGACCGTCTGGTCCTGCGCAAGTACGACCATGTCGTCGGGCGGCACGTCGACTTCCGCGAACAGCGCTGACGACGGTCAGGACCCCTCAAGGGTCGAAGCGCCCGGTCCGCGCTCACCGGGCGGACCGGGGCTGATCGTTCTACGGTGGTGGAGCGGACCCGGCCCTCCCGGGGACCCGGTCCGCTCCCGGCCGGCGCCGACTTCCCCCATGTCCACCCCGGCCGGGATCCCGCAGCCCGATGAGGGGAACCCGTCCGGCATGGGCAAGACCGCACTGATCCTCATCGACATGATCAACACCTACGACCACAAGGACGTCGAGCTGCTTCTGCCGTCCGCGCGCGAGACGGTCCCGGTGATCGCCGGACTCCTCGAGCGGGCCCGCCGTGCCGACGTCCCCGTCGTCTACGTCAACGACAACTTCGGCCAGTGGCGTTCCCACCACGGCGAGCTGCTCAACGCCGCCCTCTCCGGGCCGCACGCCGACCTCGTGGAACCGCTGCGTCCCGACGACGACTCCCTGTTCGTCATGAAGGCCCGGCACTCGATCTTCTTCGAGACTCCGCTGGGCTATCTCCTCCACCAGGAGGGCATCGACCGGCTCGTCCTCTCCGGCCAGGTCACCGAACAATGCGTCCTGTACTCGGCGCTGGACGCCCACATCCGCCATCTGAACGTGATCGTGCCCCGTGACGCCGTCGCCCACATCCACGCCGATCTCGCCGACGCCGCCCTGCAGATGATGGAGCGGAACATGGGCGCGCGCGTCTGCGACAGCTCCGAACTTTGGTCCGGGGACGGTACCTGACGGGCCGTCGGTGAAGTGGCGGACCGGTGTCCCGCGTCCGGGCCCTGCGCGCCCGTGAATCGACGAAAAGCCTCTGACCTGGATAGACAGCGCTTTCCGCTGAGAGCTTACTGTGAACTTCTGTTTCTGTTGAACACAACTGCGTCCGGCTGCGTATTGGCCCAGGGGGATTCCATGCCCTGGCCGCCGACGAAGCTTTGGAGCACTCCGTGGGACACAACAGCCGCAGACGCCCGACGGGCGGGAGGCGAGCGACCTTCGCCGCGGTCGCGTTGATTTTGGGCGGTGGCGGACTGATGGCCGCGAACGTCTACGCCTCCGCGAGCGAGGACGACGCCGGCGGGCCCTGGACGTCGGGCTCCGTCACCATCGACTGCCCCGACGTCGGCAACCGGCTGACGAACGTGCCCGAGCAGGCCTCGGGAGAGGTCGACCGCGAACTCGCCCTCCTGGACGAGCAGATCGCTGCCGCCTACCGCCAACTGCAGGACAACGCGCAGGCCGTCCGCCAGGACGCCGGCTTCGCCGACAACGCGGTGATGAACCCGCTGAAGGAGAAGCGCGCCGCGACCATCGAGCGCATCGGCAACGCCCTCGACCGCGCCGGCGGACGCCCGGAGGGCCTCTCGGACCTCGCCGCGTGCTCACTGCGCACCGCCGACGACCGCGCGGGCGAGGCAGACCAGGGCGGCGACGGCCGGAACCAGGATCAGGGTCAGGACCAGGGCCAGGATCAGGGCCAGGATCAGGGCCAGGGCCAGAACCAGGGGCAGGGCGACGGTCAGCAGAACGGCGGAGGTCAGCAGGGCGGCGACGGAGGGAAGGGCAACGGCGGTCAGGCCGGTAACGGCCCCGTGGCCGCCGACTTCACCGACATCACCGCCGTCCAGCCCGCGCAGCAGCCCGCCGACCCCGGTTCCGGCCCCTCCAGCGGCAGCTTCACCTCCAGCTGCGGCGTCAACGCGAACGGTCTGTTCAACTCCGACAACGTGATCGTGGCCCCGGGCGTCTCCAACGGCGCCCACCACTTCCACGACTACATCGGCAACCAGTCCAACGACGCCTTCGCCTCCGACGAGGACCTGGCGAACGCCGAGACCACCTGCGTCGACCAGGGCGACAAGTCCACCTACTACTGGCCCGTCCTGCGCCTGCAGAACGGCGACCAGGAACGGGACGCCAACTCGCCCGGCGGCGGCATCGAGGGCAACGCCGGGAAGATCGTCACGCCGAAGGACGTCACCCTCACCTTCGTCGGCAACCCGCGGTCCGAGGTCACGGCCATGCCGCGGCTGCTGCGCATCATCACCGGCGACGCCAAGGCGTTCGTCAACGGCACCGCCAACGCCAACGCGTCCTGGAGCTGCACGGGCTTCGAGGACAGGCAGCTGAAGGACAAGTACCCGCTCTGCCCGGGCGGCAGCGACGTGGTGCGCACCTTCCGCTTCCAGAGCTGCTGGGACGGCGCCAACATCGACAGCGCCAACCACCGCACCCACGTGGCGTTCGCCGCGGCCGACGGCAGCTGCCCGGCCGGCTTCCGAGCCATCCCGCAGCTCGTGCAGCGCATCGTCTACGACGTCGACGCGCCCAGCCTCCAGGACGGCGGCCGCACGACCCCGCTGTTCGCGGTGGACTCCTTCCCCGAGCAGCTGCACAAGGCGGTCACCGACCACGGCGACTTCATCAACGTCTTCGACGAGAAGCTGATGAACGAGATGGTCGACTGCATCAACGACGGCCGCACCTGCGGCGCGGGCGCAGGCGGCAACGGCGGCAACGACAACGCCGGCGGCAACGACAACGACAACGGCGGGAACGCCGACAACGACAACACCGGTGGCAACGACAACACCGGTGGCAACGACAACGCCGGCGGCAACGACAACGCGGGCGGCGGGAACAACGACGGGAACGCCGGCAACGGCAACGGCGACAACGCCGGCAACGGCGACAACACCGCAGGTCAGGGCGACAACCAGCAGCCCCCCGCCCAGAACCCCCGCACCGACGCCGCCACGGCAGGCACCGGCAAGGCCGACACCCCCCGGACCGCTGAGCCCCGTACCGCCGAACCCCGAACCGACGAACCTCGTACCACCGAACCCCGCACCGCCGAGCCTCGTTCAGCCACCCAGCCGACCGCGAAGTCGACCCAGGCGGCCCCCGCGTCCGCTCCCGCCGCCGTCGGCGGAGGCCAAGGCGAGGTCGGCGCTCCGGCGACCGCTCCCACCCAGGCCGCGCCCGCGGGTGTCACCGGCGGTGCGGACAGCTCGGACATCTCGGACAGTTCCATCGCTGCCGGCGCTGTGGGCGGTGCCGACGCGGGCGACACCCCCGTCCTGCCCGCGCCGCAGGCCCAGGGCGGCCTGGCCGACACCGGCGCCAGCCTGTGGCCCGCGGCCGCCGGCGGGCTCCTCGTGATCGGCGGCTTCGTCGTCCTGCGCCGGGCCGCGAGCCGCCGCCACTGAGGCGCCCGCGGCTCCCTCTGGGGCGGCGCGTTCGGGTGCACCCGCACACGAGTGGCCGCCCACCGCCGGACCGCACGGTATATGTCGCTCGGAGTGACCCCACGGGCCGCTCCGAGCGACACTGGCTCCGGGAGGTCGGTGCGCAGCGCGACCAGGGGAGCGCCATGGACCACACACCAACCGACGGCTACGACTACGACCTCGGCTCCTACGGCCGGCCCGTCACGACCTCGTCCCCCGAGGCCCAGCGCTGGTTCGACCGGGGCCTGGTCTGGTCGTACGGCTTCCACCACGAGGAGGCCGTCGCCTGCTTCGAGGCCGCGGCCCGCGCCGATCCCGACTGCGCCATGGCGTACTGGGGCATCGCGTACGCGCTCGGCCCCAACTACAACAAGCCCTGGGAGTTCTTCGACGACCAGGACCTGCGCCGCACGGTCGCCCGCGCCCACGCCGCCGTGGAGCAGGCCCACGAGAAGGCCGCGGGCGCAAGGCCCGTGGAGCGGGCCCTCATCGGCGCGCTGCGCGCCCGCTACCCGCAGGACCGCCCCGCCGAGGACTGCTCGGTGTGGAACCCGCCGTACGCCGACGCCATGCGCGTCGTCCACGAACTGGCCCCCGACGACCTCGACGTGTCCGCGCTGTACGCCGACGCCCTGATGAACCTGACGCCCTGGCAGCTGTGGGACCTGCGCACGGGCGAGCCCGCCGAGGGTGCGCGCACGCTGGAGGCCAAGGCCGTCCTGGAGCGGGCGCTCGCCGCCGGAGGCGCGCTCGACCACCCGGGCGTCCTGCACTTCCACGTCCACCTGATGGAGATGTCGCCGGCCCCCGAGGCGGCCCTGTCCGTCGCCGACCGGCTGCGCGACCTCGTCCCCGACGCCGGACACCTCCAGCACATGCCCTCCCACCTGGAGGTGCTGTGCGGGGACTACCGCGCGGTCGTCGCCGACAACACGCGCGCGATCGCCGCCGACGAGAGGTACCTCGCCCGCGCCGGGGCGATGAACTTCTACACCCTCTACCGGGCGCACAACCACCACTTCAGGATCTACGGCGCGATGTTCCTCGGCCGGTCCCAGGTCGCCCTGGACGCCACCGCCCAGCTGGAGGCGGCCCTGCCGGAGGAACTGCTGCGGGTGGAGAGCCCGCCCATGGCGGACTGGCTGGAGGCCTTCCTCACCATGCGGGCGCACGTGCTGATCCGCTTCGGCCGCTGGGCCGACGTCCTCGCCCTTCCGGCGCCCTCCGACCCGCGGCTGTACTGCATGACCACCGCCATGCGGCACTACGCGCGCGGCGTCGCGTTCTCCGCCACCGGCCGCGTCGAGGAGGCGGAGCACGAGCGGACGCTGTTCCACGAGGCCGTCGCCCGGGTCCCCGAGACCCGGATGCTCTTCAACAACACCTGCGCCGACATCCTCGCCATCGCCGCCGCCATGCTCGACGGCGAACTGGAGTACCGCAAGGGCCGCCACGACGCCGCGTTCGCCGCCCTGGAACGGTCGATCGCCCTGGACGACGGCCTCCCCTACGACGAGCCGTGGGGCTGGATGCAGCCCACCCGTCACGCGTACGGCGCGCTGCTGCTGGAGCGGGGCCGCATCGCGGAGGCCGAGGCCGTCTACCGCGCCGACCTCGGTCTCGACGACCTGCTGCCGCGCCCCTCCCAGCACCCCGGCAACGTGTGGTCCCTGCACGGACTCCACGAGTGTCTGGTCCGGCTCGGCAAGCGGGAGGAGGCGCGGCTCGTGGCCCACCAGTTGAAGTTCGCGGCCGCCGTGGCCGACGTCCCCGTGCAGGCGTCCTGCTTCTGCCGTCTCGACAGCGTCGGCGCCGGGCCCGCCGAGACGGAAGGCTGCTGCGCCATGGACAATTGATCGACAGCGCTGTCCGAGCCGGACGGCCGCGACGGACTTCCACGCCGAACAGCTTGAACAGGGGGCTCGGACCATGGCAGGCGCAGGGTGAACGAGACGAGTGCCACCAGACCGCGGGCCGAGGCCCGGCCTTCCACCGGGATCGGCCGCGCCCGCGGCTGGGCGCGGCTCGCGTTGCTGATGCTCGCCGGCTGCGCCGCGGTGGTCGCGGTGGGCGCCGGATCCGGCGGCTGGCTGGTCCTGCTCATCGGGTTCGCCGGGATGGCGGTGGCCGGGGCCGGTGTGTGGTGGATGCTGGCCCGGCGCGGCGGCGCCCGGCTGCTCGGCGGCCTGCTGGCCGTCGCCGCGCCGATCGCCGTGCTGGTGCTGTACGCCGCGTCCGGGCTGTGGGTGGTCGCCGTGGGCGCGGTCGCGCTGTGGGCGGCCGCTCTCGCCTCCGCGCGGACCGCGCTGCGCCTTCTGCGCCGCCCGCGCGGCATGCACACCCGCAGGACGCCGCGGCCCCGCCGCCCGGTGCTGATCATGAACGTGCGGTCGGGCGGCGGCAAGGTCGAGCGGTTCGGCCTCGTCGAACGGGCGGAGAAGCTCGGCGCCCGGGTGATCCTGCTCGGCCAGGACACCTACGTCGACCCCGCCGCGGTGGCCCGGCAGGCCATCGCCGACGGCGCCGATCTGCTCGGCGTGGCGGGCGGCGACGGCACCCAGGCGCTCGTCGCGGCGGTCGCCGCCGAACATGGCGTCCCCTTCCTGGTCATCGCCGCCGGCACCCGCAACCACTTCGCCATGGACCTCGGCCTGGACCGCACCGACCCCGTGCGCAGCCTCGACGCCCTCACCGAGGGCGTGGAACTCCGCGTCGACCTCGGCGAGGTCAGCGGGCGGCCCTTCGTCAACACCGTGTCCTTCGGGGCGTACGCGGAGATCGTGCAGAGCCCCGAGTACCGCGACGCCAAGGCCGCCACCGCGCTGGAACACCTGCCCGAGCTGCTCGCGGGCGACGGCGGCGCCACCCTGGACGTGCGCACCGACGACTCCCGCGTCCAGGCCCCGCAGGCCCTCCTGGTCAGCAACAACGCCTACGCCCGCGCCGACCCGCTCGGCGGCGGTCGCCGGCCCCGGCTGGACGCCGGCCTGCTCGGGGTGATCGGGGTACGGGTGGACAGCGCCGCCCAGGCCGCCGAGCTGGCCCTGCTCGGCGAGCGGGCCAGCGGCATCACCTCGCTCACCTCCCTGCGCGTGACCGTCGACGCCGACCGGGACCGCATCCCCGTCGCCGTCGACGGCGAGGCCCTGGAACTGCCCACGCCGGTCGTCTGCTCGGTGCGCCCCGGCGTGCTCCGCGTCCGGGTGCCCCGGCACCGGCCCGGCGCCGCCTACGCCCCGCCCGCGGTCGACTGGCGGCGCATCGTCCGTCTCGCGCTCGGCCATCCCGACCCCCGCACGATCAAGGACTCCTACGATGTCTGACCGCTCGCCGAAGTTCTCCGCCGTGAGCCTGGTCCGTGACCTGGCCACCCTGGACCGGGCCCTGTATGAGACGGTCACGGTGACCAGGACGCCCACCCTGGACACCGCGCTGCGCCGGCTGTCCGGGGCCGCCGACCACTCCAAGATCTCCTTCGCGGTCGCCGCCGGCCTCGCCCTGCGGGGTGGACGCACCCGCCGCGCCGCCGTGCTGGGCGTCGCCGCCATCGGCGTGGCCTCGGCGGGCGCCAACCTGCTCGGCAAGCGGCTGGTACGCCGTCCCCGCCCGCACCGGGCCGTCGACTCGCCGTTCCCCGGGCGGCACGTGCCGATGCCGGACTCCGCGTCCTTCCCGTCCGGGCACACCGCCTCGGCGGTCGCCTTCGCCGCGGCCGTCGGCCCGGGCCTGCCCGCCGCCGCGGTCCCGCTCGGCCTGCTGGCCTGCGCGGTCGGCTACTCGCGCGTCCACACCGGCGTGCACTACCCGGGCGACGTCGTGGCCGGCGCGCTGCTGGGCACCGGCTCGGCGGCCCTGGTCCTCGCGGTGGCGGCCCGCTTCGACGACTGAGCGGGCGCCCCTGGTTCAGGGGCGTGCGCAGTGCAGGAACACATGGGGCTCGGGGACGGCCTCGGGGTGGTCCGGGGTGAACAGGGCGTTCTCCTCGGCCAGCACCGTCAGGCCGGCCCGGGTCACCGTCTCGACGAGGTCCGGGCCGGCGAAGCTGGTCACCCGCACCGGCTGCCCCATGAAGACGGCGTCCACGCCCTCCACGTCCAGCGGTACGGTCGCCAGCACGAGGCTGCCCCCGTGCCGCACCGCCCGCGCCAGCCGGCCGATCAGGGCGGCCTGCTCGGCGCGATCCAGTTGGAGCAGCGAGAAGTACACGCACACCGCGTCGAACGAGCCCTCCTTCAGCGGCAGTTCCCGTACGTCGGCGCAGCGGAAGGCGGCCTCCGGGACCTGCCGGGCGGCGAGGTCGACCATGACGGGCGAGACGTCGACGCCCAGGACGTCATGGCCCGCCGCGGCCAGGGTGGCGGCCGTCGGCCGGCCCGTCCCGCTGCCGACGTCCAGCACCCGGCTGCCCGGCGTGAGCCGCCCCAGCAGCCAGTCCAGCGACCGCCGGTGCGGGGCGGAGTGCGCGAACGCCTTCTCGTACGCGGATCCCAGCGCGTCGAACACCGCCGCGGCGCGTCGTGCGTCGTGCTCACCGGTCAAGTCGGGCCTCCCCGTCGTTCGGGCGGATGGCGTGCGCGCGGATGGCGTGCGCGGGTGTGGTGTGCGCCCGGAGGCGCATCGTCGCATTCCTGACGAGGGCTCACAACGGCGCCGGGCGGGGCCGCGCGGCTATACGGAGAGTGACACTGCTCACGGTGCCGCGCGGCCGGTCCGGCCATCGACCCGTTCAAATCAGGCCTTTGTCGGCAGTGGGGCGTCGGAAGCGGCCGGAATCAGAGTTTCCACTACCGTCAGTAACATGATCCACTCTCAATTCCAGGTATACCTACTCGTCAGTAGCCCACGCCTGGGTCATCGCCGTATCCGATCGGAGGACTCCCATGCCCTCTCCCGAGGAAGCCCTGCAGCAGGCCCGTGCCACCTACGAGGAGCACGCCCGCACCTGCCGCCAGTGCCACTTCGACACCGTGCCCTGCGCGGTCTCCAAGCACCTCCTGCGCGCCTACAACAACGCCCGCAGGGAGCAGATGCGCGCCGACTCGGCGGCTCGCTGAGTCCGGTTCCTGACCGCCCCCGGCTGTGCGCCGCCGCAGCGGGTGTCGAGGCGTGCGGCGGCCGTTCCGCTGCCGGCCGCCCGGAGCGGGTCCTCAAGCCGGGGCGGGTCCTCAGGCGGGGCGCCCGGGCGGGTCCTCAGGCGGGGCGCACGGCGCCGCGCAGCGCTCCCTCGCCGAGGCTGTGCACGGAATCCTCGCGGATGCGCGCGCCCGGACCGGGTGCGTGGATCATCATGCCGTCGCCGGTGCACAGGCCCGTGTGGTTCAGGTCGTCGTGGAAGAAGACGAGGTCGCCGGCGCGCAGGTCGTCCAGGGCGACCGAGGTGAACGCCCGCGCCTGGTCCACGGCCGACCGCGGCAGCGTCACGCCAGCGGCCCGCCACGCGGCCTGGGTGAGGCTGGAGCAGTCGTAGGACTCCGGTCCCGTCGCACCCCACACGCACGGTCGCCCCAACTGCGCCCGGGCGAAAGCGAGCGCCTTCTCCGCCCTGCCGAGGTAGACGGCGCCGGTCGCGTGAGCGGTGACGCCGGCGGGGGCCGCGGGCATGGCCGACATGCCAGGCGCGGCAGCCTGCGGGGCGTACTCGGGGGCGGGAAGCGTGACTTGAGGGGCTGCGGCGGCGAACGCGGGTGCCGGGGGAGCGGCTTGCGGCGTGGCGGCTGCGAACGCGGGTGCCGGGGGCGCTGCTTGAGGAGCCGGGGGCGCTGCGAACGCGGGCGCGGCGGCCTGCGGGGCGTTCGGTGCGTATCCGGGCACGACCGCGGGCATTGCGGGGGCGTACTCAGGCGTCGGCAGCGTCACTTCGGGGGCCGCCGGGGCGTACGAGGGGGCGGGAAGCGGGACTTGGGGGGTCGGCAGCATGAACCCCTGGGCGGGGGCCGCGGCTTGCGGCTGCTGCGGCGGGAGTCCCGCGGTCGGGGGCGCGAGAAGGTCGCCGTAACTGGCCGCAAGGATGCCCGTCTCGGGCGCCGGGAACCCGCCCACGGGCGCTCCCAGCCCGGGATCGGCAGCACCGGCCGACGGGATGGCGGGCGGCGCTGCCGGTGCGGCCGGAGTGCCCACGGTCGGGAACTGGCCGGTGCCGGTCGCGGTGACGGCGGGGAACTGGCCCGTGTCGGTGGTCGTCACGGCCGCGAACTGGCCGGTGCCTGTGGGGTCCACGGTCGGGAACTGGCCGGTGCCGGTCGCGGTGACGGCGGGGAACTGGCCCGTGCCGGTGGTCGTCACGGCCGCGAACTGGCCGGTGCCTGTGGGGTCCACGGTCGGGAACTGGCCGGTGCCGGTCGGGTTGACGGTGGGTATCTGGCCGGTGCCTGTGGGGTCCACGGTGGGGAACTGGCCGGTGCCGGTCGGGTTGACGGTGGGTATCTGGCCGGTGCCCGTGGGGTCCACGGTGGGGAACTGGCCGGTGCCGGTCGGGTTGACGGCGGAGAACTGGCCCGTGCCCGTGGGGTCCACGGTGGGGAACTGGCCGGTGCCGGTCGGGTTGACGGCGGAGAACTGGCCCGTGCCGGTCGTGGGCCCGTCGGTCTGGTGGCCGTCCCAGGTGTTCGTCGTGGCCGTCCGGTAGGAGGGCAGCTCCCCGGTGTCCCAGGTCTGCGCGGCCGAGGGCGCCTCGAGGGCCGGGCGGGCTGCCGTCGACCGGGCGATACCGCGAGCCAGCACCTCACGGGCGGTGTCGAGCTTGCGCCGGATCTGCTCCTTGGACGTGCGCAGCGAGGACTGCGGCGCGGCGGGAGCGGAAGCGGACCCGGAGGCGGCGGGAAGGGCTGCCGGGGCCTGGGCGGGCACGGCCGGCAGGGCCTTGGGCTCCTCCTGCCGCGGCGAGGGCACGGCGGGCAGCGCGGCGACTGAGCGGCCGGTCAGCTCCGGCGGCTGCCGGTCGCCGCCCTCCAGCTCACGTCTGGACGACAGCTCCCGCGCGGCCGCCTCCAACTCCCGCAGGGCTTCGGAGCCCGCCGGCTCCTGCGTACGCGGACGGGAGGGGCGCTCGGGCATGCGGTCGGCGGGCAGGACCGCGGCGGTGACGGGTCCGATCTTGTTGCGCGCCACGTCGAACCACTGCCGGGCCACAGCCTCCAGCGAGGGGTCGCCCGACCCGCGGCGCGGGCTGTTGGCCACGGAAGTGACGGTCCGGCGCGGGCCGTTGTTCATGGCGCGGGTGGCATTGAAGGTGCCCGAGTCGTTCTCCGCCCGGTCGTAGAGGGAGGTGATGCGCTGCTGGATCTCCGCGCGGCTCGGCGTGCCGGCGTCCTCGATGCGTGCGGAACCCTTGCCCGAGGGGCGGGTGCGATCCGTCGCCATGGAAGACGTACTCCTTCCGTGCTCCGCCGGCCGAGTCGGCGGTGGCTGCGAGCGGCCCGTGCACCGGGCGCTCCGCGCTCGCCGCCCTGCGGGACGGTCGGTTGTCCACCCCGGGGATGATCGGTCCCCGGCTCCGGCCGTACCACTGGTGCCACGGACTCGGCGGTGGCCGCGCGGCCCGGCGGGGTTCGCCGGAGTCGGTCGTGCGGCCTGGCGTCAACCTAACCAACTTGTGTGCCTGGTGTGAAGATTGAAGCGTTAAATGTCCGATACGTATTCGTGACATTCGTCTCTTCCGGCGGCAACCAAGTTTGACTCGCCCCGACTTGACCGATACGGGCGGCCGCGGCTCGCCGGGGGCGGCCCGTACGATTCCGGCCGTATCGGCGGGCCGCGGGGTGGCGGCGTGTACCTCCGGAGCCGGACGGGCGGGGTTCAGTCGCCGTGTGGCTCCGGCTCGGGCTGGCGGACGCGGGTCGCCTCGTCCTGGATCAGCAGGGAGAGCAGGGACGCCACCGTGAGCCCCGCCTCGGCCGGGTGCCGCAGCACCTTGCCCGGCTCGATCCGGTACGTGTTGCCGCGCCCCTCCCGCCGGTGGGACAGGTAGCCGTCCTGCTCCAGGTCGGAAATGATTTTCTGGACGGCGCGTTCGGTCAGCCGGCAGTGCGCGGCTATGTCACGGATCCGCGCGGTGTGGTTGTCGGCGATGACCGCCAGCACGCGGGCGTGATTGGTCAGGAACGTCCATCCGGTATGCGGCTCAGGCACTCCCTCCATGGGGCGATTCTACAACGAGGATTCATGTATACAAACGCCGGAATTCGACTTCATGTATCGGTTGACGTGTGACGGTTGTCCGGGCGAATCTGGTGTCACTGCAAGGGTGACCGGGGGAGGCGGTCGTGTCTGAGGCTGCGTACGAGGCGGGCCCCGCTGCCGGGGACGGCTGCGTACGGGAGGAGACGGGCTGCCCCGTACGCCCCGAGCCCCGCGCTCCGGCGGTGCGCGGCCCGCAGTTCACCCTCCGGCGGGACGGTGACCGAGTCGTCGTGGCCGTGCGCGGTGAGCTCGACCTGGACGCCTGCGAGCGGTTGGCGCACGTTCTGCGCTCGGCGCTGGCGGAGGCTGCCGACGGCGTCGACCTGGACCTCGGCGAGGTGGTCTTCTGCGACTGCTCCGCCCTCAACGCGCTGCTCGGGGCACGCGAGCGGGGGCTCGAGCAGGGCAAGACGGTCGCCCTCCGCGCGGCCGGCCCGGTCGTCGCCCGTCTGCTCGCCCTGACTGCCACGGACACCTTGTTCACCGCCCCCGACCCCACTCTCGACGGCCCCCGCCACCCGGACGGCGTCGATCAGGAGCTGCGGATCGAAGTGGTCCAGCTGCGGCGGGCCATGGAGACCCGGCCGGCCATCGACCTCGCCCGAGGCATTCTCATGGCGTCCTTCACGCTCAGCGCGGACGACGCCTGGCGGGTCTTGGTCGAGGCCTCCCAGCACACCAACACCAAGCTCCACCGACTCGCGGGGGAGCTGGTCGCCGCCGTCCAGGGATCGCCGCCCGCGGAGGACGTGCAGGAGAAGATCGCGGCGGCGGTCGCCAAGGTGCGGTCGGAGCCTCGGCGGGACGACGACGGGACCGCCCACCCCGACGGCTGAACCCGGCAGCGACTGCAAGCTACCGGGGCCGGAGTCGCTTCCGGCGTCCGCGCCGGCATCGGGTAGAACTGGCTGGCATGCGCATCGATCACGACCCCGAGGTCCTGGGCTCGCGAGCCTTCTACCGGCTGCTCACCGCCGTCGTCGTGCCCCGGCCCATCGCCTGGGTGTCGACCCTGTCCGCCGACGGCGTCACCGCCAACCTCGCCCCGCACTCCTTCTTCACCGTCGCGTGCACCGACCCGCCGATCGTGCAGTTCACCTCCGTGGGCCGCAAGGATTCGCTCCGCAACATCGAGGCCACCGGCGAGTTCGTCGTCAACCTCGCTCCCGAGCCGCTGTTCGAGCAGATCAACGCCAGCGCCGTCGACTTCCCCGCGGAGGAGGACGAGTTCGACGCCGTCGGCATCGAGCGGGAACCCTCCCTGCGGGTCGCCCCGCCCCGCGTGGCCGCCTCCCCGGTCGCCCTGGAGTGCCGACTGCACTCCACCCTGGGCATCGGCAACTCCACGCTCGTCCTCGGGCAGGTCGTCCACGCCGTCGTCGACGAGGACGTCCTCGTCGACGGTCACCCCGACATCCGCCGGCTGCGGCCGCTCGCCCGGCTCGGCGGCGACGAGTGGAGCACCGTCGGCGAGGTCCGCGAACTGGCCCGCATCCCGTACCGCGACTGGCCGAAGAAGGGCTAGCGGAGGGGCCGTCCGGGCCGGGATCACGGTGCCTGGCGGCGAGGGCTCTGACAGGATCGGCGTATGACGATCCGCAATCCTGCCGACGGCTCCGGGCGCGCGTGGCGTTCGACGACGCCGGCGTACTCGATCGGCTCGGTCGACTCCTTCCTGTCCGTGGGCTCGGTGGGCAGTGTGCTCTCCGTCGGGTCCGTGGGCAGCGTGCTCTCGGTCGGGTCCGTGGGCAGTGCGCTGTCCCTCGGCTCCGTCGGCAGCTCCCTGTCGGTCTTCTCGGTCGGCAGTGTGCTGTCCGTGGGGTCGGTCGGCTCCGCCGCGTCGGTTCTTTCGGTGGGGGCCTGGAGGGGTGAGCGCGTGGCCCTCCGGGGCCGGGCGGCGCGGTGGTCCGCGAGCGAGCGCGCCCTCGTGGCGGGGGCGGCGGGCGCGGCGGTCGTCGCGTTGACGCTCCTTCGCATCCGGGCCACAGGCTCGGGCTCCTCCCGGGCGGCGCGAACCGCCTGACGGGCGACCCGGAGGGTTTCCCGTGAGGCCGCGGATCCTGCCTGAGCGGCCGTCCGGGGCGGTCAGCCCTGGGGCTGCGCGACGCCGCTCCCGGACTGTGCGGCGCGTCCCACCCGCTCACTGCCCGCGCCGTGACCGGGCTGGCCGCCGTGCGCCTCCCGCTCGTTGTGTCCGTCGTTCCCGGGCCGGCCGCCGTGCGTGTCCCGTCCGCGCCACTCGCGCGGCGACACGCCGTATGCCCCGCGGAACGCCCGGCTGAAGTGGGCGGGGTTGGCGAAGCCCCAGCGTTGGGCCACCGCCGACACCGTGGGAGGCGACGCGTCCCGGTGTCCCAGCTCACGGGCGCACTCCGCCAGCCGGCGCTGCTGGATCAGCCGGGCGACGGTGACGCCCTCGCGCTCGAACAGCCGGTGCAGATAGCGCACGGAGATGTGGTGCGCGGAGGCGACCGTGTGCGGGGACAGCTCCGGGTCGCGCAGATGGCCGTCGATATGGGCGCGGACGCGCCGGACGAGGTGCTCGTGCGCGCCGGCGTCCCGCTCCGCGCCCTGCCCCGTCCGTACGTCGACGAGTGTGCCGAAGAGGTCCACGACGCTCGCGGCCAGCCGTGCCGCGACGGCCGGGGAGCAGGCGGGTGCCGAAGGGGTCAGCGCCGTCAGGAACGACACCAGCAGAGCGGCCGGCCCCTCCGAGGCGGCGAACGCGCTGCCGGTGACCTGCCGCAGCTCCTCCTCGCCGAGCCCCGGAATCCGCCGGGGCATGTGCGCGACGCGGGCGGAGAAGGGCTCCGAGCAGTCGAGGGAGTACGGGCGCGTCGTGTCGTAGACGACGAGATCGCCCGTGTCGACGTCGATCTTCCGGCCGTCCTGGAGCAGCGTCGCCCGGCCCGCCGTCAGGACGCCCACCACCACGTGCTCCGCGTCGGCCCGGGCGATGTGCCGGTGCGTGCGGCCGGCCCGCTGCGGATCGGCGTCCAGGGAGGAGACCCGCAGTGGGCCCAGGCGGGTGGTGGCGATCCGGCCGCGGAACGGCCCGTCGCCGGGCGCGGTCACCGCCATGGGCCCCAGGGTCCGGTTCAGGGCTTCGCGCCAGTACGCGAGCTGGTCCTCGTCGGGGACCGAAGCCGTCGTCAGCACCAGGGTCACCTGGTTCTCCTCTCCACCTGTGCGGTACCGGCGGAGCCTCGGAGCCAGGGGGCGTGTGTGGGTGGCGAGGCCGGGTAAGGCCCGTTGCCGCCGTGCTGCCGATGGCCTGGGCGGGCGGCGACGCTGCGGCCCGGAGATCCCCGCCGCTTCCAGCCAAGCAGCGGCACCGATCGGCCTCCAGGCAGGAAGCAGGCAGAAACCGCGCGGCGGCGGGGGCCCGTGGGCGCGGTGCGCTGCGGGGACAGCGAGGTGCGCTCCGGGACAAGACGCGGCGGAGCGCGAGGGCCGAGGATGGCACCACGACGAGGGAATCCCCTCGCCGGTGACACCCGGTTTTCCCCCGCCCGCGTCCTCGCGCTGCGGCGGCACGAGGACGGCGGCGGGGGAGCGCGGGCGTCACCGGCGAGGCGGAAGTGCCCGTCGGAGCTGGTGAGTTCGGGCCTACGCGAGGCCGGCGAGGCGATCCAAGTGGGACCGGGACCTCGCGACCGGTTTCGGGTCGGCGTCGGGGCCGAGGCCGACGCAGCGGGTGAAGGCCTCGCGGGCCTCGTCCGGGCGGCCTGCGGACAGCAACGCCTCCCCCAGCAGGATGAGTTGGCGACTCTCCAACGCCACGTTGCCGTTCTGGCGGCAGATCGCCGCGGCGGTGCTCAGGTGATCGACCGCCCGGTCCCATCGGGCCGCCGCCGCGTGGGCGCCGCCCAGTCCGGCGTGCACCGAGATACGGGCCGTCTCGGCGATGTACGGTTCCAGCCGGTCGCCGGACCGCTCCAGAAAATCGAGCACGCGCGTGTACGCCTCGACGGCCTCCTCCGTCAGACCCTGGTCCCGCAGGATCAGCCCGTGCCCCAACCGGGCCTGGAGACTGCCGTGCCGGTCCCCGACGGTCTCGAACAGCGTGGCCGCGCGGTACAGATGCTCCGCGGCCGGCGTGAGGTCCTCCAACTGCCGGTGAGCCCAGCCCCGGTAGAGGTGGGCCCACGCCTCCTGCCCGGTGTGCCCGGCGCCCCGCGCTGCGGCGAGGGCCTCGGCGGAGGCCGCCAGACTGTCCCCGGGACGGCCCTCGCACAGGAGCAGCGCCCACGCGTGATAGTTGACGTGCGTCGCCACCAGGACGGGGTCGGCCAGCGCACGCGCACTGCGGGCGGCGCCGCCGAACACCTCGGGCCAGTGCCCCCAGAAGATCCACTGGTCGGAGAACCAGTGCAGCGCCTCGGCCACCTCCACCACCGTGGCGTGCTCCCCGGCGCTCACGGCGGCGCGCAGGGCCGCCAGCCAGTTGGCGCCCTCGGCCTGGAGCCACCGGCGGGCCGGCTCGGCGCCCGACAGGTCGACCGTGCCCCGCCACGAGGGCGGGGGAGCGCCGTGGTCCGGCTCGAACCAGCGGCCCGCGACCACCGCCGTGTCGAGCAGCCACCGGTACAGGGCCTCCCGGGCCTCCCTCGCGCTCTCCTCGGCCTCCAGCCGGGAACGGGCGTACAGCCGCAGCAGGTCGTGCAGCCGGTAACGGTCGCCGTCGGTCCCCAGCAGCCCCGCCTCGACCAGCTCTTCGAGGGTGTCCTCGGCGTCGAACACCTGCCGCCCGGTCAGCGCGGCCGCGCCGGCCGCCCCGACGTCCGGACCGGGCACCAGCGCCAGCCGTCGGAACAACCGGGCGGCGGACGGGGTGAGTTGGCGGTACGACAGGTCGAAGGCGGCGTCCACGCGCACGTCGCCGGCGACCAGCGCGTCCAGCCGCCGTTCGTCGGCGGCGAGCCGGTCCGCCAGCCGCCGCACCGTCCAACCGGTGCGGGTGGCCAGCCAGTTGCCCGCCACCCGCAGGGCCAGCGGAAGATGCCCGCAACGCTCGGCGACCTCGGCGAGAGCGGCCGGATCGGCCTGGGCGCGCTCGGCTCCCACGAGGCCGGCGAGGAACGCGGCCGCCTCCCGCGGGCTGAGTTCGCCCAACGGCAGCCGGTGCACGCTCTCCAGCCCGGTCAGCATCCGCCGGCTGGTCACCACGACCATGCCCCCGCCCGCCGCCGGCAGCAGCGGCCGCACCTGACCCTCGTCACGCGCGTTGTCCAGCACCAGCAGACAGCGCCGCTCCGCCGACAGCCGCCGGTACAGCGCCACATGCCCCTGCGGGCCGGCCTTGACGAGATCGCGGTCGGCCACCTGGAAGGCCCTGAGCACACCGAGGACCAGCTCGGCAGGGCCGGGCGGATCGTCGTCCGTGCCCCGCAGGTCGAGGACCAACTGCCCGTCCGGGAAACGGTCGGCGAGATCCCGGGCGGCGTGCAGCGCGAGCGTCGTCTTCCCCGTGCCCGGCGCCCCGGAGACGGCCACCACCGGAGGCCCCGCCGCCCCCGACGGCCGGTCGCCCCCACCGCCGGCGAGGAGCGCGAGCCGCCCCAACTCCTCCTCACGGCCCACGAAGTCGCCGATGCCGCGCGGGAACGCCCGCACGCCCACCGGGCTGTACCCGGCGGTGCGCCCGGCCCGCGCCGCCGACAGCAGCCGCTCCCGCAGCGCCTCGTCCAGACCCAGACCGTCCGCCAGCGCGGCGACCGTCCGCCGCTGCGGAGCCGCCCGCCGCCCGCGCTCCAGATCCCCGATGCCGCGCACGCTCACCCCGGACGCCTCCGCCAGGCCCTCGATGGTCTGCGACGCGGACAGCCGCAACTCCCTCAACAGCGCCCCGAACGCCGTCCGCTCCCCGCTCAACCCCGCCCCTTCTGACCGTCACGCCCCCTCCGCGCCCCCGGACGTGATCATGCGAATTCTAAGAGAGCGCGCGGACCGCGAAGGATGCCGCGCCCGCCGTCGCCAGGGCGTTGTCAGTGGTCGCCGGTAGTTTCGTTCTTGTCGCGCCGGATCGGGCGTGACAGTCCCCCTGTGCTGCGCCGACACGGCGTGACACCGCTGTGCGCGCAAAGGAGATGGTGCGTTGTCTGACTGGGAGAAGTCGAGCACGGCCCGGGTGGTGCCGCCGGCTCGCCCGCGCAAACTCGCCAAGGTCCCCTTCGTCGAACTGGCCGACGGACGCCTCCAGGGCGTCGTCTCCAGCGGCTCGGACATCGAACGCGTGTATGTGTCGTCGGTGGCCGCCGGCACCTACGCGTTCGCGTGCAGCACCAACAACAACCGCCCGTGCGGGGGTGCGCGCGGCTCGTTCTGCAACCACATCCGCGCCCTGGTCACCGAGGCGGTCCTGCAGTACGGCGCACGGCGCGTCGCCCGGTATCTGCGCGTCGAGACGGCCGACGGCACGGAGTGCGACGCCGCGTCCCTCACCTCCGCCATGACCGGCGCCCGGCCCCCGCAGGCCGACGGGAAGACCCTGGCGGCCCCCGTCTTCAGCCGCTTCCTGCGCCACCTCGCCTACCTCGAACTGGCGCCCACCACCGCCCCCTTGCCGGAGATGCAGTGGTTCGCGCCGACCAGGGCGGAAGCGACGGACGAGGCCGCGCGTGACAGCGGCCCGAGCGAGGGAGAGGGCCCTGCTTACCTCGCCGAGCCCGTCGACGGCCTGGACGAAGCCCTGGCGGCGGTCGACGCCCTCGACCGCGCCCTCACCGGGGGCCTGCTGCGCCCCCAGCCCGCCCGCGCCGCCGACCTCGCGGAACTCGCCCGCGCCGTCGCCGGCACACCCCTGGCCGACCGCGTCGCCGAGGCGGCGGAGAAGGCGGCGGCCGGAGCGGCGAGCGAGGACCACTTCCTCGCCCTCGCCGCCGCCCGCACCGCCCTGCTCGGCGCCGCCCACGACGCGCTGACGGCCCGCGTCGACGAGGCCACCGGCCGCACCCGCGGCGAAAGCGCCGTGGCGGAACCGGGCGAGCAGCGCACGGTCAACCTGCTGCTGGCCGCCCGCACCTGGCTCACCGACCTCGCCCGCACCGGCTGGCAGGGCCTCGACCACGAACTCGCCGGCGCGGCCGCCCCGATCGTCTCCGCGATGCTCCCCGACCCCGCCCTGCGCCGTCTGGCCACGCTGCTCGACGGCTTCGCCGCCGAACTCGCCGCCTCCTGCCCCGGCGCCGGCCAGGAACGGTTCCCGGCACGCCGCTGGGGCGACCTGTGGGCGCGCGCCCTGCTGCTCACCCGGCCCGGCGCGGCCGAGCCGGCAGCCGTGGCCCCGGCCACCGGGCGACTGCTGCCCCTCGGCGTCGACCTGCACGAACACGCCACCGCCGCACAGGCCCAGGTGCACGCCGTGTTCGAACCCGCCGACGGCGGCCCGCCCCGCCTGGTCCGCGCCGGCGTGTCCGCGCCGAAGCCCGACACGGTCGTCGCGGCCGGCGTCTGGCAGCTGCTGCGCCCGCATCTGTCGCTGCTGGCCGCCCTCGGCGAAGGCCGGGCCATGGACCTCACCGACATGCCCCTCACCGACGGCGGCGACCTGCTCTGGGACGAGGAGCGCGCCCGCCCGGGCGACAGCGCCGACGCGTTCGCCGCCGCCCGCGTCGCGCTGCCGACGGCGACCGCCCCGCCGACGCCGCCTCTGGACCGGCACCCCGCGCGGCTGGCCGAACCGGTCTTCCTGGAGGGCTACGACGTCCGGCGGGACGGCGACACGCTCGCCTTCACCGTGGCCGGACGGACCCTGGCCGTCGACACCGACCGCATCCCGGCCGCCGGACCGCTCACCCCCGAGGCCGTCGAGGCCTCCGGCGCCTGCCTCGGCCTGCTCCGCTGGGACGACGGACGGTTCCGCGTGCAGCCGCTCGCTGTGGAGACCACCGTGCGCAGGAAGACCGTGACCGTCCAGGCCGGGGCGTGGGCCGGCGGCACCGCCGACAAGGCCGGCGTCAGGGCGGAGAAGGCCGCGACGGACGCGGTCACCGTGCTGCGGGAGCGGGCGGGGAGGCTGCTGCGGAAATGACCGATCCCATGAACGAAGAGGCGACCGAGCCCACCGTCGAGCACGAGGACCCCCGCGAGGCGGCCCCGCACGACAACCGACGTCAGGTCCTCTACTGGCGACTGCTCGCCCGTCTCTTCGACCCCGAGGAGCAGGCCGCCCTGGAGTCCGCGAGCCTCGCCGTCGTCAAGGACCTCGGCCTGCCCGCCGCACTGCTGGACCCGAGGGCCTCCGTCGACTCGATCGTGCAGCGCCACCCCGCACTGGCGGCCGAGTTCGACGGGCTGATGGCACCCGAGCCGCCGGAAAGCGCGGAGGACGAAGACGCCGCCGCCGTACGTGACCGGCCCGCCGAGGTGCGGCGCGCGGCCCTGGTGTCCAAGGTGCTGCTCAACGTCTTCGCCACCGGCAGCGGATCCGTCAGCGCCGGGCAGCTCGCGCGCTGGCAGTCCGACGCCGGCTGGCTGGAGCGCGCCCTCGGCTGCGCGCCCGGCGACCTGCGCGGTGGCCGCACCGGCGGTCGTGGCGCCGGCCCCACCGGTTCCGGCGGCGGCACCGGTACGCCCGATCTCAGCCGGCTCATCCCGCAGATCGGACCCGAACTCGGCGCCCTGGAGGCCGACCTGGTCCAGCGCATGCGGCTGCGCGAAGTTCTGGCCGACCCCACGCTCGCCGCACAGCTCACCCCGAGCATGTCACTCATCGAGCAGCTCCTGCGCGACAAGAGCAACCTGTCCGGCGTCGCCCTGGCCAACGCCAAGTCGCTCATCCGCCGCTTCGTCGACCAGGTCGCCGAAGTACTGCGCACCCAGGTCGAGAAGGCCACCGTCGGCGCCGTCGACCGCTCGGTCCCGCCCAAGCGGGTCTACCGCAACCTGGACCTCGACCGCACGATCTGGAAGAACCTCACCAACTACAGCCCGGAGGAGGAACGGCTCTACGTCGACCGCCTCTACTACCGGCACACCGCCCGCAAGACCACACCGCAGCGGCTGATCGTGGTCGTCGACCAGTCCGGCTCGATGGTCGACTCCATGGTCAACTGCACCATCCTGGCCTCGATCTTCGCCGGACTGCCGAAGGTCGATGTCCACCTCATCGCGTACGACACGCGGGCGCTGGACCTCACCCCCTGGGTGCACGACCCGTTCGAGGTGCTGCTGCGCACCCGGCTGGGCGGCGGGAACGACGGCCCGGTCGCGATGGCCATGGCCCGGCCGAAGATCACCGAGCCGCGGAACACCGTGATGGTGTGGATCTCCGACTTCTACGAGTTCGACCGCTCGCAGCCTCTCTTCGAGGGCATCGAAGAGGTCCACCGCTCCGGGGTGAAGTTCATTCCCGTCGGCTCGGTGACCAGCTCCGGCCGGCAGGAGGTCAACCCCTGGTTCCGGGAGCGCTTCAAGGCCCTCGGCACACCGCTGATATCGGGCCACGTCCGCAAGCTCGTCCACGAGCTCAAGTCGTCCCTCGTCTAGGCAACCGCCCTCATCGAAGTGAAAGGCCCTCACATGTCCGACCTGTTGCGCGCCCCCGCCGAGATCAAGTACGCCGAGGAACTGGACTGGCTGGAGTCGGTCGACGACGGCCCCAAGCCGTTCTCCTGGCGGCTGTCGCCCAAGATGGTCCGGCTGTTCATCCTCGGCTCCGAGCGCGCCGACGGCCTCGACCGGGAGATCGCGCCCAAGTGGTTCGGCGACCGCAGCTTCGTCGAGCGCTCCATCGTCACCCTCGCCTCCGACCGCGGCCTGCTGCTCATCGGCGACCCCGGCACCGGCAAGAGCTGGCTGGCCGAGCTGCTGTCCGCCGCGATCTGCCGCAACTCCACCCTCGTCGTGCAGGGCACGGCCGGCACCACCGAGGACCACATCAAGTACTCGTGGAACGTGTCCATGGTGATCGCCAAGGGACAGTCCCGCGAGTCGATGATCCCCTCACCCATCATGACCGCGATGGAAGCCGGCTCCATCGGCCGCTTCGAGGAGCTCACCCGGTCCACCAGCGACGTCCAGGACGCGCTGATCTCGATCCTGTCCGAGAAGTACATCTCCGTCCCCGAACTCGGCGGCGACGGCGACTTTGACAACATCGTGTTCGCCAAGCCCGGCTTCTCCGTCATCGCCACCGCCAACAGCCGCGACCGGGGCGTCAACGACCTGTCCTCCGCGCTCAAGCGCCGCTTCAACTTCGTCCGCATCCCCGTGGTGACGAACAAGAAGAGCGAGGCGGAGATCGTCCGCTTCCGCACCGAGGAACTGCTGCGCCGCCACCACATCGACCTCGACGTGCCGCCCACCCTGCTGGACGTGCTGTTGCAGAGCTTCGCCGACCTGCGCGCCTCCGCCGCCGCGGCCGGCAGCGACGACGAGAAACTGGAGTCCGCGCTGTCCACGGCCGAACAGATCGGCGTCCTGGAGGACGCCATCCTGCACAGCAACTTCTTCGGCGAGCGCGCCCTCACCGCGCACACCCTCGCCTCCTCCCTCGTCGGCTCCCTCGCCCGCCGCGAGCCCGAGGACCTCGCCATCCTCAACAAGTACCTGCACGGCGTCGTCGAACCCCGCAGCAAGGAACAAGGGGGCTCCTGGCCGGAGTTCCTGGAGGGCGGCCGCCACGCGATCGCGACCCTGTCGTGAACGGCGGCACGAGCGGCGGCGCCTTCGACGCGCTGCGCGGCCAACTCCACGACGCCGCCCTCACCTTCGCCGACGGGCCCGGCGCGCTGGAGGGCATCCTGCGGGGCATCGTCGACGACGTCGAACGCGCGGTGCGCGAACCGCTGGAGATCTTCCCCGTCTGCCACCACTCACCGGCGTCCGCGCTCGCCATGGCACGCCGGCTGCGCCAGAAGCAGCCGAAGGTGGTCTACCTGGAGCTGTGCGAGGACATGGCGCCGCTCCTGACCGAACTGCGCAACTGCCGCCTTCCGGTGGCCGTCCAGGCGTTCGCCGGCCAGGTCGACGGATTCCCCGCCGACTGGTCGCCGCTGTCGGTCGTCGCCCCCGTCACCGAGGCGTCCGCCGAGTACCAGGCGATCGCCTACGCCCTCGACACCCCCGGCGTGGAACTCGTCCTCGTCGACCGCTCCTCCGACCACGTCTTCCAATGGCAGACGCCGCCCGCCGAAGGGACCAGCCTCGACGCGCCGCCCGCCGACGAGGAGAGCGCCCTCCACGGCGACGCCGTCGGCGTGGAGATCGGCGACCTGCGGCCCCGCTTCGCCGAACTGGAGGAGCACCTGCTGCGCCACGGCCGGGTGCGGCACTGGTCGGAGTGGTGGCACCAGTACGTCGAGGTCCCCCTCGGCGACGGCGACCACGACACCTACCGGCAGGTCATGCTGCTCATCGGCAGCCTCTTCCGGCGGCTCGCCCCCGGCGACGCGCGGCAGGTGCGCGTCGACGAGGACCGCGAACGGTACATGTGGACCCGGATGCGCGAACACCTCGCCGCCACCGGGGCCGACCCCGCCGACTGCCTGTACGTGTGCGGCGCGTTCCACGCCGCCAGCCAGGTCGCCGAGTTCGGCGTGCACGGCAGCGACACCTTCACCATCACCCCGCGCACCCCCACCAAGTGGCTGCACGGGCTGATCCCGTCCAGCCACGCCGCGATCGAGGCGCAGTTCGGCCTGGCCGCCGGCTCGGTGTCCATCGCGGCGACCCAGTGGGCGAAGAACCTCGACCGGACCGGCGTCAAGCCGTACCGGCTGGCGGGCCAGGCGGGCGCGAAGAAGAGCACCCGCGCGCGCAAGGCCCTCCCCGCATCCGCGTCCGCGTCCGTGAGCGGGCCCGCCGACAGGCTCACCGGCTTCCTCCAGCGGCCGCCCGCCCTCGACCCGCTCGACGAGGCCGAACTGCTCGGCTGGTCCGTGGACATCGTGCGGGCCGCCCGGCGAAGCGGCTACCTCGCCTCCACCGCCGACGCCATCGCCGTGTTCGAGACGTCCATCCTGCTCGCCGGGATGCGCGACCGCGTCAAGCCCACCCCGTACGACTTCCAGGACGCGGCGATCACCTGCATCGAGAAGGACGCCGTGCCGGGGCGGCGGGACGTACGCCGGCTGGTCGAGATCATGATGGGCGGCGACCGGATCGGCCGGGTCGGCTACGACGCCCTGCCGCCCCTCGCCCGGGACGTGCACGACCGCCTCGCCCCGCTCGGCCTCCGACTGCAGCAGCGGGGCGTCCAGCGGGCCCTCCTCGACATCGCCGCACGGCCCGAGCTGGAGCGCTGCTCCGACGTGCTGTGGATGCTGCGTCGTCTGCTGCCCCAGGGCGCGGCCCGGATCGTCATGGGCGAGCGCAGCTTCGGCGAGCGCCCCATCCAGGAGTCGTGGGACCTGGCGCTCGGCACCCACGAGCGGGCCCTGATCGAGCTCGGCTACGAGGGCGTCAGCATCGAACAGGTCCTCGAGCAGCGGCTGCGGCGGACGGCGTACGCCCCGCAGGCCACGGCCGCCCAGGTCCTGGAAACCGTCGAGGACGCCATCCTCTACCTGCGCAGCCGCCGCCTCGCCGACGAACTCGGCACCCGGGCCCTCGACGTGCTGTCGGGCGAGCGCAGCGTCGACGGCGCGCCGGAGGTCCTGCGCCGGATCCGCAGACTGCTGACGCACTACCGCACCAGCGAACCGGTGCTGCCGCCGTGGATCGAGTCGTTCGTCAAGACCGGCTACGCGCACTACTGCACGCTGCTGCCGACGGCGTTCACCGACGAGGACGCCACCGTGCGCCAGGTCGGGGCCATGCTGGGCTTCCTGTTCGGCATGGAGCACCTCGCGCTCTCCCTCGGCTGCGACAGGGCCCAGCTCGAACTGGCCCTGGCCCAGTGCCACCCGGAGGAGCCGTCCAGGACGGCGCTGCTGTGGGCGGCCCGGACCCACCTGGGCACCCTGTCCCGGCCGGCCCTGCGCTCCCGCTGCGACGCCCTGCTGGCCGACCCGCTGGCGCTGCCGGCCTACCCGCGCTACCTCAGCGGCTTCCTGCACGCCCTCGAACCGGTGCCCGCGCTGGCCGACTTCGTCGTGGAGGCCGTGTCGAACGCCTTCGCCCGCCTCCCCGACCCGGTCCTGCTGCCCTGGCTGCCCACCCTCATCAGCACCCTGCGCGCCGACGGCGCCGAGCAGGCCCCCCTCCTGATCCGCGAGGCCGCCCGCCTCTTCCCGCCCGGTCTCCAGGACCTGGACGCCTGGACCCCACCCTGGCTCCACGACCACCAGCCGGCCCTGCTGCCCCCGGCTCCGGAGCCCAGCACGGCCCAGCCCCTGGCCCTCCTCATCAGCCACCCCACCACCTGCGACGCCCTCGCAGCCCACCTCACCTACCCCGGCACGTGGGCGACCTCGACCACCCCCCGCCCCGAGGCCCCCGGAACCACCCTCCTCACCCACCACCCGACCACGACCGAGGCACTGGCGGCCCTGCTGGCGATCCCGGCGGGCTGAGCACGCGACGGGCCCCCGCCGGAACGGCGGGGGCCCGTGCGGTGTCGGGTGGGGTCACAGGCCGACGGTCAGGAGGGCGTGGGTCTTCGTGCCGGGGGTGTTGTCGTAGGCGACGGCTCCTGTGGTGGTGTTCCAGACGCGGAGGGCGAAGGTGCCCGGGGTTTCCGTCGCCGTGGCGCGGAAGGCGTAGCCCTTCTTGCCGCCCAGGGCCGCGGAGCCCTGGAGGACGGCTGTGTCGCCGGTGACGACCAGCCAGTCGAGGGCGGTCGAGCGGAGGGTCAGGCCGGCCGGGGCGAAGTCGAAGGTGACCGATCCGGCCGGGGCGGTGGAGCCGGGCAGGTAGCCGGCGGCGACGGAGAAGAACGCCGGGCCCTTCAGTGCCGGCTTGGCCGGGTAGGCGCCCGCCTGGGAGTCGAACAGGCCCGCGCCGACCACGGGGCCCGCGGTGCGGTCGTACACGATCAGCTCGGGGAGCGTCGCGGCGGCCGTCGCCCCCTCGTCGTCCGTCACGGTGACGACGGGGCGGTGGATGCCCGGCCGGGCGTAGGTGTGCTCGGCGCGGCAGCCGGTCGCGGTGACCTGGCCGGCGGCCGGCTTCGTGCCGTCCCGCCAGTCCACGGTGCAGGTGTGGGTGTCGGACGCGCCGGCGTCGGTGAACGTGGCGGTGACGACGGCCGGCCGGCGGACCGGGAGCGGGGACTGCGCGGCCGCGGCCGCCGTGATCGCGGGGGCCGCGTTGGCCACGGTGACGGTGACGGTGTCGCTGCTGCGGCCCGCCGTCAGGGCCGCCGTGTGGACGCCGTCGTCGGTGCAGGTGAGCGTCGTGCGGGCGGAGGCCGGGTCGGCGAGCGTGCAGGGCGCGCCGGCCTGGAGCGTCCACTTGGCGCCGCCGGCGCCGGAGACCGTGCCGGTGAGCGCGATCGCCGCGCCCTCCGTCCCGGCGGCGTCCGCGCCGGCGTGGGCGATGCCCACCGGGCCCACGCCCGTCAGCGTGGGCACGACCTTCTTGATCAGGCCGTCCGCGTCGAACTCCAGCCGGTCCAGGGTGGTTTCGCGGTGCATGCCGTCACCGCCGGGCATCGCGAAGCGGTGGTAGGCGATGTACCAGTCGTCGGTGCCGGGCACCTGTGTCACCGAGTGGTGGCCGGTGCCCTTGACGCCCAGTGAGAGGTCCTTCTCCAGGATCACGCCCCGCTTGGTCCACGGCCCGTAGGGGGAGGAGCCGGTCGCGTAGGCGACGCGGTAGTTCTCGTCCCGGGTGTCGTTCTCCGACCACATGAGGTAGTAGACGCCCTTGCGCTTCACGACGAAGGAGCCCTCGTTGTAGCCGCTCGGGGTGATGTCCTTGATCTTCGAGGCGTCGAAGGAGGTCATGTCCGCGTTGAGCGGGACGACGTATCCGCGCCCGTTGCCGAAGTACAGGTACGACTGCCCGTCGTCGTCGGTGAACACCGCCGGGTCGATCATCTGGCCGCTGAGCTGGCCCGCCTTCAGCAACGGCCGGCCGAGCGGGTCCTTGAAGGGACCGGTGGGCGAGTCGGCCACCGCGACGCCGATGTTGGCGTCGGCGGAGAAGTAGAAGTAGTACCTGCCGTTCTTCTCCGCCATCGTCGGCGCCCAGGCCCTGCTGTCCGCCCAGGACACGTCGGGCCCGAGGTCGAGGATGACGCCGTGGTCCTTCCAGTGGACCAGGTCGGTGGAGGAGTAGGCCTTGAACTGCGTGCCGCTCCAGCCCTCGAAGCCGTCGGTGGTCGGGTAGAGGTAGAAGGTGTCGCCGAAGCGGACGATGTTGGGGTCGGCGTTCAGACCCGGCAGCGCCGGCGTCCGCATGACCAGCGCCGACACCGTCCAGGTGCGCTTCTTCCCGTCGGAGCCGGTCACCTGGTACGTCACCGGATGGCTGAAGTCCTGCACACTGCCCGACGCGGGGCTGACGGCAGCGCCGTGGGCGAGCGTGAACTCCGGTGTCAGGGCGCTCAGATCGGTGCCCTCCTTCATCGGCAGGGTGATCCGGCCGCCCGCGTCGTCGACGATCGCGTCGACCTTCAGCGCGGGGTGCGACGCCTTCGCGATGCCCGCGGTGTTGCCGCTCAGCTCCATGACCTCCTCGGCCGACAGAGCCCGGCCGTAGACGCGGAAGTCGTCGACCTCGCCGCCGAAGTACGGGTCGGCCGCGTACAGGGACCTGCCGATGTATCCGCTCTGGCCCTTGGCCGCGTCGTACAGCTCGGACGGCTTGACGGCGGTCGTCGTACGGGCCGCCTCCACCCCGTCGACGTAGAGGACCATCCGGCCGGTCGCGCCGTCGAGGGTGACCGTCACATGCCGCCACACCCCGGGCGTCAGCGGGGAGCCCGCCGTCAGCTTGGACTCCGCCGACCAACTCGCCGTGGTGATGGCCGAGTAGAGGCTGTTGCCGCCGTTGGAGGGGGTGGCGAAGAGGTACTTGTCGCTGTCCGGGCCGAGCCCGAACAGCCACTGGAAGCCGGCGCCGCCCTTCCACTTGGCGTACGTCGACACCGTCACACCACCGGCGTCCTTCAGCAGTCCGTTCGGGATCTTCACGTAGGGGGAGGTCGCGGAGTCCCCGGACATCACGAACGAGCCGCCGTGCACGCCGGTCCCGAAGGCGGGGGTGCGCTCGTAGGCGCCGTGCAGGCCGTGGCCGCTCACGTCACGGGCGATGCTGCCGGACGTCTCGTCGAAGGTGTAGTGCAGGAGCAGGTCGGCGGGTGTGTCCGGGCCCTCGGCCGACACGGTGACCTGGGCGCGGACGGCGGTGGCGGAGCCGTCCGCGAGAACGCCTGCCACGGCGAAGGTCCCGGGCCGGGCGTACGCGGAGACGGGGACGGCGTCCCAGGTGACCGCGACGGGCCGGCGCACGCCGTCGGCGTACCCGGCGACGACCGTCGCGGGCAGCACGGGCGCCTGGCCGACGCGGGTGCCGACGCTCACGTCCTCGACGTCGGTGACCTGCTGGTCGGGCTGGTAGGCGCGCAGCAGCCGGTCGTACTCGGCCTGGGTGACGGGAAGGACGGTGCCGTGCCGGGGCCGCGCGGGCAGTTCGTATCCGGTGGACGGGGTCCACACGCCGGAGGCGAGGTCGGTCGTCTCGAACGGGATGTAGCCGCGTCCGCCGAACTCGTCGAGGAACGCGTACCACTTGTCCTCGGTGTTGGACTTGAACACCAGCGGCCCCTCGGCCGCGTTCATCGCGCCCTTGCCGATGCCCTCGGCGACCGGCTCCCAGGAGAGGTTCCGCAGCGAGTCGCTCTTCTCCTCGAAGACGAACTTGCTGTTGGGCGTGGAGGAGCTGTTGTTGCGCTCGTCCTTGGAGAGCCGGTAGTAGACGCCGTCGTGCCGGATCACGGTGGAGTCGATGACCGAATAGCCCCGGTCGACCCACACCTTGGGCTCGCTGAAGGTGTGGAAGTCGCGCGTGGTGGCGTACATCATCCGGTTGTACGTGTCGCCGGTGTGCGCCGCGTCCGCGTACAGCTTCGACGCCCAGAACACCACGTACTCGCCGCGCTCGGCGTCGTAGAACGCCTCAGGCGCCCAGGTGTTGCCCGCGCTGTCGGGGGAGACCCGCACCAGGCGCTGGTCCGTCCAGTGGACGAGGTCGGTGGACTCCCACACCATGATGGACTTGCTGCCGGTGCGCTGGGCGGCGTCCCAGTCGCCGTTGCCGTAGATCCTGAGGTCGGTGGCGATCTGGTAGAACTTGTCGCCCTCGGGGGAGCGGATGATGAACGGGTCGCGCAGACCCCGCTCGCCGAGGGACGAGGTCAGCACGGGCCGTCCGTCGTTGAGCTCCCGCCACTTCAGCGGGTCGTCGCCCTGGCTGAGCGCGAAGGAGACCTGCTCGCCGTCCGCGGTGCCCTCGCCGGTGAAGTAGCTGAAGAGGTAGCCCTTGAGGGCGGCGGGCGCCGGGAGCTCGGGGACCTTCGCGGTGAACGCGCGGGTCGCCTTCGCCGCGCCCTTGGTGACGGTCGCGGTGAGTTCGACGGCGGTCGCGCCGGCCCCGTGCGCGGGCCGGCGGACCACGCCGTCGGCGGAGACCACGTCCGGGCGCGCGGAGGTCCAGGCGACGGAGGTGCCGTACGCGCCGGACGCCGGGAGGGAGAGGTTGCCGCGCGCGTCGCCGAGGTTGTGCACGGTGAGCGCCTCGGCCGCCTGCCGGACGGAGGTGGCGTCGTCGTAGGCGGCGAGGACCGTGACGTCGAAGGACCGGGTGGCGGTGACCGTGCCCTTCTTCAGGGTCGCGGTGAGCGTGGCGTGGCCGTCGGGCTCGCCGGCGGCGGGGCGGGTCACCTTCCCGGCGGCGGACACCACGGCCGGGGCGTCGCTGGCCCAGGTGATGGCCGAGCCGCCCGCCGGGCCCGTCCTGGGCAGGTCGAGGTCGGCGGTCACGGCCGCGGTGTCCCCCAGCGTGAGGGCGGCCTTGTCGTCGGCGACGCCCCGCGCGGCCACGGGCAGGGAGAGCCGCTCGACCTCGGAGGCGGCCAGCGCCCGGTCGTAGACGCGGAAGTCGCGCATCCGGCCCTTGAACAGCTTGTCGCTCGAATAGACCGACCTGCCTATGGAGTTGGCGGTGGTCGTGCCGGCGCCGATGGCGCCCGGGGTGGTGCTCACCGCGGTGTTGCGGGCGACCTCGACGCCGTCCTCGTACAGGACGCCGGTGCTGCCCGTCTGGGTGTAGGCGATGTGCTTCCACACCGCGCGGGTGAGATTGTGGGAGTCGGCGGGCTTGGTGGTCTGCTCCGTCGACCAGTTGCCGGTGGCGATCGAGGTGCGGAAGGAGTTGCCGGTGGTGAACAGGTAGCCGTTGCCGCTGCCGCCGCTCGTGTTGCCGAAGCCGTAGAGGAAGTAGGGGGCGCTCTGCGTGGCGTCGATCAGCACGTCCGTGGAGACGGTGATCGAGGCCATGCCCTTCATCAGGTCGTTCGGCGCCTTGACGTAGGTGTCGGCGCCGTTGAAGCCGAGGCCCTCGCCCGGCCGGGACCAGTCGGCGGAGCCCTGGACCACGCCGTCACGGCCGTGCCCGGAGGAGTCGGCGGCGCCGGAGGGGCCGTCGAACTTGTACCAGAGGGCCAGCCCGTCGGTGACGTCCGCGCTCTCGGCCGCCTGGACGGGGGCCGCCGTCGCGGTGAGCCCGAGGAGCATGGAACCGGCGACGAGTCCGGCGAGCCGTTTCGCGCGGCGTCTCGCCCTGCTGCGGGGTGGGGGGATGTGCGTCATGGGGCCCGCCGTTTCAGCTGTGTGACGTGGTGTTGCGAGAGTGTCAAACGGGCTGTGGTGCGGCGTCAATAGATCTCGAACGATGTCCGACCTGTCGAACAAGGCCTGGTGTCCTCTCAAAGCGCCCTCAGTGACGACGAGTTGGCGACAGAGGTCAGGAGACCGGCGCCTACCGGGGACGCCGGACCGCACGGCCGCCGTCGCCCCACCCTGGGCGCCGGCCCCTTCTACCCCGTACGGAGCACAGGTCGGCACGCTGAGCCGAGTGGCCTGATTCACATGGCACTGAGGTGACCGCACCGACACCATGGTGCCGTCACCGGCAGGCTGAAGGGATTCCAGGATGTTCCGCAAGGTGCTGGTCGCCAACCGTGGCGAGATCGCGATCAGGGCGTTCCGCGCCGGCTACGAGCTCGGCGCGCGCACCGTCGCCGTCTTCCCCCACGAGGACCGCAACTCGCTGCACCGACTGAAGGCCGACGAGGCCTACGAGATCGGGGAGCCGGGACATCCGGTGCGCGCGTACCTGTCCGTGGAGGAGATCGTCGGCGCCGCCCGCCGCGCGGGCGCCGACGCCGTCTACCCGGGCTACGGGTTCCTCTCCGAGAACCCCGAACTGGCCCGCGCCTGCGAGGAAGCGGGCATCACCTTCGTCGGACCCGACGCCCGCACCCTGGAGCTGACCGGCAACAAGGCCCGCGCGGTCGCCGCCGCCCGCGCCGCCGGCGTGCCGGTGCTTGGCTCCTCGCAGCCCTCCACCGACGTCGACGAACTGGTCCGCGCCGCCGACGAGATCGGCTTCCCGGTCTTCGTGAAGGCCGTCGCCGGCGGCGGCGGGCGCGGCATGCGGCGCGTGGAGGACCCGGCGCAGCTCCGCGAGGCCGTCGAAGCCGCCTCCCGCGAGGCGGCCTCCGCCTTCGGCGACCCCACCGTCTTCCTCGAGAAGGCCGTCGTCGAACCCCGCCACATCGAGGTGCAGATCCTCGCCGACGGCCAGGGCGACGTCATCCACCTGTTCGAACGGGACTGCTCGCTCCAGCGCCGCCACCAGAAGGTCATCGAGATGGCGCCCGCGCCCAACCTCGACCCCGGGCTGCGCGACCGGATCTGCGCCGACGCCGTCCGCTTCGCCCGCGAGATCGGCTACCGCAACGCCGGCACCGTCGAGTTCCTCCTCGACCGCGACGGCAATCACGTCTTCATCGAGATGAACCCCCGCATCCAGGTCGAGCACACGGTCACCGAGGAGGTCACCGACGTCGACCTCGTCCAGGCCCAACTGCGCATCGCCTCCGGCGAGACCCTCGCAGACCTCGGCCTGTCGCAGGACACCGTCAGGCTGCGCGGCGCGGCCCTGCAGTGCCGCATCACCACCGAGGACCCCGCCAACGGCTTCCGCCCCGACACCGGCCGCATCAGCGCCTACCGCTCCCCGGGCGGCTCCGGCATCCGCCTCGACGGCGGAACCACCCACGCCGGCACCGACATCAGCGCCCACTTCGACTCGATGCTGGTCAAACTCACCTGCCGGGGACGCGACTTCCCGACCGCGATCGGCCGCGCCCGGCGCGCCGTCGCCGAGTTCCGCATCCGCGGCGTCGCCACCAACATCCCCTTCCTCCAGGCCGTTCTGGACGACGCCGACTTCCAGGCCGGACGCGTCACCACCTCGTTCATCGAGCAGCGCCCGCACCTGCTGACCGCCCGTCACTCCGCCGACCGCGGCACCAAGCTGCTCACCTACCTCGCCGACGTCACCGTGAACAAGCCGCACGGCGAACGGCCCGAGCTGATCGACCCCACCACCAAGCTGCCGCCGCTGCCCCAGGGCGAGCCGCCCGCCGGCTCCCGCCAGCGCCTGATCCACCTCGGCCCCGAGGGCTTCGCCCGGCAGCTGCGCGAGTCCCCGACCATCGGCGTCACCGACACCACCTTCCGCGACGCCCACCAGTCCCTGCTGGCCACCCGCGTGCGCACCAAGGACCTCCTCGCCACCGCCCCGGTCGTCGCCCACACCCTGCCCGGACTGCTCTCCCTGGAGTGCTGGGGCGGCGCCACCTACGACGTCGCCCTGCGCTTCCTCGCCGAGGACCCCTGGGAGCGGCTCGCCGCCCTGCGCGAGGCCGTCCCCAACATCTGCCTCCAGATGCTGCTGCGCGGCCGCAACACCGTCGGCTACACCCCCTACCCGACCGAGGTCACCGACGCCTTCGTCCAAGAGGCCGCCGCCACCGGCATCGACATCTTCCGCATCTTCGACGCCCTCAACGACGTCGGCCAGATGCGCCCCGCCATCGACGCCGTACGTGAGACCGGCACCGCGATCGCCGAGGTCGCCCTCTGCTACACCTCCGACCTGTCCGACCCGAACGAGCGCCTCTACACCCTCGACTACTACCTGCGCCTCGCGGAGCAGATCGTCGAGGCCGGCGCCCACGTCCTCGCCGTCAAGGACATGGCCGGCCTGCTGCGCGCCCCTGCCGCCGCCACCCTCGTCTCCGCGCTGCGCCGCGAGTTCGACCTGCCGGTGCACCTGCACACCCACGACACCGCGGGCGGCCAGCTCGCCACCTACCTCGCCGCGATCCAGGCCGGCGCGGACGCCGTCGACGGCGCCGTGGCCTCCATGGCGGGTACGACCTCCCAGCCGTCGCTGTCCGCGCTCGTCGCCGCCACCGACCACTCCGAGCGCCCCACCGGCCTCGACCTCCAGGCCGTCGGCGACCTCGAGCCCTACTGGGAGGGCGTCCGCAGGATCTACGCCCCCTTCGAGGCGGGCCTCGCCTCCCCGACCGGGCGCGTCTACCACCACGAGATCCCCGGCGGACAGCTGTCCAACCTGCGCACCCAGGCCGTCGCGCTCGGCCTCGGCGACCGCTTCGAGGACATCGAGGCGATGTACGCGGCCGCCGACCGCATCCTGGGCCACCTGGTCAAGGTCACCCCGTCGTCCAAGGTGGTCGGCGACCTCGCCCTGCACCTGGTCGGCGCCGGCGTCAGCCCCGAGGACTTCGAGTCGGCGCCCGACCGCTACGACATCCCCGACTCCGTCATCGGCTTCCTGCGCGGCGAACTCGGCACCCCGCCCGGCGGCTGGCCCGAGCCGTTCCGCAGCAAGGCCCTCCAGGGCCGCGCCGAGCCCAAGCCGGTCACCGAACTGAGCGCCGAGGACCGCGAGGGCCTGGAGAAGTCCCCCCGCGCCACCCTCAACCGGCTGCTGTTCCCCGGTCCCACCCGCGAGTTCGACACCCACCGCCAGGCCTACGGCGACACCAGCGTCCTGGACAGCAAGGACTTCTTCTACGGTCTGCGCCCGGGCAAGGAGTACGCCGTCGATCTCGAACCCGGCGTGCGGCTGCTGATCGAGCTCCAGGCGATCGGCGAGGCCGACGAGCGTGGTCTGCGCACCGTGATGTCCTCCCTGAACGGCCAGTTGCGCCCCATCCAGGTCCGCGACCGGGCCGCCGCCACCGACGTCCCGGTCACCGAGAAGGCCGACCGCTCCGACCCCGGCCATGTCGCCGCCCCGTTCGCGGGCGTGGTGACGCTGACGGTCGCCGAGGGCGACGAGGTGGAGGCCGGCGCCACCGTGGCCACCATCGAGGCGATGAAGATGGAAGCCACCATCACGGCCCCGAAGGGCGGCCGGGTGAGCAGGCTCGCCATCAACAGGATCCAGCAGGTGGAGGGCGGGGACCTGCTGGTCGAGATCGGATAGCGCGACCCCGCGGGGCATCGACGGCGGCCGGTCGGTGGCGTCGGATGTCCGGGCCGGGCGGGGCGGGAACTCGTGGACGGGCGGTCCGTTCAGATGGGTGACGCCCCGTTCGTGCCCGGTGCCGATGCCGGGCACCGGCCCCTGAGAGAGTTCGCCGCATGACGATTCCGCCCGCCGGCCCGACGTACCCGCCCTACCCGGCGCCGCCCGCACCCGACCCGGGGCACTCCGAGACGCTCGCCTACCATCGCCTGGCCCGAACATCGGCCCGCCACCGATGGTGGCGGCCGCTCGTGGGCACGCTGTTCCTGCTGGGGGGCATCGCGTTCACCCTGCTCCTGGTGTACGGCCTCGCCGACGTCTGGGGAGCCGTTCGGGACTATCCCGTGGACCGCGACGGCATGACGGAGTTCGGACCCGTCGCGGGCACCGCCGTAGACCTCGTCGCGATAGCCGTGGCCATCCCCGTGGTGCTGCTCGCGGTGCGCTGGATCGGCGACCGGCCGGCCGGCACCGTCTCCTCCGTGACCGGCCGTCTGCGCTGGCGCCTGCTGGGCACGTACACGCTGGCCGCCCTCGCCGTCAGCGTCGTCACCGGCGCCGTGATGTTCCTGCTGCCGGGGGACGACGAGCCGGTGCGCTGGGCCGGATGGGGGTTCTTCCTGTCCGCCATGGCCGTGCTGCTGGTGCTCGTGCCGTTCCAGGCCGCCGCCGAGGAGTACGTCTTCCGCGGCTGGCTCACCCAGGCCGCGGGCGCGTTCCTCCGCCGGCCCTGGGTGGCGGTCGTGCCGCAGGCGGTGCTGTTCGCCGCGGCCCACGGGTGGGGCACCCCGTGGGGCTTCGCCGACCTGGTCGTGTTCGGCGTCGTCGCGGGCCTGTTGAGCGTGCGCACCGGCGGACTGGAGGCGGGCATCGCGCTGCACACGGTGAACAACCTGTTCGCCTTCGGCTTCTCGGCCGCGATCGTCGACGGCCTCAAGAGCGACGAGACCGCCGCCGATTCACCGTGGCAGGTCGTGCTCGTCGACGTCTCCGGCATGCTCCTGTACGCGGCGGTCGTCCTGTGGCTCGCCCGCCGCCGCCCGCCGGTCCGCACGGCCCAGGCCCCGCCGCCGGTCCCCCCGCACCCGCACTTCCCGTACGCAGGCCGGCCGGCCCCGTACCCGGGGTACCCGCACGCTCCGTACGCCGGCCCGCACCAGAATCCGTACGGCGGCCCGTACCCCGTGCCGCACCAGACCCCGTACGGCGGCCCGCCACACCCCTCGCACACCGGCGGACCGCACGCCCCGTACAGCGTGCCGCACCAGAACCCCTACGGCGGTCCTCCGCCGGGCCCCTCCGCCGACGACCGGGAGGGCCGCGCGGACGGGGCAGGTCTGCCCCCGGGGACAGGGCCCTCTGCCTCCGCGTCCGATGACGCCGGGCGCGCCCCGCGCTAACGTCCGCCCGTGAGCAACCGCATCTCCCCGCGACGGCCGGTGGCGTGAGCGACGACAGCACCGTCGAGGCCCGGCCGCACGCACCGCGACCACCGCACCCGCCGCACGGCGACACCGCCGAAGCACCCCAGGACCGGCCCCCCGAGTCCGTCCCGTCCCCGCCCCGCAGGACGCGGCGGGGCCCGGGCCCCGTCACCCTGCTCGTGCTGCCGGGCCTGCTGACCCTCGCCGCGGTGGCCGGCGTCCTCACCCTGACGGGCGGCCTCCCCCTCGAGGGCTCACCGGACGCCGGCTCAGGACAGAGCGCCGCGGGCGGTGTGAACGAGACGTACGGGCCCTGGCTGCGCAAGGCCGCCGGGGCCTGCACGGTGGTCACCCCGGCGCTCCTCGCCGCCCAGATCGACCAGCTCTCCGGCTGGCGCGACGACACCGGCGCCTCGGGCGAACAGGGCATCGCCGGCTTCACCGACGGCGAATGGCGCAGCTGGGGCCGCGACGACGACGGCAACGGGAAGTCCTCGCCGCGGGATCCGGCCGACGCCGTCATGGCCCTCGGCCGGCAGGACTGCTCCCTCGCCCAGCAGGTCACCGAGCTGCGCACCGAGGGCACCGTGAACGGCGACCTCGTCGACCTGACCCTCGCGGCGTACGCGGTGGGCACGGACGCGGTGAAGCGGGCCGGCCGCGTCCCGGCCGGGGCGCTGACCTACCTGGCCGAGGTGAAAGGGCTCCTGCCGCGCTACGGGGCCTTCGACAAGGAGCCGCAGACCGACACCGGTCCGGCGGGAGGCCCGGTCCTCACCGCGCCCCTGACCGCGCTCACCGTCACCTCCCCGTACGGCTCGCGCCGGCACCCCCTGACCGGCGTGACCAAACTGCACACCGGCGTGGACTTCGCCGCTCCCCTGGGGGCCCCGGTGACGGCCGCGCGGGACGGCAGGGTCGTGTTCGCCGCGATGACGAAGGCGTACGGCAACCGGGTCGTCGTCGACCACGGCACCATCGAGGGCAAGCGGCTGGAGACGACGTACAGCCATCTCTCCGCGCTGGACGTGCGGGTCGGGCAGAGCGTGCGGACCGGGACCCTCGTCGGCCGGGCCGGCTCGACCGGCCTGTCCACCGGCCCGCACCTGCACTTCGAGGTCGTCTACGACGGCTACTACGCCGATCCGGGGCCCTGGCTGGGCGCCGGCGGCTGAGGCGACCGGCGCCGCGCCGCGCTGCGGTTCACCGCAGCACCGCCTCCCAGGTGTCCACGGCGTAGTGCACGGTCATCCCGTTGCGGGCGTAGAGCTGCGGCGCGCCGGTCTCGTTGGAGGTGTCGACGCCCAGGCCGACCGTGTCCCGGCCCCGGGCGGCGAACGCCGCGAAGGCGTGCCGCAGCAGCAGCCCGGCCAGACCCTGTCCCCGGGCCTCGCGCCGGACGCCGATGCTGCGGATCCAGCCCATCGCCTCCCGGTCGTCACGCGCCAGCAGGAACCCGGCGTCCCCCAGGTGGTCCGTGCCGGCGATCCACACCAGCGACCAGTCCAGGGCGGTCCCGTCGATGTCGTGCAGCCACTGCTCGTAGCCGCGCGGCTGGAAGTCGAAGTGCTCGGCGAACGTCGACTGGTACAGCTCGTGGACGCGCCGGCGGTCCGCCTCCGACTCACAGGGCCGGATCCGTGTTCCGGCGGGCGGCTCCGGGGCCCGGTCCTCGACGGGGTCGACAGGCCGGCGCAGCACGTGGTAGCGCCGTACGACTGACCAGCCGCGCTCCCGGAGCAGACCGGTGTCCAGTGTGGGCGCGACGTTCAAGTTCAGGTGCACCACGGCCCGTTCGGCGCCGTTGTCCCTGGCCCTGCGCAGCGCGCGCGGCTCCATCGCGTCCAGCAGCAGCCGCCCGGCCTCCTGGTGCTCGGGCAGGACGTAGTGGTCGATGTCGACGCGCTCGCCGTCCGACTCGTCCCAGAGCAGCCCGTAAGCCACCAGCCGGTCCCCGTCGAAGGCGAGCCAGGAGTCCTGCGCCAGATCGACCTCGGGGTGCTTCAGGTCCGCCTCGACGGTGTGCAGGTCCGTCTCCGGCCGGCCGATCTCGATCAGGTCGACGGCGTTGAGCAGGTCGGTGACGGCGGGCGCGTCGGTGAGCGTGGCGGCACGCAGGACGTAGGACATGGGGCCAGGGTCCGGGGGAGCGGCGGCCGCCGCAACGGGTTTTCCGCACAACGGCGTTCGAGCGGTGGCCGGGTCCGCGTCCGCGCGCGCGTTCTCACGCGAGGGCCAGCACCAGCACGCACAGGACGAAGAGCGCGAGAAGCGACCACAACAGGACGGCCGTCGAGGCGTCCGGCCCCGCGGGCGGCGGCAGCGCCGGCGCCGGCGGGGCGGGCGGAGGCGGGGGCAGCGCAACGGGGGCCGAGTCGAACAGGTCGGGATGGCGCTGCGCGAGCCGCTCGCACCACGGGCACGTGATGAGGTGGGAGGCGTAGGTGTGATGGGTGCGCACGGCGCAGGACGACACCGCGCTCCGGGTGCTCTCCAGGGCCTCGAACCACTCGATCGCGGTGGGCCGGGCCGCCGGGTCCGACGGCCCCGTGCCGAAGGTCCGCCGGGCGAGGTCGAACAGGGCGGGCGGAAGGACCCCCGGCCGCACCGTGCCGCGCGGCACGACGACCCGTTCGGGCTGGTTGACGTACGAGACGCCGCCGGAGATGCGGCTGCGCATCGACACGCTCTCGGAGCCGGCGTCCTTGAGGTGGCCGGCGAACGGATGGGTGCCGCCGGTGAGCAGCTGGAACACGCAGACCGACAGGGCGAAGCTGTCGCTGGCCCGCGAGGCCGTGCCCCGGGTGAAGCGCTCCGGGGCGCTGTAGGCGGGCGTGTGCATCTCCGACGGGTAGTGGGTGCCGTCCTCGGGGTCGTCGAAGGACATCGAGTCGCAGTCCAGGAACGTCACGAAACCGTCCCGGTCGACGACGATGTTCCGGGCGGAGAAGTCGCCGACGACGATGCCCTCGCTGTGCAGCCGGACCGTCAGATAGGCGAGGTTCCAGGCGACGCCCAGCAGGAAGCGCCAGTCGAGCTCCGGACGGAACCACTCGGCCCTGCTGCGCCGGTCGAACAGCGCCGCGAGCGGCACGTGCGCCGGCTGGGCGAAGCGCTGCATGGCGTACCCCACGACGGCGCCCTCGGCGTCCCGGACGAGCGCCGCCGGCCAGGCCAGTTCGGGGGCCTGACGGCCGTCGGTGGCCCGGCCGGTCAGCGGCGACATCCGGATCATGCCGGCCAGCCTGCGCTGCTGCTCCGGGCCGGGCGGCTCGTGGTAGATCTTCACCACCCGCTCCGGCCGGCCGACGACCGCGTGGACGGCGGCCTGCCCGCCGCTGGCGAGCGGCTCCTCCTCCAGCGGGGTGGGCTCACCTTCGATGTAGACCTGGTCCATCAGCTTCTGACCGCCCTGACGAGGGTCTTGTCGTCGGCGTTGTCCGCGGCCAGCCGCCGTGAGTGCAGCAGCCGGGTCAGTTCGGCCTCCTCCTCGTCGGCGGGGACGTCCGGCCGCTCCATCGCCCCGAGCACCTTGGAGACGAAGGTGTGCTTCGCGCGCCGGTTGTCGTTGCCGGGGGACTCCACGGCGGCCTGGGTGAGCCCGTCGGTCGACAGCAGGATCCCGGTGATGCCGTCGTCGAGGACGCAGGCCGTCTCCAGCCGTTCGGCGGCGTCGTCGGAGGTCACGAAGAAGGCCTCGTTGCTGTACTCGCTGACCGGGGCCGGCTGGGGCAGCAGATGGAACAGGGGCTGCCCGTCGGAGGTCCCGGCGCGCAGCATCGCGAACCCGTCGCCGACGCTGAGGTAGCCGAGCCAGTGCCGGGTGCGCACGACGACGGTCAGGGTGGTCGCGTAGTCGTCGTGCCGCGGCCCGGCGGACTGAAGGAAATCGGCCCGCAGGCGCCTGAACCGGTCCCGCAGGAACGGGCGCACGTAGTCGGGCTCCCTGGGCAGCGAGGGCGTGGCCAGGAACGCCGACGGGGCGAGGCTCACGGCCAGTCGTGCGCCCTCACGGGACATCGGGCGGCTGCCGGCCCCGTCCGCCACGGCGAGCAGGAAGGTGTCGGGGCCGGTCTGGTGGCAGACGAAGGCGTCCTGGCAGGGGAGGTTGTCGCTGCGGTGCCGGTGGCCGGGCACGCTCAGCCCGTGCAGCCGCCACTCCGGGGAGTACGTCATGCCGCTCACCCGTTGTTCCACGCGGACCGCTGACTGGTGAAACGGGCGAAGATCTTCTCGTAGATCTCCTCGCCGTCCCCCTTGTCCTGCGCGCCGGCGCTCGCCGACATCATCTGGAGCACCTGGCGGAAGGGGAATCCCTGGAGCCGGGCGTAGTACTTGGGCGCGATGGCCCGCAGCACCTCCTCGCCGCGCGGGGTGATCCCGCCGACGCCGATCGCGAACAGCCGGAACTTCTTGCGCCGTTGCTGTTCGGCGAGGAGCGGCACCACCTCCTTCCAGTCGTCGGTGAGGTGCCCCTCTCTCGTGGTGGGCTGGCCGTCGGTGATCAGGCAGATCTGCGGGCGGTAGTACTGGTGACCGGCCTGCCGCAGCGCCGACTTCCGGGCCGCCACCAGCCGTACGGCGGTGCGCAGGGCGTCCGTCATCAGGGTGACGCCGCCGGCCTGGAGCAGCGGGGGGCGGAACGAGTGCGCCGCGACGAAGGCGTCCGGGTCGGCCGCGTCGGGCAGCACGGTGGCGCCCCGCCAGGCGCACACCTCACGCCCGCCGAAGGTGATGAGGGCGACCTCGACACTGTGGGCGAGGTTGACGTCGGTGCTCAGATCGCGGACCCATTCCTGCAACGCGCTGTTGAGCATCGTGATGGGCGCGTCGGCCATGGACATCGAGGTGTCCAGGCACAGCACCAGCGGCTGCCGCTGGGCGTTGCCGTCCGGCACGATGTCGTCGTAGTAGAGCGGAACACTGCGCGAACGCTCGTCGTGCATGGAAGTACCTCTGTGGGTCGCTGTCGCCGGGGGTGCGGGTGCTGACGTTCAGTCAGACGTGGTGCGCATCAGATCGTCGTCGTGCGCGGCGGGATGCGCGGTCAGTCCGTCGGCGCCGTCCCGGACGACGCGCACCGGCCGTCCGGGCGGCGGGGGTTCGCCCGGGCCGCCCCAACCGGCCCGGTACAGCAGGCCGTCGACGTCCACGTAGCCCTGCGGCCGCAGGACGGTGCGGACCACGCCGGACCGGTACGCGGCGGTCGGGCCGGGCATCGTGGGCAGTTCGGCGGACCGCGGCGTCACCGCCTGCGGTGTCATCGCCCTTTGCACTCGGGGCTGTTGTGCGGTGGGACGCCCCGCTGCCGCCGTCGGCGTGTCCGGGACGGTCGTCGGCAGCCGGTGCGGGGCCGGGTGGGCGGATTCCGGTCGCGGTGCGGACCGTTGCGCGCGGGCGCTCGTCTCCGGTGCCCGTGCGGTCGGCTCCCGGCCCGGGGGCGTCTCCGGTGGCCGTGCGGTCCGTCCCGGACGGGCGGTGAACTGCCGCCGTCGCGAGGTCGGCTCCCGACGGGAGGCCGACGGGGTCGGCGACCGGCGGCGGTGCGCCGCCTCCGTCGCGCCTCCGGTCCTGCGGACCATGAGGCCCAGCGTGGTGACCAGGCAGAGGAGGACCGCGCCGATGACGAGGAGCACGGCGAAGGAGTCGCCCGACGCGTCGTCCTGCGCCTCCACGTCCGTAGGGGGCACGCCGCCGGCCCCGCCGCCGTCCGCCGGGTTCGCGCCGGAATCGGCGGGGGCGGTGGAACGCGCCGGTCCCGCGGTGAACAGGGAGGTGCGAGCGTCCTGGGCCAGCCCGCGCCGTACCAGGTCGCCGCCGCTGCGGGTCACGCTGCGGACGGTGTCGCAGAAACGGTCGGGCGGGCAGCCGTTGAGTTCCGTCAGACGCCGGTGTTCGGACACGCTCAGCGGGCTGATCGAGCTGTGCTCGCCGACGATCCGGTGCGAAGCGAGGGCGAGCAGGAGAGTGCCGCCGGAGCCGGTGCCGACGCCGTCGGGCACGATCACGACGAGTTTGTCCCGCAGCTTCTCGACCGCGTCCGCGACGGCGTCGAGACCGGGCTCCCCGCCCAGGGACTGGGGCGCGGAGACGGTGACGACGATGGAGCGTTCACCGCCGGCGGCGGCGTTCCCCCAGCACCGCATCGACCGGGTGAAGTCGGTGTGGGCGCATCCGGTCGCCGCGCGGGTGGTCGCGGTGACGGACGGCGGCGGAGGCTCCGGCTGCATCGCGCCGGACCGCGTCGCGAGGCCGAGGAGAAGCGACGGGACGAGCAGAGCGGCGCACAGCAGCAGCCGGCGGACGACGAACCGGGCCCGCCCTCGGCGCGGGGCCGGGCGGGAGCGGCGCGGCGGCGTGCGGCGGGATCGGCCCTCGGGCGTGCTGCAGGAGGGGCGCGGCGTGGGTGCGGGACGCGTCACAGGCGGAAGACCTCGCGGCATCGGGCGAACATGGTCACGGCCTGGTCGATCCAGCCGGACGCGACGGCGTCGAAGTCCTCCTGGCTCAGCCGGCACGACAGGGGCAGGGTGCACACGCCTCCCAGGTGCGGCCGTGTGCCGCGGACGTTCCACACGGACAGGGTCGGCGTCAGCTGCTCGGTGTTCCAGGCGTTGGCCGCGGCGGCGCCGCGCGCCAGCTCGCCCGGGGCCAGGCCGCGGCCGTTGGTCATGAACGCCACCAGGAAGCGACGGGAGGTGGTCAGGCGGACCTCCAGCTCGTCGGCTCCCGCCGGGCGGCGGGTCATGCTGAGGGTCATGTGCGTGGGCTCCTCGCGTACGTCCATCCCGCTCGCCGCGGCCCAGCCGGCGGCCAGGCGGCTCCACTCGGCGTCGAGGAGAAGGGGGGCGGTGCGGGCGTCGGGCTCAGCAGACATGGCCGGCCGCCTCCAGGAGCAGGGCGTCCGTCAGCCCGTCCGCCAGCACGGCGTGCGCGTTGCGGGCGAGGTCCAGGTCGTCGTGCTGGGGCTGCGGCTGCCACAGCGTCGGGGCGCACGGCCCCGCCGCGGGGATCGTCTCGGACAGCGCTCCCGGGGGCGCCGAGGGCGGCGGAGGCGGCGCCGACGGAGAGCGGACGCCGGCCGGGGCGCCGGGGTCGTCGGAGCGGCGGCCGAGCGCGTCGAGGAGCTCGGCCGGGGTGGGCCGTTGCGCCGGGCGCTTGGCCAGACAGGTGGTGACCAGGGTGCGCAGCCCGTCCGGCAGCGACCGCACGTCGGGCGGGGCGTTCACGATGCGGTACAGCAGTTCGGCGTTGCTCCCCGCCCCGAAAGGACTGCGCTCGCCGGCTGCGAAGGCGAGGACCAGCCCGAGGGCGAAGACGTCGCTCGCGGGGGTCAGCCCTTTGCCGGTGATCTGCTCCGGGGACATGAAATGCGGGGTGCCCAGGACGGCGCCGGGATCGGTGAGCGAGGGAAGGGCCGGCACATGGGCGATGCCGAAGTCGATGACCCGTGGACCGGCCGTGTCCATCAGCACGTTGTGCGGTTTGAGGTCGCGGTGGACGATCCCGGCGGCGTGGATGTCGAGCAGCGCCTCGGCCAGTCCGGCCCCCAGCCGCCTCGTCTCCCGGGCGGTGAGCGGGCCGTTCGCCCGGACGGTCTCCCACAGGGAGGGGCCGGAGACGAAGACGGTGGCCAGCCAGGGCTCGTCGCAGTCGGTGTCGGCGTTCACCACCGGCGCGGTGTACGCGCCGTTGACCGCCCGGGCGGCGGCCACCTCACGTGCGAAGCGCTTACGGAAAAGGGGCTGCCTGGCGAGTTCGGGACGGACCACTTTCACGGCCACCGGCCGGCCGCCCGGACTGTGCGCCAGATATACGGAACCCATGCCGCCCTGGCCGAGGAATCGCGCCACCTGGTACGGCCCGACACGCGTCGGAATCGTTCTCTGGTCCAAGGATGTTCGGTCCCCCCGAAATGTGTTCACACCTAAATTCCGCGTCGCCGGACGTGAATTGACGGGCGGGGTGGTGAATACCGATCCACCGTAGCGGCGTTGGCCGAATCGACACCCCCGCGATACGAAAAGAAGGAAAGGGAGAGGGGGGCGTGCGGGGGTGCGGGGGAGCGCACTCGCCGGGGACGCGACAGCCCCCTCCGGGCAGGCCTGGAACAGGCAACACCGCCCAGGGGCGCATGAATCGAGGGGTGAGCCCTGTATGCGCCCCCGGCCGCCCGGGGAGAATTCCTCCGTCCGCGATCAAGCGGCGGTCACACACCGGGTGCGCGGCCGCCGACGTACAGGGAAGGCAGGTCGGTCGTCGTGTGGTTGCGTCTTCCCACCTCCGTGTCCGAAGCCCAGGAGTTCCTGGCGGCCGGGGCCATGCCGATAGGCGGGGCCTCCCTCGTGTGGGCGACCTGGCAGCGGGACGGCTTCCCGCAGCAGGCCATGTCGCTGCGCGAGGTGCCGGAGGCCAACGTGGTCGGGCGGGGGATGTTGGGCGCGGCGGTGGTGCTGAGCCGGATCGGCGAGGACGTGCCGGAGGTGCTGCGCGGGGCCGCGGCCACGGTGGGCACCGGGGCCGTGCGGCGGACGGCGACGGTCGGCGGCAACATCGTCGGCAGCACCCTGCGCTGTCTGCTGCCCGCGGCGCTCGTCCTGGACGCCCGGGCCACCGTGCTGGAACCCGACCGGGTGTACGAGACCGACCTCGCCGAGGTCGTGGCCAAGCGGCCCCTCCTGCTGGACCTCAAGTGGGACGAGCCCTCGGTCAGCGGCTACCGCAAGCTCGCCGGCGAGGCGGGCGGCCCGCCGCCGTTCGTCGTGGCGGCCGCCGTGCACGCCGACGCCGAAGGCGGACGACGCCTGCGGGTCGCCGTCCGCGACGGCTACGAGGTGCTGAGCGAGACCACCGCCTGCGACTCCACACCCGAGGACACCGTCACCGCCCTGCGCCACACGGACCTGGGCGCCTTGGACCCGCTCGCCTGGGCGGCACTGAGCGACCAGGTCACCGACATCCTCACCCGCCCGCAGAAGGCCTGAGCCCGGCCCCGCGTCCCGGCCGGCGAGGTTTGATTTCGTCCATTGTGTCTACCGGGGAGACATGACGCAGTCGACGCGGGAGACAGAACGAAAGTACGAGGTGCCGGACACCGGCGGCTTCCCGACGCTGGCCGCCCTGTCACGTGAGGGCAAGGGCGCCGACGGCAAGACCAAGGGCAAGGACAAGGGCAAGAAGCGGGCTGTCACGGCCGAAAGCCCCGGCCTCTCGCTCGTCGACGGCGGCGCGCACGACCTGGACGCGGTGTACTACGACACCGCAGACCTGCGGCTGGCCCGCTCCGCCGCGACCCTGCGCCGCCGCACGGGCGGCCCCGACGCCGGCTGGCACCTCAAGCTGCCGCTGCCCGGCGACGACCGGAAGGAGATCCGCGCCCCCCTTCAGGACGGCGTCCCCGAGCGGCTGCGCGAACTGGCGCTGTCCCGGACCCGCGGCGCCCGCCTCCAGCCCGTGGTACGCATCCGCTCCAGGCGCAGCGTGCGCGACCTCGTCGACGCCGACGGCACGGTCCTCGCGGAGGTCGCCCTGGACCGGGTGGACGCCGACTCGCTGCGCCCGGAGGGCGGCCACGCCTCCTGGGCGGAACTCGAAGTCGAACTGGCCCCCGGTCACGGCGACCCCGCCCTGCTGGACCGCGTGGAGAACGCACTCGGCGCCGAGGGCTTCACCCGCTCCGGGTCCGCGTCCAAACTGGCCCGCGCGCTGAGCGACACCGCGGCCGGCGCCTCCGGCGAGGCGAGCGCGCCCCGCCCCGCCTCCGGCCCCCGCCCGGGCACCGCCGGCGCGGAGTTCCACGCCTACCTCACCGAGCAGGTCCGCGCCCTCGTCGACCTCGACCCGGCGGTACGGCGCGGCCTGCCGGACTCGGTGCACCGGATGCGGGTCGCCTGCCGCCGGCTGCGCAGCTGCCTGCGCTCCTACCGCTCCCTCGTCGACCGCGAGGTCACCGACCCCGTCCGGGCCGACCTGCGATGGCTCGGCGTCGAGCTGGGCGCCGAGCGCGACCAGGAGGTCCTCGCCCAGCGGCTGCGCGACGGCGTGGACCGGCTGCCCGGCGAACTGGTCCTCGGCCCCGTCTCCGCCCGTCTCCAGGCCTGGGACGTCACGAAGGCCGCCGAAGCCCGCGAACGCAGCCTCGCCGCCCTGTCCTCATCCCGGTACCTCGCCCTCCTCGACGCGCTGGACCGGATCGTCGCCGACCCGCCCCTGCGGGCCGGGGCCTCCAAGAAGGCGGCGAAGGTGCTGCCCGAGGCGCTCGGCAAGGAGTTCGACCGGCTCGCGGACCGGGTCGACCGGGCGCTGCGCACGCCCGCGGGCCCCGAACGCGACGCCGCGCTCCACGAGGCCCGCAAGAAGGCCAAGCGCCTGCGCTACGCCGCCGAGGTGGCCCGCCCCGCCCTCGGCAAGCCGGCGAAGCGCCTGAGCAAGAGCGTCAAGTCGGTGCAGAAGGCGCTCGGCGACCACCATGACAGCGTGGTCGCGCGCGACGCCCTGCGCCGCCACGCGGTGGCCGCCCACGCCGCCGGTGAACCCGGCTTCACCTGGGGCCTGCTGTACGGCCGGGAGCAGGCCTCGGCGGAGGCCCGCGAGGAGAGCCTGCCGAAGCTGTGGCGGGCGGCGGCCCGCGCCCGCCCGCGCAAGGCCTGACCCGCCCACGACCGCGCCCGCCCGTGAGGACACGGTGCGGGCGCGGGTCGTTCAGGGCGCTGCGGGCGCGTGGGTCAGGGCGCGTTCGTTCCCTTCGCCGAAGCGGTCACGTCCGTCACCTTCCAGCGCTGGTTGGCGCCGGAGTTTGGCTGCCAGGTGGTGACCGCGGCGCCCTCGGCGGTGGCCTGCCCGCCGACCTCGAGGACACGGCTGCTCGCCGGGTTCACCAGCGTCCAGGTGCCGTCGCCGGTGGTGGACAGGATCCACTCGGTGGCCGCGTCGCGCACGCCGGTGTCGGGCTCCACCACCGGCACGTTGCCCCGGACGGCGAGGCGCTTGCCCTGCGCCGGGTTGGCGAACACGTACCGCTGGCGGGCGCCGTCGGTGGCGCCGTAGCGGGCGTCCAGCTGCCACTGCTGCGCGGCGGAGCCGTTGGCCGTGCCGATGACCAGGGAGGCGCCGTCGGGCGCGACGGTGACCGCCTTGCCGCTCTGGACGCCGGTCAGGGTGTAGGTGTGGCCCTCGCGGACCACCGGGGCGTCCTTCGCGGCGTCGGACACGCCGGTGACGGCGAAGGAGGTCACCGACTGGGCCGGAACGGTGAAGGAGGCCTTGCCGTCGCTGACCTCGACCGGGGCCTTCTCCTGGAGCTTGCCGTCGGCGCTGGTGACGACCGGGGTGACGGTCGCCCCGTCCCTGATCTTGCGGAACTTCGACAGGTCGATGGTGACCGTGCGGGCCTCGGCGGTGCTGTTGACGTGGACGAGCGACAGGCCCTTGCCGTCCGCGGTCACCGCGGCGGCGCTGGAGGTGTCGTCGACCTTGATCAGCCGGTCGCCGGGCTTGATGAAGTGGGTGAAGTTGCGGGCGGTGTCGAACTTGGTGTTCGTGTGGATGGGGCAGCTCTGCAGCGTGTCCTTCGAGGTGCAGCTGAACGGGAGCTGGATGGAGCCCCAGTTGCCGCCCTTGGCGGACTCGCCGCCCGGCTTCATGTTGTCGTAGTCCTCGACCGGCTGCCAGAACACCCAGGCGCTGGGCTCCAGTTCACGCAGGTCGTTGACGATCTGCTGGGCCAGGCCGAGGCCCGGGCGCATGTCGGTGAAGCTCTGCCCGTCGCCCCAGTCGCCCTCGACCTCGCTCATCCACAGCGTCTTGTCGGCGGCCTTGGCCTGGTCGCGCACGGTGGTGCGCTGCCCGGTGCCGTAGGTGTGGACGTTCATCTGGTCGACCAGGTCGCGCGACGCCTGGGAGTAGGAGTTCCAGTTCTGCGCGAAGATGCCCGGGTTGGTCTCGTCCATGGCCGAGATCCGCGCGTTGGTCTTCACCTTCTTCAGCGCCGGGTCCAGCGCGGCGAGGACCTTCTGCTGGAGCTCGGGCCCGATGTGGGCGCCCTCCTGACGGCCGCCGACGGGCCGGCCGTCCGCGCCCAGCCGGGTGCCCCAGTAGGTGGTGTTCGGCTCGTTGAACGGGTCGACGGTCTTGACCTTGATGCCGTGCGCCCGCTCCAGCCGCTTGGTCGCGCCGGCCATGTAGGCGGCGAAGTCGTCGACCGACTCGGCCTTCAACTGGTCGGCGCCCGAGTCGAATCCGCCGGAGACGTAGCCGCTGACGGTCATGAACCAGGGCGGCGAGTTGCTGAACGTCTCCCAGTGGGTGATGTCCTTCTTGATGCGGTCCACCCACCAGCGCTGGGTGGCGTCGGCGTCGGCGTTCCAGTCGGCCGGGTCGTCGGCGCTCCACCAGTCGGTGTCCTCGCGGGTGGTGCCCGCGGGGGCCTTCCACCAGCCCTCGACGGCGCCGCCGGCGCGCAGGTAGTCCCTGACGTCGGGGGCGTTGCCGCCGCCGATGTTGTAGCGGGCGATGTTCAGCGCGAGGCCGTCGTCGTCGAAGAGGAGCTTCGCCAGCTTCTCGCGGATCGCCGGCGGGTAGTCGCCGGTGGCGTTGGCGAACCAGACCAGGCTGGTGCCCCAGCCCTCGAACTTCTCCTGCTGGTACGACGGGTCCGGCCGAACGGTGACCGAGGACGCGGCCTCGGCCTGCGCGGGGACGCTGAGCAGGGCGGCCCCGGTGGCCAGGGCGGTCAGTGCCGCGGCCCCGAGGGACCGTCTGCTGCGGATACGGCGTGCCATCTGTGCTCCCAACTGCGGTGCGGTCGCTGGCGTGGGCCCCTCCCGCCGCCAGAGCGGGAGGGGATGGCCCCCGGCGCGGACACGGAGGCCGTGCCCCCGCCGAGGAGTCAGGGAGGTGGTGCGGGTGGTGCGGGCGCGTTCGCGCTCAGCCGGCGGGCCGACGCAGTACGGCGACCTCGCGCGGCCCCAGGACGAGCGCGCCGCCCTCGTCGCGGGCGCCGAGCAGGACCTCGCCGTCCAGCCCGGTCACCGGTACTGCGGCGTCGGTGCGGTTGACCAGGAACAGGAAGCGCTCCGAGGCGCTTCGGCGGACGGTCAGCTCGACCCGTCCGCGGACCTCGGCCGGCAGTTCGCTGCGCACCCCGGCCGGCTCCAGCAGCCGCGGCAGCAGCGGGACGAGCCCGTCGACGCCGAGGCGGGTGGAGACGTACGAGGCGGAGCCCCGCTCCGTGACCCGGCGGGTGACGGCGGGCCGGCCGGCGTGCGTGCCCGTGCGGTAGCGGACGAGGACCTCGGTGTCGTCGTCGGCGACGTCGACCTGGTCGGTCCACAGGGTGCCGGTGCCGCCGTCGTCCAGCTCCACGCTCTGCCCGTCGAGCAGCGGCCCGAACTCCTCGACGCGGATGCCGAGCAGCTCGCGCAGGGCGCCCGGGTGACCACCCAGCCAGACATGGTCGTTCTGGTCGACGACGCCGGAGAAGTAGGTGGTGACGAGGTGACCGCCCTGCTCGGCGTACCGGGTCAGCTCCTTGGCGAGCTCGGCGGGCACCATGTGCAGCACGGGGGCGATCAGCACCTGGTGCCGGGAGAGGTCGGCGCGGGTGGTGACGAGGTCGGCGCGGACGCCGAGGGCGAGCAGCGCCGAGTACCAGTCGAGCGCCTCCTGCCGGTAGTCGAGCAGCGCGGTGGGGTGGGAGTCCTGCTCGCTCGCCCACCACGACTCCCAGTCGTAGAGGATGCCGACGGCGGCGGACTCCCGCTCCGAACCGGCCACCGGGGCAAGGGACTTCAGGGTGGTGCCGAGGTCGCGCACCGCGCGGAAGAGGTCGCTGTCGGGGCCGGCGTGCGGAACCATCGCCGAGTGGTACTTCTCCGCGCCGGCCGCGGACTGCCGCCACTGGAAGAAGCACACCGCGTCCGCGCCGTGCGCCACGTGCAGCAGCGAGTCGCGGGCCAGATCGCCGGGCCGCTTCGCCACGTTGACGTGCTGCCAGTTGACGGCGCTGGTGGAGTGCTCCATCAGGAACCAGGGCCGGCCGCCCGCGATGCCGCTGACCAGGTTCGCGGAGAAGGACAGCTCGTCGCGGTCCTGCGGGCCGGGGTGGACGTAGTGGTCGTTGGAGACGAAGTCGATCTCGTCGGCCCAGTCCGGGTAGTTCATGCCCTTGGTGCCGCCCATCACCATGAAGTTGGTGGTGACCGGCACGTCCGGGGTGATCTCGCGGAGGATGTCCCGCTCGGCGCGCAGATGGTCCTTGAGCGCGTCGGAGGAGAACCGCTTGAAGTCCAGCTGCTGGGTCGGGTTGGGGTGCGAGGCGGCGAGCCGCGGCGGCAGGATCTGCTCCCAGTCGCTGTAGCGCTGCGACCAGAACGCCGTCCCCCAGGCGTGGTTGAGGGCGTCGAGGGTGCCGTAGCGGGCGCGCAGCCAGGTCCGGAAGGCGCGGGCCGCGTCGTCGGAGAAGTCGTAGACGTTGTGGCAGCCCAGCTCGTTGGAGACGTGCCAGGCGACCAGCGCCGGATGGTCCTTGTAGCGGTTCGCCATCTCGCGGACCAGGCGCAGGGCGTGCTCGCGGAAGACGGGCGAGGTCGGCCGCCAGTGCTGGCGCGCCCCCGGCCACAGCGTCTCGCCGTTCGCCGTCACCGGCAGGATCTCCGGGTGGGCGGTGGTCAGCCACGGCGGCGGGGAGGCGGTGGCGGTGGCCAGGTCGACGCCGATGCCGCCCGCGTGCAGCAGGTCCATGACCTCGTCGAGCCAGCCGAAGTCCCACTCCTCGGGGCCCGGCTGAAGGCGCGCCCAGGAGAAGATCGCGACGGAGACGACGGTGACGCCGGCCTCGCGCATCAGCCGGACGTCCTCCTCCCACACGTCCCGGGGCCACTGCTCGGGGTTGTAGTCGGCGCCGTAGGCCAGACGCGGGGCGGGGTCACCGTCCGTCCCGCGCAGCATGCGGGACTGGAGGGTGGAGATCATGGCGGTCCTTCCGGATGGGGGTGCGCGGGGGCGGCGCGGCCGACGTGCCGCGCCGCCCGGCGGACTTGCGTGCCGAGGTCTACTCGACGGTGAAGCCCTGCTCCTTGCCGTACTTGACGGAGGCGTCCTGCCAGGCCTTCAGACCGTCCGTCAGCTTCTTGCCGCCGACGTAGGCCTTGCCGACGGTGTCGTTGAAGATCGAGTTGGCGTACTGCTGGAAGGGCAGGTACGACCAGTCGCTCGCGACGTTGGCCGCGGACTCGGCGAAGATCTTGTTCGCCTCCTGGCCGCCGAAGTAGTCGAACTTGGTCGACTGGAACTCGCTGGACTGCAGCTCCGCGGTGGTCGCCGGGAAGGCGCCCTGCTTGACGCGGGTCTTCACGCCGTCACCGGCGTTGGCGTACTCGGCGAAGGCGTAGGCGAGTTCCTTGTTCTTGCCCAGCGTGGGCAGGGTCAGCGAGCTGCCGCCGTTCTCCGCGCTCGCCTTGTCGCCCTTGGTCCAGGCCGGCATGGGGGCCGCGCGCCAGTCGCCCTTGGCGTTCGGGACGCCGGTGACGAAGTTGGCGGGCATCCAGGCGCCGGAGGCCAGGGTGGCGATGGTGCCGTCGCCGAGGCCCTTGTACCAGTCGTCGGTCCAGCCGTTGACGGGCGCGAGGAGCTTCTCGTCGAGGAGCTTCTGCCAGGTCTCCGTGTACTTCTTGGCGCCCGCGTCGGCGAAGTCGACCTTCACCTTGGTGCCGTCGACCTTGTAGGGGCGCGAACCGGCCTGCCACAGCATGCTGGTGGTGAAGCCGGCGTCGCCCGCGTCGTTGGCGATGTAGACCTTGGGGTCGGCCTTGTGCAGCTTGCGGGCGGCCTCGACGTACTCGTCCCAGGTGGTCGGGACGGCGATCTTGTACTTGTCGAAGACCTTCTTGTTGTAGAACAGCGCCATGGGGCCGGAGTCCATCGGCAGGCCGTAGACGGCGTCGCCCTCGCTGACCGCGTTCCACGGGCCCGGGGTGTACTTGGAGGCGAGCTTGTCCGCGCCGAACGCCTTGAGGTCGGTCAGGCCCTTGGTGAGGGAGTACTGGCTGACCGCGAAGTACTCGACCTGGGCGATGTCGGGCACGCCCTTCTCGGCCGAGATCGCGTTCGACAGGGCGGTGTAGTGCTTGTCGCCGGACCGCTCGCTGACCAGGTTGATCTTGACCTTGGGGTACTTCTTCTGGAAGTCGGCGGCGACCGTCTTCAGCGTGGGCTCCCAGGCCCACACCGTCACCGTGCCGCCCTTCTCCAGGGCAGCCTTGACGTCGCCGGCGGAGACCGCCTTCTGGTCCGAGCTGTCGTCGGAGCCGCCGCAGGCGGTGGCGCCCAGGGCGAGCGTGGAGAGGAGGGCGAGGCCACGCAGCGCGCGGCTGGTCCTTCTGTGCATGGAAGTGCTTCCGCTTCTTGGTGGTGGGTGAGGGTGTGAGGGTGAAGTGCGTGGGAGGGAGTGGTGCGCCATGGGGGGGGCTCAGGGGCGGCCGCCGGGCCGCGGGGTCACTCCTTGACGCTTCCGGCGGCCAGACCGGACTGCCAGTACTTCTGCAGCAGCAGGAAGGCGGCGATCAGCGGCAGGATGGTGAGCAGCGAACCGGTGATCACCAGGTTGAAGATCACCTCGCCGCCGATGGTCTCGGCCTGCGCGTTCCAGGCGCTCAGCCCCAGGGTCAGCGGATACCAGTCCGGGTCCTTGAGCATGATCAGCGGCAGGAAGTAGTTGTTCCAGGTGGCCACGGTGGTGAACAGCAGCACCGTCACGATGCCGGGGGCCAGCAGCGGCAGGGCGACCCGGAAGAACGTGCGGGCCTCGCCGGCCCCGTCGATGCGGGCGGCCTCCAGCAGTTCGGTGGGGATCGCCTCGGAGGCGAACACCCACATCAGGTACAGGCCGAACGGGGACACCAGCGAGGGGATGATCACCGCCCACGGGGTGTCGGTGAGGCCCATCTTGCTGAACATCAGGAACGTGGGCACCGCGAGCGCCGTGCCGGGGACGGCGACCGCGCCGATGACGACGGCGAACACGCCGCGCTTCCCGGGGAAGTCGAACTTCGCCAGCGCGTAACCGCCCAGCACCGCGAGGAAGGTGGCGCCGCCCGCGCCGAGCACCACGTACAGCAGGGTGTTGAGCAGCCAGCGGCCGAACACACCGTCGTTGTACGTGAACGTGTCGCGGATGTTGTCCCAGAGGGCGAAGTCGTCGCTGAACCACAGACCGCTGGAGTCGGCCAGACCGGCCTGCGTCTTGGTGGCGTTGACGGCCAGCCAGACCAGCGGCACCACGGTGTAGAGGACGATCAGCGAGGTCAGCACCGTCAACAGCACGCTGCGACGCGGCTTTTGGACGCTGTGCCGGCGCGGCCCGCGCAGCCGGGGGGCGGCCCTGGGGGTGTCGGCGGTCACTGCGGCCGGGGTGGGGGAGGCGGTGGTGAGAGGGCTGCTCATCGGGTCACGCTCCCTTGCGCATGCCGCGCAGCTGCACGACGTAGGCGATCACCATCGTGATGAGGCCCATGATGATGGCCACGGTCGCGGAGTAGTTGTGCTGCTGGCCGTTGAAGGACAGCGAGTACGTGTAGAAGTTCGGGGTGTAGTCCGTGGTGATGGCGTTGCGGGCCAGCGGGCGCAGGATGTTCGGCTCGTTGAAGAGCTGGAAGCTGCCGATGATCGAGAAGATCGTCGCGATGACGAGGGCGCCCCGGATCGCCGGCAGCTTGATCGCGGTGATCACGCGGATCTGCCCGGCGCCGTCGATCTCCGCGGCCTCGTACAGCGAGTGCGGGACGACGCGCAGCGCAGAGTAGAAGATCAGCATGTTGTAGCCGACGAACTCCCAGGTCACGATGTTGCCGATGGAGGCCAGCACCAGGTCGGGGGAGAGCGGGTCGGGCAGCGAGACGCCGAACGCCTCGTTGACGTCTCCCACCAGGCCGTACTTGGTGCCGTACATGAAGCCCCACATGAGGGTGGCGACCACGGCGGGCACCGCGTACGGAAGGAAGATCGTGATGCGGAAGAAGCTCTTGCCGTACAGCCGCCCGCTGTCCAGCGCGAGGGCCACCAGCAGGGCGATGCCGAGCATGATCGGCACCTGGACGGCGAGGAAGAGCGCCACGCGGGCCAGGGAGTCCCAGAACTGGTCGTCCTTCAGGGCCTGCGTGTAGTTGTCCAGGCCGACGAAGGTGGTGCCGCCGATGAGCTGGTCGCGGAAGAGGCTGAGGTAGATCGAGTAACCGATCGGGGCCAGGAAGACCAGGGCGAACACGGCCACGAAGGGACCCAGGAACCCCCACCCCGCCCAGGAGCGTCGGTCCCGTCTCGCCGGGGGAGGAGCCGGCCGTGGTGCGGCGGCCGCCGGCGGTTGCAACGTCGTCATGTCGTTCCTCGTTCGTCCTGTCCTGGAGCCCGCGGCACCGCGCCGGCCTGCTGCGCGCACCGCCAGGATGGTTACGCAAACATCAGCGCCGCGAAAGGGGCGATCGCCTGTTATGTTTACGTAAACATCTGATGGCGGCATGTCTACACTGCCCCGATAACCATGGTCAAGGGTCCTCTGAGGAGACCGCGGGGAGACCATGGGAAGCCGCGGTGGAAGAAAGGGTCGGGCTGCGCAGTGGAGATGGCGGGAAGATCCCGGGCGGACGAGACCGGGAGGGCGCGGGGCCCGGGCGGGGACACTCACGGGCGCGTCTCCGGGCTGCCGGAAACCCTGCCCGCGGCGGGCGTCGCCGCGCGGCGGACGCGGTCGCGACGCCGGACCACCGCCTCCATGGCGGACGTGGCCCGCCTCGCGGGCGTCTCCTCCCAGACGGTCTCCCGGGTCTCCAACGGCTACGCCGGGGTCAACGAGGAGACCCGGCAGCAGGTGCTGGCGGCGATGAAGGAGCTGGGCTACCGCCCCAACAGCGCGGCCCGGGCCCTCAAGCGCGGCGAGTTCCGCACCATCGGCGTCATCACCTTCACCCTCTCCACCACCGGAAACGTCCGCACCCTGGAGGCCATCGCGACCTCTGCCGCGGCCGAGGGGTACGCCGTGACCCTGCTGCCGGTCGCCGTCCCCACCCAGGACGAGGTGCGCGGCGCGTTCTCCCGGCTGGAGGAGCTGGCCGTCGACGCGGTGATCGTGATCATGGAGGTGCACCTCCTCGACGCGGCCACGGTCACCCTCCCGCCGCACGTCCAGGTCGTGGTCGTCGACTCCGACGCGGGCAGCCACTACACGGTCGTCGACACCGACCAGGCCGGCGGCACCCGCACCGCCGTCCAGCATCTGCTCGACCTCGGCCACACCACCGTCTGGCACCTCGCCGGTCCCGAGGGCTCCTTCGCCGCCCAGCGCCGCGCGGACGCCTGGGGCGGCGCCCTCACCGAGGCCGGCCGCCCCGTGCCGCCCGTCGTACGGGGCGACTGGTCGGCGGAGTCCGGCTACCGGGCCGGACTGGAGATCGCCGCGCACGAGGACTGCACCGCCGTCTTCGCGGCCAACGACCAGATGGCGCTCGGCCTGCTGCGCGCCCTGCACGAACGCGGACGCCGCGTCCCCGAGGACGTCAGCGTCATCGGCTTCGACGACATCCCCGAGGCGGGCTCCTTCCAGCCCCCGCTCACCACGCTCCACCAGGACTTCGCCGAGGTCGGCCGCCTCTGCGTCCAGGCCGTGCTGCGCAAGATGCGCCGGGACGGCCCCGAACACGGGACCACCCTGGTGCCGACCCGCCTGGTCCAGCGCTCCAGCACGGCGCCGCCGCCGAGGAGTTGAGGACCCGACGCACTGAGGGGCCGTCAGGCCCCGAGTCGTCTCCCCTTCCCGAGGGCTGGGCGGCGGGCGTCAGACGAGGTGGAGCTGTGCCTCCCGGTCGCCCACCGCGCGGGCCGCCGTACGCCAGGCCACCGTGACCGCCCGGCGGGCCGCCGCCGTACCGGTGTCGGCCTCGGTGGGGAGTCTGAGCGGCGCCCCGACGTGGACGTGGCAGCGCGGGCGGCGCACCGGGGCCGTCAGGACGCCGGCCAGCTGCTTCGCCGTGGAGCCCGAGGAGATGCGGCGGGCGCCGACGTGCCCCACGGGCACCACCAGCGCGCCGGAAAGCTGCGCGAGACGCGCGAGCCCGGTGCGGAACGCCTCCGGCGGGCCGGGGGTGGCGTCCCTGCGCCCCGGGAGCCCGCCCTCGCCGTAGAGCAGCACGTGCCGTCCGTCCGCGAGCGCCTCGGCGGCGGCGTCGAGCGCGTGCGCGGCGCGCGCCGAGCGGCGGTGCACCGGGATGTGCCCCTCACGGGCCAGCGCCCGGCCGAGCACCGGCACCCGCCACAGCCCCGCCGCGGCCATGACGACCGGCTCCACGCCCAGCGAGCGCAGCGCGCTCAGGACGACCGCGGGGTCGGCCAGGGAGTCGTGGTTGGCGGCGAAGATGGTCCCCGCCGGCAGACGCATCCTCAGTTCGCTGGTCACGGTGAGGCGTCCGAAGAGGGGCACCAGGACGGAGGCGGCGCGAGTGAGCACGACAAGGCCTTTCCACTCGGGGCGTGGCGCGAAGCGCGGTGGCCCTCAGTCTCCCGGCGGCAACCCACCCACGCCTGAGTACGGCTACTCAGAAACGCCGCCGACTCCGCCCGCCGCGACCCGTGTTCACCGCCCGCTCGGGGGCATCCGGGAACAGGGACACCAAGTCACCACACGAACGGCAGCGCATCCACACGACCGAAGGGACGGACATCCGTGCTCGCCATCATCGCGGCAGTGGCGTTCTTCATCGCCTTCCTCATCAACGCGGCGGAGATCTCGACCAACGACGCCTTCACCTCCGTCAACATCATGCTCCTCGGCCTGACCCTGCTGGCCCTCCACCTCGCCGGCGTCGGCAGCGGCTGGTCGGTCCGCGGCAGACGCTGACCGCGGCACGGCCCGTCCCCGCACGGGACGGGCCATGCCGCCCGCCAGGTCTGGGTACGCGGGAGAGGATCCGAGGAAAGGACCACCATGACGACCTACGTGATCACCGTGCCCGGCACGTTCACCACCACCGTCGAGGAGGACACCCGCGCACACCTCAGCCGCAGCCTGCGCCCCACCGACCCGCACCGCACCCGGATGGGAGCCTCCGAGGATCTCGACGCCCTCACCGTGAACGAGGACGGCACCTTCACCATCCGGCTCACCGTCGAGGCCGACAGCGTCCCCCACGCCGAAGAGGAGGCGCGCGAGCTCGCCGACTCGGCCCTGCGCGACGCCGGGCTCGACGACGGCGCGGCCCCACTCGGTCCCGCGGTCGTCACCGGCATCGACTCCGAGGTCTGAACCGCGGGCTTTCCGACCGGGGCGCCGCACGGCGTCCCCCGCCCGGCCGGCCGACCCCCCTCGCGTGCCCCCGCCGTCACGAGGAAAGATGAGACGGCGAGCGACGGATCAAACACCATGCGGAGGAACGGACCATGCAGCACGAACGAGCGGGTCGGCCGGCCGGCCCCGAGGACCTCGTCGACGTCGCCAGGCTGGTCACCGCGTACTACGCGCTGCACCCCGACCCGGCCGACCCCGCGCAGCGGGTCGCCTTCGGCACCTCGGGGCACCGCGGCTCCTCCCTGAACACCGCGTTCAACGAGGACCACATCGCTGCCACCAGCCAGGCGATCTGCGAGTACCGCACCGCCCAGGGCACCGACGGCCCCCTCTTCCTCGGGGCCGACACCCACGCCCTGTCCGAGCCCGCCCGCGTCACCGCCCTGGAGGTGTTCGCCGCCAACGACGTCACGGTGCTCATCGACAGCGCCGACGGCTACACGCCCACCCCGGCCGTGTCGCACGCCATCCTCAGCCACAACCGCGGCCGCACCGCCGGCCTCGCGGACGGCGTGGTCGTCACCCCCTCGCACAACCCGCCCGCCGACGGCGGTTTCAAGTACAACCCGCCCAGCGGCGGCCCCGCCGGCTCCGACGCCACGTCCTGGATCCAGGACCGGGCCAACGAGATCATCGCGGCCGGCCTCAAGGACGTACGCCGCATCCCCTACGCGCGGGCGCTCACCGCCTCCGGCACCGGCCGCCACGACTTCCTCGGCGCCTACGTCGCCGACCTCCCGGCCGTCCTGGACCTCGACGCGATCCGCGCCGCCGGCGTCCGCATCGGCGCGGACCCCCTCGGCGGGGCCTCCGTCGCCTACTGGGGCCGCATCGCCGAGCAGCACCGGATCGACCTCACCGTGGTCAACCCGCTCACCGACCCCACCTGGCGGTTCATGACGCTGGACTGGGACGGCAAGATCCGCATGGACTGCTCCTCGCCCTACGCGATGGCCTCCCTCATCGACCAACGGGACCGGTTCCACATCGCCACGGGCAACGACGCCGACGCCGACCGGCACGGCATCGTCACCCCCGACGCCGGCCTGATGAACCCCAACCACTACCTGGCCGCCGCCATCTCCTACCTCTACTCCCACCGCGAGCAGTGGCCCGCCGGCGCCGGGATCGGCAAGACCCTGGTGTCGTCCTCCATGATCGACCGCGTGGCCGGCGACCTCGGCCGCCGTCTCGTGGAGGTGCCCGTCGGCTTCAAGTGGTTCGTGGACGGCCTCGCCGACGGCTCGCTCGGGTTCGGCGGCGAGGAGTCGGCGGGCGCGTCCTTCCTGCGCCGCGACGGCTCGGTGTGGACCACCGACAAGGACGGCATCATCCTGGCGCTGCTCGCCTCCGAGATCACCGCCGTCACCGGCAAGACCCCCTCCGAGCACTACGCCGCGCTGACGGCCCGCTTCGGCGCGCCCGCCTACGCCCGCGTCGACGCCCCCGCGACCCGCGAGGAGAAGGCGCTGCTCGCCAAGCTCTCGCCCGCGCAGGTCACCGCCGACACCCTCGCCGGGGACCCCGTCACGGGTGTGCTCACCGAGGCCCCGGGCAACGGCGCGGCCCTCGGCGGCATCAAGGTGACCACCGACCACGCCTGGTTCGCCGCCCGCCCCTCGGGCACCGAGGACGTCTACAAGATCTACGCCGAGTCCTTCCACGGCCCCGACCACCTCGCCCAGGTGCAGGAGGAGGCGAAGGACGTGGTCATGGCGGCGCTCGGCGGCTGACCGGGATCAAGAGGCGGGCGGGCCGTGGTGGCGGCCGTACGACACCACGGGCCGCCGCCCGGGTCGCTATCATCCATTAGACGTAAAAGATGACGCTTTTGCGTCTAATGGTGACGTTCGCCCCGAGAGGGCAACCGTCTCTCCGAGGTGATCCATGCCCCGCAAGCGCACCACGGACGAAGACGACGAGCTGCTGGCCAGACTCGGATCGCTCACCGCCCAGGCGCGCGAGCGCGCGGAGCTCCAGCGCACCCGCGTCGAGCTGGCCATCGCTCTCCAGCGCGGCATGCTCCCCAGGGACCTGCCCGAGCCCCGCGGCGTCCGCCTCGCCGTCCGCTATGCCCCCGCCTGCCACGGCCTCAACGTCGGCGGCGACTGGTACGACGCCTTCACCATGCCCGACGGCCGCGTCGGCCTGTCCGTCGGCGACGTCCAGGGCCACAACATCGAGGCGACCGCCTTCATGGGCCAGGTGCGCGTCGGACTGCGCGCACTGGCCTCCGTCACCGGCGAGCCCGGCGAACTCCTCGCCCGCACCAACGAGCTGCTCCTCTCCCTCGGCAGCGACCTCTTCGCCACCTGCACCTTCATGCGCCTCGACCCGGTCAATGGCCTGCTGGAGAGCGCCCGGGCCGGTCACATCCCCTGCGTGTGGGCCACCGCCGACGGCAAGTCCGGCGTCGCCGAGGACGAGGGAGGGCCGCCCCTGGGCGTCCTGGAGCACGTGGCGTACCCGGTCACCCGCTACCGGCTCACCAAGGGCGGCTTCTTCGTCCTCCTCACGGACGGCGTGGTCGAAGGGCCCTCACTGAGCGTCGAGGAAGGCCTCGACCAGGTCGTGCGGCTCGCCGGCGTCGCCGCCGTCGCGGGCATGGACGCCGGCTCCCTCGCCGCCGCCGTCATCCGGGGCGCCGAGCGCGTGGGACACGAGGACGACGCGGCCGTCCTCGTCGTCGGGCACGACGGCGTCCTCGGCCCGCGGGCGCCCCGCGTTCAGCCATAGGGCCGGTCAGCCGGGGTGCTCGCCTCGCCGTCCGGGCCGCCCCGGTGTCTGATAGCTGCTGTGGTGGCTACCGGCGAACTGCGCCGCGCGGGCATCCTCGCCGTCGAGACGGCGGCGGTGGCCCTCGCCTACTACGCGGCCGGGCGGCTGGGCCTCGTACGGCAGCTCGTCGTCGAGGGGGCCGTCTTCACCCCCATCTGGCCGCCCTCCGGCGTCGCCGTCGCCTGCCTGCTGGTCCTCGGGCTGCGCTCCACCCTCGGCATCGCCCTCGGATCGCTGCTCGTCATCATGTCGATCACCGCGCTCCGCCCGATGGCGATCTTCAACGTCCTGGGCAACACGGCCGCCCCCGTCTGCGCCTACCTGATGCTGCGCAAGGTGGGCTTCCGCAACGACCTCGCCCGGCTGCGGGACGGCCTGGCGCTGGTCTTCCTCGCCGCCCTCACCGCGACGCTGCTCAGCGCCACCGTCGGCGTCGGCGTCCTCGTCCTCTTCGACCGGCTTGCGGCGAGCGCCTTCTGGCCCGTCTGGCTGGCCTGGTGGGTCGGCGACGCGATGGGCGTTCTGCTCGTCACCCCGATGCTGCTCGTCCTGTACGGCGCCCGCCGTCGCCCGCCCCTGTCCCGCTGGCCGGAGGCCACCGGCCTCTTCCTCATCACCGTCGCCGTCGTCCCGCTGGTCGCCTACAGCAGCCTCAGCCTGCTCTTCCTGGTCTACCCGCTGCTGATCTGGGCCGCCCTGCGCTTCCAGCTCGTCGGCAGCATCCTGTGCGCCCTCGCCGCCTCCGTCGTGGCCACCGTCGCGGCCACCGACGCTTCCGGCCCCTTCGAGGGGCTCACCCAGGTCGAGGTGATGATCAAGCTCCAGGCCTTCAACGGGACGATGGCCCTGACCGCGCTGCTCCTCTCCGCGCTGATCACCGAGCAGCGCAACACGCGCCGCTCGGTGGAACGCGCCTGTCAGGAACTGGTGGAGGTCCTCGAACACCTCACAGCGGACGAACCGCCGACCCGCCCCCCGAAGAAACCCACGCCCCCGGACCCTTGACCCCACCCACCCCGCTAACCCTTCGCGGCCGTGCTCCGCCCATGCCTCGGCACGTAGCGGTGCGTCCCCCAGTACGTCCAGTGCTGCGCACGTCAACGCCTCCGTCGTCGCCGTGAGTACTCGGGGTGTGACCGAGATACGCGTCAAAGGGGCAACGGGATGATCTTGAAGCCCTGATCCGCTCGGATCTACGTGCGGCGACGTGCAGCGGGGTCGAGTTCGGCGACGTGCCGAGCGACCGAGTCGACGCCGGGCCGTGCGTATCGCTCCAGGGAGCGGACGGAGGCGCGGCGGGAACTGGCCGGCAGCATCAGGGTGCAGGTGCCGTCTTCCGCGTCGTGGCGGTGCCGGAGGGCGCCCGGTTCTCGGAGCTGGAGCGGTTGCGCCGGCCGCCGACGCGGACGACCGGGACGGCGTTCGCCCGGCCGTTGGAGCGGGCCGGTGAGATCGGCGCGTTCGGTCTGGGCCGGGTGCGGCTGTCGCAGGTCCCGCGGAACCGGCTGGCCGCGCTGGCCCGGTACGGGCTGGGGTCGAAGGCGGCGAGCCCGGAACGGGCGGAGGAGCCCAAGCGCACCGCGATGCTCACCGCCGTGATGCGGCACCTGGAGGCGAAGGCGATCGTGCCGATGGCCGGGAGAGATACGCGAATTGCCCGATATGCCCTGTTAGTCTTCGATCGGGTGCCCTCACTGCATCGACGGAACAGGGCAGGGAAGGAAGCTTGTGTCCAGGGTGGCAGGAGTCGAAGCGGATCAGCGCCGCCTGAACGGTCCGCAGACGACTGGCCGCGAGTACCGCAATCTGTCGGAGCCGGTGCACGGCATGCGGTGCGACCGGGACGTCACCGTGGGGATGCGCGACGGTATCGAGTTGCTGGCCGACGTGCATCGACCGGACAGCAACGGGCGGTTTCCCGTACTGATCGCGGCATCACCGTACCCGCGCCAGATCCAGGACCTGGGCGCGCCGATGGGCTTCATCGAGGCCGGTGCGTCCGATTTCTGGGTGCCGCGCGGCTACGTGCACGTGATCGCCAACCTCCGGGGGACGGGGGGATCCGGGGGGACGTTCGGGTTCTTCGACGCTCAGGAGCGTCGCGACCTGCACGACCTGGTCGAGTGGGCTGCGGAGCAGCCGTGGTGCGACGGCAAGGTCGGAATGATCGGCATCAGCTACTTCGCCATGGCCCAGCTGGAGGCGGCCGTCGAGCGCCCCGCGCACCTGCGGGCGATCTTCCCGGTGGCTGTCACCACCGACCTGTACGAAGCGGCGATGCACCACGGGCTGTTCAGCTCCAGCTTCGTGACGCCCTTTCTGGCCATGGTGGGGCTCACCTCGGCTCGCGGCGACCGGTTCTGGCGCAACCGGCTGATCGATGCGGCCCGAGACGTTCTGCGTGCGGCGCCGCTGCACAAGAAGTTCGCCACGATGAACGGCGAGTCGTCGGTCACGCTCCTGCGTGCCGCGCTCAAGCTCCACCACGACCCGCACCCGTGGGACGACTTGTGGCGCGCCATGGCGGTCGAGCACCCGCTGCGTGACGCGTGGTGGGACGAACGAAACCTCCTGCCGCTCCTCGATCGAGTCGAGGTCCCCACCTATCTCGGCTGCGACTGGCAGAACGTCCCGCTCCACCTCCCCTCCACGTTCCCCGTCATGCGGGCGCTGACCGGCACTCCGGTCGTCCGGGTCGCGATGCTCGGCGAGTTCGGACTCACATGGCCGTGGGAGAGCCTCCACATCGAGGCACTCGCCTGGTTCGACCACTGGCTGAAGAATCACGACACGGGCATCCTCGACGGCCCCGCGATCCGGTACTGGATGCCCGGCGCCGACGAGTGGCGCACAAGCGATACCTGGCCCCCCGAGGGAACTGAGCAACGCGAATGGAGCCTGCGTGCCGACGGCACGCTCGGCGACGAACAGGACAGTCCGGGCGAGCGGTCGCTCATGGTGCTCGGCGCGGGGCTCGGTCGGTCGTGGTCGAGCGACGCCGACCCTCCCACCCAGCTGGCATGGTCCAGCGAGCCGCTGACCGAGACGCTCGACGCCGCCGGGGATTTCGAGGTCGAGCTCCACGCCGCCGCCACCGCCACCGACACGGCATGGGTCGTCACCCTCCAGGACGTAGCGCCCGACGACACCGCTGTCGACGTCACCGCCGGATGGCTCCGGGCCAGTCTGCGCCGGACCGATCCTGACGCCGACCCGGCCAGGCCGCCGGGACTCCCCTGCCGTGAACCCGAGATCGTCGTCCCGGGTTCGGTCACCACGTATCGGATCCCGCTCGTCACCAACGCCCGGAGGTTCACCACCGGGCATCGCATCCGGCTCGTGGTCACCAGCGATGACCAGGACCGCAGCACCCCGGCCATCATGGGCTTCCGCCATGCGCCCGTCGGCACGAGCAGCCGCAACACCGTGCGTTCGTCGTCGAGGCTCGTACTGTCCGTGGCCGGGCAGCACGACCGGGGCACCCCGGATGCGGGCGTGAACTCGTGAAGGATGAGCCTGATGAGAACGCCGGCTCCGACGGCCCGGGCAGCCTCGACCTCGAGCAGGCCCTGACCATCCTCGCCTGGAGCGATCCCGCACTGACCGAAAACCCCGGCGCGGCGTTGACCCGGCTCGGCATCGATGTACCTCCCGCCCTGCGGTTCGACCTGAGGGTCCAGCGTCCGGACACGCTGTACCTCGTCATCCCGCCCGTGTCCTGCGAAGAAGACGGCGGCGAGAACGTCGTGAACCAGATGGACTTGTGGCGCAGCGGCGAGCAGTTCGTCTGGATCCTGCCGCAGGACGCGAAGACGGCACTGCTGGGGATGCGCGAGCAGTACCGCAATCGTGGCGGCGGGGAGGGCCGATGAGCGGTGCCGATCGTTTCACCGAGCACTACCGGCTGCTCAGCACCGACCCGGCGATGAGGGCAGCGCTGCTGGCCGACCCCAAGGCGGCGCTCGCCGCCTACTTCGGCTCCGTCGTCGACGGCGCGTACCGCGTCGAGGTCATCGAGCAACGAGCGGACACGATCACCGCGATCATCCCGGCTCCCCCCGGGCCGGGTGTCGACCCGGCCGCCCGACTGGCCGACGTGTCCGGACGGATCTACGACATGTTGCACAGCAGCGGCATCGGCGGCTACCTGATCCCCGACGAGGCACTTACCTGGGTGCTGCGGGACATGCGAGCGCTGTGGGCGGGAGGAGATGCCGCCGATGACGCCGACAGTTCCACCCCGGGTCGCTGATCGTGCCGAGCGCGCACTGTGCTCCGTACTGTGGGAGAGGAAGGTGGCGTGAAGGTACGCGACGCGTTTTTCGAGGTGCTCCGGAGCCACGGCATCACCACCGTCTTCGGCAATCCCGGCTCGAACGAACTGCCGCTGCTGCGTGACTTCCCCGACGACTTCCGCTACGTCCTCGCACTGCACGAGGGCGCGGCGATCGCGATGGCGGACGGCTATGCCCTGGCGACCGGCCGACCCTCATTGGTCAACCTGCACGCCGCGGCCGGCACCGGCAACGCAATGGGGAACTTGACCAACACCCAGTCCGGCCACGTGCCCGTGGTCGTCACCTCCGGACAGCAGGCCCGACGCTACACCGCCCTGAACGCGCTGCTCACGAACGTCGAAGCCACGGCACTGGCCGACCCGCTGGTGAAATGGAGCTGCGAACCGCTGCGCCCCGAGGACGTGCCCCAGGCGCTCTCCCAGGGCATCCTGCTGGCAGGATCCGCCCCCGCCGGCCCCGTCTACCTCTCGCTGCCCCTGGACGACTGGGATCACCAGGCGGATCCCGGCGTACTGAAGCATCTCAAGGCCCGCACCGTGCAAGGCGACCCGGTCGTTTCCGAACCCGCCCTCGACCTCCTGCGCCGCCGGCTCACCGGCGCGGCCAACCCGGTCATGGTCGTCGGGCCCGGCATCGACGACGCCACCGGATGGGACGGAGCCTGTCGGCTCGCCGACCGGCTCGCCCTTCCCGTGTTCGTGGCGCCGAGCCCGTCCCGCTGCCCGTTTCCCACCCGGCACCCCGGCTATCGCGGTGTCCTGCCCTCGGACATCCCCGGGGTCGCACGCCACTTCGACGGACACGATCTCGTGGTCGCCTTCGGCGCGGCGATCTTCCGCTATCACGCGTTCGAGGAAGGCGACTACCTGCCTCCGGGCACCGAGCTGTGGGCCGTGACCTCGGATCCCGACGAAGCCACCCGAGCACCGTTCGGGCACATCCTGGTCGGCAACCCTTCCGACGCCCTGGCCCGCCTCGCCGAGACCGTCCCCGCCCGCCACCGACCGCCGCCACCACAACTCGAACGAACCAGCCGCCTGAACGAGGCCGGCCCGGCATTCAGCGCGGAGGCGATCGTCGACGCCCTCGACGCGGCCAAGGACGAGAGCACCGTTCTCGCCCACGAATGGACGTCGGTCGACACCACCTGGGACCGCTTCGACATCTCACGACCGGGAAGCTTGTACTTTCCGGCGTCCGGAGGCCTTGGCTGGGGCCTGCCAGCGGCCATCGGCCTCCAGCTCGGCGATCCCTCGCGCCGCGTACTGGCCATGCTCGGTGACGGCGCCCTGCATTACACCGTGAGTGGGCTGTGGACGGCAGCCCGATACCGCGTCCCCGTGGTCTTCGTCGTCGCCCGCAACGGCGAGTACGGGGCGCTCAAGAAATTCACCCAGGTCATGCAGGCACCCGGCGTGCCGGGCCTCGAACTGCCCGGCATCGACATCACCGGTATCGCCTCGGCATACGGCATTTCCGCCACCCGCGTCGACACACTCGCCGGACTGACAGCGGCGGTGACAGCCGCGCTGGCCACGGACGAACCACACCTGATCGAGGTACCCCAGCAGCCGCTGACCGCCGGCTGATCGGCAGCCGGACCCGAACGGCCGCGCCGCCGTTGAACCCGGCGTGGCCGCGACGATGCGGCTCACGCCCGTCACCGGCGTGGGCCACCCCGGGAGCGAAACGGTTCTGCGCCCCGCGCTTGAGCCGATTTCCAGCGAGCTCGCTGAGCAATGGGAGAGGGCCGTGCCGCCTGGTGGCAGGCCGTGCGGACGAGGAGTGGACGATCCTCGCCCACCCCTACCCCTGGCCCGGCCGCTGACCTCACCTCGGACTTCCGCGGCGGCATCGCCACCGTGCTCTCGGGGCTGTCGGACCGGCACCGTGGTTGGGCCCCGGTCCGACAGCCCCACCACTTTGGGTCCGCACGGTACAGCTCCGACAGCACGAAGGCCCCGACCGCCCGGGAAGATCAGGGACTTGGGCGCCGGGGAAACTGACACGGCTCCGACGCCGCGCAGGAATCGGCGCCGCGGACCGCACAGGGCCCAGCGTGGAGGTCCGGCCTCGTGCGACCTCGGCCCGGGCCGGCTGCGGAGCCCGCCCCCGGCGCCGATCGACCCGGACCTGCCGAGCGCGGACATCCGCCTTCGTCGTAGCTTCGGGAGAGCGGGGCCGGAGCCAGGTTGTCGGTCCGGTCGGGCCCGGGTGCTGGACTCGGTTCCGTCTGGGCCGGAAGGCCAGGGGCGGGAGGGATCCGGAGAGGCGGTGGACCTCCCGGAGGCATCGGCGGGTGTCGCCGACGGCAACCGGGCTCCACCGGAACGCGACCTCACGACACCCGCTTTTCGCAACTCTCCCTCCCGCCCAACGGCTTGACGTGTACTTGGCATCGATGGCTTTATGGGAGCGCTCCCATATCTCTCCCCCCACCGCTGCCCCGCGGTTTCCGGCGCCCACTCCCCTGGAGTCGCAGTGAGAAGAGCACACAGCACCGCACCCACGAACTTCCTCACCTGGCTGGCCGCCCTGCTCGGACTGGCTCTGGCCGTGGGGGTGTTCACCCCCGTCGTCGCACAGGCCGCCGACCGGGCCGGCGCCCGGCCCGCCGGGATCGGCCCGGCGCCCGGAACCCTCGCCACCGGGCTGCACATCAGCAACGGCCGGCTGCTGGAAGCCAACGGCAACGACTTCGTCATGCGCGGGGTCAACCACGCGTACACCTGGTACCCGAACCAGACCCGGTCCCTCGCCGACATCAAGGCGCTGGGCGCCAACACCGTCCGGGTCGTTCTGGCCGACGGCCACCGCTGGACGAGGAACACCCCCGCCGAAGTCGCCGCCGTCATCGCCCAGTGCAAGGCCAACCGCCTGATCTGCGTCCTGGAGGTGCACGACACCACCGGCTACGGCGAGGAGGCAGCCGCCGGCACCCTCGACCAGGCGGCCGACTACTGGATCGGCCTCAAGAGCGTGCTGGCCGGCGAGGAGAACTACGTCATCGTCAACCTCGGCAACGAGCCCTGGGGCAACACCGCACCGGAAGGCTGGACCGCCCCCACCATCGCCGCCGTGAAGAAACTGCGCGCCGCCGGCCTCCAGCACACCCTCATGGTGGACGCCCCCAACTGGGGCCAGGACTGGCAGGGCGTCATGCGCGCCAACGCCCGTTCGGTGTACGACGCCGACCCCACAGGCAACCTGATCTTCTCCATCCACATGTACAGCGTCTATGACACCGCGGCCGAGATCACCGATTACCTCAACGACTTCGTGAACGCCCGACTCCCGCTGCTCATAGGCGAGTTCGGCGGCCCGGCGGACCAGTGGGGCGACCCGGACGAGGACACCATGATGGCCGCCGCCGAGCAGCTCGACCTCGGTTACCTGGCCTGGTCGTGGAGCGGCAACACCGACCCCGCCCTCGACCTGTCCATCGGTTTCGACCCCGCGAACCTGAGCGCCTGGGGACAGCGTGTCTTCCACGGCGTCAACGGCATCGCCCGGACCGCCGAGGAAGCCACCGTCTTCGGCGGCGGCAGTCCGGGCGACACCCGGCCCCCGACCGCCCCCGGCGCCCCGGCCGCCTCCGCCGTGACCGCCACCTCCGCCACCCTCACCTGGAGCGCCGCCAGTGACGACGTCGGGGTGACCGGTTACGACGTCGTCCGGATCAGCGGCGGGGCCGAGACCCCGGCCGCCTCCTCCACGACCGCCTCCGCGACCCTCACCGGCCTCACCCCGAACACCGCGTACACCTTCGCCGTCTACGCCCGCGACGCCGCCGGCAACCGCTCGCCCCGCTCGGCCACGGTGACCCTCACCACCCTGGGCGGCGGCAGCCCCGGCGCGGCCTGCTCCGTCCGCTACCGCGTGCTGGGGGAGTGGCCGGGCGGCTTCCAGGGCGAGATCGCCCTGCGCAACACCGGCACCGCTCCCGTCGACGGCTGGACCCTCCGCTTCGCCTTCGCCGACGGGCAGACCGTCAGCAGCATGTGGGGCGGGACGCCCACCCAGACCGGCGGCACGGTGAGCGTCGCCGCCGCCTCCTACACCTCGGCCGTCCCCGCCGGCGGCACGGTCACCGTCGGCTTCATCGGCGCGAAGGGCGCCGCCAACACGGCCCCCACCGTCTTCAACCTGAACGGCGCCGATTGCACCACCGTCTGACCTGCGCGTTCCGGCCCGGCCGCCCCACATGCGAGGGCGGCCGGGCCGCCCTCGTGTGCGCGACTGTGACAACGGACACGTGACCGGTGTGATCGCGAGATCGCGGGGCACAAGCACGGACGGGTGATGTGATGCGGGGGCGGTGCTGCCTGGGGAGGTCTGCACCGCCCCCGTCGCGTTCCGCGCCGCGTCACCCCGGCCGAAGTACACACACCCCGCGAAGCACGCGTCCCCCGCGAAACCCCACCTCCCTTTCAGAGCACACATCTCCCCACTGAGAAAGGCGCCAAGGTACCGCTGTGTCCGATGTCATGTCCGAAGGGCGACCAGACCCGAAGCCGACGCCGACGGCGGACGACACCGTCGAGGAGCTGCCCGTACAGGTCCGCAAGGACCTCCTGAGCCGGCTGCGCCGCACCAAGCGCGCCTTCCGTGAGGACGACGTCCAGGTCGTCGAGCCGCCGCTGCTCAAGCGCGCGGTCGGCGCCTCGGCGCTCGGCAACTGCATGGAGTGGTTCGACTTCGGTGTCTACAGCTACCTCGCCGCCACCATCGGCAAGGTCTTCTTCCCGGGTGCGTCCCCCGCCGCCCAGGTCATCTCCTCCTTCGCGACCTTCGCCGCGGCCTTCGTCGTGCGCCCCCTCGGCGGCCTCGTCTTCGGCCCGCTCGGCGACCGGCTGGGCCGGCAGAAGGTGCTCGCCACCACCATGATCATGATGGCGGTCGGCACCTTCGCCATCGGCCTGATCCCCAGCTACGCCACCATCGGCATCGCCGCCCCGATCCTGCTGCTGCTCGCCCGCATGGTGCAGGGCTTCTCCACCGGCGGCGAGTACGGCGGCGCCACCACCTTCGTCGCCGAGTACTCACCCGACCGGCGACGCGGGTTCCTCTCCAGCTGGCTCGACTTCGGCACCTTCGTCGGCTACGCGCTGGGATCCGCCCTGGTCACCGTGTTGAACCTGGCCCTGACCGACGACCAGATGCTCTCCTGGGGCTGGCGTCTGCCGTTCCTCATCGCCGGCCCGCTCGGCGTGATCGGCCTGTACATGCGGCTCAAGCTCGAGGAGTCGCCCGCCTTCCAGCAGCAGCTCGACGACCACGAGAAGAGCCTCGCCCAGGAGTCCACCGGCGGCGAGTTCAAGACCATCGTCAAGAACCACTGGCGGCCGCTGCTCATCTGCATGGGCCTGGTGCTGCTGTACAACGTCACGAACTACATGATCACCGGCTTCCTGCCCACCTACCAGACGGAGACCCTGAACCGCTCCAGCGGTTCCGCCGACGTCCTCGTGCTCATAGGCATGCTGTGGATCGTCCTGCTGATCACCTTCATCGGCCGGCTCAGCGACCGGATCGGACGACGCCCGATCTACGGAGTCGCCGCCGCCGCGATGATCGTGCTGGCCGTGCCCTCCTTCCTGCTGATCAAGATGGACGGCACCTGGCCGCCCATCCTCGGCGTGCTGATCCTGTCCACGCTGCTGGCCTGCTTCGCCGCGCCCAGCGCCGCCACCCTGCCCGCGCTGTTCCCGACGGCCGTCCGCTACGCCGCCATGGGGATCGGCTTCAACTTCGCCGTCGCCGCGTTCGGCGGGACCACGCCGCTGGTCACCGAGGCGCTGATCAGCGTCACCGGCGACGACATGATGCCCGCCTACTACCTGATGCTGGCCGGTGTCATCGGCCTGGTGACGGTCAAGTTCCTGCCGGAGAGCGCGCAGGTCTCCCTGAACGGCTCCCAGCCGATGGTGGGCTCGAAGGAGGAGCGCAAGGAACTGATCACGACGTCCCAGGAGCTGTACCGGATCCAGCAGGACTCCCGGGCCGGCGCAGGCGCCCGCCGCTCCGGACCCGGCCGATGAACTGACGCCCGGCCCGCCGCCGGCCGCGACGGCCGGTCGCCACGCGCCCCCGCCGAAGCCACCGAGGCCTCGGCGGGGGCGCAGTCGCGTCCGCGTGCCGCGGCCGCCGTCCCGCGTCCCCACCCGGCCACGGAGTTTCGTATCGGCCCCAGCCGGGGACCCGGCGGCGGCGGGCGGACGTGGAACCGGCTTTCGACAGCGCGGCGAGCGGACGTCCTGTCGACCACAGCGGACAGCCTCAAGACGCGAAGGATGTGCTGATGAGCGAGACCAACCCCCTCAAGCGGGCCGCGGACAAGATCGCCGACACGCTTCACGGCGACGGCGCGGGCCCGGAAGGAGGTGTCCCGGGCAAGCCCGCCCCGCAGTCCCCGCCGGTCGTGGAGCCCACGCGGCCCCGGGAGCCGCTCCCGCCCAAGCACGACCAGAGTGGCCCCGACACCGTCTCGCCGACCGGCCAGCCCACCGGCGCCGACCAGGCGCGCACCGCGCAGTCCGGCAGCCATCTGACCACCGCGCAGGGCACCCGCCTGCACGACACCGATCACTCGCTCAAGGCGGGCCCGCGCGGACCGGTGCTGCTGCAGGACCACCACCTGCGCGAGAAGCTCATGCACTTCGACCACGAGCGCATCCCCGAGCGCGTGGTCCACGCCCGGGGCGCGGCGGCGCACGGCGTCTTCCGGAGCTACGGCACGGCGTCCGCCGTCACCAAGGCCGCCTTCCTCGCCGACGACGAGGAGACGCCCGTCTTCGTGCGCTTCTCCACCGTGCTCGGCTCCCGCGGCTCCTCCGACACCGTCCGCGACACCCGGGGATTCGCGACCAAGTTCTACACCAGCGAGGGCGTCTTCGACCTGGTCGGCAACAACATCCCGGTGTTCTTCATCCAGGACGCCGTGAAGTTCCCCGACGTCGTCCACGCGGGCAAGCCCCACCCCGACCGGGAGATCCCGCAGGCGCAGAGCGCCCACGACACGTTCTGGGACTTCGTCACCCTGCACACCGAGGCCACCCACCACACCCTGTGGAACATGTCCGACCGGGGCATCCCCCGCTCCTACCGGACGATGGAGGGCTTCGGCGTCCACACCTTCCGCCTGGTCAACGCCGAGGGCGCGACGACACTGGTGAAGTTCCACTGGAAGCCGAAGCTGGGCGTGCACTCCCTGGTGTGGGAGGAGGCGCAGATCATCAACGGCGTCGACCCCGACTTCCACCGCCGCGACCTCGCCGACGCCATCGAGGCGGGCGCCCACCCGCAGTGGGAGCTGGGCATCCAGACCTTCCCCGACACCCCGGACCAGACCTTCGAGGGCATCGACCTGCTCGACCCCACCAACCTCGTCCCCGAGGAACTGGCCCCCGTGCAGCCGGTCGGCCTGCTCACCCTCGACCGCAACCCGTCGAACTACTTCGCCGAGACCGAGCAGGTCGCCTTCCACGTCGGCCACCTCGTCCCCGGTATCGACGTCACCGACGACCCGCTGCTCGCCGGACGTCTCTTCTCCTACCTGGACACCCAGATCACCCGCCTCGGCGGCCCCAACTTCTCCCAGCTGCCCATCAACCGCCCGCACGCGCCGGTCAACGACATGCTGCGCGACGGCATGCACCAGACGGCCGTGCACCGGGGCGTCGCCCCCTACCGGCCCAACTCCCTCGACGGCGGATGCCCGTTCACCGCCGGCGCGGACGCCGGCGCGTTCATCGAGACGCCGGTACGGGTGCCGGAGGCCACCAAGGTCCGTGAGGCGCCCGAGTCCTTCGCCGACCACTTCAGCCAGCCCCGCCGCTTCTGGCTCAGCATGACCCCGGTGGAGCGCGAGCACATCATCGGCGCCTACACCTTCGAACTGGGCAAGTGCTACGAGCAGGCGATCAAGGAACGCGGCCTGAAGGTGCTCGCCAACATCGACCCGGAGCTGTGTGCGGCCGTCGCCGAGGGCCTCGGCCTCCCCGCGCCCGAGCCCACCGTGCCCCTCGCCGACGTCGAGCCCAGCCCGGCCCTCTCCCAGCTCGGCCGCACCTGGCCCACGGACGGCCGGATCATCGGCGTCGTCGCCTCACCCGACAGCGACCTCGACGGCGTACGGGCCGTACGCGACGCGGTCCTCGAAGCGGGCATGGTCCCGCTGGTCGTCGCCCCGACGGGCGGCGTGCTCGGCTCGGGCGAGGGGGCGGTGACCGTTCAGCGGACCTACGCCACCGCACGGTCCGTCGAGTTCGACGCCCTGCTCCTCGCCGGGACCCCTCCGATCGGCGGCGACGCGTTCGGCGCCCGCGACGCCAAGGCGTTCCCGGCCGCCCCGCGGCAGGCGGCGGTCGACCCCCGCGTCACCCTGCTGCTGTCGGAGGCGTTCCGCCACGGCAAGGCCATCGGGGCCTGGGCGGGCGGGGAGAGCGCCCTCGAAGCCTGCGGGATCGCCGTCGACGCGCCGGGCGTGGTCCTCGCGTCCGACGGAGCCGGTGCCGCGCGTGAGGTCACCCGGCTCCTGGGCGAGCACCGGGCCTGGGAGCGGTTCGTCCTCGTGTGACGGGAGACCATGCAGACCTTCCTGCCGTACTCCGACTTCACCCGGTCCGCCGCCGTCCTGGACCCGCGCCGGCTGGGCAAGCAGCGCGTCGAGGCCCTTCAGGTGCTGCGCGGGCTGACGGTCGCCGGCTACGGCTGGCGGCACCACCCGGCGGTGCGGATGTGGACCGGGTACGAGGAGGCGCTGGTGCGCTACGGCCTGGAGGTGTGCGGGGTGTGGACGGCGTCCGGCCGCACGGACACCTGCGCCGCCTCCCTGGTCGCCGGCTTCGCCGGGCCGGGAGGCGGCGCGGGCGCGGTCCGCAGCCAGCGGCGGCTTGCCGAGGCCGGCGACCTGCCGCCGTGGCTGGGCGACCCCGCCTTCCACCGCAGCCACCGGTCCGCGCTGGTGCGCAAGGAGCCCGGGTTCTACGCCCCTCTGTTCCCGGGCGTCCCCGACGACCTGCCCTACGTCTGGCCCGCCTCCGACCGGAGCCGCACGCCGTGAGGAGGCGTCAGACTCAGAGGAGATGGCCGAAGACCACCAGGTTCGCCGTGTAGTCCTTGGCCGCGCGGTCGTAGTCCCCGGCGCAGGTGATCAGCCGGACCTGGGCCTGCGGGGTGTCGGCGTAGACGCGCTCGCTCGGGAAGTCGTCCTTCTCGAAGGTCTGCGTGTCGTCGACGACGAAGGAGGCCTTGCGCCCGTCGGCCCGCTTGACCTGGAAGACGTCCCCCTCGGTCAACTCGCTCAGTCCCGCGAAGACCGCCGGGGACGTCTTGGTGTCGACGTGCCCCGCGATGATCGCGGTACCCGCCTCGCCGGGCGAGGCGCCGTCGACGTGCCAGCCGACCAGGTTGGTGTCGTTCGGCGGGGGCGCTTCGAGGTGCCCCGAGGGACCGATCCTCAGGTCGGTGAACGGAGCGTCGACGCCGATCTTAGGGATCAGCAGGCGCACCGGCCGGGAACGGGGCAGCCGCTTGCCGGTCGGGCTGCCGACGGGCGCGGTCGGCGCGGCGGAGACGCGGACGGGCAGCGGGGCGTGCGGCGGGGGAGAGGCGTCGGGCGGTGTGGCACCGCCTCCGAACAGGTTCAGCCCCACCGCCAGGACCGCCACGGCGCACAGCGCGGTCATTCCGGCACGGGACCCCTGGACCGGCGGCGTCGGCTCGGCGCCGGCGAGGGAGGGAGGACTGGCTGTCATCGGGAAACCACCTCACTGGGCACAGCGGCGGAGCGGACGGGCGGACGGAGCGGGCGCGACACGGCCACGGAAACGGGCCGGGGAACCGGCCGCCGTGAACGGCGGCCGGAAAGGCGGCCGGGCCGCCACACGTGCACGGTGGCGGCCACGGCTGCTATCGCACCCTGCACGGCTCAGGCCGCGCTTCCCGCCGTCTTCCGGCGGCGCACCGCGTACACACCGGCGCCGACGACCGCGAGGGCGGCCAGCCCGCTCGTGGTCACGCCGGGCGCGGCGAGCGCGCCGCCACCGGTGTGGACGCCACCGTTCGGCTTGTCGTGGCCGCCGCCCCACGACCCCTTGTCCTTCTCACTGTCCTTCTCGCTGTCCTTGGACCAGGAGCCCTTCTCCTCGTCCTTGCTCTTGTACTCGTCGTCCTTGCTCTTCCACTCGTCGTCGTTCGTGAGGCTCAGGGCGCCGCCACCGGTGTGGACGCCACCGTCCGGCTTGCCGTGGCCGCCGCCCCACGACTCCTTGTCCTTCTCGCTGTCCTTCTCGCTGTCCTTGGACCAGGAACCCTTCTCCTTGTCCTCCTCCTTGCCGTGCTCCTTGTCCTTGTCCTTGTCCGCTTCCTTGCTGTAGGAGGAGGAGTCGTCGTGGTCGTACGCGCCGACGGCGAAGGCGGCGCCGGGCGTGGTGAGGGCGAGGACGGCCGAGGCCGCCGCGGTGGCGAAGAGCATGCGGGCAGAGCGCATCTGTGAGTCCTTCCGTCACAGCCGGGCAGCTGGCAGGCAGTCAGCTGACTCGTACCGGCCTGACGTGATCCACCGTCAGCCACACGCCTGCGGGCCACCACTCAAGGCGCTCACCCGGGTGACGCCCGACGGCGGCCGGACGCGGTCGCGGGCCGCCTCGTGGAAACCAAACGCCAAGCGGTACAGGAGAGTTGACGCATTCTCCGTCGGAGCCGGGCCCCCTGCTCGAACGGGGGACACGGGTGCACCCTCCCGCTCGACTCGCGGACCCGTCGCCCCGTCAGGTGGCGGGAGCCGCCGCCGCGCGCCGCGCCGACGCCATGGCCCACCGGACCGTGGCCGTCATGGCGTGGCCGAGGGGCCGTACGCACAGGCCGTCGACGACCGGCAGCCGGGGCAGCCGCAGCTCCCGGGCGGCCCAGTCCGGCAGGAGCGACACGGCGTTCGCGGCGAGCACCCCGTACGGCAGCCGGGCGACGAGCGGGATCGGCGGGCTGAGCAGGAGGAAGCGCGCGGTGTCCCGCGCCGGGGCCGTGGCCCTCAGCTCCGGCCGGTACGCGGCGAGCCGTTCGGTGAGCGCGGCCCGGCTGCGCGGCGGATCGGGCACGCCGAGCGCGACGGCGACCCGCGCCATGTCCTCGACGTACCCGTCGCACTCCTCCTCCGTCAGCGCACGCGCGCCGTAACGCTGGTGGGCGCGCAGGAAGCTGTCGGCCTCCGCGGCGTGGACCCAGCCGAGCAGATGCGGGTCGGAGGCGTGGTACTCCTCGCCCAGGTCCGTCACCCCCCTCACCCGTTCGTGGACGGCGCGGACCCGGTCGCAGGCCTGCTGGGCGTGCTCTGCGGTGCCGTACGTCGTCGTCGCCAGGAAAGTGCTCGTACGCTGGAGCCGCCCCCACGGGTCGCCGCGGAAGCCGGAGTGGGCGGCCACGGCGGCCATCGCGAGCGGGTGCAGCGACTGGAGCAGCAGCGCGGACAGGCCGCCGATGAACATCGAGGCGTCCCCGTGCACCCGGCGCACCGGCCGCTCGGGCCCGAACCAGCGCGGGCCGGGCGTGTCGTGGATACGGGCGCGGTTGCGGGGGCCGTCCGGCCCGGCGACGCGGATGAACAGGCCGTTGCCGAGCCGTTCCCTCGGGCCGGCCACGCCCGCTCCGGTCAGTCTCATGACCCCTCGGCCTCCTCCCGGCGCGCCGTGGAGCGTCCTGTCTTCCCGGGTACCCGCGCCGGGTCGCCCGATGCGACGGGCGGCCCGGGCGGCGGGCGGTCGTGGGTGAGGGCGACGGCGGCCGGTCAGCGGGCGGCGGTCCAGGAGTGGGCGACGTCCACGACGAGCACGCCGTCCAGCCTCAGCACCCGGAACGGCAGCCGGGCCCGCACTCCGAGCCCCAGCTGGGTGACGCCCTCGAAGCTGCCGGCGTAGCGGGTGTCGCGGAACGTGCCGTACCCGGTGAGGTCGACGCCCGGGAGCGGCTGGGCGACCCGGCCGGGATAGGTGGGCGCGCCGGTGTCCACGTCGTAGGCGGGCGCGTTCACGCGCACCTCCAGAACGGCGCCGCCGCCGACGGGGATCGGACGGCCGGAACCGTCCTGGAAGAGGCGGTCGACGTACCTGACGGAGTAGCCGAGCTCGTTGCTCGCCGCGCCGGGGACGTCCACCACGAACCGGTCGTAGCAGTCGTGGCGTCCGGTCCTGACGTTCGTCACCGAGTCCGCCGTGCCGGCGGAGTACGTCTTGGCGACGCTGCCCCAGCCGGTGGGGCAGGCCGCGGCGGCCCGAGGGGCGGCGGCCGGGGCGGCCTCGGCCGGCGTCACGGCCACGGCCAGCGTGGCGGTCATGAGGGCGGCGGCCGCCCAGGCGGTTCTGCTTCGCACCATGGTGTCCCCCGGGGATTCCGAAGTGTCTGATACCAGACAGGACAATCCGGGCGGCGCGATGGTTGCACGGTTCGCACGTCGTCTTCGCGCGGCGGCGTCGCGACCGCCACGACCGTTGGTTCGGCTACGACTGGTACGGCTGCTGGTTCGGCTACGACTGGTACGGCTGCTGGTGCTGCGGCTGCCCGTACGCCGGGCCGCCCGCGCTCTGCGCGCGCAGCTGCTCCGCCTGCTCCCGGCCCACCTTCTGCTCCGCGCCGCAGAACGTGCACTGGGTGAGGTACTTCGTCGAGATCGGGAACAGCGGCACGAAGAACAGCGTGAACTTCGTGACCCGCTTCCTGAGCGTGTGCGCGGCGGGGTTGTGACACCGGCCGCACACCAGGGTCAGTATGGCGAGCTGGTACAGGTATCCCTTGGTGCCGAAGATGATCACGCTGTCGCTTCCTCCTGGGGCACGGCCCGCGCGACACGAGGCCGACGGACACGAACTGCGCTTGCGCCCCCCAGTCTGGTGCATGGCGGTGGGAAGCGGGCGGGGGAGAAGGCGTAAGCCGCGGGCGTTCGGGCGGGTGCGGCACGGGCGTCTCGCCCGCGCCGCACCCGGCTCGCCGGCGTCAGCTGCAGGTGCGGCGACACGGCGAGGCGCGGTGCCGGGCCGTGACCGGACGAGCGCGGGGCGAGGCCCCTCAGGCGTCCCGCACCAGCAGCAGCGCCTTGCGCACCTCGTCGGCGCGGGGCGAGTCGAGCGCCGTGTACAGCGCCAGCGCCGCCCGGAGGTGGTGCTCGGCCCGCTCCGGATCCCGCAGCGCCTGCCGGACCGCGGCCGTGCCGACGTGGGCGCGGGCCTGCTCCTCCCGCTCCTCGATCCCCGACGCCACCTCCAGCGCCGAGGCGTGCGCGTCGAGGGCCTCGGCGTGCCGCCCGGCCCCGTGCAGCGCCTCGCCCAGACCGTTGAGGGCCCCGGCCTCGCCGTAGCGTTCCCCGGTCCGCCGGAACAGCTCCAGCGCCCGGCCCTGGTGCGTGGCGGCCTCCTCGTACCGGCCGAGTCCGCTGAACGCGTCGCCCAGGTTGGACAGCGCGTGAGCCTCGCCGCCGGTGTTGCCGAGCCGCCGGAACAGGGCGAGCGCCCGCTCGAAGTACCCGGCCGCGGACGCATGGTCGCCGAGCCGGGCCACGACGATGCCCAGGTTGCCGAGCGCGCTGGCCTCACCCAGCGCGTGACCCGTCGACCGGTACAGGTCCAGCGCTCTGCGATACCGCTCGATCGACGCCTGGTAGTCCTCCAGCAACTCGTGCACGATGCCCAGGTTGTTGAGCACGTCCGCCTCGCCGTGCGCGTCGCCCGCCGCGCGGAACAGCCCGACCGCCCGCTCATGGTGGTCGGCGGCCTCCCGGTACTGCCCGCGCAGCTCGTGCAGCACGCCGACGTTGGTCAGATGCCGGGCCTCGCCGGTGCGGTACCCGACGCGACGGCACAGCGCGAGGGCGGTGTCGTGGCAGCGGTGGGCGCTGTCGTATTCGCCGAGCCGCCGGTGCACCGCCCCCAGGCAGACCAGCACGTCGGCCTCGCCGCGGGCGTCGCCGGCCGACCGGGCCGCCCGCAGGGCGTGGGTGTGCACGGCCAGGGCGTCGGCGTAGTGCCCGCAGCGCTCGTAGTGCCGGTGCAGGGTGGTGGCGAGCCGCACGGTGTGGCCGGACGGGCCGGGCTCCTCGGTCCGCGAGCACAGGGCCACCAGCGTGGGCTGCGCGGCGGTCAGCCAGGCCCGGCACTCCTCGGGCGTCCGCAGCGGCGGCAGACCGGCGTCCGGCAGGTCCACCACGGGACGCAGGTGCCGTTCGGCCGGGTAGAGCAGGTCCATGGCCGCGGCGGACGCCGCCAGACAGTGGTCCAGCAGCCGGGCCAGGGCGGCGTCCCGGTCGGGCGCCGCGTCGTGCCGGACGGCCAGCTCCCCGGCGTAGGCCCGCAGCAGGTCGTGCATGCCGTACCGGCCGGGCGCGGTGCGCTCCACCAGGTGCGCCCCCGCCAGCAGGTCGAGCGCCCGCCGGGTGCGGTCCGCGGACTCGCCGGCCAGGGCGGCGGCGGAGTGGACGTCGGCGTCCGGCCCCGGGTGCAGGCCCAGCAGCCGGAACAGCCGGGCGGGCAGTTCGGGCAGACGGTCGTAGGACCAGGAGAAGACGGCGCGCACCGCGGCCCGCGGGTCCCCGTCGCCGTCCAGCAGGTCCAACCGCCGTCTGCGGTCGCGCAGTTCGGCCACCAGCGCGGCCAGGGGCTCGGCGGGCCGCGACAGCACCAGCTCCGCCGCCACCCGCAGCGCCAGCGGCAGCCGCCCGCACCGCTCGGCCAGCGCCGCGGCCTCGGCCGGCTCGGCGTCCACGCGCGGCCCGATGAGCGTGCGCAGCAGCGCCGTCGCCTCGTCGGGGGAGAGGGCGTCGAGGACCACCCGGTGCGCTCCGTGCACCGACACCAGCGACGTCAGCGAGTCCCGGCTGGTGATCAGCACCCGGCAGGCCGGGCTGCCCGGCAGCAGCGGTCTGACCTGCGCGGCGGAGGCGGCGTTGTCGAGGACGACGAGCAGCCGCCGTCCGTCGACGGCCGTACGGTAGCGCGCCGCCCGGTCGTCGAGCCGCAGCGGGATCTCCGGCCCGGGGACGCCGAGCGCGGTGAGGAACCCGGCGAGCGCCTGCGCCGCGGACACCGGCTCCTGCGGGTCGTAGCCGCGCAGGTCGACGTAGAGCTGACCGTCGGGGAAGACGTCGCGGACCCGGTGCGCCCAGTGGACGGCCAGTGCGGTCTTGCCGACGCCGGCCGTGCCCGAGACGGCGGAGACGACGACCGCCGCCGTCCGGCAGGTGTCCTCCCCGTCGAGCAGATGCCTTGTCAGATCGGCGAGTTGATCGTCCCTGCCGGTGAAAGGACGTACGTCCATCGGGAGTTGCGCCGGTACGTGAGCGGTGGCGACGGGAGCTGTGGCGGGTACGGGGCGCGGAGCGGCGGACGGCGGCTGCCCGCCGTCCCTCTCGCTCAGCAACTCCTCGTACGCCGAACGCAGTTCGCGCCCCGGGCCCACCCCCAGCTCCTCGGCCAGTTGGCGCTCGACGGTGGTGTAGGCGTGCACGGCCTCCGCCGTCCTGTCGGCCTCGCCCAGAGCGCGGACGAGCGTCACGGCCAGAGGCTCGGACAGGGGATGCTCGGCCGCCAACGTTCCGAGCAGGGCGGGCACTTCTTCGGGCCTCCCCTCGTGCCGGACCGCCTCGGCCCAGGCGAGCGCCGCCTCGATCCGCTCGCCGCTCCACACGGCCCGCACACGCTCGGCCCACGCCCCGGACAGCTCCGGCAGCGGCGCACCTCGCCACAGCCCCAGCGCCTCCCGAAGGACACGGGCCCGCTCCGCCGCCGAGGGGCACGCGCGGCCCCGGGCGACGAGCGCGCGGAAGCGCAGCAGGTCGACGGCGCCGTCGTCGCCCTCCAGGACATAGCCGCCCGACGCTTTGGCGATACGGAGCGCGGCCCCCTCCGTCTTCCGCCCGTCGTCCTCGGCCGAGGCGTCGTCCAGGAGCCGGCGCAGCCGGCTGATGTGCGCATACAGGACCGATCTTGCCCCGCCGGGCGGGTCGGCGTCCCACACGCGGTCGATCAGGGCGTCCACCGGGACGGGCCGTCCCGCGTCCGCCGCCAGTGCCGCGAGGACCGCTCGCCGGCGCGGCTGACCCACCTCGCGCACGCGCCCCGCGACCCGCAGTTCCAGGGGGCCGAGCAAGTGCAGTATCACCGCTGACGCCGGGCTTCCACTCGTCCTCCGACAGTTCCGTTCACGGTGACGCGCCGGCCCACCGCCTGCCGTCACAAGGTTTTCGCAAGGTCCACCGTAGATCCTCACGGCGCAGGTCGTCAGGCGTTCCGCCGCACGAACCAGCCCCACCGGACGAGCCCCTGACGAAGCCTCACATCAGCTGCGCGCGGGTCCCTGTCGTACGGGGTTCGGCAGGGACCCGGCGGGCTTGAATCAGAACACCCCAAGAGGAGAGAGAAGATGAACCTTCGGCGCTGGGCCGCGGCCGCGTCCGTCCTGCTGATGGCCGGGGCGGGCACCGCCGTCGCCGCTCCCGCGAGCGCGGCCCCCACCGCGAGCTGCTACGGCTCGTCCTGCGAGGGCAAGGACCCCGACACCTACTGCGGGGGCGACGCGACGTCCCCCGTGGGCGGAGTGTGGCTCGGCCAGGCGTACGTGGAGCTGCGCTACAGCCCGAGCTGCCGGGCGGCGTGGGCGCGCATCTCCCGCGCGAGCTACGGGAACGGCCAGTTCACCCCGTTCGCGACCGTCCACCGCAACTCCGACGGGCGGGAGTACACCTGTTCCGTGCCGGCCGGCGGCTCCAGCTGCTACACGCGGATGGTCAACGACGTCAACGTGACCTCCTACGCCAAGGGCGAGTGGGACAGCGGCGCGCGGACGTACCAGGGCCGCACGTCCAGCTACTGAACCACGCGGCCGTGGAGGGGGCCCGTCGCGGGCGGCGGGCCCCTTCCGCTCGGCCCGCGCGCGACGCCCGGCCGGGTCAGTCGACCGGCCAGGTGTGCACCGGGGCGTTGAGGTGCATGTAGTCGATGTACAGCTGCGTCATCCGGCGCAGCGCCTCGTGCCGGCCGGCGTGGTCGGCCGCCTCGATCCGGTGGAACATCTCCTTCTGCCACACCGCCCCGTTGCGGCCGGTCACGCACCGCTGCTCGATCACGCCGAGCAGCGGCTCCCGCCACGACGCGTCCATGCCGGACAGCTCCAGCCCCCGGTGCGCCAGCGGCAGCAGCCGCCGCAGGACGAGTTCGGGCACCGGCACCTCGCCCATCCCCGGCCAGTACAGCGGCGCCTCGATGCCGTGCCGGGCCGCCATGTGCAGGTTCTCCTCGGCGGCGGCGAAGGACATCCGCGACCACACCGGCCGTTCCTCCTCCACCAGGGCGCGGGTGAGCCCGTAGTAGAACGCCCCGTTGGCGAGGGTGTCCGCGACGGTCGGTCCGGCGGGCAGCACCCGGTTCTCCACCCGCAGGTGCGGCATGTCGTGGGCCACGGCGTACACCGGGCGGTTCCACCGGTAGATGGTCCCGTTGTGCAGGGTCAGCTCGGCCAGCTCGGGGATGTCGCCCTCGTCCAGCGTGCGCTTGGGCTCCTGCTCGTCGCAGAGCGGCAGCAGGGCGGGGAAGTAGCGCAGGTTCTCCTCGAACAGGTCGAAGACACTGTTGATCCACCGCTCGCCGAACCACACCCGGGGCCGCACCCCCTGCACCTTGATCTCCTCCGGGCGGGTGTCGGTCGCCTGCTCGAACAGCGGGATCCGCGTCTCGTGCCACAGCTCCTTGCCGAACAGGAACGGCGCGTTCGCCGCGAGCGCGACCTGCACGCCGGCGGTGGCCTGCGCCGCGTTCCAGTACGCGGCGAACTCCTCAGGGGAGACCTGGAGATGGAACTGCGTGCTGGTGCAGGCGGCCTCCGGGGTGATCGTGTCCGCGTACGTCCGCAGGCGGTCGACGCCGTCCACCTCGATCCGCAGGTCCTCGCCGCGCGCCGCGAAGACCTGGTCGTTCAGCAGGCGGTAGCGCGGGTTCTCCGAGAGCGACCCCTCGCCCACGTCCTCCTGCCGCAGCGTGGGCAGGATACCGATCATGATCAGCCGGGCGGCGACCGTCCTGGCGCGCTCGTCGGCGTGGTTGAGCGCGGCGCGGATCTCGGACTCCCAGGACTCCGGGCCGCCCTCCGTCAGCCGGCGCGGCGGGACGTTGATCTCCAGGTTGAACCGGCCCAGCTCGGTGGACCAGGCCGGATCCGCGATCGCCTCCAGCACGTCGCTGTTGCGCATCGCCGGCTCGGCCTCGCCGTCGACCAGGTTCAGTTCGATCTCCAGCCCCACCCGGGGCCGCTCCGATTCGAAGCGGGAGTCACGCAGCATCTGCGCGAGCGCGTCGAGGCAGTCCTGCATCTTGATCCGGTACCGGCGGCGGTCCTCGCGGGTGAAGACCATCGCCGGGACGTCCCGTCCCATCGGCCCTCCCGGCACTCCCCTCCAGCGAAACTGACCCCTCCAGCGTCGCACCACCCGGCGGGGCGGACCATACGGGGGAGCAGCGCGAGCGCTCTCGGCGGGGCCGCTCAGCGCCAGCCGAAGCGGCGGTCGACCACCGCGGCGAACTCCTCCAGCGTCAGCACCGAGTCGCCGTTCTGGTCGGCGGCGTCGAACAGCGCGGAGGACGCGTCCGCGTCGCCCAGGGCCCAGAACGGCAGGTCGCCCGAGGCCGCCAGGACGGGGCCCTTTCTCCGCAGCGCGACGATCACTTCCTCACGCGTCAGCGTGCCGTTCGCGTCGAGGTCGAGCGCCTCGAACAGTTTCCGCGCCTTGTCACTCGCCATGTCGTCCCCGTTTCCTCAGCGCCGGTCCGGGCGCCGGCTGTCCGGCACCGGCTCCTGTGCCCGTCCGGCGCCACCGGGCGGGCCGGCTCGCCCCGCTCATCCACGCAACGCCTCCCGCCCCGCCCGGGTTCCCGCCATGGCGGACCGCTCGCGCGCCCACCCGTACAGCACGACCGAGCACACCGCCGCGACCGCGCACCAGGTCGACACGAACTCCAGCCGCCACAGCGCCCAGCATCCCGCCGCGCCCACCGCCAGCAGGCCCCCGAGCCCCACCAGCCACCGGTCGCCCGACAGCAGGAGAGCCCCCACGGTGGCCGACAGATAACCCGCGACAAGCAGTGCGGGGTGGGAGAGGCCGACGGCGTAGCCCACGGTGTGCCCGCGGATCTCGGCCGTCACCGTCCCGGTCGCCAGCGCGTACCCGAGCACCGCGGCGGTGACCACGCCCACCGCCAGCGGGACGAGCAGTCGGCGCCGGGCCCGCGGCGGCGCGGCGCACACCGTCCCCGACGGCACCCACACCGCGAGCAGGGGCAGCGCGATGACGGCCCAGACGACGGTGGCGGGCCCCCGCCCCCCGTCCGACGCCCACACCGCCGCCTCGACGAACTGATGGACCCCCAGCAGCAACGGCAGCGCGGCGAGCGGCAGTTCCGCCCCACGTCGAACCCGCGCCACACAAGCCACCCCGACCGCACAGACGCCGACCCCGGCGACCACGTCGGCCGTCGCACTCCAGCACATCGGTTCACCGCCAGCGGTTCGTGAAGTGGTGCCGCAGGTCACAGACCCGCTTCCCCCGGGCTCTTGATCCAACCATGCCGCCGTCAGGAGAGTGAGCGGCATGCGACTCACGGCGATCACTCTGGACTGCCCCGACCCGCCGGCTCTGGCAGCGTTCTACGCGTGCGCCACCGGTCTTCCGTTGCACGACGCGTCCGGTGTGGACTTCGCCGGGCTCGTCGGTGCGGGTGGTCTGCTGCTCGGCTTTCAGCGGGTCGACGACTACGAGCCTCCGCGCCGGCCCGGGCAGAGCGTGCCGCAGCAGATCCATCTCGACTTCGCCGTCGACGACCTCGACGCCGCCGAGCGACGGTTGTTGGAGCTGGGCGCGGGCAAACCCGAGTCGCAGCCGGGCGGTGACCGGTGGCGGGTCCTCACCGACCTGGCCGGCCACCCCTTCTGCCTGACCCTGGCCAAGGCCGAGCGGACATGACCGGGGACGCGTTGCTGAGCCGGGTGCACGGGCTCTGGGGGCGGCTGGCCGCCGTGCCGGGGCCGTTCCCGACGGGCGGCGGCGTCATGATCGTCCACTCGCCGCGGTCACGGCTCTGCCCGCCGGGGTGGGCCGGGATCGTCAGGCTGGAGGACGGCGCGATCGTCACCGGGCCCGACGAGCCGCGTACCGGGCTGCTGCGACAGGCATTGGCCGGGACGCCCGTGGACGCCCTGGTCCGGGCGGACGCCGCCACGGCGAGGCTGCCCGTCGTCGACATGCTCGGGCCCGCCGCCCTCGCGTATCTCCCGGGGGACCGCTTCCGGCCCGTCGCTGCGCAGGTCGCGGCCCTTCCCGCAGATCACGACGACATCCGCGCGCTGATGGCGGCTGCGGGGCCGGACGATTCCGCGGAGAGCGGTCTCGCCGACGTCGACTCGCCGGTGTTCGTCCTGCGGGACGGCCCGGACGTCGTCGCCGCGGCGGGCTACGCGAGTTGGCCGGAGGCGACCGCCCATGTGTGCGTCCTGACCGTGCCGGGCCGCCGCGGGCGCGGGCTGGCGCGGCGGACGGCCTCCTCGGCCGTGGGCCACGCACTCGACGCCGGCCTGCTGCCCCAGTGGCGGGCCCGCTCGGAGGCGTCCCGGAAGGTGGCCGGGGCGCTGGGGTTCAGGGAGCTGGGGGCCCAGCTGAGCGTCCGTCTGGACGCCGTCGGGTGAGTCGGGTCAGGACAGTGCGGACTCCGCCGGGCGGAAGCAGGCCGTGACCGTCTTGCCGTGTGGGCAGGGGCGGGTCTCCCAGCTGTCGGCGAGCGCGTCGACCAGCATCATCCCCCGCCCGCCGACGCGGTCCGTGCTCGGCGGCTTCGGGCTCGGCAGGTCGGGCGACCCGTCGTGGACGGCGATGTGCAGACACCGGCTGTCCCAGGTCATGACCAGCTGGGCGCTGCTGCGCGCATGCCGGTGGGCGTTGGTGACCAGTTCGGAGACGGTGAGCAGGACCGAGTCCACCGTCTGTGGGTCGTCTCCGGCCCAGCCCAGCGTGTCGAGGTGCCGACGGGCCCAGTCACGCGCCTCCTTGACGGAGCTGTTTATCGGCAGAGCACGGGCCCAGCCCACTGCACGCACCGCTGATCGGTCCACGGTGTTTCCCTCCCTCGATCGGTGCCGCTGGGACAGCGTCTACCCTGCGGAAGCGGCATGAAGCCGGACAACCGGGCAGCCGGCCGAACACGCGGCGGCATACGGCCCCCGTCCCGCGCCGCACACCCGGCCGCCGCCGGCCCCCGTCGCACCTCGCGCGCACCGGTATCGTGAGCCGCCGCCCAGGCCGCAGGCCGCCCGAGCCACCGCCCAGCCCCGGCCCGTCGCGGCCGCCGACAGGAGCCACGTGACCGACACCGGCACCCGCATTCGCCCCCGTACCGCGCCCCGCTCCCTGCTGCTGCCCGACGGGCGGCCCGCCGCGCTCGCCTGGAGTCTCGACCCCGGCATGCTGCACCTCAACCACGGGTCCTTCGGCGCGGTGCCCCGCGTGGCGCAGGAGCGGCAGGACGCGCTGCGGGCCGAGATGGAACGCGCGCCGGTCAAATGGTTCCCGGAACTCCCCGCCCGCATCGCCGCCGCCCGCGCCGAAGTCGCCGGCCACCTCGGCGTCGACGCGGGCGACCTGGCGCTCGTCCCGAACGCGAGCGCCGGCGCGAGTGTCGTGTACGCGGCGCTCACCGCGCGGCCCGGCGGCGACGTCGTCGTCACCGACCACGGCTACGGCGCCGTCACCATGGGCGCCGAGCGGCTCGCCCGGCGCAGGGGCGGCCGGGTGCGGACCGCGCGGGTGCCGCTCGCGGCCGACGCCGAAGAGGCGTACGACGCGGTCATGGCCGAGGTCGACGACGACGTGGCGCTGATCGTCCTCGACCAGATCACCTCCGCCACCGCCCGCCGGATGCCCGTCGAGCGCGTCGGCGCCGAGGCGGCCCGGCGGGGCGTCCCCCTGCTCGTCGACGGAGCCCACGCCCCCGGCCTCCTCGCCGCGCCCCTGGACGGTCTGCGCTGCGACGCGTGGGTGGGCAACCTGCACAAGTGGGCGTGCGCCCCGCGCGGCACCGCGGCCCTCGTCGCCCGCGGAGCGCTGCGCGCGGAACTGCACCCCCTCATCGACTCCTGGAACGCCCGCGAGCCGTTCCCCGAGCGCTTCGACCAGCAGGGCACCGTCGACGCCACGAACTGGCTGGCCGCGCCCACGGCCCTCGACTTCGTCGACCGCGTCTGGGGCTGGGACACGGCCCGCCGCTACATGGACGACCTCGCCGACCACGGCGCCCGCGTCGTCGCCGCCGCCCTCGCCGGCCCGGACGCCCACGACACCGCCGCCGCCGACGTCGGCATGCCGGTGCCCGGGATGCGCCTGGTCCCGCTCCCCGAGGGCCTGGGCGCCACCCGGGTCGAGGCCGACGCCCTGCGCGACCGGGCCGTCGCCGAACTGGGCGCCGAGACCGCCTTCACCAGCTTCGCCGGCGCCGGATACCTGCGGCTGTCCGCCCACCTCTACAACGCCCCCGCCGACTACGAGGAGTTCGCCGAGCGCTGCGCCCCCGTCGTCCGCGCCTGGGCAGCCGAGGCCCGGACCCGACGGCGGCCGTCTGGCCTGCCCCGACAGCCGGGGCCGACGGCTTATACAGTGGGCCATGTGACGGAGGAACACCGGTGAGAGCGGCGCGCGGCCTGGCCACGCTGGACGAGGTGGAGAGCGGCGACCACGTCTGCCAGCTTCTGGAACCGGCCGAGACCGCGGGCGAGCGCAGCCGCGCCTTCGTCGCCGACGGCGCGCTCTTCGGCGACAAGGTCGTCATCGTCGGACCCGACGGCGGATCCGCCCGCCGCCTCCCCGACACCCCGGCCCCCGTGCTCATCGACCCCGCCCGGCTGGAGGGATCGCTGCTCGCCGCGGTGCGCCGCGAGGCCGACAACGCCGGACGTGAAGGCTTCCGCGCCCTGCGCATCCTGCGCCATGTCACGGCCGACCGCACCGGCGCTCCTCCCGACAGCATGCTGCAGAGCGAACTGGACCTGGAGGAGTTCGCCGCGGACAGCGGCGCCATGGTCCTGTGCACCTACCGCCCCGCCGACTGGGACCCGCCCACCCTCGATCAAGTGACGTGTGTGCATCCGCACCATGTGGGCAGCCGACCCGCAGCACCCGAGTTCCGGGTGTTCAGGACCGGAGAGGGACACTGGACGGTGACAGGAGTCATCGACTCCGCGGGTGCCGGGGCGTTCGGCGCGGTGCTGCGCAACCTCGTCGCCCACGCCCTGGTGGTGCGCCTGATGTGCCACGAGCTGGAGTTCTTCGACGCGGCGGGGATGAGTGCATTGGCCGACGCGGCCCGGTACCTTCCGGACCGACAGGTGATCATCGAGGGGGCCAACGAAACAGTGCGGTTGTGCTGGCAGTTGTCGGGGTTCGCCGCGCCGGAGGTGCCGGTGGTGATCTCGCCATGACCGACCGCACCCCGGGCGACACCCGGGACCAGCGCTCCGGCTACCGGCACGAGCTGTATCCGTACCAGGGCCGCGAGGCGTTCCTCGACGGCACGCTCGGCTTCATCCACGAGGCGCTCGACGGCGACGAGGCCGTCGTCGTGGCCGTCCCGCAGCACAAGGTGTCGCTGCTGCGCGCCGAACTCCCCGAACTGTCGACCGTCCGTTTCGTCGACACCGGCTCCGTCGCCCACCACCCTGGGCGGCTCATCGCCGCCTGGCAGGGATGGATCCACGAGCACGCCGCCGACGGCCGTCCGGTGCGCGGCATCGGCGAGTCCAGCTGGGAGGACGCGCACAGCCAGGCCGAGATCCGGGAACTGCGCTACCACGAGTGGCTCCTCAACAAGGCCTTCGCCGACAGCCCCGCCTGGCGGCTGCTGTGCCCCTACGACACCGACGGCGCGAACGCCGATCTGACGGCCATGGCCCGCTGCCACCCCGAGCTGCGCGAGGACGGCCGCAGCCGGCCCAGCGAGGGCTACGACGCCGAAGCCGCCTACGCGTTCGAAAGCATGGGCGGCCCCTGCGACCCGTTCGAGGAACTGCCGTACGGGGCGGGAGACCTCGCCGCGGTGCGCGCCCGGATCGCCGAGTGCGCCGAGCGCCACGGTCTTGACGGGGTGCGGCTGCGCGAACTGAGCATCGCCGCCACGGAGATCGCCGCCAACAGCATCAAGCACGGCGGCGGCCGGGGCGTGCTGCGGACCTGGGTCGAGGAGGACCGCATGATCTGCGAGTTCTGGGACGGCGGTTACATCGAGGACCCCCTCGCCGGCCGGATGCAGCCCCACGCCTCCCAGGTGGGCGGCCGCGGCCTGTGGCTGGCCCACCAGCTCTGCGACCTCGTGGAGCTGCGGTCCACCCTCGAGGACGGGACGACGATCCGCCTGCACAGCGCGCTGCGCGGTTGAGCGTCCGCCCCCCGGGGGTGCGGGGCGCGGAGTCGGCCCGCACGGTGGAGGGGAGGGCGCCGCGCCTCGTCGCGGGCCCGGAGAAAGCACCGCCGTCCCGAGGAGCGCAGCCATGGCCAAGGGCAGCAGCCGCAAGAAGGAGCCGTCCGAGGGCGACAAGGTCGCCTGGAGCAGTCACGGCTCCGAGACCACCGGAACCGTGGAGAAGAAGATCACCGAGCGGACGAAGGCCGCCGGCCGCACGGTCGACGCCTCCCCGGACGACCCGCAGTACGAGGTGCGCAGCGACAAGTCCGGCCGTACGGCCGTGCACAAGCCGTCCGCCCTGAGGGAACGCGGGGAGAAGTGAGCCCCGGGCCCCGTGACGGCGCCCGGAGCGAGGGCCGGCCGGGGCCGGCCCTCCTGGCCCGAGGCGCCGCGGCGCCCGTCACCTGCGGTAGCCGAGGACGGTCATCATGCCGGACTCCGAGTGGTACTGGTTGTGGCAGTGCAGCATCCACAGGCCCGGGTTGTCGGCCATGAAGTCGAAGACGAGCTTGCGGTGCGGCAGCACGAGCGCCGTGTCCTTGCGCGTCCCGACCGAGTCGATGCCGGTCAGGGCGAAGGTGTGGCCGTGCAGGTGCACGGGGTGCCACATGTCGGTGGCGTTGATGACGGTGACCCGCACCCGTTCCCCCTCGCGGACGGCGTGGCGCTGTTCGATGGAGTAGGGCTGGTGGTCGATGGCCCAGTCGAACTTCTCCATGCCGCCGGTGAGCCGGAAGCGCATCTCGCGGTCCGGCTCTCGGTCGCTGAAGGCCACGGACTCCGCCGGCACCAGGCGCCGGGCCGGCACGACCTTGCCGTCCAGCTCGTCGGGGTGCACGAAGGGCCCCGGGGTCCCGCCGCTGCCGGTGCGCAGTACGGCCAGGGCCCGGGCGTCCTTGCCCTCGGCCAGCGCGACCAGCGGGAACACCCCGTCCTGGGCGGTGACGAGCACGTCGTAGCGTTCGGCCATGCCGAGCAGCAACGCGTCCGTCTCCTTGTGCTCCACGGGATAGCCGTCGGTGTGGGTCACCGTCATCCGGTGGCCGCCCAGCGCCACCCGGAACGCGGTGTCGCCGCCGGCGTTGATGATGCGCAGCCGGATCCGGTCGCCGGGGCGGGCCTGGAAGACCGAAGGGGCCTGCGGCAGACGGCCGTTGATGAGGTAGTGCGGGTAGTCGACATGGCCGCCCGGGCTGTGCAGCATCCGGCTGCGGGAGTGCCGCAGGATGCGGGACGGGCCGGTGGAGCCGCCGGACGACGACCGGGCGCCGGCGGTGGGGCCGTGGCCCGAGCCGTGGTGGTGGGCGAGGTCCTCGCCCATGTCCATGGGTGCCGCCCTGCCGCCCCGGAGCTGGGAGAGCACGGCGTCCGGGGTGGAGCCGTTCACGCCGTCCAGCCAGTCGTCCAGGACGACGACCCACTCCTTGTCGTAGGACAGCGGCTCCCTGGGGTCCTCGACGATCAGCGGGGCGTACAGGCCGCGGTCGAGCTGCATGCCCGAGTGGGAGTGCAGCCAGTACGTCCCCGGGTGCGACACCGCGAAGCGGTAGTGGAAGTCCGCGCCGGGCCTGATCGAGTACTGCGTCAGGCCGGGCACGCCGTCCATGTCGCAGCGCAGCCGCAGACCGTGCGAGTGCAGCGTCGTCGCCTCGGGCAGGTGGTTGGCGAGCGTGACGGCCAGGATGTCGCCCGAGCGGACCCGGATCTCCCTGCCCGGCAGCGTGTCGCCGTACGCCCACGATCTGACGGTCAGACCGCCGAGGTCCAGGGCGGTCTCCACGGCGGTCAGTCTGACCTCGCGGACCGGTCCTGACCCGCGGGCAGCCTCGGCGGCGAGCACCTCGGGACCGGACGGGTCCACGTACCCCGCCGGCCCCTTGGGGACGAAGCCGCCGGCGGCCGGGACGGCCGCCGAGGGGCGGCCGGCCCCGGCGCGGGGACCGGCCGCCGACCGGGAGTCGGGGCCGGTTCCGGAGCAGCCGGCCAGGGCTCCCGAACCGGCGGCCGCGATCGATGCACCGAGCACGGTGCGCCGTGTATGTGTGTGCATAACTGAATAACACATGTCTTATAGTCATATGTGCGTGAACCGAGGCGGCGCGTCTCATGAATCGCCTGAGGGGACACGCACGTCGGCGAGGACGACACCGCTGCGCGGTCGCGCCGGGAGCCGCCGCAGCGAGATCATCGAGTCCTGCTCCGGCACCGTGTGCTCGAGCCGGGCCAGGCGCACGGCCAGCGCCTCCAGCACACCGACGACGACGCGTTCGCCCGGGCAGCGGTGCCCGCTCCGCGGCTCGCCACCGCCCTGCGGGATCAGCACCTCGCGGTCGATCGGCCGGCCCAGGAACCGCTGCGGGCGGAAGGCGTACGGCTCCTCCCGCCCAGCAGGGGCAGGAACAGCGCCTTGCGTGCGCGATGCGCGTCCCCGTCGAGCGTGTGGACCGCGCCAACGAGGCGAAGACGTCATGCGCCGGCGAGTGCCCACGGTGCCGCCGTTCAGTGCCGAGCGGCTCCCCGGACGGTCCTGCCGTCGAGTCGTCCACTGCGGTCACGGGCAGCGTGCCCGCGTCACCGCCGGGCGCGGGGCGGCGACGGTGAGCGGAGTGTGACGGCGCGCGGGAACGAAGGACGACGCGACCGCCGTTCCGGGGGAGCGGCGGTCGCGTCGTGGCCGGGTGCGCGTCACTCGACCTTGGCCCAGTCCAGCGTGCGTTCCACCGCCTTCTTCCAGTCGGCGTAGCCCTGCGCCCGCCGGTCCTCGGACCACTGCGGCTCCCACCGCTTGGACTCCTGCCAGTGGGTCCGCAACTCGTCGGTGTCGCGCCAGAATCCGGTGGCGAGCCCCGCCGCGTACGCGGCGCCGAGCGCGGTGGTCTCGGCGACGACCGGCCTGCTGACCGGTACGCCGAGCACATCGGCCTGGATCTGCATGCACAGGTCGTTGGCGGTGACGCCGCCGTCGACCTTGAGCACGTCGAGGTGCACCCCGGAGTCCTGCTCCATGGCCTCGACCACGTCACGGCTCTGGTAGCAGATGGCCTCCAGCGTCGCCCGGGCCAGGTGACCGTTGTTGTTGTAGCGCGCGAGGCCCACGATCGCGCCGCGCGCGTCGGAACGCCAGTACGGGGCGAACAGGCCGGAGAACGCGGGCACGAAGTACACGCCGCCGTTGTCCTCGACGGTGCGCGCGAGGCTCTCGCTCTCCGCCGCGCTGCTGATGATCTTCATCTGGTCGCGCAGCCACTGCACCGCCGACCCGGTCACCGCGATCGATCCCTCCAGGGCGTACACGGCCGGGCTGTCGCCGAACTGGTACGCCACGGTGGTCAGCAGCCCGTGCTGTGAACGCACCAGCTCCGTGCCGGTGTTGAGCACCAGGAAGTTACCGGTGCCGTAGGTGTTCTTCGCCTCGCCCGGCGCGTAGCAGACCTGACCGACCGTGGCCGCCTGCTGGTCGCCGAGCATGCCCGCGATGGGGATCGCCGCCCGCAGGGGCCGGGAGGTGCGGGTGACGCCGTAGGCCTCGCGGTCGGACGACGGCTTGATGGTGGGCAGCATCTCGCGGGGGATACCGAAGAAGCCCAGCAGCTCGTCGTCCCAGTCGAGGGTCTCCAGGTCCATCAGCATGGTGCGGCTGGCGTTGGTCACGTCGGTGGCGTGGATGCCGCCGTCGGGACCGCCCGTCAGGTTCCACAGGACCCAGGCGTCGGTGTTGCCGAAGAGGGCGTGACCCTGCTGCGCGGCCTCGCGCACCCCGTCGACGTTCTCCAGAATCCATTGGATCTTGCCCCCGGAGAAGTACGTCGCCGGCGGCAGGCCCGCCTTGCGGCGGATGACGTCGCCCTTGCCCGAACGCTCCAGCGCGGCGGCGATGGAGTCGGTGCGGGTGTCCTGCCAGACGATGGCGTTGTAGTAGGGGCGCCCGTTGCGTGGATCCCACACGACGGTGGTCTCGCGCTGGTTGGTGATGCCGATCGCCGCGAGATCTTCCGGGGACAGGTTGCCGTGCCGCAGGGCGTTCTGGATCACCGAGTTGGTGCGCTCCCAGATCTCGACCGGATCGTGCTCGACCCACCCGGACTGCGGGAGGATCTGGGCGTGCTCCAGTTGGTGCTTCGCCACCTCGTTCCCGGAGTGGTCGAAGATCATGAAACGGGTGCTGGTGGTCCCTTGGTCCACCGCGCCCACGAAGTCAGCCATGGATTACCGCCTCTGTTGCGGGGATCAGCACCTCGGGTGCCGGGATGGGGTCCTTCGGCGCGAGGATCGTCACTCCTCGGGCGTTGGGACGCGGCCGGGGGGCTCCGGCTCCGCCGTGGGCAGGAAGTGGCCGACCAGGACCTTGTACAGGCCCGCACCGAGCAGGCCGCCGATCAGCGGGCCGATGATCGGAACCCAGAAGTACAAGTTCCCGTACTGATCTCGCCATGCCGTTCCGTAGCCCGTGATGAAGCTGGCCAGTCTGGGCCCGAAGTCACGCGCCGGATTGATCGCGTAGCCCGCGTTGGTGCCCCAGGCCATGCCGATGGCCACGACGACCAGACCGATGATGAACGGTGCCAGGTTCGCGCCGGGCGGCGTGTTCAGCAGATCCGTGATGGCCAGGATCAGCAGCAGCAGGATTGCGGTGCCGATGATCTGGTCACGGAACGCCCCCCATTCGTGGACCGGCAGGTTCGGATTGCCGTTCGCCGGGAGTGTGGAGAAAACGCCCTGGGTCTTGATGGTGTGACCGGGGTCGGCCTTCGCCAGGGCCTCGGTGTAGTTCCAGCGCACGATCAGCGCCGCCACGAAGGCCCCGGCCGTCTGGGCCACGACATAGGGCGCCACCCTGCTCCACGGGAACCCCTTGAACGCGGCCAGCGCGACCGTCACCGCCGGATTGAGGTGGGCACCGCTGAGCCGGGCTGCGACGTACACGCCGAGCGTGACGCCGAGGCCCCAGGCCCAGGAGATGCTGTCGTGGTTTCCGAGGCCGCCCGGCGGTGTCGTCAGGGCGCCGCCCGCGACGACCTGGGCCACCACGCCGCAACCGAAGAGAATGAGAATCATGGTGCCGGCGAACTCGGCCGACAATTCGCCGATCAACCCCGCCCTTTTGAATCGCTCAGCCATGGAAGCCCGCTTCCCGCCGGTTCCCCACCGGCTTTCGAGTGCCCGAGCTCTCACCAGATCAGCATAAGTCGGTCATAAAGGGTGCGCAGATCAACGGTTTCCCGGAGGCCTGCGATCGGACGGCGAGGCCGGTGTCACCCGTGCCGGTGATCAGGGCCGATCACGGCCCCGGGCGGGGTTCCCCGGCGGCAGGGTGGGGGCATGCGTCGTTCCTCCTCCCTCGTGGCGGTGCCCTCCTCCCTCGTGGCGGTGCCCTTCTCCCTCGTGGCGGTGCTGGCCGCCGGACTGCTCGCCGGGGGCTGCGTGGCCGTGCCCCGAGACGAACCGCAGCGGCCCGCCACGGGGAGCGCCTCGGCCGGCGTTCGCACCTCCGCGCCCGGACCGCCGGCCGGTGGCCGGCCCGACGGCCCGCCCACCGGCCGGTCGGCGCTCGTGGGCACCGGTTCCACGCCCGGCGCCCTCAGGTCGCCCCGGCCCCGGCAAGCCGCGCCGGACACCCCGCCGCGCAAGCGGGCGGCGCGCGAGGCGCCCGAGCCGAACCGGCGCCGGGCCGGTGTCCGCGCCCCCGGCCCGGCGCCCGCCCCGGGCGCGCCCCGCCGGCGGTCCGGCCCCCCGCACACCGCGCAGTCGCCGTACACCGACTACGACCTGCGCACCGTGTGCGGCTGGTCGCATCACGCGCCGGTGTCGCCCTCCGTGCGGCAGCTCTGCGACACCTACGTCCGCTGACGGGTGTGGCGGCGGCAGCCGCCGTTGACAACGCTCGTGATCAATACAACTGGCGCGCGGGGTGTCCGGTCGTCGGCGTCGGGCGGTGGTCCGTGGTGGCCTCGAGGTCCGTGGTCAGCGCCTCGAACCAGACCTCCATGTCCGACAGCAGGGGCAGTACGCTCCACGAGGTGCGGGCCGCGACATCCGGCGGCAGGGGAGGCAGGCTGATGTGCAGGCCGTCCGCCGGGAAGCCGGCCGCGCGGAGGGCCGCCGCCTCCACCTCGTCCGTCGCCGCCCTCAGCCAGCGCAGTGCGGCGGGCGGCAGATCCCGCCTGCTGTCGGTGCGGGGCAGCCAGTGCGCCCCCACCAGCACCCGCGACCCGAAGTTGAGCGCGGCGAGCCAGTCCGGCCCCTCACCGGCGGGCCGCGGCGAGAACTCGGTGCGGTACTGCGCGTACACCGCCTCCGCGATGCGCAGCCGGCGCTGCGCCGTGCGCACCGCCTCCGCCGTGTCGCCTTGCCGCGGGCCGGGTACGCCGTCCTCGCCGGCGGCGGCCGCGACGGTTGCCCGCACCAGCGGCGCGGTGGACCGGAACAGCGCCGCCACACTGCGCCGGATCTCCGCCCGCGCCCCGGACGGCCACGCGAGCACCCCGCACAGCAGCCCCACCGCGCTTCCCGTCAGCACGTCGACGATCCGCGCCTCCGCGAGCCGCCAGGTCACCGGCGCGAGCTGGGCGAACGCGGTGGAGACCACCAGGGTGAACAGCCCCTGCGCCCAGGCCGGCCCGCCCAGCGGCCCCACGGTGAACGCCAGCAGCATCACCGGGGCGAGCAGCGCGGCGTACACGTCGGTGGCGTCGCCCGCCCCCGCGAGGAGCACGCCGGCGGCGAGCGCGCCGACCAGGGTGCCGACGACGGCCGAGCGGACAACGGACCAGGTGGCGCCCGCCGTGGTGCGTCCCAGGGTCAGCACCGCCAGCAGCACCCAGAAGCCGTGCGTCAGCTCCAGCGAGCCCGCCACCAGACGGGCGAGGCCCAGCCCGAGCGCGGTGCGGACGGCGTTCTGGAAGACGACCGAGCGGGGCGTGACATTGCCGAGGATCCGCAGCGCCCACAGGCGGACCGTCGGCGTCGCGGCGTACCAGAACTGCGCCCGGGGCAGCCCGAACAGCGGCCGGGGCCCGCCGAGCGCGAGGACGACGGCCGCGCGCACGGTCACGGCCGACACCGCCGAGGTCAGCACCGTCGACTGCCGCAGCAGCAACGCGCGTGACGGGGCGGCGCGGGAGTCGGGGGCGGCGCCGCGCGCGGCCAGGAACTGGGCGGTCATCTCCTCGATCAGTTCGGGCCCGGCGGGGGGCCGGGCCCCGCGCAGGGCGTCCGCCGTTCCGGCGCACGTCGACGCGATCCCGTGCAGCAGGTCCCGTGAGGCGGAGTCGGCCGGGTCGGGGACGAGCCCGGCGAGCCCGGCCAGCAGGTCCAGGAGCCGCCGGGTCGCGGAGCCGGCCTGGGCGAGCGCACGGTCGGTGTGCCCCGCGCCGGTCGGGCGCGCGCCGGGCGGCTGCTGGGAGAAGCGCAGACTCCGTCCGGTCGCCGTGAGCCGGGCGGCGAGGCCGACGTCCGTCCCCTTGCTGCGGCCGACGCCCGCGAACGAACCGGCCGCGTGGGCCGCCAGGTCCAGGGCGTCGGCGAGTCGGACGCGGTACGACGGCTCAGCCGGCTCCGGGAAGAGCAGCACCTCGCCGAGCGCGAGCAGCAGCGTCCCGGCGGTGAGCCCGATGAGCCGCTGGGGCAAGGTGTCCGGCGCGTACGGCGGGAAGCAGGCGAGGATGTAGAAGAGCTGGAGTCCGGGGACGGTGCCCGCGAGGCGCGGACCGCACGCCGCGAGGAAGGTCAGCGCGAAGGCGACGAACACCATGCCTGCGACGGCCGGCCAGGTCGCCACGGCGAGCGCGGTGCCGAGCGCGGTCAGCGCGGCGGCGGCCGGTAAGGCGCGAAGCAGCGTCAGGGCTCGCCCGCGGCCGGAGCCCGGCACCGGTGACAGGACGCCGAACGAGATGGGCGCGAACAGGGCGTAGATCGCCATGACCGGCTGGTCCAGCAGGTACAGCGCCGGGTAGAACCCCGCCGCCGCGGCCGCCGTGACCCGCGCCGCCCGCCGGCCGGCCCTGCGGGATTCGGGCAGCGAGGGCCGCCTCACCATGAGCGCTCCTCTCCACGCGCCCACGCCCACGCGAGGACCGCTGAGTCCTCCCAGTGTCGCGGACCTCCCGGCGTCGCGCGCGGCCCGGCGCTCCGCGAGTTGACCGACCGGGGTGCGTACGACCGAGGCGGTGCGCGGCCCGGTGGCTCCGCGAGCTGACGCGATGTCGACGACCGCGCCGCCCGAGGCGAGGGCCGCCGGGCGGGCCCGAAAAGTTTCGAGGACGGCGGCAACCTCCGCGCCCCGGGCGGCGACTGACGGGCGAGACGTCAACCGCACTTCCGAACGGACGGACATGAAGGCTACGAGACACGCCGCGCGACGCCGCCCCGGCAGGCGCGGACTGTGGACCATGACGACCGCGGCGCTGGCCGCCCTGGGCTTGCTCGTCTATCTGGTGATCACCGTACGGTCCGGCCCCGGCACCTCCACGGACGCCGAGGCCGGACCCCGGGCGGGCGCCGCCGGCCGGGCCGCCGTCGCCACCGCCGCCTCCCGGCCCACGCAGCCGTCCACGACCGCGCCGGCCACACCCTCACCGTCCGCGTCCCCCTCCCCGACGGCGACCCCGAGCAGGACGGCCTCCGCGAGCCCGTCGGCACCCCCCACGGCGCGCGCGTCGGCCCGGGCCGCCTCCCGGGCGGCGGCCGCCGACACGCCCTCGGCCGGGAGGATCCGCCCCGGGGTCTCCTACGCCGGGCTCGCCACGCACTACGACGCGGGTGACGGCAACGGGGCGTGCCTGTACGGCCCGACCGGCGACCTCATGATCGCGGCGATGAACCACACCGACTACGAATCGGCGAAGGCGTGCGGCGCGTACATCGTCGTCCGCACGGCCTCCGGCGCGTCCGTCACGGTCCGCGTCACCAACGAGTGCCCGCTGCCCTGCGCTCCCGGACAGGTCGACCTCAGCAAGCAGGCGTTCGCCAAGCTCGCCGACCTCTCCGCCGGCCGGCTCTCCGTCACCTGGAGCCTGCTGAGCCCCAGCACCTCCGACAAGATCTCCGTCCGCTACAAGACGGGGTCCAGCGCGTACTGGTGCGGCATCCAGGTCGTCGGCCACCGCAACCCCGTGGCCCGGCTGGAGGTCGCTGCCGACGGCGGCTGGCGGGCCCTGCCCCGCGCCGACTTCAACTACTTCCTGTCCGAACAGGGCGCCGGCTGCGGCAAGTCCCTGCGCGTCACGGACATCTACGGCGAACGACTCGAGATCGACGCCCTGCCGGTCCGCCCCGACGTCCTGCAGCCCACGGCAGCCCAGTTCAGCCGGCACTGACCACCGTTCCCGTCGCCCGGAGCAGCGCGGTGTGGGCGAGCCACCCCACTGCCGCGCCGACCGCGTACCAGAGCAGGTCGGGCGGATTGAAGGTGGAGCCGAGCACGAGGCGGGCGAGGACGCTGTGCCGGGAGAGCTCGGAGGGGACCTCGCTGAGCTGGAGGAACTCCACCGCCCAGCTGACGGCCAGGGCGGTGCCCGCCGCCGCGAGGGGCATCGCCCGCGGCGCGGCGAGGACGACGAGGGTGAGGATCAGGACCGTGTAGAGCGCGTCCCCGCCGTACTTGGCCACCTCGCCCGCCGCGACGGCCCGCAGCCCGAGCCCCGCGCCGACGGTCACGGCCGTGGCCGCGGCGGCCGCCCACCGGGTCCGAGCGGCCGTCCGGCGGCGGGATTCCTCATCGATCCGGAAGGTGAAGGACATGGGTGCATCCTGCCCCGTGCGGCGCCGGCCGGGGTGTGCGCACCCGATGGGGGCGGAAAATCCGGGAATCCCCCACACCGCGGTCGCATCGGGCGGACGAGACCTGGACCGCTTGTGACGACCCTGTCGAGACCGGCGGCAAGGGTTGCGCGCACCGGCCGGCCTGCCTGCCCGGCGACGGTCTCGGCGGAGGGTCCGTGAAGGCCGCGCGGCATTCGCTCACCGGGCGGTCACACCCGTGGAGCGGGGCGGCGCGACGCGCCCGGGCGGCCGGGGAGCGGCTGGTCCCCCCTCCGTCCGGCGTGCTTGGATCCTCGCGTCCTGGAGTCGCCGGGGACCGTCCCACCTGGGATGTCCGGCGGACTCCTGCCGTGGAAGAACGTGAAGGGAACCGCGAGTGATGAACCTCCCCGCTCAGGTGGACACCGTCGAGCTGTCCGACTCCGACCTGGACGGCCTCGCCGGCGCCGGTGCCGCCGCCGGCCTCGCCGCCGTCGGGTCCGGCGGTCTCCAGCTGGAGACGCCGCTCGTGGGCGTGTGCGCTGACGTCCTGGCCGTCGCCTCGCCGGAGGGCCTCGGCCTCGGCACCGCCACCGCCGTTCACACCGCTGTCTGACACACGGACAGCGCGCGACGGCCTGCGGCCCCTCACCACGTCCGACGTGGTCAGGGGCCGCAGGCCGTTCGGTTCGCCGACCGCTCAGTGGGGGAGCCGTGCGCGGGCCGCGCCGGCCCTGGCCGCGGGACGGGCGGCGGCCCGCACCGACCGGCGTACCAGTCGCGCCTCCCGCCGCACGTCCCGGGCGGCGTGCCGGCCCCGCCACGCCAGGGAGGGATTGCCGGCGGTGTCCGCGGCCGCGATCAGCAGACCGCCAAGCATGGAGGCGTTCTTCAGGAAGTGGATGCGCTGCTGCGCCCGCTCGTCGGGGTCCTTCACCTCCCAGAACCTGTGCGCCGCAAGGGTCGTCGGTACGAGGGTCGCGGCGAGCGCGAGCGCGGCCACCCTCGGGACACGCCCGGTGGCCAGCAGCAGCCCGCCGGCGACCTGCACGGCACCGCTGAGCCGTACGATCTCCTCGGTGCGGTCGGGCAGAGCCGTCACCCGGTCGGTGACGGGCCGTACGACGGGCTCGGCGGCCGGGGCGACCCGCTCGGGCGCCCGCAGGGAGCCCAGGCCGCCCGAGACGAACATCGAGGCGAGCAGGGGACGACCGACCAGACGCAGCACACTCATGGTCCTCTCCAGACACATTGACCGGCACGATAGACGGCGACCGGGTTCCCCATGAGAGCGCACGTCACTCGGTCTCGGGGACACGGAACGCGGGGCGGCGCTCACGGGGCGGCGTGCGCGGGCGCCGTCTCCCGGCCGCCGGGGTGGCGGTGCCGCCAGATCCAGAACACCGCGCACGACACCAGCGCCCACCCGGCGAGCACCAGGAACGGGAAGACGTGCTGGTGCCCGGCGAAGTACACCGCCGTGTGCTGGGCGTTCACCGAGGCGCCCGGCGGCAGCCACCGGCCGATCACGCCCAGCGGGGACGGCAGCAGCGGCCAGGACACCGCGCCGCCCGAGGAGGGGTTGCCCAGCAGGACCATGAGGCCCCATGTCGGCAGCATCGCCCAGCGGCCCACGAGCGTGTTGAACATGGTGAAGACCATGCCGCTGGCGAACATCGTGAGCGCGAGGATCAGCCACGACTCGACGAACGGCAGGTCCAGCGCGCCGAGCAGCCAGTCCACGGTCGCGGCGATGGCGAACCCGCCGAGCAGCGCGTACACGACGGTGCAGGCGATGCGTTCGATCGGGGTGAGCGCCCGGGCGTGCACGCTGAGCTGGATCGCTCCGACGAAGCCGATGATCACGGCGGCGAGGGAGATGTAGAAGATCGCCAGCCCGCGCGGATCGCCCTCCTGGAGCGGGTTGACGTCCCGGACGGTGACCGCGACCCCCGTCTTCTCACCCACCGCCGGAGCGGCCTTGGCCAGCACCTCCGCCACCGAGGCGCCGGAGGCCGAGGACAGGTTCAGCACGACGGAGCGCCCCTGGTCGCGCACGTCGAGGATCGCGAAGTCGCGCTGCTGTTCCACGGCGGTACGGGCCGCGGCGGGCGTGTCGTAGAGGTGGACCTTCACGCCCGCGTTCAGCGCCTCCTCCATGCCGACGACGAACTTCCGGCCGAGGGGCTCCTTGTACGACCCGGTCACCGCGAGGGGCACGGAGTGGGGGGTCGGATCCGCCATCGAGTAGGTGTACGAACCCGCGAACAGGGCCGCCGCCGCCGTGAGGATCAGCACGAGCACGGCCGCCGGCAGCAACGGCGACTCCTTGAGTCGAGCCCGTCGCTCCGCGGGCGTCGGCGGCCTGGCGTGACCGCCGTGTGGCGTTTCGGACATGTGTTTCCCGGTTACCGCGAGCCCCGCGACGAAACCGCGCCGTACGCCCCCTGAGCGGCGGTACCGGAGCCCCGGCGGCCGCACGGGCCTCTGGAAACGCTCAAGTCCCTTGCCGCTTGAGCGACATGGCGACGACGATGACCTCCATGACACCCCTGCTGGGACCGAACAAGAAACACGACGTCGTCCTGGTCCTCCGGGACTCCGACCTGATCGCCGACACCCTGCGCAAGGCCCTGGCCGACGCCTCCCCCGAGGACCGCCCCGGCCTGGAACGCGCCGCAGCCCTCGTCGAATCCACCGCGGCTGCCTCGGAACCCCGCCTCCGAGCCCAATGGGTCCGCACCCGCCTGGCAGCCGCCGGCTTCACGGGCCCCCTCGACTCGACAGCAGCGGTGAAGGCCCTGCGCAGGGCGGAACCGACCCTGAGCCTCCTGGCAGCGGCACAACTCCACAGGGATGCCGTGGCCCACCCGGAATGACCCGGGCCCCCCGAACACGGAACGAAGGCCGCCGGTCTGACTGAATCATGCGGGCCGTGGAACCCGGGGGGCGTTCCACCCGGTGGCGATCGCGTCCTCGGCGGGGGCAGGGCGGAGGGCAGTGTCATGCGGAGCGTCACCCTCGGCGACGGGGTGGAGATGCCGATCCTCGGGTTCGGCGTCTACCAGATCCCGCCGGAGCGGACCGAGCAGGCCGTCACCGACGCCCTCGCCGCCGGTTACCGCTCGATCGACACCGCCGCCGCCTACCAGAACGAGGAAGCCGTCGGCCGGGCCGTCAGGAGGAGCGGCGTTCCGCGCGAGGAACTCTTCGTCACCACCAAGCTGTGGATCCAGGACGCGCCCGCCGAGGAGAACGCCCGGCGCGCCTTCAGCGTCTCGCTGGACAAGCTCGGCCTGGACCACGTCGACCTGTATCTGATCCACCAGCCCTACGGCGACGTGTACGGCGAGTGGCGCGCCCTGGAGGAGATCCATCGCGAGGGACGCGCCAGGGCCATCGGGGTGTCCAACTTCTACCCGGACCGGCTCGTCGACCTGATAGACAACAACGAGATCCCGCCCGCTGTGGACCAGGTCGAGACCCACCCGTTCTTCCAGCGCACCGCCGACCAGGAACTCATGCGGGAGCGCGGTGTGCGCATCGAGTCCTGGGGGCCCTTCGCCGAGGGCCGCAACGATCTCTTCACCCACCCGGTGCTGAGCGGGATCGCCGGCGAGCACCGCAGGTCCGTGGCGCAGGTCGTGCTGCGCTGGCTCGTGCAGCGGGAGGTCGTCGTCATCCCCAAGTCGGTCCGCCCGGAACGCATGCGGGAGAACATCGACGTGTTCGACTTCGAGCTCACCGACGAGCAGATGGCGTCCATCGCCGCTCTCGACACCGGAGTGTCCCAGTTCTTCGACCATCGCGACCCGGCCGTGACGGGCCGGCTCGGCAGGATCCGCATCCCCGACTGACCGCCGGCTCCCTCTCGTCCCGCCCCGCGCGGCAATTGCGTTGAGACAGCCGCGCCGGCCTGCTGAAGTACCCGCATGGATCACGCAGCGACACTCGCCCTCTACGACCGGGACATGCGCGAAGGCGCCCGCCCCGACAGCCCCGACGCCCGTGTCGAGCGCGCTGGGAGAGTGGTCCGGCAGATCGCCTCCGCCGCCGGCTGGAACGGCGTCCTCTGGTCCGGCCTCGACGGCATGGCCGCGGCGGACGTCGACGCCGCGATCGCCGAGCAGATCGACTGCTTCGCCGGCCTCGGCCACGAGTTCGAGTGGAAGCTCTACGCCCACGACCGCCCGGCCGACCTCGGACGACGGCTCGCGGCGGCGGGGTTCACCGCCGAGCCGGAGGAGACGCTGATGATCGCCGAGACGGACACACAGCTCACCGCCGCCGTGCCGCCCGAGGGGATGCGCATCGTCCCCGTCACCGACCGGGCCGGCGTCGACCTCATGGTCGAGGCGAACGAGAAGGCGTTCGGCAGGGACGGGTCGTGGCTGCGCGACCGGATGCTCGCCCGGCTCGACATCGCCCCGGACGAGACCGTCGCCGTGGTCGCCCTCGCGGGCGACGAGCCGGTCAGCTCGGCGCGCATGGAACTGATCCCGGGCACGGGTTTCGCCGGCCTGTGGGGCGGCGGCACCGCCCCCGCCTGGCGCGGCCGAGGCGTCTACCGCGCGCTGGTCGCCCACCGCGCCCGGATCGCAGCCGACCGCGGCTACCGCTACCTCCAGGTCGACGCCTCCGACCAGAGCCGCCCCATCCTGGAACGCCTCGGCTTCGCCGCCCTGACCACGACGACGCCGTACGTCCACCGGCCGCCGGCGCGCCGGTGACGCGACCGGGCCGGCCCGCGCGAGCGCGGACCGGCCCGGTCGCCTTTCCCTCTGTGCGGGTGTGATGACCTGAGGGCGGGGGAGGGCCTGAAGCCCAGCGGCCCGCTTACGACCTGGGGGCGCTCTTCGCCGCCGTGCCGGCGCACATCAGCCCGAGGATCAGAGCCAGGCAGCCGATGATGACGTTGTTCAGGACGACACCGGCGTCGGGGGTGGATCCGACGACCCACGGGGCGATGATCATCCAGATGCCCAGCGCGCACATGGCCCAGCTCAGCCCGTACATCCGGGCGGGAGCCGCCGTGAACCCGAGCGCCAGCACGCCGATCGCTATGCCGACGATCAGGTTGTGCGTCATGAGCGCGGGCTGGCCGGCGCTGTAGTGGACGATCCACGGGGACACGGCGCAGTACAGACCCAGCAGGAACACCGGTCCGTCGACGAGCGCCACATCACGGCCGCCGAGCATGCGGTCGTACCTCGTCCGCATCTCGGAGACATCCGGGTGAGTCGACATGTCGCCTCTTGTGGGCGAGACGTTGGCCATGACTCGTCTCCTTTGACTTGCAGGCCTGACCGCGTCTGGTGCGGTGTGCGGTGAGCGCCGCGCAGGTTCATTTTGCGCTTATTCGGTCTTTATGTGTAGAGGTCGGAACGGGGTGCGTACTCAGTCCCGCACATCCGGACCCAGACGCCTGCGCAGTTGGTGGATTCCCCGCCGGGCGTGGCTCTTGACCGTGCCCAGCGGCCAGCCGGTGCGCGCCGCGATCTGCGTCTGGGTGAGGTCCTCGTAGAAGGTCAGCCGCAGCACGCACCGCTGCGGCGCCGGCAGCCGGGCGAGCTCGCTGTGGAGCAGGACGCGGTCGAGCGAGGTCTCGGGGCGGTCGAGGGCGGGGTCGGCGAGGGCGAGGTCGGAGCCCGCCGAGGCGACCAGATCACGGCGGCGGGTCCGCGCCGAGAGCGCGTCGGCGATCTTGCGGCGGGTGATGCCGACGATCCAGGCGCCGAACGTGCCGCGCTCAGGCCGGTATCCCCCGCGGCCGCGCCAGACGCCCAGGAACACCAACTGGGTGACGTCCTCGGCCTCCTTCGCGTCCCCCAGGGAACGCAGAGCCAGCGCGTGCACCAGGGCGGACCAGCGTCGGTAGGCGACAGCCAGGAAGGCCTCTTCCCCTGCGACGAGACGCCGGGCCACCTCCTCGTCGGGCAGCGACTCCTCGGCGAGGGGCTGCGGAGCGGTGGGGGTGTTCGGCTGCGTGATCATGGCGAGCGGGCTCATGGCGACGGCTCCTGACACATCGGGCGGCCTGCCGCGAGGCCGGTGCGGACGTCCACCGGGGCGGCCCCGGTGGACGTCATCGTGCGAAGCGGTGCGTCGATCACTCAACATGCGTCGTTCCTGCGTCGTATTGTCGAGATATGAGCACCACGCCTCCGAGCACCACGGACCCCTCCGAGGACGCGGCCCTGACGACCGGCGCGCTGGCCCGTCGGCTGGGCGTCGCGCCCACCACGCTGCGCTCCTGGGACCGCCGCTACGGCATCGGCCCCGCCGTCCGCGCCGACGGCCGGCACCGCCGCTGGCGGCCCGACGACGTGGCCGTCCTGGAGGCGATGTGCCGGCTCACCTCGGCGGGGGTGCCGCCCGCGGAGGCGGCGAGGGCGGCGAAGAAGGCGGGCGAGACGGGCGGATACCCGGCGGACGACACCACGGAGCCCATTGCCCGGACGGACGAGCACACCGGGCACCCCGAGCACGCCGAACGCCCCGGGTCGCCCGAGCCGCCCGTCGGCCGCTCGCGCGCGGCCGGGGCGCTCCCGCTGGGGCGGGATGTGCGTCAGGAGTGCCGGGGGCTGGCCCGCGCCGCCGTACGCCTTGACGCACCCGCCGTCGAGGACCAGTTGAGCGAGGCCGTCGAGCGGCACGGACTGACCGTCGCCTGGCAGGAGGTGATGGTGCCGACCCTGCACGCCGTGGGCCGCAAGTGGGCGTCCTCCGACGACCGTTACATCGAGGTCGAGCACCTGCTGTCCTGGCACGTCTCCACCGTGCTGCGCCGCGCCGCCCGGCCGCTCACGGAGCCGGTCGCCGCGCCCGGCGCGGTGATGCTGGCCTGCGTGCCCGGTGAGCAGCACACGCTGCCGCTGGAGGCGCTCAACGCCGGGCTCAGTCGACTCGGCGTCCCCGCGAGAATGTTCGGCGCCGCGGTGCCGGCGGAGGCGCTGACGGCGGCGGTCCGCAGGCTCGGCCCGTCCGCGGTGGTGCTGTGGGCGCAGTCCCGCTCCACGGCGAGCACCGCCCTCGCCCGGCACCTCGCGGACACCCGCTGGGGCGTCAGCGGCGCCCGGCGCAGCCCCACCGTGGTGCTGGGCGGCCCCGGTTGGGCAGGACGCCCGGTCCAGGGCATGCCCCGGCCGGCGGGCTTGCACGAGGCCCTGAACCTGCTCACGGGAGCACGGCCGGGCTCACCGGCCGTCCCGCCCGGCCGGTGACAACCCCGCCCGCGAATGTCCCGGTCGAGCTGCAGTTCTCCTGGGTGTCAGCCCCGTTCACGCGCCTTGCGGAAACGGGCCAGCCCCTCGGGCAGTTCGACCAGCGGGTCCGGGTAGTCGAGCACGGCCCGTTCCCGCGCCGGGAGCTTCCACGGCTCGTGCACCGACGCGCCGTCGATCCCGGCCAGTTCGGGCACCCAGCGGCGTACGTACGCGCCGTCCGGGTCGTAACGCTTCGCCTGCAGAACGGGGTTGAGGACCCGGTTGGGCCGGGTGTCGGTGCCGGTGCCCGCCACCCACTGCCAGTTCAGCTGGTTGTTCGCCACGTCCCCGTCGACCAGCAGCTCCAGGAAGTGCCGCGCGCCGATGCGCCAGTCCACGTACAGCGTCTTGGTGAGGAAGCTCGCGGTCAGCAGCCGGCCGCGGTTGTGCATCCAGCCCTCGTGCCGGAGCTGCCGCATCGCCGCGTCCACCACCGGGTAGCCGGTACGGCCCTCCCGCCATGCCTCGATGTCCTCGCGCGCGGTGCGCTCCGTGCGCCAACGGTCGTGCCGGGTGCGGTAGTCGGCGGTGGACGCGTCCGGGCGGGCCGCCAGCAGCTGGCGGTGGAAGTCGCGCCAGGCGACCTGCCGTACGAACGCCCCGGCGCCCGGGCCGCCCGCCGCGCGCGCCCGGTGCACGAGTTCGACGGGGGAGAGCGCGCCGAAGTGCAGGTGCGGCGAGAGCCGGGAGGTGGCGTCGCCGGCGAGGTCGTCGTGCCGGTCCGCGTACGCGGCGATCCCGTCGCGCAGCCACGCCGTCAGCCGGCGGCGGGCCTCGCTCTCGCCGCCCGGCGCCAGCCCCGGCGAGGTTCCCTTGTCCGAGGGCAGTTCCTGCGAGCCCACGCCCTCCGGGACGCGCACACTCCGGGGCGCGCCCAGCGGATCCCGCAGCCGTTTCTGCGACCAGTGCCGGTAGAACGGCGTGAAGACGGCGAAGTGGTCGGCGCCGGACGGGGTGAGCACGCCGGGGGCGACGGCCGTCGTCACCGCGTCGTGCACGTGCAACCGCACGCCCTCCGCCTCCAGGGCGCGCCGCAGCCGCTCCTCCCGGTGCTTCGCGTACGCGCTCACGTCGGCCGACATGTGCACCTCGTCGGCGCCCGCCTCGGCGGCCACCCGGCACACCTGCTCCACCGGTTCCCCCGAGCGGACGACGAGCCGCCCGCCCCGCTCGCGCAGCCCCGCGTCCAGGTCCCGCAGACAGTCCGAGAGGAACGCCAGCCGGTTGGGGACGGCGAACCCGGTGGCGTCCACGGCCCGGTCGCGCACGAACAGCGGCACCACCTGACGGGCCCCGTCGAGCGCCGCGAGCAGCGGCGGATGGTCGTGCAGACGCAGATCGGAGGTGAACAGGACGACCGAGACGTTCATGACGCTGACTCCGGGTGAGACGGGCGGGCCGCTCGGTGCTTCCGCCCCGGCGCGGCCCACGGATGCGGGATGGACAGGAAGAGATGCCCTCACCCGTACGGGGGACGGCGATTCGGGCCCGCGTACGGATCCGCCGTCACGGCGCCGGCGCCCTCTCGGGGGACGTGGCGGCCGCCGTCCGGGCGATGTTGCGGGCCATGCCGCCGAACACCACCGCGTGGAACGGCGACACGCCCCACCAGTACGCCTGGCCGAGCAGCCCGTGCGGGTGGAACAGAGCGCGCTGCCGGTAGCGGGTGCGGCCGGCGTCGTCCGACTCCGCGCGCATCTCCAGCCAGGCCAGGCCCGGCAGCCGCATCTCGGCGCGCAGGCGCAGCAGCCGCCCGGGTTCGATCTCCTCGACCCGCCAGAAGTCGAGCGAGTCGCCGACCCGCAGCCGCGCCGCGTCCCGCCGCCCCCGGCGCAGGCCCACCCCGCCGACCAGCCGGTCCAGCCGGCCCCGTACCGCCCACGCGAGCGGGAAGGAGTACCAGCCGTTGTCTCCGCCGATGCCCTCGATGACCCGCCACAGGGCGGCCCGGGAGGCGTCCACGGACAGTTCGCGCGCGTCGGTGTAGAGACTGCCGCCGGCCCAGTCGGGGTCGGTGGGCAGCGGGTCGCTGGGGGCGCCGGGCAGGGACGCGGAGGACCAGCGGGTGGTGACCTGGGCGTCGCGCACCTTCTTCAAAGCCAGTCGGACCGCTTCGTCGAAGCCGACCGGATGGCCCGGCGGGTCGGGCACGTACCGCGCGATGTCGCGTTCGCGGCAGACCACCTCGTGCCGCAGCGACTCCGTCAGCGGCCGGGCGATCGACGCGGGCACCGGCGTCACCAGGCCGACCCAGTGGCTGGACAGGCGCGGCGTGAGCACCGGCACCGGCACGATGACGCGCCGGGGCAGGCCCGCCACGGCGGCGTAACGGGCCATCATCTCGCGGTAGGTGAGGACGTCGGGCCCGCCGATGTCGAAGGCCCGGCTGACGTCCGGCGGCATCCCGGCGCTGCCGACGAGGGCCCGCAGCACGTCCCGTACCGCGACGGGCTGGATCCGGGTGCGCACCCAGCTCGGGGTGACCATCACCGGGAGGCGCTCGGTGAGGTAGCGCAGCATCTCGAAGGAGGCCGAGCCGGAGCCGATGACGACCGCCGCCCGCAGCACGGTGGTCGGGACGCCGGAGTCCAGCAGGATGCGGCCCACCTCGGCGCGGGAGCGCAGATGCGGGGACAGCTCCCGCTCGGGCACTCCCGCCGGGGTGAGCCCGCCCAGGTAGACGATCCGGCGCACTCCGGCGGCGCGGGCCCGCTCCCCGAAGATCCGCGCGGCCCGCCGGTCGGTCGCCTCGAAGTCCGTGCCCGTGCCCAGCGCGTGCACCAGGTAGTACGCGACGTCCACGCCGCGCATCGCCTCCCCGACCGAGTCCGCGTCTGTCACGTCCCCGCGCACCACCTCGGCCCGGCCGGCCCACTCGTGGTCGCGCAGCCGCTCCGGCGAGCGGGCCAGGCAGCGCACCCGGTACCCCGCCCCCAGCAGCTCCGGGACGAGCCGGCCGCCGATGTATCCCGTGGCGCCGGTCACCAGGCAGAGCGGCGCCTCGGCGCCGCGGCCGTCTGCGGTCATGGGTTGTCGGTCCTCACATGTCGACGGGCCCCCTCGGTATCGCTTCCACCCGGGGGCCGTCCGCGGATGCGGCCACCCGGCGCCGTGCGCACGATCGGGTGATCCGCGGTCAGCGACTACGCTGACCGCGTGGCCACAGCGAACGACGACACGCCCGCGGCGCCGACCGACCTGCACGCCTTCGCCGTACGGCTGCGGCGGATGAACGGCGAGATCAACCGGCTGGTCCACGGGTTCGCCGGCGACCACGGGCTGCACGCGACGGACGTCCAGGCGCTGGCCGCGATCCTCGACTCCGAGGAGCCGATGACGCCCAAGCGGCTGCGCGAGCACCTCGGACTGACCTCGGGAGCCGTCACCGCCTGCGTCGACCGGCTGGAGCGCGCGGGACACATCCGCAGGGTGCGCGAGAGCGCCGACCGCCGCGTGGTCCATCTGCACTACGCGGCCGACGCGCGGTCGGCCGCCCGTACCTACTTCAGACCGCTGGCTCAGGCGACCGAGGCCGCCCGCGCCCGCTTCACCGAGGACGAGCTGTCGGTGGTGCTGCGCTTCCTCACGGCGATGAGCGAGGAACTGGCGGACGTCACGCCGCCCGTCCGCTAGAAGGCTTCGAGCTCCCGCATCCGGGGGCCGGTCGTCGGCGGAAGAACAGATGCCGGTTACGATCGCTGCCCAAAGTAACTCGATCATTGAGATTGTCATTAGTCGAGTAATCGACGCGATCCCTCGGTCGCCGAGGGATCGTCAGTCGTCGAGACACCTTCCGTGGGAGAACGATGTCCGTCACACACCGACGCGCCCGCTGGCTCGTCCCGCTGCTGCTCGTCGCCGTCTGGCTCGGCGTCGGCGGCGTCCTCGGCCCCTACGCCGGGCGCCTGGGCGAGGTCGCCACCAACGACCAGGCGGCCTTCCTGCCCCGCAGTGCCGAGTCCACCGAGGTGATCGCCGCGCAGCGGGCCTTCCGGCAGGACGAGGCGCTCCCCGCGATCATCGTGTGGACGTCGGACGGGGGCGGCACGGTCCGCGACCGGCGCGCGGACGCCGACCGGGCCCTCGCCTCCCTCGCGGACGCCCCCGGCGTGACCGGCCGGGCCTCGCCCGCCCTGCTCTCCCAGGACGGGAAGGCCCTCCAAGGGGTCGTCCCCCTGCGCCCCGACCTCGGCGACGCACTCGCCCCCGCCCTCGACCGCGTCCGCGCCGCCGCCGAACGCGTCCCCGGCACCACCGTCCACCTCGCCGGACCCGCCGCCACCCAGGCCGACCTGTCCGACGCCTTCGCCGGCATCGACGGACTGCTCCTCGCGGTCGCCCTTGTCACCGTCCTGGTCATCCTGCTGCTCGTCTACCGCAGCCTGCTGCTCCCCCTGGTGATCATCATCAGCGCGGTGTTCTCCCTCGGCCTCGCCTGCGCGGTCGTCTACGCGCTGGCCGACCACGGCATGGTGCGCGTCGACGGGCAGGTCCAGGGCATCCTGTCCATCCTCGTGATCGGCGCCGCCACCGACTACGCCCTGCTGCTCACCGCCCGCTACCGGGAGGAACTGGTGCCCCGGCAGACGACGTCCGCCCGCACGGACCGGTTCACGGCCGCCCGGGCCGCACTGCGACGCTCCTGGAGCGCCATCGTGGCCAGCGCCGCGACCGTCGCCCTGGGGCTGCTCGCCCTGCTGATCAGCGACCTCACCAACAACCGGGCCCTCGGACCGGTCGGCGCCATCGGCATCGCCGCAGCCGTCGTCAGCACCCTGACCTTCCTGCCCGCCGTGCTGGTCCTCCTCGGCCGCGCCGCCTACTGGCCGGCGACCCCCCGTCCGGCCCGCCCGAGCGCAGGCGCCGGCGTGTGGCAGCGGATCGCGGCGCTCGTCGACCGGTCACCCCGCAAGGTGTGGGCGGTGTCCCTGGCCTGCCTGCTCGCCTGCGCCGCGTTCTCCCCGACCCTCGCCTCCCGGGGCGTGCCCCTCGACGAGACCTTCGTCGACGACGCCCCGTCCGTCGCCGCCCAGAGCACCCTCGCCCGGCACTTCCCCGGCGGCGCCGGCAACCCCACGATCGTCATCGCCGACGCCGCACGCGCCGGGCGCGTGGTCGCCGCCGCCGAGGCCACCGACGGCGTCGCCTCCGCCGCCCCGGTCGCCGCGTCCGGACGGCCCGGCGGGACGCCTCTGGCCGTCGACGGCCGAGTCCGCGTCGACGTCACCCTCGACGCCGCCGCCGACAGCGACGCGGCCAAGGACACCGTGGCGCGCCTGCGCACCGCCCTGCACGCCGTGCCCGACGCGGACGCCCTGGTCGGCGGCTACACCGCCCAGCAGTACGACACCCTGCGCACGGCGGAACGCGACCGCGCCCTCATCGTCCCCGCCGTCCTCGCGATCATCTTCCTCATCCTGACCGCGCTGCTGCGCTCGCTGCTGCTGCCCGCCCTGCTCGTCGCCACCGTGGCCCTGAACTTCCTCGCCACGCTGGGCGTTTCGAGCCTCGTCTTCCGGCACGTCCTCGGCTTCACCGGAACCGACCCCTCCGTGCCGCTGTACGGCTTCGTCTTCCTGGTGGCGCTGGGCGTCGACTACAACATCTTCCTGATGTCGAGGGTCCGCGAGGAGTCGCTGCGGCACGGGGTGCGCGAAGGCGTCCTGCGCGGACTGGTCACCACCGGCGGCGTCATCACCTCCGCCGGCGTGGTGCTCGCCGCGACCTTCGCCGCGCTCGGCGTGATCCCGCTGGCCTTCCTCGCCCAGATCGCCTTCATCGTCGCCTTCGGCGTCCTGCTCGACACGCTCGTCGTGCGCTCGCTGCTGGTGCCCGCCCTGGTGCGCGACATCGGCCGGCGCGCCTGGTGGCCCGGACGGCTCAGCCGCGCCGCCGAACCCGCTCGTTCAGGCGCCGAGGGCGCCCCGGACCTCGCCGCGGGCGCGTGAACATGCTCGCGCCGATCCCGGGCACACGCGGAGACAGCAAGTGAGGAGACAGTGAGCCATCGGGGTCGGAACTGGAGGTGTCTGCCGCTATGGGCGCGAAGGTGTTGGAGCGTTTTCCTGCGGGAGCTCCGCGCGGATCATGGCCGGCGGAGGAGTACGCGGCGCGGCGGCGGGCCGAGGGGGAGCCCGCGACCGTCGTCATGGACCTGAAGTCGGACGCGTTCCTCGTCGTGGTGCCGGCGGGCGAAGAGGAGTGAACAAGCCGAGCCGGACCGCCCTTCGACCGCCGGCCGTCGCCGGATCCTCGCCGAGCAGGGCGTGTGGCGCCACCCCTTCCGCGTCGACACCGCCCCCTCGGCGCAGGTGCCGTTCGCGAGCTGAGCTCCCTGCGGGGTCAGCTCGTCAGCGCCCGCAGGTGGGAGGCCCGTGACTCCCGCGTCTGCCCCTGGACCAGGAGGAACAGGCCTTCGCGCGCCAGCCGTTGGGCCCGGTTCGTCAGCAGCATCGAGCGGCCGCCGCCCGACACCACGGCGGCGACGGTGGCCGCCTGGAGGATCTCGTACGCCCGCGTCCTGAGCTCCAGCCGCTCCGCCGCGTGCTCCTGCGGGTCGGGGCGGTCGGCCAGGGCGTAGGCCCGGCGGCGGACGTCGGCCAGACGCGCGCGCAGGGGGGCGGCGGTGCCCTCGTCGAGCAGGGCGAGGGCGGCCTGCGCCAGACCGAAGACGGCCGGGTTCGCGCTCACCGTCTTCGGACGGTCCGCCGCCGCCCACCGCTCGTACGGCGTCCGCAGCGCGACCGCTTCCTCCGGCACCCGCAGCCCGTCCAGGCGCAGGGAGACGGTCCGGGCGGCGGTCAGGGCGGCGAGCCGCATCGGCTCGGAGGCGGTCAGGCCCGGCTGCTCGCGGGCCTCGACGAACACGAACAGCGCCTCGTCGGCGTCGGTCACTCCGGCCAGCAGCATCACGTCGTTCAGACCCCACCCCGTGTACCAGGGCACGGTTCCGTCGAAGCGCCAGCCGCCGCGCTCCCGGGTCGCCCGCACGGGCGTCGTCGGATGCGCCCGCAGATGGGCGTAGGCGACCCCGGAGAGCAGTTCCCCGCGGGCCAGCGGGCCCAACAGGCGCTCGCGCGCCGGGCCTTCGCCCTTCGCCAGGGTCAGCACCGGTGTGTGGTGCTGCGTCTGCACGAACCACGTCGAGCAGCACGCCCCGGAGAGGATCTCCGCCGTCTCCCGCACGACAGCCGCGGGCGCGGCCGAACCGCCGTACCGTGCGGGCGCGTTGATCCCGAGCAGCCCCGAGCGCCGGATCCGTGCGAGATGGCTCAGGGGCACGCCCTCCTGGTCGACACGTTCGGCGTGCGGGGCGAGGAGGTCGTCGGCGAGCCGCCGGGCGGCGGTGACGAGGGGGTGCGGGGCGTCGGTCATGCGGACGATTCTTCCGGTCGGGGGTGGGGGGCGCCTGCCGCGGGTCTTCCGGTCGGGGGCGCGGCGCCTGCCGCGGGGGCGTCCGATGCGGGTCGCCGTTCGAGCGGAGGTCGGACCGCCCCCGGAAACCGGTGCGTGAGAGCGGGAATGTGGGGCACGGGGAGATGGTTGGCCATTACATGCAATAAGGCGCACCCGTACGACGAGCCGGAGCCCACCCCAGGGCCCGGGATCCGAACCACCCCAGTGAGGCACCCATGAGCAACACTCCCGAGCAGCCCGCGGCGACCGTGGCCCGACTGCGCGCCACCTTCCGCACCGGCCGCACCAAGCCCGTCGAATGGCGCACGGGGCAGCTGCGCCGGCTGCGCGAGATGCTCACGGAACAGGGCCCCGAACTGGCCGCCGCCCTCCACGCCGACCTGGGCAAGAGCCGCACCGAGGCCTACCGCACGGAGATCGACTTCACCGTCCGCGAGATCGACCACACCCTCGACCGTCTCGACGACTGGCTGCGCCCCGAGCCCGCCCCCGTCCCCGCCCATCTCGGCGACGACGCCACCGCCTGGACGCAGTACGACCCGCTCGGCGTCGTCCTCGTCATCGCCCCCTGGAACTACCCGGCCCAGCTCCTGCTCTCCCCGATGGTCGGCGCCCTGGCCGCGGGCAACGCGGTCGTCGCCAAGCCCAGCGAGCTTGCGCCCGCCACCTCCGCCGCCCTGGCCCGGCTGCTGCCCGCCTACCTCGACACCGACGCCGTCGCCGTAGTGGAGGGCGGCGTCCCCGAGACGACGGCACTGCTCGCCGAGCGCTTCGACCACGTCTTCTACACCGGCAACGGCACCGTCGGCCGCGTCGTGATGCGCGCCGCCGCCGAGCACCTCACCCCGGTCACCCTCGAACTCGGCGGCAAGTCACCGGTGTTCGTCGACCGCGACACCGACCTGACGGTGGTCGCCGACCGGCTGGCCCGCGGCAAGTTCCTCAACGCCGGCCAGACCTGCGTCGCCCCCGACTACGTCCTGACCGACCCGGAGACCGCCGCAGCCCTCGAACCCGCGCTCACCGCCGCCGTCGAGGCGCTCTACGGCAAGGACCCGCAGGCCTGCGAGGAGTACGGCCGCATCGTCAACGAGCGCCACTTCGACCGGCTCACCGCCCTCCTGGACTCGGGCCGCACGGTCGTGGGCGGCGACAGCGACCGCACCGCCAAGTACATCGCGCCGACCGTCCTCGCCGACGTCGACCCCGAGTCGCCCGTCATGCGGGAGGAGATCTTCGGCCCCGTCCTGCCGATCGTGACCGTCTCCGGCCTCGACGAGGCCATCGACTTCATCAACGACCGGGACAAGCCGCTCGCGCTGTACGTCTTCAGCGAGTCGGAGGACACCCGCCGCCGCGTCGCCGCCGAGACGTCCTCCGGCGGCCTCGGCCACGGCCTCCCCCTCGCCCACCTCACCGTCTCCGACCTCCCGTTCGGCGGCGTGGGCGAGAGCGGCACGGGCAACTACCACGGCCGCTACTCACTGGAGACCTTCAGCCACCGCAAGGCGGTCCTCGACAAGCCCCTGAGCTGACCGCCCGTCGCGCGGCCCGGCCGGTAGGGCCGGTCCGTCCCCGAGCTGATCTCGGGTCTGGCCGTCCGCGAGGTGGCGGGCGGCTGGGGCAACCAGATGTGGCGTCTCGTGGATGAGCCGGCCGTGCGCATGCAGCGCATGGACCCCACCCCGGAGCATCAGCTCAAAGAGCGGCGGTGGCTGCCCCGGCCGGCTCCGCGTCTGCCGCTCCTCCTCGACACCGACCCCGAAGTGCACCGGATCCTCACCGAGAAGCTGTTCCCGCAGTGGGCGGAGGTCGTCGCCGTCGAGGACTGGCTCAAAGCCATGGCACCGCGACAGCGGAAGGCCGTCCTCGTGTGCAGGGCAAGCCGGCGTCACCTCGTGGCCGTCGGAGTTCCGTCCGGGGCGAACGGGTGGCGGAAGGTGAAGGCGTGCGGCGCGGGGCCGTGGCCGTGGAGGTGTTCCAGTCCGGCGACCCCGTCCTGCCAGGCGGGTGTCACGGCGTCGGAGACCCACCAGAGCACGTGCGTCGGGTGTTCCGTCCTCTCGAACCAGTCGTGACGCCTGTTCAGCGCCTCACGGTGCGGGCCGGCGTAGACGGCCTCGAAGGCGGGGCGCAGGCCGGTCCAGAGTGAGAGGGTCGTGGCCAGGGCGGTGGTGTGCGCCGTACGGCCCTTGCCGTACCAGGCCGGCACGGCGAACTCTCCCCACGCGCCCCAGTCCGCCCCGAAGAGCATGCCCCGCTCACCGTCTGCCGCTTCGGCATGCGCGAGGTACCCGGGGTGCTGACCGATCTGCCGGTAGACGGCGTCACCGCTGTCGTAGAACTCCCGTGTGAGACGTCCGGGATCGGCGAGCGGTGACTTCAGGACGCCGAACGTGTACAGCGCAAGACGGGGCATGCGTCTCTCCCTGATGGGGGGCCTGTCGTGGACCCGGTGGGGTGGCTTACGCGTGGGGCGAGGATGCGTGGCCGACGCATCCCGTCGCGGCCGGGTCAGCCTGAAGGAACTCCTGCGCGGCCGTGGGCGATCGCCGAGGACCAGGTGAAGGTAGCCGCCTCTGCGAGCCATGTCGAAGTTGCGTTTTCCTCGCCCAAGTGGCTTCGTGTGCCGGGTCGTTGCGGGGTGGGGCGGTGAGGTGGGCTCACGGTCGTCGAGTGGTCCGTGCTTGCCCGGCGGGCCCGAGTCGCGGTGCCCGTGCCGCGGGACGCGTCTGACCCGTTTGGGGCGGTGCTCGGCTCCGGGCGCCCCGGTCACGCCCTCCGGTGTCGAGGCGTCACCCCGACCCGCGTGCGCGGGTCGGACCCGCCCCCACCGGCCGTCGCACCGTGCGCGCCCGCCCGCCCCGGGCACGACTGGCGTCCGGTGAGTTTTACGTATAACCTCTCCCGTCAATCGCCCCTCCGAGAGGTCCCGATGGCACACATCGCCCTGGTCACCCTCGTCGTCGACGACTATGACGACGCGCTCCGCTTCTACACCGAGGCCCTCGGCTTCCGGCTCGTCGAGGACGAGCCGCGGCCCGACGGGTCGCGGTGGGTCGTCGTGCGGCCGGGTGAGCGTCAGGGCGGCGCCGGGCTGCTGCTCGCCCGTGCCAAGGGCGACGCCCAGCGGGCCAGGGTCGGCGACCAGACCGGCGGCCGCGTCGGCTTCTTCCTGCACACCGACGACTTCGCCGGCGACCACGCCCGGATGCGCGCCGCCGGCGTGACCTTCCTGGAGGAGCCCCGCCACGAGCCGTACGGCTCCGTCGCCGTCTTCCAGGACCTGTACGGCAACCGCTGGGACCTGCTCCAGCCCGCCGGCTGAGCCCCCGCGCCCTTCCCGCCCCTCTCCACCTCCCTCCAGCCACGCCCGAGGAACCGCACACCATGACCGCTACGCGCGTAGACGCCGACCTGATCAGCCGGCTCCCCAAGGCCGTCCTGCACGACCACCTCGACGGCGGACTGCGTCCCGCCACCGTCGTCGAGCTCGCCGAGGCCGTCGGCCACACCCTGCCCACCACCGACCCGGAGGAGCTGGCCGCCTGGTACGTCGAGGCCGCGAACTCCGGCGACCTGGTCCGCTACATCGCCACCTTCGAACACACCCTCGCCGTGATGCAGACCCGCGAGGGGCTCCTGCGCACCGCCGAGGAGTACGTCCTCGACCTGGCCGCCGACGGCGTCGTCTACGGCGAGGTCCGCTACGCCCCCGAGCTGATGCTCAAGGGCGGTCTGACGCTCGCCGAGGTCGTCGAGACCGTCCAGGAGGGGCTCGCCGCCGGCATGGCCCGGGCGGCCGCCGCCGGCACGCCGGTCCGCGTCGGCACCCTGCTCTGCGGCATGCGCATGTTCGACCGCACCCGCGCCACCGCCGACCTCGCCGTCGCCTTCCGGGACGCGGGCGTCGTCGGCTTCGACATCGCCGGCGCCGAGGACGGCTTCCCGCCCGCCGACCACCTCGACGCCTTCGAGTACCTGCGCGGCGAGAACGTGCCGTTCACGATCCACGCCGGCGAGGCCCACGGCCTGCCCAGCATCCACCAGGCGCTCCACGTGTGCGGAGCCCAGCGCATCGGCCACGGCGTGCGCATCACCGACGACATCCCCGACCTCGCGGGCGGCAAGCTCGGCCGGCTGGCCGGCTGGGTGCGCGACCGCCGGATCGCGCTGGAGATGTGCCCCACCTCGAACCTGCAGACCGGCGCCGCGTCCTCCATCGCCGAGCACCCGATCACCGCGCTGAAGGACCTCGGCTTCCGCGTCACCCTCAACACCGACAACCGCCTGGTCTCCGGCACCACGATGACCCGCGAGATGTCCCTCCTCGTCGAGGAGGCGGGCTGGACGGTCGAGGACCTGCGCACGGTCACCGTCAACGCCCTCAAGAGCGCGTTCGTCCCGTTCGACGAGCGCAACGCCCTGATCGAGGATGTCGTGCTGCCGGCTTACGCCACCGCGCTCTGAAGCAGCCCGCGCGCATAGGCGGCCTGTCCGACGTGCTGGAGGTCGTCGGACAGGACGCTGACCAGGCGTACGCCCAGCGTGACGGGCGGGTCCCAGCGTTCGTCCACGATCCGCTCGAGGTCCGCCGCGGTCATCGTGCGCAGCGCCTCGAGCGTCTGCGCGTGGACGGCGTCGTGGTACCCGGTCAGCAGCCCGGGTGAGTCGACCCGCACCCGGGCGACCTGCGCCGCGCTGTGGCCGTACCCGGTGTCGAGGCGCGGCAGGTCCAGGCCGAACCGTTTCTCCCAGTCCTGGGACGGCCACACCTGGTCGAGCCCGAAGGCGTCCGCGACGTGGTCGTCCTGGACGCGGGTGAGATGCCAGACCAGCCAGGCCACCGAGTTGGTCTCGGTGGTGGGGCGGGCGTTGAGCTCGTCGGCGTCCAGGCCCTCGACGGCGGCGTGGACTTCTTCCCGGACCCGGCCGTACGCGTCGATGAGGATGTCCTTGGCGTGCATACGTCCACCATCGCGCACCCCGCCCGCGCCCGCCCCCGATCCGGCCGCGCACCCCGCCCGCGCCCGCCCCCGATCCGGCCGCGCACCCCGCCCGCGCCCGCCCCCGATCCGGCCGCGCACCCCGCCCGCGCCTGCCCCCGGTCCGGCCCCGTCCGTCCGCCCCGGCAGCCGCCCCGGCTCACCCGTCCCCGAGGCCGTGCCGTTCGCCGCCGTCCGTCTCCAGCAGCGCCATCAGCGCCCGCGCCGCGGGGCTGGTCGCCTCCCCGGGCGGCAGCAGGGCGACCGTCTCGTACACCACCTCGTCCGCGCCCTTCAGCGGCAGCGCGGTCAGCGCCGTCCGCTTGTGCCGGAAGTGGCGCGGTACGACGGCGATGCCGAGGTTCTCGTCCACCAGGTCCAGCAGACTGTGCACGTCGTTGACCTCCAGGGCGACCGTCCGGCGGACGTCGGCCGCGGCGAAGGCGGCGTCGGTGGCCCGGCGCGGCCCCCAGTCCGGGTGGAAGTCGACGAACACCTCCCCGGCGACGTCGGCCGGGCTCAGCGCCGCCGGGCCGCCGGCGAGCCGGTGGTCGGGATGGCACAGCACGTACATCGGCTCACCGGCCAGGGGGACGGAGCGCAGCTGGTCGCTGTCGGCCCGGGTGCGGTAGGCGAAGGCCAGGTCCAGCCGCCCGGCGGCGACCTCCTCGGCGAGCGCGCCCGAGCCGGACTGCCGCAGCCGGATCTCCACGTCCGGATGCCGCCGCCGGAACGCCGCCAGCAGCCCCGCCACGTGCACGCCCGCGATGCACTGCTCGGTGCCCACCGCGAGCGTGCCCCGCACCACGCCCTGCACGGCGGCCACCGCCTCGTGGGCCGCCCGCACCTGCGCCAGGATCCGCCGCGCCTCCGCCAGCAGAGCGCGCCCCGCCTCCGTCAACGTCACCCGGCGGGTCGTGCGCACGAACAGCGGCGCGCGCAGCTCCCGCTCCAGCGCCCGGATCGACGCCGACAGGCCCGACTGGGACACCATGAGGCGTTCGGCGGCCCGGGTGAAATGCTGGTCCTCGGCGACCGCGACGAAGTGCTGGAGGTGGCGCAGTTCCATGATTGAGAAGCGTATCCGCTGAATACCATCGGATTCTTCTGTTGGACCACTACCCGCAGGTCGCGACAGAGTGGACCGGGCGTTCACGAGAAGCACCGACCACCCGGACCCCACCACGCCGACGCTCCCGTCGGCCGGCCCGGCGTCCGAGCCAACCCCTCCTGGAGTCGCGTTGTACACCGCACACCCCGACCGCTACGCGGACATGCCCTACCGGCGCACCGGACGCAGCGGCCTGATGCTCCCCGCACTGTCGCTCGGCCTGTGGCACAACTTCGGCCCGGACCGGCCCGCGGAGACCCAGCGGGCGATCCTGCGGCGCGCCTTCGACCTCGGCGTGACGCACTTCGACCTCGCCAACAACTACGGCCCGCCGCCCGGCGCCGCCGAGACCGCGCTCGGCGGCTTCCTGAAGTCCGACTTCGCGGCCTACCGCGACGAACTGGTGATCTCCACCAAGGCCGGGTACCTGATGTGGCCCGGTCCGTACGGCGAGTGGGGTTCGCGCAAGTACGTGCTGTCCTCGCTGGACCAGAGCCTGAAGCGGATGGGCCTGGACTACGTCGACGTCTTCTACTCGCACCGCCCCGACCCGGACACTCCGCTGGAGGAGACGATGGGCGCGCTGCACTCCGCCGTCCAGCAGGGCAAGGCGCTCTACGTCGGTGTGTCCAACTACTCGGCGGAGCAGACCCGGGAGGCCGCCCGCATCCTCGGCGAGCTGGGCACCCCGCTCCTCATCCACCAGCCGCGCTACTCGATGCTGGACCGCCGGCCCGAGACCGGCGGCCTGCTGGACGCCCTGGACGAACTCCAGGTCGGCTCCATCGTCTTCTCCCCGCTGGAGCAGGGCGTGCTCACCGGCCGCTACCTAGACGGCATCCCGGAGGACTCGCGGGCCGCGAGCGACAGCCCGTTCCTGAACTCCGACAAGCTCACCGGCGAACTGGTCGGCAAGCTGCGCGCCCTGGACGAGATCGCCAAGTCCCGCGGCCAGTCCCTCGCCCAGATGGCGCTGGCCTGGGTGCTGCGAGGCGGGCGCGTGACCTCCGCCCTGGTCGGCGCGAGCAGCGCCCGGCAGATCGAGGACAGCGTCGGCGCCCTGGACAACCTGGACTTCGAGGCCGGTGAACTGGCCCGGATCGACGCGGTGATCAACGGCTGAACCCCCGAAGGCGTCAACGTGCGTCAATGTGCGCCGACGTCACCGGTGTCCCCGACGGCACCCGCGGGTCCTGGCAAGCCCGCGGGTCCGTAAGAAGTCGACGAAGTTCCGCCCCACGACGGCCCGAGCCCCGGCCCCGTTCGGCCCCCGCACCCGCGACCGCGCAGCCCGGCGGGCAACTCTCTCAGCGCGCCCCGGTACGGGCGACCTCCCCCCGCCCCCGGTCGGCAAACGCTTTCGGCCATGAACGCCACGGAATATGCCAGGAGACTGGCCGGAATGTCGTGGTGACAGTGTTTTAGATGTGAACATACTCGAAGGTCAGGGGCAGTTCACCCCACAGGAGCCGCACGGAAAGCGAGGCCGCACCGGCAGGCGAGCGACGGGGGAGAAGGTCGTGCACGACGAATTCCTGTGCCATGTCACCGCATACGGCGTCTGCGCCGGCCGGCGCATCGGCGTCCCGCTCGGCACTTACCGGGCCCCGACCCTGGCCCTCGCCCTGTGGTGGCTGCGCGACCGGGCCTCCTGGATCGCCGAACGGCTCGACCCCAGCCCGGACGACGAGGCCTTCCCGCCGGGCGCCCTCGTCCCGGTCGCCGACACCGTCGCCGACGTGCCCCGGCTGCTGCGCGCCTGGTGCGCCGACCCGGGCCGACAGGAACTGGTCGCCGACGAGTTGGCGGGCGGCCGGCTGGTGCGGATCGCCGTGAGCGACGAGACCACCGAGTACGAACTGCTCGCCGAGTCGGTCGACGCCCTGCGCATGCAGCGCACCGTTCCGGCGCTGTTCGTCCCCGTCGGCTGACGACCGCCTCGTACTCCGAATGGGCGCACCTGGTGGCGAATCGATAGAATCCGGTCATGGTGGAGCGCCCGTTCGCCTCGACGGCTCCCGAACTCGTCCTGAACACCGAGACGGGTTCCACAGTGATGTTTCCCGGCCGCGACTACCACGTCGGCCGCGACCCGCTCAACGACATCGTCTTCGACGACGCCCGTGTCTCCTGGCACCACGCGGTCCTGCGCCCCGAGGGCGACCACTGGACGGTGCGCGACGCCGACAGCACCAACGGCACCTACGCCGACGGCCGGCGCGTCCGCGTCTCGGACGTCGGCCCCGGCAGCGTCCTGCGCTTCGGCAGCCCCGACGACGGCCCGAGCGTCCTGCTCACCGACCACCCCGCCGCCGAGCCGCCCGGCCCGGCCGCGGTCTCCGAGCCCGCGCTCACCGGTACCTTCCGGCACCCCACCAGCGTCCGTCCGCTGCCCGCCCGCACCGTCCGCATCGGCCGCGCCCCCGACAACGACCTCGTCATCGACGACCTGGTCGTATCCCGCCGGCACGCCGAACTGCGCGCCCTGCCCGACGGCGGCTACGAGATAGCCGACCTCGAGAGCCACAACGGCACCTACCTCAACGGCCTGCCCGTCACCGCCGCCCCGATCGGCCCCGGCGACATCGTCGGCATCGGCCACTGGGCGTTCTGCCTGGTCGGCGACGAACTCCAGGAGTACGTCGACACCGGCGAGGTCTCCCTCGACGTCCAGGACCTCACCGTCGCCGTCGAACACGGCCGCAAGGTCCTCCTCGACGACGTGTCGTTCCCGGTCGGGGAGAAGTGCCTGCTCGCCGTCGTCGGCCCCAGCGGCGCCGGCAAGTCCACCCTCCTCAACGCCCTCACCGGCCAGCGCCCCGCCGACCACGGCACCGTCGTCTACGACGGCCGCGACCTCTACCGCGACTACGCCGAACTGCGCCAGCGCATCGGCCTCGTCCCCCAGGACGACATCCTGCACCTCCAGCTCACCGTGCGCAGCGCCCTCGTCTACGCCGCCGAACTGCGCTTCCCGCAGGACACCGCGAAGGCCGAGCGCCGGGAGCGGGTCGAGGAGGTCCTGCGCGAACTGGGCCTGGAACAGCGCGCCGACCAGCCCGTGCACAGCCTCTCCGGCGGCCAGCGCAAACGCGTCAGCGTGGCCCTCGAACTGCTCACCAAGCCGTCGCTGCTCTTCCTCGACGAGCCGACCTCGGGGCTCGACCCCGGCATGGACCGCTCGGTGATGCACATGCTCCGCGGTCTGGCCGACGACGGGCGCACCGTCATTGTCGTCACCCACAGCGTCCTCAGCCTCGACGTGTGCGACCGGCTCCTCGTCCTGGCGCCCGGTGGCAAGGTCGCCTACTACGGCCCGCCCGAGGACGCCCTCGCCTTCTTCGGCTTCACCCAGTGGCCCGAGGCGTTCGAGGCCTTCGAACGCGACCGGGAACGCGACTGGGCGGGGGAGTACCGTGACTCGGCGTTCCACCGGCACTACGTCGCCAACTCCAGCGCCCAGCCGCACCTGGACCGCGAAGGCCCCGTGATCATGCTGCCGCCGCCCCGGCCCCGCAGCCGGATCGCCCAGCTCGGCACACTGGTCCGCCGCTACACGGCCGCGCTGCTCGCCGACCGCACCTTCCTGATCATCATGATCGCCCTGCCGTTCGTGATGGGCGCCATGGCCCGCGCCCTCGCCGGCGGCCGGCTCACCCGGGACACCGCCATGAACGCGCTGCTCATCCTGTGCGTCGGCGGCGTCCTCACCGGCGCGGCCAACGCCGTGCGCGAACTCGTCAAGGAACGCACGATCTACCGGCGTGAACGCGCGGTGGGCCTGTCCAGATCCATGTACCTGATGTCGAAGATCGTCGTCCTGGGCGCTGTCACGATCGTGCAGGCCGTCGTCCTGACGCTCGTCGCCCTGCTCGGCGTGGACCTCGGCGCACCAGGCGGCGAAGGCGTGCTGATGCCGCCGCTGATCGAGATCACCCTCGCCGTCGCCCTGCTGTCCTTCACGGCGATGATGCTCGGCCTCCTCGTCTCCGCGCTCGTGCGCAAGGAGGAGGTGACCATGCCGCTGCTGGTGCTGCTCGCCATCGTCCAGGTGGTGTTCTGCGGCGCGCTGCTGGAACTGGACGGCGTGCCGGGCTTGGAACAGCTCGCTTGGCTGGTGCCCTCGCGCTGGGCGTTCGCCGCCATGGCCGGCACCCTGGACCTCGCCCGCATCGTCCCCGGCCACCTGACCGGCGATCCGCTCTTCGCGCACGCGGCGGGCGTGTGGCTCCTCGACATCGGCATGCTTCTCGTCCTGTCGGCGCTCTTCGGGTTCGTCGTCTCCCGTCTGCTGCGCCGGCACGAGCCCGCCGTGATGCGGAAGTAGGCGATGCGATGGCGACCCCCGGCTTCCTGCCCACGCACGTCGTCCCCCCGCACGGGATGCCCGCCTGGGAGGCCCCCGACCCCGCCCGGCCGACCGTCTCCCTCGACGCGCTGCTGCCCGTACGGCTCACCGAGCGGCGCGGCGACTGGGGGCACGTGCTGTGCGCCAACGGCTGGTCGGCCTGGGTGGACGGCCGCCGTCTGATCGCCGTACCCCAGGACCCGCCGGGCACGGACGCCCCCCGCACCGCCCTCGCCGACCCCCGGCCTCTGCTCGGACGCGCCGAACAGGCCCTGGCGCGCTACCGGGCCGCCGTCGAGGAACTCGCCGGCGGCGGCCTCGACGGGGAGGCGTTCCGCCGCCGCACCAGCGGACTGCGCATCGGGGTCGTCGTCGACGGCGAGTCCATGTGGCTGTACGACCCGGCCGAGGAGCGCTGGGCGTACGGCGACGGCACCGGGCTGAGCACCTACGCCGCCGACGAACCGCCCGCCCCGCCCGAGGACGCCGGACACGCCGCCACCGCCTCCGAGGACCTCGGGCACGCCCCCACCCGGGTCGTCACCCCCAAGGGCGAACCCCGATGAGCCGCCAGTCCAGCCTGTTCTCCGGCCGGCCGTCCGCATTGGTCGGACGGGAGGTGGCGAGCTACCGCATCGAGGCCGAGATCGGGCGCGGCGGCATGGCCGTCGTCTACCGCGCCCGCGACCTGCGCCTGGACCGCACGGTCGCCCTCAAACTGCTCGCGCCCGAACTGGCCCGCAACGACACCTTCCGCGGACGGTTCACCCACGAGTCCCGGGTGGCCGCAGCGATCGACCACCCGCACATCGTGCCCGTGTTCGAGGCCGGCGAGACCGACGGCGTCCTCTACATCGCCATGCGCTACGTCCCCGGCAGCGACCTGCGCCACCTCATCGACAGCCGGGGCCCGCTGCCGCTGCCGTCCGCCGTCCGCATCGCCGCCCAGGTCGCCTCCGCGCTCGACGCGGCGCACGAACACGGGCTCGTCCACCGGGACGTCAAGCCCGGCAACATCCTCGTCGCCCGCGGCACCGACAGCGACCACCCCGAGCACGTCTACCTCACCGACTTCGGCCTCACGAAGAAGTCGCTGTCCCTCACCGGCTTCACCAGCGTGGGCCAGTTCGTCGGCACCCTCGACTACGTCGCCCCCGAGCAGATCTCCGGCCGCCCGGTCGACGGCCGCTGCGACGTCTACGGGCTCGCCTGCGTCGTCTACGAGACCCTCGCGGGCCGGCCGCCCTTCCGGCGCGACGACGACATGGCCCTGCTGTGGGCCCACCAGTACGACGAGCCGACCCCGCTGACCGAGCTCCGCCCCGACCTGCCCCCACCCGTCGACGAGGTGTTGGCCCGGGCCCTCGCCAAGACGGCCGAGGACCGCCACCCCACCTGCCTCACCTTCGTGGCCGCCCTGCGCACCGCCGGAGCCTCCCACCCCCCACCTCACCGCCGGACCCAGCCCCACCCCCCGCCCCAACCGCCCCCGTGGGCCGCCCCGGTCATCGGGGCCCGCCACTGAGCGCCCCCAGCGCCGTGCAGACGTCAGCGTGCCCGCGTCGCCCCGTCCCGTCGGCGCGCCGCCCGGGCCAGCAGGCCGCCCAGAAATCCCGCGGCCACCCCCCACAGCACCGCCGGCACCAGCGCCGTCCACAGTCGGGGACGCAGGTACACGTCCCCCGACAATCCCCCGCCGCCCAGGTCGCTGATCCCGAACAGCGACAGGCCGTAATGCGCAGAGACCCGCCCCAGCAGGCAGATCGCCAGCACGGTCACCGTCAACGCGACGCCCATCCGCACGGCGTGCCGCCACAGCGGTGTACGCCCCGGTGAACGGCCCGCCATCAGGGACGCCGCACCCACCAGCAGCACCGCGTCCACCACGACCAGCCACCACACCCGGCCGTCCCGCTCGGCGAGCGTGCTCAGACTCAGCGTCGCGGTGTCCGAACCGCGCAGCGCCTCGTCCAGCACCGGCGGCATCGGCAGCCCGAACGGCCCCTGCACCCGCCCCTGCCAGCTCGCGCCCAGCCCGACGGTGAACGCCGGCCACACCGTGTTGGGCAGCCCCAGCAGCACCACCGCGGCCGTCCGCGCCGGATGACCGCGACTCACCGCGGCGACGAGGGCGGCCAGCACGCCCAGCGCCACGCACGCGAGCAGCAGCGCCACCATCGCGGACGCCGCCGGCCGCACCGACTCCCGCCAGCGCAGCAGACGGCCCGGCAGCGGCGCCCCGCGCGATGCCAGCAGGGCCAGCACCAGCACCCCGGCCAGCCACAGCAGCCCCACCGCGAGCGTCAGCGGCACGTTCGCCGTGAAGCCGACGCGCGGGGCCACACCGAACACCTCGCCCAGGTCGGTCAGCGTGTCGTCGCCCAGCGAGACGGCGAAGGTCTGGCGGGCGGCGAGGGCCGCCGCCAGCAGACCGAGCAGGAACACCCCGGCGATCCGTGCCGCCCAGCCCGCCAGCTCCGCCGCCCCGGCCACCGCGCGATGACGCAGCGGACGCAGAAACCCCGCGGCCGCCACCAGCGCCCCGGCGAGCGTCACCGACAGCGGCATCACCGTCAGCCCCGCCTCCGTGTCGGCGATGCCGCCCGCGTCCCCGGACAGCTCGACCGTGCCGCCGACGGCCGTCACGACGGTCGCCGCGACCACCCGGGGGAACGCCCCGTCGGGCAGATCCGCCGCCCCCGCCGCCCACAGCCCGAGCGCGGCCACGACGCCCATGACCACCAGCGCGGCCAGGGCCACGCCGAGCGCCTGCACCCAGCCGTGACGACGGGCGACTGCCTGGTGGGAGGGGGTGGGCCGGCTCACGCTGCCACGCTAAGCACCCACACCGGCCCGCGCGCGCCCAGGAGAGCCGTCCGCGTCCCGCAGCGTCCCTCCGGGGACGCGTCCGCTTGCGGGCGGCGCACGACCGGAGCACACAATGGTGATGATGTGGATCAAAGCGGCGTATTTCGCCCGATAGCGCCGTCGTGGACGACAGTGCCGCCGCAGACAGCGCGCGGGGCAGCCGCGCAGGTGGGGAGTGCTCGTGAGCGTCGAACCCCCGGACGGCCCGGCAGGGTCCCGCCCCACTGGCCCGCCGTCGGGCCCCCTGTCCGGCCCGTCCCAGCCCCCGCCCTCCCCGCCCGCCCCGCCCGGCGGCTTCGGGGGCGGCCCTCCCGGCGGCTCGTCCGCCGGCGGCCCCGGACTGCGCCGCCCCTGGTGGAGGCGCGCGTCCCGCACCGCACTGCTCGCCGCCGCCCTCGTCGTCGCGGTGGTCGTCGCCCTCGCCGTGACCCTCACCCGGGGCGGCGGTGGCGGCGGCGCCCCCGCCGGCCAGGGCGAGGTGTTCCTCCAGCCGGCGGGGGAGACCGGCCCGGACCCCTTCACCGGGTCCACCGCCACCGACGACTCCGCCCCGCCCACCCCGACCGCCTCCGCCACCCCGTCGGGCCCGGCCTCCCCGCCCGCCAACACCTTGCGGGGCGTCGACGGCGCGACCCCGGGCCTGTACGGCGGCACCCGTAAGGTCGCCGCCTGCGACGTGGAGAAACAGATCGCCGCGCTCAAGGCGGAGCCCGCCAAGAACAGCGCGTTCGCCTCCGTCGTCGGCGTCGGACCCGCCGCGGTCCCCGCCTACCTGCGCTCCCTCACCCCCGTACGGCTGCGCATGGACACCCGCGTCACCAACCACGGCTACCGCGACGGCCGAGCCGCCCCCTACCAGGCCGTGCTGCAGAGCGGCACTGCCGTCCTCGTCGACGCGCGCGGCGTGCCCCGGGTGCGCTGCGCCTGCGGCAACCCGCTCACCCCGCCCGTCGCCCAGCGGACCACGCCCCGCATCACCGGCGAACCCTGGCCGGGATACGACGCCTCGAAGGTCGTCGTGATCACACCGTCGGCGAAGGTCGTCGAGACATTCGTGCTCTACGACGCCGCCGCCCACGCGTGGTTCACCCGGGACCGCGGCGACACCGGCGACAAGGACCGCCCGGCGAAGCCCCCGGCGACCACGCCGGAACCGTCCCCGAGCGCCCTGTCGCCGAGCGGTTCCCCGTCCGAGGGCCCGGGCTCGCCGTCCACCGCCCCCTCCCCGCCCGGCCCCGGATCGGAATCGCCCGAGAAGCCCGAATCGCCGCCCTCCGAGCCGCCCCCGTCGTCCGAAGCCACGCACGAGCCCGAGAGTGCACCGGAGACCGAGGAACCGTCGTCCGAGCCGCCCCCGCAGACCGAGGCGCCCAGCGACTCGGCGCCCTCCTCGGCCGGACACGGCGTGACTCCCCGGGTGCCCCCGGACTCCGCCACCGGCGGGCCCACCATGTGAGCCGACCGCTGTGAGCCACTCCATGCGGGCGCCGCACAAACGGGTGGACTGCGTCGCACGGCACGGGGTACGAGCACTGGTGCAGCAGCGTCCGGCCAGTCCGGCCTCCTAGAGAGAAACGCATGATCGAGCACCTGGACGGGGCAGTGATACCGACTGGTTTCGACGTACCCGTGGAACCCCTCCGGCGAGCGGCGCACTACACCGGCGAGCCCGGTTGCATCGCCGAGGCGCGCGAGTTCGCCGCCCACTTCGTCGACCAGCTCCGTACGGAGTGGTGCGCCGCCGTCGACGAGCGGCTCAACGGCGAACTGATGCTGGTCGTCAGCGAACTCGTCACCAACGCCGAACGCCACAGCAACGGCCCGTACATCCTGGAGCTGGAGGGCACGGACGCCGTCGTGTCGGTGGCCGTCTACGACAGCAGCGACGCGTTGCCCCTGCGCTACCCCAAGGACCCCCAGCGGATCGGCCGGCACGGCCTGGAGATCGTCCACGCGGTCGCGGCGGAGGTCACCGCCGAACGGGTGCCCGTCGGCAAGCGGATACGCGCCCGGCTCACGCTCGGCGGATGACCCCCGCCGACGCTCCCACGGCCGCCTCACCCGGGCGCAGTACGGACGCTGCCGCACTCGCATGACCCATGGCCGGCCCGGACGCCATGGCACCCGCCTCATCCACGGTCGGCCCGGACGCAGCCGCACCCGCCGCCTCGCTCAGGCGCAGCCCAGCTCGCCCAGCATGCCACGGCGCAGCCGCGCGATGATCCGCTTGATCAGACGGGAGACGTGCATCTGGGAGCAGCCGAGCCGCTCGCCGATCTCCGCCTGGGTGGCCTCCTCCACGAACCGCATGTGCAGGATCTCCCGGTCCCGCTCGCTGAGCTCCGCCATCAGCGGGGCGAGCGACTGGAAGTCCTCCACGAGCCGCAGCCCGTCCTCCTCCACGCCGATGAAGTCGGCGAGGACCGCCTCGCCGTGCTCAGCGCCGTCGCCGGTGAGCGCCGCGTCGAGGGAAGAGGAGTTGTAGCCGTTGGAGGCGATCTGCGTCTCGACGACCTCCTTCTCCGGGAGGTTCATCAGCGTGGCCAGCTCGGCGACCGTCGGCTCCCGGTCCAGGCGGCCGGCGAGCTCGTCGCGCGCCTTGGCCAGCTCCACGCGCAGCTCCTGAAGCCGCCGCGGCACGTGCACCGCCCAGGTGGTGTCCCGGAAGAACCGCTTGATCTCGCCGACGATGTACGGCAACGCGAACGACGTGAACTCCACCTCACGGGAGAGCTCGAACCGGTCGATGGCCTTGATCAGGCCGATCATGCCGGTCTGGACGACGTCCTCCATGTCGTCGCCCCGGCCCCGGAAGCGCCCGGCGGCGAAGCGCACCAGCGACATGTTCATCTCGATGAGGGTGTTGCGCGCGTACTGGTGCTCGGGCGTGCCCTCCTCCAGATCCGCCAGCCGGCGGAAGAACTGGCGGGAGAGCTCCCGAGCGTCGTGGGGGGCCACACCGCGGGGGTCTTCGACCTCCGGGAGCGGCGCACGGCCCGCGCCGGCCTGGGCGGTGTCCTCGACGACCTGTGCCTGCGACCCGATCACGGCGGTGTGCATTGCCTCTCCCACGGAAGTCAGGAAGTCACGGTTCGGATGTGTGCTTGCCCGGTCCGGGAGAGGGCCGGGACGCCGAGGGCCTGCTTCCGGGGCGGATACCCCGACTTCGCCGACCCATGCCCAACCGGTTCCGGAACGGGCCGGAACACCGGCCGGGGCGGTGGCCCGCGCTCCGTTTCCCCTCTGGGCGGAACGCCGGGACCTGTCCCCGGCGAGAGACGATTCTAGGCTGTGAGGGTGAACAATCAAGCGCCGAACACGGCCCGTGTGATTCCGCTGCGCCCCGCTGCCGAGCCGCTCTGGCGTGACCTCGTCGGCGAGGTCCTGCGCCGTGAGCGCCAGGCCCAGGGCCGCACGCTGAAGGACGTATCCGACGCGGCCCGCGTCTCCGTGCCGTATCTGTCGGAGGTGGAGCGCGGACGCAAGGAGGCCTCCTCGGAGGTCCTCGCGGCCGCCGCCCACGCCCTGGGCCTCGGCCTCGGCGACCTCCTGGCCCGCGCGCAGCGCGAACTGGCGCCGCCGCCCGCCGCGGCACCCGTCCGCCTCGACAGCCACCGCTCCCGCCCCGCCCGCCCGGCGTCCGCGCCCTCGAGGCGGTCGGCCCCCTCGGCGACGAGCACCGCGCCGTGCCGGGGGCTGGCCCTGGCCGCCTGACCCGTTCGGGGGCGGCGCGTGGTGTGGCCGATGAGTTCCGGCGCGTGGACAGGTCGACACTGATGACCGCGCTCCGCGCCCGCCCCCTTCCAGGAGGACCCCCATGACCACCGACGGATTCACCACGTGCCTCTGGTTCGACGGCCAGGCCGAGGAAGCGGCCCACCACTACGTGTCGATCTTCGAGAACTCCGGCGTGGGCCACGTCACCCACTACAGCGAGGCCGGTCCGGGCGTCCCCGGCAGCGTGCTCACCGTCGAGTTCACCGCGAACGGCCAGAAGTTCGTCGCCCTCAACGGCGGCCCGGAGTTCAAGTTCAACGAGGCGGTCTCCTTCCAGATCGACTGCGCCGACCAGGCGGAGATCGACCACTACTGGAGCAGGCTGCTGGAGGGCGGCGGCGAGCCCGGCCCCTGCGGCTGGCTCAAGGACAAATACGGGTTGTCCTGGCAGGTCGTCCCCCGCCGTCTCCTGGAGATGATCGACGGCCCCGGCGAGAAGGCCGCCCGCGCCATGAAGGCCATGTTCACCATGGGCAAGCTCGACATCGCAGCCCTGGAGAAGGCCTACGCCGGCGCATAGCCGACGCGCCGCCGCACGGTTCGCCCCCGACGCGCCACCGGTTCGCCCCCGCCCTCCGAAGGATTCCGGCCCGGCCGGGCCGTTCGGCGCGCGGGGCGGCAGGCGGCTGGATAGCGTGAGGGAACGGACGATCCACCTCTGCGGAAGGGGCGCTGCCATGGCCGTGCAACCTGAGGGAGCGCCCTGCTGGGCCGACGCGATGTTCAGCGACATCGAGGGAGCCAAGAGCTTCTACGGCGAGGTCCTCGGCTGGACCTTCGGCGAGTCGTCGTCGGAGTACGGCAACTACACGCAGGCCTACGCCGACGGCAAGGCGGTCGCCGCCGTCGTCCCGCCCATGCCCGGCCAGGAGGGCCAGTCGCAGTGGTGCCTCTACCTCGCCGCCGAGGACGCGACGGTCACCGCCGCGAAGATCCGTCAGAACGGCGGGGAGTTGCTGATGGAGCCGATGCGGGTCGGGGAGTTCGGCAGCATGTGCCTGGCCCGCGAGCCCAGCGGCGCCGTCTTCGGGTTGTGGCAGGCGGGCACCCACGAGGGCTTCGAGGCGATGGGCACGCCCGGCGCGTACGCCTGGAGCGAGGTCTTCACCCGCGAGCCGGAGAAGACGGACGCGTTCTTCTCCGCCGTCTTCGGCTACCGGCAACAGCGCATGGAGGGCGAGGAGATGGACTTCCGCCTCTACGACCTCGGCGAGCGCCCGCTGCTCGGCCGGATGCGGATGGGGGAGGACTTCCCGCCCGAGGTCCCCTCCTACATCAACGTGTACTTCGCCGTCCCCGACTGCGACGACGCCGTCGCCAGGGCGACCAAGCTCGGCGGCGTCCTGCGGTTCGGCCCCATGACCACCCCGTTCGGCCGGTTCGCCGCCCTCAGCGACCCGCAGGGCGCGAACCTGTCGGTGATCGACGTCACCACCACCGAGGGCGAGCCCCCGCGGACCACCGAGGTGTCGTAGCCCCGGCCGTGCGGTGTGCCCCGGCCGGGCCGGGCGCGGGGCCGGCCGGGCGCCGGACCATGGCATGATCGTGCGCATGCGTGAACGTGTGGTGGCCGCGTGCGACGGGGCTTCGAAGGGGAACCCGGGACCGGCGGCGTGGGCGTGGGTGGTGTCCGACGACTCGGGGACCCCGGTCCGCTGGGAGGCCGGCCCGCTCGGCAGGGCCACCAACAACGTCGCCGAACTCACGGCCCTGGAGCGCCTGTTGGCGTCGACCGACCCGGGTGTGCCGCTCGAGGTCCGGATGGACTCGCAGTACGCCATGAAGGCCGTCACCACCTGGCTGCCCGGCTGGAAGCGCAACGGCTGGAAGACCTCCGCCGGCAAGCCCGTCGCCAACCGGGAACTCGTCGTCCGGATCGACGAACTGCTCGACGGCCGCTCGGTCGATTTCCGCTATGTGCCGGCCCACCAGGTCGACGGCGATCCGCTGAACGACTTCGCCGACCGGGCCGCCAGCCAGGCGGCGAGCGCCCAGCAGGCCGCGGGCAGCGACCTCGGCTCGCCCGAGCCGCCGCCCTCGCCCGACACTCCGACAACCGGCGGCGGCGCACGCCGAAAGGCCGCCGGGGGCAAGTCCCCCCGGCGGCCCGGCGGTTCGTCCGCCCGCACCATCAAGGCCAAGTTCCCCGGCCGCTGCGTGTGCGGGCGTTCGTACGCGGCGGGGGAGCCGATCGCCAAGAACGATCAGGGCTGGGGCCACCCGGAGTGCCGTACCGCGTCGGCGGGTTGAGTACGCCGGGTGGGCGTCGCGGCACCGGTCAGGTCACCACGCCGCGCCAGCCGCCCGACTCGCGGCCGTGCTCCTCGATGTACTCCTTGAAGCGCGTCAGGTCGCCCTTCGTCTGCCGCTTGACGAAGCCGAGCTTGTCGCCGAGGGTCTCGGTGAGACCCTCCGGCTCGAAGTCGAGCTGGAGCATCACCTTGGTGTGCTCGTCGTCGAGGCGGTGGAAGGTCACCACGCCGGCCTGCCGGGACTCGCCGCCGACCGTCGTCCACGCGACTCGTTCGTCGGGGATCTGTTCGGTGATCTCGGCGTCGAACTCGCGGTGCACGCCGTTCACATCCGTCACCCAGTGCGTGAGCGTGTCGGTGCGCTGCTCGACGCGCTCCACCCCGCTCATGAACTCGGGGAACGTCTCGAACTGCGTCCACTGGTTGTAGGCCGTGTGCACGGGCACGCCGACCTCGATGGATTCCTCGACCTGCGTCACAGTCGTCTCCTCCTTCGCTCGCTTGCGGGTACGTGTCGCCCGGGTACCCGTGCGCTGTGCGGCAAACCACGCGTCCGCGATCACTTGGTGTCGGAGGTCAGTCCGTGTCGAAGGTGTAGTGCCGGGTGTGGTCGAGGAGATCGGCGGGGGAGGTGTCGTTCCAGGGCTTCATGGTCTCGTGGAGGTCGACGACGTTCGGCGTCCCCGCGGCCGGGACGTACGACGACCCCGGATGCCGGCGCTGCCACTGGGCCCACAGCTTGTCGATGTAGGCGTGGTGCAGCCAGAACACCGGGTCGTTGGGGGAGACTCCGGTCGCCATCTGCCCGCCCACCCACACATGGACGCGGTTGTGCAGGTTCACGCCCCGCCACCCCTCCAGATGGTTGCGGAAGCCGTCCGAGCCGCTGTTCCACGGGGCCATGTCGTACGTCGGCATCGCCAGCACCGAGTCCACCTCGGCGCGCGTGGGCAGCGCGCGTCCGCCGGCCCCCAGCGCCCGCCGCAGATACGTCCGCCCGTCGACCCGCACCGAGATCGGCCAGTTGCCGGTGGACGCGGCGAACGGCCCGTCCATCACCCGGCCGTCGACACTGCGCCCGGTGCCGCCGAGGAAGTCCGGCGCCCACAGCGAGGCGCGGGCCGTGCGGTCCGCGGACCAGTCCCAGTAGGGCAGGGCGACCGAGGCGTCGACCGCCTGGAGCGCCCGCTCGAACTCCAGCAGGAATCTGCGGTGCCAGGGCAGGAACGACGGTGAACGGTGGCCGGTGCGCTCGCCGTTGTCGGTGTCGCCGACGATGAAGGCGTTGTGCGTGGTGACGAACGCGTCGTAGCGGCCGCTGCGCTTGAGTTCGAGGACGGCGGCGACGAAGCGGCGCTTCTCGTCGGCGGTGAGGGTCGCCTGGTTCTTGCGGACGGTCATGTGCGAAGGCTCCAGAGGTGCGGGACGGACGGTCAGTTGGCGGGGAAAGGCAGCAGCGGGGCGCCCCGCAGCTCGTCCACGGCGGCCCGGGCCGCGGCGCGCGGGGTGGCCACCGGGTCGTAGTGGCTGACGACGCTGATCCAGCTGCCGTCGGCATTGCTCATCACATGCAGAGGGACCCCGTCGACGAACACCTCGTAACCCGCGTCGTGATGACCGCCGTGGTGACCGCCGCCGTGGTGACCGCCCCCGGCCGTCGGACGGCCCTGTATCCGGCGGCCCTTGTAGACCTCGTCGAAGGCGGCGGGGGAGCCGGGGAGGGAATCGGCGCCTGTGGCGTGGGCGTTGCCCGCCGCCGGGGTGGCGGCGCGGGCCACGGTCTGGGCGCCGACGGTCGCGGCGAGGGCGGCCGCGGCGGTGAGCGCGCGGCGACGGCTGAGTTCGGGCATGCGGGACCTCCTGAGGTGCGTTGCGGTGGAGACTCCGCATGCCTATCCGCAGGTCCCGGAACCGGGGTAATCCCTCAAGATCGGTTGGCTGCGATCAGGACAAGTAATCACATGTCGTGCAATCTTGAATGAAGATGATCTTGTCGCCGAGTGGATGCCGTGCTGGGTGGAAGGGGCAATTCCTTTCCTTCAGCACCACTCTTTCGGGGGACTTTTGGCGCGGCGCGACACCGGCCGTGGCGTGGCTCACGTGGGGAAACTGACGGAATCCGGCAGTCGGCCCCTCCAAGGCGCCCCTCGCCCGTTGCTACCCTGCGTCGTCAACAGACCGCGTCCGGTAATACCTAGGGGTGTGCGTGAAGGTCGCCTGTGTCGGCGGCGGGCCCGCCGGCCTGTATCTCTCGATCCTGCTCAAACGGCAGGACCCGTCCCACGACATCACCGTCTACGAACGCAACCCGGAGGGATCCACCTACGGTTGGGGCGTCACCTACTGGCGGGCGCTCCTGGACCGGCTGCACGCCCACGACCCCGAGTCGGCCCGAGCCGTCGAGGCGAACTCCGTCCGCTGGACCCAGGGAGTCGCCCACGTAAGAGGACTGTCGACCCGTCAGCCCGGCGACGCCGGGCACGGCATCGGCCGCCACAAGCTGCTGGAGATCCTCGCCGACCGGGCCCGCGCCCTCGGAGTGCGCCTGGAGTTCGACCACGAGATCACCGCGGCGAACGTCCCCGACGCCGACCTCGTCGTGGCCGCCGACGGCGTCCACAGCGCCCTGCGCACCCACCACGCCGGGCACTTCGGCACCGAACTCACACCCGGCCGCAACCCCTACGTCTGGCTCGGCACCACAAAGGTCTTCGACTCCTTCACCTTCGCCTTCGTCGAGACCGACCACGGCTGGATCTGGTGCTACGGCTACCCCTTCAGCGACGAGCGGAGCACCTGCGTCATCGAGTGCGGCCCCGAGACCCTCGCCGGACTCGGCCTCGACCGCGCCTGCGAGCCCGGCGGGACCGCGGAGAGCGACGCCCTCGCCCGGCTGGAGAAGCTCTTCGCGCACATCCTCGACGGCCACCCCCTCACCGGGCGGGCGGCCGCCGACGGCAGCACCTCCTGGCTGAACTTCCGCACGCTCACCAACCGCACCTGGCACCGCGGCAACCTCGTCCTCCTCGGCGACGCCGCCCACACCACCCACTACTCCATCGGCGCCGGCACCACGCTCGCCCTGGAGGACGCCTTCGCGCTGGCCGCCGCCCTGCGCGAGTGCCCCGACCTTCCGCAGGCCCTCGCCCGGTACGAGCGGGTACGCCGGTCCGAGCTGCTCTCCCCGCAGAGCGCGGCCCGCTACAGCGCCCAGTGGTACGAGAACCTGGACCGCTACATCGGCCTCCCCCCGGAGCGGATGTTCGCCCTGCTCGGCCAGCGCCACTCGCCCCTGCTGCCGCACGTCCCGCCCCAGTTGTACTACCGGCTCGACCGGGCCGCCGGACAGCTGGAGTCGCTGCGCCGCCTCAAGCGCTGGCTCGGCCCCCGGCTCGCCCGCACCGCGCACGCCCGGGAACTCGCCTCACGCGAATGACCCACCGCGTAAGCGCTCTCCGCGCGCGACCCCTCGTACGCGCCCCCTGCCGCGGCCGGTCCGCGCCAGGGGGCGCGCGGGTGACAGACTTGCGCCATGGACGAGCGCGAATTCGGCAGGTCTCATCAGCACGCATCCGTCGTCGGTCTCGGCACCTGGCAGCTCGGCGCCGACTGGGGTGACGTCGACGACAAGGAGGCCCTCACCGTTCTGGAGGCGGCGGCCGAGTCGGGGGTGACCTTCTTCGACACCGCCGACGTCTACGGCGACGGACGCAGCGAGCAGACCATCGCCGCCTTCCTGAGCGGCCGGCCCGACCTGCATGTGCTGGTCGCCACGAAGATGGGCCGCCGCGTCGAACAGATCCCCCAGAACTACGTCCTGGACAACTTCCGCGCCTGGAACGACCGTTCCCGCCGCAACCTCGGCGTCGACCGCATCGACCTGGTGCAGCTGCACTGCCCGCCCACGCCCGTCTACTCGTCCGACGAGGTCTTCGACGCCCTGGACACCCTCGTGGAGGAGGAGCGCGTCGCCGCGTACGGCGTCAGCGTGGAGACCTGCGCGGAGGCCCTCACGGCGATCGCCCGCCCGGGCGTGGCCAGCGTCCAGATCATCCTCAACCCGTTCCGGATGAAGCCCCTCTACGAGGTGCTCCCCGCCGCCCGGGAGGCCGGCGTCGCCGTCATCGCGCGCGTCCCGCTCGCCTCCGGGCTGCTGTCCGGCAAGTACACCGAGGCCACCGTCTTCCCGGAGAACGACCATCGCACCTACAACCGGCACGGCGAGGCCTTCGACCAGGGCGAGACCTTCTCCGGCGTCGACTACGACACCGGGGTGCGCGCCGCCGCCGAGTTCGCCGCCCTCGCCCCCGAGGGCTGGACCCCGGCCCAGCTTGCCCTGCGCTGGATCGTCCAGCAGCCCGGCGTGACCACCGTGATCCCCGGCGCCCGCTCCCCCGAGCAGGCCCGCGCCAACGCGGCCGCCGCCAAGCTGCCCGACCTCCCCGGCGAGACGCTCGCCGCGATCCGGGAACTGTACGAGCGCCGGATCCGGCAGCACGTCGAAGGACGCTGGTAGCCGCGACGTCGGTAGCCGCACCGCCCCGCTGCGACCGTTCCGTCCCCCGCACCCCGCCCCGCCCGGCCGCCCGGGAAGCCGGGCGGAAGAAAACGCCGATCAGGGGGTACTCGCCGGACAGGAGACCCGAACGGTCATGGAACATCCGGGGAGGAACAGGTGACGGACACGTCAGCGGCGGTCGACCGGCGCAGAGGGCGCGACGAGACCGAGGAGGAGAGAGCGGACCGGAAGTGGGGGGAGCTGATCCAGGAGGTCCGCGTTGCCCAGACGGGCGTCCAGATCCTCTTCGGCTTCCTGCTCACCGTCGTGTTCACCCCGCGCTACACGCAACTGGCCGACATCGACCAGGTGATCTACATCGTGACGGTCGTCCTCGGCGCCTGCGCCACCGGCGCCCTCATAGGCCCGGTCTCCTTGCACCGGCTCGTCTCCGGCCGCCAGGTCAAGCCGCAGGCCGTCGTCTGGGCCTCCCGGATGACCTTCGTCGGCCTGATGCTGCTGCTCGCCACCATGACCTCGTCCCTGCTGCTGATCCTCAGGGTCGCGACCCACGACGGCTTCGTGCCCTACCTCGTCACCGCCGTGGTCGTGTGGTACCTGCTGATGTGGTTCGGCGTGCCGCTGTGGACGCGCCACCGCTACTCCTCGCGCTGAGCGCTGAGCGCTCAGCGCCGAGACCGGCCCCCCGCCCGCCCCGGCAGGGGGCCGGAGCACGTCACCCGAACGCGTCGCGCAGCGCCGGCAGCAGCGTCTTCTCGGACCAGTCCAGGTACGCGGGCTGCGAGTCGCCGCCGATCTGCACCAGGGCCACTTCGGTGAACCCGGCCTCGGCGTACGGGCGTACGGCCTCGACGAAGGCCTCGGGGTCGTCGCCGCAGGGGATCGCGGCGGACACGTCGTCGGGCTTGACGAACTGGGTCGCCCCCTCGAAGGAGTCGGGGTGCGGCAGCTCGGCGTTCACCTTCCAGCCGCTGCCGAACCAGCGGAACTGCGCGTGCGCCCGCTCCACCGCCGCCTCCCGGTCGCGGTCGTAGCACACCGGCAGTTGGCCCACGCGCGGCTTGCCCTTGCCGCCGTGCCGGTCGAACGCCTCCAGCAGGTCCGCCTTGGGCTCCGTCGCGATCACCAGGTCGCCCAGCCGTCCCGCCAGCTCGCACGACTGCTCACCGGAGACCGCGATGCCGATCTCCGGCGGCTGCTCGGGCAGGTCCCACAGCTTCGCCGACTCCACGTCGAAGTGGGTGCCGTGCCGCGTGACGTGTTTGCCGTCGAACAGCGCGCGGATGATCTCCACGGCCTCTTCCAGCATCTCGTGCCGTACGTCAACGGCGGGCCAACCGCCCCCCACCACATGCTCGTTGAGGTTCTCACCGGAGCCGAGGCCGAGCCGGAAACGGCCCTCGGACAGCAACTGGAGGGTCGCCGCCTTCTGCGCCACGACCGCCGGGTGGTAGCGGAAGGTCGGACAGGTCACGTACGTCATCAGCGGGATGCGCGACGTGGCCTGTGCGGCGGCGCCCAGCACACTCCACGCGTACGGCGCGTGGCCCTGGGACCGCAGCCACGGGAAGTAGTGGTCCGACGTCACCGAGAAGTCGAAACCGACCTCCTCGGCACGCACCACATGGTCGACCAGCTCCCGCGGGCCTGCCTGTTCGGTCATCATCGTGTATCCGATTCGCACCATGCGCCCCGAGTCCCCGGCCCGCGACGGTGGAAACAGGCCGCCGGCGGTGCGGAAAAAGACGTCGATAGGCAGCCGCCCGTGCGAAAGGATGCGTTCATGAGCGCGCGCCCCCTGCCCGTGAGCCAGCCGTCCGCCCAGGGTGTCGAAGCCGACGGCGTCCATGCCTTCCTCGACGCCGTCGACGCCTCCGAGGTCGTCGAACCGCACAGCCTGATGATCCTGCGGCACGACCACGTCGTGGCCGCCGGCTGGTGGGCGCCGTACACAGCGGACCGTCTCCATCTGCTGTACTCGCTCAGCAAGAGCTTCACGTCGACGGCCGCGGGCCTCGCCGTCGCCGAGGGCCTGATCGGGCTCGACGACCCGGTGCTGCGGTACTTCCCGGAACTCGACGCGGACGTCACCGACCCTCGCAGCCGCGCCCTGCGCGTGCGGCACGTGGCGTCCATGGCGAGCGGTCACGAGAGCGAGACGCTGGACCGGGCGCGCGCGCTCGACCCCGACGACCTCGTCCGGGGCTTCCTGCTGCTGCCGCCGGAGCGTGAGCCGGGCACGGTGTTCGCCTACAACCAGCCCGCCACCTTCACCCTCGCCGCGATCCTCCAGCGCGTCACCGGCGCCCGGCTCACCGACTGGCTGCGGCCCCGGCTGCTCGATCCGCTCGGCATCGGCGAGGTCGCCTGGCTGAGCGACCGCTCCGGTCGCGAGCTCGGCTTCAGCGGCCTGCACGGCGCCACCGACGCCGTCGCCCGGCTCGGCCTGCTGTACCTGCGCGAGGGCCGGTGGCAGGGGGAGCGACTGCTGCCCGCCGAGTGGGTCGCCGAGGCGACCCGCGCGCACATCCCGACGGCGGGCGCCATGGGCGACGGCGACCGGTCCGACTGGGACCGGGGCTACGGCCTGCAGTTCTGGCGCTCCCGGCACGGCTACCGCGGCGACGGGGCGTACGGGCAGTTCTGCCTGGTGCTGCCCGAGCAGGACGCGGTGATCGCCACGACCGCCGCGACCGACGACATGCAGGCTCTGCTGGACCTGGTCTGGGAACACCTCCTGCCGGCGTTCCGGCCCGGCCCGCTCACCGGCCGGGATCGCGCCGACGCGGCCCTCGCCGAGCGGCTCGCGGACCTCGCCCTGCCGCCGGCCGCCGGAAAGCCCGCGCCGCCCGAGCGGGCGGGGGAGTGGGAGGGCGCGCGGTTCACGCCGTACGGCGGTGTCTGCGCCGACCAGCCCGGCCTGACCGGCGTCGTCGTCACCGCCGACGGGGACGGCTGGGCGCTGACCCTGGAGGAGGACGGCCACCGCACCCTCCTGCGCCCGGGGCACGAGGGCTGGCGGGTGGCCGAGGAGCCGCTGCCCGTCGCGGTGAGCGGCGGCTGGACCGACGCCGGCGTTCTCACCGTGGACGCCGTCTTCCTGGAGACCCCGCACCGGCTGCGGGTGTCCTGCTCGCTCGCCGACCGCACCTTCACCGCCCGCTGGGAGACGCGGCCCCTGCACGCCGGACCGCTGCGCCGGATGCGCGCGCCCGCCCGCCCGGCACCGGGCGTCTCAGGCTGACGCGCCCCGGAAGGTCTTCAGGAACGCGGCGAGGGCCTGTTCGTTCTCCGCCTCGTCCCAGTCCGCGGCGGGCGTGGTCCAGCGCAGGGAGAAGCCGCGGTGGTCGCCGATGAGGAAGCCCCGGCCGAAGACCCGCACCTGCTTGCCGTGGACGTTCATGACCCACTCCATGTCGGCCGCCTTGTACCCCTGGTACGTCGTCGCCTCGATGTCGCCGATGCGGCGGAAGCCGTCCGTCTTGCGCAGCCCGGGCTCGACGGTCTCCCGCCAGACGGCCACCGGGTCGGGGCCGAGCACCTCGCTGTAGGTCACCGCGAGGGTGCGCGGGTCGCCCGCCGCTCCGAAGGTCACGCGGTAGGCGAGGTCGGAGGAGCGCGTGGTGTCCACCCGCTTGAAGTTCCCCGGCAGCGCGACCGAGAAGCCCTCGGGGGCGCGGTAGACGCGGAACCCGGCCGGCAGGGCGTCGGTGGTGCGGGTCGCGGAGGGCTTGGGGCTGGGCGACGGGCCGCGCGAGGCCGCGGGAGGCGACGCGGGGGCCGACGTCGCCGGCGTCGAGGGCACGGGCGGAGCCGGGGCCGGGGCGCTCGTCCCCCCGCCGCCCGGCGCACCCGGGGTCGCGCTGGGCGGGCTCTGCGCGTCGGTGGACGACGAGTCGTCGGTGCCGGGCAGCCGTCCGGTCGCCGCGAGCGCGGCCACCGCCACCGCGACGACGGCCAGCGCGGCCCCCGCGGTCACGGTCCGGCCGCTCCACCGGCTCCCGCCGAACCGTCCAGCGGGGTACGCGCGGGGCAGCCGCGTCTCGGCCACCGGCGTGTGCGGGTCCTCCTCCAGGGCGCGGTCGAGGGCCTGGCGCACCACCGGCCGGGTCAGGCGCTCCCGGGAGTCCTTGCGCAGCAGGCCCTGCACGGTCGGCGCCAGCGCTCCCGCCCGCACCGGGGTGCGCAACGGCAGCCGGTCCACGCCCTTCAGCGTGGCCTCGGGCCGGTCCCGGTCCCGGTACGGCGGCCGTCCCTCGACCATCGTGTACAGGATCGCGCCCAGCGCCCACAGGTCGGCCGCCGGGCCGATCCGCTCGTCCCGCGCCTGCTCCGGGGAGGCGTACGCCGGGGCGGCCAGGCGCGGGGCGAGGGTCGCGCCGGCGAGGCCGAACCCGGTGACGACGACCGGGCCGCGCGCCCGCACGTAGATCTGGCCGGGGCTGAGCTCGCCGTGGGTGATGCCCTCGCCGTGCGCGGCCTCCAGCACGTCGAGCACTTCCAGCCCGATGGCCGCGGCGCGGGCCGTCCGGAAGGCGCCCTTCTGTTCTATGAGCTGGCCGAGCGGCAGCCCGTCGATCCACTCGGTGACGGTCCACAGGGCGCCGTCCTCCGTGACGGCGTCGAGGACGGTGGCGACCCTGCCGGGGCACAGCCCTGCCATCGTCTGCGACATGCGCAGCACACGGTCGGCGGCCCGGAGCGCGTCCTCCGGATTCTGGCCCTCGGGCAGTCCGATCTCGGTGACCAGACACGGCCGGGGGCCGGCCGGGCCCTCCTCGTGCTCCCCGTACCAGCTGACGCGGTTCGTCTCGCGGTGGACGACGTCGAGCAGCCGGTACCGCCCGGCGACCAGCTCGTTCCTGGAGACATGCGCCTTGACCATGGCCATCCTTCGCTGAACCGCCGGAGTTCTCCTTTCCCAGTGGTACGGCGGCCGAGAGGTGCTGCGTTCAAAAGAACCGCGACTCCGCCATGATTCCTGTCTTTCATTCAAAAAAGGCCGAGCATATGTACGACGAAAGGAAATTACCTGGGGTCGTCCAGTGGTGTAACCAGCGGTAAACAACTCCGGACCGCTCTCGGGCGGCCTTCGGAAACACGTTCGCCGCGCTGCCGCGGATTGGCGTGGCGGAGGCCTCCGGCGGGTTTTTCGTATCTCACTCCAGCCCGAACCGCTCGACCCAGGACGAGATGTCCCCGGCCGACGCATTGCCCCCGCACACCACCAATCCGAGCCGGGCGTCGCCCCCGACCCGCTCCAGCACCTGCCGGGCGGCCGGCAGCAGACACCCGGCGGCCGGCTCGGCCCACACCTTGCCGTGCTCGGCGAACTCCACCGCCCCCCGCACCGCCTCCCGGTCCGGCACCACCAGCACCTCGCCCACCAGCGCGGCCACATGGTCGTACGTCAACCGCGAGACGGCGGGAGCGCTGAGCGTGGACACCACCGACGACAGCTCGACCGGCACCGGGCCGCCCGCCGCCAGCGCCCGGGACATCGCCTCCGCGCCCTCGGTCTCCACGCCCCAGACCCGCACCCCGGGCCGACGGGCCCGCAGGGCCGCCGCGACGCCGGAGATCAGCCCGCCGCCCCCGACGCTCACCAGGACGTCGGTCAGGCCGTCGTCCGCGTCCTCGTCCAGCTCCAGGCCGACCGTGCCCTGACCGGCGACGACCGCCGGATCGTCGAACGGGTGGACAAGCGTCAGCCCCTCCTCCCGCAACCGGTCCACCAGGGAGAACGCCTCCGCCATGCCGTCCGTCAGCCGCACCGACGCGCCCGCCTCCTCGGCGATCCGCACCGAACGCGCCGGCGCTGTCCGCGGCATCACCACGGTGGCCTTCACATCGAGCGCCGCGGCCATGACCGCCACCGCGATCCCGTGGTTGCCGCCGCTCACCGCCACCACCCCGGCCGCCCGCTCGGCCTCGCTCAGCGACAGCAGCTTCGCCGTCGCCCCGCGCGCCTTGAAGGAGCCGGTGCGCTGCAGCAACTCCAGCTTCACGGTGACGGGAGCGCCGAGCAGCGCGGACAGACCCGGGCTCGGCAGCGTCGGAGTGCGCAGCACGTGCCCGGCGATCCGCTCAGCCATGGCCTCGACGGCCGAGACCTCGAGCATGCCGGAGCCTTCTGTGACCTCGTCGACGTGGGGGATGCCGGCCAAGGCGACCACCTTTCCTGTTACGCGCTCACCGGGGCGCGCACTCCGCGTGCCCGCTTCGCACCCTTTCGCGTGGCGGCGGACCCGGTCAACCGCGGTTCACACCTCACGCCGCGCCAGGAAGTCCAACAGCGACCGCAGGTCGGCTGCGGCCCTCGCCTGCAGCGGGACGCCGTTGAGGGCCGCAGCCGCGGCGGTCGTCCGGCGGCGCGCCTCGGCGAGGGCCGCCGCACGGCCGCCTGCCAGATCCACCAGGGCGGCCGCCTCGGCGTGGTCGGTCCGCGACTCCAGAAGCCGGGCCAGTCGACGCGCCTCGGGGGTCGGGGACGCCAGGGCGGCCAGAATCGGGAAGGTCTTCTTGCCTTCGCGCAGGTCGCCGTGGACGGGCTTGCCGGTGACGGCCGGGTCGCCCCAGATGCCGAGCATGTCGTCGACGATCTGGAAGGCGACGCCCAGATGCCGGCCGGCCCGGTCCAGCGCCGTCACCGTCGTCTCCGGCGCGCCGCCGAGGGAGGCGCCCAGCGCGGCCGCGCAGCCGAGCAGCGCGCCCGTCTTGCCCTCGGCCATCGCCCGGTACTCGTGCGGCAGCACCCGCTGCGGTCCCCGGAAGGGGCGGGCGGCGAACAACAGATCGTCGGCCTGCCCGCGGACGAGTTCGGTGAGCGCTGCCGACAGCAGCCGTACGCCGGGCGCGCCGCCCGGAGCCGCGGCCAGCGTCTCCACGGCCAGGGCGAACAGGGCGTCGCCCGCGAGTACCGCCGGACCCGTGCCGTAGGCCTTCCAGACGGTGGGTCGCCGCCGACGCGTCGGATCACCGTCCATGATGTCGTCGTGGAGCAGGGAGAAGGTGTGCACCAGCTCCACGGCGACCGCCGCGGCCGTCCCGGCTCGCGCGGGCGCGCCGGCCGCCTCCGCCCCCAGCACCGCCAGGGCCTGCCGCAGCCCCTTCCCGCCGGAGGCGGCGGCGGGCGCCCCGCCGACCTCGCACCAGCCCAGGGAGTACGCCGCCATCTCACCCACCCAGGGGTGCAGCCGCCCCACGGCCTCGGTCAGAGCGGGCCGCACCAGGGTGCGGCACCGATCGAGGATCGAGGCCGGCACGGTCGGCGCGGCGGCGGTCGGGGAGGAGGTCGTCATCGCGCGGCCTCCGCGTCGAGGCCGAGTTCCTTCTGCGCCCGCGCCACCATCTCGCGCGCGTGCCGCAGGCCGATCCGCTCCAACCGTCCGGCGAGCTCGGCCAGTTCCGCCGCCGTCTCGGCGCGGTCGCGGCCCAGGCGGGCCAGCGACTTGGCCAGGCCGAGCCGGGCCAGTGCCTCCCCGCGCGGCTCGCTCATCGCGCCGAACTCGTCGAGCGCCAGCTCGTAGAGCTCCCGCGCCTCGGCGTAACGGCCCGCCCGGTACAGGACGTTGCCCCGCATCTTGTGGTTGTAGGCAAGCGCGCTGGACAGGTTCATCGTCCGGCACGTCGTCTCCGCCTCGGACAGCAGGACGAGGGCCCGCTCCACGTCGCCGTCGCGCGCCGAGGCGATGTCGGCCAGCCCGCGCAGCGCCCACGCGTGCCCTCGCCGGTCGTCCGCGCGCCCCGCTATCTCGGCGGCCTCCTCGAACAGCGCGTGGGCGGTGTCGTACGCGCCGGCGTTGCGGTGCATCTGTGCGATGCCCTCCAGCGCCCACACCGTGTGTCGCGCCTCGCCCCGCCTGCGGGCCTCGGCGAGCAGCTGCTCGTGCAGCCTGCCGACCGCCTCGTAGTCCCCCTGTATCCGGCCGGTCTCCGCGAGCCCGGCCAGCGAGTACCCGCGGACGACCACGTCCCCGGCGTGTTCGCCGAGCTCCGCGGCGAGCGCCAGCAGTCGCCGGGCCAGCGGGAACGAGCCCCGCTGGCGGGCCAGGGTGCCGCCGCTCCACAGCGCCCAGGCCATCGCCGCGGTGTCGTCGGCGTCCCGTGCGGCCCGGTAGCTCGCCTTCCAGGCCCGGTCCGCCTCCCGCACCTGCCCCAGCCGGCGGTGCGCCTCGGCCACGGCGAGGCCGGAACGGGCGGCCTCTGCGTGCTCCCCGGCCCGCTTCGCCGCCGCCAACCGCTCGGTGCCGGCGGCCAGTACGTCGACCAGGGAGGAGTTCACGGACAGGGTGGTGAGGGCGCCCTGGTACTCCGGGGCGAAAGCCTTGCCGTACATCGCGTCCTTTCGGCAATGATGTATACACTCTGCGTATACATGGCGTGTATAGTGCAGCGGACTTCAGCCCCGTGCCCCTGCGGGGGGAGGGGTGGAGTCGTGGTGTTCCGCTGTCGTCGATCAAGACGCGGGCCTCCCGGGCGGGGTTGCCTGTGAGGCGCAGATCACCCGCCCGGCCTCACCCCTACGGCGTGGCGGTGGCCGGCTGTGAGCCCGGCTCCGCCTCCGCGCTCCCCGGCATGTCCTCGGGTCGCTCGTACGGCGGTACGGCGCCCCGGTGGGCGTCGTCCTTGCCTGTGCGGGTGCGCCTGCCCGTACCGCAGAACGCCGACTCCAGTGTGCGCAGCATCGTGTTGTGGACGCGGGAGTTGTTGGAGGCGTTGGACAGCGCGGCCAGGCTGCGGCGGCCGTCCGACGAGGTGAACGCGTACGTGTAGTAGCCCTGCACCGCGCCCGTGTGCCCGTACACGGACACCCCGCACGACAGGTCCCGCCGCCGCAGCCCCAGTCCGTACGCCTGATGAGCGCCCGCGGGCGTCCACCGCCGCATCTGCGCCAGCGCCGCCGCCGAGGTCAGCCGGCCGCGTTGCAGGGCCGCCAGGAACGTGGTGAGGTCCCGGGTGCTGGAGATGAGGGCGCCCGCGCTCTGCGCCCAGGACACCGTCTGCCGCGTCGCGTCGACCAGCGCGGTGGCCGGCGCGTCCGGGGTGAGGTAGCCGCGCGTGTGGACGCCGGGGATGCCGGTGCCCGGATGCACGTAGAAGGTGTCCCGCAGCTTCAGCGGTCCGATGATCCGGCTCTGGTACGCCGCGCCCACCGGGCGCCCGGTGAGCTTCTCGATCAGCATCCCGGCGACGACGAAGTTGGTGTTGGAGTACGAGTACGCGCCGCCGGGCGCGGTCGTGCGCGGCCGGCGCAGCGAGCGGTCCAGGAGCTGACGATAGGTGAACACCTTGGTGCGCACGGCCTCGAAGCCGGCCACGCTCCGGGCGAACATGTCGTTGCTGTAGTCGTACAGACCGCTGCGGTGGCTCAGCACGTGCCGGACCGTGATCCGGCCGTCGGGAAGGAGCCTCGGCAGATAGCGGTTGACCGGCGCGTCGAGGGAGAGCCTGTGCTCGTCGACGAGTTGCAGCAGCACGACCGCCGAGAACACCTTGGTGACGCTGCCGATGCGGAAGCGGTCGCCGGCGGTCAGGGCGCGGCCCGTCTTCCGGTCCGAGACGCCCACGGCGAGCCGGTGGACACTCCCGCCGTCGTCGAGCAGCGCCGCCGCCCCCGGGGCGCCCTGGCCCACCGCCGTGCGCAGGACGCCCCGCAGCCCCGCGAGATCGGGCTTCGGCGGCGCGGCCTGCGCGGGTACCGCCGGCAGGGCGGCCAGCGCGGCCCCCAGCGACACACACAGTGCCGCGCTTCTCAACTTTCCGAACACCCCGAGTGACATGCTTCCTGTCCCGTCACATCTCCGCGGCCGATGCGCAGTCGGTGACCGACGGGTCACCTCGCGTGGTCGGCCCAGTATGTGCGCGGGGACGGAAGAAAGCGATCATTTGGGCGTGCGCGCCCCGGTGTTCGGCGCGGAGGCCGTCGGTTCAGGCGCGGAGGCCGCAGGTTCAGCTGTGCAGCGAGCGCGCCCAGTCCGCCGGCACCCGGCCCGCCGGGCCCGGCGCCGGCTGGCCCTCCGGACGGCTGACCGGCGGGGCCAGTTCGAGCCCGGAGTCGAACAGCTCCTCGGCGCCGTAGTCCCAGAACCACTCCTCGCCCGGCTCGAAGCTGCGCACCAGGGGATGCCCGGTCGCCTTCCAGTGGGCGGTGGTGTGCCGGCCGGGGGAGGAGTCGCAGCAGCCGATGTGCCCGCACGAGGCGCAGCGCCGCAGATGGAACCACCAGCCGCCCGCGGCGTCGCACTCGACGCAGCCGGCGCCGCTCGGCGGGACGTCCGGGTCGATGGCGAGGGCGTCGGTCATACGGGCTCCTCCGCTGATGCGCGGTCCTCTGTGATCATGTTCTCGTCGTCGGGCCCGGCCTCTTCCGGATCCGGCGCCGTCAGCGGCAGCAGGACCTGGAAGCGGGTGTCGCCCGGCACGGACTCGACGTGGATGCCGCCGTGGTGCTTGTTGACGACGATCCGCCAGGAGATGTCCAGGCCCAGCCCGGTGCCCTCGCCCACCGGCTTGGTGGTGAAGAACGGGTCGAAGATGCGGTCCCGGACGTCCGCCGGGATGCCCGGCCCCGTGTCGCGGAACTCCACCAGCAGCCGGTCCGCCTCCCGCGCCGTCCGCACGGTCAACGTCCCTTCGCCACCGGCGCTGTTGATGGCGAAGACGGCGTTGTCGACGAGGTTCGTCCACACCTGGTTGAGCTCCGCCGGGTACGCCGGCACCTTCGGCGCCCCGCGGTCGTAGTCCTTGACGACCTCGATGCGCCGGCCGATCTTGCCCGAGAGCATCAGCAGGGTGCTGTCGAGGAGTTCGTGGACGTCGACGACGCGGTACGGGGCCCGGTCGAGCTGCGAGTACTGCTTGGCGGCGTCCACCAGTTGGGAGATGCGGGTGGTGGAGTCGTCGATCTCGTCCATCAACAGCTCGGTCTCCACGGTGTAGTTGAGCCACCCGATCGCGCCCGGCAGGATGTCGGCGGCCACCGCCGCGGCGACCTGCTCCAGCCAGTCCACGTCCAGACCGGCCTGCACGAACGTCGGCGCGATCCGCCAGCCGTCCGGGATGTCGTGGTCGTCGAGCCAGTCGGTCAGCTCGTCCTCCCGGTCGGAGGCCTCCAGCGGACTCAACACCGGTGCCTTCGCGACTTGTTCGGCGGTGCGTTCCTGGATCTCGATGAGCTCCGCGAGTGTCTCCGGCGAGTACGAGCCCTGCGCGATGACGGCGAGCTTGTGCCGCATCTTCGCCACCCGCTCCCGCAGCGTCGCCGTGGCCCGGACCGCCGCCGCGGCCGGGTTGTTCAGCTCGTGCGTGAGCCCCGCGGACAACGAGCCCAGGGCGAGCAGTCGTTCACGCTGCCCGATGGCCCGCTGGGTGTTCTTCGTGCCGAAGAACAGCCCCTCCAGCAGATGCGCGGCCATCGGGAACCACTCCTGCATGACGTCCGCGAACGACTGCGCGGGCAGCACGAAGAACCGCGTCGGCTCCGTCACCCGCATCGAGTTGGTGTAGACCTGCGGCACCCGGTCCCCGAGGTAGGCCTGCATGGCCCCGGAGTACACCCCGCGCTGCGAGGAGCGCACCACCTCGACGTCGTCGCCGCCGACCCGGCGGGACAGCACCACCGTGCCCTCGATCATCACGTAGAAGCAGGTCGCCGGGTCGCCCTCCGCGTACACCGGCCCCGGGTCGAACTTCTCCACCCGCCCCTCGGCGCACAGCCGTCCCAACTGCTCCGGGGAGAGCTTCTCGAACAGGAACAGCGCGCCGATCTCGCCCGGGCTGCAGGGCATCGCCCGCCCGCTCACGACTGCTCCAGATACCGGTGCACGAGCATCACGGCCATGGCTCCCTCTCCGACGGCGGAGGCGACCCGCTTCGCGGACTCCGCACGCGCGTCGCCCGCCACGAACACGCCCGGAACGCTGGTCTCCAGGTGGTACGGCGGCCGGTCCAGCTCCCAGCCCGCCGGCGGCCGCCCGTCCGGCGTGAGATCGGGCCCGGCGAGGATGAACCCGCGCCCGTCGCGCAGCACCGTGCCGTCCAGCCAGTCCGTCAGCGGGGCCGCGCCGATGAACACGAACATCCACTGCGCGTCGACCAGTTCGGTCGCCCCGCTCTCCACGTCCCGCAGCGTCAGCCGCTCCAGATGGCCGTCGCCGTGCGCCTCGTCGACGACCGTGCCGCAGCGCACCGAGATGTTGGGCGCCTCACCGAGCTGCTGGATCAGGTAGTACGACATCGACGCCGTCAGGTCGGGGCCGCGCACCAGCAGCGTCACCGACTTCGCGCCCCGGGACAGGTACATCGCCGCCTGGCCCGCGGAGTTTGCGCCGCCCACGATGTACACGTCCTGTCCCTGGCAGGAGGCCGCCTCGGTGAGCGCCGACCCGTAGAACACCCCGCAGCCGGTCAGCTCGTCCAGGCCGGGCGCCCGCAGCTCCCGGTACGACACTCCGGTCGCCAGGATCACGCTGTGTGCGGCGATCGCCGAGCCGTCGGAGAACCGGACCACGCGCGCCGCCCCGTTGACGTCGAGCCCCGTGACCTCGCGCGCGGTGAGGATCTCGGCGCCGAACTTCGTCGCCTGACGGCGCGCCCGGTCGGTGAGTTGCGCTCCGGAGACGCCGTCGGGGAAGCCGAGGTAGTTCTCGATCCGCGAGCTCTGCCCGGCCTGCCCACCCGTCGCCGAACGCTCCACCAGCACCGTCCGCAGCCCCTCCGAGGCCCCGTACACCGCCGCGCCGAGCCCGGCCGGGCCGCCGCCGATCACCACCAGGTCGTAGAAGTCGGCCGTCGGCGTCGTCGCCAGGCCGACCCTCGACGCCAGCTCGGGCGCGTCCGGCTCGATCAGCGGCGTGCCCTCGGCGGTGATCACCAGCGGCAGCCGCTGCCCGTCCTGCCCCGCCGCGGCCAGCAGCCGCCGCCCCTCCGGCTCGTCGGAGGAGTACCAGCGGTAGGGCACCTGGTTGCGGGCCAGGAACTCCCTCACCTCGGAGGAGCGCGCCGACCAGCGGTGGCCCACCACCTTGGTGCTGGGCACCGGCCGGTGGTCGCTCGCCCGCCACGCCGCCAACAGGTCGTCCACCACCGGGTAGAGCTTCTCCTCGGGCGGGTCCCACGGCTTGAGCAGATAGTGGTCGAGGTCGACTACGTTGATCGCGTCGATCGCCGCGTCGGTGTCGGCGTACGCCGTCAGCAGCACCCGCCGCGCGCCCGGGTACACGTCCAGCGCCTGTTCGAGGAACTCGATGCCGTTCATCTGCGGCATCCGGTAGTCGGCGAGGATCACGGCGACCAGGTCCCCGCGCAGTTTCAGCTCCCGCAGCGCCTCCAGGGCGGACTCGCCGGACTCCGCGCGCACGATCCGGTACCCGGCGCCGTAACGACGCCGCAGGTCACGGGCGACGGCGCGGGAGACCCCCGGGTCGTCGTCCACGGTCAGGATGACGGTCCGCGCTGGTTCGGCGGCCTGTGCCATACGTCTCCACCCCGAGAACGGTCAGAACGCGCCGCACGGCAAGCCCCGCGCGGGCTCCAGCCATCGTATGTTCGATCGCCCCGGACCGCTGCGGGACCGGGGGAGAGGGTGCGCCCCTGGTTCAGGTCCCGGCACTCTCGGGCAAGGTCTCGCCGGGTGCGCGGCGCTCGTTCCCTCTCCGGGCGTCCGACCGGCCGGGCGGTGGTGAAGACTGGGCGGGCACGATCGACGACGACACTCAGGAGGCAGCGGGATGACGCGCCCGATCACGGCAGGGGTCGACGGGACGGAAGAGAGCCTCGCGGCACTCGCCTGGGCGGCACGGGAGGCCGTCCGGCGGGACCGGGCGCTGCGGGTGGTGCACGCCTGGCGATTCCAGCCGAACACGGCCGCCGAGTTGGCCGACCGGGACGCGCAGGAGCAGTGGGTGCGGGCCGAGGTGCAGCAGGCCGCCGCCGAGGTCGCCGCACGGCACCGGGGCCTCGATGTCACCACCGACGTGCTGGAGGGCGACCCGGTCGACACGCTCACCGAGGCCGTCGCGCAGGCCGAGACGCTGGTGCTGGGCTCGCGCGGCCACGGCCCGGTCGTCGGGTTCCTGCTCGGCTCGGTGGGCCAGCAGGTGATCGCCGAGGCCACCCGCCCGGTCGTCCTGGTCCGCGCCGGCGACAAGCCCAGCGACGAGGTCGCCGGGCACGAGATCGTCGTCGGCCAGCAGGGCGCCCCCGAGGACAGCGCGCCCGCCCTGCGGTTCGCGTTCGAGACGGCCGCCGCCCGCGGCGCCTCCGTGCGCGTCGTCCGCGCCTGGACGCTGCCGCCGCTGTTCTCCTACAGTCCCGCCTCCCTCAAGCTCCTCGACGACGCCGGCGGCCTGGAGCCGTACGAGCGCAAGGCGCTGACCGACGCCCTCGCCCCCTGGCGGGAACGCTTCCCCGACGTGCCGGTGGTCGAGCACGTGGAGATCGGCAGCGCGGGCCAGGTGCTGCTGTCGGTGTCCGGGCGGGCCCAGCTGATGGTCGTCGGCCGGCGCGCCCACCGCACCGCCGTCGGCGCCCGCATCGGCTCCGTCGCCCACGGCGTCCTGCACCATGCGGACTGCCCGGTCGCCGTCGTCCCGCACGACTGAGCGGGCGGGATCACTGCGGGAGGGTCGGCTCCAGCGTCTCGCGCGCCTTGGGGAGAATCTTCTCGATGTAGTCGGTGACGGCCGTGTCGAGCCCTATGTCGTGCTGCGCCCGCTCCGAGAGGAACCAGCGGTGCTCCAGCAGCTCGTGGTAGATCTCCGCGGGGTCCATGGAGCCGCGCAGCTCGACCGGCACGGCCCGCACCGTCGGCCGGAACACGTCCCGCACCCAGCGGTGCGCGAGCACCTCGGGGCGGGCGGCGAGGGGGTCGCCGGGCGCGTAGTCGTCCTGGGTGGCCATCCAGCTCTCCAGGTCGCTCAGCAGCCGCCGGGCCTGGTTCTCCTCGGCGTCCAGGCCCGTCAGCCGCAGCAGCTGCCGCTGGTGGTGGCCGGCGTCGACGACCTTGGGCACGAAGGTGACCGAGTCGCCGCCCTGGGAGTGCTCGATCTGCATCTCGGCCACGTCGAAACCGAGTTCGTTGAGGCGGCGGATGCGGCGTTCGATGTAGTGGTACTTGCCCGCCGGGTAGACGGAGGTGCGGGTCAGCTCCTCCCACAGCCGGTGGTAGCGGGCGCAGATCTCCATCCCGAACTCCACCGGGTCCACCGACGGGTGCAGCGCGCCCGACGCCTCCAGGTCGAGCAGCTCGCCGCTGATGTTGACCCGGGCGAGATCGAGGTCGTAGTCGCGCTGCCCGTTGCTCAGCTGCGGATGCAGGTCACCGGTCTCGGCGTCGACCAGGTAGGCGGCGTACGCGCCCGCGTCGCGTCGGAAGAGCGTGTTGGACAGCGAGCAGTCGCCCCACGCGAACCCGGCGAGGTGCAGCCGCACCAGCAGCACCGCGAGGGCGTCCATCAGCCGGTGCATGGTGGCCGGCCGCATGGTCGTCTCGAACATCGACCGGTACGGCATCGAGCCGCCCAGGTGCCGGGTCACGAGCACCGACTCCAGCGGGCCGCCGGAGCCGTCGGCGCGGCCGGTGACGACGGCCAGCGCGTCGACGGCCGGAATGCTCAGCCGGTCCAGGTCGCGCAGCAACTCGTACTCCCGCAGCGCCGGGCGCTCCGCCAGCTCCTTGACGGCGATCACCTCGGCGCCGGCGCGGGCGTAGCGCACCACGTGGCGCGAGATGCCGCGCGGCAGCGGCACGAGGATGTCCTCGGGCCACTCCTCCAGCGGCAGGTGCCAGGGCAACTCCAGCAGGAGGGCCGGGTGCTCCGGGTTTGTGGCGCTGATCTGCAAAGCCATGGCCCGACTTTAGACGGCGCGTTCCCGGGCGCGGTCGGCCGCCTCCCGCACGGAGCCCCGGTGGACCGGGCCGTGCCCGGGCAGCAGCACGTCGGCCGGGAGTTCCCCGATCACGTCCAGGGAGGCGACGGCGCGGTCCCGATCGTGGTGGAACATCGCGGGCAGCAGTTGCGGGCCCTTCAGCCGGGAGGTGGCGTGACCGCTGACCAGGGCGTCGCCCGAGACCACCACGCCCGCCTCGGGGAGGTGGAACACGGCGTGGCCGTCGGTGTGGCCGGGGGTGTGCACGGGCACGGGCCGGCCGGGCAGGTCCAGCGGGCCGGACGCGGCGGGGAAGGGCTCGGGCGCGGCGACCGGGCGCCGCTCGGTGCCGCCGGAGCGCAGCGCGTGCACCGCCCACGGCAGGACACCGGGACGCCAGCCGTTGGCCAGCACCGTGCCCACGCTCACCTGCTGGAGGAACTCCCGCCGTGCGTGGGGGACTTCGGCCGGGTGCAGGAGGACGGGGGCGCCGTGGGCCGTGCGCAGGTGCTCGGCGGAGCCCAGGTGGTCGTTGTGGGCGTGGGTGACGAGCACGGCCACGATCGCCTCCGGTGAACCGCCCACCTGCGCGAGGGAGTCGAGCAGCCGCTCCCGGTCGGCCGGGTAGCCGGTGTCGATGAGGGTGACCGCGTCCCCCTCGGTGAGGATCACCCAGTTGGTCTCGCCGCCGTGCACCAGGTAGGCGCCGTCCGCCACTTGCCGTACGTCTGCCCGCATGCTCGTCCCGTGGGGTGAGGTCCGTACCCGACAGGAGACAGCAAAGCAGACCCCGGCGGAGCTAGCGGACGCCGCGCGGGCGGAACTGGATGCTGATGCGGGGGCCCGTGGCGCGGGTGGATTTGGGGATGCTGTGTTCCCAGGTCCGCTGGCAGGAGCCGCCCATGACGATCAGGTCTCCGTGCCCGAGCGGCCGTCGTACGGTCTCGCCGCCGCGCACGGGGCGCAGCAGCAGATCGCGGGGCGAGCCGACGGAGAGGATCGCGACCATGGTGTCCTCGCGCGACCCCCGGCCGATGCGGTCGCCGTGCCAGGCGACGCTGTCCCGGCCGTCGCGGTAGTGGCACAGGCCGGCGGTGACGAAGGGCTCGCCCAGCTCCTCGGCGTAGTGGGCGTTCAGCGCGGCGCGGGCCTCGTCCAGCACGGGGTGGGGGAGCGGGTCGTCCGGCCCGTAGAAGGCGAGCAGCCGGGGGACGTCCACCACCTGGTCGTACATGTGCCGGCGCTCGGCCCGCCAGGGCACGTCGGCGGCCAGCTGTTCGAACAGCGCGTCCGAGCCGGCGAGCCAGCCCGGCAGCACGTCGATCCAGGCGCCTGTGTCCAGCGCCGTCCGGCGGATCCCGTCCAGGGAGCCGAGGCGCAGCTCGTCGGTCTGGTCGAAGAGGGAGCCCTGAAGGTGCCTGCTCATGGCGTCCAGCGTACTCCTGAATCGAAAATATGTTCCATCGCGAGATCCCTCGGCCGGGCGTATTGCTCGAAGGTCTTTTCGATACGCCGGTGTATCCGATACATTCGCGTATCGAACGGAGGTCCGACACCATGGCGGCGGAGCAGGCGGCGCAGCACCCGGCGGAGCCGGCGGCCGGGCGTGTCACCAGGCGCCGGGTGCGCACCCGCGCCAACCTGCTCGACGCGGCCTTCCGGGTGTTCGCCGCGAAGGGCTTCGGACGGGTCTCCATCGAGGAGGTCTGCGAGGCCGCGGGCTACAGCCGGGGCGCCTTCTACTCCAACTTCGCCAGCCTGGACGAACTGTTCTTCGCGCTGTACCGGCAGCGCGCGGACCTGATCGCCCGCCAGGTCGCCGACGCCCTCGCCGGCGACGGACCCGACCTCGACGTGCCCGCCTCCGTGGACCGCGTCACCGAGGTGCTCCTCCTCGACCTCGACTGGCTCCTGGTGAAGACCGACTTCCTGGTCCACGCCGCCCGCGACCCCTCCGTGGCGCAGACCCTGCTGGAACACCGCTCCCGGCTGCGCGAAGCCGTCGCCGACCGGCTCGCCCGGGCCCGCGGCCGCGCCGCGCTGCCCGCCGTGCTCGGCGACGCCGACTCGGCCGCCCACGCGGTGGTCGCCGCGTACGACGGGGTCACCACCCAACTGCTGCTGGACAAGGACGTCGACGGCGCCCGCGCCTGGCTCAAGCAACTGCTCACCGCGCTGCTGACCGACGGCAGCGGCACCCCGCGATGACCGGGGAAAGAACGGCTCCCCACCAACGGCTCCCCACCAACAGAGAAGGGCAACGGTCGCCATGGACGCGGACGTCATCGTCGTCGGAGCGGGCCTCGCAGGCCTCGTAGCGGCGCACGAACTCACCAGCAGAGGCCGACGGGTCGCCCTGGTCGACCAGGAGAACGCCGCCAACCTCGGAGGCCAGGCGTTCTGGTCCTTCGGCGGCCTGTTCCTCGTCGACTCGCCGGAGCAGCGGCGTCTCGGCGTCAAGGACTCCCTCGACCTCGCCTGGAACGACTGGCAGGGCAGCGCGCAGTTCGACCGCACCGACGACGAGGACTCCTGGGCGGTGCGCTGGGCGCGCGCCTACGTCGAGTTCGCGGCGGGGGAGAAGCGGTCCTGGCTGGCCGGACACGGCATCAGCTTCCTGCCCACCGTCGGCTGGGCCGAGCGCGGCGACCTGCGCGCCGACGGACACGGCAACTCCGTGCCCCGCTTCCACATCGCCTGGGGCACCGGCACCGGCGTGGTCGAGCCGTTCGTCCACCACGCCAGGCAGGCCGCCGGGGACGGGCTGCTGACCTTCCACCACCGCCACCGCGTCGACGAACTGGTCCTGTCCGACGGCGCCGCCCGCGGCGTGCGCGGCACGGTCCTCGCGCCCGACGACTCGCCACGCGGCGTCGCCTCCAACCGGGACGCGATCGGCGAGTTCGAGCTGACCGCCCAGGCCGTCGTCGTCACCAGCGGCGGCATCGGCGCCAACCACGAGATGGTCCGCCGCCACTGGCCCGAGCGCCTGGGCGCCCCGCCCGCCGAGATGGTCACCGGCGTGCCCGCCTACGTCGACGGCCGCATGCTCGACATCAGCGCCGAGGCCGGCGTACGCCTGGTCAACCGCGACCGCATGTGGCACTACACCGAGGGCCTGCAGAACTGGAACCCGATCTGGCCGGGCCACGGCATCCGCATCCTGCCCGGCCCGTCCTCCCTGTGGTTCGACGCCCTCGGCCGTCGGCTGCCGGACCCCTGCCTGCCCGGCTACGACACCCTCGGCACGCTCCGGCACCTGCGCACCGCCGCCGACCTCGCGGGCCACGACCACTCCTGGTTCGTCCTCACCCGCAAGATCATCGAGAAGGAGTTCGCGCTCTCCGGCTCCGAGCAGAACCCCGACATCACCGCCAAGGACCGCAAGGCGTTCCTGCGCGACCGCGTCCTCGGCAAGGGGGCGCCCGGCCCGGTGCAGGCCTTCGTCGACCAGGGCGCGGACTTCGTCGTCGCCGACACCCTGGACCGGCTCGTGGAGAAGATGAACGCCCTCACGGACAAGGCGCTCATCGACGCCGACGACCTGCGCCGCCAGATCCGCGCCCGCGACCTCCAGATCGCCAATCCCTACACCAAGGACGCCCAGGTGCAGGGCATCCGCAACGCCCGCCGCTACATCGGCGACCGCCTCGGCCGGGTCGCCACCCCGCACCGCGTTCTCGACCCCGAGGCCGGACCGCTCATCGCGGTCAAGCTGCACGTCCTCACCCGCAAGACGCTCGGCGGCATCCAGACCGACCTGGACTCGCGCGCCCTGGGCGCCGACGGCCGGCCGATCGAGGGCCTCTACGCGGCGGGCGAGGTCGCCGGCTTCGGCGGCGGAGGCGTGCACGGCTACAACGCCCTGGAGGGCACCTTCCTCGGAGGCTGCCTCTTCTCCGGCCGCGCGGCGGGCCGGGCGGCGGCGGCCCAGACGGGCTGAGGACGCCAGGGAGAGAACGCGCCTCCCGGGCCGGCCACGCGGCGACGGCCGCGGGCCTCAGCCCAGAAGGCGGACCAGGACGGCGGCGTGGCTGCGGTCCGGCTCCTTCGCCGCCGTCAGCAGCGTCACCGGTCCCGCGCCCGCCAACTCGCGTACGTGAGAGAGGAGCCCGGCCGCCTCCGGGGTGGCCAGCTCCGCCTCGTAGCGGCGGGCGAACTCCTCGTAGGAGCCCTCGCCCGCGTGATACCAGCGGCGCAGCTCCGTCGACGGGGTCATGCCCTTGGGCCACTCGTCCACCCGCGCCGCGTCCTTGGAGACGCCGCGCGGCCACAGCCGGTCGACCAGGACGCGGACGCCGTCGTCCGGCTCGGGCGGGTCGTAGACGCGACGCACGCGGACGCTCACGGGCGAGGCCTTTCGTCGACGGGGACCGTGCCGGGAGCGTACTGCCGCGAACGACTCCGCACGGCTGGCGACGCGGCCGAACTTGACCTGTTGAAGGGGGAAACGGACCCGACGGGTGCCTAGTCTGAGCACGTTTGCTCACACGCCACCCCCAAGGAGCGCACGTGATCCACCCCCGCAGACGCCCCGCCCTTCTGGCGGCCGTACCCCTCGCAGTGACCGCGCTGCTCGCCGCGGCCGACCCGGCCCTCGCGGCCGGCGGCGTGGGCGCGCCCGGCGTCGGCGACCCCTACTTCCCGCTCGCCGGCAACGGCGGCTACCACGTCGACCACTACGACCTCACCCTGAGCTACGACCCCGGCAGCCGGCGCCTCGAAGGCAGAGCCGTCCTCACCGCCCGCGCCACCCAGCGCCTCACCCGCTTCGACCTCGACCTGCGCGGGCTGAAGGTCACCGGCCTGACCGTCGACCGGACCAGGGCCCGGCACCGGCGCGACGGCCAGGAACTCGTCGTCACCCCGCGCCGCGCCCTGCGCGCCGGCGAACGGTTCCGCGTCACCGTCACCTACTCCGGCGTTCCCGGACCGGTCACCGACCCCGACGGCTCCCTCGACGGCTGGATCCCCACCGACGACGGCGCGTTCGTCGCCGGCGAACCCCAGGGCGCCATGACCTGGTTCCCGGCCGACAACCACCCCAAGGACAAGGCGTCGTACGACTTCACGCTCACCGTCCCCGAGGGCCGCACCGCGGTCGCCAACGGCGTCCTCCTCGGCAAGCGCACCGCGCACGGCCGGACGACGTTCCGCTGGCGGCAGACGGAACCCATGGCCGCCTACCTCGCCACCGCCACCATCGGGAAGTTCCAGGTCCAGCAGTTCACCACCCGCGACGGCGTGAAGGTCTACAACGCCGTCGACCCCCGCGAGGCCACCGCCTCCGCACCGGTCCTCCGGCAACTCCCGTCCGTCCTGGACTGGGAGAGCAAACTGTTCGGCCGCTACCCGTTCCGCGCCGCCGGCGCGATCGTGGACCGCGCCCCCCAGGCCGGGTACGCGCTCGAGACCCAGACCCGGCCCGTGTACGACCGCGCGCCCGACATCGCCACCCTCGTCCACGAGAGCGCCCACCAGTGGTTCGGGGACTCCGTCTCCCTCACCTCATGGAAGGACATCTGGCTCAACGAGGGCTTCGCCAGTTACGCGGAATGGCTCTACGCCGAGCAGCACGGCGGGAAGAGCGCCCAGGCCTCCTTCGACGCCCTGTACGCCACCCCGGCGAACGACGACCTGTGGACGTTCCCGCCCGGCGACCCCGGCGACGGCCGGAACATCTTCGACACCCCCGTCTACGCGCGCGGCGCCATGGCCCTGCACGCCCTGCGCACCGCCGTCGGCGACCGCGCGTTCTTCCGCGTCCTGCGTGCCTGGGCGGACCGGCACCGCCACGGCCACGGCACCACCGCCCAGTTCGAACGCCTCGCGGAGCGGGTGTCGGGCAAGGAACTCAGCGGCATCTTGCACACCTGGCTGTACGCTCCCGGCAAGCCGAACATCCGGACGAACTCCCGCTAGAAACTCACCGGTTCCTCATATCTCGCGGCCACCCTCGACCCCAGGACGACGCACCGCACACCCCGGCCGGCGGTTCGAGGGCGGGCTCGGCCGGCCCGCTGAACCGAGAACCGTCGACCTGAGAGGGACACCGCCGCGTGTGCGCACATGTACTGGTCGCCGAGGACGACGCCATGCAGGCCGAGCTCATCCGCCGCTCCCTGCTCGCCGAGGGCCACACCGCCACCGTCGTCCACGACGGCTCCGCCGCCCTGGACGCGGTGCGGCGCGAGAGCCCCGACCTCGTCGTGCTGGATCTGATGCTGCCGGTCATCGACGGCTTCGGCGTCTGCCGGGTGCTGCGCCGGAGCGACGACATCCCGGTGCTGATGCTCACCGCCCGCGCCGCCGAGGAGGACGTCCTGCTCGGCCTGGAACTCGGCGCCGACGACTACATGACCAAGCCGTACAGCCCGCGCGAACTGATGGCCCGCATCCGCACGGTCCTGCGCCGCAGCGGACGGACCGCCGACGGCCGCCGCGAGGCCCCCGTCGTACGGGCCGCGGGCATCGCCGTCGACCCGGAGCGGCACGAGGTGCGCTGCGACGGCGAACCCGTGGACTGCACGCCCGCCGAGTTCCAGATCCTCCTCGCCCTCGCCGGCGAACCCGAACGGGTCTTCTCCCGGCGGCAGTTGCTCCAGTGCACCCGGGGCTTCGACCGCTCCTCCACCGAACGGGCCGTCGACGTGCACATCATGAACCTGCGCCGCAAGATAGAGGCCGACCCGCGCAGACCCGTCCGGCTGCTCACCGTCTTCGGCGTCGGCTACAAACTCAGCGGCGGCCGTGCGTGAAGCGGCGGCGCGACCCGTCCGGCGCCGAGGCCGCAGCCGACGCCGGCGGCGGCGGCCCTTCCCGTACCCGCCGCGCCCGGATACCTCTGCGCAAGCGTCTGCTGGTCCGGCTGCTGATCGCGTCCCAGCTCATCGCCGTGTGCTCGGTCGCGGCGACGGCCTGGCTGGCGGTGGCCACCACCACCCGCGCGCTGCGCGAGGAACAGGGCCAGGCACTCGCCGACGACATGGACATCCTCGCCCGGCTCAGCGGCTACGCGGCCACCCACCCCGACTGGACAGGCGTACGGGCCACCGTGCGCGACCTCTCCGCGCGCACCGGCCGCCGGATCGCCCTGACCACCACCGACCGCACGCCGATCGCCGACTCCGCCCCGCCCGGCGCCTCCCTGCCGCCGCGCGCCGCCGCCACCGTCGACCCACTGCGCACCGACACCTACAGCGAACCGGGCGCGCAGCTCAGCGGGACCGACCCGCGGGTGGTCGGCCCCTACCGGCTCACCTCCGAGGAACGCGCGCGAGTCGACGCCCTGGCCGGCGAACTCCAGGGCTGCTTCACCGGCCACGGCATCGACACCGTCCTCACGCGCACCCCGTCCGGCCGTACGGTCCTCACCGCGACCGACGGCACCGCGCCCGAGTACGTGCCCGAGCGATGCACTGCAGGGCTCTACGACTCACTGACCCGCACGGAGGAGAAGGCGCTGACGGCGCTCCAGCGCCAGGTCGAGCAGTGTCTTGTCCGCGAGGAGCCCGCGTTCGGCAGGCAGTTGTTCCTCGCCCCCGCCCTCACCGGCGGCACACCCCGGACCCCGGGGCCCGGGCCCGGTCTGGTCATGAAGGGCGAGGCCGCCGCGGTGCGCGCGGCCCAGAGCTGTCTGGGGCAGGCCCGCCGCGCCCAACTCGACCCCTACGTCGCCCCGGTCGCCGAACTGTTCCTGGGCGGCGGTGACAGCGCCGCCGGACCCCGCTGGAACATGTCCCCGGCGAACAAGGCGAAGGTCGTGGGCGCGGCCGGGCTGGTCCTCGCGGTCACCGTCGCCGTGACCGCCGTCGTCGCCACCCGGCTGGTGCGGCCCCTGCGCGCCCTCACCGAGGCAGCCCAGCAGCCGCCCGACCGGCATGTCCGGGTCCCCGTCACCACACGGGACGAGACCGGCATCCTCGCCGAGGCCTTCAACGACCTCGCCGAACGCCGCGAACGCCTGGAAGCCCAGCGCAAGGCACTGGTCAGCGATGTCGCGCACGAACTGCGCAGCCCGCTCACCAACATCCGCGGCTGGCTGGAGGTCACCCGCGACGGCCTCGTCGAGCCCGACTCCGAACTGCTCGGGGCGCTGCACGACGAGGCCCTCGTCCTCCAGCGCGTCATCGACGACCTGCGCGACCTCGCCGCGGCCGACGCGGGCACCCTGCGGCTGCACCGGGAGCCCGTCGCCGTCGACGAACTGCTCGCCCAGGTCGCCGCCGCCCACCGGGTCGCCGCCGAGGCGGCGGGCGTCACCCTGCGGACGGGGGCGGAGAGCGGTGGGGCCGGGTGGCTGGACGCCGACCCGGTGCGGCTGCGGCAGGCGCTCGGCAACCTCGTCACCAACGCGGTACGCCACACTCCGCCCGACGGCACGGTCACCCTCACCGGGCGGCGCGACGGCGACCAGGTCGTCCTCGAAGTCGCCGACACCGGCGCCGGCATCGCGCCGGAGGACCTGCCGCACGTCTTCGAGCGGTTCTGGCGCGCGGAGAAGTCACGCAGCCGGCGCACCGGCGGCAGCGGGCTCGGCCTGCCCATCGTCCGCCAGCTGACGGACGCTCACGGGGGATCGGCCGAAGCCGCGAGCACACCGGGCGACGGCAGCGTCTTCACCCTGCGCCTGCCCGCGGCGGCGGCACCCCGCGACGAATAAGACGCGGTCGGCCCGGGGCCCGGCGTGTCGCGGGGTCAGGAGCTTCGTTGCCGGGCGCGGAGACGACGCTTGAGAGCGCGTCGTTCGTTCTCGCTCGTGCCGCCCCAGACGCCGAGGGTCTGGTCGGTCTCCATCGCCCATTCCAGGCACGGTTCTCGCACCGGGCAACGTCGGCAGACCGCCTTGGCCTGTTCCGTCTGCAGCAGTGCCGGGCCCGTGGTGCCGATCGGGAAGAAGAGGTCGGGGTCCTCGCGGCGGCACTCGGCGTGCTGTCGCCAGTCGTCCATGGAAAGTCACCTGCGATCAAAGTCGTGTGCGTTTCCGGAAGAGTTGCTCCCGGATCGGGTGACCGGCCCGGCGGCCGTGAAACAACATCCGCGCGAAGCGCGGGTCACTGCTCCCGCATGCCCCACGGCGAGCCGTACGCCGTCAGCAGGTCCAGGAAGGGCCGGGCGGGGAACGCCTCGGGGCCCAGGACGCCCGCACCCGACCAGACGCCGGAGGCGAGCAGTTCGAGGGCGACGACGGGGTTCACGGCGGTCTGCCACACCACGGCCTGACTGCCGTACTCCGTCATCGACCACTGGTTGTCGACCACGTGGTACAGGTACACCTCGCGCGGCGCGCCGTCCTTCGTCCCCCGCACCCAGGTGCCCGCGCACGTCTTGCCGCGCATGCGCCCGCCCAGCGTCGCCGGGTCGGGCAGACACGCGGCGACGACGTCACGCGGGGAGACCGGCACCGGCCCGCGCACGCTCGGCACGGTCACCGGGGCGGTGCGGTCCAACCCCAGCCGGTGCAGGGTCTTCAGCGTGTCGATGAACTCCTGCCCCAAGCCGTACTTGAAGGTGACCCGGCGGGCGTCCACCCAGCGCGGCACGAGCAGCACCTCCTCGTGCTCCACGTTCACGCACTCGACGGGACCGATGCCCTCCGGGAAGTCGAACACCTCGGGTTCGCTGAACGGTTCGGTGGTGAACCAGCCGCGGTCGGCCTCGTAGACCACCGGGGGGTTCAGGCACTCCTCGATCGTCGTCCAGATGCTGAACGAGGGCGCGAAGTCGAACCCCTCGACGGTGAGGTTCGCGCCGTCGCGGATGCCGATCTCCTCGATGTCGTCGAAGAGTTCGTCGGCGGCGTACCGGGCGAAGACGTCCGACAGGCCGGGCTCCACGCCCATGCCCACCAGCGCCAGCGCGCCGTCCCGCTCCCACTCGGCGGCCCGTGCGAACTGGGCGTCGCCGAGCTTGACCCCGCACTCCCCGTACGGGCGCTCGGGATGCGGGTGCGACAGGGACATGGCCATGTCCACATAGGCGGCGCCTGCCGTGCGCGCCGCCTGGAACAGGGGCATCACGAACCTCGGGTCGGTGGCGTTGAGCAGCACGTCGCAGCGGTGACCGGCGAGCAGCGCGGCCACCGCGTCCTCGTCGCCGGCGTCGACGCGTTCCGCTGAGAAGCGCGCGTCGCCGTCGAGCGCGGCGACCGCGGCGGTGGCGCGGTCGCGGTCGTAGTCGGCGACCACCATCGCCTCGAAGAACGGACGGCGGGCCGCGATCCGGGTGATCGCCGTGCCCACACCGCCGGCGCCCACGAGCAGTACACGCATGACAAGCACTCCTACCGAGAAGTCGACATCTCCACAACCCGGTGAGCCGAGAACTCCGGCCGCCGCACGCCCCGGCCGGCGGCGCCCCGCTCAGCTCCGCAGCGCGTCCGCCGCCGTCGCGGTCACCGCCTGCGCCACCGCCGCCAGCGCGGGGGAATCCAGCTTCCACTGCTGCCAGTACAGCGGAACGTCCAGGAAGCGCCCCGGCGCGAGCGGCGTCAGCCGCCCGGACTCCAGCAGCGAGCCCGCCTGCGCCTCGGGCACCAGTCCCCAGCCGAGTCCCGCCGCCACCGCGTCCACGAAGCCCTCCGAGGTCGGCACGGCGTGCCGGAGGGGCCCCGCGCCGCCCCGGCCGCGCCGCAGCCGTCGTACGAACGTGTCCTGAAGCTCGTCGCTGCGGTCGAGGGTCACCACGGGCGCCCGGGCCAGCCCCTCGGCCAGCGGTACGCCGTCCAGGTGACGCGCGGCGAACTCCGGTCGCGCCGCCGCGATGTAGCGCATCCTGCCCAGCGCCCGCACCGAGCAGCCCGCCACCGCGTCGGGGGAGGAGGTCACAGCCGCCATCACCAGCCCCTTGCGCAGCAGCTCCGCCGTACGCGTCTCGTCCTCGCGATGCAGTTCGAAGGCGAGCGGCGGCTCCTGAGGGACCTTGGCCAGGGCCGGCAGGAACCACGTGGCCAGGGAGTCCGCGTTCACCGCGATCGACACCCGGGTCGGCTCCCCGTCCCCGCTCAGGCCCAGCTCGGAGCGCGTGTCGCGTTCCAGGCGCGCCAGCTGGCGGGCGAACCGCACCACGATCTCCCCGGACTCCGTCGCCCGCACCGGCTTGGTGCGCAGCAGCAACACCCGGCCGGTGCGCTGCTCCAGCGCCTTCACCCGCTGACTGACCGCCGACGGCGTCACGTGCAGCGCGGCGGCGGCCGCGTCGAACGTTCCCTCGTCGACCACCGCGAGCAGCGTCCTTACCTGGTCCAACGGCAGATCCATCATCACGATCGCTAATGATACGTAAGGATCTTTAGCTGTACCTGTGATGTGGGGATCCCTAGCGTGGACGCCATGACCCCCGCTCTCACCGCCGCGGCCGCCGGCTTCGGCACCGGCCTGTCCCTCATCGTCGCGATCGGCGCCCAGAACGCCTTCGTCCTCCGCCAAGGCGTCCGCCGTGACGCCGTCCTGGCCGTCGTCGGCATCTGCGCCCTGTCCGACGCCCTGCTCATCACCCTCGGCGTGGCCGGGGTGGGGGCGCTGGTGGTGGCCTGGCCGAGCGCACTGAAGGTGGTCGGCTGGGCGGGCGGCGCGTTCCTGCTCTGCTACGGGGTCCTCGCCGCGCGCAGGGTGCTGAAGCCGGGCGGCGACGCCCTGCATACGGAGGGGGACGCGGCCGGCTCACGCCGGCGGGCCGTGCTCACCTGCCTCGCGATGACCTGGCTCAACCCGCACGTCTACCTCGACACCGTCTTCCTGCTCGGCACCGTCGCCGCCGACCGCGGCCCGCTGCGCTGGACCTTCGGTCTCGGCGCCGCGCTGGCCAGCCTGTGCTGGTTCGCCGCGCTGGGCTTCGGCGCCCGGCTGCTCGGCCGCTTCCTGGCCCGGCCCGCCGCCTGGCGCGTCCTGGACGGACTCGTCGCCGTCACCATGCTCGGCCTCGGCGCCATGCTCCTCGCGGGCGCCTGAGCCGGCGAAACCCTCGAGCAGCGCGGTCAGATGACCCGGCGCCGATGCATGCCGTACTGCTCCAGCAGCTTGACCCGGGTCGTCTCCAGTCGGTGGGCGAGGATCTCGGCCACGATGCGCACCAGGGACAGGCCGAGCGCCGGGTCCTCCTCGCACAGTGTGAGCACCGGCTGCGCCTCGAACTCGTAGGCGCGCACGCGGCTGAAGGCCTCCGCGCCGAAGTCCCAGTGGTACGGCGGGAAGAGCCAGGACCAGCCGAGCAGATCGCCTGCGCCGAGGGTGGCGACGACGACCCGCTGCACGGTCGTCACCTGCTGGTCGAGCGAGACCGCGCCGGAGCGGATGATCCAGAACCGGTCGGCCCTGCCCCCCGCCTCGAAGATCCGGGAGTCCTCTCGGAAGGACACCTCCCGCGCGAGGGTCATCAGGCGCTGGCGCTGGGGAGGGGGCAGGGCCGACAGCAGTTTCGTCGCTTTGGTCATCTCGGGGGACTCCTCGCCGGCGATGGGCCCGGCCGCTCCGGGCCTTCCGGGTGTACCGGGTGCACCGGGGTGACCGGCTTTCCCTACTGACCATTTCAGCCCGTACACGTGCGGGGAGCACCTCGGCGGACCGGACTTTCCGGCTGCGGGCAAGGAAAAGCCCTGGCTGGACGGGGGAAGCCAGCCAGGGCCGATCAAGGGGTGGTCCGCGGGGGAGTGTGCCCGACCTCGCGAACCACGTATGTATGAACCGTAAACCATCTCGGGGCGGTCAGCGCAAGCCCGAACCCGGTCGCGTGACCCGTTTCACTTCGCGGCGTCTCACACCCCTTACCCACGGACGGCGCGTCTCACTCCGCCTCGCGGGTCACGACGCGGATCGTCTCGAGCTTCGGGTCCGTCGCGTCGGGCAGGTTCATGCCCGCCTCAAGACCGCTGGTCAGGTGTCGCAGCACCGGCTCGGTCAGCCGCTCGCCGGGCAGCACCGCGGGATGCCGGGCGGATACGGGGTGATCATCTCGGCGGCGACCCGGCCGCCCGCCTTCGACACCCGGCACCTGCTCGGCCGGGCCGAAGAACGCGTCCCGCGGCAGCAGCCCCCGCGCCATGCGCAGCCCCTCCGCGCCCGGCACCTCCATCCGCCGCGCGCCTGTTCGCGACCGGGAGGTGAGAACGCCAGCCGCCCCTGGCGGTGGTAGGCGGCGAGGGCTTCCAGAACGGGTGCTCGGGTGTGTTCGGCTGCCATGCCGACCGGGTGTTCCCGCGTGCCCACCCCTCAATCGGCACGGAATGCCTCGCCGCCGGGCCGGGTCAGGGCGTGTCGGGGTGGCGCCCCGGCGTGACGATCTCGTCCAGTACGTCGACCACCGCCTCGTAGGCCAGACCCCGCACGTACGCATCGCGTGCCGCGTCCGGATCGGTCCGGACCAGATCCTCGCTCCGGGTGCGCAAGCCCTTGAGTTCCTCCCGCGCACAGGCCCTCGCCCGCTGAATGCGGCGCAACAGTTCATCCGAGTCCACGACATCCGTCATGACCTCCGCCTACCCAGCCGCGGCGCGTCGATGACCTCATCGATCTCGTGATCCCACCGGAACCGGCAGGTTTGGGCGGCCGCGCTTCGGCCAGCCGAACTGTGGAGGGCAGCGCCGCCCCCCGGGGAGAGGCCGTCGGCACGACCAGGGCGGCCCGGGCCTGCGGGCCGCACCCACGACCGGTCGGCCGCCTCCAGGCGTGGAAGCCGGCGGCGACTGCCCGGGGCGAAGGCCGCGAACGACGCGGGATGACTCGTGTCAGTCGTGTGAGTCGTGTCAGTCGCGGAGCCTCCCGGCCGGGCGACGGGCCCGGCCCACGGCCGCCGCGTACAGCGGCCGCCGTGGCGGCTCACCTCGTGGCCGGTCGTCGCGGTACCGCCGTCACCGACCGTGGTGCGGGCCGTGGCCGGGACCGGCCGGTGGCGGACAACAGAACTCATCAGGACTCATCAGTCGGACGGACTCAGGGAGCGAGAGGATGCGTGCGAAGTACTCGATCGACCGCGTGGACACGTCGGCCGGCACCGGCCGGGACGACCGAGCGGGCCGGTTCCGGCCGGCCGACGTCCGCAGTGCCGTGCGGCGCGCGGTCAGTGGACGGCGCGCGGACACCGGCCGGCCGTACGACGAGGAAGCCCTCTCCGACGCGCTGCTCGTCGCCTCGGAACTCACCACCAACGCCATACTCCACGGCGGCGGCGTCACGGAGTACGACGTCGACGTCGACGGGCCGGCCGTGCGGGTCTCCGTGAGCGACCGCAGCGACCGGCTCCCGGTGGCCGTCGACCCGGTCGACGAACAGGGCCGCCGCCGGTCCGGCGGACGCGGCTGGCCCATCGTCTGCCGACTGGCCCGGGACGTCCGGGTGTCCGACCTGCCCTCCGGCGGCAAGCGCATCACCGCCGTCGTACCTGTCTTCTGACGGGCCGTCGGCTCACCTCACCCGCACGGCCGCGACCGCTCGCCCGGTGCTCTGAACACCTTTCAGAATCACGGAGTTTGTTCCTCCGGGGGTAGGGCAGACGGAGGTTCGTGCTTCGGACCGGAGGCGCGCCAGCGGGAGCGGTACAGCCGTTTCGGGGCGCTTCGCATGCCCCGGCCGACAGCGACCATCCCGTGGTCAGTCCCTGAAATCCTCGTTCAGGAGCGATTCCGCATGCTCATCGACATGTCGACAAGCCGTCCCGTGACACCCGCCCCGACGCCCGCCGCGACCACCACCCCCTCGCGCCGGAACCATGACGACGCTCCCGACACCGCGAGCCGGTTCGCCCGGCTGGCCGCCCTGGAGGAAGGGCCCGAGCGGGACGCCGTCCGCGACGAACTCGTCAAGGCCTGGCTGCCCATGGCCCACCGGATCGCGGGCCGGTTCCGCGACCGGGGCGAGGCGATCGAGGACCTGCGGCAGGTGGCGGCACTCGGCCTGGTGAAGGCCGTCGACCGCTTCGACCCCGAACGAGGGGCCTTCGAGAGCTACGCCGTCCCGACCATCACCGGCGAGATCAAGCGGCACTTCAGGGACCGGATGTGGGCCCTGCGCGTGCCCCGCCGGGTGCAGGAACTGCGCAACAAGGTGCGCCTCGCCCGCCGGGAACTCGCCCAGACGCCCGGCGCCCCCGAGCCCTCGGCCGCCGACATCGCCGCCCACACCGGACTCACCGAGGAAGAGGTCGCGGCCGGCCTGGAGGCGCTGGAGAGCTTCAGCACCCTGTCGCTGGACGCCGAGCTCCAGGCCGGCGACGACGGCTACAGCCTCGTCGACACCCTCGGCGGCCCCGACGCCTCCTACGACGTCGTCGTGGACCGCGAGTCCGCGAAGGAGAGTCTGCGGCGGCTCCCCGAACGCGAACGGGCCATCCTCTACATGCGTTTCTTCGAGGACATGACCCAGAGCCGCATCGCCGACCGCCTGGGCATCTCCCAGATGCACGTCTCCCGCCTCATCAGCCGCAGTTGCGCGATGGTGCGCGAGGAGGCACTCGGCCGCCGTGACGGCCGTGACTGACGCCGCCTCGACGGCCCGCACCGGTCCCGCACCGATCCACATACCGATCCGCTTCACCGATCCGCAAGGAGTGCTCGCATGCTGATGCCCCACCCCGCAGTGCTGCGCAAGCTCGTCGACGAGTACGAGGCGGTGACGGCGGCAGGGCCGGTCGAGGGGAACACCAGGGCGCAGGACCTCGCTTACACGCTGTGCGTCTCCACCGGGACGCGTGACATCACCCTCGCCCTGGAGGCGGCCCGCGGCTGGCTCGCCGCGGCGGCCGAGGCGGACGCCGCGCCCCGCCGGACCACGGAGGACGGGCCCCACGCGTACGCGTGACCGGCCCCTGAGGGTCGTTTCGAGCGCCCCCGCCGCAGCCACTGGCCCTGCGGCGGGGGCGCTTCAGTGTGCGTGACGTGGAGGAGCGGTGACGGACGGGGTGTGCCGGGCCGTCGGCGGGGCATCCGAACGCGGAGTCTTTCAGGGGAGGTTCAGTGATGAACGCGAGTGCCATGGCACGAGGCGGCCGGACGCAGGCCGAGCGGGCGGCGCGGGGGTCGGTCACGAAGGGGGCCGCCAGAGCCGGTCTCACGGCGCGCGGTGTGATCTACCTGCTCGTCGGTCTGCTGGCGCTGCAGATCGCCTTCGGCGAGAACAAGAGCCAGGAGGCGGACCGGCAGGGCGCGCTCGCGGAGATCTCCCAGCGGCCCTTCGGGTCCGTTCTGCTGTGGGCGCTGGGCATCGGCCTCGTCGGCATGGCCCTGTGGCGGCTGTCCGAGGTCGTCTTCGGATCGGTCGGCCCCGAGGGCCGCAAGCCGAAGAAGCGGCTGCTGGCACTGGCCCGGTGTGCCTTCTACTCCTTCGTCGCCTACTCCGTCCTCGCCTTCGCCGCGGGGTCGGGCAGCGGGGGAGGTTCCAGCGACGAGCAGTCCCGTGACGTCACCGCCCGGGTGCTGGAACTGCCCGGCGGTCAGTGGATCGTCGGCGCGGGCGGGATCGGGGTCGTCGTGGCGGGCCTGTGGATCGGCGGCCGGGCCGTGCTGCGCAAGTACCGCGACAAGATGCGCATGGAGCAGATGTCACGGGCGGTGCGCCGCGCGGTGGACGTGACCGGCGTGGGCGGCGGCGCGGCGCGCGGCCTGGTGTTCGCGGCGGCGGGCGTCTTCGCCGTGCGTGCCGCCGTCGACTACCGGGCCGACCAGGCCAAGGGCCTCGACGACACCCTGCGTTCCTTCGCCGACACACCGGCCGGCCCGTGGCTGCTGGCCTGCGTCGCCGCGGGGCTGGTGCTCTTCGGGCTGTTCTCGTTCGCCATGGCCCGCTGGCGCAAGGTCTGAACCCGGCGGTCCCGGGGAACCCGGGAGGAATGAACGAATCCGAGTTCCCGCCGGACGGACGACCCGTGGACATGTACCTCGACCTCCTGCGCGTCCGCATGGACGACGAGGACTACGAGATGCTGCTCAAGGTCGTCGCGCCCGCGCTGCGCGCACTGGACGAGCAATCCCCCGAGACCCTGGACTTCGCGCTGGATCCGCAGGACACCGAGGACCTGCCCCAGGAGATCCGCGACGAGGCCGCCCTGGTCATCGCGACGGCCGTCACCGGCCGTCTCGACAACCAGCTGGTGGAGATCCAGGTCGACGGGACGGGACCGGTCCGGGTGGTCACGGACGCGGCGACCGCCGCCGACCCGGACCGGCTGGCCGAGATCGCCGGCTGCATCCGCCGCCGGCAGAGCGACACCGAGGAACTCCGCGGCATCGCCGCAGCCAGCGGCCTCCCCACGGACTTCTAGACCGGCCCCGCCCCTTTCACCCTCACCCGGACCCGCCCCGGGGCAGCCCCGGCCCGACCGGCGCGACCCCGTCATCTCGGGCCCGCCCGTCGTGAGCCCGCGCGGCCCGCCCGCTGTCCGGCGCCCGCCCTCACCCCGGGCGCCCGGCCCTGGCGGCCGTGGTCCTCCGGTCCCGGGCCGCCCGCCCCGGGCAGGACTCACTCCGGACCCCCACGCCGGACCCCTTTGCCCAGCCGCCCGTCCGTAGCGTCAGGACTGTTCCTGCCGGACGGGCACGCCCAGGGGACGGGCCAGGCCGGTCACCGCTTCGTCCAGGCGTTGCAGGTGGCGCAGCACGCGATCGGTGACCCGGGCGTATCCGGGCGGTGTCGACGTCGTGGGCCTCAGGAGGGAGGCGATGCTCGGCCCGGTCAGCACCTCGGCCTTGCTGTGGTCGTCCTCCACGCGGTCGGCGATCGCGCCCACGTTGTGCAAGATGCGCTGCCCCGCTCCCCGTAGCCGCGGGTCCGCCGCGATCGACGGATGGGTGGGCAGCAGCTCGGCCGTCGCGGCCAGCGAGCGCGCGTGATACGCGCAGGTCTCCAGCAGCGCCACGACGTACCGGGCGGTGTCGCGCCGGGTGCGCAGCGGGGTGACCGGGTGCGTCAGCGGCTGGGTGGCCGCCCTGAGGTCGGCCAGCGCCTGGTCCAGGTCCCGCGCCCGGTCCAGCAGATCCGCGGGCGCGCCCCCGCTCAGCTGGTCCACGGCCGCCGAGGTGACCTCGGTCAGCCGGTCGAGCACCGTCGTCAGCAGCTCGTTCGTACGGCGGTCCGTGCGCACCGGCAGCACCACCGCCGCCGCGACCACCCCGCAGGCCACCCCCACCGCCGTCTCCTCCACCCGCAGCAGCAGCACCGACAGACTGTAGGTGTGCAGCAGCATGTACAGCACGCCCAGCGCCGCGGTCACGAAGAACGACATCAGCGTGTACGACAGCGGCGCCGTGTAGAACATGGCGAACACGCACAGCAGCACCACCGCGAACGCCGTCCACGTGTGGTGTCCGACCAGCGCGGTCAGCCCGATCCCCGCGACCACCCCGAGCACCGTGCCCAGCAGCCGCCGGTAGCCCTTGACCAGGATCTCGCCGGTCGACGCCGTGTTGATGAAGACGATCCAGCAGGTCAGAACGGCCCAGTACCAGTGCTGCGTGGACAGCACCTCGCCCGCGAGGATGGCCAGCGACGACCCCAGCGCGACCTGCACGGCCGCCCGCGTCGTCGGCCGGCGCAGACCGGTGGGCTCGACGGCGGCGTCCCCCGCCTCCTCCGCCCCGCCGATCGCGGCGTCCTCCGCGTCGAGCTCCTCCCGGGAGCGGGCCGTCTCCGGGCTGTCGTCCGACTCGTCCTGCGGTCCGTCCAGCGCGAGCCGCAGCCCGAGCACCGCGCGGGCCGCCTCGCCGACGCCCCGGAAGACGTCCTGCACGGGCGGTGACGCGACCGGCAGGTTCTCCTCGTCGCGGTACCCGAGCAGCCGGTTGCGCACCTGCGCCAGCCCCGTCCCGTCCCGCACGGGATGCCGTACGAGCAGACTGAGCGCCCGCAGATCACGGCGCAGCACGTCCGTCGCCTCCTCCCGCACCGGCAGACGGCCGCTGTCGGGGACCGGCGCCCCCGGCAGGTGCAGGGTGAGGGTGTCCGCGCGTTCGGCGCTGCGCGCCGTCAGCAGCAGCAGCCCCAGCCGCTCGGCGGCGATCTCCGCGTCGGCGACCCGGCGCTGCACCAGCCGTGCCGTCGCCTCGTCGCGGGTGCCCTCCTCCAGCCGGCCCTGGATCATCATGGCCGTCTCGTGCAGCCGGGCGGTGCCCTCGCGCACCTGCGTCAGCGCCTTCTCCACGTCCCCGGGACCGGCGTCCAGCAGCTCGGCCTGGGCGTCGATGAGCTGGGCGAGCCGGGCCCGGAACGCCGTGCGCAACCGGCCGAGGATCCCCGTCGGGGTCTGCGGCACCAGCGCGAAGCGGGCGGTCGCGCTGCACGCGAAGGCGACGCCGATCGTCGCCCAGAACCCGGGCAGAGCGTCCGGCGTCACGCCGACGAACAGCGACATGAAGTAGACCTGGAAGCCGATCAGCCCGAGCGCCGTGCCCCGGTCCCCGAACCGCCGTCCGTAGACCGCGCAGAAGATCAGCGCGACGAAGAAGAGGTCGCCGACGACCGTACGGGAGCTCAGCAGCGCCGCCAGCGTCACGGAGGCCAGCGCGACGGGCAGCCCCAGCGCCAGGGTGACCGCCTGAGGGCCGAGCTGCTTCTCACGGATCGCGAAGGTCGCGACCATCGCCGAGATCGCCCCGGCGACCAGATGCGAGACGTCCCCGCCGGACAGGGAGAGCACGACCAGCGTGAGGGCGATCGCGCCGACCGTCCGCAGCCCCGCGGCCAGCCGCAGCAGTCCCGGGTCGGACGCCACGACCCGGTCCCGCCATCTCACCCCGAGGGACCGGGGCCCCGTCGCCGCCACCGCTGTCGTCGCCGCTGCCCTCACGCCGCCGTACTCTCTCCCGTCCCCGCTCGTCGTGCTCGTCCCGCCTCGCCGTTCAGCCGTTCAGGCCGCTCCTCAGCCGGCCTCGGACCTCGTCGCTTCCACGTGCGCCCGCACCTGCTCCGGCGTCAGGTAGCTGTCCGTGTACTCGAAGTCCTTCAGCCTGGCCGGGCGCCGGGCCTGGAAGCCCGTGCGGACGAAATCGTCGCCCGCGAGCGCGTTGAGCGTCCAGTTCGTCAGCACCCGCGCCTTGGCCACACCCGTGCGCAGCGCCATCCAGTGGTAACCGCGGGCGACGACCTGCGCCGGCAGCCCCCGCAGCTCCACGCCCATCGGCTTGGACACGGCGTCGGTGCCGCCCAGGTCCACGACCAGCCCGAGATCCTTGTGCACGTACGGCTTCAGCTCCCGGCCCCGCAGCGCCGCCATGACGTTGTCGGCGACGGCCGTGCCCTGCCGCATCGCGTGCTGCGCGGTCGGCGGGCACACCGCCCCCTCCTCGCCCTTGGCCTCGTCGGGCACCGCGGCTGCGTCGCCGAGCGCGAACACCCCGTCGTGACCCGGCAGGCACATCTCGGGGGTGACCGCGAGCCGGCCGCGAACGGTCTCCGCGCCCAGAGTCGCGATGAGCGGGCTCGCCACCACGCCGGCCGTCCAGATCAGCGTGCGGGTCGGCACCACCCGCCCGTCGGTGAAGGTGACCTCCTCCGGCCCCGCCTTGGCGATGGACACGCCGAGCGAGACCTCGATCCCGCGCTTGCGCAGCACCTCCTGCGCGCTGCGGCCGAGCTTGTCGCCGAGCTCCGGCATCAGCTTCGGGGCGATGTCGATCAGATGCCACTTGATCAGGCTCGGGTCGAGGTTGGGGTAGCGCTTGACCGCGTTGTGGGTGAGCAGCTGGAGGCAGGCCGCGGTCTCGGTGCCGGCGTAACCGCCGCCCACGACCACGAACTGCAGCCGCGACGCCCGCTCGACGGGGTCGTGGCTCGCGTCGGCCAGGTCCAGCTGGGAGATGACGTGGTCGCGGATGTAGGCGGCCTCCGCGAGCGTCTTCATTCCGAAGGCGTGCTCGGTCAGCCCCGGGATGTCGAAAGTGCGGGTGACGCTGCCGGGAGCCAGCACGATGTAGTCGTAGGGCTCGTCGACGATCTCGTCGGTGATGGTGCGGATGACGCAGACCTTCGACTTCAGGTCCACGCCGATGGCGCCGCCCGGGATGATCCGGGTGCGGTACTTCTTGCTGCGGCGCAGCGACACGGCGATCGACTGGGGGGTCAGCACCCCGGAGGCGACCTGCGGCAGCAGCGGCAGATAGAGCTGGTAGCTGAACGGCGTCACCAAAGTGATCTCGGCCTCGCCGGGGGAGAGCTTGCGTTCCAGACGCCGAACGCACCCCACTCCCGCGAAGCCCGCGCCCACCACCAGGATCCTGGGTCGTGTCACGATGTCCATCCCTTTCTGCGGCTCCGGGCGGTCTTCCTCGACGTCATGCGCGTTCCCACCGGACGGCGCTTCGCACCTCGCCGATCGATCCCACCGCGACCGTAGTGCTCGCGCCAGTGGAGCGGGGCATGCAGACGAACGTTTTGCCGATTCTCCTCCCGAGGTCCACCGCCGCATCCCGACCGCGCCCTTCACGGGCCCTCGGGCGCGTCCGTCAGGACCCCGTGGACACCGTCGCCGTCGCCGTACGGCTGTCGATGTGGGACAGCAGCAGGCATACGTCGTCGTCGCGCTCGGAGTCGCTCAGCAACGGGTGCAGGATGCGCTCCGCCGAACCGCGCAGATCCGCGTCCAGCTCCTCGGTGCGGAACGACCCGAGCGCCGCCGCGAGCCGCTCGATGCCCGGGTCTATGCCCTGCGCACGCCGCTCGACCAGACCGTCCGTGTACAGCGCCAGCGTCGTGCCGGGCGCGAGGGGCTCGGTGTGGTCGGCGATCTCCTGGCGCAGCGGGATGCCCAGCATCGCCCCCGGCTTGGCGTCCAGCGTGCGCACCCGGCCGTCCGGCTCCCGCAGCACCGGCGGCGGATGTCCGGCGGCTGCCCAGGTCAGCACCGGGTCGCCGGGCGTGAAACGGGCGATCACCGCCGTCGCATACAGGTCGGGCTGGAGATGGTGCAGGAAGGTGTGCAGCCGGGTCAGCAGCACGCCGGGGCTGCCGCCGTCGACGGCGTAGGCGCGCAGCGCGGTGCGCAGCTGGCTCATCATCACCGCCGCGTGCAGCCCGTGCCCGGTCACGTCGCCGATGACGGTGATCAGGGAGCCGTCCGGCTGCCGGAACGCGTCGTACCAGTCGCCGCCGATGTTCAGCCCGTACGTCGCCGGCAGGTAGTGCGCCGACAGGTTCAGGCCCTCGATGGTCGGCAACTGCGTCAGCAGCGCGTGCTGGAGGGTCTCGGCGATGTCCCGGTTGTGCTCGAAGCGCCGGGCGTTCTCCAGCGCGGTGCTGGCCCGCCGGGTCAGCTCGATCAGCATCACCGCGTCGTCCGGGTCCCAGCGCTCGCCGGGCGGCGTCAGCGTCAGCACGCCCAGCGGGGTGTGCCGGGTGAGCAACGGGATGCACAGCACGGGCGTGCCGGGGTCCGTCGCCGACGGCGGCAGATCGTCCACGCCGGGCAGCCCGCCGGGGTGGTCGGCCGCGTACTGGGGCCGTCCGGTGCGACCCGCGATCACCGCCGCCGCGGCGGACGACGAAGTCCCCGGGGCCGGCGGATGCCGGTCGTCCTCGGCGTCGAAGAGCCACACGTCGACCGTGCGCGCGTACTCCGGGACCAGCAGCTCGGGCAGCCGGCGCACGATCTCCTCGTGGTTCAGGGACGCCGTCAGCGCCGCGCTGGCGTCCGCGAGGAAGGTCAGCCGGCGCCGGGCGCTCTCCGCCTCCTGGCGCGCCGCGCGCTCCGCCGCGAAGGCCTCCCGCTGCGCCCGCCCGGCCGCGTCCAGCTCGGCGTGCAGCGCCAGGACGCCCTGGTTGGTCTGGTGCAGCTCCTCCCGGTGGAAGAGCACCAGCTCCTCCTGCTCGGCGAGTCTGTCCAGCACGACGGCGGTGTCCTCGTCCGCGCCGAGCAGGGCCTCGGCGAGGACCGCCGGGTCGGCGGCCACCCCGTGGAAGACCGAGGCGTCGGCCGGCTCGGGACAGGGCACGGTGATGTGCCACGGCGGCTCCCCGGCGGCGGGGGAGGAGTCGATCTCGGCGCGCAGCACGTCCGCCGACGTCTCCAGGGTGAACCGCCACACGCCGCCCTTCGTCAGACACTGGCGCAGCCGCCCGCTGAGCTCGCTCGCCAGCCGGGTGCGCTCCAGCGGGGCGACGCCGAACGCGGCGGCCAGGCGCGCGGTGGCGATCCGCGCGCGGGCCGCGTCGGTGACGGTGGTGATCTGCCAGGTACGCATCATGGGCGGTCCGGCGGGGTCGGGGACAGGACGGCCACGGCGGTGTCGTCACGCACCGGGCGGGCGGAGCTGCTGGCGTCGCGCACGATCACCGCGGCGACGACCGCCGGGTCCATGGCGGGCAGCCGTGGGTCGCACGGCGGCGTCCAGCGGCTGGGCAGACCGTCGCTGTGCAGCACGAGGAGCCGGTCCGCCCCCCAGGCCGCCTCGGTCTCGGGCAGCGACGTGGGGCGGTGGACGCCCGCTATGCCCGGCCGGGACAGCAGATGCCGCCAGTTGTCGCCCTCCCGCAGCCGCGCCCCCACGTTGCCGATGCCGGCGAACCACAGCCGCCCGGCCCGCAGGTCGAGCTGGGCCAGCGCGACCGCCGCGCCGCGGGTGCCGCGCAGCGCGGCGTCCAGGCGGCCCAGCATCTCGGCCGGGCGCAGACGGGCCGAACGGTGCAGCTCCTCGACCGCCGCGCTCGACGCGCGGGCGGCCCCCGGGCCGTGGCCCAGGCCGTCGGCCAGCATCAGCGTCAGCCGGTCCTCGGCGCGCACGAAGGTCCAGGCGTCGCCCGAGAAGTCGTTCCCTGCGAACGGGACGTTCACCCCGCCGGCCCGGGCCGGCACCGGCTCACACGTGTGCGTATTCGGCCGGCTCGCGCCGACCCGGGCCAGCGCGACCGTGCCGCGGCCCGGGAGGCTGTGCAGCTCGAAGTCGTCGGCCACCCGCCGGCAGGTGCCCAGGCCCGCGCCCAGCGAGCCGGCCGTGGAGAAGCCGTCGCCGGACGCGGCGCCGACGTCCGCGATGCCCGGCCCGTGGTCCACGGCCGCGATCTGCACGACGCCGCCCGCGCGGCCGGTGGGCGGCGCCACCACGTCGACGAGCAGCTGACCGCCGCCGCCGTGCTTGAGCAGGTTGGTGGCCAGCTCCGTCGCCACCAGCGCGGCGGCCGCCGCACGCGACTCGTCGAGCCGCGCGAGGGCGGTCGCCTCCTCGGCGGCCACCCGGGCGTCGCGCACCCGCGTCGAGTCGTGCACGGGGACCTCCCACACCCGGGGCATCAGACCTCCTCGCGCTGGCGGGGCGGCCGGGCCGCCCACGAGGTCACCGTGACCGTCGTGCCCGAGCCGGGCGTGCTGTCGATGGCGAAGTCGTGCACCAGCCGCTTCGCCCCGCCCAGCCCCATGCCCAGGCCGCCGCCGGAGGTGAAGCCGTCGCTCAGCGCCCGCTCCACGTCGGCGATGCCGGGCCCCTGGTCGGAGAAGACCAGCCGCAGCCCCTGCACCCGCCCCTCGGCGACGCGCATGGTCTCCACCTCGCCGCCCCCGCCGTAGACGAGCGTGTTGCGGGCGAGTTCGCTGGCCGCGGTGACCAGCTTGGTCTGCTCGACCAGACTGAAGCCGAGCGCGGCGGCGGCCTGCCGCACATGCTGCCGTACCCACGCCAGATCCATGTCGGAGCGGATCGGCAGGCGGGCCTCGACGCCCGCGGCCGTCCCGCTCACCGCGGCTCCCCGCGCGGGCCGCGCGGAGCAGGGGAGCCCGTCGAGCCGAGGAGCGCCAGCGCCGCCTCGGTGCTCAGCGCCGTACGCAGTCCCGGCAGCGTCAGCCCCAGTTCCACCAGGGTGATCGCGACCGCGGGCCGCATACCGGCCACGACGGTCTGCGCGGCCAGCAGCCGGGCGTTCGCGCCGATCTCGGCCAGCACCCGGCCGAGGAAGGAGTCGACGATCTCCACACCGGAGATGTCGATGACCACGCCGGTGACCCGGCTGCGGGCGATCGCCTCCACGATGTCGTGCTGGAGCTGTTCCGCCGTGCTGTCGTGCAGATCGCCCTGGAGGGTGACCAGCAGGACGTCGCCCAGCCTGAGCACCGGCACGGTTGCCCCGCCGGCGGGGGAGAAGTGTCCGTTCACCGCTGACCCGCACCGCCGGACGCCGAGTGCACGATGCCCGCGCCCAGCCCGTGCAGGGCGTACGACAGGGCGTCGGCCAGACCGGCCCGCGTCACCACGGTGCCCAGATCCAGGCCGAGGTGCACCATGGTCTGCGCGATCGCGGGCCGGATGCCGGAGACGACGCACTCGGCGCCCATCAGCCGCACCGCCGCCACCGTCTTCATCAGGTGCTGCGCGACGAGCGAGTCCACCGTCGGCACCCCGGTGATGTCCAGGATGGCGTACTTGGCCTGCTGGTCGACGACCGCCTGCAGCAAAGTCTCCATGACGACCTGGCTGCGGGCGCTGTCCAGCGTGCCGATCAGCGGCACGGCGACGATGCCGTCCCACAGCCGGATGACGGGCGTGGCGACCTCCAGAAGCTGGAGCTGCTGCCGGTCGCTGAGGGCCTGGATCTCGGTCAGCGCGGTCTCCATGACCACCAGCCGCATCGTCCCCATCAGCACGGTCAGGGTCGAGCTGCACTCCCTCACGTGATCCGGGGAGGCGTCGGCCAGGTCGGCGACCAGCAGGTCCACGACGGGCGCCCGCAGCGCGTCCACCTCGCCGGAGACCTGGGCCGTGCTCAGGCCGAACCGGGAGCGGGCGGCGGTCATCCGTGACAGCTGCTCGCGGATCGCGGCGAACCCGGCGCTGTCGGAGTTCTCCACCCGGCCGGAGCGGACGACGTCGGCGAGGGCGTCCACCACGGAGCGGCCCGCGTCCACCGCCTCGTCCCGGGACACCGTGAAGACGGTGCGGAAGAAGGACTCGTCGGCCCACCGCTGGGCGATCTGCTCCCGGCGGCGGCCCAGGAAGGCCCCTACCTCCTCCGTCGGCGTACGGTGTTCCGCGGCCGCTTCGCGCTCCGGCACTCTTCACTCCTCATCTGCGTCCCAATGCCCCGTCACCGCCGCAGACGACGGTCACGCGGGGTGACCCTTGCCGGACGACAACCCTAACCAGGTCCCCGACCGGCCCACTCTCTTGGCCTGCCCGCACGGCTGTCAAACGATCACCCTCCCCCTCGATCAGGCCGGCTGCGGGCCGTCGATCAGCGCCAACGCGTCGTCCACCTTGTCCGACACGGGCACCGTGAGGCTCACCCCGGTCAGGTCCAGGACCCGGCGCACCGCCGGCGTGGGATCGATCACGTGCACGCTGCCCGGCAGGTTCCGCGCCTCCTGGTACACGCGCAGGATGATGTTCATCCCGGAGGAGTCCATGAAGGGCACCGCGGACAGATCCAGCAGGAAGTGCCGCCTGCCGTGATGGAGCTGGTTCGCCAGATGGGCCTGGAACTCGGTCGCCGTGTCGAGGTCGAGATGGCCCTCGACCGTGACCAGGGCCACGTCCTCGCGGGGCAGGGTGACCTCGACGGACAACGGGTTCTGGGCGATGGACACGAGTACCTCCGAAAACTGACGGTCCGGGCGCGTGCCCGGGGGTGACTGCGGTACGGGTCGAGCGCGGTCGGGACGGATCCTCCGGCCGACACCGGGCCCTGCCTCGTCTCCCCCCTCGCCTTCCGCTCCCGGCCTCGCACCGCGCACGAGCGGATACCCGCTAACCCGTCGCTCATGCACCGAAGATCCCGCGGGAACCGCTGAGGGGTCCTCGCGCCGCGCCCTGATGCGGACGCTCACGGCGCGAGGACCCCTCATGACGGCGCGCGGCCTTGTCAGCCCAGCCTGATGCCCACGATGCAGGTGTCGTCGTCCGTGTCCGACCTGCTGTACGTGAGCAGCCGGTCCAGCTGCTGGTCCAGCGTCGCCACGGCCGTGCGGGCCTCGCTCAGCAGATGCGTCAGCGACTCCTCCACCGACCGGTCCCGCCGCTCGATCAGCCCGTCCGTGTACATCAGCAGCGTGTCGTCGGCCGCGAGCTGGACCTCCTCCTCCTCGTACGCCGTCTCCGGCACGGCGCCCAGCAGCATCCCCTTCAGCAGGGGCAGCGGGGCCGCGCTCGCCTCGCGCACCAGCACCGGCGGCAGATGGCCGGCCCTCGCCCACCGCAGCGTGCGCCGCGCCGGGTCGTACAGCCCGCACACCGCCGTCGCCGTCACGGCGCCCGTCAGATGGTGGGCCACGATGTTCAGCCACGACAGCAGCTGCCCCGGACCCGCCCCGGTCACCGCCAGTCCGCGCAGCGCGTTGCGCAGCACCACCATGGACGTCGCCGCCTCGATGCCGTGCCCGGCGACGTCGCCCACGCACAGCATCACCAGCCCCGACGGCAGCACCACCGTGTCGTACCAGTCGCCGCCCACCAGCTGCTCCTCCTCGGCCGGCCGGTAGCGCACCGCCACCTGCAGCCCGGGAACCTCCAGCGGGGTGTGCGTCGGCGGCATGATCGCGTGCTGGAGCTGAAGCGTGAGCCGGTTGCGCTCGCTCGCCTGCTGCTCGGTCTGCGCCAGCTGGTCACGCGTCGCGGCGAGCGCCACCTCCGTCCAGTGCTGCGACGAGATGTCCTGGTAGGCGCCGCGTACGGCGACCAGCCGTGCGTCGGTGTCCAGGACGGGCTCGGCCACGATCCGCATGTGCCGGGTCACCCCGTCCGGCCGCTGGAGCCGGAAGGCTGCCGAGGACGGCCGCCGGTGGTGCATCAGCGTGCGCAGGAACCGCCCGACGGGCACCGCGTCGTCGGGGTGGGCGTGCGCCCCCAGCTCCTCCAGCGGCACCGGGGGAGCGGAGGGGTCCCGCCCGTACAGGGCGAACATCTGTCCGTTCCAGGTGGTCTCGCCCGTCAGCACGTTCTCCTCGAAGCCGCCGATGCGGCCGAGGCGCTGCGCGTGCTGCAACAGGCTCGCCAGCCGCGCCGTCTCGTCCTCGATGCGCCAGATCAGCAGCACGCACGTGCCGTGGCGGCTGATGCTCAGGTCCGCGACCGCCGACAGCGACACCTCGTCCACGAGCGCGGTCAGACTCATCCGCCGCGCCCGGAACGGCTCACCGGTGGCGTAGACGCGCTCGATGCGCTGGAACAGGTCGCTCCCGCCGGCGGACATCGGGTACGCCTCCAGCATCAGGGCGCCGTTGACCACCGCCCGGGGCCGGCCCGCCGGGTCCAGGAAGCGGTCGTTGACGTGCTGGATGCGGAAGTCCACCAGCTGCCCCGACGCGTCGATGTGCGGCACGAGGACCAGCGCCGGATCGTGCAGCCCGTCCGCCAGGTCCATCAGCTCCGCGGCGTCGGGCAGCACCCGCGGCTCCCGGTCGGAGGCGTCCGCGAGCGTGTACGTCTGCAGGGTGTGCGCACACAGCTCGGCCAGCGCCTCCACCTGGCGCACCACCTGCGGCGACTGCGGCTCCAGCGGGGTGGGCCAGGCGATCTCCAGGACGCCGTGCACCCGGCCGCCGGTCCCCGCGGGCAGGGCGACCCGGCCGCCGTCGGCGTGCAGCTGCCGGCCGATGGTGGGCAGGCCCGTCTGCGCCAGCGACCGGACCCACAGCCCCGAACGCTCGGTCAGGCCCCGCCGGGCCACCGTGGCCACGTCCGGCGGGACGTAACGCCAGCGCGCCGCCTCCGCGGGGGCGAAGCCGGCGCTGCCGGCCAGCGTGAGCGAGCCGTCCGGGCCGGCCGCCCAGATCGCCACCGCCATCGCGCCGAGCGGGCCCAGGGCGTGCTGGAGCAGCGAGTCGGCGACGGCCTGCGTGTCGTGCGCGGCGAGCGCCCCGCTCTCGGCGGCCCGCAGCCGCACGGCCGCGGAGTCCTCCCCGAGGCCCTCGCCGAGACCGTCGTCGACACCGGAGACGGTGGCCATGAAGGCGTCGGTCACCTCCGACACGCGGTCCCGGGCGGCCTGGTTGATGACCTCCACCGCGAACTCCAGCGGCGTCACCGCGGCCTGCCGGGCCAGCTCGGTGAGCTGGCGGGCCGCCTCGGCCGGGCCGCACCCGAGCCGCTCCACCAGGATGCCCTTGGCGAGCTCGACCAGGGCCCGGCCCTCGGCCTCGGCCTGCGCCGCCCGCACCTCCCGCCGCAGCCGTGCCACGGTAGCGGCGAGCCGGCCCACCGGGGTGGGCGTCTCCCCGTCCTCGCCGGCCCGGCCGTCACCGGACCGGACCTCGGGGGAGCGGTCCGCGCGCGATGCGACGGCGGTGGCCCGCCCCGGGGACGCCGACACCCCGGCCCTCCCGTCCGCGGACGGCCGGGCCGCGCCGTCGCGGCCGGCCTCGGCCGGAGCGTCGTTCCTCTCGTGCGGTTGTTCGGGAATGCTCACGTGCGAAGACTCCTCGGCTGGAACGTCCGGGGGCGGATGCGGGCGGGCGCTCTCAGACGGTCAGCCAGCGGCGTACGCAGGACATCAGATCATGGGTGTCGACGGGCTTGGTGACGTAGTCGCTGGCGCCCGAGGCGAGGCTCTTCTCCCGGTCCCCGGGCATCGCCTTCGCGGTCACCGCGACGATGGGCAGCTCGGCGTACTGCGGCATGGTGCGGATCTCCGCGGTGGCGGTGTATCCGTCCATCTCCGGCATCATCACGTCCATCAGCACGAGCGCGACGTCCGGGTTGTTGCGCAGCGTCTCGATGCCCTCGCGCCCGTTCTCCGCGTGCAGCACCCGCATGCCGTGCAGCTCCAGGATGCCGCTCAGCGCGAACAGGTTGCGCGCGTCGTCGTCCACGACGAGGACCGTACGGCCCACGACGGCGTCGTCGACCGGCGGCGGACCCACCGGCTGCGGCTCGTCCGAGCGGACCAGCGCCAGCACGTCCCCGGGCTGCTCGGCCGACAGGTGCAGGGTGATGCGCTCACGCAGCTCGTCCAGGCTGGACAGGAACTCCAGCGGCCGGCCCGCCGAACGGGACTGCAGCGTCTCCTCCTGCGCCAGGTCGGCCCGGTGCCCGCTGTGCACGAGCACCGGCACGCCCGTCAGCGCCGAGTCGGCCTGGAGCGCCTCCAGGAAGCGGGAGGCCTCCGCGTCCGGCATGCCCAGCTCCAGCACCACGCAGTGGCACGGCTCGGAGGCCAGCGCGCCCGCCGCCTCCTGCGCCCCCACGGCGGTCACCACGTCCACGGGCGGCGGCGGGGTGCCGTCCTCCCGGCTGCGCGCCATGTCCGCCACGACGCTCTCCGCGACGAGGGTCAGCAGCCCTCGCGGCCGCTCCTCCACCACGAGCAGCCGGCGCGGACGACGGCCGGCCCCGCCCGGCGACAGCGGCAGCCCCGGGGCGGACGCCATCAGCGGCACCGGCCGCTCCTCGGAACCGCGCTCCACCGGCCGTCCGCCGGCGAGCAGTTCCTCGAAGTCGACCCGGGCGACCGGCAGGTACAGCGTGAACGTGCTGCCCTTGCCGGGCGTGCTGTCCACGGTCACCGCACCACCGAGCAGATGGGCGATCTCCCGGGTGATGGACAGCCCGAGACCCGTGCCGCCGTACTTGCGGCTGGTGGTGCCGTCGGCCTGCTGGAAGGCCCCGAAGATGGTCTCCAACTGCTGTTCCGGGATGCCGATGCCGGTGTCCTTGACCCGGAACGCGACCACCGTGCCGCCCCGGACCACCCCCTGGGGCACCTCCTCCGGCGCCACCGGCTCGATGCGCAGCTCCACACTGCCCTGCTCGGTGAACTTCACCGCGTTGGACAGCAGGTTGCGCAGCACCTGACGCAGCCGCGAGTCGTCCGTCAGCAGGTCCGCCGGAGCGCCGGCCGCGGTGCTGATGGTGAAGTCCAGGCTCTTCTGCGTCGTCATCGGACGGAACGTCGCCTCGACGTACTCCAGCAGCTGACGCAGCGGCACCCGCTCCGGCGAGACGTCCATCTTGCCGGCCTCGACCTTGGACAGGTCCAGGATGTCGTTGATCAGCTGGAGCAGGTCCGAGCCGGCCGAGTGGATGATCCCCGCGTACTCCACCTGCTTGGGGGTGAGGTTGCGCGAGGGGTTCTGGGCCAGCAACTGGGCGAGGATCAGCAGGCTGTTGAGCGGGGTGCGCAGCTCATGGCTCATGTTCGCCAGGAACTCCGACTTGTACTTCGACGCCAGCGACAACTGCTGCGCCCGCGCCTCCAGTTCCTGCCGGGCCTGCTCGATCTGGAGGTTCTTCGCCTCGATGTCGCGGTTCTGCGCCACCAGCAGCGAGGCCTTCTCCTCCAGTTCGGCGTTGGAGCGCTGCAGTTCCTCCTGCTGCGACTGCAACTCGGCCGAGCGGGCCTGGAGTTCGGCCGTCAGGCGCTGCGACTCGTCGAGCAGCTCGTCGGTGCGGGCGTTCGCCACGATGGTGTTGACGTTGACGCCGATGGTCTCCCTGAGCTGCTCCAGGAAGTCCCGGTGGATCTCCTTGAACGCGGTGACCGAGGCCAGCTCGATCACGCCGAGCACCTGGCCCTCGAACAGGATCGGAAGCAGCACCAGCGCGCTGGGCTCGACCTGTCCGAGCCCGGAGGAGATGGCGACGTACCCGGCGGGCAACTCGTCGACCGTGATCGTACGGCGGCTGCGGGCGGCCTGGCCGACCAAGGAGCGGCCGAACGGGATGCGGGTCGGACGGGAGTCGTCGTCGGGGTAGCCGTAGGCGCCCACGAGCCGCAGCTCCGGGCCCTTTCTGCCCTCCTCGGCGAGGTAGAACGCGCCGTACTGGGCGGCGACCAGCGGCACCAGCTCGTCCATGATCAGCTCGGCGACCACGGGCAGGTCCCGGTGGCCCTGCATCAGGCCGGAGATCCGCGCCAGGTTCGTCTTGAGCCAGTCCTGCTCCTGGTTGGCGAGCGTCGTCTCGCGCAGGGACCCCACCATCGAGTTGATGTTGTCCTTCAGCTCGGCGACCTCGCCGGAGGCCTCCACGGTGATCGAGCGGGTCAGGTCGCCCTCTGCGACCGCGCTCGTCACCTCGGCGATCGCGCGGACCTGCCGGGTCAGGTTCCCGGCCAGCTCGTTGACGTTCTCCGTGAGCCGCTTCCAGGTGCCCGAGACACCCTCCACCTCGGCCTGTCCGCCGAGGCGGCCCTCGGTGCCGACCTCGCGGGCGACGCGGGTGACCTCGTCGGCGAACGCGGACAGCTGGTCGACCATCGTGTTGATGGTCGTCTTCAGCTCCAGGATCTCGCCGCGGGCGTCGACGTCGATCTTCTTCGACAGGTCGCCCTTGGCCACCGCCGTCGTCACCAGGGCGATGTTGCGGACCTGGCCGGTGAGGTTGTTGGCCATGGAGTTGACGTTGTCGGTGAGGTCCTTCCAGGTGCCGGCCACGTTCGGCACGTGCGCCTGTCCGCCGAGGCGGCCCTCGGTGCCGACCTCGCGGGCCACGCGGGTGACCTCGTCGGCGAACGCCGACAGGGTGTCCACCATGGTGTTGATGACGTCGGCGAGCGCGGCCACCTCGCCCTTGGCCTCGACGGTGATCTTCTGCGACAGGTCGCCCCTGGCCACGGCGGTGGCCACCTGGGCGATGGAGCGCACCTGGCCCGTCAGGTTCGACGCCATCACGTTGACGTTGTCGGTGAGGTCCTTCCAGGTGCCCGAGACGCCCCGGACCTGGGCCTGACCGCCGAGGTTTCCGGCGGTGCCGACCTCGCGGGCGACGCGGGTGACCTCGTCGGCGAAGGCGGAGAGCTGGTCGACCATCGTGTTGAGAGTGTTCTTCAGCTCCAGGATCTCGCCGCGGGCGTCGACGTCGATCTTCTGGGAGAGATCGCCCTGAGCCACCGCGGTGGCCACCTGGGCGATCTTGCGGACCTGTGACGTGAGGTTGCCCGCCATGAAGTTCACCGAGTCGGTGAGGTCCCGCCAGGTGCCTTTGACACCCTTGACGTCGGCCTGTCCGCCGAGGCGTCCTTCGGTGCCGACCTCGCGGGCGACGCGGGTGACCTCGTCGGCGAAGGCGGACAGCTGGTCGACCATCGTGTTGATGGTGTTCTTCAGCTCCAGGATCTCGCCGCGGGCGTCGACGGTGATCTTCTGGGAGAGGTCGCCCTGGGCGACAGCCGTCGTCACCTGGGCGATGTTGCGGACCTGGTTGGTGAGGTTTCCGGCCATGAAGTTGACCGAATCCGTGAGGTCCCGCCAGACGCCGGCGACGCTCGGCACCTGGGCCTGACCGCCGAGGCGTCCTTCGGTGCCGACCTCGCGGGCGACGCGGGTGACCTCGTCGGCGAAGGCGGACAGCTGGTCGACCATCGTGTTGACGGTCTCCTTCAGCTGGAGGATCTCACCGCGCGCCGGCACGTCGATCTTCTGCGACAGGTCGCCCTTGGCCACCGCCGTCGCCACCTGGGCGATGTCACGGACCTGCGTGGTCAGGTTGCCCGCCATCGCGTTGACGGAGTCCGTCAGGTCCGCCCACGTCCCGGAGACCCCCGGCACCTCGGCCTGACCGCCGAGGGTGCCCTCGGTGCCGACCTCCCGCGCCACCCGGGTGACCTCGGAGGTGAACACGGACAGCTGGTCGACCATGCCGTTGAACACGGTGGCGATGTCGCCCATCAGCCCGTCGCCGTCGGCGGGCAGCCGGGTGCCGAAGTCGCCGTCGCGTACGGCGGTGAGCCCGGCGAGGAGCCGCCTGAGCTCCTCGCCGGGGACCGTGTCGACGACCTCGGTCGCGTTGCTGGTCATGCGTCCCCTCGTTCCGCTCCCCAGGAGCCCCCGGCGGGGGCTCGGAACGCGGGCCGCCCGGGTGGACGGCACCGCACGTCGTGCGTGTATTTCCGCAGTTCACGGATGTGCGCTGACGAGAGAAATACGCCGAAGGCTAACCCACGAGCCGGGGGCGGAACAAAGCGTCGCGTGATTTGCCCACACAGGATTTCCACCGGGCGCCCATCAGGCATGCACGGCCCGATAGGGGGTACCGGGAAGGGTTCGGTTCGCGGGCCCGTACCGGCCCCCGTCCCGGTGGAGAGGTCGCGGGAGTCAGGCGAGTTCGGAGCCCAGCAGCCCCGTGCGCAGCCGGCTCACCAGTCGGCTGATGAGCCGTGAGACGTGCATCTGCGAGATGCCCAGTTCCTGACCGATCTCGGCCTGCGTGCGCTCCTCGACGAAGCGCAGATGCAGGATCTGCCGCTCCCGCGGGCCGAGTTCGGCGATCAGGGGCGCCAGCGAGTGGAAGTCCTCCACCAGCGCCAGTGCCGGCTCCTCCACGCCGATGAAGTCGGCCAGCACCGACTCGCCGTCCGTGCCGCTGTCGGCGACGAGGGCGGCGTCGAGCGAGGCGGAGGTGTAGCAGTTGGCGGCCTTGCGGGCCTCGATGACCTCCTCTTCGGACAGCGACATCAGCTGCGACAGCTCGCGCGTGGTGGGCATCCGGCCCAGCCTGGTCTGCAACTCGTCCGTCGCCCGGGCCAGTTCGACCCGCGCCTCCTGGAGCCGGCGCGGCACATGGACCGCCCAGCTGGTGTCGCGGAAGAAGCGCTTGATCTCCCCGACGATGTAGGGCACGGCGAACGAGGTGAACTCGACCTCGCGGGACAGCTCGAACCGGTCGATCGCCTTGATCAGGCCGATCGTCCCGACCTGGACGATGTCCTCCATCGAGTCGCCCCGGCCGCGGAACCGGGAGGCCGCGTACCGCACCAGCGACAGGTTCATCTCGATCAACGTGTTGCGCACGTACTGGTGCTCGCGCGTGCCCTCCTCCAGCACGGCCAGCCGGTCGAAGAACCGTCGCGAGAGCTGTCGCGCGTCTCTCGGGCTGACCTGGGTGGGCGATTCGACGACCGGGACCCCCTCAGGGAGGCCGTCCGCGGCCTCCGGCTCCGCCGTGGTCTCTCTCGCCTGTGCCGTCACGGCATTCATGCCGCTCACTCCGTTCGTGAATGCCCGCCGTGGACCGTCGGACTTGATCAAGGACGCACTCCGTGTGCCCTTCCTTCCCCACCCCACACCGCTGTGGACGCACCCGCCGCCGGCGTCGGCCGAATCCGCCGAATGCCCGCGCGGGGCGCGGGTATCCGGGGTGTGGAATCGAGAAGGGAGCAGCGTGACCATGGACGGAATCTGGTCCTACCCGGCAGGCAGCGGGCATGCGGCGGGAGAGGACCTGACGGGGTATGACGTGGTGGCGGCCGACCGCTCCATAGGCCACGTCGAACGGGAGGACGGCCACCACGGCATGTGGCACCTGGTCGTCGACACGGGTGTCTGGCTCTTCGGGCGCAGCGCCGTGGTCCCGGTGGGGGTCGTGCAGTCCGTCGACACGCAGGCCCGCTCCATCGTGCTGTCCTGCACCGGAGACCAGGTCAAGGAGGCCCCCCGGTTCACGACGGACAGCGAGACCATGGACCCCGCGTATCTGGCGGCCGTGGCCGAGTACTACCACCGGCTGGCCCCGCACGGGACGACCACGGGCTGACCGCCAACGGCCGCGTGGGCGGCCCCGGATGCTCGCATGCCGTCACGGGCATGTCGTCAGGGAGCCGCCCGCGCGCCGCTCACCCGATCCTCAGCCGAGTCCTCACCCGGGTCCTTCGGCACGGCGGGAATCACCACGGCAGGAAGACGTGCACGTCCTTGCCCCTGTCGTCCGCGACCACACTGACCTGGCTGCACAGGGTGTGGATCAGGTGCCAGCCGATGCCGCCGCCCCCGCTGTCGGGGTGGAACGGCCGGGGCGCCGGCGGAGTGGGGTTCGTGTCGTGCAGCGTGACATGCACGCCGTCGAACGTGGGACGCAGACGCAGCTCGAAGGGGCCCGGCGCGTACTGGACCGCGTTCGAGGACAGCTCCGTGACGATCAGCACGATGTCGTGCCAGTACTCGGGTGCCGAGGGTCGGGACACCCGTGACAGATCACGGAGGAACTCCTCGGCTGCCAGTCGCGCGCCCGTCACGTCGTGCGGTTCGCCCGTGAAGCGGGCGGTGCGGCCCGGGATCGCCCAGGAGGTCAGGGAGTCGTTACCACGGGGCTCGGTTGCCATGTCGTAGTTGCGGCCCGCTGTGGCCGGGGCCGTCGTCCTTTCTTCCGCAGCTTGCTCGTCGCACTCAACAGGGTTCCCGAGGTGGCGCAGGCTACGCGTCCGGCTCCCCACGGCGGCATGTGAGTTACGCCGGGCCACCGCGCAGCCACGCCGGGTGCGTCCGTCAGCGGAACACGTCGTCGGCGTCGTCCCAGCTGAGCACCTCTTCCACCGGGCTCTGCCGGGGCGGCCGGGCGCGCGCCTGGTACATCGCCTCGATCTCGGCCGCGTAGTGCCGCACGATCGAGTCCCGGCGCAGCTTCATCGACGGGGTGAGCAGACCGTTGGACTGGTCGAACGGCTGGGGGAGGATCCGGAAGCAGCGGATGGACTCGGAGCGGGACACCGCGCTGTTGGCCGCGGCCACCGCCCGGCCGATCTCGTCCCGCAGGGCGTTCTCCTCCCGGTCCTCCCGGCTGAAGGCGTCGCTGTGCAGCGCCAGCCCGCCGCGCCAGTGCGCCAGGAAGTCGGGGTCCAGCGTGATCAACGCGCCCACGCAGGGCCGGTTGTCGCCCACGACCACCGCCTGGTGCACCAGGGGATGCATCCGCAGCCGCTGCTCCAGCGCGGCCGGCGCCACGCTCTTGCCGCTGCTGGTGATGATGACGTCCTTCTTGCGGCCGGTGATGCTGAGGTACCCCTCGTCGTCCAGCGTTCCGAGGTCGCCGGTGGCCAGCCAGCCGTCCCGCAGCGCGGCCCGGGTCGCGCCCTCGTCGTTGATGTAGCCCTGGAACACGGACGGGCCGTGCACCAGGATCTCCCCGTCGTCCGCGACGCGGATCTCGGTGCCCGGCAGGGCCTGTCCCACGGTGCCCGTCTTCTCCCGGCCGAGCGGCTGCATGGTGATCCCGCCGGCGGTCTCGGTCAGCCCGTACCCGTCGTGCACGTAGATGCCGATGCCCTCGTAGAACAGGGACAGGTCGCGGTGGAGCGGCGAGCCGCCCGACGTGGCGCGGTGCACGCGCCCGCCGAGGGCGGCACGCAGTCTGCGGTACACCGTGCGCTCGAACACGGCGTGCTGGAGCCGCAGGTCGAAGCCCGGCCCCGAACCCCGGCCGAGCCGCTGCCGTTCGACGGCGGCCGCGAAGTCCCGGGCCGTCTCCGCGGCCCGCTCGAACACCGCGCCCCGGCCCGCCTGCTGGGCGGTGCGCAGGAAGTTCTTGTAGATCTTCTCGAACACGGAGGGGACGGCGTACAGATACGTCGGCCGGAAGGTGCGCAGCGCCTCGGCGAGCGCGGTGGCGCTCAGGTCGGGCTCGTGACCCATGAGGATGCCGCCGCGCAGACACAGCCCCTGGATCATCAACCCGTACACATGGGAGAAGGGAAGGAAGGCGAGCACGGAAGCCTGCTTCCCGGCCGGCGCCGCCGTCCGCCCCCAGCCGGCCAGCAGTGTGTCGCAGGGCGCGGCCAGACTGCGGTGGCTCAGGGCGCAGCCCAGCGGGCGGCCCGAGGTGCCGGAGGTGTAGGCGACCACCGCGGTGGAGTCCGGCAGCACGATCCGGCGCAGCGAGTCCACCGAGGTGATCGACACCGTCCGGCCCAGGTGCGCGAGTTCGTCCATGGCCCCGGTGTCCAACTGCCAGACATGGCGCAGGGCGGGCAGGCTCGCGCACACCGAGCCCACCGTCATCACGCTCTGCTCGTCCTCGACGACCACACCGACGCAGCCCGCGTCCCGCAGGATGTACTCCACCTGGTCGCGGGAGGACGTCGGATAGATGGGGACCACCTCGGCGCCCAGCGCCCACAGGGCGTGGCACAGCACCGACCACTCGTAACGGGTGCGCGCCATGATCGCCACGCGGTGGCCCGGCGAGATCCCGGAGGCGACCAGCCCCTTGGCGAGGTCGACCACCTGGTCCCGCAGCTCGAGGGCCGTCACCTCCACCCACCCCCCTTCTCCCATGGAGGCGGAGCGACGGGCGAGCACGGGAAGCGCGGGGGTGCGGGCCGCCGTCTCGAAGACGCTGTCGGCGAGCCCTCCGGTCAGGGGCGGGGCGGCTGGGGGAGCGAGGGCCACGTTGCGCATGCGCTGCTCCTGACATGTACGGGGTGTGACTCAGCCGATGAGGACAGTCATCGACGGTGGTCGAATGTAGCCCAGGCGGGACCGTTTGTGGCCGCGAACGGATTAGTAATCCGCGTTGATGATCTCGAAGGTCGGGGGACTCGGGGGACATGACCCACATCAGTCCCGACCCCGAACCCGAACGCAGCACCGGTCTCGAACCGGGAGGCGGCGTTCCGCCCGGCGAGACGCCGCCCGCGGAGAGCAGCCTGCCCGAGGCCGGCCCACGCGAGACGCACAACCCGACCAAGGGCTGGGCCAAGGCCCCGCTCACCCTGATCATCGTCCTGACCGTACTGGTCGCGGCCTTCTTCCTGGCCTACGCCCTGGCCCTGATCCTCTGAACGCCGCTCCCGGCAACGCGGCGAGGCGCCGCGCCAGACGCCGCGAGCCTGGGAGTACCTCCCGCTCAAGGCAGTGGGGGAGGGACTTTCGAAACACGTCCTAGCGTGCCCCGCCGACCTGGGTGTGGCGGACGCAGGCCGTGACGACCTCGCGCAGGCTACCCGTGCGCTCCCACACCTCGCGCTGGACCCGAGCGCCGTTGCCGTCGCGCAGCAGCGCCGCACAGCCCTCGCGGGCCCGCTCCAGGTCCCCGCTGTCGGCCAACGCGTCCGAGACGTGGTCCAGCAGGGCGTTCACCACCGTCTCGGCGGGCGCCCGCCGCATGGTCGCCGGATGCAGCAGCTCACCGGTGAGCCCGGAACGCGAAGCCTGCCAGCCGGCCAGCCGCAGCAGGCTCACACTGTGGTCGACGGGCTCCTCCCCGGCCTTCCAGGAACGGGCCGCCGTCTCCACGAGACCCCGGGCGAGGGTGGCGAGCAGAACCGCGGTCCCAGCGTGCAGACACACATCCGCCACCCGGATCTCCACCGTCGGATAGCGCGCCGACAGCCGGGCGTCGAAGTAGATCATCCCGTCGTCGAGGATCGTGCCCGTGGCGACCATGTCCGCCACCCGCCGGTGGTAGCGCTCCGCCGAACCGAACAGCTCCGTCGGCCCGGCCGAGGGCCAGCGCTCCCACACCCGGCTGCGGTAACTGCTGTACCCCGACTCGTTCCCCTGCCAGAAGGGCGAGTTGGCGCTCAGCGCCAGCAGCACCGACAGCCACGGCCGGATGCGGTCGACGACGGCGACGCCCTCGTCGTCGGAGTCCACCGACACATGGACGTGGCATCCGCACACCAGTTGCTCACGCGTGGCGATGCCGTAGTGCTCCGTCATCCACTGGTAGCGGCGGTTCATGCCGACCGAGGGCAGCACCGGCAGCGGCGAGCTCGCCAGTGCCGCCACGGCGCAGCCGATCTCCCCGGCGTGCCGGGCCGCCTCCGCACGGATGCGCACGATCTCCTCGCTGAGTTCCGCCATGCCCGACTGCGGGTGGGTGGCGAACTCCAGCATCTGATCGTGCAGTTCCTTCTCGAAGACGCCTTCCTCGGCTTCGTCCCGCTCGGCGCGGGCGAGAACCGCGGCCGACATGGCTCGCGGTTCACCGGTCTCCGGGTCGACCAGGAGGAGTTCCTCCTCCACTCCGACGGTGCGCACGTCTTCACAGCCTCTCTGCAGGGGGTACGCACCCGAATGCCCCGCAGGGCCTCCTTCACACGCCCGTCGGCGCCAGCCACACGGTGGCGAGCGGCGGCAGCGTCAGCCGGATCTCCCCGTTCCGCGCCCGCACGTCCCCCTTCGGGCCGGCGACACGGACGTCACCGCCTCCGTAGCACGCCGCGTCGGTGTTGAGCACCTCCCGCCACACCCCGTCGGGCACGCCGAGCCGGTAGTCGTCGCGGACCACCGGCGAGAAGTTGCTCACCGACAGCAGCGGCGTGCCGTCAGCGGCGTGGCGCAGGAAGGCGAAGACGTTGTCGTCGGCGGCGTCGCACAACACCCAGCGGAAGCCCGCCGGTTCGGTGTCGCGCTGCCACAGGGCCGGCGTCGCGCGGTAGAGCGTGTTCAGATCGCGCACGAGGTGCTGCACGCCCCGGTGGTCACCCGCGGAGGCGTACCCGGGGTCCAACAGCCACCACTCCGGCCCGTGCTCCTCGGACCACTCCGCGCCCTGCGCGAACTCCTGTCCCATGAACAGCAGTTGCTTCCCCGGATGGGCCCACATGAAGCCCAGGTAGGCGCGGTGGTTCGCCCGCCGCTGCCACCAGTCGCCCGGCATCTTCGACACCAGCGCCTGCTTGCCGTGGACCACCTCGTCGTGCGAGATGGGCAGGACGTAGTTCTCGCTGTAGGCGTAGATCATCGAGAACGTCATCTCGTGGTGGTGGTACTTGCGGTGCACCGGCTCCTTGGCGATGTACTCCAGCGAGTCGTGCATCCACCCCATGTTCCACTTCAGCCCGAAGCCCAGACCGCCGCTGTCCGTCGGCCGGGTCACCCCGCCCCAGGCCGTCGACTCCTCGGCGATCGTCACCACCCCCGGGTTGCGCCGGTACACCGTGGCGTTCATCTCCTGCAGGAACGCCATCGCGTCCAGGTCCTCCCGCCCGCCGTACACGTTCGGCGTCCACTGCCCGGAGTCCCGCGAGTAGTCGAGGTACAGCATCGAGGCGACGGCGTCCACCCGCAGCCCGTCGATATGGAACTCCTCGCACCAGTAAGTGGCGTTGGCCACCAGGAAGTTGCGCACCTCGGTACGCCCGAAGTCGAACTCGAACGTGCCCCAGTCGGGGTGCTCGGCCCGCCGCGAGTCCCCGGGCTCGTACAGCGGATCCCCGTCGAAGCGCGCCAGCGCCCAGTCGTCCTTGGGGAAATGGGCCGGCACCCAGTCCATGATCACGCCGATGCCCGCCCGGTGCAGACTGTCCACCAGGTATTTGAGATCGTCCGGCGAACCGAGCCGGGCGGCCGGCGCGTAGAACCCGGTGACCTGGTAGCCCCAGGAACCCGAGAACGGGTGCTGCGCGACCGGCATGAACTCCACATGTGTGAAGCCGAGTTCGTTCACATACGCCGGGAGCTCCTCGGCCAGCTTGCGGTAGTCCGAGCCCGGCCGCCATGAAGGCAGGTGCACCTCGTACACCGAGAACGGCGCCTCGTGCACGGGGACGTCGCCCCGGTGCGCCATCCACTCCTCGTCGCCCCACTCGTAGTGCGAGGCGTGCACGATCGACGCCGTGTCCGGCGGGACCTCCGCGCACCGCGCCATCGGGTCGGCCTTCAGGAAACGGTGACCGTGGCGGGAGGTGATCTCGAACTTGTACTTCACGCCCTCGCCCACCCCGGGCAGGAACAGCTCCCACACCCCGGACGCGCCGAGCGAGCGCATCGGGAACGCCGTCCCGTCCCAGAACGTGAAGTCGGCGGCCAGGCGCACGCCCTGGGCGTTCGGCGCCCACACCGTGAACCGGGTCCCCGCCACCCCCTCATGGACCATCGGCTCCGCGCCCAGCGCCTTCCACAACTGCTCGTGACGGCCCTCCCGGACGAGATGCAGATCGAGTTCGCCCAGCGCGGGCAGGAAACGGTACGGATCGTGCACCTCGGCCTCGTCCGCCCCGTCCTGCTCGTACGACACCGCCAGCGTGTACGCGGGGATCGCGTCGAGCGGCAGCAGCGCCGAGAAGAGACCGTCCCCCTCCGACACCAGCGGCGTGCGCACGCCGTCCACCACCACGGCCACCGACCGGGCGTACGGCCTCAGCGCCCGGAAGGCGATCCCGCCCGGCACCGGATGCGCGCCGAGCAGGGAGTGCGGGTCGTGGTGCGCCCCCGCCAGCAGACGGCCGCGGTCGGCCGCGTCCAGCGCGGGGGCCGCACCCGGGCGGGGGCCGGCCGACTCGGGCAGAGAAGTGTCGCGCAGAGCCATGGGTCAGCCTCCTCGGACGGCGAGTCGTTCGATCGCCGCCATGGGTACGGGTAGCCAGTCCGGACGGTGCCGCGCCTCGTACAGCACCTCGTACACGGCCCGGTCGGTCTCGTAGGCACGCAGCAGCGCGTGCTTCTTGCGGGGGTCCCAGCCGGCCCGCGCCGCGTAACCGGCGCAGAACGCCTCCCGGCAGCCGCGCGCCCACTCCGGCCGCCAGGGCCGGCGCTGCCGGGCGGCGTAGTCGAAGGACCGCAGCATGCCGGCGATGTCCCGCACCGGGGAGTGCGGGCTGCACCGCTCGGCCAGCGGACGGGACGGCTCGCCCTCGAAGTCGATGACGAACCAGTCCCGTCCGGCGCGCAGCACCTGCCCGAGGTGCAGGTCGCCGTGGATGCGCTGGGCGGGCGGGCCCGGATCGCACACGGCGAGCGCCTCGAACGCGGTGGTCAGACCGGGGACGTACGGGCGCAGCGCCGCCACATGGTGCGCCGCGGCCTCCAGGCGCTCGGTCATCCCCGCCGCCGTCCGCGCGTTGTCGGCGTGCGGACCGCCCGGGAACGCCGCCGCGAGGGAGGTGTGCACCTCCGCCGTGGCGCGGCCCAGCGCCTCCGCCGCGGCGGTGAAGTCGTCGCCGTGGGCGAGGGCGTCCAGCGCCAGCGTCCAGCCGTCCGACGCGTCGGGCAGGAACGGCTGGAGCACGCCGAGCGTCGCCTCCAGAGGATGCGTCGTCCGGAACCACGCCACCGGCGCCGGGACCCGGCCGCACCCCTGCCCGGTCAGCGCGACCGGCACCTCCAGGTCGGGGTTCACCCCGGGCTGGACGCGCCGGAACACCTTCAGGATGAAGGCGTCGCCGTACACCACGGACGTGTTCGACTGCTCCGCCTCCATCAGCCGCGGCGCGAGCCCCGCCGGCACCGGCTTCGACGGGTCGGACTCGAAGCACAGCGGCCCGAGGGATCCGGGGTGCCGCATACGCTCCAGCAGCAGCTGCGCCGACCGGGGGTCCTGCAACGCGTCGTGCACCGTGAGGCCCGCCAGCGCCCCCTCCTCCACCCTGCCGATCAGGGCCCGCCCCAGCCGCGGGGACTGGTGCCGCTGGATGCCGAGGAGCAGTTGGTAGCAGTCCCCGGGCGGGGGAGTGCCGCCGGGCGAGGGCACACCCGACTGGCCGGTCTGCACCAGCAGATGCAGACATCCCGGATACAGCTCCGTCATGGACAGCAGACGCAGGTCGTGGAGCGGCCGGTCCTTGCCCGCGAACCAGCGCTGCCGCGGCAGCCACTCGCGCAGCAGAGCGCTGAGCGTCCCCGTGGAGCGGACGCCGGTGGCACTGCCCGGGCTCAGAGATGCGGTCTTCTGCATGGTGACGCGTCCTTTCCTCGACGCACGCTCACCGACGCCGGCCGACGCGGGAGGCGGCTCGGGCGAGCCGGAACCAGTAGAAGCCGTGGCCGGCGAGGGTGAGCAGGTAGGGCAGCTCGCCGACGGCGGGGAAGCGGACGCCGCCGAACAGCTCGACGGGGTGGCGGCCCTTGAAGCGGCGCAGGTCCAGCTCGGTGGGCTGGGCGAAGCGCGAGAAGTTGTGGACGCAGAGCACCAGGTCGTCCCCCCCGTCCTCCGAGGAGGCCTCCCGGAGGAAGGCGAGGACGGCCGGGTTGGAGGAGGGCAGCTCGGTGTAGGAGCCGAGTCCGAAGGCGGGGTTCTGTTTGCGGATCTCGATCA
>NZ_JBIURQ010000010.1:0-443120 GCF_044740925.1 Streptomyces sp. NPDC088254 | reverse complement strand
GCGCCGATGGTACTGCAGGGGGGACCCTGTGGGAGAGTAGGACGCCGCCGAACAATCATTGGGAAAACCCCCGCACCTCACGGTGCGGGGGTTTTCTGCGTTTAGGGTCTGTATATGCCCTACGACTTGATGATCTTCGACAATGACGGTGTCCTGGTGGACAGTGAGCCGATCTCCAACCGGCTGCTGGCCGCGTATCTCACGGAGCTCGGGCATCCCACCTCGTACGAGGACTCCGTTCGCGACTACATGGGCTCCGCGATGCACCGGATCCACGACCTGGTCCTGGAGCGCACCGGGCAGCGACTGCCGGCGGAGTTCGACGACGAGTTCCACCGGCGGGTGTTCGAGGCCTTCGCGCGCGAACTGCGGCCGGTGGACGGCGTCGTGGGCGTGCTCGAGAAGCTGACCGCCGGCGAGGTGCCCTACTGCGTGGCGTCCTCGGGGAGTCATGAGCGGATCCGGGTGGGCCATCGGACGACGGGGCTCGACCGGTGGTTCGAGGAGTCGCGGATATTCAGCGCCCAGGACGTGGGCAAGGGGAAGCCGGCGCCCGATCTGTTCCTGCACGCCGCCGAGCGGTTGGGCGTCGCGCCCGCCCGCTGCGTGGTCGTCGAGGACTCACGGCTGGGCGTGCGGGCGGCCGTCGCGGCCGGGATGGACGTGTACGGGTTCACCCGCATGACGCCCGCAGCCGACCTGGCGGAGGCCACCCAACTCTTCTCCGACATGAGCGAGTTGACGGCGCTGCTCGACTGACATCTGTCATACCGAGCTCCGGACGATCGTCTCTGGTGACCGGCCCCCACCGGCCGCGAAGCTGAGGGCATGACGACGAACCCGGTTCCCCAGGGCCGCAACACGAAGCAGAACACGAGGAAGAACTTCGCTCCGCTGATCGTGGACGTGGCGGTGCCGCTCGGCTCGTACTACCTGTTCAAGGACGGCTTCGGGATGAGCACCTTCGCGGCGCTCGCCTGGAGCAGCGTCGGGCCGGCTCTGCGGACCGTGTGGAGCGTGGTCAAGGAGCGCAGGGCCAACGCGCTGGCGGGGCTGATCCTCGTCGTGAACATGGTGTCGCTGCTGCTGAGTTTCGTCTCCGGCGACCCGCGGCTGATGCTGGCCAAGGACAGCGCGGTCAGCAGCACCGTCGCGGTCGGGATCCTCCTCTCCGTGGTGCTCGGGAAGCCGATGATGACCGCGGGGATGAAGCCCTTCCTGGTGAAGGGGGACGCGGCCAGGGAGGCCGCCTGGCAGCGGCTGGCCTCGGGCGGCTCGGTCCGCTCGGCCGACTTCCTGCGCCGGGAGCGGGTGTTCTCCGTGGTCTGGGGTGTGGTCCTGCTCGCCGAGTGCGTGGCGCGGGTGGTCGGGGCCTACACCGTCCCCGTGGACACCATGGTGTGGCTCGGCGGGGTCGTCATGGCCGTCTCGATGGTGGGCGGGTTCCTGGTCAGCGGCGCTCTCGGCGCCGGACCGATGGCGGCGATCCTCGCAGCCGAGCTGAAAGAAGTCCCGACCGACGCCGCCCCTGCCGACGCCGAGCCGCAGGCTCCGCAAGCGGCGAACCCGCAGGAGAACACGGCCCGGATCCGCGAGCCCGGGCTCGCCCTCCAGGCCACCCGGTAGAGCTGAGGGAAACTCACCTTTGGCGGAATCTATCCACGATCACCCCGGGGCCCTACGCTCGCCGCCATGACAGACGTACTGCGGCGGGGCAGGGCCTCGTTGGCGTTCAGCTTCTTCGCACAGGGAGTGGCCTTCGCTCTCCTCGTGACGCGGATTCCGGCCGTCCAGGACCGGTACGGCGTCTCCGACGCCCTGCTGCCCGCCTTCCTCGCCGCGGTGCCCGTCCTGGCCGGCGTCGGCAGCGTGACCACGGAGCGGCTGGTGCGGCGGATACCGCCCAGCCGGGTGCTGCGCTGGTCCCAACCGGTCGTGCTGCTGGCGCTGCTCGGGGTCGGCCTCGGCGAGCGGATGGCAGAGCTGGGGATCTCGCTCGCCTTGTTCGGTCTCGCGGTGGGCGCCCTGGACGCCTCGATGAACATGCTCGGGGTCAGCCTCCAGCGGGCGTACCGGCGGAGCATCATGCTGAGTTTCCATGCCGCGTACAGCCTGGGCGGGATCGTCGGGGCCTCGCTGGCGTGGGCGGGGGCGCACTGGCATCTCACGCTGTGGGTGTCGTATCTGCCGGTGGTGGCGGTGCTGTTGCCGGTGGTGCTGGCGGGGAGCCGGTGGTACGTCGACGGAGACGCCCACGCCGGCTCCGGGGCCGCGCCGGTGGACGCAGGGCGGGGCGGCGAGGAGGGCCTCGTCTTCCGGATGCTGCTGCCGCTGTGTCTGGTGATGACCTTCGCCTACATCGGGGACTCGACCGTCTCCAACTGGAGTGCCAAGTACCTCCAGGACGTGTTGGGGAGTTCGGAGCAGCTCGCGACCGTCCCGTACAACGTCTACATGGTGACCACGCTGCTGGGGCGGGCCATCGGGGACTTCGGGGTGCGGCGGTTCGGGGCCGTGGTGGTGGTGCGGCTGGGGGCGACGGTGGCGGCGCTGGGGTTCGGCGTGGTGGCGGTCGCGCCGGGGGCGTGGGCGGGGATGGGCGGGTTCACGCTGGTGGGCCTCGGGCTGTGCGTGCTGGTGCCGCAGACGTTCGCCGCGGCGGGGCGGCTGTTCCCGGGGGCGTCGGACGCGGCGGTCGCGCGGCTCAACGTCTTCAACTATGTGGGTTTCCTGGTCGGCTCGCCGTTGGTGGGGGCGTTGGGGGACGCGTGGAGCTATCGCGGGGCGATGGCGGTGCCGATGGTGTTGGTGCTGGTGACGTCGGTGTACGCCAGATCGTTCGCGCCTTCGCCGGACCGATACGGTGGCGGGCATGAGCGGCCGTGCACAGCTGATGTGGGACGAGGCAGTAACGGGCTATGACTTCGGTCCGGACCATCCGATGGATCCGGTCCGGCTGTCTCTGACGCGTCGACTGGTCGACGCCCTCGGTCTCGACCGTGAGGTGCGGATCGTGTCGGCCAGGCCGGCGGGGGATTCGACGCTGCGGCTCGTCCACCGGGAGGACTACATCGCGGCGGTGAAGGCGGCCTCGCTGGATCCGGGGGCCGCGGACATGTCGTACGGGCTGGGGACGGTGGACGATCCGGCCTTCGCGGGGATGCACGAGGTGTCCTCGCTGATCGCGGGGCTGTCGGTGGGGGCGGCGGAGGCGGTGTGGCGGGGGGAGGCGCTGCACGCGGTGAACTTCGCGGGCGGGCTGCACCACGCGATGCCGGGCGGCGCTTCGGGGTTCTGCGTCTACAACGACGCGTCGCTGGCCGTGGCGCGGCTGCTGGAGCTGGGCGCGGAGCGGGTCGCGTACGTGGACGTGGACGTGCATCACGGGGACGGTGTGCAGGCGGCGTTCTGGGAGGACCCGCGGGTGCTGACGATCTCGTTGCACGAGCATCCGCGGACGTTGTTCCCGCAGACCGGGTGGCCCGAGGAGACGGGCGCGGACTGTGCGCGGGGGTCGGCGGTGAACGTGGCGCTGCCGGCCGGGACGGGGGACGCGGGGTGGCTGCGGGCGTTCCACGCGGTGGTGCCGGAGCTGATCGCCGACTTCCGGCCGGACGTGCTGGTGACCCAGCACGGGGCGGACACGCACTTCGAGGATCCGCTGGCGCATCTGGCGGTGTCGTTGGACGCGCAGCGGGCGGTGCAGGTCGCGTGCCACGACCTGGCCCATGAGCATGCCGGGGGGAAGTGGGTCGCGCTGGGCGGGGGCGGTTACGCGGTGGTGGACGTGGTGCCGCGGTCCTGGGCGCATCTGGTGGGCGTGGCGGCGGGGGCGCCGGTGCCGCCGGAGACGATGATCCCGGAGGGGTGGCGGCAGGAGGTCTTCGCACGGACCCGGCAGTTGGGGCCGATGCGGATGACCGACGGGCGGTGGCCGGTGGAGTGGGCGGACTGGGAGGCGGGGTACGACCCGGCGGACCGGCTGGACCAGGCGGTTCTGGCCACCCGGCGGGCCGCCTTCCCGCTGCGGGGCTTGCTGGCGTAGCCGCGCCCGGCGGCCCGGGACTCGGGGGATCCCTTAGGCCGACCGTGTCCACTTGTCCCGTTTCGCGCGCTCGGTGCGGTCGGGTCCGTCAGCATCGCTGGAGTGTTGAGTTCCGGGGGTCTTCTGGCGCATCTGCTGTCTGCTCGGTTGGCGGGGGTGGTGGCCACCTCCCGGGAGGAGAGTCTGCGGAGCTATCGGTTGTTCGCGGCGCGCGATCCCCGGGTATTGATCGGACTCGATCCCGAACGGACATGGAGTCAGCGGGATGTGATCGAGTTGATGGCGGCCAAGTGTGGGGTTTCGGCCGATCCTGGACTGACGTCGGGGCATGATGTGATCGACCCGGGGCGGACGATCGCCGCCCTGGACGTCTTCGCGGAGCGGCTCGCCTCGGTCGCCCAGCGTGGCGCTCCGGTGCTGCTGGGCACCGGCCACCCGCACCGGCTGCTCGGTTTCTACGCCGGGCTCGCGGACGCTTTGTCGGCGGCGGGATGTGCTGTCCTCACCCCGGCGCAGGGTCGCTGTGTCGACATAACGACCCGGTTCGGTCTACGCACGTACAACCTCGACTACGTACGCGGTGTCGGGTTGGTGCGGGAACCGGAGAGCGAGCGCCCCGGTGGTGCGACCGGCGCGCACACCCATTCCCCCCTCCCGGTTCGACTGGCGCTGGCGGCGGTGGCGGAGGGCGGCGGGCCGCTGCCGGAGTTGGTGATCGGCGACCATGGATGGGTCTGCGGGGCAGGTCAGCTGGGGTTCGAGGCGATGGGGCCGGCGGACACGGACGATCCCGCGCTGTTCGTCGGGGAGGCCGAGGGATCGGTGTCCGTGGCCGTTCCACTTGATGATGCCGTGCGGTCTGGTCACTACCTGCCGCTGATCCGCTACGTACTCGATCGGGCGTCTCTGTCACAGTAGTCCGGCGACGGGTGCACCTCTTCCCCACTCGCATCACCCGCCCCTACATTGGGGAGTGAGCACGCAGCGACGAAGAGTCACCGGAAGGGGAAGCCGGTGGCCGTCGAGTCGAGTGCGGAAGGTTCAGGTGTGTCATGGCTGCTGACCAGAGGCCTCTGAGCGAGGTTCAGTTCCTTACCGTGGCGGAAGTCGCCTCGGTGATGCGAGTGTCGAAGATGACCGTGTACCGGCTGGTGCACAGCGGTCATCTGCCCGCGATCCGGGTGGGCCGGTCGTTCCGTGTCCCGGAGAACGCGGTTCACGAGTACCTCCGCGAGAGCTACGTGGGGGTGGAAACCGTCTGACCGACGCGGTGGGGGAGCCGGCCCAGGGCGCTTCGCCGGCCCCCCACGCCCTCGATTACGAGCTCAGCGCTCGGGCGGGTAGGCTAGCCCCTCGTAGGTCGTATGGGCCCATGTCGCCCAGCACCGAGTGATGAGAAGTGAGCGAGGGTAGTCGTGGGCTCTGTAATCAAGAAGCGGCGCAAGCGGATGGCCAAGAAGAAGCACCGCAAGCTGCTCAAGCGCACGCGCGTTCAGCGTCGTAACAAGAAGTAAGTTCGCGACGCGAACCGCGAAAGCGTGTGTGGCCCCCCATCCTTTGCCGGTGGGGGGCCACACGTTTAGGGGCTGGCTGGTCAGGCCACCTCACGCGTCGGGCGGTCGTCACGGCGCGACATCGACCCGATAGGTTGGCCCGCGGACGGGGAACGCGGCAGGGTACGAGCAGTGCAGCAGTTCAGGCCGGACCGAAACGGAAGGAAGGCGCTGATCTTGGGCAAGGTCGTGCTCGTGACCGGAGTGGCCCGACAGCTGGGGGGCCGGTTCGTACGCCGGATCCTGCGTGACCCCGGGGTCGAGCGGGTGATCGCCGTGGACGCCGTGCGGCCCGAGCACCATCTCGGCGGGGCCGACTTCATCCAGGCCGACATCCGCCAGCCCACCATCGCGCGGGTGCTCGCCGAGACCGGCGCCGACACCGTCGTCCACCTGGACGTGACGGCGACCGCGCTGGGCAGCGGGAGCCGGACGGTGGTCAAGGAGACCAACGTCATCGGGACGATGCAGCTGCTCGGCGCGTGCCAGAAGTCGCCCAGTGTGAAGCGGCTGGTGGTGAAGTCCAGCACCATGGTCTACGGTTCCGCGCCGCGCGACCCCGCGGTGTTCACCGAGACCAACCCGGCCAAGGCCCTGCCCAGCGGCGGGTTCGCGAAGGACACCGTCGAGGTCGAGGGGTATGTGCGCGGGTTCGCCCGGCGGCGGCCCGACGTCGCCGTGTGCGTGCTGCGGTTCGCCAACATCCTCGGGCCGACCGCCGAGACGCCGCTCGCCTCCTACTTCAAGCTGCCGGTGCTGCCCACCGTGCTCGGCTACGACCCGCGGCTGCAGTTCGTGCACGAGGACGACGTGATCGAGGTGCTGCGGATCGGCTCGCACGAGCCGGCGCGGGGCACGCTCAACAGCGGCACGTTCAACATCGCCGGGGACGGCGTGCTGCTGCTGTCGCAGTGCTCGCGGCGGCTCGGGCGGCCCACCGTGCCGCTGCTGCTCCCCGCCGTCACCTGGGCGGGCTCCCTGGTGCGTACGCTGGGTATGACGGACTTCTCGCCCGAGCAGATCCGGCTTCTCACGCACGGCCGGGTGGTGGCCACGGACCAGATGCGCGAGACGCTGGGATTCACGCCGAGATACACCACCGCGGAGGCCTTCGCGGACTTCGCACGCAGTCAGGGGCAGGGCCTCCTGCCCCCCGAGGCCCTTGCGGGGGCCGTCGACCGGATCGCCGCGCTGCCCCTCGCGGGCGGCGGCCACCCCCCGACGCAGAGCGCCAACTGAGGAGCGCATCAACGATGGCGGACGCCAAGGTCATTCCGTTCGACGACGACCGGTCCCGCGGGGGCGCCGTGCAGCGGCCGTCGCGGCGCCGGAGCGCGGGGAGCCGGCGCGCGACCGGCGAGCCGGCGCCGGTCCTCGAGATCGGCGAGGCCGCTGCGGGGAGCACGGCGGCACCGGTCCCGCCCCTGCCCGGGACGGGTGCGCAGGACGGCAGCCCGGCGTCCGGTGGGCCGCGGGAGGACGCCGGCGGCCTGGAGCGGCGCATCGCGGCTGGGCTGTCGTTCCTGCGCCGCCGCCTCACGGGCGACTACGAGGTCGACGACTTCGGCTACGACGAGGAGCTCACCGACCAGGTCCTGATGTCGCTGCTGCGGCCGGTGTACGAGAAGTACTTCCGGGTCGAGGTGAAGGGCGTCGAGAACATCCCGGCCGAGGGCGGTGCGCTGATCGTCGCCAACCACTCCGGGACGCTGCCGCTGGACGGCCTGATGATGCAGGTCGCCGTCCACGACCATCATCCGGCGAATCGTCACCTCAGGCTGCTGGCCGCGGATCTCGTGTTCGTGCTGCCGGTCGTCAACGAGCTGGCGCGCAAGCTGGGGCACACGCTCGCGTGCGCGGAGGACGCCGAGCGGCTGCTCGGGCAGGGCGAGTTGGTCGGGGTGATGCCGGAGGGCTTCAAGGGCATCGGCAAACCCTTCAGCGAGCGGTACAAGCTCCAGCGGTTCGGGCGGGGCGGGTTCGTCTCCACGGCGCTGCGCAAGGGCGCTCCGATCATCCCGTGTTCGATCGTCGGGGCGGAGGAGATCTACCCGATGATCGGCAACGCCAAGACCCTCGCACGGCTGCTCGGGTTCCCGTACTTCCCGCTGACGCCGACGTTCCCCTGGCTGGGGCCGTTGGGTGCGGTGCCGCTGCCGACGAAGTGGACGATCCAGTTCGGGGAGCCGATCCCGACGGACGGCCATCCGCCGGAGGCGGCGGAGGATCCGATGCTGATGTTCAACCTGACCGACCAGGTGCGCGAGCAGATCCAGCACACGCTGTACAAGCTGCTGGTGCAGCGGAGGTCGGTGTTCTTCTGAAACGCCGACGGCTGTGGGGCGCCCTTCCGAGAAGGGCGCCCCACAGCCGTACTACGTGCTCGGGCCGGTCAGTCCGTGTCGTCGCCGTTGATGCCCAGGCCGGGGAGGAGGCCGGGGAGGAGGGGCGGGACGGTGACGTCGGGCTGGGTGGGCAGGCCGGCGGACGGCGGGCTGATGTCGGCGCTCTGCGGCGGGTCGAGCAGGCCGCCGGTGTTGCCGCCGAGCAGTCCGTCGTCCTCGCTGCCACTGGCGGACGGGTTGCCGGGGCTGCCGCTGCCGCCGCTGGGGCGGTCCGCGCCGGGGGTGGTGTCGCCGGTGCTGGGGGCGGACGAGCGGTCGGCGCCCGAGGCGCCGGGGGACGCCGTGTCCGTACCCGCGCCGGTGCCCGTGCGCTGCCGTCGGCCGTCCTGGGCGCCGCCCTGGGCGGGCGGCTGGGGCAGCAGGGACTGCAGCGGGGCGACCTCCTGGTCTATGGCGTCGAAGACCGACGACACCTGCTGACTGACGTCCCCGAGCTGTACGGGCAGCTTCTCGCGCAGGTCGCCCCAGACGTCGCGGTGCGAGCGCGAGAAGGCGGACAGGGCCTGGATGGGGCCCAGGGAGTCCGGGTCGCGTCGGTACGCCTCGTGCAGCAGCCGGTGGCCCTCGGAGGCGTCGTGCTGCATGCCGGACAGGGCACGCCGGATCTCGCCGAGGGACTCGTGGTCGAGTGGGGCGCCGCCGCGGCCGCGCTCCATCAGCCGGCGGGCCTCGCCGAGCCGGGTGGAGGCCTGGTCGAGGTAGGCCCGGCCGCGCTCGCCGTCGCCCTCGGCGAGATAGTTGAGCTTGAAGTCCTCGATGCCCCGCTTGAGCCCGTACAGGGAGTCGCCGGGCAGGGCGTCGGAGCTCGCGGCGGCGACGCCGCCGAACGCTCCGGCGGCCACCCCGACGCTGAGCCCGCCCGCGGTGAGGCCCTTGGCGAGCCGTGAACGCGGTCGGAGCTTGCTCAACGGGGTCGCCCGGTGGGATCCCCGCGCACGGGACCGCTGTTCGGGTACCGATGCGTCCTCGCCCGCGGCGCCCGCCTTCAGCATGGCCTCCATCGCGGCGACCAACTGGGCGCGCTGGACGACCTTGACCTCGGGGTCGAACTCCGGCTGGGGCAGCTCGGCGAGACTCGTCGCAAGGGCCAGGAGGCGGCCCCGCTCGGTCTGGTCCGCAGCGGCCGGGGCCGGTGGCGATCCTTCGGACTGCTCGGCCGCCGTGCCCTGGTCGGACTGTTCCTCCAGGGCCTGGGCGAAGGCGTTCGCCCGCCGGTGCGCCGATACGTTCGCGATCACTGGCGGCACCTCCTCTCGTCATGACGGTCGGCTCCCCGGGGGTTCGGGGGGTTGCACGCCCGCGACCGCTTCCACACGATCAGGTGATCGGGGAGGGCCGGGACGTGACCACAGGGAGCCTGTATCCCGCACAACGACTGGCGCGGCACTTGGGTTACGGACTGCGGATGATCGGATGGGGAAGTCAACGGACTTTCACCGAAAGTGAGTTGAGGTGGCCCTCAGCAGGCGGGGCAGCGGGGGCGGCAGGACGGCGGAGTCAGCGGGCGTCGTCGGGGAGGAGCCGGGCGAGCGTACGGACGGCCCGGTACTGGAGCGTCTTGATGGCGCCCTCGTTCTTGCCCATCACACGGGCGGTCTCGGCGACGGACAGCCCCTGGAGGAAGCGCAGCGTGACGCATTCCTGCTGCTGGGGGTTGAGCCGGCGTACGGCGTCCAGCAGCGCGGCGTTGGAGAGGGACTCCAGGACGGAGTCCTCGGGGGAGCGCTCGACCTCGTTGGCGTCGAGCATCTCGCCTGTGGTCACCTCCAGCCGGAAGCGGCTGGACTTGAAGTGGTCGGCGACGAGGTTGCGGGCGATGGTGACGAGCCAGGCCCCGAAGTCGCGGCCCTGCCAGGTGAAGGTGCCGATCCGGCGCAGGGCGCGCAGGAACGTCTCACTGGTGAGGTCCTCGGCGGTCGCCTTGCCGCCCACCCGGTAGTAGATGTACCGGTACACGGTGTCGCTGTACTGGTCGTACAGCCTCCCGAAGGCTTCGGCCTCGCCGGCCTGGGCGCGCTCGACGAGGTCCATCATCCGGGCGCTGTCGCTGTCGGCGGCCGGCCGGCGGGCGGTGGCCGCGCCGGTCGCGCGTCCCCGTCTGCCGGCCGTGCGTCCGTCGCCCGACCGCCGCCCCTCGACGACGCTGCGCGCCGGCGCCTGCTCCAGGCCGTCGGCCAGTGCGTAGCACGGCCCGCTCGGAGCGGCGGCGAAGGCGGGGACGGCGTACGCGGTGGGGACGAAGCCGCGCAACAGGTCCTGGACCGTAGCGACCTTTGCGCGCAGCGTAGCCAGGCCCGAGGTGTCAACCCCGACGTGTGGGTACACGGGACTCCCAGAGGCAGAGCTTCCATCACGTGCAGTGCGGGACCTTTCACCCGTCGTAGCGACGGAGGGGTACCGGTTTGCGTCTGAGGAGAATAACGCTTCGTACAGGCGCTGCTACACCGAGTTGCTCAAAGTGTCGATTACATCGCCTCTGCAGCCGATTGTCGCCCGATCAAGTTGCGGAAAGTGACCGTCTGTTGATCGGAACGGTTCGAGTTTCCGGTCGCTCCGGGGCGTGTTGTGGCGGTGCGCGGACAACGGGCGTCGTCCGGGCACAGTCAGGGGCCGCAGGGGCCGGATCGGCGTCCTCCGGTCAGGGCCGCCGGCCGTGGACCGCTGGTCAGGCCCGCTGCTCGGCGGGTCGTCCGGTTGACGCGTCGGTCAACGGCGCGTCAGCGGCGCCGGCGGTGCAGGGCGATCGCCGCCGCCGTGCCGCCCGCCACCGCGCCCACCCCGGCGGCCGCCGGGATGCCGACCTTGGCCGCCTTGCGGCCCGTGCGGTAGTCGCGCAGGCGCCAGTCCAGGTCGCGGGCGTGCCTGCGGAGCTTGGCGTCGGGGTTGATGGCGTAGGGGTGGCCGACGAGGGAGAGCATCGGGATGTCGTTGTGGGAGTCGCTGTAGGCGGCGCAGCGGGAGAGGTCGAGGCCCTCCGCCGAGGCCAGGGCGCGCACCGCCTCCGCCTTGGCCGGGCCGTGCAGCGGCTCGCCCACCAGCTTGCCGGTATAGACGCCGTCCACCGACTCCGCGACCGTGCCGAGCGCGCCGGTGAGGCCGAGGCGGCGGGCGATCACCTGGGCGATCTCCACGGGCGCCGCCGTGACCAGCCACACCTTCTGTCCGGCGTCCAGGTGCGCCTGGGCCAGTGCCCGGGTGCCGGGCCAGATGCGCTCGGCCATGTACTCGTCGTAGATCTCCTCGCCGATCGACTGGAGTTCGCTGACACGGTGGCCCTTGACGATGGAGAGCGCCGAGTCGCGGGCCTCCTGCATGTGTTCCGGGTCCTCGATGCCCGCGAGCCGGAACCACGCCTGCTGCCAGGCGAACCGGGCGAGTTCGCGGGTTTCGAAGAACTTCCGTTTGTACAGGCCACGGCCGAAGTGGAAGAGGGCGGCGCCCTGCATCACGGTGTTGTCCAGGTCGAAGAAGGCCGCGGCCTTCTCGTCGCCGTGGACGGGGAACTGTGCTTCGTCCTGGGTGTCCTGACTGGACTTGCGGGCGGCCTCCGCCGAGGCCTCGCCTGCCAACACGCTCCGCGCCGTGGCGGAGCGCCTACGGGGAGTGAGCCATCCGAGAGCGGCCATGGCGTGAGCATAGCCAGTTCATCCCGTGGTTCCGGAGTCACGAGGTTGGAACGCTGTGAACTCTCCACGACCGTGTCGTTAAAGAAGTGGGGTGGGGAGCGGGAGAAAGCGGAATCGGGACGGCGGCGGCCGCCCGCGCGTCGCCGCGCGAGAATGGCTGACATGAGTCCCCTCTTCCGCCGCAAGGCCCCCGCCCCGCAGGACCGGCTGGTGACGTTGATCGGCAAGCCGGGCTGTCATCTGTGCGATGACGCACAACTGGTGATCGAGAAGGTGTGCGCCGATCTCGGCGTGCCCTGGGAGAAGCGGGACATCACCGAGGACGCGGAGCTGCACGACCGTTACTGGGAGCAGATCCCGGTGGTCCTGGTCGACGGTGAGCAGCACACCTTCTGGCGGGTGAACGAGGAGCGGCTGCGCAGTGAGTTGACGGGCGGGTGACGGCCGGGTGACCGTCGAGGGGCCGGTGAGCGGCGGGTGGGCGTGCGCCTGCGCGCCGGCGAGCGGACGTCCGGCGGCTCGGCGGGCCGGGCGGTCGATGATCGACAACTGACCGACCAGTCCAAGTGAGCCCCGAAGTCGCTTAGGATCGACGGTGACCAGGTCTCGGGGGCGGGATTCGTGAGGAGAGTGTGCGGTTTTGCCCCCGGTAGTGAAGGAGCGCGGGCGCGCGAGCGCCGCCTTTCCGTGCATAGGCCGGGGGCGCGTGACCCCGGTCACGTTGGCCGGGCAAATCGGACACCATCTTTGTGCACGCGTTCACAAAGACATAGCCTGCTTTCGACGGGGCGGTCTGGGGACGTATGACCGCCTGCAGCCCCGCTCTACCCGCAGGAGCACCGTGGCAACTGGCCGAACTCACCGACCGGCGACCCGTAGCCGAGGGATTCCCGAGGCCACCGTCGCCCGGCTTCCGCTGTACCTCCGTGCGCTGACCGCGCTGTCGGAGCGCTCGGTCCCCACCGTCTCCTCCGAGGAGCTCGCGGCCGCGGCGGGCGTCAACTCCGCGAAGCTGCGCAAGGACTTCTCCTACCTGGGCTCCTACGGGACGCGCGGGGTGGGCTACGACGTCGAGTATCTCGTCTACCAGATCTCCCGTGAGCTCGGCCTCACCCAGGACTGGCCGGTAGTGATCGTCGGCATCGGCAACCTCGGCGCGGCGCTCGCCAACTACGGCGGGTTCGCCTCCCGCGGCTTCCGCGTCGCGGCCCTCATCGACGCCGACCCCGCGATGGCCGGGAAGCCGGTCGCCGGGATCCCGGTGCAGCACAGCGACGAGCTCGAGAAGATCATCAGCGACAACGGCGTGTCGATCGGCGTCATCGCGACCCCGGCCGGCGCCGCCCAGCAGGTGTGCGACCGGCTCGTGGCCGCCGGCGTCACCTCCATCCTGAACTTCGCGCCGACCGTGCTGTCCGTCCCCGACGGGGTCGACGTGCGCAAGGTCGACCTCTCCATCGAGCTGCAGATCCTCGCCTTCCACGAGCAGCGCAAGGCCGGTGAGGAGGCCGCGTCCGGCGACGGCGCCGGCCCCGCGCCCACGCCCCGCCGCGCGTCCGCAGACCAGGGCCCTGACGGGGACGTCCCCGCCGTGATGCCGGCATGAGTCTCCTCGTCGTGGGACTGAGCCACCGCACCGCCCCGGTCAGCGTGCTGGAGCGCGCCTCGCTCTGCGCGGACGCCCAGGCGAAGCTGCTCCAGGACACGCTCGCCGCCGAGCCGGCCGCCGAGGCCGCGGTGCTCGCCACCTGCAACCGCATCGAGCTCTACGCCGACGTGGACAAGTTCCACGCCGGTGTCGCCGAGCTGTCCACGCTGCTCGCCCAGCACAGCGGGGTCGGCCTGGAGGAGCTCACGCCGTACCTGTACGTGCACTACGAGGACCGCGCCGTCCACCACATGTTCTCCGTGGCCTGCGGTCTGGACTCGATGGTCGTCGGCGAGGGGCAGATCCTCGGCCAGATCAAGGACTCGCTGGCCCGCGCGCAGGAGCTGCACACCGCCGGACGGCTGCTGAACGACCTGTTCCAGCAGGCGCTCAGGGTCGGCAAGCGCGCCCACTCCGAGACCGGCATCGACCGCGCCGGCCAGTCCCTGGTCACCTTCGGCCTGGAGCAGCTGGCCGCGGGCGGGGACGTGACCGCGTGGGCCCGCGGCAAGCGCGCCCTGGTCATCGGCGCCGGCTCCATGTCCTCGCTGGCGGCGGCCACGCTCGCCCGGGTCGGCGTCGCCGAGGTCGTCGTCGCCAACCGCACCTTCGACCGCGCCGAGCGCCTTGCGCACCTGCTCGAAGAGCAGTACGGGCCCAGCCTGACCGAGGCGGGGGAGCCGGGGCTGACGGCCCGCGCCGTCCCCATGGAGGCGGTGCGGCATGAGCTGACACGTGCCGACGTCGCCGTCTCCTGTACGGGGGCGACGGGGCTCGTCCTCACGGCGGACGCGGTCGCGGCGGCGGTCGAGGGCCGCACCGGAGCGCCCGTCGCCTTCACCGAGGACACGTACGCGCAGGAGTCGTCGCGGGCCGGTGTGCGGCCGCTGCCGACCGCGCCCGCGGGCGCCGCCGGCATTGACGACAACTGCCCGCTCGACCTGCAGGCCGTGCAGCAGTCCGGCTTCTCCGTGATGGGGGAGGCCGCCGTGGCCGGCATGGACGCCGCGACGCTGGAGCAGCACGCCGCCTGGGTCGCCGGCGCGGGCGTGGACCGCCGGGAGGCCGCCCGCCGGCCCGAGGCGGACGCCGAGCTGATCACCGCGCTCGCCGCGACCGCCGCCACGCTGGGCCGGGTCCCCGAGCGCCGCAGGCCCGAGCAGGCCGCCGCGCCGCTACGGCCGGAGCCGGTGCTGTTCGTGCTGGACCTCGCCATGCCGCGGGACGTCGACGCGGCCGCGCACCGGCTCGCCGGGGTGCGGCTGGTGGACATCGAGTCGCTCGCCGAGGTGTCGGCGGACGCTCCGATGGCCTCCGACGTCGACCAGGTCCGCCGGATCGTCGCCGACGAGGTCGCCGCGTTCGGCGCGGCGCAGCGGGCCGCGCACATCACGCCCACCGTGGTCGCCCTGCGCACCATGGCTGCCGACGTCGTGGCCGGCGAGATCGCCCGGCTCGAGGGGCGGCTGCCCGGCCTGGACGACAAGCACCGCGCCGAGATCACACAGACCGTGCGGCGGGTCGTCGACAAGCTGCTGCACGCGCCGACCGTGCGGGTCAAGCAGCTCGCGGCCGAGCCCGGCGGCGCCGGGTACGCGGACGCGCTGCGGACCCTGTTCGACCTCGACCAGGAGGCGGTGGCCGCCGTCTCGCGGGCCCGTGAGGACGCGGGGGCGGACGGCGACCACAGCATCGAGATCATCGAGAACCACGCCAAGAACCGAGGGCCGGCATGAGTACGAAGGCACTGAGGCTCGGGACCAGACGGAGCAAGCTCGCCATGGCCCAGTCCGGGCAGGTGGCGGACGCCGTACGCCGGGTGACCGGGCGGCCCGTCGAGCTCGTCGAGATCACCACCTACGGCGACACCTCCCGTGAGCACCTCGCACAGATCGGGGGCACCGGGGTGTTCGTCACCGCGCTGCGCGACGCGCTGGCGCGGGGCGAGGTCGACTTCGCGGTCCACTCGCTGAAGGACCTGCCGACCACGCAGCCCGAGGAGCTGGTCCTGGCCGCCGTACCGGTACGCGAGGACCCGCGCGACGTGATCGTCGCCCGGGACGCGCTGAAGTTCACCGACCTGCCGCGCGGAGCGCGCATAGGCACGGGTTCGCCGCGGCGGATGGCGCAGCTGAACGCGTACGCGCGTGCCCACGGGCTGGACATAGAGACGGTCCCGATCCGGGGCAACGTCGACACGCGGATCGGTTTCGTCCGGGACGGTGAGCTGGATGCCGTCGTCCTGGCCGCCGCCGGACTGAACCGGATCGGGCGTAGTGAGGAAGTGACCGACTTCCTGTCGGTCGACACGGTTCTGCCCGCCCCCGGCCAGGGGGCACTGGCGATCGAGTGCAGGGCGGCCGACACCGCCCAGGACGCAGCTCTGATCGCAGCCCTCGGCGAGCTCGACGACCCGTTCACCCGGGTCGCCGTGACCGCCGAACGGTCACTGCTCGCCGCCCTGGAGGCCGGCTGCAGCGCCCCTGTGGGTGCGCTGGCCGACCACCTGGCCGACGGGCAGATTGTCAAGGAAATGCGCCTGCGCGGCGTCGTCGGCACGACCGACGGTTCGCGCACGGTGCAGCTGTCCACCACCGGTCCCGTGCCCGACACGCACGACCGGGCAATGGCGCTCGGTCGCGAACTCGCAGCCGAGATGCTTGCCCAGGGCGCGGCCGGTCTGATGGGGGAGCGAGCACAGTGAGCCCCACCGCCCTTCCTGCCGCCGCCGTTCCTGAGCACGGGCACGTCACCTTCCTCGGTGCCGGACCCGGGGATCCGGGACTGCTGACCCTGCGCGCCGTGGAGGCCCTGGCCCACGCGGACGTCCTCGTCGCCGAGCACGAGGTGCTCGACGTCGTCCGGACGCACGCCCGGCCGGGCGTCACCGTCGTGAACGCGGAGACCGGTCCTTCGCCGGATCCGCTTCCGGGCACGGTCGCGCCTCTCGCCGCGGTCGTTGACGGCGCGTCAACAACCGTTGCTGATCCCGCGGTGCGGGATGCCGCACATCTTGTCATGGAGGCCGCGCGGGGCGGCAGGCGGGTGGTGCGTGCGGTGTCCGGGGACCCCGGACTCGACACGTACGCGGCGGAGGAGATGCTCGCCTGCGCCGCGGCCGGCGTGCCCTTCGAGGTCGTTCCCGGCGTCGCCGCGGCGGTCGGCGTGCCCGCGTACGCGGGTGTGCCGCTGCGGGACGCGCAGGGCGCGGACGTCCGGTTCGTGGACGCCCGTACCGCCTCCGACCGGTGCTGGACCGAGGTCGGCGCGTCGGACGGCACGGTCGTGGTGTCGACGACCCTCGACTCGGTCGCCGCGGCGGCCGGCGAGCTGGTGTCGGCGGGCCGCAAGCCCGACACCCCGCTGACGGTCACCGTCGCCGGTACGACGACCCGGCAGCGCACCTGGTCGGCCACTCTCGGCACGATCGCGCAGACGCTGAAGCAGGCCAAGGTGCTGCCCTCGCCCGAGGGCGGCCGGCCGGTGATAGCCGTGGTCGGCGAGCGTTCCGCCCCCGCACAGCGCGACCAGCTGGCGTGGTTCGAGTCCAAGCCGCTGTTCGGCTGGAAGGTGCTCGTGCCGCGCACGAAGGAGCAGGCGGCGTCGCTCTCCGACCAGCTGCGGTCCTACGGGGCCGTGCCGCACGAGGTGCCGACGATCGCCGTCGAGCCGCCGCGCACGCCCCAGCAGATGGAGCGGGCGGTGAAGGGCCTGGTCACGGGCCGCTACGAGTGGATCGCCTTCACCTCGGTGAACGCCGTCAAGGCGGTCCGGGAGAAGTTCGAGGAGTACGGCCTCGACGCGCGGGCCTTCGCCGGCATCAAGGTCGCGGCGGTGGGCGAGCAGACCGCGAAGGCGCTCATCGCCTTCGGCGTGAAGCCGGATCTGGTGCCCAGCGGTGAGCAGAGCGCCGCCGGTCTGCTGGAGGACTGGCCGCCGTACGACCCGGTGTTCGACCCGATCGACCGGGTGTTCCTGCCGCGGGCCGACATCGCCACCGAGACGCTGGTCGCCGGTCTCATCGAGCTCGGCTGGGAGGTCGACGACGTCACGGCCTACCGGACCGTGCGGGCCTCGCCGCCGCCGGCGGAGACCCGGGAGGCGATCAAGGGCGGCGGCTTCGACGCGGTGCTCTTCACGTCGTCCTCCACGGTCCGCAACCTGGTGGGCATCGCCGGCAAGCCGCACAACGTGACGGTGATCGCCTGCATCGGCCCGGCCACCGCGAAGACCGCCGAGGAACACGGTCTGCGCGTCGACGTCATGGCGCCGGAGCCGTCCGCGCTCAAGCTGGCCGAGGCCCTGGCCGACTTCGGCGTCCGCCGCCGGGCCGCGGCTCTGGAAGCGGGCGACCCGGTCACCCGCCCGAGCGAGCGCCGTCCGGGCGCCCGGCGGCGCCGGGCCACCTGAGACACCGGCCGCACGGCCCCGCCCCGGGTCGACGTCAGTCGCCGGGGGCGGGGCCGTCCGCGTGGGCGGCTCCACCGACCCGGCGTCGGTAAAGGGGCTGCCGGGGCGGGCGTAGCGTAGAGCGCATGACGAAGTACGGATCCTTTCCCGGTACGCGTCCCCGGCGGCTGCGCACCTCCCCCGCGATGCGGCGCATGGTCGCCGAGACCCGGTTGCATCCGGCCGACTTCATCCTGCCCGCGTTCGTGCGGGAGGGCGTGAGCGAGCCGGTGCCGATCCAGGCGATGCCCGGGGTCGTCCAGCACACCCGGGACAGTCTGAAGAAGGCGGCCGCCGAGGCGGTGGCGGCCGGGGTCTCCGGGATCATGCTGTTCGGGGTGCCGGAGGAGTCGAAGAAGGACGCGCTCGGCACCCCGGGGACGGATCCGGACGGCATCCTGCAGGTGGCGATCCGGGACGTGCGGGCCGAGGTCGGGGACGACCTGCTCGTCATGTCCGACCTGTGCCTGGACGAGACCACCGACCACGGGCACTGCGGTGTGCTGGACGAGGAAGGGCGCGTCGACAACGACGCCACCCTGGAGCGGTACGCCGAGATGGCCCAGGTCCAGGCCGACGCCGGCGCCCATGTGGTCGGCCCCAGCGGGATGATGGACGGGCAGATCGGCGTCATCCGGGACGCCCTGGACCAGATCGGCCGGGAGGATGTCGCGATCCTCGCCTACACCGCCAAGTACTCCTCCGCCTTCTACGGGCCCTTCCGGGAGGCGGTCGGGTCCTCGCTGAAGGGGGACCGCAAGACCTACCAGCAGGACCCGGCCAACCTGCGGGAGTCGCTGCGCGAACTGGCGCTGGACCTGGAGGAGGGGGCCGACATGGTGATGGTCAAGCCGGCCGGCCCCTACCTGGACATCCTCGCCCGCGTCGCCGACAGCGTGGACGTGCCCGTCGCCGCCTACCAGATCTCCGGCGAGTACTCGATGATCGAGGCCGCCGCCGAGAAGGGCTGGCTCGACCGCGACCGGGCCATCCTGGAGACGCTGACCGGCATCAAGCGGGCCGGGGCGCGGAACATCCTCACCTACTGGGCCACCGAGGCGGCCCAGAAGCTCCGATGAGCCCGGCCTCGGCGCCCGACGCCTCCCGGTAGGCGTCGGGCCGTCACACCGTGCGTCCGCATTGCGGAAAGTAACGTGTAGACGGCATGCACTTCCCTAGGCTGCGGGACGCGAGGCGTACGTCCCCGCAGCCGAAGGAGCCGTGCCATGACCGTCGTCCCAGCCGACACCTCAGCCCCCGCCGACGCGGCGTCGACTGCCTTTCCCGCCGCGCCCGTTCCGGCTCTCGCCGCGCGCACCCTCGCCGTCGGCGGGTCGCCCGTGCGGGACATTTTGGCCGTCACCGCCCGGCCCGAGGTGATCAACTTCGCGGGCGGGCTGCCCGCACCGGAGCTGTTCGACCGGCAGGGCGTCGCCGACGCCTTCCGGCACGTGCTGGAGGAGACGCCCGGGCGGGCCCTGCAGTACTCCACCACCGAGGGCGAACCGGCGCTGCGCGAGCCGCTGGCGGCACGCATGTCCGCGCGGGGACTGCCGACCGGCGCCGACGACCTCCTCGTCACCGCCGGTTCGCAGCAGGCGCTGTCCCTCCTGGCCGCAGCCCTGCTCGACCCGGGCGACACCGTCCTCGTCGAGGACCCCTGCTACCTCGCCGCCCTCCAGGTCTTCGGCCTCGCGGGAGCCCGGGTCGTCCCGGTGCCCGGCGACGCGGACGGCCCCGATCCCGAGGCGCTGGCCGACCTGGTGGCCAGTGAACGCCCCAAGCTGCTCTACACCGTCCCCACCTTCCAGAACCCCACCGGCCGCACCCTCCCCGCCGAGCGCCGCGCCGCCCTCGCGGCCGTCGCCGCCCGCCACGGCCTGTGGATCGTCGAGGACGACCCCTACGGCGAACTCCGCTACGAGGGCGAGCGCGTCCCCTGGATCGCCGCCCACCCCGACGCCCGCGACCGGACCGTGCTGCTCGGCTCCTTCTCCAAGGTCATGGCCCCCGGTCTGCGGCTGGGCTGGCTGCGCGCCCCGGCACAGCTGCGTCGCGCCTGCGCGGTCGCCAAGCAGGCGGCCGACCTGCACACCCCGACCGTCAACCAGCTCGCCGCCGCCCGCTACCTGGCCGTCGCCGACCTCGACGCGCATGTGGCCCGCGTCGCCGGCGTCTACCGGGAACGCCGGGACGCCATGCTCGCCGGACTGCCCGGCGCCCTCCCCGAGGGGTCGGTCTGGAACCGGCCCGAGGGCGGCATGTTCCTGTGGGCGCGGCTGCCCGACGGCCACGACACGGCCGCCCTGCTCCCCGCGGTGGTCCGGCACGACGTGGCCTACGTCCCCGGCGCGCCCTTCCACGCCGGTGAGCCCGACCCGGCGACGCTGCGGCTGTGCTTCGTGACGCAGACGCCGGAGGAGATCGCGGAGGGGCTCAGCCGGCTGGGGCGGGCGCTCGGCGCGTGATGTCGGTCAAGCGCGTGACGTCGGTCAGTCCCACCAGAAAGTCCAGGCGCGCTCCCCCACGAGGTCCTTCGCGTACTCCCGCAAGGTCCGGTCGGCGAAGTTGTCGGGGCAGAAGGCGTAGTGCTCCGCCGCCAGCGCCTCGGCGTCGGCGAGCGTGACGGGCGGGGCGGCCACCGAGACGGTCAGCACGGCGAAGCCGAGGGCGACGACGCGTATGTGGAAGCGGTCCTCCCAGGACCGCAGGACCGCGCAGAGCCGGGCCACGTCGTTGTCGTGATCGAGCGGCCCGCACCAGCCGACGGCCGCCGGCACGTCGGCGGAACGGCGGGCCGGGACGAGGGCCAGCCGGGGCTCCTCGAACCGGGGACGGGAGCCGTCGCAGAAGGCGTCCGCGAGCCGCGCGGCGGCGACCGCGGGGTCGACGGTGAGGGAGGGGGCGGGCGCGAGACCGGGCCAGTCGGCGCTGTCCCCGTCGGTGACGTCGCCCGGCTCGCACTCCTCCCAGTGCTCGGCGAGGACCTCCTCCGCGTCGTGATCACCGGGGTAGGAGGCCAGCCGCGGCGCCAACTCCCATTCGTCGGGCCCGCCGTGGGTTCCGCTCACCTCGACGAGCACGGGCAGCAGACCCGCGCGGGCCGCCGGCCCGCCCAGCGCCGCCCAGCTCCCGGCGGACGCCGGCTGCTGCGCGCACCACAGCAGCGGCTCGTGCCACGTCCCCGCGTCCGTCGTGTCGATCAGCCGGCCCGGCGGCAGCCGGAGACCGAGGGTGCGACCGCTCGGGTCGGAGGCCAGTGTGGGCAGCGGGTTGGGAAGAGTCGCCATGACGGCGACTGTAGGGGCCGCCACTGACAACCGGTCACCGAGCCGGCGGCGCCGTCAGAGCTTGTCCGGGGTGCGGATGCCCAGGAGGGCCATCCCCCGGTGCAGCGTGCGGGCCGTCAGGTCGATGAGGAACAGACGGTTCTCCTTCTGCTCCACGGTCTCGGCCTTCAGGACCGGGCACTGGTCGTAGAACGTCGTCAGGTGCGAGGCCAGCTGGTAGAGGTACGAGGCGAGCTTGTGGGGCTCGTGCGCGGCCGCGACCTCCAGGACCGTCTCCCCGAACTGGTCCAGGTGCAGACCCAACGCCCGCTCGGCGGGCGCGAATTCCAGCTCCGGGTGGGGAGTCGGGGTCGCGCCCTCGGACTTGCGCAGGATCGACTGGACACGGGCGTACGCGTACTGGAGGTACACCGAGGTGTCGCCGTTGAGCGAGACCATCTGGTCCAGGTCGAACTTGTAGTCCCGGACCGCCGACGTCGACAGGTCGGCGTACTTCACCGCGCCGATGCCGACGTGCCGGCCGTTCTCCACGATCTCCTGCTCGGTCAGGCCGACCTTCTCCGCCTTCTCCCGCACGACGGCCGTCGCCCGCTCCACCGCCTCGTCGAGGAGGTCGACCAGCTTCACCGTCTCGCCCTCACGGGTCTTGAACGGCTTGCCGTCCATGCCCAGCACAGTGCCGAAGGCCAGCTGGAAGGCCTTCACGTCGTCGTTGAGCCAGCCCGCCCTGCGCGCCGTCTCGAAGACCATCCTGAAGTGCAGGGACTGGCGGGCGTCCACGACGTAGAGGAGCGAGTCCGCCTTGAGGTTGAAGACGCGGTCGCGGATCGCGGAGAGGTCGGTCGCCGCGTAGCCGTAGCCGCCGTCCGACTTCTGCACGATCAGCGGGACCGGGTTGCCGTCCGGGCCCTTGACGTCCTCGAAGAAGACGCACAGCGCGCCCTCGGAGCGGACCGCCACGCCGGACTCCTCCAGGAGGCGGCACGTCTCGGCCAGCATGTCGTTGTACCCGGACTCGCCGACGATGTCCGCGTCCCGGATCTCCATGTCCAGCTTCTCGAAGACGGAGAAGAAGTAGATCTTCGACTCGTCGACGAACTTCTGCCACATGGCGAGCGTGCGGGGCTCGCCGGCCTGGAGGTCGACCACCCGGCGACGCGCCCGCGTCTTGAACTCCTCGTCGGAGTCGAAGACCTTGCGCGCGGCCTTGTAGAGGCGGTCGAGGTTGGACATCGCCTCCTCGCCGCTCACCTCGGCGTCCTTGTGGTCCAACTCGTGCGGGTGCTCGTCCAGATACTGGATGAGCATGCCGAACTGGGTGCCCCAGTCGCCGATGTGGTGCCGGCGCACCACCGTCTCGCCGGTGAACTCCAGGAGTTGGACCGCCGCGTCCCCGATGACCGCCGAACGCAGGTGACCGACGTGCATCTCCTTGGCCACGTTCGGCTGGGCGTAGTCGATCACCGTCGTGCCCGGGTGCTCGGCGTACGGGACGCCGAGCCGACCGGTGTCGTCGGCGTAGCGCGCGGCGAGGTTCTCCGTGATCGCCTTGTCCGTGATGGTGATGTTCAGGAAGCCGGGGCCCGAGACCTCGACGTCCTTGATCACCTCACCGGTGACGACCTCGGAGACCACCTTCGTCGCCAGCTCCCGCGGGTTCGCCTTCGCCTTCTTGGCCAGCGCGAGGATGCCGTTGGCCTGGAAGTCGGCCCGGTCGCTTCGTCGCAGCAGCGGGTCCGCGTCGGCGGCCTCCGGCAGGGTGGCCGAGAGGGCGGACGCGAGGTGCTGCTCGACGGAGTCGCTGAGGGACGTGACCGAGGCCATAGGAGTGGGTGCCGTTCTCCTCGTGGAATGGGTGGACCTCGTCAGTATCCCATGGGGGGCAAACCGGTTTTCCGGCTCACATGTGCCTGCCCCGCTCCCTGCGCCGGCCGCGGCTCAGCAGTACGACGGCGCCCCCCGTCAGGACCAGTGCCGTGGCGGTGGCGGCGGTCCCGGCGACCGGACCGCCGCCGGTCTGGGCGAGTTGCCCGCCGCCGCCCTGCGCGGAGGCCTGCGAACCGCCCGCCGGGGCGGTGGACGAGGGGGCGGACGACGCCGAGGGCGTCGGCGTGGCCGCGGGGGAGGACGCCGGCGGCTCGGACGGGGTGGGCTTCACCGTCGGTTTCGGGGAGGCGGAGGACTCCTTGGCGATATCGAAGACGAGGACGGCCTTGTCGTTCGACGGATTCGTGTCGAGCGGGCTCAAGGCGTAGAAGGAGGCCGGCACCTCGTACCTCGTGCCTGCGGCCTTCTTCGGGAATTTCCAGGTGAAGGGGAAGGTGACGGTCTCGGCCGGGGCGAGCTCGCGGAAGACGTCGCAGATCAGCTCGCCCGGATCGGCCCAGCAGTTCTTGTCGTAGTCGGTCGCGGGCCAGTAGTCCCAGCCCAGGTAGAAGCGCACGGCTTCGAGCCGGACGGGGCCGGGACCGTGGTTGGTCACCACGAGCTCGGTCTTCACGCGCTCGCCGACCGGCGTCTTGCCCGAGGGCGCCTTCCACTTCATTCCGAGATCGGCGGGCTTGCGGACGGTGACCTTCCCCGTCGCGGTGTTGTTCTCCGGCTTGGCGTCGACCGTGTCGCCGAGGTCGGCAGTGGTGGTGAACTTCAGCTCCGTCCCCGGCGCGACGTCCGCGCCGACCTTGACGACCACCTGCGCCGAGACGTCCGACTTCCCGTCCTTTGCCGCGCACTTCACGCTCCGGCCGTCGGCGGAGGGCGTGCAGAGGGCGTCGGCGGCGTCATGGCCGGTCCGGACGTAGGTGACGCCCTGAGGGAGCGTCAGGGTGAGACCGAGCCGAGTCACCCGACCCGTCATGAGATCGGCGATCGCCCGTACGCCGAACGTCTCGCCGGGCGCGGCGACCTCGTGGTCGAAGTACTGCCTGGCCTCCACGTCGACCGGATCGGCGCCCGGCGCCGCGTGCGCCCCCGTCACCGTGGCGGTCAGCAGTGACAGCGTCGCCGCCGCTGCTCCGGCGTACAGGCGTCCCCGTCGTGTGCGCATGTGAAAGTTCCCTTGTTCGACAGAAGTGGTCAACGTGAGTCGCGCTCGTCGCGGCGCATCCGCGCCCGTACAGCGAGCAGCGCGCCACCGGCGAGGACGAGCACCGCCGCGCCGGCGGCGAGGACGGGCATCGGCCCGGCGCCGGTGGCGGCCAGGTGCCCGCCGCCGCTCTGCGGGGTGACACCCGAGCCGCCCCCGGTGGCCGGTGCCGGCGAGGCGGTCGCCCCGGGGCCCGACGGGGACGCCGTCGGCGTGGGTGTCGGCTTCGGGCCGGCCGTCGACGTCGGCGTCGGAGTGGGCTTCGGCGGCTTCGGGCCGGGCGGGGGCGTCTTGGCGACGTCCAGGACCAGTTCGGCGCGGTCGTTGTCCAAGCACGGGTCGAGCGCGTCGTGGGACAGGGTCGTCGGCACCCGGAACTTCTTGCCGCCCGACTCCTTCGGGAAGGTCCAGCGCAGTTCGAACGTGTGGCTCTCGCCGGCCGCCAGCTCCGACGGGGTCTCGCAGACCAGGACGTCCGGGTCCGCCCAGCAGCTCCGGGGCGCGGACGGCCAGGTCCGGAACGCCGTCGAGTCGATGTGCAGCTTCACGGCCTGGCCCGCGGTGGCGGAGCCCGGCCCGTGGTTGGTGACGACCAGCTTCGTCACGACCGGCCGGCCGGGCCGCGCCGGGACCGTCGGCGGCTGCCAGGAGACGCCGACGTCGGTGCCGGTCACCGCCCTGACGGTCGCCGTCGCCGTGTTGTCCTCCGGCTTGTCGTCGATCGCGTCGCCGATGTCGGTCGTCGCCGTGACCGTGAGGGCGGCGCCCGGGTTCACGTCCTTGCCGACGCGGATGCCGAGCTGCTCCCATACGTGCTCGTGCGGGGCGTCCAGTGAGCGGCAGGTGACGGTCCGGCCGTCGGCGGAGGGCAGACAGCGCCGGTACTGGAGGTTGTCCGGGTCGGTGGGGCGCGCGTAGGTCAGCCCGGCCGGCAGGGTGAGCGTCACGGCAAGCTTCGGGACGGCGCCGGTGACGAGGTCGGTGACGAGGTGCAGATGGAACACGCGGCCCGGGGCCACGGAGGTGGGCTCGGGCCGCAGGGTCGTCCGGACGTCGGCGTGAGCGGGTGCGGCGGACGCTGCTGCGGGTGCGGCCTGGGCGATCGTCGGAGTGAGGGAGCCGAGCAGCAGCGCTGCGGTCGCCGTGGCCCCCGCCGCCGTCGTCGCCGTGGGCCTCGCCGTCGTACGTCTCGGTCCGGACCGCATGCCCCCACACCCTTCACCCGGCTGGTTCGACGAACAGTTGGACAACCCGGGGACGCCGACGGTTGTACATGAGTTGTGCGCGACGGTCGGAAGTCGTTTTCGTGCTCGGGGGTGGGGCTGGGACAATGAGTGGGCCGGACGTGCGACCGTGACGGCCGCCGTCGGGGAAGTTCCAGACGCATCCCTGATCGATCCAGACGCATTCCTGATCGATCACTGACAAAGAGGACGTGCCGAACGTGGCTCAGAGCACCGAGACCACCGACTGGGTCTCCCGTTTCGCGGATGAGGTCATCGAGGAGTCGGAGCGTCGGGCCCCCGGCAAACCCGTCGTGGTCGCGTCCGGTCTCTCCCCCTCCGGCCCCATCCACCTGGGGAACCTGCGCGAGGTCATGACCCCGCACCTCGTCGCCGACGAGGTCCGCCGGCGCGGACACGAGGTCCGGCACCTCATCTCCTGGGACGACTACGACCGCTACCGCAAGGTGCCGAACGGCATCCCCGGCGTGGACGCCTCCTACGCCGAGCACATCGGCAAGCCCCTGACCTCCGTACCGGCCCCGGCCGGGTCGCCGTACCCGAACTGGGCCGAGCACTTCAAGGCCGCGATGGTGGAGTCGCTGGCCGAGCTGGGCGTGGAGTTCGACGGGATCAGCCAGACCGCGCAGTACACCTCCGGCGTCTACCGGGAGCAGATCCTGCACGCCGTCCGGCACCGGGGCGAGATCGACGCGATCCTCGACCAGTACCGGACCAAGAAGGCCCCGGCGAAGAAGCAGCAGCAGAAGCCGGTCGACGCGGCCGAGCTGGAGGCCGCCGAGGGCTCGGGCGCGGCCGCCGAGGACGACGGCAGCTCCGGTTCCGCCGGCTACTTCCCGTACAAGCCGTACTGCGGCAACTGCGAGAAGGACCTCACCACGGTCACCTCCTACGACGACGACAGCACCGAGCTGACGTACGCCTGCGAGGCCTGCGGCTTCTCCGAGACCGTGCGGCTCAACGAGTTCAACCGGGGCAAGCTGGTCTGGAAGGTCGACTGGCCGATGCGCTGGGCGTACGAGGGCGTCGTGTTCGAGCCCAGCGGCGTCGACCACTCCTCCCCGGGGTCCAGCTTCCAGGTGGGCGGCCAGATCGTCGGCATCTTCGGCGGGGAGCAGCCGATCGGCCCGATGTACGCGTTCGTCGGCATCAGCGGCATGGCCAAGATGTCCTCGTCGAAGGGCGGTGTGCCCACCCCCGGCGACGCGCTGAAGATCATGGAGCCGCAGATCCTGCGCTGGCTGTACGCCCGCCGCAGGCCCAACCAGTCCTTCAAGATCGCCTTCGACCAGGAGATCCAGCGGCTCTACGACGAGTGGGACAAGCTGGACGCCAAGGTCGCCGACGGCTCCGCGCTGCCGGCCGACGTCGCCGCGCACTCGCGCGCGGTGCGCACCGCCGCCGGCGAGCTGCCCCGCACGGCCCGGCCGCTGCCGTACCGGACGCTGGCCTCCGTCGCCGACATCACCGCGGGCCACCAGGACCAGGCGCTGCGGATCCTCTCCGAGCTCGACCCGGAGAACCCGCTGACCTCCCTGGAGGAGGCCCGGCCGCGCTACGACCGGGCCGAGGCCTGGATCAACACGCAGGTCCCCGCCGACCAGCGGACCATCGTGCGCGAGGAGCCGGACGCGGAACTGCTGAAGTCCCTCGACGAGACGTCCCGGCAGTCGCTGCGGCTGCTGCTCGACGGGCTGGAGTCGCACTGGTCGCTGGACGGGCTGACGCACCTCGTGTACGGCGTGCCGAAGGTGCAGGCCGGGTTCGCGGCGGACGCCACGCCCAAGGAGCTGCCGGCCGAGATCAAGACCGCGCAGCGATCGTTCTTCGCGCTGCTGTACCACCTGCTGGTCGGCCGTGACACCGGCCCGCGCCTGCCCACGCTGCTGCTGGCGGTGGGACAGGAGCGGGTGCGGGCCCTGCTCGGGGAGTAACCGCCGGACGACGAAGGGGCCCTCCTCGGAGGGCCCCTTCGTCATGCGATGTGGTCTTCTTCCAGTTCCGCCGAATGGCGCTTCTGGAAGCGTTCCGTCAGGGTCTTCAGGTCGCCCGGGCTCAGGGTCGTCCCGTAGGTCGCCTGGATGTTGTCGCCGAGGACGCGCGGGGTGGGGTAGCTGCCGTCTATCGACTGGCGGAACACCTGGTAGTAGGCGTCCTCGTCCGGCTCCGGGGCGCCGCCGCCGTCGCCCAGTTCCCGGGTGCGGCCGGGAGCCACGGGGATGGGGAAGCTGCCGGTCTCCTCGGGGGACGGCTCCTGCGGCGGGGGCTCCTGCGTGTACTGCTCCTCGTACTCCTCGGCCTGGAGCTGCTCCTCGTACCACTGCTGGTACTGGGCCTCGGGGTCGTAATCGGGGTTGTAGCCGCCGTGGTACTCGACCTGCTGCGGGTGCCGGGCGTGCAGCCACTGGTTCACGTCGGGCTCTGCCCTGCCGCCCTGCTGCGGAGCGTTATGGTCGCCGCCCAGTGCGGGGCGCTGCCGCTCGCCGGGAGCCGCCGCCACCCGTGCCGGCTCGGCCTGGGGCTCGGGTACGGGCTCGGGCTCCGGGGTCGGGGGCAGCAGGGCCGGCTTGATGCCCGCCGCCGCGAGACCCGCCGGGGCCGTCTGGGCCAGGGGGACGCCGTAGCGGGCCAGACGCAGGGGCATCAGCGACTCGACCGGGGCCTTGCGCCGCCAGGCACGGCCGAAGCGGGAGCGCAGCCGGGCCTGGTAGACGAGACGTTCCTGCTCCAGCTTGATGACCTGCTCGTAGGAGCGCAGCTCCCACAGTTTCATCCGCCGCCACAGCAGGAACGTCGGAATCGGGGAGAGCAGCCAGCGGGTGAGGCGGACGCCCTCCATGTGCTTGTCGGCGGTGATGTCGGCGATCCGGCCGATGGCGTGCCGAGCGGCCTCGACGGACACCACGAACAGGACCGGGATCACCGCGTGCATGCCGACGCCGAGCGGGTCCGGCCAGGCGGCGGCGCCGTTGAACGCGATCGTCGCCGCCGTCAGCAGCCACGCCGTCTGCCGCAACAGGGGGAACGGGATCCGGATCCAGGTCAGCAGCAGGTCCAGCGCGAGCAGGACGCAGATGCCCGCGTCGATGCCGATCGGGAACACGTAACTGAAGTTCCCGAAGCCCTTCTTGAGGGCCAGTTCGCGTACCGCCGCGTAGGAACCGGCGAAGCCGATGCCCGCGATGATGACGGCGCCGAACACGACGACACCGATGAGAACGCGGTGCGTCCGAGTCAGCTCTATAGGCGCGGCCACCCGCACCCCCCTCCCTTTGCGTGTTGTTGCGCGCAACAGGGTGGCACACGTGTACGGCGAACGGACTGCCGGTCTGTCAGCTCTTCGGCGCGGCGGAGGCCGAGGCCGACGGCGACCCGGCCGATGCGGACGGCGCCGGCGAGGAGGCCGGCGGCTTGGACGGCGACGCGGTCGAGGGCTTGGACGGCGGGGTGCTCGCGCCCGAACCGCCTTCCGTGGAACCGCCGTTGGCCGCGCGGACCGCCGACACGACTTCCTTGGCGGCCTTCTCCGCGGCCTTCGTCAGCGTGTCCGCGCTTGGGGTCTTCTCGCCGGCCAGACCCGCGCCGTTGTAGTCGAGGGAGACGACGACGTTTTCCACGCGCGCGACGACCGTCTGCTGCTTGAAGGCGCCCTCGCTCTTCTTCAGGTCGTACCGCACGGTCGTCGCCTGGTCGCCGGTGCCGGTGAGCGCCTGCGTCTTCGCGTTCGCCGCGCCGGAGACCTCCTGGGCGCCCTTGACCTGCTTGGCGTAGTAGTCCTGCGCCTGCTGCTCGCCGGAGGTCGACGTGTTGGAGTCGAAGCGCAGCAGGGAGACGTTCAGCCAGCGGAACTGCGAGCCCTTGACCCCGTTGTTCTGGAGGCTGGACCAGGAGCACGAGGCGCGGGCGTCGGTGTCGCTCGACGCGCCCTCCTTGCCGGACGCCGACGCCTTCGGCACCAGATCGGTGAGGGTCTGCTTCGACAGCGACTTGCAGGCCTCCGGCAGCTTCGCGTACGCGGCCGCCGGCACGGTCGGCTGCGCGCTGACCGTGGCGCCGGCCCCCGCGGCGGCTTCGGCGCCGGTCTTCTGCGCGGCGTCGTCCGAGCCGGAGTCGGAGGAGCAGCCGACGGCGAGCAGCATCACGGGCAGCGCGGCCGCTGCGGCGAGGGCGCGGTTCAGGCCTCCGACGCGCCGCGTGCGGCGCTCGTGCGGGGCGCGCCCGTCACGGTCCGCGCGCTGGTCGTGCTGGTCGTCTCGCTGGGCTCGTCGCTGCATGGTTCCTTCACTCATCACGCTTGTGGTTCCTGCGGTCTGATCGGGTCCAAGGGGCCACGGTACGCCGTGAAGGAGGTGTGCGGTTCCGCTTCCCTCGGGCGGCCGGCGGAGGGCGGACGGGGGTGAAGTCGCCTCAGCCGCGCAGGGAATCGGCGAGCTGGGCGGCCAGATTCCGGGCCCTGTCCTGCATTTCCTCGCTGTCGGGGACCGTGCCGATCGTCGTCGGCTGCTCCTCGTACCGGACGGTCACAATGACGTTCGACGTGCGGAACGCCACAGTCACCGTCCGCTGCTTGGCCGTCGAGGCTGAGCTGTCGAGGGCGTCGTCGACGAACGCCTCGTCGCCCAGGCCTTCGAGCAGGCGGGGCTGGAGCTCGGCGGAGGTGGTGGCCGACGGGGACGGGCCGGTGGACGAACTCCCCGAGGGGCTCGCGGGGGCGCTCGCCGGAGGAGCGGCCGAGGCGGAGCCCGCGCCGCCGGCCGCGGGGCTGACGCCCGAGGAGGGGCTCGTGCCCGTCGGCGAGGGGGCGGTGGAGGAGGAGGGCGAGGCGGACGGGGAGCCGGTCGCCGAGGCGACGGCGGGCGCGGGCAGGTCGGCCGCCGTGACCTTGCCTGCGAACAGGTCCTCGGCCTCGGTGTCGTCGCTGACGGCGGTGTCGTACGACACCACGCGCTCGAAGTCGACGAGGAGGTGGTCGGTGGCGTCCGCCGACTCCACCTTCCAACGGCAGCCCGTCTTGCGGTCGGTGTCGAACGTCTGGGTCGCCTCGCCCCCGTAGGCGGCCTCGCGCCGGACCGGGTCGGCGATCTCGCGCGCGCCGGGCAGCAGTGCGTCGAGCGTGCCGCGGCTGACGGCGCGACAGGCCTCCGGGAGGGTGGCGTACCGGCCGGGCTCCGCGGCGGCGCTGGCGGTGCCGGCCTTGCCAGGGTTGGCGTCGTCCGTGGGGCCTCGGTCGTCCGAGCCGCCGGTGCAGCCGGCCAGCAGCGCCGCGATGAGGGCGGCGGCGCCGGGTACGTACGCCTTCCGCTGCACGGTCGGCTCCTCTCGACGGTCACATCCTGGACGGTTATTCGCTTGCCGGGCGGGGGCGGCCGCTGGAGACAATGTGTATCGCACGCGACGCCGTGGATGCCGGTCCGCCGTCCGGTACGTCGACCTTGGCACCGGTTTTGCGATTCGATACTTCTGTTGGTTTTCCGGGGGAATGAGGGCTGTATGTCGTACGTGGAGATGCCGGGCGCGAAGGTCCCCATCCGTATGTGGGCCGATCCGGCGACGGTCGAGGAGGGGGCGCTCCAGCAGTTGCGCAACGTCGCCACCCTGCCCTGGATCAAGGGCCTCGCCGTGATGCCGGACGTGCACTACGGGAAGGGCGCGACGGTCGGTTCGGTCATCGCGATGCGGGGCGCGGTCTGTCCGGCGGCGGTCGGCGTCGACATCGGCTGCGGGATGTCCGCGGTGAGGACCTCCCTCACGGCGAACGACCTTCCCGGGGACCTGTCCCGGCTGCGCTCCAAGATCGAGCAGGCCATCCCGGTGGGGCGCGGGATGCATCAGGACGCGGTCGACCCGAGCGGGATGCACGGTTTCGCCACCGCGGGTTGGGACGACTTCTGGGGACGGTTCGACGGGATCGCGGACGCGGTCAGGTTCCGCCAGGAGCGCGCCACGAAGCAGATGGGAACGCTCGGTAGTGGGAACCACTTTGTCGAAGTCTGCACGGACACGACCGGTTCCGTCTGGCTGATGCTGCACTCCGGTTCCCGGAACATCGGCAAGGAGCTCGCCGAGTTCCACATCGGCGTGGCCCAGAAGCTGCCGCACAACCAGGGGCTGGTCGATCGCGACCTCGCCGTCTTCGTCGCGGACACCCCGCAGATGGCGGCGTACCGCAACGACCTGTTCTGGGCGCAGGAGTACGCGAAGTACAACCGCACGCTCATGATGGCGCTCCTGAAGGACGTGGTCCGCAAGGAGTTCCGGAAGGCGAAGCCGACGTTCGAGCCGGAGATCAGCGCGCACCACAACTACGTCGCGGAGGAGCGCTATGACGGGATGGACCTGCTCGTGACCCGCAAGGGCGCGATCCGGGCCGGTTCCGGCGAGTACGGGATCATCCCGGGCTCCATGGGCACGGGTTCGTACATCGTGAAGGGCCTCGGCAACGAGAAGGCGTTCAACTCGGCCTCGCACGGCGCGGGTCGGCGCATGAGCCGCAACGCGGCGAAGCGGCGCTTCTCCACGAGGGATCTGGAGGAGCAGACGCGGGGCGTGGAGTGCCGCAAGGACTCCGGCGTCGTGGACGAGATCCCGAGCGCGTACAAGCCGATCGAGCAGGTCATCGAGCAGCAGCGTGACCTGGTGGAGGTCGTGGCGAAGCTGAAGCAGGTCGTCTGCGTGAAGGGCTGACGACGGCGAAGGGCTCGGGCCCGGTGGCCCGGGCCCCTTCCGCGCGCGTCAGCCGAGCCGTTTCTCCAGCAGTGTCACCGCGTACGGGCTTCCGCCGCCGCCGGGGCTGCCCGGCGTGGGCGGCTTGGCGCGCTGCTCGCCCACGACCTTGTAGCCGGCCGCCTCGTAGTAGGCGCGCAGGCGGGGGTTGGAGGCGAGGCAGTCCAGGCGGGCGCAGGCGCGGCCGGTCGCGGCGATGACGGACTCGGCGTGTGCCAGCATGCGGCGGCCGGTGCCGGGCGGGGAGGTGTGCGGGGCCGTCATCAGACGGTGGACGTACCCGGCCTCGGGCGGGCGGGGGCCCCAGGCCGCCGGGTCGTCCCACCAGAGTTCCCAGGCGCCGGCGATGACGCCCGCCGCCCGGGCCAGCCACACCTCGCCCTCGCGCATCCGGGTGCGGAAGTGGGCCTCGGACTTGCCGCCCGGCGTCCACTGGTCGATGCCCCGGGCCGTCTGCCACAGGGCGGCCGTGTCGTGCAGACGGACCAGTGCGGGGGCGTCCTCGGGGGTCGCCCGGTGGAACGTCAGCTCGGGCCAGGCGGTGGGGACCGGCTCCAGGAGCTTGCCGCGCAGGGTGGTGGCGAGGGCACGCGGGTCCAGGCCGAGGACCTGGGCCACGTACCGCTCGGCGCTGCCGTGGCGGGAGTTCAGGGCGGCGAGGTACAGGCGCATCACCTGCGCGGGGGCGCGGCCGAAGCCGGGCCAGGCGGGCGTGCGGCCGTCGTTGCGTGCGCGCCAGTCGGCGAGCAGGGCCTCCGTCGCCAGTTCCGTGAGGCTGAAGTCCTCGGCGATCACCTGCTCCTCGACGCCGAGCAGCCCCAGGACCAGCGCCGCCAGCTGGCCCGTGCGGTCCTTGCCCGAGGCGCAGTGGAAGACGAGCGGGGCGTCGGTCGCCGCGATCAGCTCCAGCGCCTCGCGGATCTCCTTCGCGCCGTCGTGCGCGACCTCCATGTACCGCTCGGCGAGATAGGGGGCCGGGTCCACGTCGGCGCCCTGGACGGCCTGGTCGTAGGGGCGGTGCTCGATGCTGAGGTTGCGGTACGTGAAGGAGGGGTGCGCCGGGATCCGGCCCCGGCCCTCCGCCTCCCAGGGGTGGCGCAGGTCGATCACCGTGCCGACGCCGAGCGACAAGAACCGCTCCCAGTCCGGTGTGCCCTCGGTCAGCTTGCCCAGCGAGTCCGCCCGGAACAGCCGCCCCGGACGGACCCGGTGACGGCCGTCCGCGGTGCGATAGCCGCCCAGGTCACGGAAGTTGTGCAGCGTCTCGAACGGTATGTGTCTGTCCACGGACGCGACTTTACGGCCCGGACGGGAACCGGGCCGGGCCGTCGCGCTGTCTTCGCCTTCGCCAGAGACGCGAGTGCACGGAGCCGTCCGGCCCGCTGCCGGAGCCGGCTCGCCGAATGCCGGATGACGGGGGTTGCGATGAAGCGCGTGCGTGTGTCGGTCTGCGCGGCGGGACTGGTGCTGGTCCTGGGAGGTCTGCTCGCCGGCTGCTCCTCCGACGAGTACAACGACGAGCGGGGCAAGGGCGACGCCCCGGTGCAGGGCAAGGCGGGGGACGACACCCCGGCCGAGGTGTACAACATGCCCGACGGGTTCGGGAACCTCGCGACCAAGTGTGTGGGGCACGGGTACCGGGCGTATGTCACGACCAACAGCGGCGGGCCGTCCAACGTGCAGCTCGTCGAGGACAAGACGTGCGCGGGCTGAGGCGTCGGGGGCGGCGTGGGACCCGGTCCGCGCTCGCCCTGCTGCTGTTGCTGCTCGCCGCCGTCCTGTCGGGGTGCTCCCTGGACGACGACGAGCGGGGCATGGGCGACGCCCCGGTGCTGGGGAAGGCGGGGGAGGACACCCCGGCCGAGGTGTACAACTTCCCGGACGGGTTCGGGAACCTCGCCACCAAGTGCGTGGGCAGGGGCAAGCGGAGCTACGTCACGACGAAGTACGTGACGTCGGACGGGGAGACCTCGTCCACCGTCCCCGCCAACGCGCTGATCGTGGACGATCCCGAGTGCCCGTGAAGGGGTGCGGCCCCGCGTGTGCCGCACCCACGCACACCGCCGGGTGAGGGAGCCGGCCGGGCGTCAGAGTTCCCTGTGGACCTTCGTGTTGGAGGCCTGGGCGCGGGGGCGCAGGACCAGGAGGTCGACGTTGACGTGGCTGGGGCGGGTCACCGCCCAGGTGATCGTCTCGGCCACGTCGTCGGCGGTGAGGGGTTCGGCCACGCCCTCGTACACCTTCGCCGCCTTGTCCTGGTCGCCGCCGAAGCGGGTCAGGGCGAACTCGTCGGTCTTCACCATGCCGGGGGCGATCTCGATCACCCGGACCGGCTGTCCGACGATCTCCAGGCGCAGCGTCTCGGCCAGCACATGGGCGCCGTGCTTGGCGGCGACGTAGCCCGCGCCGCCCTCGTAGGTGCCGTGCCCGGCCGTGGAGGACACCACCACGACCGTGCCGTCGCCGCCGGCGACCAGCTTGGGCAGCAGGGCCTGGGTGAGGTTCAGGGTGCCGATGACGTTCGTCTCGTACATGGTGCGCCAGTCGGCCGGGTCGCCGGTGGCCACCGGGTCGGCGCCGAGCGCGCCGCCCGCGTTGTTGACGAGGACGCCGATCGTCCGGAACGCCGTGGCGAACTCGTCCACGGCGGCGCGGTCGGTGACGTCCAGCTGGTACGCGGTCGCCGAGCCGCCCGCCGCGACCAGTTCCTCGGCCAGCGCCTCGATACGGTCCTTGCGGCGGGCGGTGAGGACCACGCGGTAGCCGGCCGCGGCGAGCCGGCGGGCGGTGGCGGCGCCGATTCCGCTGCTCGCACCGGTGACGACGGCGATGCGGGAGGCGGCGGACGGTACGGCGGTGGCCATGGGACTGACTCCTGGGTCGGCGTGGGCGGCGCGCGGGACGCGACGCGAGGTGCGCGAGGGACGCAGCCAGGATAGGCACGCGGAGATCACCGGCGACCGGTGATCTTGCTTTTCGGGCGCACCGGTTCGCGTCGCCCCCGGTCAGCCGCCGTTGCGCGGCGCCCACATGATCAGGGCCATGCCGGCGAGGCTGACCAGCACGCCGGTCACGTCCCACCGGTCGGGGCGGTAGCCGTCGGCGACCATGCCCCAGGCCAGCGAACCGGCGACGAACACCCCGCCGTACGCGGCCAGGACGCGGCCGAAACTCGGCGTCCGCCTGGAGCGTGGCGACGAAGCCGTACGCGCCGAGGGCCATGACGCCGGCGCCGGGCCACAGTCATCCGCGGTGCTCGCGCGCCCCCTGCCAGACCAGCCAGGCGCCCCCGATCTCCAGCAGCGCGGCGACGGTGAACAGGGCGGCGGGGCGGAGCACGGACACACGAGCAGCGTCGCACGTGCCGGGCGCCGTCTTCCGGTCGGGCCGGTTCCGCGGCGTCGTACGATGCGCGGACGGCGCTGACGAAAGGGTGTGCGGGCGATGTCCGGGAACGTGCGGTCGCGGTTGCTGGACGAGCTGTCCACCGTCTCCCGCCGGTACATGGCGGCGTTCGCGCTGTTCAACCAGGCCGTCGCCGACCGCCTCGGGCTGCACCCCACCGATCTGCAGTGCCTGAACCTGCTGTCGCTGGAGCGGGAGCCGGTGACGACGGGCCGGGTCGCGGAGCTGACGGGGCTGACCACCGGGTCGGCGACCCGGCTGGTGGACCGGCTGGAGAAGGCGGGCTATGTCGTGCGGCGGCGGGACGCGGCCGACCGGCGGCGGGTGCTGGTGGCGGCCGTGCCGGAGCGGATCGCCGAGTTCGGGCGGACCTGCGAGCGGCTGGGCGGCGACTGGTCGCCGCTCTTCCAGGACCTGGACGACACCGAACTCGCCGTGATCGTCGGGCACATGAGGCGGACCGTGGAGTTCAGCGGCGAGCAGGTCGCGCGGCTGCGGGAAGGCGCGGTGTAGGGCATGGGGGCGGTCGGTGACACCGGCATACACACGGATGTACGGGCGGACAGCGGGGACGGGCGCGAGGGCGGCCGCGGGCAGGACGGCGACCGGGAGGCGCGGCCCGCACGCGGGCTGCCCCGGCACTGGCTTGTGCTGCTGCTCGCGGCCGCCGTGGCGCCGGGCGCACTGCTGGTGCTGGTCGGGCGGGGGCTGGAAGAGCCGGCCGTGCAGGCGTGGCGGACGGTGTGCCTCGCGGTGACCGTGCAGGCGATGCCGTTCCTGCTGCTGGGGACGGCTCTGTCGGGGGCGATCAACGCGTTCGTGCCCGAGCGGGTGTTCAGCCGGCTGCTGCCGAAGCGGCCGGCGTTCGCGGTGCCGGTGGCGGGGGCCGCGGGGGTCGTGCTGCCGGGCTGCGAGTGCGCGTCGGTGCCGGTGGCGAGCAGTCTGATCGGCCGGGGGGTCACCCCGGCCGCCGCGTTCGCGTTCCTGCTCTCCGCGCCGGCCGTGAACCCGGTGGTGCTGACGGCCACCGCGATCGCCTTCCCCGGCAGCCCGGCGATGGTGCTCGCGCGGCTGCTCGCCTCGCTGGTCACCGCGGCCGTGATGGGCTGGCTGTGGCTCTGGCTGGGGCGTGCGGAATGGCTGAAGCCGGCCGTGCGGCACACCGGGCACCGGCCCGGCAACAGCCGGTGGACGGAGTTCCGGCGCGGCTTCCAGCACGACTTCCTGCACGCGGGCGGGTTCCTGGTGGTCGGCGCGATGGCCGCGGCGACCTTCAACGTGGCGGTGCCGCGTTCGGTCGTCGACACGTTCGCCGGGTCGCCCTGGCTGTCGGTGCTGTTCCTGGCGGTGCTGGCGATCGTGCTGGCGGTGTGCAGCGAGGCGGACGCGTTCGTGGCGGCCTCGCTGACCGGTTTCTCGCCGGTGGCGCGGCTGACGTTCATGGTGGTCGGGCCGATGGTCGACCTGAAGCTGATCGCGTTGCAGGCGGGGACGTTCGGGCGGGCCTTCGCGATCCGCTTCTCGACGGCCACGGCCGTCGTCGCGGTGGTGTGCAGCGCGGTGGTGGGAGGGGTGCTCCTGTGAAGCGGTTCGCGCAGGCGGGGCTGCTGGTGCTCTGCGGGCTGGGCCTGTTGCAGGCCTCGCTGCTGACCGACGGCTATCTGCGCTACGTGAAGGAGGGCATGCGCCCGCTGCTGATCGCGTCGGGGGCGGTGCTGGTGCTCCTGGGGGCGGCGGAGGCCTGGTCGGCGCGGCGCGCCAGGGCCCGGGACGCCGGCGACCACGGGCCGGGCGGCCGGGTGCACGACGGTCACGCGCACGCGGGTGACGGGCCGGGCGGCCACGCGCACACCCCGCACGACGACGGTGCCGATGACATCCACGGCCACGCCGGTGAAGGCGCTCACGGGCACGACCACTCCGGCGTCCCCCGAGTCGCCTGGCTGTTGTTCCTCCCCGCGCTCAGCCTGCTCTTCTACGCCCCGCCCGCGCTGGGCTCGTACACCGCCGCCCGTGAGGCGCCCAAGGCGGTCGCCGTGGTCGACGAGGACGGGTTCGGCCCGCTGCCCGCGACCTCGCCGCTGCCGATCACGCTGACCGACTTCACCCAGCGGGTGCAGCAGGACGCCAAGCAGGCGATCAAGGGCCGTACGGTCCGGATGACGGGGTTCGTCACCCCGGCCGGCGACGGCCGCGAAGGCTGGTACCTGACCCGGATCCTGCTGTCGTGCTGCGCGGCGGACGCCCAGTCGGTGAAGGTGCGGGTGTACGGGGTTCAGGCGCCGAAGGCCGATGCCTGGGTGACGGTGACGGGCACCTGGCATCCCGAGGGCGCCCTCGGGACGTCGTCGGCGGCGGTCGCCCTGGACGCCCGGGGCGTCGAGAAGGTCGAGCGCCCCACGAACGGCTACACGGACTCGCTGCCGATCGGCTCGTGACCCGCACGTTTTCTCCGGCCCGGTGAGTACGCGGTCGGCGGCACCCCCACGGTCGCCTTGAAGTCCCGTACGAGATGGGCCTGGTCCGCGTAACCCAGGTCGGCGGCCAAGACCGCCCAGTCGACGTTCGTCGAGGTCTCCGCGCGCTCCAGGGCCTCGTGGATGCGGTAGCGCAGGATGACCCACTTGGGGCCGACGCCCACATGGGCGGCGAAGAGGCGCTGGAGGCCGCGGACCGAGACGCCCTCCGCGCTCGCCAGGTCCGCGACGCGGCGGATCGTGCGGTCGGCGCGGATGCGGTCGGCCAGGGCCATGGCCCGGTCGGCGTCCGGGTCGGGCCGGGGGCCGAGGGTGAGGAGGCAGGCGTCGAGGGCCGCCACGCGGGCGTCCTCGTCGTCGGGGCCGAGGACGGCGGCGGGGTCGACGCCGGCCAGGCGTACGCGGCGGCCCGTCCAGTCGCCGACCGGGCGGTCCGGGGCGAACGGGCGGAAGCCGCCGGGCCGGAACTGCACACCGCAGACCCGGCCGGCGCCTTCGAGTTTCCGTGTGAAGAGACCGAGGCCGACGCCGGCGATCTCGGCGAAGGGAGCCTGGTCCCCGTACCGCTGGAAGACGATGTTCACCGAGGGGTGCGGGACGACATGGGAGGCGTACGGCTGGTCCAGGTCCCAGTCGATCAGCCAGTAGTGCTCCAGGTAGGGGCGCAGCGGCGGGGCCGGTTCGCGGCGCCGGAAGCGGACGCGCGCGAAGAGCTCCGCGGCGTCGACGATGCCTCGGGTGTCGCGGCGTGGGGCGGCCATGCGTCGATCGTAGGACGGGCCACTGACATCGCTCCCGCTACTCGTTCCCCGGTGATCGGGGTACCCGGCGAGCGGTCCCTGCGGAGGGGAATAGGAGCCGGGGCGCCGTCGTTCAGCGGTATAGTTGAACAGTAAACAATTTTGGAGGTTGAGCGGCCATGCAGTTCGGGATCTTCACCGTCGGCGACGTCACGCCGGACCCCACCACGGGGCGCACGCCGACGGAGCGTGAGCGGATCAAGGCCATGGTCGCCATCGCGCAGAAGGCCGAGGAGGTCGGCCTGGACGTCTTCGCCACCGGCGAGCACCACAACCCGCCGTTCGTGCCCTCGTCCCCGACCACGATGCTCGGCTGGATAGCGGCCCGCACGGAGAACCTGATCCTCTCCACCGCGACCACTCTCATCACCACGAACGACCCGGTGAAGATCGCCGAGGACTTCGCGATGCTCCAGCACCTGGCCGACGGCCGCGTGGACCTGATGTTGGGCCGCGGCAACACCGGTCCGGTCTACCCCTGGTTCGGCAAGGACATCCGCGAGGGCATCAACCTCGCCCTGGAGAACTACCACCTGCTGCACCGGCTGTGGCGCGAGGACGTCGTCGACTGGGAGGGCACGTTCCGTACGCCGCTCCAGGGCTTCACCTCGACGCCCCGCCCGATGGACGGTGTGCCGCCGTTCGTCTGGCACGGCTCCATCCGCTCGCCCGAGATCGCCGAGCAGGCCGCCTTCTACGGCGACGGCTTCTTCCACAACAACATCTTCTGGCCGGCCGACCACACCAAGCGGATGGTCGAGCTGTACCGCGCCCGCTTCGCGCACTACGGGCACGGCACGGCCGAGCAGGCCATCGTCGGCCTCGGCGGCCAGGTGTTCATGCGCCGCAACTCGCAGGACGCGGTGCGCGAGTTCCGCCCCTACTTCGACAACGCGCCGGTCTACGGGCACGGGCCGTCCCTGGAGGACTTCACCGACCAGACCCCGCTGACCGTGGGCACCCCGGAGCAGGTCATCGAGAAGACCCTGACGTTCCGCGAGTACGCGGGCGACTACCAGCGCCAGCTGTTCCTCGTCGACCACGCGGGCCTGCCGCTGAAGACCGTGCTGGAGCAGATCGACCTGCTCGGCGAGGAGGTCGTGCCGGTGCTCCGCGAGGAGTTCGCCAAGGGCCGCCCGGCGAACGTGCCGGACGCGCCGACCCACGCCTCCCTCAAGGCCGACCGGAAGGTGACCGTCGCATGAAACTCGTCGTCGTCTCGGCGGGACTGAGCGTCCCGTCGTCCACCCGGCTGCTGGCCGACCGGCTGGCGACGGCCACCGCCGAGCGGGCGGCGGCGGAGGTGGAGGTCGTGGAGCTGCGCGACCTCGCCGTGGAGATCGCGCACAACCTGACCAACGGCTTCCCCGGGCGCAGGCTGGCGGCCGCGCTGGACGCGGTGACCGCTGCGGACGGCCTGATCGTCGTCACGCCGGTGTTCTCGGCGTCGTACAGCGGACTGTTCAAGTCGTTCTTCGACGTCCTGGAGCGGGACGCGCTGGCGGGCAAGCCGGTCCTGATCGCCGCCACCGGCGGCTCGACCCGCCACTCCCTCGTCCTGGAACACGCGCTGCGCCCCCTGTTCGCCTACCTGCGGGCCGTCGTGGTCCCGACCGCGGTCTACGCCGCCTCCGAGGACTGGGGCGCGCAGGGACTGCCCGAACGGGTGGACCGGGCGGCGGGCGAACTGGCGACCTTGATGAAGGGCCTGCCCACGGCGAGGGGACCGAAGGCCGGCGGCGTCGAGGTCACCCCGTTCGCGGAACGACTGGCGTCGCTTTCGCGTCGCTGACCACTCGGCGCCGGCCGGTCTCGTCAGCCCGTCTGGGGGTCCCCCCCTCTGGGGGAGCTTGAGGACGAGGCCCGTCCAGGGCCGAAGCGGTGCTGGGGGCGGCAGCCCCCGGCACCGCCCACTCCGGAAGTGAGAGCCGAGTAAGAAGCCCCGCTGCACCCCGCCCGAACCAGCCGAACCGCCGGAGGCCCTGGCAGAGTGGACGCCGTGCCCCAGACCGTGCTCCTGGCCGAAGACGACCGCGCCATCCGCCATGCCCTGGAACGGGCCCTGACCCTGGAGGGCTACGAGGTCACCGCGGTCGCCGACGGTGTGGAGGCGCTGGCGCACGCCCACAAGTCGCCGCCGGACGTCCTCGTCCTCGACGTGATGATGCCCGGCATCGACGGCCTCCAGGTCTGCCGGGTGCTGCGCGCCGAGGGCGACCGCACTCCGATCCTGATGCTGACCGCGCTCGTGGAGACCGCGGACCGGATCGCCGGACTGGACGCGGGCGCCGACGACTACGTGCCGAAGCCCTTCGACGTCGAGGAGGTCTTCGCCCGTCTGCGCGCGCTGCTGCGCCGCACCGGCCCCGGCGCCCGGCCCGAGGTCCCGCCGAAGCCGACCGCGCCGCCCGCCCGCTTCCTGGAGGCGGCCGGGCTGCGCATGGACCCGCAGGCACGGCGGGCCTGGCGCGGGGAGCGGGAACTGGAGCTGACCCGCACCGAGTTCGAGCTGCTGGAACTGCTGGTGCGCAACGCCGGCATCGTCCTCGACCACTCCACGATCTACGACCGCATCTGGGGCTACGACTTCGGCCCCGGCTCCAAGAACCTCGCCGTCTACGTCGGCTATCTGCGCCGCAAGCTCGACGGGGCCGGCGGCGCCCCGCCGCTGATCCACACCGTGCGCGGCGTGGGCTACGTGCTGCGGGAAGACTGACGCGATGGCTCGCACGGGCCGTTCTGTCCGCACGGGCGGCCGGGTGGGCGGGCTGCTGTCCCGGCGGCGCGCGAAGCTGGTCTCGCTGCGCACCACCTTCGCGGTGTCCTTCGCCACCGTGACCGCCGTCGTCACCGTCCTCGTGGGCGTCCTGTCGTACAGCGCCGCGGCACGGCTGGTGCGGGTGGACCAGGAGTCGGTGTTCGACGAGGTCGTGCAGGACCTGCGGGACGAGGTGCGCGCGCGGGCGATGCGGCCCGGTGACTTCTCCTCGTCCGCGCCCGGCCACGACATCGTGCGCCCGGCCCGTACGGACGTGCAGGTGCTGGGGCCGGACGGCGCGGTCGTCGACCCCGGCGCGCCCGGGCTGCCGGTCAGGGCGGCCGACCGTGACATCGCGGCCGCCGCGACCGCCGGGACGCTCACCGAGCACGGCGACGTCGACGTGGGCCACGACGCGTACCGGGTGGCGACCGTCGCGCTCGGCGGCGGCCGGGGCGCGGTGCAGATCGCGCAGGAGTTCAGCGGCACGGAGGACCTGCTGCGGGCGCTCCAGCAGCGGACCCTGATCCTGATGATCGCCGTGGTGACGGCGGCCGGCCTGTTCGGCTGGTGGCTGGCCAGGCGCATCACCCACCGCCTGGTCATCCTCACCACCGCCGCCGAGGACGTAGCCCGCACCCGCAGGCTCGGCGTCCAGGTGCCCGTCACCGGCCATGACGAGGTCGGCCGCCTCGGGCGGGCCTTCGACCGGATGCTGGGGCGGCTCGCGCAGTCGGAGGAGGACCAGCGGCGGCTGGTGCAGGACGCGGGGCACGAGTTGCGCACCCCGCTGACCTCGCTGCGCACGAACATCTCGCTGCTGCGCCGTATCGACGAGCTGCCGCCCGCGGCCCGTGAGGAGCTGGTCGCCGACCTGAGCCAGGAGGCCCGTGAACTCACCGATCTCGTGAACGAGTTGGTGGAGCTGGCGGCCGGTCAGTCGGACACCGAGCCGCCCCGGCGGGTCGATCTGGCCGACCTCGCCGAGGACGTCGCCGGGCTCGCGCGCCGCCGTACCGGGCGGACCATCCTGGTCCGCGTGAGCGGGGACACCACCACGGACGGGCGGCCGGCGATGCTCCAGCGGGCGCTCAGCAACCTCGTGGAGAACGCGACCAAGTTCGACCGCGGGGGAGCGGGCCCGATCGAGATCGCCGTCACCGGCCCGGCGGGCCCCGGACCGGTCCGTATCGAGGTCCTCGACCGCGGTCCCGGCATCAGCGAGTCCGACCTCACCCGTGTCTTCGACCGCTTCTACCGCGCCGCCGACGCCCGCTCCCTCCCGGGCTCGGGGCTCGGTCTGTCGATCGTCCGGGAGGTGGCCCTGGCCCACGGCGGCGCCCCCTTCGCCGCCCGCCGGGAGGGCGGCGGCTCCACGATCGGCTTCACGGTGGGCGGCGGCCCCGCGGATCACCGGCTGGACGAGGTCTGAGTCGCCGTCCTCACCCGGTCGGGCGTGTTGATTTCCTCCCCGGACCGGCAAGCTGTGCTACGGTTTAACCGTTGCAGTTGTGGTACCCATGAACTTATGTGCGCCTGACGGGAATGTTTCTCCTTCAGGCGCATCAGTTTTTTCCGGCTTCTCCGGATGGGGCCTCTGCCTACAGAAGGAGAAATGTCATGGCACAGGGAACCGTGAAGTGGTTCAACTCCGAAAAGGGTTTCGGTTTCATCGAGCAGGACGGCGGCGGCCCTGACGTCTTCGCCCACTACTCGAACATCGCGACCCAGGGATTCCGCGAGCTCCAGGAGGGCCAGCGGGTCTCCTTCGACGTCACGCAGGGCCAGAAGGGCCCGCAGGCGGAGAACATCGTCCCCGCCTGATCGCCGGACGCGTATCCACTCACCGGGGTCCGCACCGTCATGGTGCGGACCCCGGTTTGTGCTGTTCCCAGGAAGGCAGTAGCCGCATGTCCCGAAGAAGGTCCCAGAAGCCGAACCGGCGGACCTCGTCCCCCTCACCCTCGTCGTCGTCGGGGGCGTCGCCCACGGAGTTCCGGCTGCCGGAGAGCACGACCCCCGCGCTTCCCGCCGTCGAGGACTTCGCCGCTCTGGACATGCCCGCGGCACTGCTGAAGACGCTCACCGCACAGGGTGTGACCAGCCCCTTCCCCATCCAGGCCGCGACGCTGCCGAACTCGCTCGCCGGCCGGGACCTGCTGGGCCGCGGACGCACGGGCTCGGGCAAGACCCTCGCGTTCGGACTGGCGCTGCTGGCCCGCACGGCCGGACTGCGCGCGGAGCCCAAGGCGCCGCTCGCCCTCGTGCTGGTGCCCACCCGGGAACTCGCCCAGCAGGTCACGGACGCGCTGACGCCCTACGCGACGGCGGTCAACCTCCGGCTGACCACCGTGGTCGGCGGGCTGTCCATCACCAAGCAGGCCGGTGCGCTGCGCCGCGGCGCCGAGGTGCTGGTGGCGACCCCCGGCCGGCTCAACGACCTCGTGGACCGCGGGGACTGCGTGCTGGACGACGTACGCATCACGGTGCTGGACGAGGCCGACCAGATGACCGACATGGGCTTCCTGCCGCAGATCACCAAGCTGATCCAGCGGGTGCGGCCCGACGGGCAGCGCATGCTCTTCTCGGCCACCCTGGACCGCAACATCGACCGTCTGGTCCAGCGGTTCCTGACCGACCCGGTGGTGCACTCAGTGGACCCGTCCGCCGGAGCGGTGACCACCATGGAGCACCACGTGCTCCACGTCCAGGACGAGACCGACAAGAAGGCCGTCACCACGCGCATCGCGGCCCGTGACGGCCGGGTCATCCTCTTCCTCGACACCAAGAGGTCCGCCGACCGGCTCGCCAAGCGGCTGCTGGCCGTCGGCGTCCGCGCGGCGGCACTGCACGGCGGCCGCTCCCAGCCGCAGCGCAACCGCACCCTGGAACAGTTCAAGAGCGGCCACGTCACCGCGCTGGTGGCGACGAACGTCGCGGCCCGCGGCATACACGTCGACGACCTCGACCTCGTCGTCAACGTCGACCCGCCCACCGACCACAAGGACTACGTCCACCGGGGCGGCCGTACGGCCCGCGCCGGGGGCTCCGGCAGCGTGGTCACGCTGGTCCTGCCGGACCAGAAGCGGGACGTCACGCGGCTCATGTCGGACGCGGGCATCCGCCCCCGCACGGCCCGTGTCACCTCGGGCGACACGGAACTGGCGACCCTCACCGGTGCCCGTGAGCCGTCCGGAGTGGCCGTCACCGTCGAGGTCCCCCAGCCGCAGACGCCTCAGGCGCCTCGCCAGAAGCCCTCCCGCCGACGCCGCCCCGAGGGCGCCCGCAGGCCGGCGACGCCCACGGAAGGCCGCCCGGCCCGGGCGAAGACATCCGAGGACGCCCCCGCGACAGGCGGCCGCGGCACCACCCGCCGCACGAAGCCCACCGGTTCCGCCGCTCGCCGCACCGGTGCCGACGGAACTGCGAACGGGACCGGCAGGGCCGCGAACGGGACAGGCAGGACTGCGAACGGCGGCAACAGGACGGCGAACGGAACCGCGGCCGGCCGTGGCTCCACGCCCTCCGCCTCCGAGAAGCCGACGCGCGGGTCGGGCCGCCGGGCGACCCCCAAGACCGACACCCCGCGAACCGGGGACCGCAGCCGCGCCCCCCGCCGCTCCGCCACCCCCCGGAGCGACCGCCCCTGACGGCGCCCCCGGCGCACACGACAAGGGGCGAGGCCAACGGGCCTCGCCCCTTGTCGCGAGAGGCAGTTCACACCGCGCGCTGTCCCTTTGCCGCACGCAGGTAGTCCAAGCCGACGCGATCCGTGACGTCGGGAGAACTGCTCAGGCGATGCACCACCGTCCAACGCCCGTCCGGGACGGCGCCGACGAAGACAGACGCGGTGCGCGTGGCTCCGTTGTGCCAGATCACGGGCAGCGGGCCGGTGCGTTGCCACCCCAGCCCAGGTTCTCCCAGCGAACGGTCGTGTACAAGACCCGTCAGTACGCGTGCCACGGTGCGGGGAGTCGCCCACAGGCCGCCGGCGGGCAGGATGGCTCCCGTCATGGTCCACGGTTTCATGGTGCGGCCGAACAGACCTGTCGGCAGCAGCCGACTGCGTTGCGGTGGGCAGGCACTCATGGCCCCAGGCGGCAGGCCGAGCGGGGACAGCACGAGTTCGGTGACGAGATCCTCGTACTTCTGCCCGGTCGCCGAGACCATGGCAGCCCCGAGCACCGCATAGCCGAAGTTGGAGTACTCCTCATGCTCTCCGGCCGGGGCGACAGCGAGCTGATCGAGGCCGGCGAGCAGGCCCAGCAACCGGTCATCGGTGAACTTCTTGTACGGGTCGAGGCGGGATGTTCCCGGAGGCAGTCGAGGCAGACCTGAGGTGTGCTCCGCGAGGTGACGCAAAGTGATGCCGGTGCCCGGCGGCACGCCGAGCCATCGTTCGACGGGATCGTCAGGCTTCAGCACGCCGTGCGAGGCCAGCTGCTCCAGGATCGTTCCGGTGATGACCTTGGTGAAGGATCCGACCTCGACAAACTTGTCGGGATCATGTTCGCCGGTGACGATCGGATCCCTGTCGGAGCTTCCGATGACACAAGTGGGGACGCTGCGCATACCTGTCGATTCGCCGTTCAGGAGGTCGAAAGCCCGCCCCCTGCAATGGGTGGCCCCGCTCAGGGCCACACAAGGCAGTAAGGCTGATGGCCCGCCTCGTGCAGGCGGTGGCTGAAGTCCTGCCATTCGTGCAGGAGTTGGTACACGTTGAACGCGTCGCGGGGGCCGCCGCGGTCGGGGACCGTGGACCAGATGAACGCCGCCGCGCCCACCGCCTCCTCGCCGATGTCGCGGAGGGGGTCGACGACCGTCATGGGGAGCTTCACGACCGCGTAGTCGGGGTGCAGGACGACCAGTTCCAGCGGCGGCACCTTGTGCAGGGGGACGCCCTCGATGCCCGTGAGGACCATCGCCGCCATCGTCTCCGGCTTGATCTTGGTGAACATGCCGCCCATGCCGAGCTCGTCACCGCCGAGTTCCTCGGGGCGCATCGAGATCGGGACGCGGGCCGCGGTGGCGCCGTCCGGCGCGCCGAAGTACTTGTACGTCACCCCCACCCGACCACCATTCCTGCTCCCCGCCGAGAGCCGCTCGACCGCTTGGTCGAGGCGCTCGGACTCGCTCGGTACCCCGGGCACGTCCGGCATGCCGGGTACGCCCTGTGTCTGTCGTACGTCGTCGACTTCCTCCGCGTCGCGCCGGTGCCTTCCCCGCCGGGCACGTCGAGGACCCAGGTCATCAGTCCCCTCGCCCAGTCCGCCACCGCGATGCATATCTCCACCCGACTGCTTTTCTAGGACGCGCGGCCCCCGCCGCGCAACCCGATCATCGTGTCAGTGACCTCCCCCGCGGCCGCACGCCGAAACGTGCGGTGAACTCGCGTCCGCGGGATGTGCGCAGTCACACGACACATCGTCGTAAGTGAGCTACGTCCACGAGGCTCGGTCCGTTTCAGTTTCGCAGACGACCGGCCGGTGGGGACTCGGTGACGGCCCCCGTTGTGGCCGATCCTCGCTGGCCTACCCTGAGGGGGTCACTGGCAACGCAGTCCCGAGACCCCCCAGAAGTCGGAGAAGGTCGGAGTAGCCGCAGGTCATGAGTGAAATGCCGTATTCATACGATGCGCCTGCCTCGCAGGCCCTGTTCGACCGGGCGGCCGCCGTCACGCCGGGCGGCGTGAACTCGCCGGTGCGCGCCTTCCGCGCCGTGGGCGGAACGCCCCGGTTCATGGTGTCCGGATCCGGCCCCTACCTGACCGACGCGGACGGGCGGGAGTACGTCGACCTGGTCTGCTCCTGGGGCCCCATGATCCTCGGGCACTCGCACCCCGAGGTCATCGCCGCCGTCCAGGAGGCCGTCGCCCGCGGCACGTCCTTCGGCACGCCCGGTGAGGGCGAGGTCGCCCTCGCCGAGGAGATCGTCGCGCGCGTCGAGCCCGTCCAGCAGGTGCGGCTGGTCTCCAGCGGCACCGAGGCGACCATGTCCGCGATCCGGCTGGCCCGCGGGTTCACCCGGCGCACCAAGGTCGTCAAGTTCGCCGGCTGCTACCACGGCCACGTCGACTCGCTGCTCGCCGCGGCGGGCTCCGGCGTCGCCACCTTCGCGCTGCCGGACACCCCGGGCGTCACCGGCGCCCAGGCCGGTGACACCATCGTGCTGCCGTACAACGACCTGGAGGCCGTGCACGAGGCCTTCCACCGGCACCCCGGCGAGATCGCCTGCGTGATCACCGAGGCATCGCCCGGCAACATGGGCGTCGTGCCGCCGCTGCCCGGGTTCAACCAGGGCCTCAAGGACGCCTGTGCCGCCAACGGCGCGCTCTACATCTCCGACGAGGTCATGACCGGCTTCCGTACCAGCCGCGCCGGCTGGTACGGCGTCGACGGCGTCCGGCCCGACCTGATGACCTTCGGCAAGGTGATGGGCGGCGGCTTCCCGGCCGCCGCGTTCGGCGGTCGCGCCGACGTGATGGAGCACCTCGCCCCCGCCGGGCCCGTCTACCAGGCCGGCACCCTCTCCGGGAACCCGGTCGCCACCGCCGCCGGCCTCGCCCAGCTGCGGCTGCTCGACGACGCCGCGTACGCCACGGTGAACGCCGTGTCCGAGCAGGTCCAGACGCTGGTGTCCCAGGCGCTGTCCAAGGAGGGCGTGGCCCACAGGCTGCAGAGCGCCTCCAACATGTTCTCCGTCTTCTTCACGGACCGCCCGGTGCGCGACTACACGGACGCGCGGGCGCAGGACTCGTTCCGCTACACCGCCTTCTTCCACTCGCTGCTGGCGAACGGCGTCTATCTGCCGCCCTCGTCCTTCGAGTCCTGGTTCGTGTCCACGGCCCACGACGAGCGGGCCCTCCAGCGGATCGCCGACGCCCTCCCGGCGGCGGCCCGAGCGGCTGCGGAGGCCACCGCGTGAGCACCGAGAAGACCCCGGGCACCGGGAACGACAGCGACATCACCGTCGTCCACCTCATGCGCCACGGCGAGGTGGAGAACCCCGACGGCGTCCTCTACGGCCGTCTCGGCGGATACCACCTCTCCGAGCTGGGCCGGCGGATGGCCGACCGGGTCGCCGAGCACCTCGCCCCGCGCGACGTCACCTATGTGTGCGCCTCCCCCCTGGAGCGGGCGCAGGAGACGGCCACGCCGATCGCCAAGGCGCACGGGCTGGACCTCGACAGCGACGCGCGGCTCATCGAGGCCGAGAACGTCTTCCAGGGCAAGACCTTCGGCGTCGGGGACGGCGCCCTGCGCCGGCCGGAGAACTGGAAGCACCTCGTCAACCCGTTCAAGCCGTCCTGGGGCGAGCCGTACGTCGACCAGGTCGTGCGGATGATGGGCGCGCTGAACGCGGCGAAGGACCAGGCGCGCGGGCACGAGGCCGTGCTGGTCAGCCATCAGCTGCCGATCTGGATCGTGCGGTCCTACGTCGAGCGCCGGCGGCTCTGGCACGACCCGCGCAAGCGGCAGTGCACCCTCGCCTCGCTGACGACGTTCACCTACCGCGGCGACACCATCGTCTCCGTCGGCTACACCGAGCCCGCCCGCGACCTCGTCCCCGCCCACCTCCTCGCCGGCGCCAAGCCGGTCAAGGGCAAGGGCAAAGCCTTCGGGGCGTAAGACACTTCACACGCCCCGGATTCCCCGCCGGGATCAACTGGCTCATTCCCGGCCATCGTTACGAAACTCGCACGAACAAGCGGAACCCCTTTGTTCGCCGCGTCCTCTCAGTGGGTGACCACCAGAGGACGTGACGAACGGGGATGCCATGCGCACTCTCAGCCGCAGGGGAGCGATCGGGCTCGGAGCAGGAGCCGTCGCCGCCGCCGGACTCGCCGGATGCGGCGGCTCCGCCGACCCGGACGGATCGAAGCCGTCGTCCGGTTCCGGGAAGAACCGTTCCGGCTCGGCCGAGCCCAGCCCGAGCCCGACCGCCCCGGCCCGCCCCCTGGGTGACGGCTCCACCTCCCTCACCGGCAAGCAGCCCCACCAGCCCGCCGCGCCCCGGCCGCTCGAACCCGGCCAGGAGCCGCCGCAGTTCGTGGTCTTCTCCTGGGACGGCGCCGGCGAGGTCGGCAACGGGCTCTTCCCGCGCTTCCTGGACCTCGCCAAGGAGCACGGCGCGGCGATGACCTTCTTCCTCTCCGGCATCTACCTGCTGCCCGAGTCCAAGAAGCGGCTCTACGACCCGCCGGGCAACCGTCGCGGGGCCTCCGACATCGGCTACCTCACCGACGCCCACATCAAGGACACCCTGAAGTACCTGCGCCGCGCCTGGCTCGAAGGGCACGAGATAGGCACCCACTTCAACGGGCACTTCTGCGGGGAGGGCAGCGGCTCGGTCGGCAACTGGACCTCCCAGCAGTGGCGCAGCGAGATAGACCAGGCCAAGGCCTTCGTGAAGGAGTGGCGCACCAACTCCGGCTGGACCGACCTGCCCGCGCTGCCCTTCGACTACGACAAGGAACTCGTCGGCGGCCGCACCCCCTGCCTCCTCGGCCAGGACAACCTGCTGCCCACCGCCCGCGCCCTCGGCTGGCGCTACGACGCCTCCTCGCCCGGCGGCCGTCAGGTCTGGCCCACCAAGAAGCAGGGCATATGGGACCTTCCGTTGCAGCAGATACCGTTCCCCGGCCGGGGGTTCGAGGTCCTGTCGATGGACTACAACATGCTCGCCAACCAGTCGATCAACTCCACCAAGGCGCCCAGCCACAACTACCCGCGCTGGCGCCAACAGGCCGCCCAGGCGTACATACAGGGATTCAAGCGGGCATTCGAGACGAACCGCGCGCCCTTCTTCGTCGGCAACCACTTCGAGCAGTGGAACGGCGGCATCTACATGGACGCCGTCGAGGAGGCCTTCAAGCACATCGCCCGGGAGAAGGAGAAGGGCGCGGACGTGCGGCTGGTCTCCTTCCGGCAGTTCGTCGACTGGCTCGACGTGCAGAGGCCCGAGGTGCTGGCCAAGCTCAGGACCCTGGAGGTCGGCCGGCGGCCGCCCGGCGGCTGGCAGGCCTTCCTCGGCGCCCAGGCCCCCGTCTCCCCCCGGCCGTCCGCCGCCTGAAATGCGGGTTTCCACCCGCAAGGGGGGTGCGCAAGATCCCCAGAACGGGCATGCGAAACTTTTCACATGAGTGCCGCCTGCCGCGCCCCCCGAAGCTCGAGGAACCGGACCCGAACGCGCCGCGCCGCCCTGACCGCAGGCGCCGCCGTCGCGGCGCTGCTCGTCTCCGCGTGCACCTCAGGAGGCACCTCGGGCGGGGGCGGCGACACCAACTTCATCATGGGCGCGGACGGCGTGGCGACCGCGAAGAAGGGGGAGCGGGCCGAGGCTCCCGACCTCTCCGGCACGACCGTGGACGGCGGGCAGCTCGACGTCTCCTCCTTCAAGGGCAAGGTCGTCGTCCTGAACGTGTGGGGCTCCTGGTGCGCCCCCTGCCGTGCGGAAGCGCCGAACTTCGAGAAGGTCCACAGCGACCTCAAGGACAAGGGCGTGCAGTTCGTCGGCATCAACACCCGTGACGCCGAGGTGACCAACGCCCGCTCCTTCGAGAAGCAGCAGGGCGTGACGTACCCGAGCCTCTACGACCCGAACGGCAAGCTGATGCTCCGCTTCAAGCGGGGCACGCTCAACCCGCAGGCGATCCCCTCCACCCTCGTCATCGACCGGGAGGGGAAGATCGCCGCCCGCTCGCTGGCAGCGCTCAGCGAGGAGAAGCTGCGCGGCATGATCTCCCCGGTCCTCGCGGAGAAGTGACGTGAGCACGGTCACGACACTCGCCCAGGAGGGCGTCAACGGCACGGTGCTCAACGGCGCCCTGCTCGTCGCCCTGCCCGTCGCCGTGCTCGGCGGCCTCGTCTCCTTCTTCTCCCCCTGCGTCCTGCCCCTCGTCCCCGGCTACCTGTCCTACGTCACCGGGGTCACCGGCACCGACCTCGGCGAGGCCCGGCGCGGCCGGATGGTCGCCGGCGCCTCCCTGTTCGTCCTCGGCTTCACCGCCGTGTTCGTCTCCAGCGGCGCCCTGTTCGGCTACTTCGGGGAGACCCTCCAGGACAACAAGGACGTCCTCAGCGATGTGCTGGGCGTGCTCATGATCCTCATGGGCGTCTTCTTCATGGGCCTGATGCCCTGGATGACCCAGCGGGAGTTCCGCTTCCATCGCCGGCCCGCCGCCGGTCTGGCCGGCGCCCCGCTGCTCGGCGCGCTGTTCGGCATCGGCTGGACGCCGTGCATCGGCCCGACCCTCGCCTCCGTCCTCGCCCTGTCCTCGCAGCAGTCGAGCGCGGGCCGCGGCGCGATACTGACCGTCGCCTACTGCCTCGGCCTCGGCGTGCCCTTCGTGCTCGCCGCGGTCGCCTTCCGCAAGGCGCTCGGCGCCTTCGGCTGGGTCAAGCGCCACTACGTCTGGGTGATGCGGATCGGCGGCACGATGATGATCGTGACCGGTCTGCTGCTGCTGACCGGCGTCTGGGACAGTCTCGTGCAGGACATGCAGTCCTGGTCCACCGGCTTCACTGTGGGGATCTGATCCATGAGCAACACGACCGCCGGCGAGCAGACCCCGGCCGCCCCCGACGACCAGGACCTCGGTGCGGCCGGCTCCCAGCTGTCCACCGCCCCGGCGGAGACGCTCTCCGGCGGCCCCGCGCTCGGCGTCGTCGGCTGGGCCCGCTGGTTCTGGCGGCAGCTGACCTCCATGCGGGTCGCGCTGCTGCTCCTGCTGCTGCTCGCGCTCGGCGCGATCCCCGGCTCGCTGATCCCGCAGACCGGCACCGACGCCACCAAGGTCGCCGCCTTCCTCAAGGACAACCCCACCCTCGGGCCCATCTACGAGAAGCTCGGCCTGTTCCACGTCTACAGCTCGGTGTGGTTCTCCGCGATCTACATCCTGCTGTTCGTCTCGCTCATCGGCTGCATCATCCCCCGCACCTGGCAGTTCGTGGGCCAGCTGCGCGGCCGCCCGCCGGGCGCGCCCAGGCGGCTGACGCGGCTGCCCGCCCACACCACGTGGCGCACGGGGGCCGAACCGGAGGAGGTCCGCGAGGCCGCCCTCGCGCTGCTGAAGAAGCGCCGCTTCCGCGCCCACCTCGCCGGTGACGCGGTCGCCGCCGAGAAGGGTTACCTGCGCGAGGTCGGCAACCTCGCCTTCCACATCGCGCTCATCGTGATGCTGGTCGCCTTCGCCTGGGGCCAGCTGTTCAAGATGGAGGGCAACAAGCTGATCGTCGAGGGCGGCGGGTTCTCCAACACCCTCACCCAGTACGACGACATCAAGTCCGGCACGCTCTTCAGCACCGACGACCTGGCGCCGTTCAGCTTCACCCTGGACGACTTCAAGGGCACCTACGAGGTGTCCGGCCCCAACAAGGGCACCCCGCGCACCTACCAGGCCTCCCTCACCTACTCCGAGGGCGCCTACGGCAAGGACCGCAAGACCGTCGTCAAGGTCAACCACCCGCTGGAGCTCGGCGACTCCAAGGTCTACCTCACCGCCCACGGCTACGCCCCGGTCGTCACCGTCCGCGACGGCAAGGGCGAGGTCGTCTACCGCGACGCCGTGCCCCTGCTGCCGCTCGACTCCAACGTCACGTCCTCCGGTGTGATCAAGGTCTACGACGGCTACCGCGACGCCAAGGGCACGAGCGAGCAGCTCGCCTTCCAGGCCTTCCTGCTGCCGAGCTACGCCAAGGGCAACGAGGTGTCCTCGGTCTTCCCGGCCCTGCTGAACCCGGTGCTGAACCTGGTGCCGTACCACGGGGACCTGGGCGTGGACGCGGGCATCCCGCAGAGTGTGTACCAGCTCGACAAGAGCCACATGAAGGCGTTCAAGGACGCCAAGGGCATCCAGATGCGGGAGAACCTCAAGCCCGGGGAGACCCTGACGCTTCCTGGCGGCGCCGGTTCGATCACCTACGACGGCACCAAGGAGTGGGCGAACTTCCAGGTCACCCAGCAGCCCGGCAGCGGCTGGGCGCTGGGCGGCGCGCTCACCGCGATCTTCGGCCTGGCCGCCTCCCTGTTCATCCAGCGCCGCCGGGTGTGGGTGCGCGCGGTGAAGGGCGCCGACGGGGTGACGGTCGTGGAGATGGCCGGCCTCGGCCGCAGCGAGTCCGCGAAGCTCCCCGAGGAGCTGGGCGACCTCGCCGGGCTCCTCTACGACCAGGCCCCCGCAGCGCCCGACCCGGAGGACGATCCCGACGGCCCTCCCGGCCCGGGGACCGATCCCGACCCCGACGCCGCCCCTGAGCCGACCCCGGGCACCGCCCCCGAAGCCGCCCCGGGCTCCACGACCCCCCACCCCCGAGCCGTACCTGCCGAAGGGCTGGAGAAATGACTCTCGCCGCCGCCACCAACGAGAACCTCGCGAACGTCAGCAACACGCTGATCTACTCCGCGATGGCCGTCTACACCCTGGCCTTCTTCGCGTACATCGCCGAATGGCTCTTCGGCAGCCGCAGCAAGGTCGGCCGCACGGCCGCCGCGCTCACCGCCGGCGCCACGGCGGCGAAGGGCCCGGCCGTGACCGTGAAGAAGGCCGGCAACACCGCCGTGCTGGAGCGCCCGAAGGTCGTCGTACGGTCCGCGGCCGGCGCGCGTGACGTGCCCGACGGGCCGGGCGCGCACGGCGGGGACGAGCAGGGCGACCTCTACGGCCGTGTCGCCGTCTCCCTCACGGTGCTCGCGTTCCTCGTCGAGTTCGGCGGGGTGCTCACCCGGGCCCTCTCGGTGCAGCGCGCCCCCTGGGGCAACATGTACGAGTTCAACCTCACCTTCTCCACGGTGGCCGTCGGCGTGTACCTCGCGCTGCTGGCGCTCAGGAAGAACGTGCGCTGGCTCGGCCTGTTCCTGATCACCACCGTGCTGCTGGACCTGGGCCTCGCCGTCACCGTCCTCTACACGGCGAGCGACCAGCTGGTCCCGGCCCTGCACTCCTACTGGCTGTACATCCACGTCTCCACCGCGATCTTCTGCGGCGCGGTGTTCTACGTCGGTGCGGTCAGCACGATCCTGTACCTGTTCAAGGACTCCTACGAGAACAAGCTCGCGAGCGGCGGCGCCCCCGGCCGGTTCGCGAACTCGGTCCTGGACCGGCTGCCGGCCGCGGCCTCCCTGGACAAGTTCTCCTACCGCGTCAACGCGGCCGTCTTCCCGCTGTGGACGTTCACGATCATCGCGGGCGCGATCTGGGCGGGCGACGCCTGGGGCCGCTACTGGGGCTGGGACCCCAAGGAGACCTGGTCGTTCATCACCTGGGTCGCCTACGCCGGCTATCTGCACGCCCGCGCCACCGCCGGCTGGAAGGGCCGCAAGGCCGCCTACCTCGCCCTGATCGCCTTCGCCTGCTGGCTGTTCAACTACTACGGCGTCAACATCTTCGTCAGCGGAAAGCACTCCTACTCGGGGGTGTGACCACCGGCCCGCCAAGGGGTGCGTGAGGTGTCGGTCGGGGTCACGCTGGTGTCATGAGCGGTTCGATCGAGCAGGGCACCAGCCAGACCCACGGCGACATCCGCATCCTGCACTTCCTGGTGCGGCTGCCGCGGACCATGGAGGCGGTCTGGCCGGCGTTCACCACTCCGGACGGGCTCGCGCAGTGGTTCGGGCCCGTCGACGTGCTGGAACCCCGGTACGGGGGCGTGATCGGGCTGCCGGGCCTGGGCGGCGGACAGGTCACCGCGTGGGACGTGGACCGGGTCGCCGAGTACACGGTGGAGGGCGGCGGCCGGATGCGGTTCCACCTGGAGCGGGACGGGGAGCGCGGGTGCGTCCTCCGGTTCACCTACGAGTTCCAGGGCGGCCGGGACGACGACGAGGACGACGCGGGGGACACCGCTCCGGCCGCGGAACCCGAGGGCGGGAGCGAGCACGGCTGGCGGGCGCGTTTCGAGCGCCTGATCGAGCACATGGAGCGGGTCCCTTAGCCCGCCCGGGTCGGCTCCCCGGGGAAGGACCGACCCGGCCCGCCGGGGAGACCGCGCCCCCTACGACGGCGGCAGGCACTCCTTCGCCGGCGGTCTCCCCTCCGGCCAGGCGATGCGGACGAAGCGGGAGGCGCCCTGCGCGGTGAGCTCGACGATCGGCACGGCCTTGTCGTACGGGTTGCCGTGTACGTCCAGGCAGATCCATCCGCTGGCCCCGCTCACCCGCAGCGAGCCCTTGACCTGCGGCCACTGAAGGCCGACGTCCGCGAGGGACGGCACGGTCCCGCCGTCGGGAGTGGCCTCCCGGATGCCGTGGACGGCGAGGCGCAGCGCGTCGTACGCGATGATCAGCTGCCCGTCGTCCAGCGCCGTGGGCCCGATCGGGCCGACCGGCTCACGGACGGCGCGTTCCAGCAGCGAGGCCAGCGCCGCCGCGTCCCGCGCCGACCCGCCCGTCGCCGGGGCGCCCCTGGTCCAGGCGTCCGGGTGGGCGAGGGCGGTGTAGCGGACGGAGAGGCTGCGGGTGAGGGCGGTGCGGTCCAGTTGCGGGTCGCCCGTCAGGTAGGAGCCCTCGTCGCCGGTGAGCAGGGTGAACCGGCGGTCCTGGCAGCCGCGGCCGCCGAGCGCGTTGATGAACTGCCGCAGCTGGGTGTGGCGGCCGGCGAACAGGATGGTGTCGGTCTCCGGCGAGGTGTCGCACACGAGGTGGGTGATCTGCCGGAAGGTGTTCGCGGTCGTGCCCTCCTGGGAGCGGTCGGCGGGCGGCGTGAACGGCTGCGGCTCGTAGGGGGAGCCCTTGATCAGCGCGGCGAACGACGTCTGCAGCGTCCGCGTGTACGGATCGCCCGGCTTGTCGTACACCAGCAGCGCGCGCCCCGCGGTGACCTTCGCGAACGAGGCCAGGGCGCGCGCCTCGTCGGTGTTGGTGGGGGAGACCCGGGCGAGGCCGGGGAAGGGGTCCTTGCCGCCGTGCCCGTTGGCGAGGTCGTCGGCGGTGATGGACGCGCCGATGACCGGGATGCCCCGCCGGGTCAGCTCCGCCACGGCCCTCTTGTTGTCCTCGGTGCTCATGCCGACCCCGGCGACCGCGCGCAGCCGCTCCGGTCCGGTCGTCATCCGCTCCAGCTGGTCCACCAGGCGCTCCCAGTGTGCGCTGGTCGCTCCGGGGTTGGCCAGCACCAGCCGGATCGCGGGGGCCTGCCCGTTGGAGGTGTGGTTGGCCTCCCACTGGGCGAGATAGGCGCCCTGCACCTCGTGCAGGATGTCGCTGAGGGTGGAGGGGGTGGTGGCGGTGTACGGCATCATCAGCGCGACCGTGACGTAACTCCCCTCCTTCAGCCGGTCGTTCTCCCGGTCGATGGCCCGCACCGCGTCCCGGAACCGGGGCCGCCCGAAGTCGTACGCGGTCGACGTCACGCCCACGCACTCGTCGCTGCCCTCGGGACGGGACACGCCCGGTGCGCACGAGCGGTCCTCGCGGGTGAGCGCTCGCACCGCGAAGAACGCGCCGGTGACGAGCGCGGCCGTGACCAGCACCGCGACATAGCGGTAGAGGCGGATCTCCCAGACCTCCCGCAGCCACCGCCCGAAGGAACCTCTGCCCCCGTCGGCCATCACGCCTCCCCGTCCCCGTCCCCGTCGTCGTCGGCGTCGTCGTGCGCGGGGACGCGCAGGGGGCGGCCCGCCAGGGCGTCCCGGTGCCAGGCCCGGGACGTCGTGAACAGCAGCGCGCCCCCGGCGGGCCGCAGGTCGGACAGTTGCAGCAGTTCGAACCGCAGCCGGTCGCACACCGTCGCCTCGGGCGGCACCAGCGGGTCGCTCACCTGCCACACCGCGTGCAGCAGCCGCCGTACGCGCAGATGGAGGCCGGCGTCCACGCCGTCGGGCGGCCGCTCGGCCCCGTCCGTGCGGCCCAGGGCGATCGCCGTGCGGCGGTCGTCGTCGCGGGCCCGGAAGCAGGGCGCGGAGGCGAGGAAGGCGAGCGTGCCGAGCCAGGCGCGGGTGTCCAGCGTGGCGAAGGTGTCCCGCAGATGGGCCACCGCGCCGGCGGTGTCGCCGAGGGCCAGTTCGTGGTGGAGCCGGTAGCGGGCGTGGGGGTCGGCACCGCCCTCGGGGCCGGGCGTGTAGTGCCGGATCAACGTCTCGTGCACCTCACGCCACTCGGCGTGGTCGGCGTCGCGGTGGTGCAGCCGGAGCAGCAGCAGGGTGCGGACGAAGGGGTCGCCGACGAAGTGGTCCGGCCGGCCCGCGAGTCCCTCCACGGCGAGCCGCGCCCGCAGGGACCGTACGCCCGATGAGCCGAAGTCGTCGGGCAGTCGGGCGGCGGCCAGGGCCACGGCGGAGTCGTGGTCGTGGGCGGCCGCGAGGACGGTCAGCTCGCCGAGGCGGTCGGCGGGGACCAGCCGGGTGAGCAACTCGGTGCACGCGGGCCGTCCGTCGTCGGGGTCCTCGGTGAGTTTGATCCGCGCGGTCAGCAATCGGCCCAACGACGCCGCCCGGTCCGGGTGTTGCCGGGCGGCTGTGGCGGTGAGGACGATGCCCAGCGGGTTGCCGCCGGTCAACCGGTGCACCGCGTGCGGAAGTCGGGGCGGGACGACGACGTCGTCGCAGACCGCGCCCACCATGTGCAGGGTGTCGTCCGGGGACAGCGGCGGCAGCGGCACCAGCAGCGCCCGCGAGGACGGCGACGGGCCCGGCGTCCAGCCGGTCGCGCGGGCGACCTCCGCGAGGTCACGCCGTACGGCGTCCCGCAGCAGGGGGTGACCGGTCCCGCGTACGGTCGCCGCCCACACCACCTGGTCGGCGATCCCCTCGGCCCGGTCCCGCAGCACGGCGTCCAGCAGCCCCGGGCCCGGCCCGCCGCGCGCGTTGTCCAGCAGGATCAACGGCCGCCCCAGCCGCCGCAGATGGGAGCCGAGGCCCGAGTACGCCTCGGCCAGGTCGGCGAGCAGCGCCCGCACCAGCCGGCGCTCGGCGTGCTCGCGGGACGCGCCGCCGGCCCGGAAGTTGCCCGCGAGCAGCAGCAGTCCGCGCTTGGCGTTGCCGCCCGCGTTGGGGTAGGCGCGGTACCAGGTGGCCGGCTTCTGCTCCTTGCGGGAGGTGACGCCCTCCGACAGCGCCTCCAGCGTGGCCTCGATGGCCGCCGCCACGAACGCGCCCTGGCCGCTCGCCGTCGAGACGACCTGCACCGCGACCCGCGCCGCCCAGCGTCCGGCCATGCTGAACCGTGAGCCCCGCTCGTTCAGCAGCAGGATCCGGGTCAGCTCCCGCCGGATGCGCTCCGAGTCGCCGCGTCCGCTCCAGTCGCCGGCCCGCACCGCCACCAGGCCCGCCGTCAGCCGCGGGAAGGTGAGCTGCCCGGCCGCCTTGACCGGCTCGGTCAACTGTTCTGCCAGCACCAGCAGCGCCTGCCAGACGGGGGACCAGGACTCGGGGCTCTCCTCGTGCGGCGGGCGCGCGAACTGCTCGTCCTCGCAGTCGATCAGCGCGGCCGGCGTCCGCTTGCGCGACTCGCCGCCCCGCAGCCGCTCGGTGTACGCGCCGAGGATCTCGGCGAGCACCGCGCTCTTGCCCGCGCCCCGGCCGCCGGCCAGCACCAGCAGGGGCGGCCCGCCGGGGTGTTCCACCCGTTCGGCGTGATGCTCGTACGGCCGCAGCCCGACCAGCCGGGACATGAGTCCGGCCGGCTCGACGTCGAACAGCGCCCCCCGTCCGTGCAACTGTCCGTGCACCGCACCTCCCCCGTGGCCGGTCTACGACGCCAGGGTAAGGAGGGAGTGTTGATGTGTGCCAGACCGCGTGAGGCCGGCCGGGCGAGGTCCGGCGGGTGAGAAACCGCGTCAGGGCTGCTCGCCGTCGTCCTTGCGCCGCTTCTTCTCCTCCTCGTCCAGCGACTTCAGGAACTCGGGGTTGTCGTCGGGTGCGACCCACCCTCCGCGCTGACGGCCGCCGCGGACGCCCGACCAGCCCTCGGCGGCCGGGCTGCGCTTCTTGCCCGCGATCAGCCACGAGATCGAGCCCACGAGAGGGAACAGCAGCACGAGGATCGCCCACAGCGGCTTGGGCATGTGGCGGATGTCGTCGTCCTTCGTGCTGATGCAGTCGATGAACGCGTACACGCTCAACGCCAGCGGCACCAGGAACATCAGTACCCGGAGCATGGGGGCCTCTCAGAGCAGTCGTGGTCGGGGCCGCGGTCCGAGGGCCTTGCGCAGGTGCAAGGACCCCTGAGGGCCCCAGGTACTGGGTCAGGGTAGCCGCTCGGGGATACTTGGCCCCATGGCTTACGACGATCTTCGCTCCCTGCTCAGGGCCCTGGAGCGCGAGGGCGACCTCAAGCGCGTCAAGGCCGAGGTCGATCCGTACCTGGAGGTCGGGGAGATCGTCGACCGGGTGCAGAAGGCCCAGGGCCCGGCGCTGCTCTTCGAGAACGTGAAGGGCTCCGCGATGCCCCTCGCGATGAACGTCTTCGGCACCGACCGCCGGCTCCTCAAGGCCCTCGGCCTCACCTCGTACGCGGAGATCTCCGAGAGGATCGGCGGTCTGCTCAAGCCCGAGCTGCCGCACGGGTTCGTCGGCGTCCGCGAGGCCTTCGGCAAGCTCGGCGCGATGACGCACGTCCCGCCGAAGAAGGTGAAGGACGCCCCCGTGCAGGAGGTCGTCCTGCACGGCGACGACGTGGACCTCGACCGGCTGCCCGCGCTGTTCACCTGGCCCAAGGACGGCGGCTCCTTCTTCAACCTGGGCCTGACCCACACCAAGGACCCGGAGAGCGGGATCCGCAACCTCGGCCTGTACCGCCTCCAGCGCCACGACCGGCGCACCATCGGCATGCACTGGCAGATCCACAAGGACAGCCGCAACCACTACCAGGTGGCGGCCCGCCGCGGCGAACGCCTCCCGGTCGCCATCGCCTTCGGCTGTCCGCCCGCCGTGACGTACGCCTCCACCGCCCCGCTCCCCGGCGACATCGACGAGTACCTCTTCGCCGGGTTCCTCGCCGGCAAGCGGATCGAGATGGTCGACTGCAAGACCGTGCCGCTCCAGGTGCCGGCGCAGGCGGAGGTCGTCCTCGAAGGCTGGCTGGAGCCGGGGAAGATGCTCCCGGAGGGCCCCTTCGGCGACCACACCGGCTTCTACACCCCGCAGGAGCCGTTCCCCGCGCTCACCATCGACTGCGTCACCATGCGCCGCCGCCCGCTGCTCCAGTCGATCGTCGTCGGCCGCCCGCCGACGGAGGACGGCCCGCTCGGCCGGGCGACGGAGCGCTTCTTCCTCCCGCTCCTGAAGATCATCGTCCCGGACATCGTGGACTACCACCTGCCCGAGGCGGGCGGCTTCCACAACTGCGCGATCGTCTCCATCGACAAGAAGTACCCCAAGCACGCGCAGAAGGTCATGCACGCCATCTGGGGCGCGCACATGATGTCGCTGACCAAGCTGATCGTGGTCGTGGACTCCGACTGCGACGTCCACGACCTGCACGAGGTGGCCTGGCGCGCCCTCGGCAACACCGACTACGCCCGCGACCTGTCCCTCGTCGAAGGCCCGGTCGACCACCTCGACCACGCCTCCTACCAGCAGTTCTGGGGCGGCAAGGCGGGCATCGACGCGACGAGGAAGTGGCCCGAGGAGGGCTACACCCGGGACGGCGGCTGGCCCGACATGGTCCTGTCGGACCCGGAGACGGCGTCCCTGGTGGACCGCCGCTGGAAGGAGTACGGGCTGTGACCTCCGCCTCCGCGGCGCTCCCGCAGCAGCCGGGACGCACGAAAGCCTTCCTGCGCCTGGTGATGATCGAGCACTCGGTCTTCGCGCTGCCCTTCGCCTACATCGCCGCCCTCACCGCGATGTTCCAGCTGGACCGCAACGTCCACTGGGGCCGGCTCGCGCTGGTCACCGTCTGCATGGTGGGCCTGCGCACCTTCGCGATGGCGGTCAACCGGATCATCGACCGTGAGATCGACGCGCGGAACCCGCGCACCGCCGGGCGCGAGCTGGTCACCGGCGCGATGTCGGTGCGGCACGCGTGGACGGGCGCGCTGATCGCGCTGGCGGTCTTCCTGGGCGCGGCGGCCCTGCTGAACCCGCTCTGCCTGGCGCTCGCCCCCGTCGCCGTGGTCCCGATGGTGGTCTACCCCTACGGCAAACGCTTCACGAACTTCCCCCAGGCCATCCTGGGTGTGGCCCAGGCGATGGGCCCGATCGGCGGCTGGCTCGCGATCACGGGGGAGTGGTCGTGGGACGCGGTGATCCTCGGGCTCGCCGTGGGCGTCTGGATCGGCGGCTTCGACCTGATCTACGCCTGTCAGGACGTCGAGACCGACCGCGAGATCGGCGTCAGGTCGGTCCCGGCCCGCTTCGGCGTCCCGGCGGCGATCTGGGGCGCCCGCGTCTGCCATGCGATCACCACGGCCCTGTTCGTCTGGTACGCCCTGGCCACCGGCGCGGGCGCGTTCTTCTGGCTGGGCCTGCTGATCGTCGCCGGCGCGTTCGTCTACGAGCACACCATCGTCCGCCCGCACGACCTGTCCCGGGTGAACAGGGCGTTCTTCTCGGTCAACGGCTTCATCGGCATCGCCTTGTTCGTGTGCGCGCTGCTCGATCTCGCGGTGCGGGGTCTGACCGTCTGACCACGCGCCCACCGGTACGCTCAAGGTGTGAACGCAGGAGAAACGCAGCGCGTGCCTTGGATCGTGGGGGTCTCCGGGGCGTCCGGTACGCCCTATGCCGCCGCTGTCCTGCGGGCGCTGCTCGCCGCGGGCGAGAGTGTCGACCTGGTGGTCAGCCGGGCCTCGCGGCTCACGCTGCTCGACGAGACGGGGATCTCGTTCCGGGACGCCCACTGGCGGGACGACCTGCGCGAATGGCTGGCGCGGGGGGCGGACGGCAAGCCGGACGCCTTCGACGTGAGCCTGGACGGGGTGCGGTACTGGGGCGCGGGGGACCTGGCGGCGGGGCCCTCCTCCGGGTCGTACGCGACGAAGGGGATGCTGATCGTCCCGGCGTCCACGGCCTGTGTGGCCGGGGTCGCCGTCGGACTGTCCAAGGACCTTCTCCAGCGCGCGGCGAGCGTGACGCTGAAGGAGCGCCGGCCGCTGGTCGTCGCCGTCCGGGAGACCCCGTTGAACGGGCAGACGCTGCGGCACCTCGTGGCGCTCGACGACGCGGGCGCGAGCGTGGTGCCCGCCTCCCCCGCCTTCTACGCGGGCGCGACCCACATCCAGGACCTGGTCGACTTCGTCGCGGGCCGGGTGCTGGACGCGGCGGGCGTCGGGCACGGGCTGTACCGCCGCTGGGAGGGCGAGCTGGGCCGGGCCCAGGGCGGCGGCGGAACCCGCACGCCCTGAACGCCATCTGAGCAAGTCGCAGTACGTCTCATCACTTCAGGAACTCTTTCGGAAGGCTCGATCGCATGGACGCGGTGGACAGGCAGCTCATCCAGGCCCTGAGGGAGAACGGCCGGGCCTCGTACGCGGAGTTGGGGCGCCTCGTCGGCCTGTCGGGACCCAGCGTCACCGACCGCATCAACCGGCTGGAGGCGGCCGGTGTGATCACCGGCTACCGCGCGACGGTGGACTCCGCCTCCCTCGGCCTGGGCGTGACCGCCCTCATCGGCATCTCCCTCTCCGACGCGGCCGACCACGAGGACGTGGCCGCCCGGATGAAGGACCTCAGCGAGATCGAGGACTGCTGGTTCATCGCCGGCGACGACTCGTTCATGCTCAAGGTGCGGGCCAACGACGTCGACGGCCTGGAGCGGATCATCCGGCGGCTGTCCGGGACGAAGGGCGTCTCCCGGACCCGCACCACCATCGTGCTCTCCACGAAGTGGGAGAACCGGGTGGGGGAGTTGCCCGAGGAGGTCTAGGACTTCCACGGGCGTACGGTGTACGAAGTCTGTCTACGAGAGGGATGATCATGGACGTCGGGCTCAAGCGCGAGCTGGAGGAGAAGGTCCGCTCCGGTGAGCGGCTGACCCGCGAGGACGGCATCGCGCTGTACGAGTCGGACGACCTGGCCTGGCTCGGCGGTCTCGCGCACGAGGTGCGGACGCGCAAGAACGGCGACGTCGTGCACTTCAACGTCAACCGGCACCTCAACATGACCAACGTGTGCACGGCGTCGTGCGCGTACTGCTCCTTCCAGCGCAAGCCGGGGGAGAAGGACGCGTACACGATGCGCATCGAGGAGGCCGTCAAGCTCGCCAAGGCGATGGAGTCGGAGAACCTCACCGAGCTGCACATCGTCAACGGCCTGCACCCGAACCTGCCGTGGCGCTACTACCCGCGCTCGCTGCGGGAGTTGAAGGCCGCCCTCCCGGACGTCTCGCTCAAGGCCTTCACGGCCACGGAGATCCACCACTTCGAGACGATCAGCGGTCTGTCGGCCTCCGAGATCCTCGACGAGCTGATCGACGCCGGTCTGGAGTCCCTCACCGGCGGCGGCGCGGAGATCTTCGACTGGGAGGTGCGCCGGCACATCGTGGACCACCGCACCCACTGGGAGGACTGGTCCCGCATCCACCGCCTGGCGCACGAGAAGGGGCTCAAGACCCCGAGCACCATGCTCTACGGCCACATCGAGGAGCCCCGCCACCGCGTCGACCACGTGCTGCGGCTGCGTGAGCTCCAGGACGAGACGGGCGGCTTCCAGGTCTTCATCCCGCTGCGCTACCAGCACGACTTCGTGGACATGCAGGACGGCAAGGTCCGCAACCGCCTCCAGGCCCGCACCCAGATGGCGACCGGCGCGGAGGCCCTGAAGACCTTCGCGGTCTCCCGTCTCCTCTTCGACAACGTCCCGCACGTCAAGGTCTTCTGGGTCATGCACGGCGTGCAGACCGCGCAGCTCGCGCTGCAGCACGGGGCGGACGACATGGACGGCTCGGTCGTCGAGTACAAGATCACCCACGACGCGGACAACTACGGCACGCCGAACAAGCTGACCCGCGAGGACCTGCTGGACCTCATCCGCGACGCCGGCTTCCGCCCCGTGGAACGCAACACCCGCTACGAGATCATCCGAGAGTACGAAGGCCCCGACCCCCTCCTCCGGGAATCCCCCCAGCCGATGCGAGTCTGACCTCGGACCGGCGGTCGTTTCAGCCCGTCTGGGGGTGCCCCCTCTGGGGGTTTTGAGGACGAGGGCCGTTCAGGGCCGATGGCGGGGGGCTGGGGGCGGCAGCCCCCAGGGCGGGACGGGAAAGGGCGGCGGGGGCGAGGAACACTCGCCCCGAACCGGGCACCCGTCCCGCATGGCCGGCACGAAGGCTGCCGAGGACGCGTACACCGCCGCGCCCTTCGTCCCGAGGACACCAACAGACCTCGCCCCCCTCCGCGAGGCCGCCGCCCACTGCCGAGGCTGCGTGGGCCCCGTCGGCGAGCTCCTCGACCGGGCCCTCGCCGACGCCGGCCTGGACCCCGCCGGCGCGTACGTCACCAACGCCGTCGAGCACTTCAAGTTCACCCCGGCCGAACCCCGCAAGCGCCGCATCCACAAGGCGCCGACCCTCAGGGAGGCGGCGGCCTGCGTCCCCTGGCCGGCGGCCGAACTGGCGATCGTGGAGCCCGAGCTGATCGTGGTGCCGGGGGCGACCGCCGGGAAGGCGCTGCTCGGCTCCTCGTTCAAGGTCACCGAGGCGCGCGGAACGCTCCTGGAGCGGGAGATCCACGGTCGCCCCGAGCGTCTGCTCCCCACCGTGCACCCCTCCTCCGTCCTGCGGGCCGACGACCGCGAGGCCGCGTACCGGGGCCTGGCCGCGGATCTGAGGACGGCGGCCCGCGCACTGTCGTGAGCATCACGGTGATTCCAGGCAGCAGTAAGGGCTAAAGTTGGCCCGTGCCACTTACCTTCACCCTTGATCCCGCCGTCACGCCCGACCTGCGCGACGGCATCCTCGACCTCTGGGCGGACGTCAGCAACGCCGGCGGAGCCGTCGGCTTCGTCGCGCCGGTCTCCCGGGAGGCGATCCGGCCCGAGCTGGTGCGGGCCCTCGCGCAGATCGCCGAGGGCCGCACCCGCCTGCTCGTCGGGCACGACGAGAGCGGCCGGGTCGCGGCGACCGCGTTCATCACCTTCAACACCCACCGGCTGATGACGCACTGGGTGTGGCTCTACACGGTGATGGTGCACCCGGAGCACCAGGGCAAGGGCCATGGCCGCGACCTGCTCGCCGCCGCCGCGCAGGCGGCCCGCGGTTTCGACGGGGTCGAGGCGATACGGCTGTCCTGCCGGGGCGGCCTCGGCCTGGAGGACTTCTACGCCTCCTGCGGGTACAAGGAGGTCGGCCGCGTCCCCGGCGCGATCAGGGTGGCGCCAGGCGACGACCGGGACGACATCACGCTGCTGCTGCCCCTGACCTGACCGGCCCCGCAACCCCCGTGCAAGATCGGTGCCCCGGCGTGCTTCACTGGACAACGGACCCATATCCGACGGACCCACGTCCGACCGACCGGAAGACTGGATTGAGATGCTCCGCTACACGTTGATGCGCCTCGGTGTGTTCGCAGGCTGCCTCGTGGCCGTCTGGGGTCTCGTCTACTTCGGTGTGGTTCCGCGCGGCCTCGGCCAGTCCAACGGCATGTGGATCATCCTGCTCGCGCTGGTGATCTCCGCGCCGCTCAGCTTCGTCCTGCTGCGCAAGGAGCGCGACCGCGCCTCGGAGACGGTCGTACGCCGGGTGGACCGGATGAAGGCCAACCTGGAGGCCAACCGCTCCCAGGAGGACGAGGCCGTCGACTCCGCCCGCACGCACGGGCAGACCTCGTAGCCTCACGGGACCTCGGGCCGGCGTACGGAAGTCCACCGCGCCGCCCCCCAACTAGGCTTGCCCCATGGGTGCCCTGAAGACCAAGCGGATGCCACGCGCCGTCCGTGAGCAGCAGATGCTGGACGCCGCCGTGGAGATCTTCGGGCGGCGGGGGTACATGGCCGCGTCGATGGACGAGATCGCCGAACTGGCGGGCGTGTCCAAGCCGTTGGTGTACCTGTACCTGAACTCCAAGGAAGACCTCTTCACCGCCTGCATCCGGCGCGAGGCGAAGGCGCTCGTGGACGCGGTGCGTTCCGGCGTCCGCGCCGACCTGCCCGCCGACCGCCAGCTGTGGGACGGCCTGCTGGCCTTCTTCGCGCACACCGGCCGGCACCCGCACGCCTGGTCCGTGCTGCACCTCCAGGCCCGCACCCACGGTGAGCCGTTCGCCGCCGAGGTCGCCGCGATGCGCGCGGAGATCGTCGTCTTCGTGACCCATCTGATCGCCGTCGCCGCCCGTGAGGCGCACCGGGCGCCCGACCTCCCCGAGCAGGAGGTCGGCGGGCTCGCCGAAGCCCTGGTGGGGGCCGCCGAGTCGCTGGCCGCCTGGGCCAACGCCACCGAGGGCGGCACGCCCCGGCAGGCGGCGGCGACGCTGATGAACTTCGCCTGGGCGGGCCTGGCCAACCTGATGGCGGGCCGCCCCTGGTCCCCGCCGGAGGCCTAGCCGGGTCCCTCAGCCGAGGGGCTCCACCCGTCCGCTCACGTGCAGCCGCCCCTCCTCACCCGGCCCGCGCAGCTCGAAGCGGGTGCCGTCCGCCGCGAAAGTCACCGTTCCGGGCAGCAGGACCGGTGCCCGGAAGCCGGCCCGCACCCGGACCGCCTCCGGGGTGCCGTGGGCGGCGAGGCAGCGGGCCGCGGTCCACATGCCGTGGGCGATGGCACGCGGGAAGCCGAACAGGCGGGCGGTGAGGGGATGCAGGTGGATGGGGTTGCGGTCACCCGAGGCGGCGCCGTAGCGGCGGCCCACGTCGGCGGCGAGCCGCCACTCGTCGAGCACGGGCAGCGGGGTCCGCGGGTCGTCTGCGGGAGACACCCCGTCCCCGGTGCCGGCCCCCGTCGAGGCCGCCCCCGGAGTGCGGTGCCGTGCGAGATACGTGCTGTGGGACTCCCACACCAGCTCGCCGCCGTCCCGTGCCTCGGTCACGACGGTCGCCTCGGTGCCGCGTCGGTGCGGTGCCAACCGGTCGACGTGCACGGCGAGTTCGTAGCACCCGGCGACCGGCAGCGGGCGGTGGCGGGTGATCTCGATCGACGTGTGGACCAGGCCGAGCAGCGGCAGCGGGAAGCGCCGGTCGCTCATCAGCCGCATGGCCAGCGGGAAGCCGAGGACGTGCGGATAGGTGACCGGCAGCGAGTCCTCGCCCGCACCGAAGCCGCACACCCGCTCGTACGCGGTCAGTCGGGCCTGGTCGATCCGCAGCCGGGGCAGGGCGAGACGGACGCGCGGATGGCCGGCGTCGGGGCGCGGCCGCTTGAACGGGGAGAGCAGCGCGCCCCGGGCGAGGAGCGGCGTGAGGGCGGGCTGCGCCGGCAGGGAGACGGTCGTCATCACGCCCCCAGCAGGCTCTGCCCGCACACCCGCACGACCTGCCCGTTGACCGCGCCGGACGCGGGATGGGCGAGCCAGGCGGTGGTCTCGGCGACGTCGACGGGCAGCCCGCCCTGGGCGAGCGAGTTCATACGACGGCCCGCCTCGCGGATGAACAACGGCACCGCGGCGGTCATCTTCGTCTCGATGAAGCCCGGCGCGACCGCGTTCACCGTCACCCCGTGCTCGGCGAGAGCGCGCGGCGCGAGGGCGCGGACGAGCCCGGCGACGCCCGCCTTGCTCGCGCCGTAGTTGGTCTGGCCCGCGTTGCCCGCGAGCCCGGCGATGGAGGCGGTCGCCACGATCCGCCCGCCGGGTCTCAACGCGCCCTTGGCGAGCAGCGCGTCGGTGGTCCGCAGCACGCTCGCCAGGTTGACGTCGAGCACCGAACTCCAGCGCTCGGCGGGCATGTTGACCAGCCGGCGGTCCCGGGTGACGCCCGCGTTGTGGATCAGCACGTCGATCCCGTCGGGGACTTCGGCGGCGATGCGCTCGCCGGCGTCGGCGGCCGTGATGTCGAGGGCGAGCGCGCCCGCGCCGCCGCCGAGGCGGCCGGCGAGGTCGCGAGCGTCCCGTTCCGCCGCAGGGACGTCCAGGAGGACGACCCGTGCGCCGTCCCGGGCGAGCGTCTCGGCGACGGCCGCGCCGATCCCGCGGGCGGCGCCGGTGACGAGGGCGGTACGGCCGGCGAGCGGGCGGCTCCAGTCGTCCGGGACGGTGACCGCGCCCGCGCCCACGCCGATCACCTGACCGCTGACGTAGGCCGACCTGGGGGAGAGGAGGAACCTCAGCGTGGACTCGGCGGCGGCCGCGTCGGTGAGCCGGACCAGGTTCACGGTCCTGCCCCGGCCGATCTCCTTGCCGAGCGAGCGCGTGAAGCCCTCCAGCGCCTGCTGCACGGCGGCCTGGTGGTGGTCCCCGGGGTCGAGGGGCGCGCCCAGCAGCACGATCCGCCCGCTCGCCGCGACCGACCGCACGACCGGGTGCAGGGCCGCGTGCACCTCGGCGAGGGTGTCGACGTCCCGGACGCCGGTCGCGTCGAGGACGACGGCCGCGAGGGTCGAGGAGGCCGAGGAGCCGGACGGCAGCCCCGTCCGGGCCAGTACGGGCGCGAGGTCGAGCGCCGACGCCCCGGCGGTGAGGTGGAGCAAGTCTCCGCCCAGCGAGGGGTGTTCGGCGCTCCAGCGCCTGAGCGCGGCCGGCTGCGGCAGCCCGAGCCGTCGGGTGAGGAAGCGGCCGGGCGCGGTGGCGGTGAGGCTCAGGTAGCGGTCGGCCACGTTCGACTCCTGGCGATTGCGGGGCATGACGACAGTGACGCCGGTCCTTACTCTGAAGTAAGGTTACCGTCGGTAAGCCTATGTCATCGTGAGGAGCAGGTCGAGATGATCCCCGTGAACCGGCCGCCGCGGGCCGTCCGCCGCGTCGCGATCGTCGGCGGCAGCCGGATCCCGTTCGCCCGCTCCGACGGCCCCTACGCCACCGCCTCCAACCAGGAGATGCTGACGGCGGCGGTGGACGGCCTGGCCAAGCGGTACGGGCTCGACGTGCCCGGCGTCGTGGGCGAACTGGTCGCCGGCGCCGTCCTCAAGCACAGCCGCGACTTCAACCTGGCCCGCGAGACCGTCCTCGGCTCGAAACTGGACCCGCGCACCCCGGCGTACGACATCCAGCAGGCCTGCGGCACCGGGCTCCAGGCGGTCGTCGCCGCCGCCAACAAGATCGCCCTCGGGCAGACCGAGTCCGCGATCGCGGGCGGCGCCGACACCGCGAGCGACGCCCCGCTCGGCGTCAACGACCGGCTGCGCCGCATCCTCCTCGAAGCCCGCCGCGCCAAGACCACCGGCGCCCGCCTCAAGGCCCTCGCCCAGGTGCGCCCCGCCCATCTGATCCCCGACATCCCGCGCAACGCCGAGCCGCGCACCCGGCTGTCCATGGGCGAGCACGCGGCGGTCACCGCCCGCGCCTGGGGCGTCGGCCGCGCGGCGCAGGACGAGCTGGCCGCGACCAGCCACCGACGGCTGGCGGCCGCCTACGACGACGGCTTCTTCCAGGACCTGGTCGTCCCCTTCCGGGGCCTCGACCGTGACCAGAACCTGCGCCCCGACTCGACCGTCGAGCAACTCGGCCGTCTGAAGCCGGTGTTCGGACTCGACGCACCCGACCCGACGATGACGGCGGGCAACTCCACCCCGCTCACCGACGGCGCGGCCGTGGTCCTGCTGGCCTCCGAGGAGTGGGCCGACGCGCGCGGCCTGGAACCGCTGGCCTACCTGACGGCGTACGAGACGGCCGCGGTGGACTTCGTGCACGGGGATGTCGCCGGCGGCGAGGACGGCCTGCTGATGGCGCCCGCGTACGCGGTGCCGCGCATGCTGGAGCGATCCGGCCTCGGCATCGAGGACTTCGACCTGGTCGAGATCCACGAGGCGTTCGCCTCCCAGGTGCTGGCGACGCTGGCGGCCTGGGAGAAGCGCGGGCTCGCCCCGGTCGACCGGGACCGCCTGAACACGGCCGGCTCCTCCCTCGCCACCGGCCACCCCTTCGCCGCGACGGGCGCCCGCATCGTGGCCACCCTCGCCAAGCTGCTCGCGGAGCGCGAGGGGCCGTCCAGGGGCCTGATCTCGATCTGCGCGGCCGGCGGCCAGGGCGTCACGGCGATCCTCGAACGCCCTTGACCCGTACGGCACTCCGAGGCTGCACAGCCTGACCCCCGGAACACCTCCGAACCCGCACACACCCCCCACGCGAACGTCGTACGATCCCCTACCCAACCGGCGGTAACCGTCCCCAGAGACTGAGCGGGAGTGAGTCCTGTTGCCAGAACCCATGCTCAGTCGAACGCCCCGGACGGTGTTGGGCGTTCTGGTTGCCCGCGTTCGCTCCGCGTCCGGCGCGCAGGGATCGTGTCCGTGGTCCGGGGATGCGGGGGCGGGTTTCCTCACGCCCAGGAACACCCGGCCCGGCCTGGACGGTCCGATGCCCCGCACGATCACTCCGGTCGTGTGGGGGCGGTGCCGTCCGTCGCCGGATCGGGTGGTGTCCCTGAGCGCGCCTTCCGATCGCCACGGCCGCTGCATCGTGGCGAGTGGGTTTGCGGGTGGTGCTGGTGAGGGGCCTTTGCCAGTGCTGGGCGCCCCAGCGGCTGGTGTAGGCGGGGTCGACGGCGATCACCGCGATGCCCGTGGCGTCGGCCATCGACGCCAGCCGGGCACGGAGCCTGCCGGTGGGCATGCCCGAGATCAGCCGGCGGAAGCGCTTGTTGCCGCCGTGCTTCTCGCGGGTCTTCTCTGCGGCGAAGTCCAGGTCCTCCACGGCGATCGCCTTCACACCACAGGTGCGGGCCAAGCGCAGGAGGCGGGTGAGGGCGTGGCGGACCTGGGCGTCGCGGCCGGACTCGCCGTCCGCCTGGCAGAACCAGCGCTCCGCCTCCCACCGCCCGCGCCAGACGGACTCCGTCAGCTGGGCCGCCTGCAGGTGATGCCGGGCGCGGGCCAGGTGTTTGCCGCCGCGCACGACGTGCACGCGGCCGGCCTCGCGGTCGGCCCTCGCCGCAGCCAGCCGGTCCTGGACCACCCCCAGCCGCCGAGATTTGGCGTGCCACTCCCGCTTCGACCGGTAACCCCCGGGCGTCTTCTTCGTGCCCTTCTGCCCGACCGGCTGGGACAGGCGGTGCTCGATGCGCTGGATGCCGGCTTCCAGATTCTGGATGTGCGCGAGCCGGCAGCGGCGGGCCAGCGCCCACTGGTCGTGCGTGGCCTTGGAGATGCTGCCCGCCCACCGCGACGACGACACAGCCGTCAGTTCCCGCTTACGCACCGCCCATGTCCGGGCGGAGTGCTCCAGCCCGTCCCGGCAGCGCGCCTTGAGGTCTCTCGAAGCCAGCGACCCCAGATGCGCGCCCACCAGACGCAGCACCTCCTCATCAGCGGGCGTCAGCTGCTTCAGGCGGGTCCGGACAGCCACACCACCCGGAGCGGGCGCGACGAACGGCTCCGCAACACGCCTCAGCTCACCCACCCCGTCACCCCCGCCCAGTGTCACCGAAGAGCCCTGCCGCCATGACCAACGACCACCACCCGGGAAAGTCGCGCATTCGACACACAAACGCCAGTTCCCCCGCCGACAAGCGACCTCACGACCGCGATACGCAACACGACACAGATCCCGCACTCACCCCCGCTCACTCGAACACTTCTGAGCACACACCAGCAGCAAAAGCTGCAACCCCTCACCGGGGGCCAACCCGGTGAACGCCTCGACACGCGAGGCACGTACCTCATGCAGCAAGCAGTCATGTGCCGCTGCACGCCCAGGGAGCCGCCCGTGTCCACCCCGTACCCCGAGCCCGCCCCGGACTACGCCGACCCCGACGCTCCCCCCGTGCTGGTGGAGCCGGAGACGCGCCGCCTGGACGGCGCGGTGCGGGAGGCGTCCGTGCCGGCGCTCGCGCGCCCGGTGACCTACGGCTCGCTCGCCGACCTGCCCTTCGAGAACGCGGCCGCAGCCCCGGACGCGGTGGTCCTCAGTCGCAAGACGGCGGACGGCGAGTGGACGGACGTCACGGCGGAGCAGTTCGCCGCCCAAGTCCACTCCGTGGCGAAGGGGTTGATCGGCGAGGGCCTGGTGCCCGGCGACCGGATCGCCATCATGGCCCGAACGACCTACGAGTGGACGCTGCTCGACTTCGCCGCCTGGGCGGCCGGACTGGTCACCGTGCCCGTCTACCCCACCTCCTCCGTCTTCCAGACCCGCTGGATCCTCCAGGACTCCGGCGCGGTCGCCCTCGTCACCGAGACCATGGGCCAGGCGGCGGCCGTCGGCCCCGAACGCGACCGGCTGCCCGACCTCCAGCACATCTGGGTGATGGAGAAGGGGCACCTCGACCGGCTGGCGGAACTCGGCGACCAGCACACAGCCGATGCCGAAGTCGACATCCGCAGAGGCATGTTGGTGCCCGACACCCTCGCCACCCTCATCTACACCTCCGGCACCACCGGCCGCCCCAAGGGCTGCGCGCTGACCCACGGCAACTTCTTCACCGAGGTCGACAACGCGATCGAACTCCTCTACCCCGTCTTCAAGTCGGACACCGAGGACCTCTCCGTCCTGCTCTTCCTCCCCATGTCCCACGTCTTCGGCCGGATGGTCGCCATCGCCTGCGTCCGCGCCCGCGTCCGCCTCGGCCACGCGCCGAGCCTCAAAGCAGACGAACTCCTCCCGGATCTCGCCGCGTTCAGACCCACCTGCCTTCTCGCGATCCCCTACATGCTGGAGAAGATCTTCAACTCCGCCCGCGCGAAGGCCGAGTCGGGCGGCCGGGTCGGCGCCTTCGACCGCGCCGTCAACACCGCCGTCCGCTACGGCGAGGCCGTCGAGGCCCACAAGACCGGTACCGGCAACGGCCCCGCCGCCACCGTGCGAGCCGCCCGCACCTTCTACGACCCGCTCGTCTACCGCCGCCTGCGCAACGCCATGGGCGGCCGGGTCCGGCACGCCATCTGCGGCGGCTCCCCGCTGGGCCGCCGCCTCGCCGCGTTCTACCTGGGCGCGGGCATCGAGATCTACGAGGGTTACGGCCTGACCGAGACCACGGGCGCGACCACCGTCACCCCGCCCCTCAAACCCCGTCTCGGCACGGTGGGTTGGCCGCTCCCCGGGACGAAGATCCGCATCGCGGCCGACGGTGAGATCCTCGTCGCCGGCGAGCACGTGCTGCGCGGCTACTGGGACCCGGCGGCCGGCGGAGTCGTCCCCGCCACCCCCGACGGCTGGCTGGCCACCGGCGACATCGGGGAGCTCGACGACGAGGGCTATCTGACGATCACCGGCCGCAAGAAGGAGATGATCATCACGGCGGGTGGCAAGAGCGTCGCCCCCGCCCCGCTGGAGAACTGGCTGCGCTCGCACCCCCTGATCTCCCAGTGCATCGTCCTAGGCGACGCCCGCCCCTACGTCTCCGCGCTGATCACGCTCGACGTGGACGGCCTCACCCACTGGCGCCAGATGAACGGCAAGCACCCCGTCCCGCCGGAGCTGCTGATCGGCGACGAGGAACTCAACGACGTGCTCCAGCGGGCGGTCGACGAGGCCAACAAGCTCGTCTCCCGCCCGGAGTCGATCCGCCGTTTCGCCGTACTGCCCCGCGACTTCACCGAGGCGGACGGTCACCTCACCCCGTCGATGAAGCTGCGGCGCGAGGCGATCCTGCGGGACTTCGCGAAGGAGGTGGAGGGGCTCTACCCGGAGGTCACTTGAGCGCGGAGGTGAACGCGGCCCAGGTGGCGGGGGAGAGGTCCAGCACGGGACCGGAGGGGTTTTTGGAGTCGCGGATGTGGATGGTGGTGGGGCAGGTGGCTACTTCCACGCAGTCCCCGCCTTCGCCGTCGCTGTGCGTCGACTTGTGCCAGGTGTAGGCGGTTTCGAGGCATTCGCCGCCCCCGCCGCTGCTGTAGCTGCTCTTGAACCATCTGGGCTCGCGCGCGCTCATAGCCGTCCCCGCAGATTCTCGATGTGGCCCAGCGACTCGTTCGGCGTTAGGGCCTGCGCCCTGAGCAGTCCATAGCGCTCGTTGAGTACGCGTACTTCTTCCATGTCCGTGATGAGCCGTGGATACGTGTGGATCTCCACGTACGCTACCTGCTCGGCCTTTCTGACCGTCAACAGGTTGAACGGACCGTCCATGCTGGGCTGTTCCTCGCGGTTCATCGGCATCACCTGGAGTTCGACCGTCCGCAGGCTGCCGATCTGCGCACCAGCTGGTTGCTGTACACGTGGATGGCCTTGGCCTCCGCCTCAAGGTTGGCGTACCCCCGGTACCACTCCGGATGCCGAGTCCGAACGCGCCCCATGGCCTCCCGCACCTCAGGGATCGCGTCCTTCAGCATGCCGCCGGCGTCCAGCAGCACGTCGGCCTGCTCCAGCACCTCGGGGCGGATGAGCCGTACGCCGCGCTCCATCGCGGAGATGGCGTCCGGGCCGTACCCCACCAGTTGCCCGAACTCCTTCTGCGTCAGCCCCTTACGCTCACGGAGCCGCTTCAGCATCTTGCCCAACGCTGTGAACAGCCCCGTCGTCCCGTCGGCCTCCGCCGGGGTCTCCGGCCTGCGCTCCCGTTAGTCCGTCATGGCACTGCACTGCCCTCACGTCGCTGATGTCACTGTCGACAGCACGTACGCCTCCTCCAGCGCATCCGTACGGCTACGGAGAGTCGCCAGGTCGCCCCTGGTCAGAGTAGAGACAACCGGCCACGCTCGGTGAGGTGAACTCCGAAAATTCCACCCGGATCCCGACCCCCCTCGGCGAGCTCGCCCTGCGGCTGAGCGCGACGCCCCGGGGCGCACGCCTGGCGCGGAGGCTGACCGCGCAGCAGCTCGACGCGTGGGGCTACGCGCACGACGGCGAGGTGAGCGACACCGCGCAGCACGTGGTCGCGGAGCTGGCGGCCAACGCCGTCACGCACGGACGGGTGCCGGGACGGGACTTCGAGCTGCGTCTGCTGCTGCTCCCGGAGGGCCTGCTGCGGATCGAGGTGAGCGACGCGCGGGGGGACAAGGGGCTGCGGATCGTGACGGAGGCGGACGCGGAGGGCGGGCGGGGGCTGGTCCTCGTCACCGCGCTGGCCACGACGTGGGGAGTCGCGGAGCGGGAGGTGGGAAAGACGGTGTGGGCCGAGCTGGCGCTCAGTCCGCCGCACCGGGAGACGCCGAGGCCGTCCGTCCGCGCTGCTCGATGACGAGGTCGGCGAAGGCCCGCGCCGGCGGGCTCAGGGCGTCCCAGCGGCGTACGGCCCAGCCGACGGGGAGGGGTCGCAGCGCGGGGACGGGGATCAGGCGCAGGGCGCCGTCGGCGGGCTGGGACAGGCCAGGCAGGGCGGGGACGATCGCGCGGCCCACGCCCAGCTCGGCGAGGAGCAGCGCGGTGTCCCAGTCGGCGACGCCGGTGTCGTAGGAGAAGCGGACGCCCAGCCGGGCGCAGGAGGCGTCAAGATGGGCGGCTGAGGCGGAGTTCGGGGGCAGCCGGATGAGCCGTACGTCGCGCAGGTCGGCGACGTCGACGTGGGGGAGGCCGGCGAGCGGGTCGTCGGCGGGTACGGCGAGCATCCAGGGGAGGTCGACGACCCGCCGCTGCTCGATGCCGCGCACCGGAGGGCCGAGGGTGATCCAGGCCAGGTCGAGTGTGCCGTCGGCGAGCGCGTCGAAGGAACCGCGGCCCGAACTCACCGTGCGGAACTCCAGGTTGACGCCGGGATGGGCGCGGCGGTACGCGACGAGGGCGTCGGACATGAAGTGCCGTACGGTCGTCGCGCCGGTGGCGACGCGGACGTACCCGCTGACGCCGTCGGACAGGTCGCGCACCTGCCGCAGGGCCAGGCCGAGTCCGGCGATGCCCTCCGCAGCGGCTGCCTCCAGGATCCGGCCGGCCTGCGTCGGCACGACTCCGCGCGGCCGGCGTTCCAGCAGCCCTACGCCCGTCTCCCGTTCGAGGCGCTTGACGTGCTGGCTCACGGCCGACTGCGTGCACCCCAGTTCCCGCGCGACCGCGCTCAGGCTGCCCGCCCGGCACACGGCCACGAACACCCGCAGATCCTCCAGCGTCATGAGGGCCAAGCTTAGACTTGGGGGTGGCCACAAATCCTTAGGATTGACTGAGCAGTTGGGGCCGTACGACGATCTCCCCGGGGCCCTGGGCGGCAACCCGCTCCGCACCCTCGTGGGCGTCCGGACACCAAGGGGTGGGAGCGGGTGCCGACCCTCGTCGCCCGGAGGAAGGGGGCCGCTGCCATGACCGAAACCGTGTCTGCGGAGGGAGCCGAGACGCTGCTGCGGGATCTGGGCGCGGGCGCGCTGGCGCACCCGGGTGGCACGCTCCTCGCCCATGTGCGCCGCGTACGCTCCCGGCTCGCCGCGTGGGAGGCGCGCCCGGCGCTGCAGATCGCCGGCCTCTGCCACGCCTTCTACGGCACCGACGGCTTCCCGGACGGCCTGCTCCCGCTGGAGCGCCGTTCCGAGATCGCCCGGGTGATCGGGCGGGAGGCGGAGGCGATCGTGTACCTGTACGCGAGCTGCGACCGCGGGGCGACGTACCCGGGCCTGGCCGGCCCGGCCCCCTGCTTCCACGACCGTTTCTCCGGCGTCCAGTGGACGCCCGCGCCCCGCACCCTGCGCGACTTCGCCGACCTCACCGCCGCCAACGAGCTCGACCTCGCCGCGCACGACCCGGAGTTCCGCGACCGGTGGGGCCCGGACCTGCTGGCGCTGTTCACCCGCCTCCGCCCGCTGCTGAGCCGTGCGGCGTGGGAGGACTGCCGGAAGATCCTGCCGAAGGCGGCGTGAGGAGGGAGGTCCCTTCACTCGCCCTGCGGCTTGCGGGCGATCAGATAGGCCTGCCGGACCTTCTCGCCGAAGGAGGGCTCATGCTCCCGCACGGTCCATGAACGCATCTCGAACCCGCCCGCGACGAGCAACTCGGTCATCAGCTCGGGCTCCCGCCGCAGGAAGTCCAGCGCCACGGGGTGCCCCCAGGGCTGGTCGTGGCGCTGGACCTCGTCCCCGGCCTGGAAGGCGAGCAGCAGATGCCCGCCGGGGCGCAGGACCCGCAGGAACTCGGCGAAGAGCGCCGGCAGCTCCGGTTCGGGCGTGTGGATGGACGAGTACCAGGACACGACCCCGTCGACGGAGCCGTCCTCGTGCGGGAGGTCCGTCATCGACCCGAGCTCGAACGCAATCCCCGGATTCTCCCGTCGGGCGACGGCGAGCATCCCCTCCGAGAGGTCCACCCCGGACACCACCAGCCCGAGCGACCCGAGGTACCGGGTGACCCGCCCCGGCCCACACCCCAGATCGACCACCACCCCACCCCGCCCGACGATCTCGGCAAACCCCCCGAGCACCGCCCGGTCCATGGGCCGAGCCGGCTCCTCGGAGAAGAGCTCGGCGTAATCACCGGCGACGGCGTCGTAGAAGGTACGGGTGTCGGAGAGAAAGTCGCGCGCGGTCATGAGCTGCGAGGCTAGCGGGAGCGGGTGAGCCCGTCCGGCGTTTGAGGACGAGGCCCGTCCAGGGCCGAAGCGGGGGCCTCGGGGCGGCAGCCCCCAGGGACGGGACGGGAAGGGGCGGCGGGAGCGAACCACCACACCGAAGCGACACGCCCCCACCCCCACCCGGGTGACCCCACAACCGACCAGAACCCCCCACCTCCACGCCGCCCACCACCACCGCCCACCGACCAACCTCCGATCGGCGGCAGCCAAACCACTCCCCCGAGTGAAGCCCCCCTGCCCGAGCGCCGCAGGCAAAGGCGGGCGAAGACAGGCAAAGGCAGGAGCCCCACCGCCACAACCGTGGCGCGGGGCTCCTTGGGTACTGCTCTCAGACTTGCGATGTCACGGACGTGACGATCAGACGGGGGTGACGTTCTCCGCCTGCGGGCCCTTCGGGCCCTGAGTCACGTCGAAGGAGACCTGCTGGTTCTCCTCCAGGGAACGGAAGCCCTGCGCGTTGATCGCCGAGTAGTGGACGAAGACGTCGGGGCCGCCGCCTTCCTGGGCGATGAAGCCAAAGCCCTTTTCGGCGTTGAACCACTTCACGGTTCCGGTAGCCATAAGCCCTCCTTGGGCCCAAAGGGTTGCCCTGCTCCAGAACCCTGCAAGCGTGAAAGCAAGTGCCGCACAACTGCATACGTCTGAAAACGACGAGAGCCCGCGGTTACATGCTCCGCAGGCTCTGTACTGCAAGGGAAACCAAACTGCAACTTGCGGCGAGCCTAGCACGCAGGCAGCCGAACGCAATAGAGGTCAAGATCACGTCACCCGAATGTTTGAACATCCGGAGAAGCGGTTGACCGAGGGGTCGGGGACAGGAGCGTACCGGACGGGGTCTAGTCTCGCGATGTGGACAATTCTCGCAACCGACCCCGCGTGGGCCACATCCAGTTCCTCAACTGCCTGCCCCTCTACTGGGGGCTCGCGAGAACCGGCACGCTCCTCGACTTCGAGCTGACCAAGGACACCCCTGAGAAGCTCAGCGAACAGCTGGTGAGCGGGGACCTGGACATCGGCCCCGTCACCCTCGTCGAGTTCCTGAAGAACGCCGACGACCTGGTCGCCTTCCCCGACATCGCGGTCGGCTGCGACGGCCCGGTGATGTCCTGCGTGATCGTCTCCAAGGTCCCCCTGGTGGAACTGGACGGCGCGCGCGTCGCCCTGGGCTCCACCTCACGCACCTCGGTGCGCCTGGCCCAGCTCCTCCTGTCGGACCGCTACGGCGTCCGCCCCGACTACTACACCTGCCCGCCCGACCTGAGCCTGATGATGCAGGAGGCGGAGGCCGCCGTCCTGATCGGCGACGCGGCCCTGCGGGCCAACCTCCTGGACGGCCCGACGTACGGCCTGGAGGTCCACGACCTCGGCGCGCTCTGGAAGGAGTGGACGGGCCTGCCGTTCGTCTTCGCGGTCTGGGCGGCCCGCCGCGACTACCTGGAACGCGAGCCGGTCATCACCCGCAAGGTCCACGAGGCCTTCCTCGCCTCCCGCAACCTCTCCCTGGAGGAGGTCACCAAGGTCGCCGAACAGGCAGCCCGCTGGGAGGCCTTCGACGAACGGGTCCTGGAGCAGTACTTCACCACCCTCGACTTCCGCTTCGGCCCCGCCCAACTCGCAGCGGTAACGGAATTCGCCCGCCGCGTCGGCCCCACAACAGGCTTCCCGGCAGACGTGAAGGTGGAACTCCTCACCCCGTGACTTCGACATTCGGCGACGCGACCCTGCTCGTCGTCGCAGCGGCGTGGGGTGCGGTGGTGGGGGCTCTGCTGCCTCGGGCCGCGTACCGGTTCTCGGTGGCGTTGCCGCCGAGGGGGGCGGACGGTGAGGCGGGGGCCGACGGGGCCGGGGCGGACGGCGAAGAGGGATCGCCTGTGCCCGGGTGGCGCGACCGTTGTCCTCAGGGGCACCCCGTCCGCGGCTGGATCGGTCCCGCGCGCTGTCCCCGTTGCGCCGAAGGCGCCGGTGCCGGTGCGGGCACACGGGGACGCGGTGGGGCGTACGGTCCCGGCGGGGCGCTCTTCGCCGGCGTCACCGCCGGCCTGTGCGCCGTCCTCGGCTTCGCCACCGGTCCCCGGCCCGAGTTGGCCGTCTGGCTGCTGCTCGCGCCCGTCGGGGTGCTGCTCGCCGTCGTCGATCTGCGGGTGCAGCGGCTGCCCGATCCACTCACCCTGCCCTTCGCGGCGATCGCCCTCGCCCTGCTCGGCGTGGCCGCGCTGCTGCCGGAGCACGCCGGCGAGTGGACGACGGCCCTCCTGGCGTCCCTCGCGCTCAGCGCCGGCTACCTCGTACTGCACCTCGTCAACCCCGGCGGCATGGGCTTCGGCGACGTGAAGCTCGCGCTCGGCGCGGGCGCCGTCCTCGGCTGGTACGGCTGGGCCACCGTCATGCTGGGCACCTTCGCCGGGTTCCTGCTCGGCGCGCTGTACGGCGGCGCGCTCCTCGCCGCGCGCAAGGCCGACCGCAAGACGACGATCCCGTTCGGGCCGTTCCTGATCGCGGGCGCCTACGTGGGGCTGCTGCTGGGCGCGTACACGGCCTGACGTCGGTCGTGACGAAGGGCTGGCGTACGCTGACTTGGTCCGTCCACAACCCTTGACGAAAGGGACGCTCCGGTGACCGAGAAGGCCGACCTCACCTCTGTTGACGTCACAGCCGTCCTCGAACGTGCCGCCGCGGGCGGACGGATCACGCCCGAGGAGGCGCTCGTCCTCTACCGCGACGCGCCCCTGCACGCGCTGGGCGCCGCAGCCGACGCCGTGCGCCGCCGTCAGTACGCCGGCATCGAGCACATCGCGACGTACATCATCGAGCGGAACATCAACTACACGAACGTGTGCGTCACGGCGTGCAGGTTCTGCGCCTTCTACGCGGCGCCGAAGGACACGGCCAAGGGCTGGACCCGCGACCTGGACGACATCCTGCGCCGGTGCGCGGAGACCGTGGAGCTGGGCGGCACCCAGATCATGTTCCAGGGCGGCCACCACCCGGACTACGGCGTCGAGTACTACGAGAAGCACTTCTCCGCCATCAAGCAGGCCTTCCCGCAGCTCGTCATCCACAGCCTTGGGGCGAGCGAGGTCGAGCACATGGCCCGCATCTCCAAGGTGTCGGTCGAGGAGGCCATCCAGCGCATCCACGCGGCGGGCCTGGACTCCTTCGCCGGCGCCGGCGCCGAGCTGCTGCCCGAGCGGCCGCGCAAGGCCATCGCCCCGCTGAAGGAGTCCGGCGAGCGCTGGCTTGAGATCATGGAGGCGGCGCACAACCTCGGCGTCGAGTCCACGTCGACCATGCTGATGGGCACCGGTGAGACCAACGCCGAGCGCATCGAGCACCTGCGGATGATCCGTGACGTACAGGACCGGACGGGCGGCTTCCGCGCCTTCATCCCGTACACGTACCAGCCCGAGAACAACCACCTGAAGGGCCGCACCCAGACGACCCTGTTCGAGTACCTGCGGATGATCGCGATCGCCCGCCTGTTCCTCGACAACGTCCGCCACATCCAGGGCTCCTGGCTGACGACGGGCAAGGAGGTCGGCCAACTCTCCCTGCACTACGGCGCGGACGACCTCGGCTCCATCATGCTGGAGGAGAACGTAGTCTCCTCGGCCGGCGCCAAGCACCGCTCCAACCGCCTGGAGATCATCGACCTGATCCGCAAGGCGGGCCGCGTCCCGGCGCAGCGCTCCACGACGTACGAGCACCTGGTCGTCCACGAGGACCCGGCGAACGACCCCGTGGACGAGCGGGTCGTCTCCCACATCTCCTCGACCGCGATCGAAGGCGGCACCGCTCACCCCGAGTTGAAGCTGCTCGCGCCCAACTGACCGGCCACCGCACCGAACTGACGCTGCCCGTGCTGACCATTCACGCCGCGGACGAGCTCCGACGCGCCTGGGACGACCCGTCGCCGGTCGCGGGCGGAGCCGTCGCCGTTCAGGGCGACCGGGTCGTCGGCGTGGGTACACGTGCCGAGTTGGAGGCGCGGTTCCCCGGTGCGCGCGTGCGGCACTGGCCCGGCGTCCTCGGCCCCGCGCGCCTCCACCAAGGCCCCCTTCCCGACGCCCCCAGCGCACGCGAGCGCGTCCACGCTGTGCTGAAGCTGGGCGCGGCGGCCGTCCTGGCGGAGCACGCCGGCTCGCCCGAGCTCCGGGCGGCGGCGGCACGCAACCACGTTGCCGTGCTGTCCAGTTCACGGCCGACCGCGATCGTGGAGAACGGGCGCGCCGATCTCGCCGTGTTCACGCCCGACGAGTCGGGCAGCGGCGAGGGGGTGGAGGTCTGCATCGCCACCGTGTGCGCGGGGCGGCTGGTCCACCGTCGGCGGTGACCGGTCCGCAGGGGTCCGTGTGTGTCAGTTCGCCGCCGAGAACGCCTTCGCGAACGCCCCCGAACTCTGCTTCACCCCACTGCAGTCGGTGAGCGGTTCGTCCTGTCCGGCGACCCCGTCCGCGCAGCTCCGGTCGCGGAAGGCGGACCACATCGACACCCAGGCGACGCCCTTGCCCTCGGCGAACGCCCGCACCTGCGCCGCGTCCGCGAGTGTGAACGTCTCGTCGGCGACGTCGTTGACGCCGATCATCGAGGTGAGCGCCATCCCCTTCCACGCTCCGGCGTCCGTCGTGCCGAAGGCCTTCTTCAGCTGCGCGTGCGCGGCCGTGGCGGCGGCGATCGCGTAGCCGCCCATGTCGCCGGTGTACGACTCGCCGTAGTTCATCGTCATGATGTTGACGGTGGAGACCTGGACGTCGTACTTGTTCGCCGCGTCGAGCAGCGCGAGGCCACCGGCGTCCAGCCCGGAGGGCATCACCGGGAGCGTGAAGGTGACTTCGAGGTCCGTGCGCTCCTTCTGGAGCAGGGCGATGGCCTGGGAGCGCAGGGCGACCGAACCGGCGTCGGCGAGGTCGTCGCCCTCGACGTCGAAGTCGGCCCGCGTGGAACCGGCTGCGTCCAGGGCCGCGCCGTACGCCTCGGCCAGTTCCGTGGCGCCGTCGCAGACCGCCGCCAGTTCCTTTCCGGAGGCCCCGCCGAAGGAGACGCGGACCGAGGCGCCGGACTTCGTGAGAGCGGAGACGCGGGAGGCGACGGACGTGTCGCCGATGGCGTGCGTGCCGTTCCACTTCGGCGTGCAGCCGCTTCCGTCCGAGATGACGAAAGCCAGGTTGTACGTCGCCGGCGAGCCGGCCGTGTCGTTGGCGGAGGCCGCCGTGGCGTTGACGTAGGGCGCGTAAGCCGTCGCTGTCCCCGTTGCCGTATGGGATGTGGCGCTCGGCGAGGAGGATTCGATGGCCGACGGCGCTTTCGATGTGTCCTCGGGCGCCGCGGAGCAGCCTGCCATGGTCAGGGCGAACAGACAGGTCAGCCCGGCCGCCGGCTTCAGGAGACTCCGCATTGCGTGCGCACCCGCTCTCGTGAATTCAAATGAAGGTGACGAAAGGTGTTCCCGAAAGGGGAATGTCCCACATTCGGGCGGGAGCGTGCGTGAACAGTGGCCACACAGAAATCTTGTGGACTCAACCGTGCAAAAGGGGACAATTGGTCACCCGAACAGGACAATCTACCCCTCTGATTCTTGCAGGTCCTGACGCAGCGACTAGCTGTTTCTCTGAGGTGAGTGACAGGTTCAGGCGTTCCTCATGGCCTCCTCGCAACAATTCCAGAGTTCAGGACTGATGAAGGCTCCCTGATATCCGGGGAATGCATTCCGAGCCTGCCGTCGAAATCCGTGCCGCCACTCCTGGTCACCACCGCAAACGCGTCGACGACTCCGGCGAAGGGCCCGTGTTCGGCTGAAATGAATACGAGGGGCGCGGGCTGGCATGAGCCGGGCAGGCGGGGGCTGCCACAATGGGCGGGTGACCCGCGCTTCCCTGAACAAGCAGCCGCACGAAGTCGCCTCGATGTTCGACGACGTGGCGGAACGGTACGACCTGACGAACGACGTCCTCTCGCTCGGCCAGGACCGGAGGTGGCGCAAGGAGGTCGCCCGCGCGGTCGACGCCCGCCCCGCGCAGAAGATCCTGGACCTGGCGGCCGGCACGGCCACCTCCTCCCTGCCCTTCGCCCGCGCCGGCGCCTACGTCGTCCCGTGCGACTTCTCCCTCGGCATGCTCCAGGTGGGCAAGCGCAAGCACACCTGGCTGCCCTTCACCGCCGGCGACGCGACGAGGCTGCCGTTCAAGGACGACACCTTCGACGCCGTCACGATCTCCTTCGGCCTGCGCAACGTGCAGGACTTCGACTCCGCCCTGCGCGAGATGCACCGGGTGACCCGCCCCGGCGGCCGGGTCGTGATCTGCGAGTTCTCGCACCCGACCTGGGCGCCTTTCCGCACGGTCTACACCGAGTACCTGATGCGCGCCCTGCCGCCGGTCGCCCGGGCCGTCTCCTCGAACCCGGACGCGTACGTGTACCTCGCCGAGTCCATCCGCGCCTGGCCCGACCAGCCCGCACTGGCCGAGCACCTGCGCAAGGCCGGCTGGTCGAAGGTCGCCTGGCGCAACCTGACCGGCGGCGTGGTCACCCTGCACCGGGGCTTCAAGGAGAGCTGAGCAGGAGCGCGCCAAGGGTGTCGAACAGCGCGGCCGCTGCTTCAGCGGGAGCTGGCCGTCTCGAAGGCGTCTCCCGGCCGGTCCAGCTCGCGTTCCAGCCCGCCTCCCCCCGGCCGGGGCACGCGCGGCTCGCGCACGCCCGAGCCTCCGCCGCCCTCGCCCTCGGCGAAGTCGAACCACACGGTGACGACGGCGCCGCGCGGCACCTCGACCCCGGGCGGCGGGTACTGCCGTACGACGTAGTCGACGACGGTGCGGTGGAAGTCGGGCCGGTCAGGTGCGGCCAGCAGCACGCCTCGCGCCGTGGCCGTCTCGCGCGCGTCCGTCGCCATCAGGCCGACGAGTCTCGGCACGCGCACTTCGGGTGTTTTTGGCCGTATGAGCACAGATGTCACCCCCAGCGGTACTGGAAGGGTAACCGCCCGGGGGTGCCGTCCGGAAGCGCCTGGTGTCGTTGTGTGACAGCCGGTCACTCAGGGTCATCTGTCACAGGTCGAGGCGGTAGCAGTGCCCCTGCGACCTCGACTGCGGGGTGGTGAAGACCTCCGCCAGCCGCATGCCGAGCCGCTGCGTGACCGCGATGGAGCGGGCGTTGCGGGCGGCGACCATGGCCACCACGCTCGGCACGCCCGCCTGTCTGACCCGGTCCACCGTCGTCCGCGCCGCCGCGGTGACGTATCCCCGGCCCCAGTGCTCCCGTCCCAGCCGCCACCCGATCTCGATCTCGCCCGCCGGGCCCCAGTCCCGCTCCCAGGGCTGGGCGCCGGTGAAGCCGATGACCTGGCCCGACTCGTCGAGCATCGTCCACAGGCAGTACCCGCGCTCGGCGTCGTGCCGACGCTGGCGGGCGGTGAGTTCCTCGTAGACGGACAGTCCCGCGGACCGGCCGCCGTGGAACTCCATGACGTCGGGGTGGTCGAAGATCCGATGCCAGGCGACCGCATCCTCGTCGGTGGGGACGCGCAGCCGTACCACGGGGAGAACTCGCTTCACGGGGGCAGCCCTTCAGCCGGTGATCAATGTCGCTGAATAGACTGCCCATGTCCAGTGCCCCTCGGCACCCAGATTCCGAACTTGGGGAGTTCCCGCCGTGACTCAGCCCCTCTCCGAAAACACCGCCGACGTGATCGTCGTCGGCGCTGGGCCGGCCGGCTCCACGACCGCGTACCACCTCGCCAAGGCCGGACTCGACGTGCTCCTGCTCGAGAAGACCGAGTTCCCGCGGGAGAAGGTCTGCGGCGACGGTCTCACCCCACGCGCCGTCAAGCAGCTCGTCGCCATGGGCATCGACATCTCCGAAGAGGCCGGCTGGCTGCGCAACAAGGGGCTGCGCATCATCGGCGGGGGCGTCCGCCTCCAGCTGGACTGGCCGGATCTCGCCTCCTTCCCCGACTACGGTCTCGTCCGCAAGCGCGACGACTTCGACGAGCAGCTCGCCCGCCAGGCGCAGAAGGCGGGCGCCCGGCTCCACGAGCGCTGCAACGTCGGCGCCCCGATCGTCGACGACCGCACCGGCCGCATCACCGGGGTGCACGCCAAGCTGGGCGAGGACAAGCGCGAGGTCACCTTCCACGCCCCGCTGGTCGTCGCCGCCGACGGCAACTCCACCCGCCTCTCCCTGGCGATGGGCCTGCACCGCCGCGAGGACCGCCCCATGGGCGTCGCCGTGCGCACCTACTTCACCTCGCCGCGCCACGACGACGACTACCTGGAGTCCTGGCTGGAGCTGTGGGACCGGCGCGGACCGGGCGAGGACCGGCTCCTGCCCGGCTACGGCTGGATCTTCGGCATGGGCGACGGCACGTCCAACGTCGGTCTCGGCGTCCTCAACACCTCCGACTCCTTCAAGGAACTGGACTGGCGCGAGGTCCTCAAGGCCTGGTGCGCCTCCATGCCGGAGGACTGGGGCTACACGCCGGACAACATGACGGGCCCGATCCGCGGCGCCGCCCTGCCCATGGCCTTCAACCGCCAGCCCCACTACACCAAGGGCCTGCTGCTCGTCGGCGACGCGGGCGGTCTGGTGAACCCCTTCAACGGCGAGGGCATCGCCTACGCCATGGAGTCCGGGCAGATCGCCGCCGACGTCATCGTCCAAGCCCACGCGCGGGCCACCCCGGGCCAGCGCGAACTGGCTCTCCAGAGCTACCCGCGCATCCTCAAGGACACCTACGGCGGCTACTACACGCTGGGCCGCGCCTTCGTGAAGCTCATCGGCAACCCGAAGGTCATGAAGATCGCGGCGCAGCGCGGCCTCACGCACCCCATGCTGATGAAGTTCACGCTGAAGCTCCTCGCGAACCTCACCGACCCCACGGGCGGCGACGCGATGGACCGCATCATCAACGGCCTGAGCAAGGTGGCCCCGAAGGCGTGACATCGCACGCGTGACGGTGACGGCGCCCCCTGGCGGCTGAAGCGGGGGAGCGCCCTCACTGTCAGAGGGCGGCGAACAGCCGCTGCCCGGCCCACCGGTGACCGGACATCGACTCGAGGGCGAGTGAACTCGGGTCCGGCGCACAGGTGTTGCCCCGGCGGCCGGTGCGTGTGCTCTGTGGGGACGTCACGTCGGCCGGGTTCGGCGAGGCAGGGAAAGCCCGAAGGGCCGCTGCCCCCGAGCGGCTGCGGCCCTTCCGTCGGTTCCGTACGTCTCAGAGGACGCGGACAGCGCCCGACGCCGGGTAACCGGAGAGGTCCTGGATGACGACGCCCTTGGACGGGTTGGCCGCGTCCAGGTACTGGCCGTTCCCGATGTAGACGCCCACGTGGTAGGCCGAACCCTTGCCGCCCCAGTACAGGATGTCGCCGACCTGGACGTCGGACAGCGACACGTCCGTGCCGGCCATCGACTGGTCCTGCGAGACGCGCGGCAGGTCGACGCCGACCTGCTTGAACGCGGCCTGGACCAGGCTGGAGCAGTCCCACGCGTTGGGTCCGGTGGCGCCCATGACGTACGCGTCGCCCAGCTGTGCCTTGAGGAAGGAGATGACCGTCCCGACGCTGCCGCTGGCGGGAGCGGAGACCGACGCGGAGCCGGAGTCGGAGACGGACGCGGATGCGGATGCGGATGCGGATGCGGATGCGGAGAGGGTGCTGCGCTCCGCGGAACGGGACGCGGCGGCCTCGGCGGCGGCCTTGCGGGCTTCCTCGGCCTTCTTCTTGGCCTCGGCCTTCTTCGCGGCGGCGAGGTCCTTCTTGGCCTCGGCGGCCGCTGCTGCTGCGGCGGCGTCGCGCTCGGCGTCCAGCTGGTAGTTCGCGGCCGCCTGCTGCGTGACTTCGGCGGACTGCGCGACCTGCGCGGCCAGATCGCCCGTGAGGACGGGCAGTTCGAGCGTCTGCGTCACCGGCTCGGCGGCGTTGGCCGATCCTGCCGCCGTGGCGACGGCCAGCGTGCCGAGGACACCACTGGCGACTCCGGCCCGCATCGCGATCTTCGACGCGCTGCGGCGGGGTTTCCGGTGGCTGCGTATGTGAGCGGTGTGGGACATGGGTACAAGCGGTATCAGGGGCTCCTCCATACCTTCAAGAAACGTGTGCTGCGCCACAATTACTCAATGGGGACCCTGAACACCTGTCACGCCGCACCTTATTGACGCCTTAACGGACATTGCGGACTCAAGTGATCAAGCCCGTGATCATGGGCTTTCGTTGTTACGTCCGGATTGCCCCGCGCCTACCACTGGTTGAGGCAGTTGGCCAAGCCCGGTTCTCGGGCGCGCTTTCGGGTGTGGCAGAGGTCACGGAACGGTTACCGGAGTCCGGGCGTCATGTGCGCGATGGAGTCGTCGGCTCCGCTCGTGAACGCGCGCACACGTCCACTCGACGCTGCCCCGGTCCCCCTGATGTGTGAACGCGGCCTCTAGCAGGACACCCCGTCCAAGGCGAATTTGCATGCAGAGGAACTCTCTTGATATTGAGACGCGCCCTGCGGCCTGCGCGGACGAGCGTAAATGTCACCTCTTGTGATCACTCTGACGCTTCCCGTACGAAGATCACCACTGATACGACTTCATGATCCTTCGTCAGGTGGTGGAGATCACAAAGCTTGTGCAATACCCCGTGTCGCAGATCACAGACCGGCAGGCATAAGATGCGTGGCAGTTGGGCTTGTGACCTGCTTCACATGTTCGCGATCTTCGCCGGGACGGGCGGGGTTCGAGGGGTGTGTGAGGCGGATGTGAGCCCGTGCCATCGCCAGCAGTCAGTGCCGACTGAGAGGAGCGAGGAGCGGTGAACGCGTATGCGCCCATCCTCGTACTGGGAGCCCTCGGGGCAGGCTTTGCGATCTTCTCCGTGGTCATGGCCACGCTGATCGGGCCGAAGCGGTACAACCGAGCCAAGCTCGAGGCCTACGAGTGCGGTATCGAGCCGACCCCCACGCCGGCCGGCGGCGGGCGCTTCCCCATCAAGTACTACCTGACGGCGATGCTCTTCATCGTCTTCGACATCGAGATCGTCTTCCTCTACCCCTGGGCCGTCACCTTCGACGCCCTGGGGCTTTTCGGGCTCGTGGAGATGCTGCTCTTCGTGCTCACCGTCTTCGTCGCCTACGCGTACGTGTGGCGTCGCGGCGGCCTGGAATGGGACTGAGGGGCCTTTAGTCATGGGACTCGAAGAAAAGCTGCCGAGCGGTTTCCTGCTGACCACCGTCGAGCAGGCCGCGGGCTGGGTGCGCAAGGCGTCCGTCTTCCCCGCCACGTTCGGCCTCGCCTGCTGCGCCATCGAGATGATGACCACCGGCGCCGGCCGCTACGACCTGGCGCGCTTCGGCATGGAGGTCTTCCGCGGTTCGCCCCGCCAGGCGGACCTGATGATCGTCGCGGGACGGGTCAGCCAGAAGATGGCGCCCGTGCTCCGGCAGGTCTACGACCAGATGCCGAACCCCAAGTGGGTGATCTCCATGGGGGTCTGCGCTTCCTCGGGCGGCATGTTCAACAACTACGCGATCGTCCAGGGTGTCGACCACATCGTCCCCGTCGACATCTACCTCCCGGGCTGCCCGCCGCGCCCGGAGATGCTCATGGACGCCATCCTCAAGCTCCACCACAAGATCCAGAACTCCAAGCTGGGCGTGAACGCCGAGGAAGCGGCCCGCGAGGCGGAGGAAGCGGCGCTCAAGGCCCTGCCCACGATCGAGATGAAGGGGCTGCTGCGGTGAGCGACGCGAACGGCGCCGGCACGGGGCCCGGCGGGACAAACCCCGACAAGGATCTCTCCGCATCGAACCTCCCCGGACAGCGGGGCCAGGGCGGTGAGGAGATCCGCGTGCAGCGCGGCATGTTCGGCGCCGACAGGAGCGGCGACACCTCCGGCTACGGCGGCCTGGTCCGCTCCGTCCGGCTGCCGGGACCGGCGAGCCGGCCCTACGGCGGCTGGTTCGACGAGGTCGCCGACGAACTTGACGGCGCGCTGGAGGAACAGGGGCTCCTCCCCGACAACGCGATCGAGAAGACCGTCGTCGACCGCGGCGAACTCACCTTCCACATCGAACGCGAGCACCTGGTGACGGTCGCCCGCACCCTGCGCGACGACCCCGCCCTGCGCTTCGAACTGTGCACCGGCGTCAGCGGCGTCCACTACCCCGCCGACAAGGGGCGCGAGCTGCACGCCGTCTACCACCTGCGCTCGATCACCCACAACCGGCTGATCCGCCTCGAAGTCAGCGCCCCCGACAGCGACCCGCACGTGCCGTCCCTGGTCTCCGTCTATCCGACCAACGACTGGCACGAGCGTGAGACCTACGACTTCTTCGGGATCGTCTTCGACGGTCACCCGGCCCTGACGCGGATCATGATGCCGGACGACTGGCAGGGCCACCCGCAGCGCAAGGACTACCCCCTCGGCGGCATCGCCGTCGAGTACAAGGGCGCCCAGATCCCGGCTCCGGACCAGCGGAGGTCGTACTCGTGAGCACTTCGCACGCCTCCCCCAGGGAGACCACCGAGGGCACCGTCTACACGGTCACCGGCGGCGACTGGGACGAGGTCGTCCAGTCCGCGGCCCGCGCCGACGACGAACGCATCGTCGTCAACATGGGCCCCCAGCACCCCTCCACCCACGGGGTGCTCCGCCTCATCCTGGAGATCGAGGGCGAGACGGTCACCGAGGCCCGCTGCGGCATCGGCTACCTGCACACCGGCATCGAGAAGAACCTCGAGTTCCGCACGTGGACCCAGGGCACCACGTTCGTGACGCGCATGGACTACCTGACGTCCTTCTTCAACGAGACCGCCTACTGTCTCGCCGTCGAGAAGCTCCTCGGCATCGAGGACCAGCTCACCGAGCGGGCCAAGATCATCCGGGTGCTCCTGATGGAGCTGAACCGGATGTCCTCCCACCTGGTGTGCATCGCCACCGGCGGCATGGAACTCGGCGCCACCACGATCATGATCTACGGATTCCGCGATCGTGAAATGATTCTCGACATCTACGAGCTCATCACGGGCCTCAGGATGAACCACGCGTACATCCGCCCCGGCGGACTCGCCCAGGACCTGCCGCCCGGCGCGGTGGACCAGATCCGCGAGTTCGTGAAGAAGATGAAGAAGAACCTCCCGGAGTACGACAAGCTCGCCACCGGGAACCCCATCTTCAAGGCCCGCATGCAGGACGTCGGCTACCTCGACCTGGCCGGCTGCATGGCTCTCGGCGCCACCGGCCCCATCCTGCGCTCCACCGGCCTCCCGCACGACCTGCGCAAGGCACAGCCCTACTGCGGCTACGAGACCTACGACTTCGAGGTCCCGACCGCCGACTCCTGCGACTCCTACGGCCGCTTCCTCGTCCGCCTGGAGGAGATGCGTCAGTCGCTGCTGATCGTCGAGCAGTGTCTGGACCGGCTCCAGCCCGGGCCCGTCATGATCGCCGACCGCAAGATCGCCTGGCCCGCCCAGCTCGCCCTGGGACCCGACGGGCTCGGCAACTCCCTCGACCACATCAAAAAGATCATGGGCAGCTCCATGGAGGCCCTGATCCACCACTTCAAGCTGGTCACCGAGGGCTTCCGCGTACCGCCGGGACAGGCGTACGCGGCCGTCGAGTCGCCCAAGGGCGAACTCGGGGTGCACGCCGTCTCCGACGGAGGCACCCGCCCCTTCCGGGTCCACTTCCGCGATCCGTCCTTCACCAACCTGCAGGCGATGGCGGCGATGTGCGAGGGCGGCCAGGTCGCCGACGTCATCGTCGCCGTAGCGTCCATCGACCCCGTGATGGGAGGCGTCGACCGGTGACCACCACCCCTTCCTCGGAGCGGGGCGTCAGCCTGGGCATGCCCGAACTGCCCGCGCCCGCATACCCGGACGACGTCCGAGCCCGCCTCGAGCGGGACGCGCGCGAGATCATCGCCCGTTACCCCGACTCCCGGTCCGCGCTCCTGCCGTTGCTGCACCTGGTGCAGTCGGAGGAGGGACACGTCACGCGCACCGGGATGCGGTTCTGCGCGGACGTCCTGGACCTGACCACCGCCGAGGTCACCGCGGTCGCAACCTTCTACACCATGTACCGGCGCCGCCCCAGCGGCGACTACCAGGTGGGCGTCTGCACCAACACGCTGTGCGCGGTGATGGGCGGCGACGCGATCTTCGAGGCGCTCCAGGAGCACCTGGGACTCGCCAACGGCGGGACCACCGATGACGGCAAGGTCACCCTGGAGCACATCGAGTGCAACGCGGCCTGCGACTTCGCGCCGGTCGTGATGGTCAACTGGGAGTTCTTCGACAACCAGACCGTACAGAGCGCGAAGCGCCTGGTGGACGACCTGCGGGCGGGACGCCCCGCGTCGCCCACGCGCGGGGCGCCGCTGTGCACCTTCAAGGAGACCGCCCGGATCCTGGCGGGCTTCCCGGACGAGCGCGACGGCGCCGTCGAGGCGAGCGGCAGCGCGGGGCCGGCGTCGCTGGTGGGCCTTCGCCTGGCAAGGGGAGAGACCGCACCCGCGCGCGTGGTCCATCCGCGCGACGGCAAACCGCACGCCGAGCCGCAGGACAGGCCCGTCCACGAACCGTCGCCGACCGAGCACCTCAGTTCACATGACGCGCCGCAGGGCACATCGGCCTCCGACCCGGCTCACCCGGCAGGGCCTACCGCCGAGGAGGGGGAGTGATGACCTTGGTATCCGAGCTGAAGGACACCGGCCCCGAGAAGCTGCTCGCACCCGTGCTGTCGGCCTTCTGGGACGAGGACCGGTCCTGGACTCTGGACGTCTACCGGAGGCACGAGGGGTACGAGGGGCTCCGCAAGGCGCTCGCCATGTCGCCGGACGACCTGATCGCGTACGTCAAGGACTCCGGTCTGCGCGGCCGCGGTGGCGCTGGATTCCCCACGGGAATGAAATGGCAGTTCATTCCCCAAGGGGATGGAAAACCGCACTATCTAGTTGTCAACGCCGACGAATCGGAGCCCGGGACCTGCAAGGACATCCCGCTCCTCTTCGCGAACCCGCACAGCCTCATCGAGGGCATCGTCATCGCGTGTTATGCCATCAGGTCGTCTCATGCCTTCATCTATCTGCGTGGTGAAGTCGTCCCCGTTCTGCGGCGGTTGCACGAGGCCGTGCGCGAGGCCTACGCGGCGGGCTACCTCGGCGAGAACATCCTGGGCAGCGGACTCGACCTCCAACTCACCGTGCACGCCGGCGCCGGCGCGTACATCTGCGGTGAGGAGACCGCGCTGCTCGACTCGCTCGAAGGCCGCCGTGGTCAACCGCGGCTGCGTCCTCCTTTCCCTGCTGTGGCAGGTCTCTACGCCTGCCCGACTGTGGTGAATAACGTCGAGTCCATCGCTTCAGTTCCCGCGATTCTGAACAACGGGAAAGAATGGTTCAGGTCGATGGGAAGCGAGAAGTCCCCGGGCTTCACGCTGTACTCGCTCAGCGGCCATGTCGCCAGCCCCGGCCAGTACGAGGCCCCGCTCGGCATCACCCTCCGTCAGCTCCTGGAGATGAGCGGCGGCATGCGACCGGGCCACCGCCTGAAGTTCTGGACCCCGGGCGGCTCCTCGACCCCGATGTTCACCGACGAGCACCTCGACGTCCCTCTTGACTACGAAGGAGTGGGCGCCGCGGGTTCCATGCTCGGCACGAAAGCACTCCAGTGCTTCGACGAGACGACCTGTGTGGTGCGGGCCGTCACCCGCTGGACCGAGTTCTACGCCCACGAGTCCTGCGGCAAGTGCACCCCCTGCCGCGAAGGCACGTACTGGCTCGTGCAGTTGCTGCGGGACATCGAGGCCGGCAAGGGAGCGATGTCCGACCTCGACAAGCTCAACGACATCGCCGACAACATCAACGGCAAGTCCTTCTGCGCCCTCGGCGACGGCGCCGCCTCGCCGATCTTCTCCTCGCTCAAGTACTTCCGCGAGGAGTACGAGCAGCACATCACGGGCCGCGGCTGCCCCTTCGACCCGGCCAAGTCGACGGCCTGGGCCGACCGCACGGAGGTGAACGCATGACCGTGACCACCAACGCCCCCACCGGCGGGGGCGAGGCGGCCGTCCCGCCGGAAGACCTGGTGACGCTGACCATCGACGGCGCCGAGATCAGCGTGCCCAAGGGCACTCTGGTCATCCGGGCCGCCGAGCAGCTCGGCATCGAGATCCCGCGCTTTTGCGACCATCCCCTCCTCGACCCGGCCGGCGCCTGCCGCCAGTGCATCGTCGAGGTGGAGGGCCAGCGCAAGCCGATGGCCTCCTGCACCATCACCTGCACGGACGGGATGGTGGTGAAGACCCACCTCACCTCGCCCGCGGCCGAGAAGGCCCAGCGCGGTGTGATGGAACTGCTCCTCATCAACCACCCGCTGGACTGCCCGGTCTGCGACAAGGGCGGCGAATGCCCCTTGCAGAACCAGGCCATGTCCCACGGCCAGGCCGAGTCCCGGTTCGAGGGCCGCAAGCGGACGTACGAGAAGCCCGTCCCCATCTCCACGCAGGTGCTGCTCGACCGTGAGCGGTGCGTGCTGTGCGCCCGCTGCACCCGCTTCTCCAACCAGGTCGCGGGCGACCCCATGATCGAACTGATCGAACGGGGCGCGCTCCAGCAGGTCGGCACCGGAGAGGGCGACCCCTTCGAGTCGTACTTCTCCGGCAACACCATCCAGATCTGCCCGGTCGGCGCGCTGACCTCGGCGGCGTACCGCTTCCGCTCCCGGCCCTTCGACCTCGTCTCCTCGCCCTCCGTGTGCGAGCACTGCTCCGGCGGCTGCGCCACGCGCACCGACCACCGGCGCGGCAAGGTCATGCGGCGCCTCGCCGCGAACGACCCCGAGGTCAACGAGGAGTGGATCTGCGACAAGGGGCGCTTCGCGTTCCGGTACGCGCAGCAGCGTGACCGGCTCGACACGCCGCTCGTGCGTGACGCCGAGGGCGTCCTGACGCCGGCGTCCTGGCCGGAGGCCCTGCAGATCGCGGCGCAGGGCCTGCTCGCCTCCCGCGGCCGGACCGGCGTCCTGACCGGCGGGCGTCTGACCGTCGAGGACGCGTACGCGTACAGCAAGTTCGCGCGCGTGGCGCTCGACACCAACGACATCGACTTCCGCGCGCGCGTGCACAGCACCGAGGAAGCGGACTTCCTGGCCGCGCGGGTGGCCGGGCACGGCCGCGATCTCGACGGCACGGGCGTCACGTACACCGCGCTGGAGAAGGCGCCCGCCGTCCTCCTCGTCGGCTTCGAGTCGGAGGAGGAGGCCCCCGGCGTCTTCCTGCGGCTGCGCAAGGCCTGGCGCAAGCACGGGCAGAAGGTGTTCTCCCTGGCCACGCACGCCACGCGCGGTCTGGAGAAGGCGGGAGGCACGCTGCTGCCCGCCGCTCCCGGCACCGAGACCGAGTGGCTGGACGCGCTGTCCGGCGGCGTCGGCCTGGAGGCCGACGGCAGCAGGGCCGCCGAAGCGTTGCGCGCCGAGGGCGCGGTGATCGTCGTGGGCGAACGGCTGGCCGCCGTGGCCGGCGGTCTCACCGCCGCTGCGCGGGCCGCGAACGCGACCGGGGCCGCCCTGGTGTGGATCCCGCGCCGGGCAGGAGAACGGGGCGCCGTCGAGGCCGGCGCGCTGCCCTCGCTGCTGCCGGGAGGGCGTCCGGCCACCGACCCGCGCGCGCGGCAGGAGGTCGCGGCCGCCTGGGGCGTCGCGGAACTCCCGCACCGCTACGGGCGGGACACCGGGCAGATCATCGAGGCCGCCGCCGGCGGTGAGCTGCAGGCGCTGCTCGTCGCGGGTGTGGAGGTCGCCGACCTGCCGGATCCGGCACGCGCGCGTGAGGCGCTCGCCGAGGTCGGGTTCGTGGTGTCGCTGGAGTTGCGCCCTGGGGAGGTCACCGAGCACGCCGACGTCGTCCTGCCGGTGGCCGCGGTCGCCGAGAAGGCGGGCGCCTTCCTGAACTGGGAGGGCCGGGTGCGCTTCTTCGAGGCCGCACTCAAGCCCGACCAGATGACCCGGCGCCTCGCGCCGGCCGACGCGCGCGTGCTGCAGATGCTCGCCGACGCCATGGACGTCCACCTGGGTCTGCCGGACCTGCGCACCGCACGCGCGGAACTGGACCGGCTCGGCGCCTGGGACGGACCGCGGGCCACCGAACCCCTCGACACCGCGGGCGTCCTGCCGCGGCCCGCCGCCGGCGAGGCCGTGCTCGCAGGTCACCGTCTGCTGCTCGACCGGGGCGTCCTCCAGCAGGGCGACGAGGCGCTCGCCGGGACGCGGCATGCCGCACACGCACGCGTGTCGCCTGCGACGGCCGCCGAGGCGGGCGTCAAGGACGGCGACGCGCTCGCGGTGACCGGACCGGCCGGGACCGTGGAACTGCCGCTGGAGATCACCGAGATGCCCGACCGGGTGGTGTGGCTCCCGCTGAACTCCGTGGGCGGGGGCGTCGCTTCCGACACCGGGGCACGGCCCGGCTCCCTCGTCCGTATCGGCCCGGCGACGCTCACCGCCGACGCCCCCGAGGAGGTGGAGGCATGAACATGTACCTCGCCGCTGAAGACCTCTCCATGTTCGGCCGCGACCCGTGGTGGCTGGTCGTCGTCAAGGCGGTCTTCTGTTTCGCCTTCCTGATGGTGACGGTGCTGTTCTCCATCGTCTGGGAGCGCAAGGTCGTCGCCTGGATGCAGCTGCGCGTAGGCCCCAACCGGCACGGCCCCTGGGGCATGCTCCAGTCGCTCGCCGACGGCATCAAGCTGATGCTGAAGGAAGACGTCATCGTCAAACGCGCCGACAAGGTGGTGTACGTCCTCGCGCCGATCGTCGCGGCCGTCCCCGCCTTCATGGCGATCGCGGTGATCCCCTTCGGCCCCGCCGGCAACGAGATCTCGATCTTCGGCCAGCGCACCACGATGCAGCTCACCGACCTGCCGATCGCGATGCTCTACATCCTCGCGGTCGCCTCGGTCGGCATCTACGGCATCGTCCTGGCGGGTTGGAGTTCCGGATCCACCTATCCGCTTCTCGGCGGTCTGCGCTCCTGCGCGCAGATGATCTCCTACGAGATCGCGATGGGCGCCGCGTTCGCCTCCGTCTTCCTGTACTCCGGTTCGATGTCGACGTCGACGATCGTCGAACAGCAGCACGACCGCTGGTACGTCATCCTGCTGCCGGTCTCCTTCATCCTCTACATCGTCACGATGGTCGGCGAGACCAACCGCGCCCCCTTCGACATGCCGGAGTCCGAAGGCGACCTGGTCGGCGGCTTCAACACCGAGTACTCGTCGATCAAGTTCGCGATGTTCATGCTCGCCGAGTACGTGAACATGGTGACGGTCTCGGCCGTGTCGGTGACGCTCTTCCTCGGCGGCTGGCGGGCCCCGTGGCCGATCAGCGGCTTCTGGGAGGGCGCGAACCACGGCTGGTGGCCGATGCTCTGGTTCACCGTCAAGGTGCAGCTGCTGCTGTTCTTCTTCATCTGGCTGCGCGGCACGCTCCCGCGCGTGCGCTACGACCAGCTGATGAAGCTCGGCTGGAAGGTCCTCATCCCGGTCTCGGTGACCTGGCTGATGCTCGTCGCGACCGTGCGGACCCTGCGCAACGAGAACTACGACTTCGCCGACATCGCCCTCTACGTCGGCGGCGCGGTCCTGCTCCTGCTGCTGCTCTCCTTCGTCGCGGACATGTACCGCGACCGCGGCAAGCAGGCAGAGACCCCCGCCGAGCCCGCCGCGTTCGACCCGATGGCGGGCGGATTCCCTGTGCCGCCGCTGCCCGGGCAGGAGCTGCCGCCGGTCCCGAGGCGCCGCCCGCGCCGGGAGCGGGAGTTGATTGTCAGTGGCGGGCCCGATACTCAGAGTGACGGATCTCTGGATGGAAAGGAGGCGTCCGATGGCTGAGGAGCCCAAGGAGGCCGGGCACACGTCGCCCGGTTTCCAGAACCCCGTCGCCGGCTTCGGCGTGACCTTCAAGGCCATGTTCAAGAAGCGGCTGACCGAGCAGTACCCGGAGCAGAAGAAGACCACGGCTCCGCGCTTCCACGGACGGCACCAGCTCAACCGCCATCCGGACGGCCTGGAGAAGTGCGTCGGCTGCGAGCTGTGCGCCTGGGCCTGCCCCGCCGACGCGATCTACGTCGAGGGCGCGGACAACACAGAGGAGGAGCGCTACTCGCCGGGCGAGCGGTACGGCCGCGTTTACCAGATCAACTACGCCCGCTGCATCCTGTGCGGCCTGTGCATCGAGGCATGCCCCACGCGCGCGTTGACGATGACCAACGAGTTCGAGCTCGCCGACTCCAGCCGGGCCAACCTGATCTACACCAAGGAGCAGCTGCTCGCCGGGCTCGACGACGGCATGGTCGACACGCCGCACGCGATCTACCCCGGGACGGACGAGCAGGACTACTACCGGGGACTGGTCACGGAGGCCGCGCCCGGCACCGAGCGGCAGGCGGCCGTCTCCAAGGGCGAGGTCCCGCAGGAGGCCGAGTCCACCTTCGGTGAGGACGAGCCCGCCTCGCAGGAGGTGACCGGCCGATGAGCGCCCAGTTCGCCGCGCACTCCGTCGGCCGGCTCGCCGCCGACTCGGCTCCGCAGCTCGCCGCCTACTCCACCTCCACCGGCGAGGCGTTCCAGTTCTGGGTGCTCGGCACCGTCGCGGTGATCGGCGCCCTGTGCACCGTCTTCATGAAGAGGGCCGTGCACAGCGCGCTCTGTCTCGCCGGCACCATGATCATCTTGGCGGTGTTCTACCTCGCCAACGGCGCCTACTTCCTGGGCATCGTGCAGATCGTCGTCTACACCGGCGCGATCATGATGCTGTTCCTGTTCGTGGTGATGCTCGTCGGCGTCACCGCGGCGGACTCCCTCAAGGAGACCATCAAGGGCCAGCGCTGGCTGGCCCTCCTGTGCGGCGTCGGTTTCGGGGTCCTCCTCTTCGCGGGCATCGGCAACGCCTCCCTGACGGAGTTCGACGGCCTCGCCGACGCCAACGCGGGCGGCAACGTCGAGGGCCTCGCCGCCCTCATCTTCACCAAGTACGTCTTCGCCTTCGAGATCACCGGCGCCCTGCTCATCACGGCCGCCGTCGGCGCGATGGTGCTCACCCACCGCGAGCGCACCGAGCGGCCCCCCACCCAGCGCGAGCTGGCCGAGAAGCGCGTACGCGAGGGCAAGCACGTCCCGCCCCTGCCGGCCCCCGGCGTGTACGCGCGGCACAACGCCGTCGACATCGCCGGGCTGCTGCCCGACGGCACGCCGTCGGAGCTCACCGTCAGCAAGACGCTGCGCGAGCGCGGCCAGATGCGTGATGTGTCCACCGAGGCGCTCAACGACCTCAAGGCGCTGGAACAGCGCGCCGAGGACCGCCTGGAGCGGGCCGCGGTCGAGCCGCCGACCTTCAAGCGGACCGAGGAGGCGTCGAAGTGAACCCGGTCAACTATGTCTACCTGGCCGCCCTGTTGTTCACGATCGGCGCGACGGGCGTACTGATCCGGCGCAACGCGATCGTCGTGTTCATGTGCGTCGAGCTGATGCTCAACGCCTGCAACCTCACGCTCGTCGCCTTCTCCCGGATGCACGGCAATCTCGACGGCCAGATCATCGCCTTCTTCACGATGGTCGTCGCCGCCGCGGAGGTCGTGGTCGGACTCGCGATCATCGTGTCGCTGTTCCGTTCCCGCCACTCGGCCTCGGTCGACGACGCCAGCCTGATGAAGCTGTAAGGGGTCGGAAGAATCGTGGACAACCTGATTGCGCTGCTCGTCGCGGCGCCCCTGCTCGGAGCGGCCGTCCTGCTGCTCGGCGGCCGCCGGCTCGACGCCGTCGGCCAGTGGGTCGGCACCGTGTTCGCGGCCGCCTCCTTCGTGATCGGCCTCGTCCTCTTCGCCGACATGCTCGGCAAGGAGGCCGACGACCGCACGCTGACACAGCATCTGTTCAGCTGGATCCCCGTCGGGGGCTTCCAGGCGGACGTCGCCTTCCGCGTCGACCAGTTGTCGATGACCTTCGTACTGCTGATCACGGGCGTGGGCTCGCTGATCCACCTGTACTCGGTCGGCTACATGGAGCACGACGAGCGGCGCCGCCGCTTCTTCGGCTACCTCAACCTGTTCCTCGCGGCGATGCTCTTGCTCGTCCTCGCCGACAACTACCTTCTGCTGTACGTCGGCTGGGAGGGCGTCGGTCTCGCCTCGTACCTGCTCATCGGCTTCTGGCAGCACAAGCCCAGCGCCGCCACCGCCGCGAAGAAGGCCTTCCTGGTCAACCGCGTCGGCGACGTGGGCCTGTCGATCGCCATCATGCTGATGTTCACCACCTTCGGCACCTTCGCCTTCGGCCCGCTCCTCGGCACGCAGGAGAAGCCCGGGCTCGCCGGGGACGCCACCGAGGGACAACTCACCGCGATCGCCCTGATGCTGCTGCTCGCGGCTTGCGGCAAGTCCGCCCAGGTACCGCTGCAGTCCTGGCTCGGGGACGCCATGGAGGGCCCGACCCCGGTCTCCGCCCTCATCCACGCGGCGACCATGGTGACCGCGGGCGTCTACCTGATCGTCCGCTCCGCGGCGATCTTCAACGCGGCCCCTGACGCGCAGCTCGTCGTCACGGTCGTCGGCGCCGTCACGCTCCTGTTCGGTGCGATCGTCGGTTGCGCGAAGGACGACATCAAGAAGGCGCTGGCCGGCTCGACCATGTCGCAGATCGGCTACATGGTCCTCGCCGCCGGCCTCGGCCCCATCGGCTACGCCTTCGCGATCATGCACCTGGTCACGCACGGCTTCTTCAAGGCGGGCCTGTTCCTCGGGGCCGGCTCGGTCATGCACGGCATGAACGACGAGGTCGACATGCGCAAGTACGGCGGTCTGCGCAAGTACATGCCGATCACCTTCGTCACCTTCGGCCTCGGCTACCTCGCGATCATCGGCTTCCCGGGTCTGTCCGGCTTCTTCTCCAAGGACAAGATCATCGAGGCGGCGTTCGCCAAGGGAGGCGCCGAGGGCTGGATCCTCGGCGGCTGCGCGCTGCTGGGCGCGGCCATCACCGCGTACTACATGACGCGCGTGATGCTGATGACGTTCTTCGGCGAGGAGCGCTGGAAGAACCAGCCCACCCGCTCCCCCGAGGCCCCGGGCGCGGAGCCCGCCGCCGAACACCACGGCGAACACGGCGAGCCGCACCCGCACGAGTCGCCCAAGGTGATGACGGCCCCGATGATCGTGCTGGCCGTCGGATCGGTCTTCGCCGGAGGCTTCTTCAGCATCGGTGAGCGCTTCGTGCACTGGCTGGAGCCCGTCACCGGCTTCGAACACGGGCACCCGCCGGTGAGCGCCCTGACGGTCACGATGTCCACGGTGGCCGTGATGATCCTGGGCGTCGCCGTCGCCTACGCCCAGTACGGCCGCCGCCCCGTCCCGGTCGTCGCCCCGCGCGGATCGCTGCTCACCCGGGCCGCCCGGCGGGACCTGTTCCAGGACGACTTCAACCACGTCGTCCTGGTGCGCGGCGGCGAGCACCTCACGCGGTCCCTGGTCTACGTCGACCACACCCTGGTCGACGGCGTCGTCAACGGCACCGCGGCCTCGGTCGGCGGCCTCTCCGGGCGCATGCGCAAGCTGCAGAACGGCTTCGCGCGGTCCTACGCGGTCTCGATGTTCGGCGGTGCGGCGGTCCTCATCGCCGCGACCCTGCTGATGAGGGCGGTCTGATACCGATGTCCTTTCCCCTCCTGACAGCGACGGCCGCGCTCCCCGCGATCGGGGCGATCGCGACGGCCGCCGTGCCCGCCGCGCGGCGCAACGCCGCCAAGTCCCTGGCGCTGTTCTTCTCGCTCGCCACACTCGCCCTGGCGATCGTCGTCCTGGTCCGCTTCGACCCGGACGGCGACCGCTACCAGCTCACCGAGTCCCACTCCTGGATCAAGGACTTCGGCGTCCGCTACGAACTGGGCGTGGACGGCATCGCGGTGGCGCTCATCGCGCTCACCGCACTGCTGATCCCGTTCATCATCCTGGCGGGCTGGCACGACGCCGACCCGCTGGAGACCGGCAACAGGCGCTGGCGGCCGACGCAGGGCTTCTTCGCCCTGATCCTGGCCGTCGAGGCGATGGTGATCATCTCCTTCGAGGCCACCGACGTCTTCCTCTTCTACATCTTCTTCGAAGCCATGCTCATCCCGATGTACTTCCTCATCGGCGGCTTCGGGGACCGGGCCCACGAACACGGTGAGCAGGCGGCGTCCACGCAACGCACGTACGCCGCCGTGAAGTTCCTGCTCTACAACCTCGTGGGCGGGCTGATCATGCTGGCCGCGGTGATCGGGCTGTACGTGGTCGCCGGGAGCTTCTCGCTCACGGAGATCGCCGCAGCGCGAGCCAACGGCTCTCTCGACATGGCGACGAACACCGAACGCTGGCTGTTCCTGGGCTTCTTCTTCGCCTTCGCGGTCAAGGCGCCCCTGTGGCCGCTGCACACCTGGCTCCCCAACGCCATGGGCGAGTCCACCGCGCCGGTCGCCGTCCTCATCACGGCGGTGGTCGACAAGGTGGGCACGTTCGCGATGCTCCGCTTCTGCCTCCAGCTCTTCCCGGAGGCGTCGAAGTGGGCGACGCCCGTCATCCTCGTCCTCGCCGTCGTCAGCATCGTCTACGGGGCGCTGCTCGCCGTGGGCCAGCGGGACATCAAGCGGCTGGTGGCCTACGCGTCGATCTCCCACTTCGGCTTCATCATCCTGGGCATCTTCGCGATGACCAGCCAGGGCCAGTCCGGTGCGACGCTCTACATGGTCAACCACGGCATCTCCACCGCCGCGCTCATGTTGGTCGCCGGGTTCCTGATCTCGCGGCGCGGCTCGCGGCTCATCGCCGACTACGGCGGGGTGCAGAAGGTCGCTCCGGTGCTCGCCGGCACGTTCCTCATCGGTGGTCTGGCGACCTTGTCGCTGCCCGGACTCGCCCCGTTCGTGAGCGAGTTCCTGGTGCTGGTCGGCACGTTCTCGCGGTATCCGGTGATCGGCGTCATCGCCACCTCGGGCATCGTCCTGGCCGCGCTCTACACCCTGGTCCTCTACCAGAGGACCATGACCGGCCCGGTGAAACCGGAGGTCTCCGCGATGCCGGACCTCCGCGCGCGTGAACTCCTGGTCGTCGCCCCGCTGATCGCACTGCTGATCATCCTGGGCGTCTACCCGAAGCCCGTGACGGACATCGTCGACCCGGCGGTCAAGCAGACCCTGTCCGACGTACAGAAGAAGGACCCCCAGCCCGAGGTGGAGGCGGCCAAGTGAGCACAGCAGTCGTCCACAGCCTGTGGACAACCGCGGCCGACCCGATCTCGAAGATCGACGCGCCGAAGATCGAATACGCACAGCTGTCGCCCACCCTGATCGTCGTGGGAGCGGCGATCGTCGGGGTGCTGGTCGAGGCACTCGTCCCGCGCAAGCACCGCTACTACGCGCAACTGTTCGTCTCCGTCGTCGCCCTGGCCGCCGCCTTCGCCGCGGTCGTGGCCCTCGCGGCGGACGGCTACGGCACGACCAAGGCGCGCATCGCCGCGATGGGAGCGATCGCCGTCGACGGGCCGGCCCTGTTCCTCCAGGGCACGATCCTGCTGGCCGCCCTGGTCGGCCTGTTCACCTTCGCCGAACGGCGGCTGGACCCCGAATCGCACGGCAACCGCGTCGACTCCTTCGCCGCCCAGGCCGCCTCGGTGCCGGGCAGCGACAGCGAGAAGGCCGCAGTGAAGGCCGGTTTCACCACCACCGAGGTCTTCCCGCTCCTGCTGTTCGCGGTCGCGGGCATGCTGGTCTTCCCGTCGGCCAACGACCTGCTGACCCTCTTCATCGCCCTGGAAGTCTTCTCGCTCCCGCTGTACCTCCTGTGCGCGCTGGCCCGCCGCAAGCGGCTCATGTCGCAGGAGGCCGCGGTCAAGTACTTCCTGCTCGGCGCGTTCGCCTCGGCGTTCACTCTGTTCGGCATCGCCCTTGTCTACGGGTACGCCGGCTCGGTGTCGTACGCGACCGTCGCGCAGGTCGTCGACGGCACGGTCACCGACGTGAGCCCGGCGCTCGCCGACACCATGGGCAACGACGCGCTGCTCCTCATCGGCGCCGCCATGATCGTCATGGGCCTGCTGTTCAAGGTGGGCGCGGTGCCGTTCCACATGTGGACGCCCGACGTCTACCAGGGCGCGCCCACGCCGGTCACCGGCTTCATGGCCGCCGCGACCAAGGTGGCCGCCTTCGGCGCGCTGCTGCGGATCCTGTACGTCGTCCTGCCCGGCCTGCGCTGGGACTGGCGGCCGGTGATGTGGGGCGTGGCGATCGTCACCATGCTGGGCGGCGCGATCGTCGCGATCACACAGACCGACATCAAGCGGCTTCTGGCGTACTCGTCGATCGCGCACGCCGGATTCATCCTCGCGGGTGTCATCGCGACCACCCCTGACGGGGTCTCCTCCGTCCTCTTCTACCTCGCCGCGTACTCCTTCGTGACGATCGGCGCGTTCGCCGTGGTCACTCTGGTGCGCGACGCCGGCGGTGAGGCCACCCACCTGTCCAAGTGGGCCGGGCTGGGCCGTCGCTCGCCCCTGGTGGCGGCGGTGTTCGCGGTGTTCCTGCTCGCCTTCGCCGGAATCCCGCTGACCAGCGGTTTCGCCGGGAAGTTCGCCGTTTTCAAGGCGGCGGCGGAAGGCGGCGCGGCACCGCTGGTCGTGGTCGGTGTGATCTCCTCGGCGATCGCCGCGTTCTTCTACATCCGTGTCATCGTGCTGATGTTCTTCAGCGAACCGCGACCGGAGGGCCCGACCGTCGCCGTGCCGTCACCCCTGACGACGACGGCGATCGCGGTGGGCCTGGCGGTGACAGTGGTCCTCGGTGTGGCACCGCAGTACTTCCTGGATCTGGCGGGACAGGCGGGCGTCTTCGTGCGCTGACACCCGCCCGAGGTTCCCTGCCGCCCTCGGCTCGGCCCGGCACCCGCTCACGGGGCGCCGGGCCGAGCCGTGTGACGGGGCGAGTATGTGACGGGCGAGCCTGTGGATAACTCCGGCGGCGTCAGTCCTGACGCCTAAGGTGGAGGCGGTGGTCGAGGGACGACGTACGGGGGACCAGACGATGGGCGGGACGGGCGGGATCAGGGAGATGACAGAAGTCAAGGAGTTGCCGGGTACGGAGAGCGAGGCGCTGGCCACGCTGCACCGGGTCTTCGGGTACGACGCCTTCCGTGGAGAACAGGAAGCCGTCGTCGAGCACGTGGTGGCCGGCGGGGACGCGGTCGTCCTCATGCCGACCGGCGGCGGCAAGTCCCTCTGCTACCAGATCCCGTCCCTGGTCAGAGCGGGCACGGGCATCGTCGTCTCACCGCTGATCGCGCTCATGCAGGACCAGGTGGACGCACTGCGGGCCCTGGGGGTGCGCGCCGGGTTCATGAACTCCACGCAGGACTTCGACGAGCGGCGCATGGTCGAGGCCGAGTTCCTCGCCGGCGAGCTGGACCTGCTCTACCTCGCACCGGAGAGGCTGCGCCTGGACTCCACGCTGGACCTGCTCTCCCGCGGCAAGATCGCCCTCTTCGCGATCGACGAGGCGCACTGCGTGTCCCAGTGGGGGCACGACTTCCGCCCCGACTACCTCGCCCTGTCCCTGCTGGGCGAGCGCTGGCCGGACGTCCCGAGGATCGCCCTCACGGCGACGGCCACGCGCGCGACCCACCAGGAGCTCACCCAGCGGCTCAACATGCCGACGGCCCGGCACTTCGTGGCCAGCTTCGACCGGCCCAACATCCAGTACCGGATCGTGCCGAAGTCCGACCCGAAGAAGCAGCTGCTGAGCTTCTTGCGAGAGGAGCACGCCGGCGACGCGGGCATCGTGTACTGCCTCTCCCGCAACTCCGTGGAGAAGACGGCCGAGTTCCTCTCCCGCAACGGCGTCGAGGCGGTGCCGTACCACGCGGGCCTGGACGCGGGCACGCGCGCGGCGCACCAGTCGCGCTTCCTGCGCGAGGAGGGCCTGGTCGTGGTGGCGACCATCGCCTTCGGCATGGGCATCGACAAGCCGGACGTGCGGTTCGTCGCCCATCTCGACCTGCCCAAGTCCATCGAGGGCTACTACCAGGAGACGGGCCGCGCGGGGCGCGACGGGCTCCCGTCGACGGCCTGGATGGCCTACGGCCTCAACGACGTCATCCAGCAGCGCAAGCTGATCCAGTCGGGTGAGGGCGACGAGGCGTTCCGGCGGCGGGCCGCCGCCCACCTGGACTCCATGCTGGCGCTGTGCGAGACGGTCGCGTGCCGCCGCGGCCAGCTCCTCGCCTACTTCGGCCAGGATGCCGCCGCCGAGACATGCGGCAACTGCGACACCTGCCTCACCGCACCCGAGACCTGGGACGGCACCGTCGCCGCGCAGAAGGTGCTGTCGACGGTGGTGCGGCTGCAACGCGAGCGCGGGCAGAAGTTCGGCGCGGTGCAGATCGTCGACATCCTGTTGGGCCGGCGCACGGCCAAGGTGATCCAGTTCGACCACGACCAGCTGTCCGTGTTCGGCATCGGCGAGGACCTGGCCGAGGGCGAATGGCGCGGAGTGGTACGCCAGTTGCTGGCGCAGGGGCTGCTCGCGGTCGAGGGGGAGTACGGCACGCTGGTGCTGACCGAGGCCAGCGGGGCGGTGCTGCGCAGGGAGCGGGAGGTCCCGCTGCGCAAGGAGCCGAAGAGGCCGACGGCGGCCAAGGCGGGAGCGTCCTTTGCCGGGCGCGGCGACCGCAAGGCCAAGACGGCCGCGGCCGAGCTGCCCGAGGAACTGCTCCCCGCGTTCGAGGCCCTGCGTGCCTGGCGCGCGGAACAGGCCCGTGAGCAGGGCGTCCCGGCGTACGTCATCTTCCACGACGCGACGCTGCGGGAGATCGCCACGGCGTGGCCGACGTCGGTGCGGCAACTCGGCGGGATCAGCGGAGTCGGCGAGAAGAAGCTGGCGACATACGGGGAGGGCGTGGTCGCGGTCCTGGCCTCGCTGGGTGGCGCGCCGGGCTCGGCGCCGCAGGCCGCCCAGGCGGAGGGCGGGCCGGACGGCGCGGACGACTGGCCGGAAATGGCGGAGGAGCCGGAACCGGAGGACTGGATATAGGACTCGCCACTGAGGCTTGAGCGCCTCGCCGTAAGGGCAGCGTGCACCTCTTCTGCCCCGCCGCGCGGCCCCTCTCCGACCTCATGCCCTGCCGTTGGCCCAGGCCTGGCGTGCCGCCTTTCCGCCCGTCGCCGTCCGGCGTGGAAAGCGGTGGATGCCTGGGGGAGGCACCCACCCTGCTTTCCGTGCGGTCGGGTGTGTTCGGACGGACTCAGAGCCCTCGCGCCGCGTACGCCCTGACGTCCGCGTCCGTGTCCGTCGTCGCCGTGGCGAGGGCTGCCCGGGCGGCGTCGGTGGCGCGGTGCCGGGTCAGAGCCAGCACGGCGGCCTTGCGGACGTCGCCGTTCGGGTCGGCCAGGACCTTGGCGAGCACCGGAACAGCTGTGTCGGGGTCCGTGGCGGACAGGGCGGTGGCGGCGCCGGCCCGGACCTGCCACGCCGGGTCGTCCAGGGCGCTCACCGCGCGGGCGGCGAGCGGTGCGGGGCATCCGGTCATGCCGAGCGCCCCGTAGGCGGCCGCTCGGACCAGGGCGTCGGGGTCGGCGATGAGGGAGGTGAGGGCAGTGCGGACGGAGGTGACATCGGACGGTGTCAGGGTGTCCGAGCTCCCGCCGGTGCAGGTGTCGGAGTCGGTGCTGGGATCGGCGCCGGAGCCGTTCGACGGGGCGTCGGCCAGGCGGCCCGCGGCCACGGTGGCCAGGGCCTTGGCGAGGGTGACGCGGACCTCGCGGGACGGGTCGGCGGGGGCGGCGTCGGCGAGTTCGGCGGCGGCGTCGACGGAGACCAGGGCGCGGACCGCCTCGATGCGGACGGTGATGTCGGCGTCCGCCAGGGAGCCCGCGAACAGACCGGCGTCGCCCAGGCGCAGCGCGCGCAGCACGTCGAGCGCGGCGGCGCGGACGACGGGGTCGGGCTCGGCCAGAGCGGCGGAGAGGCCGTCGCGCAGGGCCGGTTCGGGCGGCAGGGTCTCGACGAGTTCGCGCAGTGACGCCGCGGCGGCGGCCCGCACCTCGGGGGCGGTGTCCCGCAGCGCCCCGGCGAGTGCGGTCCCGGTGCCGGGCGGAACCGTCTCGGTCAGGACGGAGACCGCCTCGCGCCGGACAGCGGGGGCCGGGTCGGTGAGATAGGGGCGAAGGGCGTCGAGTTCGGGCTGTTCCTCGGCGAGGGCGACCAGGGTGAGGAGGCGGGACGAGGACTCTTCCGGGGCGGGCCCGGTGACCGGAAGGGCGGGGGAGACGACGTCGGGCGACGGCGAGGTCCGACCGGGGTGGTTCGCCACGGGCGCCACCTCGCGCGAGCCGGCCGTTGCCACGTCCTCGGCGTGGACCTCGCCAAGATGCCGGGAAGGGCCGCCGACGGGGGTGAACTCCTCGACCGGGACCAGATAGGGAGCCACGGGACGGGCCGTGAACTCCATGGCGCCAGAGGGGGACTTGTGCAGATCGAGGTGGTGGAACCAGGAGGCGTCGTCGCGGCCGGGGTGGTCGAGGCGGTTGTGGTAGAGGCCCCAGCGCGACTCCGTACGGGCGAGGGAGGCGCGCGCGGCCATCTCTGCGCAGTCGCGGATGAAGGTGACCTCGGCGCAGCGCATGAGTTCGTGCGGAGTGTGCGCGCCCATCGCGGCGATGTCGTCGTGCATCCGCTCGAACGCCTCCAGGGCCAGGGAGAGCCGGGCGCCCGACTTCGGCGGGGCCACGTAATCGTTCACGAAGCGGCGCAGCTTGTACTCGACCTGGGTCTGCGGCGCGCCGTCCGGGTTGCGCAGCGGGCGGTAGATCAGCTCGTGCGCCTCCCGGAGCTGCTCGGCAGGAAGGTCGCCCTCGTACGCGCGGTACTGGGCGGCGTCGGAGCCCGCGAGGTCGCCGTAGACGAACGCGCCGATCATGTAGTTGTGCGGGACGCAGGCCAGGTCACCGGCGGCGTACAGGCGGGGGACGGTCGTGCGGGCGTGGTCGTCGACGCGGACGCCGGAGGCGGAATGCCCGCCGCACAGGCCGATCTCGGAGATGTGCATCTCGACGTCGTGGGTGCGGTAGTCGTGACCGCGGCCGGAGTGGAAGGTGCCCCGGGTGGGGCGCTCGGTGGTGTGCAGGATCGACTCCAGCGCGGAGACCGACTCCTCGGGGAGATGGCTCAGCTTCAGGTACACGGGCCCCCGGTCGGAGGCGACCTCGGCCGCGAACTCGGCCATCATCTGGCCCGACCAGTAGTCGGAGTCGACGAAGCGCTCGCCGTGCCGGTTCACCTGGTAGCCGCCGAAGGGGTTGGCGACGTAGGCGCAGGCCGGGCCGTTGTAGTCCTTGATCAGCGGGTTGATCTGGAAGCACTCGATGCCGGTCAGCTCGGCGCCCGCGTGGTACGCCATGGCGTAGCCGTCGCCCGCGTTGGTCGGGTTCTCGTACGTGCCGTACAGGTAGCCGGAGGCGGGCAGGCCGAGCCGGCCGCACGGTCCGGTCGCGAGGATGACCGCGCCCGCGCGGACCGTCACGAACTGGCCGGTACGGGTGTTGAAGCCCGCGGCGCCCACGGCGCGCCCCTCGGCCGTGAGCACGCGCACCGGCATCACCCGGTTCTCGATGCGGATCCGCTCCCGCATCTCCCGCCGCCGGAGCTGCCGGTACAGCACCTTCTTGACGTCCTTGCCCTCCGGCATGGGCAGGACGTAGGAACCGGAGCGGTGGACCTGGCGGACCGCGTACTCGCCGTGCTCGTCCTTCTCGAACTTGACTCCGTACGACTCCAGCCGCTGCACCATGGCGAATCCGCGGGTGGCGGTCTGGCGGACGGTGGACTGGTCGACGATGCCGTCGTTGGCGCGGGTGATCTCGGCGACGTAGTCGTCCGGTTCGGCGCGGCCCGGGATGACCGCGTTGTTGACGCCGTCCATGCCCATGGCGAGCGCGCCGGAGTGGCGCACGTGCGCCTTCTCCAGCAGCAGGACGTTCGCGCCCTGTTCGGCCGCGGTGAGCGCCGCCATGGTGCCGGCGGTGCCGCCGCCGATGACGAGGACGTCGCAGCTCAGTTCCTCGGCGTCGGCGAGCGCGGGGATCTGCGCGAGGGCGTTGGCGGGGGGTGTGTTGACGGGGGTGGCCACCGGGGTGCCTTTCACGAGCCGAGGGGGGTGAGGACGTCGTGCCGCAGGGCCACGCGCGCGGGGTCGTCGTGGGCGGAGCGGTCGCGTGGGCGTGGGACGTCCCGGACGGCGGCGAGGCCGCCCGCGCCGAGCAGCGCGACGCGGTCGCCGAGGAACAGGGCCTCGTCCACGTCATGGGTGACGAAGACGACGGTCGCGCACGTCCCGCGCAGCACCTCCACCAGCAGGTCCTGCATCCCCGCGCGGGTCTGCGCGTCGAGCGCGCCGAACGGTTCGTCCATGAGGACGGCGCGCGGCCGGCCGGCCAGGGCGCGCGCCAACTGGGCGCGTTGGCGCTGTCCTCCGGAGACGCGGTGGGGCAACTGCCGGGTCAGGTCGGCCAGTCCGACACGGCCGAGCCAGGACTGCGCCTGTTCCCTGCGCTGCGCGCGCGGCAGCCCCTGGATGGCGAGCGGGAGTTCGACGTTGGAGCGCAGGGTGCGCCAGGGCAGGAGGGCGTCCTCCTGGAAGACCAGCGCGCGGTCCGCCTCCGGGCCGGTGATCGGCCTGCCGTCCTGTTCCACGGTTCCGGCGAGGGTGGGCAGCAGCCCGGCCAGCGTGCGCAGCAGCGTCGACTTGCCGCAGCCCGAAGGGCCGACGACGGTGAGGATCTCGCCCGGCGCGATGTCGAGGTCGACGCCGGACAGGGCCGGGGCGTCGGGGCGGCCGAGCGTGGCGGCGCGGAAAGTGAGCCGGGTGCCACGGCCCGGTGACGGCGTGGGCGTCGTCGAAGCCTGGCGGACCTCGGCGGCGACGGGTGTTCCGCCCTGCGCGCGGCGCTCGGACGTCTCAGACGAGGTGCTCATCGCGTGCCTCCTCGGCGTCGGGTGCGGAACCCCTGCGCGGGGATCCCCCGAGCACGGAGCCCCTGCGAGGGGATCCCTTGGCCGCGGGGGCGGCAGCGGACGGCGTCGGCACGCCGGCCCGGGGGGTGCGGAGCCGGGCCCCGGGGACGTACGACGTCCTGGGCAGCCAGCGGGTCAGCCGGCGGCCCAGGAGCTCCACGGCCGTGGAGGTGAGCCAGCCGAGCACGCCGATGGTGACCATGCCGACGAAGACGCCCGGGTAGTTGACGATCGTGTAGTCCTGCCAGGTGCGGTAGCCGACGCCGTACTGGCCGGAGATCATCTCGGCGGAGATCACGCAGATCCACGACACGCCGATGCCGACCGACAGGCCGCCGAAGATGCCGGGCAGCGCCCCCGGCAGGACGACGGAGCCGAGGATCCGCCACCGGCCGCCGCCCATGGTGCTCACCGCCTCCTCCCAGAGGGGGGTGAGCGCCCGGACCGCGTGGCGCGTGGACACCAGGACGGGGAAGAACGCGGCGGTGAAGGTGATGAAGACGATGCCCTGCTCGTTGGAGGGGAAGAGCAGGATCGCGACGGGGACCAGGGCGATCGCCGGGATCGGGCGGACGACTTCGAGGACCGGGCCGAGCAGGTCCTCGGCGAGCCGTGAACGCGCCACGAGCACGCCCGTGGCCACGCCCAGGACGGCGGCCAGCAGGAACCCGGTGAGGATGCGGGTGAGGCTGTCGGCGAGGTCGGTCCAGTAGTCGCCGCCGGCCAGGCGGTCGGCGAAGGCGTGGGCGACCTCGGTGACCGTCGGGAACTGAGAGAAGCGCAGCCACAGGTCGACGTTCAGGCTGGTCAGCAGCTGCCACAGACCGAGGGCGGCGGCCAGGGAGAGCAGCCGGAGGGCGTAGCGGCCCACGCGTGGGGCGGGCCGGCTCACGCGGCACGCTCCAGGGCCTCCGCGTACGTGATGACGCGTGCGCCGCTGTGTGCGCCGATGTAGGCCTGCGCGGTCGCCGGGGCGACGAACGGCACCAGGTCCGCTCCGTCCGCCACCCAGACGGCCTTGTCGGCGAACCAGAGGGTGCCGGTGGTGGCGTCGGGGACGTAGGCGGCGCGGACGGCGTCGCGGTGGGCGGCCACGTAGGCGAGGAGCTGCGCGGGCGAGGTGAAGGAACGGGTTTCGGAGGCGCCCTTGGGCCACACCTCGCTCGCGGCCGGCGGGGGCGTGGCGGCGAGCCGCTTGCCGTAGGAGGCGCCGAGGGCCTTCTTGACGTACTGGTCGTCGACGAAGGAGTCCACGTCCACGTCCCCGGTCAGCTTCGCCGCCTCGAGGATCGACACGTCGTCCTTGAGAGCGGCGACGAGCTGCGGTTTGACGGAGGGGTCGAAGGTGGAGATGCCGTGGTCGCCGTTGTAGAGGTAGACGACCTCGGCGGGCAGGCCGGTGGCCTTGGCGACCGACTCGGCGGCGGCCACGGGGTGTGCGTCGAGGTAGTCGGTCGCCTGGGCCTGCGCCTTCAGGAACGCTTCGAGCACGGCCGGACGGTCCTTCGCGAAGTTCTCGCGGGCGGTGACGCCGTGGAAGGTCGGGAGGTTCAGCTGGGCGCCGTCGTAGAGGGCCTTGGCCTTGCCCTGGAAGGCGAGCAGGCCGGGCCAGGCGACGAACTGGGAGAGGGCGTCCGCGCTGCCCGCGGAGAGCGCGGACGCACCCACGGCGGGCTGCTGGTTGAGCTTGTCGATGTCCTTGTCGGGGTCGAGGCCGGCGCGTTGCAGGGCCCGGACGAGAGTGCCGTCGGCGGCCGAGCCCACGCTCGTCGAGACCTTCTTGCCCTTGAGGTCCGTCAGCGAGGCGAGCTTGGAGTCGGGGGCGGTGACGATGGTGTTGAGGCCGCCGCGGAGGTTGTAGCCGGTGACCGATACCAGGCGGGTGGGCTGGTCGAGCTGCTTGCCGCGGGCCGCGTTGATGAGGAGGGGGAAGTCGCCCATCGAGCCGATGTCGATCTTTCCCGCGGTCATCTGGGCGGTGATCGGCGCGCCGGTGGCGAAGTCCTCCCACTTCACCTTGTAGGTGGTGCCGTCGCCGAGCGCGTTGAGCTGCTTCTCGAAGTAGCCGAGGGAGCGCAGGAGGGTGCCGGCGGTGACCGTGTTGATGGTCTTGGACTGGTAGCCGACGGTGACGGTGACCGTCTTGCCGTCGCCGGCCTCCGCGCTGCCGCCGCAGGCGGCGAGCGGCAGCAGGAGCGCGGCGGCGCCGACGGCGGCCGCTGTGTGTTTCACGTCGAGCGCGATGCGTTTCATGGGGGTGGGACCTCTCACCGGAGCAGGTAGGGCATGTTGACCGTGACGGCTCCGGTGGGACAGCGGGCCGCGCACGGGCCGCAGTACCAGCACTCGTCGACGTGCATGTACGCCTTGCCGTTGCTCTCGTCGATGGCGAGGGAGTCCAGCGGACACATGTCCACGCAGAGGGTGCAGCCGTCGATGCACTTCGACTCGTCGATGGTCACGGGCACGTCGGCCCGCTGGGGGACCAAGGGCATGGCTGTCTCCAGGGAATGGCTCGCGAGGAAAATCGCGCGGCGGTGAACCGATCGGACCCCGCGGAACGATGAAGGGGTGAGAGCGGACGGGCAGGGGCGAGAGCGGAGGAAAGGGGCGAACGGATGGCTGGTCGGGGCAGGTCGGTGAGGGCGGGCGGATCGGGCAGGGAGAGGGGAGGCGTCAGCGGGAGCGGTGCAGCAGACCGCTCATCGAGATGCGGTCGCCGCGGAAGCGGATGAACTCCAGATCGACCGGGCGGCCGTCGTCGAGGTGGGTGAGGCGTTCCAGCATCAGGACGGCCGCACCGCGCGGCGCCTCCAGTACGGCGGCGGAGTGGGCGTCGGCGGTCACCGCCTCCAGGGTGATCTCCGCGTGGCCGAGGCGCCGGCCGGTGACGGTCTCCAGCAGGCGGAAGACGTCGTTGTTCTCCAGGTCGGCGCCGAGCAGGGCGGTGCCGAGGTCGAGCGGGATGTAGGTGAGGTCGAGGGAGAGGGGGATGCCGCCCAGGCGGCGCAGGCGTTCGATGTAGAGCACGTCGGCGCCGGGCGGGACGTTGAGGCGGTCGGCCACCGGGGCCGGCGCGGGGACGGGACCGAGGTTGCGCACCTCGTTGGTGACCTGGCCGTGTTCGTGCAGGGTTTCGGCGAGGCCCATCAGGCGGTCGAGTCCGTGCGGGTACTTCTCGGCGACCACGACCGTGCCGACGCCGGGCAGACGTTCCACGAGGCCCTCCGCCCGCAGCAGGTCCAGGGCCTGGCGGACGGTGTTGCGGGAAGCGCGGTAGTCGGTGGCGAGCGCCGATTCGTGGGGCAGCGTGCCGCTCGGGAAGCCGCCGGTGAGGAGCTGGCGGCGCAGGAGGTCGGCGAGCTGGCGGGCCTGGTCCGCGCGCAGTCGGCGACGCGTCCGGTGGGCGGCGACGGTGGTCGCGCCCTGTCCGGCGTGGTCTCGGATGCGGTCGGTCGGTGGCATGCTCTGGACCATACCTATCCGGTCGGAATTGTGGTGTTGCAGAACTGTTGCGCCACCTGGCGAACCGAAAGACGTTGCGGTGACCTGGTGCTTTGTGTTCCGGGTGAGGACGATCTGCCACCGGCGCGACCGGCGTCGGCGGCTCAGCCCAGCGCGGTGAGGCCCGGCGCGAAGGTGATCAGCAGCGGCAGCAGGGGGACGAGGGCGGCCACCGTCGTCGTCAGTGCGCGCTGTCGGCGCAGCAGCCGGGGAGGCGGCTGGAGGAGGCGGTCCACGCGTTCGCCCAGGAGGCGCTGACTGGACGCGCAGGACAGGACGCCTCGGTGCTGGTTCAGCTCGATCAGGGCCAGCGCGGTCGTCAGGTGACCGCAGCGGCGGGATGCCGTGTCGTCGGCGGCGAGTTCGACCAGGCGGTGCGTCTGGTCGCAGAAGTGGGCGAACAAGGGGATGCGCGGGAAGCCGGTGGCCAGCGCGGTCGACAGGTGCAGCAGCCAGTCATGGTGGGCGCGGGCGTGATCGCGCTCGTGGGTGAGGACCGCGTCGAGTTGAAGGGAGGTGAGGCGGTGCAGGGCACCGGTGGTCACGATCAGTTGGGGAGGATGGCCGGGCATCCACCAGGCGTCCGGGTAGTCGTCCTCGAGCACGAGGAGCGGGCCTCGCGCGGAGGGCAGTCCCGCCGGGAGGTCGGGGGCGCGCTCGCGCAGATGAGCGCGGGCCCGGCCGCGACGTCGGCGCGCCTCGACCAGCTCGCGGGCGAGCATCGCGGTGGTCCAGGCGGCCCCGCAGGCCAGCAGCAGGGTGAGGACGCTCGCCCACACGGGGGCGGTGGAGAGGTCGTACGCCTCGGTCACCGCCGGCGGGGCGGGGGCGAAGACCTGCGCGCGGACGGTGTGGAAGACGGCGGCGGCGCCCAGGACCAACGCCGTCAGACAGCACAGCAGGACCGTGGCGACCAGGCACTGCCACACCCACAGGGCGACCACCGGCTCACGCTCGGGCCACTCGGCCCGGGTCAGCGCGCGCGGAGCCGGCAGGGCGGCCGTCAGGGCGACGACGCTGAGCAGGATCAGGCAGAGGGTCATTCTGCGGCTCCGGATCCTGGTCTAAGGGGGCTCGGCGTGCCCGCGCTGTGGGTGGTTCTGCCCTCGGGTGGCGTCCGCGGGGAGGGCGTCCCGCGGGTTGGCGTGGTGCGCGTTGCCATGGTGTGCGTTGCCGTGCTGTGGGCGGCCGTGCTCCGGGCGGGTGGGGCGGGTTCGGTGTCGTGGACCGTTCCCGCCGCCAGTATGACGGCGGGAACGGCCGCAGTCAGCCCGCCGGGAACTCCCGCCGGCTCCCCGCCCGGGGATCGTCTTGTCAGCCGGAGACGATGCGGCCCCTCACCTCTCCCAGCCCGACGCGCAGACCGCCCGGTCCCGGAGCCCACGCCGAGAGAGTCACCTCGTCGCCGTCCTCCAGGTACGTCCGCTTGCCGTCGGGGAGGTCCAGGGGGTCGCGGCCGTTCCAGGTCAGTTCCAGGAGGGAGCCGCGCTGGTCGGCGGCCGGGCCGCTCACCGTGCCCGAGCCGTAGAGGTCGCCGGTGCGCAGGGAGGCGCCGTTGACCGTCAGATGGGCGAGCTGCTGGGCGGCCGTCCAGTACATGGCGGAGAAGGGAGGCTCGGAGACGACGTGACCGTTGACGGAGACGGAGATGCGCAGGTCGTAGCCGGCGGGCTCGGCGGCGGCGTCGTCCAGGTAGGGGAGGAGGGGGTGGGTGCGCTCGGGAGGTGAGACGCGGGCCTCTTCCAGCGCCTCCAGCGGAGTGATCCACGCGGAGACGGAGGTGGCGAAGGACTTGCCGAGGAAGGGGCCGAGGGGGACGTACTCCCAGGCCTGGATGTCCCGCGCGGACCAGTCGTTGAGGAGGCACAGGCCGAAGACGTGCTCACGGAAGTCGGCCAGCGGGACCGGGCGGCCCTGCCGCGAGGGCACGCCCACCACGAAGCCGACCTCGGCCTCGATGTCGAGCCGCACGCTGGGACCGAAGACAGGGGCCGGGTCGGAGGGGCCCTTGCGCTGACCCGACGGGCGGACGACGTCGGTGCCGGAGACGACGACCGTGCCGGCGCGGCCGTGGTAGCCGATCGGCAGGTGCTTCCAGTTCGGCAGGAGGGTGTCGCCGGAGTCGGGGCGGAAGACGGCGCCCACGTTCCGGGCGTGGTGCTCGGAGGAGTAGAAGTCGACGTAGTCGGCGACCTCGAAGGGCAGATGCAGGGTCACCGAGGACAGGGGGTGGAGGAGCGGGGCGAGGGTCGTGTGGCGGGCGGGGTCGGTGACCCACTCCTTCAGGGCGCCGCGCACCTGTGACCAGGCGGTGCGGCCCGCCGACAGCAACGGCCCGAGAGTCGGGGCGGAGAGCAGGGAGGCGTGCGGGGAGCCGAGCGCCCGGGCTGCCGCGCCCGCGTCCAGGACGTGGTCGCCGAGGCGGACGCCCACGGTCCGCTCTACGGAGCCGGGAAGGGAGAAGACGCCGTAGGGGAGGTTGTGCGGGCCGAAGGGATCGCCCTCGGGGAGGTCGAAGGGGGCCGGGAGGGGCATCGGATGCTGCCTCGCTTTCGTGCTCGCCATGCATGCGCCGCCTGTGCGCCGCGCATGCGCCATCTGTGCACACGGGTTCGCCGTGACCGCGGCTCGCCGAGAGGGAGGGCGCCGCGGGTGCTCGCCGGGGCCCGGCGGTGCTCCGAGCCGCCGCACACGTTACGGCTGACCTCGCGGAAGGGACACCGGAGCGACACGGAGGAGGCATGCGAACGGCACACCGGCGGCACAAAGGGGTGACAGATGGGGCGATTGACGCGGTGTGCTCCGCTTCCGGGCGGACTTGGGAAGTCGGCGACGGAAAGGGCCGCAATCTTGACGGAGCGGTGCGAACAGGGAGACTCTGGGCACCTGTTGGAAGGCCTCGGGGGTGGGGCTTTCCCCAGGCACATCTGGGGGGCTGATGGCCGTAGGGGAGGCCGGCCTCGGGTCGGCACGGCATGGTTCACGGCCGAAGCGGCTGGAAGCGGTCATGCGCGGCAGACTCGGCCGGGAATGCGTGTACGTGCCGTCGTGCCGGTTCGGGCTGTTCGTGGCCTTGCGTCACTGGTGCTCGCCCGGCGGGCGGGTGTTGATGTCGCCGGTCACCGACGACGTGATCTTCTTCGTGGTGCTCGCGGCGGGACTGCGGCCGGTGCAGGCGCCGTTGAGGCCGCTGGACGCGTCGATCGACGTGGACGCGGTGCCCGACGAGGTGTGGGGTTCGCTGTCGGCGGTGCTGACCACGAACCTCTACGGCAACCCGGACGACGCGCCGAGGCTGCGGGAGAAGTGCGACGCGCTGGCGATCCCGTTGTTGGAGGACGGCGCGCACGCCGTCGGCAGCCGGGTGGGGGGCCGTCCCGTCGGCGGCTGGGGCGACGCCTCCGTCTTCAGCCTGTCCAAGCACGCGGGCGCCAAGGCGGGCGGGTTCCTGTCCTGTGCTGACCCGGGGCTGCGCGAAACCCTGGAGAAGAACTGCGCGGACCTGCAGCTGCCGGGCCGGCTCTCGGCCGAACTGGCCTTCACCGTCCGGCCTTGCGCGGAGACGGCCGTGCGGGGGCTGCGGCTGAGACGCCCGGCGTGGGCCGCGATGCGGCTGCTCGGGCTGACGGAGCGCGAGGGGATACGGATGCCGCTGCGTGCGGACGAACTGGCCCGGGCGGCCGAGGCCGCGCCGGACCTCACCGCCCACGACTCCTGGGTCCGCGTCGACATGCACGACTACCGACTCCGCTCCGGACGTCTCCGCCTGCACCGGATCGAGCGCCGGCTCGACCGCCTGGACGAGACTCTGGCCGCTTGCAGGGCGGGCACCGAGACGCTGCTGTCGACGCGGTGGGCGAGACCGGAGGGGCTCGTCACGGCGGACGCGCCTGCCACAGTGAAGGGGCCTGCCACGGTGAGCCTTGTGGCGGGCAGGGAGAAGCCGCAACCGCTGTTCCGGGTGCCGCTGTTCGTCGCCGACCGGGACGCGGCCATCGTGGCGCTCGCGCGGCGGGGCATCGTCGTCGGGTACCTGTACGACCCGCCGCTCGACGACTACGCGGGCCCCGCCTTCACCGACCCCTCGCCCGATCCCGTGGGGGCGCGATGGTTCGCACGGCACGCGTTGCCCGTGGATCCGCTGCGGGCGCGGGAGGTCGTCGAGGTGCTTCAGGAGTGCGACGCCCGGCCGGCCGAGGCGCCGGGAGGGCTGGAGCGGACGCGTGGCTGAGTCAGGGACCGGAACGCAGGCCGGGACGCGGCCGGGGGTGAGCGTGAGGCCGGCGTCCGCCGAGGCTGCGGGGGGCTCCGGCTCACTGTTCAGGAACGCCTACTTCCTCATGCTCAGCACCGGCGTCTCCGCCGTGCTGGGGCTCGGCTTCTGGCTGGTGGCCGCCCGCTACTACACGGAGGAGGCGGTCGGGCAGGGCTCCGCCGCGATCGCCGCGATGCGTCTGCTCGCCGGCATCACGGCGACGACGATGATCGGCGCGGTCGTCCGCTTCGTGCCGCGCGCCGGGCGGGCCACCGGCTCGCTGGTGTGGCGGACGTACGCCGCGAGTTCGATCGTCGTCGCGGTCGCGGGTGTCGTCTTCCTGCTCACCCTCGACCTGTGGGGAGCGTCGTACGCGCCGCTCGGCACGCCGCTCGCGGGTGCCGCGTTCGTCCTGGCGTGCGTGGCGTGGGCGCTGCTCACGTTGCAGGACGGGGTGCTGACCGGTCTGCGCAGGTCGGGATGGGTGCCGGTCGGCAACGCGGTGTTCTCCGTCGGCAAGCTGATCCTGCTGGTCGTCTTCGCCGGCGCGGTGCCGGTGCTCGGCGTCTTCGTGTCCTGGGCCGTGGCGATCGTCTTCTCCACGCTGCCGCTCGGCTGGTTGATCTTCCGCAGGCTGATCCCGGGCCAGGCCGCCGCCGATCGCGACCTGGAGCCGCCGCGGCTGCGGGAGATGGGCCGCTTCCTGGCCGGGGACTCGCTGGGCGCGCTGTTCAGTCTGGCGATGATCAACCTGCTGCCGGTGATGGTCGCGGTCCGCTTCAGCGCGGCGGAGAACGGCTACTTCTACGTCGCGTACACCGTCGGCGGGACCATGGAGTTCATGGCCATCAACATGGCCTCCTCCCTGACCGCCCACGCCTCGCACGATCCCGGGCAACTCGCCGACGGAGTGCGCGGGGCGCTGCGCCGGATGATCATGCTGCTGGTGCCGGTCGTGCTGGTGCTGGTGCTGTTCGCCCCGCGGATCCTGTTGCCGTTCAGCGAGGACTACGCCGAACACGGCACGACCGTGCTGCGCCTGCTGGCCGCCGGCGCGCTGCCACGGGTCGTGGTGGAGCTGTACATAGGGGTGCTGCGGGTGCAGGGGCGCACCGGGGTGCTCGCCGGGCTCCAGGGCGCCATGTGTGCGTCGGTGCTGGGCAGCGCGGCGGTCCTGTTCGCTCCGGCGGGCATCGCGGGGGCGGGGTGGGCGGTGCTGCTGAGCATGACGCTGATCGCCGGCGTCTCCGTCGTGGGCCTGCGCTCCGCGCTGCGGCGCGACGCGACCCTGCCCAGCGACGCGACCCTGCCCAGCGACGTGACGCTGCCCGGCGAAGCAGCCCGGCCCCTCGATCCGCCGACCTCCGCCGCCCCTGCCTACGGCACCGGCTGGGCGCGGCTGAACGCGACGGCCGGATACGACGGAACCGGCCTGGACCGCTGGGGAAGTCGCGGATGGACCGCCGTCGACGAGGACACGGTCGCCTTGTTCATGGGGCGCCCCGGGACCCTCAACGGCCCGAAGCGCGCCGAGGGGAGGCTCGAGCGGCGGGAACGGTGGCTCACCGGTGCGCTGTGGGGTCTGCTGGGCGTGGCCACCATGGCGTTCTGGGCCACGTTGCGCGGTCTGCCGTGGTTCGACGGGCCGTCCAGGGCGATGAGCGGCCGTCAGATGCTGGAGGCGACGCCGCTCCCGGCGCTCGTCGCGGTCGGCGTGCTGCTCGTGGTGTTCGTCGGATCGGTCACGCTGCGGGATGTGCGCAACGGGTGGCTGCCGGGCTCGGCGCTGGGCTCGGCGCTGCTCGCCCTGCACGTCGTACCGGTGGCGCTCGGCCGGGAACCTCGGCCGCTGGACGGGACGTTGTACGTACGGGTGGCCGAAGTCCTCGCGCGGGGGGCGGGGTTCGACGGACCCGAGCCGTTGCTGCGGTGGACGCCGCCGCTCCTGCTGCTGTCGGGTCTCGTACCGCTGTGGCTGCTGCTCGCCCGCGTGGGCGGCAGGCTGACATGGCCGGGGCGCTGGGGGGTGCTGTATCTCGTCGCGATGGGCGGTTGGGTGTGGCGGCAGAAGCTCGCGTGGCTGGCCCTGCCGGTGTGCGTCGTGCTCGCGGCACTCGCGGTGAGCGTCAGCGTGACGGCAGGGGCTGGTGGAAGTAGCCGTTCCGGCCGGCCTCGCGGTAACCCTCCAGCCCGGGGCCCTCGTTGACGGTCAGGTCGCACTCGGGCTTCTCGGAGGTCGGCCGGTTCCAGTGGACCAGCGCCCTGACCTCCGGCAGCTTCTTCACGGCGCCGGGGATCGCGGTGTACCAGTCGCGCTGGCGCGGCGGGTCGTCGACGTCGGGCGCGGTGGCGAACTCGGCGAGCATCACCGGCTTGGCGTCGGAGACGTTCTCGCGCAGCCATGTGTAGCCGGGCCGCTGGCTGTCGAGGAAGTCCTTCCAGTCGGTGGTGTCATGACAGGCGTAGTAGTTGTACTGGTCCATGGCGATCCAGTCGACGTACCCGTCCCCGGGGTAGAGCGCCTTCATGTCGTCCGCGCTGCCGAGGTGGCCGGAGACGGTCCACACCCACACGACGTTGTCGGCGCCCAGCGCGCGGAACCGTTCGTGGAGGTGACGGTAGGCGGCGACGAACTCCTCCGGGGTGCCCGCGCCCTCCTTCACACGGGCGTCGGTCTCCTGGTCGAAGGCGAGGAAGACGCGTTTGCCGTAGGCCTTGAGGCGCCGGATCTGCGGATCGAGGATCTCCTCGTCGTACTTCCCCGAGGCGATGTTCTTCCAGCCGAGCTGGGTCTCGGTCCAGTTCTCGTGGTGCGGCTCGGTCCAGACGGTGGACTCCCAGGCCAGCATGAGCAACCGGTCTCGGCCGAGCTGCTGCTCGTCGGGCGTGAGGAGCTGTCCGTCGAGCTCGCCGCCCGACATGTCGTGGTAGTTGTAGACGAGGTCGAGCCTGCGGCCGATCCGCTTCTCGAAGCCGAGCACGGCGTCCTTGAGGGAACCGTTCTCCGCATACGGAACATAGGCGCCCCACCACGCGCCGCACGGCGGGACCAGCGTGCCGGAGGGCGCGCAGTCGCCGGTGGGCAGCGCGCCGGAGGCCGCGTTCGCGGGCAGATCGCCACCGGAGCCACCGGAGCCACCGGAGCCACCGGAGCCACCGGAGCCACCGGAGCCACCCAAGCCCCCCGAAACCCCCGAGCTCCCCGAGTAGTCGGGACGGTCGACCCACAGCCCGAGCCCCGCGAGCAGAGCGACGCCCACCGCGAGCACCGCCAACAGCGTCGCGACGGCGTACCCCCGCTTGGCTCCCCCCGCCCCCGTCACGGCCGACTGCCGGTGTCGCCGCCGTCGATACCGCCCTCGTCGGCCCCGGGCCGCCGTGCTGCGGGCAGCGGCAACCCCGGCAGAAGCGTGACGACCGTGGTGAAGCCGGCGAGCCAGAAGAGGAAGGCGGTCACCGAGAACGCCTTCACCAGGAACAGCGAGGTCGCGGTGAGCACACCGAGGGACAGGCTCACGGGCGCGGTCAGCGCGAAGGCCTCCAACCGCGCGCCCAGGGTCAGCCGATCCGGCTGCGGGTAGAGCGCGGCGCAGCCCGGGCCGAACAGGACGAAGATCAGCACCGGGATCCAGCGCAGCGGCGCGGGGCCGGGGAGGGCGGTGGCGGCCAGCGCGACCCAGCCCGAGACCGCGACGAGGAGTCTGAAGCGCGTGGAGGCGGCGCTGCCGCCACCGGCGCCCGGCGAGGCAGCGGAAGGGTCGGCGTTCTCACGGCGGGTGGAGTCCATCAGTTCACCTCACTGACCGCGAGGACGGAGCGGCGGCCGGGCGGTACTCCAGGACGACGCCGTAAGAGTGGCTCTCCACCGTGCGGAAGAGCGGAGAGGCCGACAGTCTCGTGCGCAGCGCCTGGAAGCCACCGGCGGGCAGCAGTCCCTCTCCGGCCGCGTAGACGTCCTGGGTGTGGGTGAGGATGACGTACGCCTTCGCCCCCGGTGGGATGCCGGCGGCGAGGTAACGGGCCGGGTCCCTCAGCATCCTCTCGTTCTCCGGCAGTTCCTGCTCGGCGAAGAACCAGTGCTCGAGACGGTCGTAGCGGTGGAGCGCCTGAGGGAAGGAGCCGCTGGTGGCGAGGATGAGGGAGCCGTCGGGCGCGTCGTCGAGAGTCCGGGTGACCAGCGCGGTCTCCTCGGGCGGCGTGTAGAACATCTCTTCCTTGCCGTAGTACGACGGCAGGAAGCCGGCCGGCAGTGTCAGCAGCGCGGTCGGCAGCGCGAACGCCGCGGCCCGGCGCCACAGCGTGGTCGCCCTGCCGCCCCGCCGGGCCCCCGCGGCGGCCGGCACCAGCGCGGCGGCGGCGAAGAAGGCCGCGCCGGGAAGGGCGAACAGATAGACCCGGAAGAGCATCTCGCCGCCGTAGTCATTGACGGCGAACAGCGGAACCGGCGCGACGGACACCAGCAGCAGCGGCAGCGCGCTGCGGGTGAGCCGGCGCCGCAGCACGACGGAGACCCCGGCGAGGGCGGCGATCGTGAGGACCATCAGCACGTTTGCCGCACCGGCGAGTTCGGGGCCGGGGCCGGTCAGCCGGCCGGCGTACCCGGCGCGGGAGTTCTGGGTCAGCTCGCCGATCGACTGCCTGAGAGTGGAGAGCGTCTCGGCGAACAGCGGCCGGCCCATGGTCAGGTCCCAGGTGAGCATCAGCAGCGCGGCGACGACCAGGAGCCCGTAGTTGCGGTAGCGGCGGGTGAGGCTGAGCGCGGCGAGGCAGACGCAGAGCATCACCGGGGTGAGCTGGTGCGTGGCGTTGACGGCGGCGATCAGCGGGGCGAGGATCACGACGCAGACCGCGCGCTGCACGCGTCCGGTGGGCGGCGGCACGGCGGCGGCCGCCGGGTCGAGGAAGGCGCGGTCGCGCAGCCGGCCGGCGGAACCCGGCCGCACGAAGTGCCGCAGCACGACCGCGAGGACCGTCAGGTGCAGCAGGTAGGCGAGGCCCTGCGGGGAGAAGTAGTCCTGGCCCACCCAGTTGGCGAGCTGGAAGATCCACACGGCGGTCCAGATCAGCCGCCAGTCGTCGCAGAACGTGCGGTAGACGAGGACCAGCACCGGCATCATCAGCAACCCGAGGACGACGGGCGCCCAGTTGGCGTACGAGGAGGAGCTCTGCACGCCGAAGGCGCGCACCAGGCCCGCGTTCAGCGTGAAGAAGCCGGGCCACTGGTCGTAGGCCGACATGTTGCCCGACAGGGCCGCGCCGGGCCGTAGTTCGCCGTTGGCGAGCAGCGTGTCGACGACGGCGTCGTGCTTGGACGCCCAGGGGTAGCGCACCGCGTCGTACAGGATGGCGGGCGGGGCCTTCAGGGCGAACAGCAGGGTGGCGCAGTGCGCGGCCGGCCACCAGGGCGCGGTGCCGGCGCGCCGCAGGCTCAGGACGAATCCGCCGGTGAGGACCAGCAACGCCAGGTAGTAGGCGGGCGGGAGGCGGTCGAGCAGCCCGTATTCGCCCATCTCGCGGAAGCCGATGCGGGGCAGGGAGTACACCCACAGTGCGGCTGCGAGCAGCAGCGCGGTCGCGGCGGGGCCGGGCGTGCGGCGCGGGAACCGCAGGGGTCTCCGGCCGCGTCGGGTGCTCCGCTCCGGGCGGCCCGGACCGGTGACGGCGTCAGGGCCGGGAGCGGGCGGTGGCGCGCCGCTCCCCTGCGCCGGCACGGGCACATGTGACTGCACGCTGGGGCTCCCTCCCCGGGCCGAGTACGGAAACGCTGTCCACGTCGATCGCCGCGAAATGCTCCGGTCTTCCAGGACGGTTCAGCCGGCGAACACCGGCCCTCGCACGACGGCTCGGGCGCGCCGGTACCACCGCCAGCCGACCGTCAGGGGCCCGTCCCGGTAGGGGGCTACACGGGCGCCGCCGCCCGTGAGCCACGTCTCGACGTCGGTGACGGTGTGGCCGCGGCGCACGATGAGACGGGCGATGCGGTAGCGCTCGTCCCGGTCCGAACTGAGCGCGTGGCGCACGGCGGTGGCCGTCTCGTAGCCGGCGGCGGCGGCCGTACGGCGGACCCGGCCGCTGTTGTAGCCGTGCGGGTAGGCGAGATGACGGACCGGGTGGCCGAGGGCGTCCTCCAGCACGGCTCGTGAGGCGCGCAGTTCGCGGGCCAGCGCCCTCGGACCCAGGGTGTCCAGCTGGGCGTGGGTGACCGTGTGACTGCCGATCTCCATGCCGGACTGCTCCAGCCGTGCCGCGTCCGCCAGCGTCATCATCGGTGCGGGCGGCAGCAGACTGCGTCCGCCCGGGGCGATGGCGCCGGTGGTGAGGTAGGCGGTGGCGGACAGTCCGCGTCCGGCCAGCGCGTCGGCGGTCGGGCCGGGCAGGTCGGCGAAGCCGTCGTCGAAGGTGAGCAGTACCGGCCGGGCCGGCAACGGCACCCGCCCCGCGAGGTGGTCGGCGAGCGCGCTGATGGTGACGGGTGTACGGCCGCTGTCGACGACGGCGTCGAGATGCCGGCCGAACTCCTTCGGACCGACCGCGAACTCGGCGATCCAGTCCGGCGGGTCGTCCGTCACGGCGTGATACAGCAGCACCGGTACGGCGGTCATCGCGCACCTCCCGCCGGCGTGAACGGCCCGTCCGCAGATCGCCGAAGGGGGCCGCCGAGTGCTCGCCGGGCGCGGAGATAGCCCACGGGGCCGCACAGCATCCCTCTGCGCTGCAGCCGCGACAGCCGCCGAGGCCAGGCGTGCGTCCGCTCATCGTATCCCCCGGGCGCACTTCGCACACCGGCTTCCACGCCGGCGCTCGCACCCACGAGAGCGCCACCGCCCGCACCCGCGCGCGCCTCCGTCTCGGCCCCCGCCTCCCGGCCGGCCGTCAGCGTCTGGGCGTGGGCGAGCCCCCGGGGCAGCCGGGCGAGGAACGCCGGGAGGAGAGAGGGGCGGTTGACGAGTAGGGCGGTCAGGTAGGCGGTGAGGCCGGCGCCGTAGCCGTACGCCTGGTCCTCCAGGTCGCGCCAGGTCTCCCGGTGGTGGTGCCAGACCAGGGCCAGCGGCGTGTAGTGCAGCCGGTGGCCCTGGGCGAGGACGCGGACGAACCCGTACAGGTCGTCGCCCCCTCGGGCCGGGGTGCCGGCGCCGGTCGCCGGGTCGAAGCCGCCGACCGCGCGCAGCACGTCCGCCCGGAACGCCATGTTCGCGCCGGAGCCGAACCGGCCCGCGGTGAAGGGGAACAGCGGCTCGTCCGAGGGCGGGTCGTACGGGTCGTACGTCCGTGCCGTGAAGCCCTTCGCGAAGCCGCCGTGACTCTCCAGCAGCACCTGGGCCGGGGTGCGCAGCCGGGCGGGCAGGATCAGGCCGGTGACGCAGCCGAGGGCGGGGTCGGCGGCGAAGGGCGCGGTGAGTTCGGTGAGCCAGCGCGGGTCGGCGACGACGTCGTCGTCGGTGAAGGCGACGACCTCGCCGTGCGCGGCCCGGACACCCCTGTTGTGCGCGACGGCGAGACCGGGCACCGGCTCGACGACGTGGCGGACCCGCTCGCCGTACTTGCGTTCGATCAGCTCCCGGGTGGTGTCCGTGGTCGGCGCGTTGTCGACGACGACGATCTCGAAGTCGGGATGGTCCTGGGCGAGCAGCGAGTCGAGCGCGTGCGCCAGCCGGTCGGCGCGCTCGCGGGTGGCGACCACTACGGTGGTGAACGGCACGGGAGGCGTGGAGACGGTGGTGGACGGTGCCGGAGGCGCGGTCGGCGCCGGCCGTGGGCCCACCCGCTCCCGGGCCTGCGCGGCGAGGACGGTCCTGGGGTCGGCGCCCTCCGGGACCCGTCCGAGCAGGGTGCCGACCGGCCGGCCGCCCCTCCTCACCAGGAGGTAGACCTCGCCGTACGTGACGGGCGGACTGCCGGGCCCGGGCCTCAACGTCACCTGCCCACCGGCGTCCCCAGCGGCACCGGCGTCCGGAGCGGCACCGGCGTCCGGAGCGGCACCGACGCCCCGACCGACACCGACGTCCCTGTCTGCACCAGCGTCCCCACCCGCGTAGGCGACCCCGTCGGGCAGATCCAGTTCGGCGACCTGAACCGGATCGATGTCCAGGAACCTTCGGATCTCCCGCTGTACCCGTGGCGCACGCGACACGATGTGCTCCCCTCTCCCGAACCGCCGGCTCCTCCCCGCCAACCGCCCTCACCTCCCCCGGATCCGGCCCGCGCTCCTCAGCGCCCGGTTCACCGCCGCGGCCAGCCTCGGCCGGCTGCGGACGAAGTGGTGGGCGCGGCGGGACGGCTCCCGGCTGAGCCAGTGCAGTGCGGCGCCCGCCCACGGCCGCGTCCAGGCACCCTCGTACACGGGCAGCTCACCCGTTCTCAGCGAGTCCTTGTACTCGGCCGCGCCGCGCCCCAGATCCAGCAGGCCGATGCCCTCGGCGGCGGCCGCCTCCGCCATCCGCAGATGCAGCACCAGACCCGGCGAGTACTTGGCGAACGCCGGGTCGTAGGCGGGGAACCAGCAGGCCAGGACGGCCGTCGACCGCAGCCCGAAGTGGGCGGCGACGGGCCGCCCGCCGGCGTAGAGGACGGACAGCGCGCCGGAGCAGTCGGGGGCGCGCGTCTCGGTCGCGAGCCGGTGCACGAGCCGGGTGATCCACTGCCGGGCGAACCGGTCCCGGCGTCCGGTGCGCCGGTACTGGGCGGACTTCCACGCCATGAGCGTGCGCAGCGCGGCGGGATCCCGTTCGTCGAACACGAACCGCAGCGGTCCGGCGTGCCGGCCGAGCCTGCGCTCCTTGGCGAGTGTCGTCCTCAGGAACTTGGGCGACTGTGCGCGCAGGACGGACTCGTAGGTCTCGTACCCCTTCTCCACGTCGATGACGTAGGAGGCGTACTCGGCTGCCGCGTACCGCGTGAACAGGTTCTGCTCCGCCTCCAGGTTGTCGAAGGCGAAGCTCGACAGGGAGCAGGCGCACATCAGTTCGGCCGCGTCGAGCCGGAGCCCCGGGCTCAGTACGGCCCCCTGCGCGTCGCAGACGCCGTACGCGAGGGCCTGCCCCCGTCCCAGCGGGCCCCGCTCGTGGGGCAGGAAGCCGACCGGTTCGCGCCCCTCGTACACCACCGCCACGCGCGTGCGCGGGCGCACGCGCCCCACGGCGTCGGCGAACTCGGGTTCCATGAAGGGGTTCCGTGGAGCGGCCGACGCCGCGCGCAGCACGCGCCACCGCTCCCGTTCCCCCTCGCCGAGATCCTCCGGATCCAGCACACGAATACGTCCACTGTTCAACCTGACCCCCCGATCAAGTCCCCCGGACACTGTGGACGGTACCGCTCCAGACGGTACGAGCGGTAGGTAGCGGACCATGTTGTTGCCAACCGGTGCAGAACCGCCCTTTCCCTCCCTGTGGGAGCGGTTGCATCGGCGGTGAGTTGAGGGTGTCCGGGATCCGTATTCTCTGGTCATGGCCGCACCTCACGCATATGCCGCGCGCTCCGCGTACGCCCTCATCGCCACCGACCTGGACGGAACGCTGCTCCGCGACGACGACACGTTCTCCGACCGGTCGCTCGACGCGCTCGCACGGGTCGCGGCCGCCGGCGCCCGTCACCTCGTGGTGACCGGCCGTCCGGCGCCACGGGTGCGGCCGCTGCTGCGGATCCTGCGGAGCAGGGGGCTCGCGGTGTGCGGACAGGGCGCGCAGGTGTACGACATCGCGGCGGACCGCCTGCTGTGGTCGGTCACCCTGGACCGGGAGCTGGCCGAGGTGGCCCTGGGCAAGATCGAGGCCGAGGTCGGTCAGGTGTACGCGGCCGTCGACCAGAACGGCGTCGACGGGCTGACCCTCATCGAGCCGGGCTACCGGATGCCGCACCCGACCCTGCCGGCCCTGCGGGTCGGCTCGCGGGAGGACCTGTGGTGCGAGCCGATCAGCAAGGTGCTGCTGCGCCATCCCACCCTGTCGGACGACGAGTTGGCGGCGACGGCCCGCTCGGTGGTCGGTTCGCTCGCCACCGTCACCATGTCGGGGCCGGGCACGGTGGAACTCCAGCCGTCCGGCGTCACCAAGGCGACGGGACTCGCCCTGGCCGCCGAGCACCTCGGTCTGCGGCCTCAGGACACGCTCGCCTTCGGCGACATGCCCAACGACATCCCCATGTTCGACTGGGCGGCGTGTGGCGTGGCGATGGCCAACGCCCATCCCGAGCTCAAGGCGGTGGCCGACGAGGTGACGGCGTCGAACGAGGACGACGGCGTGGCCGTCGTCCTCGAACGACTCTTCCCCTAGGCGCACGGGCCCTACGGGGCTACGGGCCCTACGTGTCCACGGAGCTCCGGGTACTGCGGGTCTCCGGGCCCTAGGGGTACGTCTAGTACGCGCCGAAGACGTTGTCGATGGAGCCGTACCGGGCCGCCGCGTAGTTGCAGGCGGCGGTGATGTTGGCGACCGGGTCGTAGGGGTCGTACGCGGTGCCGGCGACGTGGTACGCGGCGAAGGTCGGGTCGATGACCTGGAGCAGCCCCTTGGACGGGGTGCCCTTGGCCGCGTTGGAGTCCCACAGGTTGATGGCGTTCGGGTTGCCCGAGGACTCGCGGATGATGTTGCGGTAGATGCCGTGATAGGTGCCCGGGATCTTCTTCTCGGCCATGATGGCGAGCGACTGGCGGATCCACCCGTCCAGGTTGTTGGGGTAGCCGGCGAGCGTGGTCTCGGGGACGGCGGTGGTGGCGGCCGAGGCGGTGCTCGCTCCGGCGATGGGGAGGGCGAGAGCGGCGACGCCGGCGCAGGCGACTGCGATGGCGCGGGTGAAGCGGCGGCGGTGCTGAGTGGCAGCGGACATGGGGGCGTTCCTCTCCGGCGCCTGCGGGGTGAGCTGTCGGGTTCGGGCGGGAGCTGCCCGGTCGGCGCCGTGGGGTACGGCGACACGACTTCACCCCGAGCCGGCCCGGTACGTGCGTGACGTACTCCGGTCCGGCGTTCTGCCTGGGTCCCCCGCTCCTGCCGTGCGCGAGTGGTTCGTCGATGGGAGTCGCCGGACGGCGGCAGGATGAGGCGTCTGTCCGGCTGGCCGGGAACGTATGCGAGAGCACATGTCCGAAACAAGTGTCGGAATCACGGAAAACCCCTATTGACCTTGGTCTGGTGTTTATGGGGCGCTTGATCCTTTGCATTCGGCAAGCGTCAACTCGCGTGACGCGCTGGGGGATCCGGGGGTCGGCGGATTCCTGCACCTCCGAGGGGAAAGTGAGCCAACTCACCCGCGATGACAAGACCGACTAAAACGGACATCAAGTTCCAAGTCGCTTTTAAAAGGGCGTGAGCGAAATCCGATGGAATTCACGGAGCGGAATGTCTGATTTGCTGCTCAGGTTCCGATTTATTTAGTGAGCGTCGTGAGATTCGGCACACCGGGGGACGTCGTCGGCCGACGGGGTGGAGGGGAGGTTTCCGGGGTACCGGCGCTTCGCGAGCCGGACGCGGCCTCTCCCGGTCGGGCGACGTGGGGCCGGGGGGCGTGGGGGCTTATCGGTGATCGAAACATGACCGGATACGCTGACTTGAGTGATGTCGGCGACCTATCGACAAACCGTGTGAGCGCCAGCGGACACCAGCAGACAGGAGACCCCTCGTGACCGTCGTCGGGCCGTTTGGGCTGAGCGTGCGGGACCAGGCTCTGGAAGCCGATGTCCAGGCCGGATTGGCGGCTGTCGAGGAAGGCCTGTTCGAGGCCACCAAGAGTGCGGTCCCCTTCATCACCGAGGCCGCGCAGCATCTGGTGAAGGCGGGCGGGAAGCGGTTCCGGCCGCTGCTGGTGATGCTGTCGGCGCAGTTCGGGGACCGGCACGCGCCGGGCATCGTGCCGTCCGCCGTGGTGGTCGAGCTGACCCACCTGGCCACGCTCTACCACGACGACGTGATGGACGAGGCCGAGGTGCGGCGCGGGGTGTCCAGCGCGAACACACGGTGGGGCAACTCGGTCGCGGTGCTCACCGGCGACTTCCTCTTCGCCCGCGCCTCCCACATCCTCGCCGACCTCGGGCCCGAGGCGGTCCGGGTGCAGGCGGAGGCGTTCGAACGGCTGGTCACCGGCCAGATCCTGGAGACGGCCGGTCCGACGGACGGCCGGGACCCGGTCGAGCACTACCTCGACGTGCTGGGCGGCAAGACCGGCTCGCTGGTCGCGGTGGCGTGCCGCTTCGGCGCGATGATGTCCGGCGCAGACGAGACGGTCGTCGACGTGCTCACCCAGTACGGGGAGCGGCTCGGGGTCGCCTTCCAGCTCGCGGACGACGTCCTGGACATCGCCTCGGACTCGCGCGAGTCGGGCAAGACGCCCGGGACGGACCTGCGGGAGGGCATCCCCACGCTGCCGGTGCTGCGGCTGCGGGAGCGCGCGGAGCGGCTGTCGCTGCCGGAGGACATCGCGCTGTGCGAACTGCTCGACTCCGACCTCAGCGACGACGCGCGGCACGCGGAGGCGCTGGCCGCCCTGCGGGCCCACCCGGCGCTGGAGCAGGCCCGCGCGGACACCGTGCGGTACGCCAAGGAGGCGCGGGCCGCGCTGGCGCCGCTGCGGGAGTGCGAGGCGAAGCGGGCGCTGCTGGAGCTGTGCGACGCGGTGGTGCACCGGGCGGGGTGACGCCCCGCCACTGAAGGGCGCGTGCCTTCACCCCTGAGCGACCCCCTGGGAATCTCCTTCACCCCGTCAGGTCACCCTGCGCCCCCTACGGGTCCCCCCACCCGCTCAACCCCCGTGTCATACCGCAGGCGTACGCGTAGTTGCGCCCTCGGGTTGACGTATCCAGGCGGGTTGTTTGGTCATATGGAAACCACGGAAATCACCACCGCTCACCGATTCGGGTGAGAATGGCGGCTTGTGGTGGGGACCGTCGCACCCGAGATGACCAGCCGCCGCCGACGACGGAGGTAAGGCACACATGGCACCGTTCGCATCCGACGACCGCACGCACGCCGGGGAGGCCGACGACCTGCCCGTCGGACGACGCAAGGCCGTGCGGTACGTCGTCCCGGTCACCGTGGTGGGCGTCGCGGCGGCGACGATCGGGCTCGTCCCGGCGCTCGCCGACTCGGGCGACCCCGACCTGCCGAGGATCACCGCCCAGCAGCTCATCCAGAAGATCGCCGCCTCGGACGTCCAGCAGCTGTCCGGCACCGTGAAGATCACCACCGACCTCGGCCTGCCCGACCTGGGCGGACTGGAGAGCGGGCTGCTCTCCGGTGCCGCGGGCAAGAAGGGTGACGGGTCGTCCGCCGACCCGTCCGCCAAGCTCACCGAACTCGCCGCCGGCACGCACACCCTGCGGGTCGCCGCCGGCGGGCCCGACCGGCAGAAGCTGTCGCTGCTGGAGAACGCCGCCGAGTACAGCGTCATCCACAACGGCAAGGACGTGTGGGGGTACGACAGCGCCTCCAATCAGGTCTACCACTCCACCTCCGAGGAGGGCCGCGACGGTCACGAGGCGGCTCCCGCCACGCCCAAGGACTTCGCCGACGAGGCCCTGAAGGCCGTCGACGACACCACCTCCGTGACCGTGGACGGCACCGTGCGGGTCGCCGGCCGGGACGCCTACAAGCTGCTCGTGAAGCCGAAGCAGTCCGGCTCGACCGTCGGCGCGGTCAGCGTGGCCGTGGACGCGAAGACGGGGCTGCCGCTGAAGTTCACGCTCACCCCCGCCGCGGGCGGCGCCGCCGTCGTGGACGTCGGCTTCACCCAGGTGACGTTCGCCAGGCCCGCCGCCTCCACCTTCGACTTCACGCCGCCGAAGGGCGCGAAGGTCACCGAGGGCGACGAGGACGGCCCGGCCGGACTCGGGGACAAGGCTCCCGGGCAGCCGGGCAGGGCCCCGGGGCACGAGGGCGGGAGGCCCGGTCTGCCGGGCAAGGCTCCCGAGGAGGGACTCGGCCGGGACCTCGACGGCCTGAACGTCCTCGGCGAGGGCTGGACCTCGATCGCCACCTTCGACACCGGCGGCGAGGGCGTGCCCTCCGGCAAGACCCCCGAGGCGGGCGCCTTCGGCGGCTTCCTGGACTCCTTCGGCGACAAGGTCACCGGAAAGTTCGGCTCCGGCACCGTCTTCTCCACCCGGCTGATCAACGCCCTCGTCACGGACGACGGCAAGGTCTACGTCGGCGCCGTCACCAAGGACGCCCTCGTCAAGGCGGCGGACGCCGGACGGTGAGAAGCCGGGCGGTGAGAAGCCGGGCGGTGAGAAGTCGTGCGGTGAGAAGCCGGCCGTGAGAACGGCCTGAGTACGCTGACGGGAACCGACGATCGGGGGAGCCGGTGGACGAGGTCGCGGACGGCACGGCAGCGTGGGCGACGCCCGTGACCGGTCGCCCACGACCGGACGCCGCCGACGCAGTCATCAGCACCCGCGGCCTCACCAAGCGCTACCGCGGCGGCCAGCTCGCCGTGGACGGTCTCGATCTGACCGTCCCGGCGGGCAGCGTCTTCGGCTTCCTCGGCCCCAACGGTTCCGGCAAGACCACCACGATCCGCATGCTGATGGGCCTGATCGAGCCCACCTCCGGCACGGCGCGGGTGCTCGGGCGGCCCATGCCGCGCGCTGCCCGCGCCGTCCTGCCGCACGTCGGGGCCCTCATCGAGGGCCCTGCCCTCTACGGCCACCTGTCCGGCCGGGACAACCTGCTGCGCTACGACGCCGCCGACCCGACCGCCGACCCCCGCACCCGGCGCGACCGGGTCGCCGAGGCCCTGGAGCGGGTGGGGCTGACCGCGGCCGCCGGCAAGAAGACCAAGGCGTACTCGCTCGGCATGAAGCAGCGGCTGGGCCTGGCCGCCGCCCTGCTCCAGCCCCGCCGGCTGCTCGTCCTGGACGAGCCGACCAACGGGCTCGACCCGCAGGGCATGCGCGAGATCCGGGTCCTCGTCCGGGAACTCGCCGCCGACGGCACCACCGTCTTCCTCTCCTCCCACCTCCTCGACGAGATCGAGCAGGTGTGCACGCACGCGGCCGTGATGGCCCGTGGACGCCTCCTCGTGCAGGGCCCGGTCGCGGACCTGGCGGCACGCGCGCGTGGGCGACTCGTCGTCACCACCCCCGATCCGGCGGACGCGGCCCGGGTGCTGAAGGAACAGGGCGTCGGGGACGTCGTCGTCGCCGAGGACCGGGTCACGGGCGAGCCCGCGGAGCTCGAACCGGCGGATCTCAACGCCGCGTTGGTGAACGCGGGCGTCCGGGTCCGCGGCTTCGGCGTGGAACGCGCCTCCCTGGAGGACGCGTTCGTGGCACTCACGGGAGAGGGATTCGATGTCGCGGGCTGATCTCGCACCGGGGCGGGTGAGCGCGGTCGCCCGACCGACCCGGGCGCTGTGGACGTTCGGCCTCTTCCGCAGCGAGTTCGTCACCACCCTGCGCCGCTGGCGCACCCTCGCCCTGCTGGGCGTGCTGGCGGCGGTGCCGGTACTCGTGGGCATCGCCGTGAAGATGGAGACCGGCGACGGCTCGGGAGGGGGCGGCGGGAGAGGCGGTGGCGGCGAAGGGCCGGCGTTCGTCGCGCAGATCACCAACAACGGCCTGTTCCTGGTGTTCACGGCGCTGGCGGCGACGCTCCCCTTCTTCCTGCCGATGGCCGTCGGCGTCATCGCGGGCGACGCGATCGCCGGCGAGGCCAACGCGGGCACCCTGCGCTACCTCCTGGTCGCCCCCGCCGGCCGCACCCGCCTCCTCCTCGCCAAGTACGCGACCACCATGGCCTTCTGCCTGCTCGCCACCCTCGTCGTGGCCGTGTCGGCCCTCGCCGTCGGCACGCTGCTGTTCCCGCTCGGCGAGCTGACCACCATCTCCGGCACCCGTATCAGCTTCGCCGACGGCCTGCTCAGAGCCCTGCTGATCGCCCTCGCCGTCGCCGCGTCACTGCTCGGGGTGGCGGCGCTCGGGCTGTTCGTGTCCACGCTCACCAACAGCGGCATCGCCGCGATGGCGACGACCGTCGGGCTGCTGATCACCGTCCAGATCCTCGACCAGATCCCGCAGTTGCACGCCGTCCACCCGTATCTGTTCTCCCACTACTGGCTGTCCTTCGCCGACCTGATGCGCGACCCGGTCTACTGGGAGGAGCTGCGCAAGAACCTCGGGCTCCAGGCCGTGTACGCGGCGGTCTTCGGCACGGCGGCCTGGGCCCGCTTCACGACGAAGGACATCACGACGTAGCCCCGTCGCCGTCAGCTCTCGTACGGGAAGCGCGCGAGCGGCGCCTCCCGCGCGAAGAACGTCTTCGCGCGCGCCAGCGCCTCCGTGTCCCCGAGGACGTCCCCGGGCTTGCTGCCGTTGCCGAACAGCACCCCGCCGAAGCGCATCCCCAGGTACGCGGCCGAGTTGTGCAGCGCGCCGACCAGCGGATCGGCGACGACCGTCTCCTCGTGGGCGAGCGCGGACACCCCCCACAGGGTGCGCCCGGCGAGGGTCGCCTTGAAGTCGACCCCAGGGGTGCGCAGCCAGCCCGACCAGTGGTCGAGATAGCGCTTGGTCTGGGCGGAGAGCGTGTACCAGTACAGCGGCGAGGCGATCACGAGGTCCGTCGCCGCGAGCGTGGCGTCGAGCAGCAGGGCGGCGCTGCCCTCGGTGGGGCGGACGTGATCGCTGTCGTGGCGCAGGTCCTCGAAGTCGGGCAGCGGATGCTCGACGAGGCTGACCCACTCCTGCTCGACCTCGGCGGGCAGTTGTTCGGCGGCCCGGCGGGCGAGCAGTTCGGTGTTGCCCTCGTCGCGGGCGCTGCCCAGCACGAACAGGAAACGGCGCGTGCTCATGAGTGTCCCCAGGTGGTCGTCGTGGAAGAGGGCGCACGGCAGGCACGCCCGACTAACTGCACGTGCATCATATGTGCATGCAACTACCTTCGCCAGGGGGCTTTTTCCTCCGCGGCTCTCGCCACGGCGAGCAAGGACGCCTCCCGCCCGTGCGCCGCCACCGCCTGGAGGCCCACCGGGCAGCCGTCCTCGCCGAGGCCCGCCGGGATGCAGATCGCGGGGTGGCCGCTGAGGTTGAACGCCCAGGTCAGCGCAGTCGAGTAGCGGTCCCCGGGTCCTTCGTGGCCGTGTGGGGGATCGGGGGTGGCGGGTGTCAGCAGGAGGTCGGCGCGGTCGAAGAGGCGGGCCAGGCGGCGGTCGTTGACGCTCCGGGCGGGGGCGACGGCGTCCGGGTCACCGGCTCCGCGCAGGGCGAGCCAGGCGGGCGCGGGATCGGCCAGCCGCAGTGGCACCCCCGGCAGCAGCCGTACGACGCCGGCGGATACGAGGCGTTCAACGGCGCCCCGTGCGACAGCCGCCACCCCCGGGTGGGTGTCGGCGAAGCCGAGATCGGGGGAGAAGACGGCGCTGAAGGGCCTGTCGGGGAAGGGGGCGCGGGCGTCGGCGGCCCGGTCGCCCGGTCGGCCGGGCGATTCGCCGCTCATCACCCTCCACCAGGCCTCCGCGTCCGCCGCGTGGCGGGCGAGCACCCCCGGTGCGGCCAGGCCGGTCCGGTCGGCGGAAGGGAGGCGTCCATTCGTGGGCTTCAGGCCGACGATCCCGCACCAGGCCGCCGGGATCCGCACCGAGCCGGCCCCGTCTCCGCCCGTCGCCAGCGGCACCAGGCCGGCCGCGACCGCCGCGGCGGAACCGGCCGAGGAGCCGCCCGGCGTCCGGTCGGCGCGCCACGGGTTGACGGTACGACCGTGCGCCCCGAGGCCCCACGTCTGCCAGCGCGTTCCGGGCCCGGGCACGGCGGTCGCCCCCACCGGCACGCACCCCGCGTCGACCAGCGCCCGCGCCGCGCGCAGCCCGTGCCGCCCCTTCACCCCGACCGGCACCCCGGCCAGCGGCAGCGGCTCACCCCCGGCGACCCGCGCGTCGACCTCCCGCGCCTGAGCGTGCGCCGCCTCCTCCCACACTTCGAGGAACGCCCCCAGCGACGGGTCGACGAGCCGGATGCGTTCCAGCGCCCCGGCGACCACGTCGGCGGCCCGCACCCGCCCGTCCCGCACGGCGGCGGCGATCCCCACGGCGGAGGGAGGGGCCGGGTCGAGGGCGGTCGCGGGCCCTGCGGTCAACGCGGCGACCGGCGGGAGTCCGGGCCGCCCGTCCGGGACCGCGCCCGCCTCCTCCCCGGAACATGTGTTCCCCTCCCCGGGCCTTCCCCTCATCTCCCCGCCCCCTTTCCGTGCCCGTCGCCCTGCCGGAGTCCCTTGCAACGATGCTGTGACGTCGCGGTGACGTGGGGACCGTGGGCGAGCGGAGAGACTCGACGGTACGTGTACGCGTGCGTGCACGGGTTATGAGCACGACGTACGTGCACGGGTGACGAGTCCGAGTGAGGAAACGATGTCTCGACTCAGCCGCGAGAAGAAGCGGGATCAGGAACACGCCGGTCGGCCGGCCGGCGCGGCGGCACCGCTCGACGTGCACGTCCCCGTGGGCGGCTCGGCGACGATCGGCGGCGTCCCCGTCGTGCCGGGAGACGGCGAGGAACCGCAGCAGGCGGTACTGCGCCACCTCCACCGCATCGCCCTCGCCGGCGGGCGTCCCGTCGCCGCCACGGTCCATGACGAGCGCATCGGCTACGTCGTCCCGCTGCGCGTCGAGCCGAACGGCTCCAGTCACTTCACCGGGCAGCCCCTGCGGGTCGCCCCGCCCGCCGGCGAGTCGCCGACGGCCACGCCTTGCGGGACGGCGCCGGTGCCCGCGCAGTCCCGCGCGCCCAGGGGCGTCCCGGAGCAGCGGGACGCGGCCCCGCCCGTTCCCGGCGCGGTCACCGCCCCGACCGGCGCCTTCGGGCCGCCCCCGGAGATGGAGGCGCAGCACCGGACCCCCGCCCCGCGCGCGGAGGCCGCCCCGGGACCCGTCGCGCGCCCCCGAGAGCTCCCCGAAGAGCACGCCCCGGCGCAGCCGTCCGGCCGGGTCCCCGCTCCGGCGCCGGCCGCCGACGCGTCGGCCTTCCGGCTCACCCCCGAGCCCGCCCGCCCCCGGCCGCTCATCCCGGAGTCCGACCCCGCGGCCGACCCGGACCCCGGCCCCAAGCCGGCGCCCGCCCGCGGCTTCGACGCCGTGGCCGAAGCCGTCCTGGGGGAGGACCCCCGCACCCTTCCGGGCGCGGGCGGTGGCCCCGCCTTCCTCGGGGAACCGATGGCGCAGATCAACGAGGCGGTGCGGGCGGGCCGGACGGACGCGGCCGCCGCGCTCGCCGAGCGGACCGCGGGCGAGGCCTCCGCGACCCTGGGGCCGGAGCACCCCGAGGTGCTGCGGCTCCGTGAACTCACGGCGTACATCGCCTACTTGGCAGGCGATCCGCTCCGCTCCTTCCACGTCTCCCTCGACCTGGCCCGGATCCACCGCCGCCACCGGGACGCGGAGGCCGCGTACGGCAACGTCCAGAGCGCGGCGACGGCCTGGCGTGCCGTGCGCGACCCCTTCCAGGGCCTCCACCTCGGAAGCGAACTCCTCACACTGTGGTCGGAGTTGACGACCGAGGAGGGGCCGGCGGCCGGCGACGTCGAGGAGCTGGAGTCGGCTCGAGCCCGGATGCTCCGCCTGGCCGAGCGGGCCCGCAAGGCGGGCGCCGCTCAGCCCGGCTGAGCCGGACCGGCCCGGCGAGAAGGGCGGTTCGGCTTACGCCGAAAGCGTCCACACCGCGTACGCCAGCGCGTCCGCGTTGCGGTTCAGCGCCGTGTCGTTGACGTTGGCGGTGGTGTCGCAGGAGGAGTGGTAGCAGCGGTCGAACGCCTGGCCCGCCGTGCCGCCCCACTTGGTCGCCTGTGCCGTCGTCTTGGTGCGGCTGGCCCCGGTGAAGAGGCCGCCGACCGGGACGCCCGCGCTCTTGAAGGGCGCGTGGTCGGAGCGGCCGTCGCCCTCGGTCTCGATCTCGGTCGGGACGCCGATGCCGGTGAAGTAGTCCTTGAAGGTCTTCTCGATGGCCGGGTCGTCGTCGTAGACGAAGTACCCGGGGTTCGGTGAGCCGATCATGTCGAAGTTGAGGTAGCCGCTGATCTTCGCGCGGTTCGCGGCGGACAGGCTGTTGACGTAGTGCCGCGAGCCGACCAGCCCCAGCTCCTCCGCGCCCCACCAGGCGAACCGCAGGTGCTTCGTGGGCTGGTAGTCGGTGCGGGCGACGGTCAGCGCGGCTTCCAGGACGGCCGCCGAGCCGGTGCCGTTGTCGTTGATGCCGGCGCCGGAGGTGACGCTGTCGAGGTGCGAGCCGGCCATCACGACCTTGCCCGTGTCTCCGCCGGGCCAGTCGGCGATCAGGTTGTAGCCGGTGCGGCCGGACGAGGTGAACTGCTGGACGGTCGTGGTGAATCCGGCGGCGTCCAGCTTGGCCTTCACATAATCGAGCGAGGCCTTGTATCCGGCGCGGCCGTGGGCGCGGTTGCCGCCGTTGGCGGTGGCGATGGACTGGAGCTGGGTGAGGTGCGCCTTCACGTCGGCCACCGGGATGTCGGGCGCGGCGGTGAGGGCGGCGGAACCGTGGGTGACGGCTTCGGGGGCGGGCGCCGCGCCGGCTGTGGATCCGGTGACGACGAGCGTGACGGCGGCGACGACGGCGACCGCCGACGCCCGCCCGGAAACGGAGAGCTTCATGTGGGGGGCTCCGAATTCCAGAGGGGTCCCCGCGACAGGCCACGGAGAACCCCCGGTGAATGGGGTGCCTGGATGGTGAAGCTCTGGCCAACTGTCCGTCAAGAGTGCCTAGGCGAAGGGGAGTTAAGGCCGACGGGGCGCGCCCCGCCTCACTGCACGCAGAACTCGTTCCCCTCCGGGTCCGCCATCACGACCCACTGGCCGGACGGCTCCTTCACCTCCCGCAGCACGCTCGCCCCCAGCGCCGTCAGCCGCTCGACCTCCGCGTCCCGCCGCTCCGGACCGGCGTGCACGTCGAGGTGGAGCCTGTTCTTGGCCGTCTTCGCCTCCGGCACTCGCTGGAACAGCAGCCGCCGGCCCAGCCCCGTCCCGCTGTCCGCGTCGAACGGGTCCTGTGGATGCCGTACGGCGACCAGGTCCCGGAAGGCGAGCCTCCCGTGGAACTCCACCGTCGCCTCGCCCGGCAGTGCGCCGGCCGCCAGCAGCCGTTCGATGAACGCGCTGTTGTCCTCGGCCGTGTAGTGCAGCGCGGCGGCCCAGAAGTCGGCCTGGGCCTGTGGGTCGGCGCAGTCGACGACGAGCTTGAAGTGCAGGGGGGCGGGGGCTGCCTCATGTGTCTCGCTCATGTGACCACTTATAGGCCCTACCGCTTCGCCCTGAGCGCGCTCTGCCGGAAGCGCACCTCACAGCGGCTCGGTCGCGCTCGCCCGCTACGAGGTGCTGCACCAGGGGTCGGCCGACGCGCGCCGGATGCGCGACGCGCTCTTCGTCCGACCGCCGCCCGCGACGCGATCGACCTCTGCACCGGCCCCCACGCCGACCGCATCCGGGCCTGCGGCGCCGACGACTGCCACCAGCCCTTCGTCGACACCCCTGAGGGGTCGGGTCACGCCTGCGCGTCGAGGGGGTCGGGCACGGTCGCGTCCTGAGACGCCAGCTCGGGAGCCGCCATGTCGGGCGTCACCCCCGCGTCCTCCGCGGCCCGGGCCGCCGTCACGCCGGCCGGCCTGGCCTCGGCGAGCGGCGCCGCGGTGACGTCCCCGGCGCCCGCCGAGGAGCGCGCGATCCGCGCCCGCGCCCGCCGCGCCGTCCTGAGCGCGTCCCACGTCAGCAGCGTCAACGCCAGCCAGACCAGCGCGAAGCCCGCCCAGCGCTCCGGCGGCATGGCCTCCTGGAAGTACAGGATGCCGAGCAGGAACTGGAAGACGGGCGCGAGGTACTGCAGCAGACCCAGCGTGGACAGCGGCACCCGGATCGCCGCCGCGCCGAAGCAGACCAGCGGCAGGGCGGTCACGATGCCGGTGGCGGCGAGCAGGGCGGAATGGCCGAGGCCCTCGTCGGCGAAGGTGGAGCCGCCGTCGGCGGCCAGCCACAGCAGGTAGCCGAGCGCCGGCAGGAACTGGATCGCGGTCTCGGCGGCCAGTGACTCCACCCCGCCGAGGTTGACCTTCTTCTTCACCAGCCCGTAGACGGCGAAGGAGAACGCGAGGCACAGCGAGATCCACGGCGGACGGCCGTAGCCCACGGTCAGCACCACCACGGCCGCCGCTCCCACGCCGACCGCGGCCCACTGCGCCGGCCGCAGCCGCTCCTTCAGCAGCAGCACGCCCATGGCGATGGTGACCAGCGGGTTGATGAAGTACCCGAGGGACGCCTCGACCACGTGCCCGCTGTTCACGGACCAGATGTAGACGCCCCAGTTCACGGTGATCACGGCCGCGGCGATCGCGATGAGCCCGAGCCGCCGGGGCTGGCGCAGCAGTTCGCCCGCCCAGGCCCAGCGCCGTACGACGGCCAGCGCGACGACGACGAAGGCGAGGGACCACACCATGCGGTGGGCGAGGATCTCCACCGCCCCGGCCGGTTTGAGCAGCGGCCAGAAGAGCGGGACCAGGCCCCACATCCCGTAGGCGGCGAAGCCGTTCAGCAGGCCTATCCGGCCCTCACCCTTCGACGTCCCGGCCACCGGGCCCTCCTCTCACCTCGGGCGCGCAGCCGTGCGGCCGTGCGTGGACGAAGGTAACGCCGAGCACCCCTGGCTGTCATGCCCGTATCGCCATACGGTCATGACAGCCAGGGGTGCCGGTCCGTCCAGGGTCCGCGCGGGGTGCTCAGCCCTTGAGTGCGGCCGTGATCGCCTCCGACAGGGGCGTGGTCGGACGGCCCGCCAGCCGGGACAGGTCACCGGAGGAGACGACCAGCTCGCCCTTCGCGATCGAGGCGTCCACGCCCGCGAGGATCTCGGCGAACGGCCCGGGCAGCCCGGCGCCGGTCAGGATGCCGACGAGAGCCTCCGCCGGGACGTCCTTGTAGACGATCTCCTTGCCGGTCTGCCGGCTCAGCTCGGCCGCGTACTCGGCGAAGCTCCACGCCTCGTCGCCGCCCAGCTCGTAGGTCTTGCCCTCGTGGCCCTCGCCGGTCAGGACGGCGACCGCGGCGGCCGCGTAGTCGGCGCGGGCGGCGGAGGAGACCCGGCCCTCGCCGGCGGCCGCGACGACCGCGCTGTGCTCCAGCACCGGGGCGAGCTGCTCGGTGTAGTTCTCGTGGTACCAGCCGTTGCGCAGCAGCGCGTACGGCACGCCGGAGGCGGCCAGCGCCTTCTCGGTGGCGCGGTGGTCGTCGGCGAGGGCGGCGGTGAGGCTGCCCGGTGCGCTGGTGTAGGCGAGCAGCGCCACACCGGCCGCCTTCGCGGCGTCGATGACGACCTGGTGCTGCTGCGGGCGGCCCTTGTCGAACTCGTTGCCCGAGATCAGCAGCACCTTGTCCCCGGCGGCGAACAGGCCGTCGAAGGTCTCGGGCGTGTTGTAGTCGGCGATCGCGAGCTTCACCCCGCGCGCCGCGAAGTCGGCGGCCTTGGCCTCGCTGCGTACGACGGCGGTGATCTGCTCCGCCGGGACCTTCTCCAGCAGCTGCTCCACGACGTGACGGCCGAGGTGTCCGGTGGCGCCGGTGACGACGATGCTCATGGTGAGTACTCCCAGAGTGAGGGGCGGAGAAGCGAACTGCCACTAACCCTAGGCCGTGCGCTAACTCTTGGAAAGTACCCACTTTGAAGTAAGGTACTGGCATGGCAGTAAGTGAAGTGAGCGGAGCGGGCGGTACGCGGTACGACCACGGCGCGGAGCTGTGCCCCTACCGCCTCGTCCTGGAGCACGTCACCAGCCGCTGGGGCGTCCTGGTGCTGATGGAGCTGCTGGAGCGCCCGTACCGCTTCAGCGAACTGCGCCGCGCGATCGGCCGGGTCAGCGAGAAGATGCTCACCCAGACCCTGCAGACCCTGGAGCGCGACGGCCTCGTCCACCGCGACGCCAAGCCGGTGATCCCGCCGCGCGTCGACTACTCGCTCACCGCGATGGGACGCGAGGCCGCCGCGCAGGTCAAGGCGCTGGCGACCTGGACCACCGAGCGCATGGCCGACGTGGAGCAGGCCCGCCGCGCCTACGACGAGGCCCGGGAGGAGCGCTCCCGGGCCTCGTGAGACAGTCGCTCTCGCAGCGAACCTCAGCCGACGACCGTCCAGGTGTCCCCGCCGGCCAGCAGCGCCGCCAGATCGCCCTTGCCGTGCTGGTCGATCGCCGCGTCCAGCTGGTCCGCCATCTGCGTGTCGTACACCGGCCGCTCCACCGCGCGGAACACGCCGATCGGCGTCTGGTGCAGGGTGTCCGGGTCGGCCAGCCGCGACAGGGCGAAGGCGTTGGTGGGGGACGCCGCGTGCGCGTCGTGGACCAGGACGTCGGACTCGTTCTCCTCCGTCACGGTCACCACCTTCAGATCACCGGTCGCCGCGTCCCGCACGACACCCTTGCCCAGGTCGCCGCCGAAGCGGATCGGCCGCCCGTGCTCCAGCCGGATCACCGTCTCCTCGGCCGACTGCTTGTCCTTGAGCGCCTCGAACGCGCCGTCGTTGAAGATGTTGCAGTTCTGGTAGATCTCGATCAGCGCCGTGCCCGGGTGGGCGGCCGCCTGGCGCAGCACCTCCGTCAGATGCCTGCGGTCGGAGTCGACGGTCCGGGCCACGAACGACGCCTCGGCCCCGAGGGCCAGCGACACCGGGTTGAACGGCGCGTCCAGCGAGCCCATCGGCGTCGACTTGGTGATCTTGCCGACCTCGGAGGTGGGCGAGTACTGGCCCTTGGTGAGCCCGTAGATCCGGTTGTTGAACAGCAGGATCTTCAGGTTGACGTTGCGCCGCAGGGCGTGGATGAGGTGGTTGCCGCCGATGGACAGCGCGTCCCCGTCGCCCGTCACCACCCACACGCTCAGGTCCTGCCGGGAGGCGGCGAGCCCCGTCGCGATCGCCGGCGCACGGCCGTGGATGGAGTGCATGCCGTAGGTGTTCATGTAGTACGGGAACCGGGAGGAGCAGCCGATGCCCGACACGAAGACGATGTTCTCCCTGGCCAGCCCCAGTTCCGGCATGAAGCCCTGGACGGCCGCCAGGATCGCGTAGTCACCGCAGCCCGGGCACCAGCGCACTTCCTGGTCCGACTTGAAGTCCTTCATGGACTGCCGGGCCTCGGCCTTGGGGACGAGCGAGAGCGCCTCGACGCCACCCCCCGTGCGTGCGGCGGCGCGCCCCGCGGAGGAACCGGTCGTCTCAGCCATCGATGGCCTCCTTCAGTGCCGCGGCGAGCTGCTCCGCCTTGAACGGCATGCCGTTGACCTGGGTGTACGAATGCGCGTCGACCAGGTATTTCGCCCGGATCAGGGTGGCGAGCTGGCCGAGGTTCATCTCGGGGATCACGACCTTGTCGTACGCCCGCAGCACCGCGCCGAGGTTGCCCGGGAAGGGGTTCAGATGCCGCAGATGGACCTGCGCGACCGCCTCCCCGGCCGCCCGCAGCCGCCGTACCGCCGCCGTGATCGGCCCGTACGTCGAGCCCCAGCCCAGCACCAGGGTGCGCGCGCCGTGCGGGTCGTCGACCTCGACGTCGGGGACGTCGATTCCGTCGATCTTCGCCTGCCGGGTGCGGACCATCAGATCGTGGTTGGCCGGGGCGTAGGAGATGTTCCCCGTCCCGTCCTCCTTCTCGATGCCGCCGATGCGGTGCTCCAGACCCGGCGTCCCCGGCACCGCCCACGGCCGGGCGAGGGTCTGCGGGTCCCGCTTGTACGGCCAGAAGACGTCCGTGCCGTCCGCCAGGGTGTGGTTCGGGCCCTGCGCGAACTGCACGCTCAGGTCGGGCAACTCCTCCAGCTCCGGGATCCGCCAGGGCTCGGAGCCGTTGGCGAGATAGCCGTCGGACAGCAGCATCACCGGCGTGCGGTAGACCAGGGCGATGCGGGCGGCCTCCAGGGCGGCGTCGAAGCAGTCGGCCGGGGTGCTCGGGGCCACGATCGGCACCGGCGCCTCGCCGTTGCGCCCGAACATCGCCTGGAGCAGATCGGCCTGCTCCGTCTTGGTCGGCAGCCCGGTGGACGGGCCGCCCCGCTGGATGTCGACGACCAGCAGCGGCAGCTCCAGCGACACGGCCAGCCCGATGGTCTCGCTCTTGAGCGCCACACCCGGACCCGAGGTGGTCGTCACCGCCAGCGAACCGCCGAAGGCCGCGCCCAGCGCCGCCCCGATGCCGGCGATCTCGTCCTCGGCCTGGAAGGTCCGCACGCCGAAGTTCTTGTGCCGGCTCAGCTCGTGCAGGATGTCCGAGGCCGGGGTGATCGGGTACGAGCCGAGGAACAGCGGCAGATCGGCCTGGCGGGAGGCGGCGATCAGCCCGTACGCCAGCGCCAGGTTCCCCGAGATGTTGCGGTACGTGCCCACCGGGAACGCCCTGGCAGCCGGAGCCACCTCGTAGCTGACGGCGAAGTCCTCGGTGGTCTCCCCGAAGTTCCAGCCGGCGCGGAACGCGGCGATGTTGGCCGCCGCGATGTCGGGCTTCTTCGCGAACTTCGACCTCAGGAACCGCTCGGTCCCCTCCGTCGGCCGGTGGTACATCCACGACAGGAGGCCGAGCGCGAACATGTTCTTGCTGCGCTCGGCCTCCTTACGGGTGAGGTCGAAGTCCTTGAGAGCCTCGACGGTCAGAGTGGTCAGCGGGACCGGGTGGAGCTGGTAACCGTCGAGGGAGCCATCCTCCAGCGGCGAAGCCGCGTACCCCACCTTCTGCATCGCCCGCTTGGTGAACTCGTCCGTGTTGACGATGATCTCCGCGCCCCTCGGCACATCGCCGATGTTGGCTCTCAGCGCGGCCGGGTTCATGGCGACCAGCACATTGGGCGCGTCACCCGGGGTGAGGATGTCGTGGTCGGCGAAGTGCAGCTGGAACGAGGACACGCCAGGAAGGGTGCCTGCGGGCGCGCGGATCTCGGCGGGGAAGTTCGGCAGCGTCGACAGGTCGTTGCCGAACGACGCCGTCTCCGAGGTGAAGCGGTCGCCGGTGAGCTGCATGCCGTCACCGGAGTCGCCCGCGAACCTGATGATCACCCGGTCGAGACGGCGGACGTCCTTCGCCCCGTCCGGTTTGCGCTGCTCTCCCACCACGGATCCGTCGGTGTGCTCCGCTGGGCTGCTGACCTGACTGGTCACTGACTGGACCTCCCTCGAGGGTGGCTGTCCCGGGACGGGCCTTCCCGAAGGCCCTCCCTGGATCAACCCTACGTCGGCAGGGGTCGCCTCCCTCGGCCTTTCACATGACGGACATCGCCGTGAGACGGCCGGGCGCCCCGACTTGCCATGATTTCCCGAGTTCTCCCGGCTGTCACGAATTGAGATAGGTGAGCACGGCGAGTACGCGCCGATGGTCCCCGTCGCTGGGCGACAGCCCCAGTTTCAGGAAGATGTTGCTGACGTGCTTCTCCACCGCGCCGTCGCTGACCACCAGCCGCCGGGCCACCGCCGAGTTCGTCCGCCCCTCGGCCATCAGCCCCAGCACCTCCCGCTCCCGCGGGGTGAGCACGGCCAGCACGTCCTGCTTCCGGCTGCGTCCGAGCAGCTGGGCGACCACCTCGGGGTCGAGTGCCGTGCCCCCCTCGGCCACCCGCACCACCGCGTCCACGAACTCCCGTACCTCGGCCACCCGGTCCTTGAGCAGATAGCCGACACCATGGCTGGATCCGGCCAACAGTTCGGTGGCGTACCTCTCCTCCACGTACTGCGACAGCACCAGCACCCCGAGCCCCGGATGAGCCTTCCGCAGCCGTACGGCGGCCCGCACGCCCTCGTCGGTGTGCGTCGGCGGCATCCGCACGTCCGCCACCACCACGTCGGGCAGTTCACCCTCCGCGTCCAGCTCGGTGATGGTCTTCACCAGCGCCTCGCCGTCCCCGACCCCCGCGACGACCTCGTGCCCGCGGTCGGTCAGCAGCCGCGTCAGCCCCTCCCGCAACAGCACGGAGTCCTCGGCGATGACCACCCGCACCCTGTCCACCACGATCCCGGCCCCCCAGCGCACGTCCGTGTCCCACCCGTATGGTTGAACGCGTCCAGCATTCCAGCAAACGGTCGCGGCGTGCGCGGACGGCGAGAGGTTGTTGAGCGGTTTCGGCCGTGCGGGTGAGTCAGCTGCCCGCGAAGCCGTGCGGGTTGCCCGCGGACTGAGCCCGCCAGGGCAACTCCGCGGTGATCCGGGTGGGCCCGCCCGCGGGTGAATCCACCAACAGGAAGCCGTCCACCGCGTCCAGCCGTCCCGCCAACCCCGCGAGCCCGGATCCGCCGGCGGCGTCCGCCCCGCCCACCCCGTCATCGGCGACCTGCAACATCAGCCGGTCCTCCACCCGCCACACGTCCACCGACGCCGCCCTTGCCCCACTGTGCTTGGCGACGTTCTGCAGCAGCTCCGACACCGTGAAGTACGCGATCCCCTCGATCGCCGCAGCGGGCCGCGCGTCCAGATCCACCTCCACCCGCACCGGCACCGTGCACCGCGAGGCCACCGCCGACAGCGCCGCGTCCAGCCCCCGGTCCGTCAGCACCGCCGGATGGATCCCCCGGGCCAGGTCCCGCAGCTCCCGCAGCGCCGTCTTCACCTCGCCGTGCGCCTCGTCCACCATCCGCGCCGCAGCCCGCGGATCCTCACGCAGCTTCTCCTTCGCCAGCCCCAGATCCATCGCCAGCGCCACCAGCCGCGCCTGCGCACCGTCGTGCAGATCCCGCTCGATGCGCCGCAGATCGGCGGCGGCGGTGTCCACCACGACCCCCCGGTCGGACTCCAGCTCCACCACCCGCGAGACCAGCCGCGACCGCCCCAGCAGCCCGCGCACCAACACCCGGTCCACCATGGTCAGCGCCCGCACGATCCACGGCGCGGCCAGCGTGAACAACAGCCCCACCAGCGCCGTCACCGCGATCTCGAACGGGTTGTCGAGATAGATCCGGTGCTGCTCGTCGCCGTACAGCTGGAGCCCGCCCTGCCCGCCGTACAGCGGGAAGACCCAGAACCACAGCGGATACGTCAGCAGCGCCCAGCCGTACGTCCAGAAGGCCACCGACACGGAGAAGGAGAACACCGCCCAGGGCAGGTGCACCACCGAGTAGAGCGCGTGCCGCCAGGAGGCGCCGCTCTTCAGCGCGGCGCCCATCCAGGCCATCGCGCCCCGCCCGCGCGGCCGCAGCGGCTCGGGCGCCGGAACCTCCAGGCCGAGCAGCGCACGCGCCCGCGCCCGCTCCAGCATCCCGAACCCCCGGCACCCGGCCAGCCCCGCCGCCAGCACCGGAACACCGAGGAACGTCACCAGCAGCCCCGCGCCCAGCGACAGCGTCACCACCGCGTACGTGAACAGGACGATGCTGATCGGCAGGCTCAGCAGGACGAAGGCGAACTCCCGCCAGAGCCGCGCCTCCACCGGCGCCCGCAGCACCGACGGCACCCGACGCCACCGCCCCCCGGATCCGAACCCCGAGTCCCCGTACGCCCCGTGCTTCCCGTACGCCCCGTAGTCCCCGAACTGTGTGGCCATCGGCGTCGTCCGTCCTTCTCTTCCCGTCCGCGGGTCTCGTCCACCGCCTCCACCCTCCCGGGCGGCGACGCAGCCGGCCATGGAGTCCGTCGGCCTCTTGAACGGGGGGTTTTCCCCACCCCGCGTCCACGGCCGGCGGCAAGGCCGCGCACCCCCTACCGGTCCCGCCAGGGCAGCTCCGCCGTCACCGTCGTCGGCCCGCCCGGCGGCGAGTCCACGACGAACAGACCGTCCACGGCCCCCAGCCGCTCCGCCAGCCCCCGCATCCCCGTGCCCCCGTCGAGCCGGGCGCCGCCGCGGCCGTCGTCCCGCACCTGGACGAGCAGCCGGTCCTCAGACCGCCACACGTCCACCCACGCCGACCGCGCCCCGCTGTGCTTGCTGACGTTCTGCAGCAGCTCGGAGACGGTGAAGTAGGCGATCCCCTCGATGGCCTGCGCCGGCCGGGACGTCAGCTCGGCCGTCACCCGCACCGGCACCGTGCACCGCGAGGCCACCGCCGACAGCGCCGCGTCCAGCCCCCGGTCCGTCAGCACCGCGGGGTGAATGCCCCGCGCCAGATCACGCAGCTCCTGAAGCGCGAGCTTCACCTCACCGTGCGCCTCCTCGACCATCGCCGTAGCCGCGTCGGGATCCTCCAGCAGCTTCTCCTTCGCCAGGCCCAGCCCCATCGCCAGATTGACGAGCCGCGCCTGCGCGCCGTCGTGCAGATCCCGCTCGATGCGCCGCAGATCGGCGGCCGCCGTGTCCACCACGACCCCCCGGTCGGACTCCAGTTCGGCGATCCGCCGCTCCAGCCCGTCCGACGGCGACAGCAGCGCCCGCACCAGCATCCGGTCCACGTTGGTCAGCCCCCGCGCCACGAACGGCAGCACCGGCCACGCCACGAACAGCGACGTGAAGACGACCGTGAACGTGGCGATGCCCCACGGCAGCCGGATCACGTCGTACAGCAGCGTCCGCCAGGCCACCGGATCCTTCAGCGCCAGCCACATCCCCTGGAGCGGGTTGCCCGACCGCCGCAGCGGCAGCGGGCTCGGCTCGTCGATCCGCAGCCCCAGCAGCATCCGCGCCCGGCCCCGCTCGAACCGGCCGATCAGCCGCGCGCCCAGCAGGCCGAGCGCGAGGACCGGCAGCCCCACCGCCGTCAGCGCCAGCACGGCGCCGACCAGCAGCGCGGTGAACCCGTAGCCGAACCCCACGATCGACATGGGCAGGTTCGCCAGGAGATGCGCGATCTCCTTCCAGGTCTGCGCGTCATAGGCGAAACGGGGCGGCGGCAGACGGTCCTCGCTCTCACCCGCCCTCCGGGAGGAGGGCCGAGCGGGCCGGCCGGTCACCGGCACGGCCACGGCAGGTCTGTACGCCGCCGCGGGGGCGGGCTTGGATACGGTCATACGGCTCAGCGTGCCGCGCGGGACGCCGCCGCGCCATGGAGTTCACCGCCCGGGCCCCCGGGGGGAAAACCCCACCCCCTTTGCCCCGGGCGAGACGGGCTGCTTACTGTGCCTTTATCAGGCCCTAGACTCCCGTGCGTACAGATCGTCGAACAGGCCGAGGTCGGGGAGCGAGGGACGGACGGTGCCGCAGACGTCGCACGAAACGCTGACGGGTTCGACGGTCGTGGTCGCGTCGGACTACTTCGACTCCTACGCGGTAGTCGGACTGCTCGCCGCTGTCGGCGTGCTGTTCGTCGCCGTCGCCTTCGGCGCCGGCCGCCTGCTGCGCCCGGTGGTCCCCACCCCCGAGAAACTCCTGACGTACGAGTGCGGCGTCGACCCCGTCGGCGAGGGCTGGGCCCACACCCAGGTCCGCTACTACGTCTACGCCTTCCTCTACGTCGTCTTCGCCGTCGACTCGATCTTCCTCTTCCCCTGGGCGACGGTCTTCGCCGCGCCCGGCTACGGCGCCACCACGCTCGTGGAGATGTTCATCTTCCTCGGCTTCCTCGCCGTCGGCCTGCTGTACGCATACAAGAAGGGCGTCCTGGCATGGACGTGACCCCCTCGGAGCCCGTACTCCTCCCCGAGCCGAAGCGGCTGGGCGCGCTCGCCCGCCTCGCACCCGAGCCGATGAAGGTCGTCCTGAACTGGGGCCGCCGCTACTCCCTCTGGGTGTTCAACTTCGGCCTCGCCTGCTGTGCGATCGAGTTCATCGCCGCGTCGATGGCCCGCCACGACTTCATCCGCCTCGGCGTGATCCCCTTCGCGCCCGGCCCGCGCCAGGCCGACCTGATGGTCGTCTCCGGCACGGTCACGGACAAGATGGCCCCCGCCGTCAAGCGCCTCTACGAGCAGATGCCGGAACCCAAGTACGTCATCTCCTTCGGCGCCTGCAGCAACTGCGGCGGCCCCTACTGGGACTCCTACTCCGTCACCAAGGGCGTCGACCAGATCATCCCCGTGGACGTCTACGTCCCCGGCTGCCCGCCCCGCCCCGAGGCGCTGCTCCAGGGGATCCTCAAACTCCAGGAGAAGATCGCCCGGGAGTCGCTGGGGGAGCGGTACGCCTCCGACACCCCCCGCCCGTCGACGGCCGCGCTGCAGAGCGGGCTCGTCATGCCGCCCGCCGCGGAGGGGGACACCCGATGACCGCCCCCGGCTGGCTGCCCGCCCCCGCCGAGGAAGTGTTCGGCGCCGACGCCACAGCCGAGGAGTCCTACGACCTCCTCACCGTCGACGTCCCCCCGGCCTCCTGGATCACCGCCCTGGAGACCGCCCGCGACCGCCTCGGCTGCACCTACTTCGACTGGCTCAGCGCCGTCGACGAACCCGGCACCGGCTTCCGTGTCTGCGCCCACCTCGTCGCCCTGTCCCCGGTCCGCCGCCTCCTCGTACGCACCACGGTCCCGCACGACGCCCCGGCGCTCCCCTCCGCCGTCGACGTCTACGCGGGTGCCGCCTGGCACGAACGCGAGACGCACGAGATGTTCGGCGTCCGCTTCACCGGCCACCCCGGCCTGGATCACCTCCTGCTCCCGGAGAACTTCGAAGGCCACCCGCTCCGCAAGGACTTCGTCCTCGCCGCCCGCGTCGCCAAGGCCTGGCCCGGCGCCAAGGAACCCGGCGAGTCCGAACACGGCGGCCCCAAGCGCCGCCAGATGCTTCCCCCCGGCGTCCCCGACCCCAATGACTGGGGCCCCCTCAAGGGCCAACTCCCCCCAGCCCCCGCCCGCCCGGCCCGCGGCGCGGCAACCTCCCGCGCCGCAGGCGAACGCCCGGCGCGCCCCACCGGACCGGCCGGCGAGCGCCCCCCACGGCGCATGCGCTCAGCATCCGCAGGCTCAGCCAGCCAGACCACCACCCCGCCGACACCGGCACCCGCTGAGGAGGCACCGCCCCAGCAGGAGGCGGCCACAGAGCGGCGCGCCCCCCGGGACCCGGCGAACCGACCGGAGACCACGACCGCGGGGGAGGCGGTGACCGCGGCACGAGCCACGCCCGACGCGGCCCCCGAGCCACAGACCGCTCCCGAGTCGGCTGCCGACCCGCGGGACGCCGTCGCCGAGCCCTCGGCCGAGTCGCGCACCACCGCCGCCGAAGCTGTCGGAGCCGAAGGAGCTGCCGGAGCTGCCGGAGCCGACCGACCTGGCGGCACCCGCGAGACCGGCGGCGCCGACCGGCCGGCCGCGCCCGAACCAGAGGCCTCCCGACCGTCGCGGGGTCCCCGTCGCGCACGCAGCGCCTCTCAGGGATCGGCCAGTCAGCGAGCCGCCACCCCGGACGTGCCCGCCTCGGAAACGCCCCCTCCCGGCGAGACCGCTACGAACGAAGCCGCCGCTGCCGAGGCCCCCTCGGAGGGACCCGCCCCCGGCGCGGTCACCCGCCGCCCCCGGCCTCCCCGCAGCTCCGACGCTCCGTGGCACCACGCCCGTCCCGCCTTCGACGACTCCGAGCCCCAAGGCGAGCGGACGGCCCCGGACCGCCCGGAGTCGTCCGGCGACGACCCACGGGACGAAGGCCCTCCCGCCCCGCCCGAAGACGGAACCCCCGAAGACGGAACTCCCGCCGCCCCTCCAGCGGACGGCACTCACGACACCCCCCGAGGAGGCCCGCAGTGAACGACGCTCCAGACGTCGCCCTGCGACTCCTGATCGTCTTCGTCGTCTTCCTCACCTTCCCCCTGATCGTGGGTCAGACCGAGCACAAGGTCATGGCCCATATGCAGGGCCGCCTCGGCCCCATGTACGCCGGCGGCTTCCACGGTTGGGCCCAGCTCATCGCGGACGGCGTGAAGTTCGCGCAGAAGGAGGACGTCGTCCCCGCGGGCGCGGACCGCCGTGTCTTCCAGCTCGCCCCCGCCGTGGCGCTCCTGCCGTACCTCCTCGTCCTGCTCGCCATCCCCATCGGCCCGGGCGAGGGCGCGGTCGGCGAGGTCGTCGACGCCGGCGTGTTCTTCGTCCTCGCGGTGATGGGCGTGGGCGTCCTCGGCTCACTCATGGCCGGCTGGGCCTCCGCCAACAAGTTCTCGCTCCTCGGCGGGCTGCGCACCGCCGCCCAGCTCCTCGCCTACGAACTCCCCATGCTCCTCACCGCCGCCTCCGTCGCGATGGCCGCCGGGACGGTCTCGATCCCCGGCATCGTCGACGCCTTCGAGTGGTGGTGGCTGCCCTGGCAGATCGTCGGCGCGATCGTCTTCTTCGTCGCCGGCCTCGCCGAACTCCAACGGCCTCCCTTCGACATGCCCGTCGCCGACTCCGAGATCATCTTCGGCGCGTACACCGAGTACACCGGCCTCCGTTTCGCTCTGTTCCTCCTCGCCGAGTACGCCGGCATCGTCGTTCTGTGCGGCCTGACCACCGTCCTCTTCCTGGGCGGCTGGCACGGCCCCTGGGGCGCCGACGGCCTCGGCTGGGTCTGGACCCTGCTGAAGACCGCCCTCCTCGCCTTCGTCGTCATCTGGCTTCGCGTCACCTATCCACGGCTGCGCGAGGACCAGCTCCAGAAGCTCTCCTGGACCCTCCTCGTCCCCCTCTCTCTCGCTCAGATCGCTCTCACCGGCGTCGTCAAGGTGGTGATCCGGTAACCATGGCCCCCATCCCCGGAAGCGGCCTCGCCAAGGGCCTTGCCGTCACCCTCCGCACGATGACGCGGAAGACCGTCACCGAGCAGTACCCGGACACCCAGCCCGACCTCCCGCCCCGCACCCGCGGAGTGATCGGCCTGTTCGAGGAGAACTGCACGGTCTGCATGCTGTGCGCCCGCGAGTGCCCCGACTGGTGCATCTACATCGACTCCCACAAGGAGACGGTCCCGGCGGCGGCCCCCGGCGGCCGCGAACGCAGCCGCAACGTCCTCGACCGTTTCGCCATCGACTTCTCCCTGTGCATGTACTGCGGTATCTGCATCGAGGTGTGTCCTTTCGACGCCCTGTTCTGGTCCCCGGCGTTCGAGTACGCCGAGACCGACATCCGCGACCTCACCCACGAGCGGGACAAGCTCCGCGAGTGGATGTGGACGGTCCCGGCCCCGCCCGCCCTCGACCCCGGCGCGGAGGAGCCGAAGGAGATCGCCGCCGCCCGCAAGACCGCCGAGAAGCTGGCAGCCGCCCAGGAAGCGCAAGCCGAACCGACCAAGCCCCCGGAGGGAGAGGCATGACCCTCGCTCAGGCCCCGCAGGGCTTCCTCTCTCCGACCGGTGTCGAGATCGCCTTCCTCCTCGTCGGTCTGGTCACCTTCGGCGCCGCCCTCGTCACCGTCACCACCCGTCAACTGGTCCACGCCGCCCTGTGGCTGGTGGTCGCCCTCGGCGGCCTCGCCGTCGAATACCTCCTCCTCACCGCCGAGTTCATCGCCTGGATGCAGGTCCTCATCTACGTCGGTTCCGTCGTCGTCCTCCTCCTGTTCGGTCTGATGCTCACCAGGGCCCCCATCGGCCGCTCACCGGACGCCGACTCCGGCAACCGCTGGGCCGCCCTCACGGTCGCCGTCGCCGCCGCGGCCGCCCTGGTCTGGGTGGTCGTCGACGCCTTCCGCGCCACCTGGATCGACCTCGACGGCCCGGCCGCCGGATCCACCGAGGTCACCGGCGCGAGCCTCTTCCAGCACTGGGTCCTTCCCTTCGAGGCCCTCTCCGTCCTCCTCCTCGCCGCACTGGTCGGCGCGATCGTCCTGTCCCGCAAGGCGAAGGCCGAGTCGAGCTCTCCCCCTGTGAACTCCCGGCCTGTCACCGAGAGTTCCCGGACCGTCACAGAAAGTTCCGGGACTTCGCCGGCCGAGCCGGAAGGCGGCGCCCGCTGATGCACCTCGCCTATCCCGCCGTCCTCGCCGCCCTCCTCTTCTGCACGGGCCTGTACGGCGTGCTCGCCCGCCGCAACGCGATCCTGGTGCTGATGTCGGTCGAGCTGATGCTCAACGCCGTCAACCTCAACCTCGTCGCCTTCGACGTCTGGCTCAGCAGGACCGCCGAGGAGACCCTGCACTCCGGCCAGGCCCTCACCCTGTTCACCATCGCCCTCGCCGCCGCCGAGATCGGCATCGGCCTGGCCATCGTCCTCGCCGTCCACCGCAACCGCGGCACCGCGGACATCGACAAGCTCCGCGACACCGCAGAGGGCCACGAAGTCCTGGACGCCGACGGCCTTGAGGGCCCCGGCGACCCCCACAGCGGCGCCCGCGCGGCCGAACAGGCCGGCCGGGCCGGGAAGTCCGAGGCCACCGCGTGACCACCACCACCCTCGCCGTCCTCGTCCCGCTCCTGCCGTTCCTCGGCGCGGTGGCCGGACTGCTCCTCGGCCGCACCGCCCCCGGATTCGTCCGCCCGCTCGCGGTTCTGCCGACCCTCGCCTCCCTCGTCCTGGCCGCCGTCGTCGCCCTACGCCAGGGCGGGGACGCGGCCGTCGACGCGGCCACCGAGCTCACCCCCACCGGTTCGGTCCCGATCGAACTGGCGCTGTACATCGACGGCTTCGCCGCGCTCGTCGCCGTCCTGGTCGGCCTGGTCGCCGGCTGCGTGCAGATCTACTCGACCGCATACCTGCGCGAGGACCCGCGCTACGCGTCCTACGCCGCGCTCGTCTCCCTGTTCACCTCCGCGATGTTCCTGGTCGTCTACTCCGGCGACCTGATCGTGCTGCTGGTCGGCTGGGAAGTCATGGGCATCTGCTCCTACTTTCTGGTCGGCCACTACTGGGAGACCCCGGAGGCCCGGGCCGCCTCCATCAAGGCCTTCCTCGTCACCAAGCTCGGCGACGTCCCCTTCCTCCTCGGCCTGTTCGCCCTGGCCACCGACGCCGGTTCCTTCCGCATCACCAAGGTCCTCAGCGCCGTCGCCCACGACGGACTCGACCACCCGACCCTCATCGCCCTGCTCCTCCTGGCGGGCGTGGCCGGCAAGTCGGCGCAGTTCCCGCTGCACACCTGGCTCCCCGACGCGATGGCGGGCCCGACACCCGTCTCCGCGCTGATCCACGCGGCGACGATGGTCGCCGCCGGCGTCTACTTCGTCGCCCGCCTCCTCCCGGTCTTCGAGGCATCCCAGGCCGCGATGCTCGTCCTGGCCGTCATGGCCGCCGTCACCATGGCCGGCTCCGGTGTCGCCGCGCTCGCCCAGGACGACATCAAGCGCGTCCTCGCCTACTCGACGATCGGCCAGCTCGGTTACATGACCGGCGCCCTCGCCGTCGGCGACCGCGGCGCCGCCGTCTTCCACCTCCTGTCGCACGGCGCCTTCAAGGCGCTGCTGTTCCTCGCCGCCGGTGTGATCATCCACGCCGCCGGCACCAACTCCCTGGCCGCCATGTCCCGCATGAGCCACCTGCGCGACCGCGTCCCCGACGCGTTCTGGACGATGACCGTGGCGCTCCTCGCGCTCGCCGCGATCCCGCCGTTCAGCGGCTTCTTCTCCAAGGAGTCCGTCCTCGGCGCCGCCGAACACGCCTCCACCGGCCACAGCGAGTACGCCCCCGCCGCCGCGGGCTGGATCGTCCTCGTCACCGGACTGCTCACCGCCCTCCTCACCGCCGCCTACGCGGCCCGCCTGTGGCTGCTGGCCTTCAACGGCCGGGGCGCCGAAGCCCCCGACCACGGCCGCGAGCCCCTGCCGATGACCGCGGTGCTGTGGGTGCTCGCCGCCCCCTCCCTCGCCGTCGGCGGGCTCGCCTACCGCACGCTGCCCGACTGGTTCGACGGCGGCGACCTGGCCCCGACCCTCACCACATCCGTCCTCGGCACGGGCCTGGCGCTGGCCGGTGTCCTCGTCGTCGGCGCGGCCTGGCGGCACACCACCGCGCAAGCCGCACGCGTTCCGATCGGCGCGGTCGCCGCCCACCCCGAGCGCGACGCCGCAGCCGTGGAGGCCGAGGCCATCGCGACGCACACGCCCGCCTACGGTGACGTGGCCGCCGCACCCGACCCGGCCGACCCCGGCCGGCTCCTGCTCGGACCGCTGCACCGCCACGCCGCCGCCGGCTTCCACCTCGACGCCGTGTACCGGGCCCTGTTCGTGCGCCCGGTGCAGGCCGGAGCGAGCCTCGTCCGGTTCCTCGACCGCGAGGTCGTCGACACGTACGTCAGCGGAGCGGGCACCTTGCCCCGCTGGCTCGGCGCCGCCGTACGGCGTGCCCAGACCGGCAACGTCCAGACCTATGTGAGCGCGCTGCTCGCCGGCGCCGTCGTCCTGGTGGTCGCCGCCGTCCTCGTCGCGACGGGAGCGTGAGCAGGAGTGATCGATATCAACGAGTCCGTGATGCAGTTGCTTCTGGCGTTGATCGTGGCCGGCCCGCTCCTCGGCGCGGCCGCCGCTCTCCTGCCCGCCCCGCCCGGACTGAAGGGGACGTCACCCGAGCAGGCCGTCCTGCGGCACGGCGTCACCGTGACCGGCGCGATCCTCGTCGCCGCCATCGCCCTCGCGGTCGGCTTCGACCATGACCACCCCTCGAAGATGCAGGCCACGACCGACATCAGCTGGATCCCCGCACTCGACGTGCGCATCCACCTCGGCATCGACGGCATCTCCCTCCCCCTCCTGGTCCTGACCGCGCTGCTGACCTTCCTCTGCGCGCTCTACTCCTACTTCAACCCGCCCGAGGGCCCGAGCCCCAAGGCCTTCGTCGCTCTCCTGCTCGTCCTGGAGGCCGGCACCCTCGCCACCTTCGCCGCCCTCGACCTGATCCTTTTCTTCCTCGCCTTCGAGACCGTGCTGATCCCGATGTACTTCCTCATCGCCCGCTGGGGCGGCGAGGGCCGGACCCGGGCGGCCTCCAAGTTCATCCTGTACACGCTGCTCGGATCCGTGGTCATGCTGCTCGGCCTGCTCGTGATCGGCGTCACAGCGGGCACGTTCGACATGATGGCACTCGCCACTGACAACGGCCGGTCGCTGAGCGCGTCCGTGCAGGTCATCGCCGTTCTCGCGGTCGGGATCGGGCTCGCGGTGAAGACCCCGATGTGGCCTCTGCACAGCTGGCTGCCCGACGCCCACACCGCCGCCCCGACCGTCGGCTCGGTCCTCCTCGCCGGCGTGCTGCTGAAGATGGGCACGTACGGTTTCGTCCGGATCCTCCTCCCGGTCACGCCCGACGGCTTCCACACCTTCGCGCCCTACCTCGCCGCCTTCGCCGTCGTCGGCATCGTCTACGGCTCCCTGGCCTGCCTCGCCCTCGCCAAGCGGGGCGCCAAGGGCGACCTCAAGCGCCTCGTCGCCTACTCCTCCGTCGGCCACATGGGTTTCGTCCTCCTCGGCATCGCCTCCACCACCCCGACCGGAGTGAACGGCGCCCTGTTCGCCAACGTCGCCCACGGCCTCATCACCGGCCTGCTCTTCTTCCTGGTCGGAGCTCTCAAGGACCGCACCGGCACCACCGACCTCGACACCCTCGCTCAGCAGACCGGCGCCGCGCTCTACGGCAAGGCCCCGCGCCTCGGCGGCCTGCTCGCCTTCGCCGCGGTCGCCTCGCTCGGCCTGCCCGGCCTCGCCGGGTTCTGGGGCGAGATGCTGGCCATGTTCGGCGCGTTCGATCCCGCCGCCGGACTCAGCCGTCCCGCCTTCCTCACCTTCACGGCGATCGCCGCGTTCGGCACTCTGCTGACCGCCGCCTACCTCCTCGTCGTCGTCCGCCGCGTCTGCATGGGCGTGATCCCGCAGGACGCGCCGCGACTCGCCGACGTCCGCGCGTACGAGTTCGCGGCCTGGACCCCGCTCGTCGTCCTCACCGTCGTCGCAGGCCTGTGGCCCAAGGCACTCCTCGGCCTCACCGACCCGGCCGTGCAGCAGCTCCTCGCAGGAGGCACCCGATGAGCTCCCCGGCCGCACCGTCCCTCGTGCAGTCCGTCGACTGGCTCGCGATCGCCCCGCCCACCCTCGCGGCGGTCGTCGCCCTCGTCGTCCTCGTCGCCGACCTGTTCCTCGACGGCCACCGCAAGGCACTCCTCGGATGGCTGTCCGTCGCCGGCCTCGCCGCCTCCACCGCCCTCCTGCTGCCCCTCCTGGACGGCGATCGCTCCACCTTCTGCCTCACGAGTGACACACGCGTGTGCAGCTACACGGCCGACCACTTCACCCTCGTCATCCAGTTCCTGGTGCTCGGGGGAGCGCTGCTGGCCGCCCTGTTGTCGGTCACCGCCCTGAAGGACGCGCGCGGACGGCTCCCCGAGGGCGAGTTCTGGTTCCTGCTGCTGTCCTCCGCCGCCGGCGCCGCCCTCCTGCCCGCCTCCCGCGACCTCGCCACACTCGTCGTCGCACTGGAGGTCGCCTCCCTGCCCGCGTTCGCCCTCGTCGGGATCCGCCACGGCGACCGCAGGTCCTCCGAAGCAGCCCTGAAGTTCTTCCTGTCGTCCGTCACCGCGACCGCCGTCAGCCTCCTCGGCATCAGCTTCGTCTACGCCACCACCGGCACCCTGCACCTCACCCGGGTGGCCGAGCGCATCCAGGACGTCGACGGACAGTTCCACACCCTCGCCCAGGCCGGAGTCGTCCTCACCCTCGTCGGCTTCGCCTTCAAGACGGCCGCCGTCCCCTTCCACTTCTGGGTCCCCGACACCTACGTCGGCGCCCCCCTGCCCGTCGCGGCCTACCTCTCCGTCGTCGGCAAGGCGGTCGGCTTCTCCGGCCTCATCCTCGTCACCGTCGTCGCCTTCCCCTCGTACGCCGACGTGTGGGGCCCCGCGCTGGCCGCGCTGGCCGCCCTCACCATGACCGCCGGCAACGTCGGCGCTCTGCGCCAGCAGGCCACGCGCGCGTACAGCGCCGTACGCCTGCTCGCCTGGTCCTCCGTCGGCCAGGCCGGTTACCTCCTCGTCCCGATCGCCGCCGCCGCGTACTCCGACGACCCACAGCGCTCCATCGGCTCCACCGTCGCCTACGCCCTGACGTACGCAGCCGTGAACCTCGGCGCCTTCGCCGTGGCCGCCCTGGTCGGCCGCACCCGCCCGCAGAACCGCCTCGCCGACTACCGCGGCCTCCACGCGGAGAACCCGCTCTCCGCGCTCCTCCTGGCCTTCTTCCTGCTCTGCCTGGCAGGCCTGCCGCCGGGGATCATCGGCCTCTTCGCGAAGGTCACCGTGTTCTCCGCAGCCGTCGACGCGGGCCTGGGCTGGCTGGCGGTCGTCATGGCCGTCAACGTGGTCATCGCCCTGTACTACTACCTCCAGTGGACGGCCCTGCTGTTCCGCGCCCCAGAGGGAGAACCCGTACGGCACCGGGTCCCCGCGCCCCTCACCGCCGCGCTCGCCCTCACCGCCGTCCTCGGCGTCGTCCTCTCCGGAGCACCCCAACTGGTCCTGCGCTTCGCCGGCACAGCCCTCTTCTGAGTGCCCGCCGGCCCTGTCACAGGCCCTCACCGGCCCTCACCCGGACGGCCCACCCCGGCCGCCGGTCGCACAAGGGAACCCGAGCCCCCCGTCTGGCGTTGACCAAAACGGGAGGTTCCACTGGACGTGGCACCACGAACCAGGGCCTCGCACATCAGACGGCAAGAGCGGGCAACACGTTCAGGGGTCCCCTGCCGCACGACTTGGAGGGCGTACCGTGCACCGCCGGCACAACGGGCTAAGGACCGCAGTACTCCTCGGGGGACTGTCGGCACTCATCATCGTCATCGGCAGCTTCTTCGGGCGGGCGGGGCTCGTCGTGGCGGTCCTCGTCGCGCTCGGCACCAACGCGTACGCGTACTGGAACAGCGACAAGCTGGCACTGCGCGCGATGCGCGCCCGGCCGGTCAGCGAGTTCGAGGCCCCGGCCCTCTACCGCATGGTGCGCGAGCTCTCCACCCAGGCCCGTCAGCCCATGCCCCGGCTGTACATCTCCCCGACCGAGGCGCCCAACGCCTTCGCCACCGGCCGCAACCCGCGCAACGCCGCCGTGTGCTGCACGGAAGGCATCCTCCGCCTTCTCGACGAACGCGAGCTGCGCGGCGTCATCGGCCATGAGCTGAGCCATGTCTACAACCGGGACATCCTCATCTCCTCGGTCGCCGGCGCCCTCGCCTCCGTGATCATGTTCCTCGTCAACTTCGCCTACTTCATCCCGATCGGCCGCTCCAGCGACGACGACGGCCCCGGCATCTTCGGCATGCTCCTGATCATGCTGCTCGGCCCGCTCGCCGCCAGCATCATCCAGCTCGCCATCAGCCGCTCCCGCGAGTACGAGGCCGACGCCTCCGGCGCACAGCTCACCGGCGACCCCCTGGCCCTCGCCGGCGCACTGCGCAAGCTCGAGCTCGGCACCAAGCAGCTTCCGCTGCCCCCCGAGCCCCGCATCGAGACCGCGAGCCACATGATGATCGCCAACCCGTTCCGCCCGGGCCAGGGACTCTCCAAGATGTTCTCGACGCACCCGCCCATGGCGGAGCGCATCGCCCGCCTCGAGAAGATGGCAGGTCACCGACAGTGAAGACCATCCTCAACGTCATATGGCTCGTGCTCAGCGGCTTCTGGCTGTTCCTCGGCTACCTGCTGGCCGGCGTGCTGCTGTGCGTCACGATCATCGGAATCCCCTTCGGCCTGGCGGCGTTCCGCATCGGTGTCTACGCCCTCTGGCCCTTCGGCTACACCACGATCGAGCGCCGCGACGCCGGCGCCCCGTCCTGCGTGGGCAACGTGCTGTGGCTGGTCCTCGCCGGGTGGTGGCTCGCCCTCGCCCACATCGCGACCGGCATCGCCCTGTGCGTCACGATCATCGGCATCCCGTTCGGCATCGCCAACTTCAAGCTGATCCCGGTGTCCCTGCTGCCGCTCGGCCGCGAGATCGTCAGCACGGACCAGCCGTTCGCCGCCCGCTGAACCGACCCGTCCCGGGAACCGGCGGGTGCTGCCCGATCGTCGTCACATCGACAGGGCGCGAAACGGGGCACGAGCCGCGAACGCCGCCGTCCGGCAGCGAGATCACAGCGCCCGGACGGTGAGCGCACAGCGCGGAAGGGCAGGTTCAGGGCATGAGCATCATCAGCTGGATCATTCTGGGGCTGCTGGCCGGCGTCATCGCCAAGGTTCTGCTGCCCGGCCGCGACCCGGGCGGTTTCATCGGCACGACCGTCATCGGCATCGCCGGCGCGTTCATCGGCGGCTGGATGTCGGCCCGCTGGCTGGACCACCCGATCAGCAAGGACTTCTACGACGGCGCCACCTGGGCCGCGGCGATCGGCGGATCACTGGTGCTCCTCATCGCCTACCGCATCCTGTTCGGCCACTCACGCGACTGAGAGGTCTCGCCCCCTGAGCGTCGTTCCCGCCGGCGCGCGGCCCCGGGAACACGCCGGGCGCGCCGACGGGCGGACACCCTGAGGCGTCCGCCCGTCAGCAAAGCCGTTCCTACCGGTAGTTCACGAACTGCAGGGCGAACTCGAAGTCCTGGCCCTTCAGAAGGGCGATGACGGCCTGGAGGTCGTCGCGGCTCTTGGAGCTGACGCGCAGCTCGTCACCCTGGACCTGCGCCTTCACGCCCTTGGGGCCCTCGTCGCGGATGAGCTTGGCGACCTTCTTCGCGTTCTCCTGAGAGATGCCCTCCTCGATCGACGCGAAGATCTTGTACTCCTTGCCGGAGAGCTGCGGCTCGCCCGCGTCCAGCGCCTTCAGCGAGATCCCCCGCTTGATCAGCTTCGACTGGAAGACGTCGAGGACGGCATTCACCCGGTCCTCGGAGTTCGCCTCCATCAGGATCTTGTCTCCGGACCACGAGATCGAGGCGCCGACGCCCTTGAAGTCATAGCGCTGGGAGATCTCCTTGGCGGCCTGGTTGAGGGCGTTGTCGACCTCCTGCCGCTCGACCTTCGAGACGATGTCGAAACTGGAGTCGGCCATGTCCTGTGGCTCCTTGTATCGGTGTGCGTATCGGGTGCGTGTCGGCGTCCGTGGGGCTGCCGCCGAGCCCGCCGAAAGCCGCGGGCCGCATCCGGACAAGCCTAGCCACCCGGCCGGGCCCGGGCAGCGCGGAATCGGGTGGCGAAGCACCCCTCCGCATCAGGTATCGTTTACGTCGTTGCCAGGGAGCACCGCCGAAAAGCGGGTCGAACGGCAGCAAACCCCGGCGGTGTGCCCGAGCGGCCAAAGGGAGCAGACTGTAAATCTGCCGGCTTCGCCTTCCCAGGTTCGAATCCTGGCGCCGCCACACGGGAACGAGGGGCCCGTGATCTGCTGTCACAGCAGATCACGGGCCCCTCGTCATGTGTTGATGGCGTCCCCAGCTCTCACCCCACAGGAGTGCGCGGCCCCTACTCCTCCGCGGCAGCCCGGTCCGGGGACTTCGCCGCCCTTCTCACCTCCGCCTCCACGTCCGTCCGCGGTCTGCCCGCCTCCTTGGCGAAGTCGGTCATCGCGGACCTCACGTCGCGGGCCAGGTCACGCCAGGCGCGCCAGGCGGTCTCGTAGGTGTCGCTCTGGATCTCCGACCAAGCGGCCGCCGTGGGCGCGCCGTAGGTGTCCCGCAGGTGCAGGACCCTCGCGTGGGCCTCGTCGGCCGCGCGCTGCTTCTCCACGAGTTCCTCGAAGGTATGTGCCATATGTACGGATGCTAGGGAGGAGCGCCGGGTTCCGCGCGACGAGCGACGCGGGCAACCGGATCGGACCGGATGCCGCCCCACCCGCCGGGGCACACTGACGGCATGTCCAGCCGTCGCAGAACCTGCCCCGAGTGCCGCCGCGAGATCGCCGTCGTCGCCGGACGGTTCGCCCGGCACGACCCGCCGGGCGCGCGGGGGAACGGGCAGCTCACCTCCTGCCCCGGTTCGCGCCGGACGGCACAACTCGGCGCGGCGCAGCCCTCCTTGGACGGATACGTCGTCCCCGAGGTCCCCGGGCAGCTGCCGCTGTTCTGACGCCCGGAGCCCGGGGAGCCCCGGTCAGTTCCCCGCGACCGACTTCACCGCCACCGACACCGGCGTCGACCCGCCGATCAGCTCCAGCGTCAGGCCGGCCGTCGCCGGGGTGTCCAGCAACTCCGCCAGCACGGCCGCCACGTCGTCGCGCGGGATCGAGCCGTGGCCCGTCCGCGCCTCCAGGCGGACCAGCCCGTTGCCCGGCTCGTCCGTCAGCGAACCGGGGCGCAGGACCGTCCAGTCGAGGGCGTCCAGCCCCCGCACGTACGCGTCCGCCTCGCCCTTGGCGCGCAGGTAGACGTCGAAGACCTCGTCGCCCTGGTGCCCGGCGTCCGCGCCGTAGGACGACACGATCACGAACCGCCGTACGCCCGCGCGCACCGCCGCGTCCGCGAACAGCACCGCCGCACCCTTGTCCACGGTCTCCTTGCGTCCCGTCCCGCTGCCCGGGCCCGCGCCCGCCGCGAACACGGCCGCGTCCGCGCCCCGCAGCCGCTCCGCGACCTCGTCGACCGAAGCCGACTCCAGGTCCAGTACGACGGGTTCGGCGCCCGCGGCCCGCAGGTCCTCGCCCTGCTCCGCCTTGCGGATGATCCCCGCGACCTCATGTCCGCGCGCGGTGAGCACCCGCTCCAGCCGCAGCGCGATCTGACCATGACCTCCAGCAATGACAATGCGCATGCTTTCGACCGTACGCCCGACCCACCCCTGCCGCCCCACGGGCGAACGCCCGTGCGACGCCCCGCTTCTCAGGCATCGCGCAAGACATGGCTCACCACATCGCACAAGACGTCGGCTCTCCTACGACAGCTCGCCCCGGCCCTGCCGAGGCAGCCCCAACTCCGAGGCCGGGCCCTCGGACAAAGCGCAGTACTCCCGCACCGCGCTGGTGCGCGCCACCACGCGCCCCGCGTGGATGACGATCCGGCTGTACGCCAGGGAGAGCGCGCTCGCCAGCCGGTCTCCGCGGACCGCCAGCAGGTCGGCCGGGAAGCCCGCCTCCACGCGGACCTCGGGCAGCCCGAGAGCGGCACGCGCGGACGTGCTCACCGCGTCGTAGGCGTCCTCGGGGCGCAGACCGTGGCGGGAGGCGAGACGGTAGGCCGCCTCCAGGGGGTCGCCGCGGCCGACGGGGTTCGACACGTCGCGCAGGGCGCCGCTCCCGGCCGCCACCCGGACGCCGGCCGCGCGCAACAGCCGTACGGGCGCGGTGCCCCGGCGTTCGACGGCCCCGCAGCCGCCCTGCGGGAGGCAGACCACCGTCACGCCGGCCGCGGCGAGCTGGTCGGCGGTGCGGGCCGCGGCCTCGGCGGGGAGGGCGGAGAGGCCGGCGCACGGGCCGAGGGACACGCCGGGGCGCAGACCGCCGGCCATGGCGGCGAGGCGGGCGAGCCGGGCCGGGTCGGCGGCGTCGGTGTGCAGGTCGACGGGGCGGCCGTACTCGGAGGCGAGCGCCAGGACGGTCTCCGCGTAGCCGGTCGGGTCGGGGTCGAGATCCGGGCAGCCGCCCACCACCGAGGCGCCCATGCGCACCGCGTCCCGCAGGATCGCGAGCCCTTCCGCCCCGGCCGGCCCGGTCAGCACCCGGGGCATCGCCACCGTCGTCAGCTCGGCGAGGCCGCGCAGCGAACGCCCGGCCTCCAGGACGGCGGCCAGCGCGCCGAGGCCCTGTACGTCGCCCACGCGTACGTGTGCGCGCAGCGCGGTCGTGCCGTGCCCGAGGTGCAGCAGCGCGGCCTCGGTGGCCCGGCGCCGGATGTCGTGCGGGGCGTGGGAGACGGGGCCGTCGGTGTCGGCGGACAGGGCGGTGTCGGCGTGCAGATGCGGTTCGGCGGGCGCGGGGAGGAGGAGATAGCCGCTGAGATCCACGCGGGCGCCGCGGGGCGATCCGGCCGCCAGGCTGCCCGCCGTGCCGACCGCCTCGATGCGGCCGCGGTCGAGCCGTACGTCCACGGTCCGGCCGTCCGTCAGACGCGCGCCGCACAGCAGGAGCGGGGCGGGCTCCGGCGGCCGGCCTGACGGGGAGGCCGAGGGTGAGGACGAGGACGGCCGAGGCGGGGGCGGCTGGCTGTCGGGCATCGCGCTCCTGGGGCATCGGCGGTGCGAAGGGCTCGGGCGCCCCGGCACATGGAGCACAGGCGCGGGGCAAGATCACGCAGAGTGAGTCGAGCCTAGGACGGAGCTCCGGCAGCGGCGGGGAGGAGCGCAATAGTCGTACCGGTGTGGTCCAGGGGCGGAAGGGGCGGTGGAGATCGCCGGGACGCCGGGGAAACGGCACCCGGCGGGGTACACGGAACGGATTTGGGCGATCGGCTGCGGACCGTGTAATGTCTTCATCGCTCGCCCCAATAGCTCAGTCGGCAGAGCGTCTCCATGGTAAGGAGAAGGTCTACGGTTCGATTCCGTATTGGGGCTCTGGTGTGAGAGGTTCCCGCCGCGAGGCGGCGCCCGATCGCATCAAAGCGGTGTAGCTCAGTCGGTAGAGCAAGCGGCTCATAATCGCTGTGTCACCGGTTCAAGTCCGGTCACCGCTACACACAGTAGCCGATTGCGGGGTCGGTCCTTCGATCGGCTACTCTTTCTTGCGTTAAATCAATCCTATCCGTTCGTCAAGGAGCACTCACGTGGCTGCCACCGACGTCCGCCCGAAGATCACGCTGGCCTGCGTGGAGTGCAAGGAGCGGAACTACATCACCAAGAAGAACCGGCGTAACAACCCGGACCGTCTTGAGATGAAGAAGCACTGCCCGCGTTGCAACGCGCACACCGCGCACCGCGAGACGCGATAAATCAGGCTCGTATGCGAGGCCGCCCCCGAGTGATCGGGGGCGGCCTCGCGTCGTTGAGAGACGCGTACCGTTCAGTAGAGCAACCAGGAGGTGCCGAGCCATGGCGCTCGACCAGTCCTTCGTGGGGCGGACCTACCCGCCCACCGAGCCCTACGAGGTGGGCCGGGAGAAGATCCGTGAGTTCGCGGAGGCGGTGGGGGATTCGAACCCCGCGTACACCGACCCGGAGGCCGCCAAGGCCCTCGGCCACCCCGATGTGATCGCTCCGCCGACCTTCGTGTTCTCCATCACCTTCAAGGCCGCCGGTCAGGTCGTCCAGGACCCGCAACTCGGCCTGGACTACGGCCGCGTCGTGCACGGCGACCAGAAGTTCGCCTACCGGCGCCCCGTGCGCGCCGGGGACCGCCTCACCGTCATCTCGACCATCGAGGGCATCAAGTCCATGGCGGGCAACGACATCCTGGACATCCGCGGCGAGGTCCACGACGAGGCCGGCGAACACGTCGTGACCGCCTGGACCAAGCTCGTGGCCCGCGCGGCCGAGGAGGGCTGACATGACGGCGACCATCTCCTACGACGACGTCGAGGTCGGCGCCGAACTCCCGGCGCGGAGCTTCGGCGTCACCCGCGCCACCCTCGTGCGCTACGCGGGCGCCTCCGGCGACTTCAACCCGATCCACTGGAACGAGAGGTTCGCCAAGGAGGTGGGCCTGCCGGACGTCATCGCGCACGGCATGTTCACCATGGCCGAGGCGATCCGGGTCGTCACCGACTGGGCCGGCGACCCGGGCGCGGTCGTCGAGTACGGCGTCCGCTTCACCCGGCCCGTCGTCGTCCCCGACGACGAGCAGGGCGCGACCATCGAAGTCAGCGGCAAGGTCGCCGCCAAGCTCGACGACAACACGGTCCGCGTCGACCTGACGGCGACCAGCGCGGGGCAGAAGGTCCTGGGCATGTCACGGGCGCTCGTACGACTGGCCTGAGCAGGCATGCGGCGGTAAGGGGCGTCCTCCATTGCGGGCGCCCCTTACCCATGCCCGTAGTCTTGGGCGCGTGCAGGAACTCCACGACGCCCCCCTCGCCCCGCTGACCACCTTCCGGCTGGGCGGCCCCGCCGCCCGGCTGGTCACCGCGACGACCGACGCCGAGGTGATCGCCGCCGTCCGCGAGGCCGACGCCGACGGCACACCGCTGCTGATCATCGGCGGCGGCTCCAACCTCGTCATCGGCGACAAAGGCTTCGAGGGCACCGCCCTGCGCATCGCCACCAGCGGCTTCGAGCTCACCGGCACCACGCTGGAGCTGGCGGCCGGCGAGGTGTGGACCGACGCCGTCGCCCGCACCGTCGAGGCCGGGCTCGCCGGCGTCGAATGCCTCGCCGGCATCCCCGGCTCCGCGGGCGCGACCCCCATCCAGAACGTCGGGGCGTACGGCCAGGAGGTCTCCTCCACGATCACCGAGGTGATCGCCTACGACCGTCGCGCCGGGGAGACCGTCGCCCTCACCGCCGCCGAGTGCGCCTTCTCCTACCGGCACAGCCGCTTCAAGGCCGACCCCGACCGGTACGTCGTCCTGCGCGTCCGCTTCGCCCTGGAGGACGCGGACGGGCTGTCGGCGCCTCTGAAGTACGCCGAGACGGCCCGCGCGCTGGGTGTGGAGCCCGGGGAGCGCGTACCGCTCGCCGACGCCAGGGAGACCGTGCTCAAGCTGCGCGCGGGCAAGGGGATGGTGCTCGACCCCGAGGACCACGACACCTGGTCCGCCGGGTCGTTCTTCACCAACCCGATCCTCACCGACGCCGACTTCGCGGTGTTCCACGCGCGCGTGAAGGAGCGGCTCGGGGACGGCGTCGAGCCGCCCGCCTACCCGGCGGGAGAGGGGCACACGAAGACCTCCGCGGCCTGGCTCATCGACAAGGCCGGGTTCACCAAGGGGTACGGCGACGGGCCTGCGCGTATCTCCACCAAGCACACGCTGGCGCTCACCAACCGGGGGGCGGCCACGACGGAGGATCTGCTCGTGCTGGCGCGGGAGGTCGTCGCCGGGGTGCGGGAGGCTTTCGGCGTGACGCTGGTCAACGAGCCGGTGACGGTTGGGGTGAGCCTGTAGGAACGGCGGTCACCGCGCGCATGTGGCACCCGGGGTGGATACCGGCGCACGGCGTGTGACGCAGCCCGGCGTTACGGGGTGCCGCTGCGCCCACCCTCCCCGACTCTCGGCTTCGCTCGAGCGGGGGACCCCCATCGCCCCAGCGGCACGACTGCCCGCAGCCGCGAGGGATGCGGCCGTCTCCCGGCTGCGAGGGGACGCGGCCGTCCGTCGCTACGGCGTAGCCAGCCAGTCGTCCACTCCTGACAGCAGCTTGGTGCGTACGTCCTCCGGGGCCGCTGAGGCGCGGATGGACTGGCGGGCCAGTTCCGCCAGCTCCTCGTCGGTGAAGCCCTGGTGATGCCGGGCCAGTTCGTACTGGGCGGCCAGGCGGGAGCCGAAGAGCAGCGGGTCGTCGGCGCCCAGCGCCAGCGGCACGCCCGCGTCGAACAGCGTGCGCAGCGGCACGTCCTCGGGCTTCTCGTAGACCCCCAGCGCCACGTTCGAGGCGGGGCACACCTCGCAGGTCACGCCCCGCTCCGCCAGCCGCTCCAGCAGCCGCGGGTCCTCCGCGGCCCGCACGCCGTGCCCGATCCGCGAGGCGTGCAGATCGTCCAGGCAGTCCCGCACCGACGACGGCCCCGTCAACTCGCCCCCGTGCGGCGCGGACAGCAGCCCGCCCTCCCGCGCGATGGCGAACGCCCGGTCGAAGTCACGGGCCATGCCCCGCCGTTCGTCGTTCGACAGCCCGAAGCCGACGACGCCCCGGTCGGCGTACCGCACCGCGAGCCGGGCCAGGGTGCGCGCGTCCAGCGGATGCTTCATCCGGTTCGCCGCCACCAGCACCCGCATCCCGAGCCCCGTGTCCCGCGAGGCCGAGTCCACGGCGTCCAGGATGATCTCCAGTGCCGGGATCAGCCCGCCCAGCCGGGGCGCGTACGAGGTCGGATCCACCTGGATCTCCAGCCAGCCCGAGCCGTCCCGCACGTCCTCCTCGGCGGCTTCGCGCACCAGGCGCTGTATGTCCTCGGGCTCCCGGACGCAGCCGCGGGCGGCGTCGTACAGACGCTGGAAGCGGAACCAGCCCCGCTCGTCCGTCGCCCGCAGCTGCGGCGGCTCCCCGCTGGTCAGGGCCTCCGTCAGCGTCTCCGGCAGGCGCACGCCGTACTTGTCGGCCAGCTCCAGCACGGTGGAGGGCCGCATCGATCCGGTGAAGTGCAGGTGCAGATGGGCTTTCGGCAGTTCAGAGACATCACGTACACGCTCCATCTGGGAATCCTGCCGTACGCGGGCGCCGTTCGGACAGTCGATTCCCCGAACGTGGTCTTGCTCGCACAAAGCAGCGGGCCGCCTCCCGGAAGAGGCGGCCCGAAAGCTACTCGCGTGAGTAGGTCGACGTCAGTCGGTGGCCTCCGCCAGGAGCTTCTGGATCCGGCTCACGCCCTCGACGAGGTCCTCGTCGCCCAGCGCGTACGACAGCCGCAGGTAGCCCGGCGTGCCGAAGGCCTCGCCCGGGACGACCGCGACCTCGGCCTCCTCCAGGATGAGCGCCGCGAGCTCGACGGTGTCCTGCGGGCGCTTGCCGCGGATCTCCTTGCCGATCAGGGCCTTCACCGACGGGTAGGCGTAGAACGCGCCCTCGGGCTCCGGGCAGAGCACCCCGTCGATCTCGTTGAGCATCCGCACGATGGTCTTGCGGCGCCGGTCGAAGGCCTCGCGCATCTTCTCGACGGCCGACAGGTCACCGGAGACGGCGGCCAGCGCGGCGGCCTGGGCCACGTTGGAGACGTTGGAGGTGGCATGCGACTGGAGGTTGGTCGCGGCCTTCACGACGTCCTTCGGGCCGATGATCCAGCCGACCCGCCAGCCGGTCATCGCGTACGTCTTGGCGACGCCGTTGACCACGATGCACTTGTCCCGCAGCTCCGGCAGGATCGCCGGCAGCGAGGTGAACTTCGCGTCGCCGTAGACCAGGTGCTCGTAGATCTCGTCCGTCAGCACCCACAGGCCGTGCTCCACGGCCCAGCGGCCGATCGCCTCGGCGTCCTCGGCGCTGTAGACCGCGCCGGTCGGGTTGGACGGGGAGACGAAGAGCACGACCTTCGTCTTCTCCGTGCGCGCCGCCTCCAGCTGCTCCACGCTCACCCGGTAGCCGGTCGTCTCGTCCGCGACGACCTCCACGGGGACGCCGCCGGCCAGCCGGATCGACTCCGGGTACGTCGTCCAGTACGGCGCCGGGACGATGACCTCGTCACCCGGGTCGAGGATCGCGGCGAACGCCTCGTAGATCGCCTGCTTGCCGCCGTTGGTGACCAGGATCTGCGACGGGTCGACCTCGTAGTCCGAGTCACGCAGGGTCTTCGCGGCGATGGCGGCCTTCAGCTCAGGCAGACCGCCCGCCGGCGTGTAGCGGTGGTACTTGGGGTTCTTGCAGGCCTCGACGGCCGCCGCGACGATGTAGTCCGGGGTCGGGAAGTCGGGCTCGCCGGCGCCGAAGCCGATCACCGGACGCCCGGCGGCCTTCAGGGCCTTGGCCTTGGCGTCCACGGCGAGGGTGGCGGACTCGGAGATCGCGCCGACTCGGGCGGAGACCCGGCGCTCGGTGGGAGGGGTTGCAGCGCTCATGAGGCCCATGGTTCCAGACCGGAAACGAGCCGGGCACGCGGGTTTCACAGACTGAACAGGTACGGGCAAACCCCTGAACATCCGTACGGATCGTCGACCGGGCCCACGCGGTGGCCTGGGTGATCTTCCGGCCGTTTCCCGACGATCTTGCGCGGATGGCGCTCCACGGGCCGCTTTCCGTTCGACGGAGGGCCCGGGACCACGTACACTCCTACGTCGTTGGCCTTCGACAGCCGTGCCGCAACGGATGCACACCGAGCATCCGGGTGGATGCGGTACGTTGGGGGACACACAAAGGGTCGTAGCTCAATTGGTAGAGCACTGGTCTCCAAAACCAGCGGTTGGGGGTTCGAGTCCCTCCGGCCCTGCTACACACACCGCCAGGATGTGTGCGCATGTACGTACAGCAATGCACCGCCGTGCGGCTCAAACCGGGCGCGGCACGGCCACGACCCGGGAACAGGTGAGGACGAATGGCGGATGCCGTGGGCTCCATCGACACGCCTGATGCCCAGGACGAAGTGCCTGAGACGCAGAAGGCGCGCAAGGGCGGCAAGCGCGCCAAGAAGGGCCCGCTGAAGCGGCTCGCTCTCTTCTACCGCCAGATCGTCGCGGAGCTCCGCAAGGTCGTCTGGCCCACGCGGAACCAGCTGACGACGTACACGACCGTCGTGATCGTCTTCGTCGTGATCATGATCGGCCTGGTGACCGTGATTGACTATGGACTCAGCCACCTCGCCAAGTACGTCTTCGGCTGAGCCAAGAGCGAAGGGCGCCGGGTGATCGGCGCCCCTTTCGCGTGTTCCACCCCTATGTATCCAGGAAGAAGCAGCCACCGTGTCTGACCAGAACCTGAACGACGCCATCGAGCCGGACCAGGCTGACGACGAGCTCGACATCGTCGAGGGCGCTGACGAGGACCTGGACGAGTTCGAGGCTGCCGACGCCGAGGCCGGGACCCCTGCGGAGGAAGCCGCGCTGCACGTCGAGGGCGACGAAGAGGAGGGCGCCGACAGCGCCGCCGCCGCCGACGACGTGGACGCCGAGGGTGCCGAGGCCGTCGCGGAGGACGCGGCCGAGGAGGAGCCGGCCGAGCCGGTCGACCCCATCGCCGCCCTGCGCGAGGAGCTGCGCACGCTGCCCGGCGAGTGGTACGTGATCCACACCTACGCCGGCTACGAGAACCGCGTGAAGACCAACCTGGAGCAGCGCGCCGTCTCGCTGAACGTCGAGGACTACATCTTCCAGGCCGAGGTGCCGCAGGAAGAGGTCGTCCAGATCAAGAACGGCGACCGCAAGACCATCCGCCAGAACAAGCTCCCCGGCTACGTGCTGGTGCGCATGGACCTGACGAACGAGTCCTGGGGTGTCGTCCGCAACACCCCCGGCGTCACCGGCTTCGTGGGCAACGCCTACGACCCGTACCCGCTGACGCTGGACGAGATCGTCAAGATGCTCGCCCCGGAGGCCGAGGAGAAGGCCGCCCGCGAGGCCGCCGAGGCCGAGGGCAAGCCGGCTCCGTCCCGCAAGGTCGAGGTCCAGGTGCTGGACTTCGAGGTCGGCGACTCGGTCACCGTCACGGACGGCCCGTTCGCCACGCTGCAGGCCACGATCAACGAGATCAACGCCGACTCGAAGAAGGTCAAGGGTCTGGTGGAGATCTTCGGCCGCGAGACCCCGGTCGAGCTCAGCTTCGACCAGATCCAGAAGAACTAGCTTTTTCTGGACCCCCTGCCTCCGAACAGGTCAGACAGGCTGATGAGGCCGGTCTGACCTGCTCGGTTTTTGGCCGCGCATCTATACCCGCTATCGTTGTGCGGTATGCCTGCGTCCGGAGCGGCTTGTCGGCTTTCCGGACGGTGTTCCGAACGCGGGCAGGACCCGAACCGAAAGGACCCGGAGAGCAATGCCTCCCAAGAAGAAGAAGGTCACGGGGCTCATCAAGCTCCAGATCAACGCCGGTGCGGCCAACCCCGCACCGCCGGTCGGCCCCGCGCTCGGCCAGCACGGCGTCAACATCATGGAGTTCTGCAAGGCCTACAACGCCGCGACCGAGTCGCAGCGTGGCTGGGTGATCCCGGTGGAGATCACGGTCTACGAGGACCGCTCCTTCACCTTCATCACCAAGACGCCGCCGGCCGCGAAGATGATCCTCAAGGCCGCTGGTGTCGAGAAGGGCTCGGGCGAGCCCCACAAGACCAAGGTCGCCAAGATCACCCAGGAGCAGGTCCGCGAGATCGCGCAGACCAAGCTTCCCGACCTCAACGCCAACGACCTGGACGCCGCCGCGAAGATCATCGCCGGCACCGCGCGTTCCATGGGCGTCACGGTCGAGGGCTGACCTTCCCAGCCCCGCAGCACCTTCTCAGAACCCCATGCGGCCTCGGCCGCGCGTGGCAGGGCCTGCTCGGCCCGCACCACGACTCCTCAGAACACACAGGAGCAGCAGTGAGCAAGCGCAGCAAGTCTCTCCGCGCTGCGGACGCCAAGGTCGACCGGGAGAAGCAGTACGCCCCGCTCGAGGCCGTCCGTCTCGCCAAGGAGACCTCCACGACCAAGTTCGACGGCACCGTCGAGGTCGCCTTCCGCCTGGGTGTCGACCCGCGCAAGGCCGACCAGATGGTCCGTGGCACCGTGAACCTGCCGCACGGCACCGGCAAGACCGCCCGGGTCCTGGTCTTCGCGACCGGTGACCGTGCTGCGGCCGCGGAGGCCGCGGGCGCCGACATCGTCGGCTCCGACGAACTGATCGACGAGGTCGCGAAGGGCCGTCTGGACTTCGACGCCGTCGTCGCCACCCCGGACCTCATGGGCAAGGTCGGCCGCCTCGGCCGCGTGCTCGGTCCGCGTGGCCTGATGCCGAACCCGAAGACCGGCACCGTCACCCCCGACGTGGCCAAGGCCGTCACCGACATCAAGGGCGGCAAGATCGAGTTCCGCGTCGACAAGCACGCGAACCTGCACTTCATCATCGGCAAGACGTCGTTCGACGACAGCAAGCTGGTGGAGAACTACGGCGCGGCGCTGGAGGAGATCCTCCGTCTGAAGCCGTCCGCCGCCAAGGGTCGCTACATCAAGAAGGCCGCCATCTCCACCACGATGGGCCCCGGCATTCCGCTCGACCCGAACCGCACCCGCAACCTCCTCGTCGAGGAGGACCCGGCAGCCGTCTGACCGGGTTGAGCATCCGCTCACAGCGATCGGCGACGAGCCCCGCAACCTTCCGAGGTGCGGGGCTCGTCCCTTTTCCCGTGCGGGTGCGCTCCCCGTGGCGTCGGTGAGTGCCGGGGTCACGACCACCGGAACCCGCGAATCGGTGTCGATGTCAGTGCTGTGCGTTAGCGTGCGAGCACGGGATTCGTTGGGGGTGGGACGTATGGGGAAGTCCACGGGCGCGCGCCGCGCGGGCATGTCGGTCGTCGCGGTGGGCCTGCTGGCCGGGGTGGCCGCATGCGGGGGGAGCGGCTCCGGAGGGGCGCGCGAGGGGGCCGACGGGGGCAGCGGGCCGCCGACCCCGGACCGTGCCGCCCTGAGCCCCGTCGCGGCGCTGCTCAGTGCGGAGAAGTCCACGAGCGCGGCCGACTCCGCGAGGGTGGAGTCCACGACGACGATGGGCTCGGCGATGTCGATGACGGCCGAAGGCTCAGTGGGCTGGAGCGACGGGCTCAGGGGCAGACTCACCCTCACGTACACCGGCGGCGCGCTGGCCGACACCATGCGCAAGATGGGCAGCACGTCGATGGAGGCCCGCTACCTGCCGGACGCCTACTACGCGCGCATGGGCGACGCGTTCGCGGCGCAGGCCGGCGGCAAGCACTGGATCAGGTATCCCTACGACGCCCTGGCGGACCTCGGGGGCGGCTCGGGCGCGTATCTGAAGGACCAGATGCAGAACTCCACCCCGAACCAGTCGGTGAAGATGCTTCTGGCCTCGGGGGACGTGCGCAAGGTCGGCGAGGAGACGGTGCGCGGCAAGGAGACCACGCACTACTCGGGCACGGTCGATCTGGCGGACCTCGCCGCCCGCAACTCCAGCCTCAGCGCGGCCCAGCTCGCCGACATGAGAAGGCAGCTGGAGCAGGCCGGCGTGGAGACCGAGACCATCGACATCTGGGTCGACGGGGACGATCTGCTGGTCAAGAAGGTCGAGAAGGGCCAGATGACCAACGGGACGTACACGCAGACCGTCCACTACAGCGACTACGGCGCCGACGCCTCCGTGCAGGCGCCGCCGGCGGGTGACACCGCCGACTTCACCGAGCTGCTGCGGAAGCAGTCCTCGACACGGTAGACGGGCCTGAAAAGCGCCCGAAACTCACACGACGGCGAAGAGATCCCCGGGATAAGGTCCCCGGTGGGTGATGGACGCGGGGGACGATCGCGTCCCGATGTCCTGGGGGGACACACATGAGCGTACGGAGAAACACCGCTGCGGCCACGGCCGTGGTCCTGCTGCTCACCGGCGCGGTGGGCTGCGCGGGGGCGGGCAAGGGCGTCAAGCAGGGGGCCGAGCGGTCCGCCGCGCAGGTGCTGACGGCCGCCTACGAGAAGACGTCCGAGGCGAAGTCGGCCAAGGTCGCCATGACGGTGTCGATGCCGGCCGGCATGAAGGACGGCGGCGACATGAAGATGTCCGGGGTCATGGGCTGGGACCCGGCCGTCATGGACCTCACGATGGAGAGCTCGGCCCTGGCGAAGGCCCCCGGCGCTCCGGAGCGCGTACGCATGATCATGCGCGACAACATCATGTACCTGGACATGGGGGACATGGGGGCCGAAGCACCCGCCGAGCTGGCCGGCAAGCGCTGGATGAAGATGGACCTGACCGCGATGGCGGAGGCCTCCGGTGATGCCGCGCTGCGCAAGCAGATGTCCTCCGGCCTGGAGAACATGAACCAGGACCCGGCGCAGCAACTGGCCATGCTCCTCGACTCGCCCAACCTGAAGCACGTGGGCAGCGAGAAGATCGGCGGCGAGCAGGCCGAGCACTACAAGGGCACCCTCACGGTGAAGGAGATGCTGGAGGCCAACGACTCGGGCGTCCTGGACCCGAAGAAGCGCGCCGAGGTGCTGCAGCAGGCCGAGAAGGCCGGCATCAAGGGTTACGACACGGACGTCTGGGTCAACGGCGACGACCTGCCGGCGCGGATGGACATCGGCATGGACGCTCCCCAGGGCAAGGTCCGCATGTCGATGACGTTCTCCGACTACGGCGCCAAGGTCGTGGTCAAGGCGCCGCCGGCGAACCAGACCTTCGACCTGGCGCAGATGTTCAAGGAGATCGCGAAGGGCGTCGGCGAGAGCAGCGGCGACCCCGAGCTCGACAAGGAACTGTCCGACCTCGAGTCGGAGATCGACGTCTCCGGGCTGGAGCCCGCGCCCGCGGTCTGACCCTCCTCGCCGCGTCGCTCGCTCACTCCCTCGCTCACCCCGGCCGTGCGGGGAACGGATTTGCTTGACGGCGATCCGTTCCCGTACTCTTCCGGGGAAGCCAAAGACCGCTGGTCGTTGCCGTGCCCTTGCGAAAGAGCCCGGTGACCGAAGGATCCGCTGATATGCGGGCGACCCGCGCAGGTGTGAGTGGAAGTGCTCCCGGCCGCAGTCCGTCCTTCGACGGATGTCGTCCGGTCGAGCTACGCCCCGTGCGCCTGCGCCGGGGCGTTTCGTCTGTCGTGGCCCCTTCTGAGCGGTCCTCATCACCCGGAAGGAGGCCGACGCTCTATGGCAAGGCCCGACAAGGCTGCCGCGGTAGCCGAGCTGACGGAGCAGTTCCGCAGCTCGAACGCCGCCGTGCTGACCGAGTACCGGGGTCTCTCCGTGGCGCAGCTCAAGAACCTGCGCCGTTCGCTCGGTGAGAACGCCCAGTACGCCGTGGTGAAGAACACGCTGACCAAGATTGCGGCCAACGAGGCCGGGATCACGACGCTCGACGACCTGTTCAACGGTCCGACGGCGGTCGCCTTCGTCACCGGTGACCCGGTGGAGTCGGCCAAGGGTCTTCGTGACTTCGCCAAGGACAACCCCAACCTCGTCATCAAGGGCGGTGTCCTTGACGGCAAGGCGCTGTCCGCCGACGAGATCAAGAAGCTTGCGGACCTCGAGTCCCGCGAGGTTCTGCTCAGCAAGCTGGCGGGTGCCTTCAAGGGCAAGCAGTCTCAGGCTGCTCAGCTCTTCCAGGCGCTTCCCTCGAAGCTCGTCCGCACCGTGGACGCTCTTCGCGCCAAGCAGGCCGAGCAGGGCGGTGCCGAGTAACTCGGCCCCCGAAATGACCGCCGCCTGAGGCAGCTCGCCTGAAGCAGCGGTCGTAGCGGGCCGAACGTCTACGTGACGCCGCAAGGCGGACGCCCGCCAGACATGTACATCCGGCACCAGCCGAATTAGTGGAAGGATCGCCCACCATGGCGAAGCTCAGCCAGGAAGACCTGCTCGCGCAGTTCGAGGAGATGACCCTCATCGAGCTCTCCGAGTTCGTGAAGGCGTTCGAGGAGAAGTTCGACGTCACCGCCGCCGCCGCGGTCGCCGTCGCCGGTCCGGCCGGCCCGGCCGCCACCGCCGAGGCCGAGGAGGAGAAGGACGAGTTCGACGTCATCCTCACCGGTGCGGGCGACAAGAAGATCCAGGTCATCAAGGTCGTGCGTGAGCTGACCTCCCTGGGTCTGAAGGAGGCCAAGGACCTCGTGGACGGCGCCCCGAAGCCCGTCCTCGAGAAGGTCGCCAAGGACGCCGCCGAGAAGGCCGCCGAGTCCCTCAAGGGCGCCGGCGCCTCCGTCGAGGTCAAGTAAGCGCCGGCCCCGAAAGGGGCTGTAACGCTCACGTACCGAGGAGCGATCATCCATCTGGGTGGTCGCTCTTCGGCGTTTCCGGGGTCCGGCCACGGTTGCCTTGCACCTGAGTGCGTGAGGGGTATGGTGATCTTCGTCGTGTCGCCGGGCACCTCTGTTCGGGCAACGGTTCGGACAGCGAGTTCGAGCCGGGGGGCCTTGACGAACCGCACGCAGCGCGCAATTCTCAGGACGCGTCGTCACAACGATCCGGGTTCCGAGGCATGGATCGACGACGAAGAGGGCAGTATCACCGTGCGTTGAGGACTAGCAGACCGAGGGCGTTGAGAACAACGAGGGTCGCGAGAAACCCGCACTGGACATCAGTGTGCCAAGTGGCTACACTGACCCTTTGCGCTGCCTGTTAGCTGTCCCCTGCCCGTCACCAGGGGCATGCCCTCGCCCTAGCACCGACGACCGGATACGTCCGACCTGGCCTTTCGGCCGATCGGGCACCATCTGTCCTCCGTGTGTGGAAGAGGGGCCGGCACGCGCGTAGTGAGTCCGAGCCCTCGGAAGGACCCCCTCTTGGCCGCCTCGCGCAACGCCTCGACCGCGAATACGAACAACGGCGCCAGCACCGCCCCGCTGCGCATTTCCTTTGCAAAGATCAAGGAGCCTCTCGAGGTTCCGAACCTGCTCGCGCTGCAGACCGAGAGCTTCGACTGGCTGCTCGGCAACACCGCTTGGCAGAGTCGGGTCGAGGAGGCTCTGGAGAACGGTCAGGACGTCCCCACGAAGTCCGGGCTCGAGGAGATCTTCGAGGAGATCTCCCCGATCGAGGACTTCTCCGGGTCGATGTCCCTGACCTTCCGTGACCACCGTTTCGAGCCGCCGAAGAACTCCATCGACGAGTGCAAGGACCGCGACTTCACCTACGCCGCGCCGCTCTTCGTCACGGCGGAGTTCACCAACAACGAGACCGGCGAGATCAAGTCCCAGACGGTCTTCATGGGCGACTTCCCGCTCATGACCCACAAGGGCACCTTCGTCATCAACGGCACCGAGCGTGTCGTGGTGTCGCAGTTGGTCCGTTCGCCGGGTGTCTACTTCGACTCCTCCATCGACAAGACGTCCGACAAGGACATCTTCTCCGCCAAGGTCATCCCCTCCCGGGGCGCCTGGCTGGAGCTGGAGATCGACAAGCGCGACATGGTCGGTGTGCGCATCGACCGCAAGCGCAAGCAGTCCGTCACCGTCCTTCTGAAGGCTCTCGGCTGGACCACCGAGCAGATCCTCGAGGAGTTCGGCGAGTACGAGTCCATGCGCGCCACCCTGGAGAAGGACCACACCCAGGGCCAGGACGACGCGCTGCTCGACATCTACCGCAAGCTGCGTCCGGGCGAGCCCCCCACGCGTGAGGCCGCGCAGACGCTGCTGGAGAACCTCTACTTCAACCCCAAGCGCTACGACCTCGCCAAGGTCGGCCGCTACAAGGTCAACAAGAAGCTGGCCGGCAACGCTCCGCTCGACGCGGGCGTGCTGACGGTCGAGGACGTCATCTCGACCATCAAGTACCTGGTCAAGCTGCACGCCGGTGAGACCGAGACGGTCGGCGACAACGGTCAGACGATCGTCGTCGAGACCGACGACATCGACCACTTCGGCAACCGCCGTCTGCGCAGCGTCGGCGAGCTCATCCAGAACCAGGTCCGCACCGGCCTGGCCCGTATGGAGCGCGTCGTCCGCGAGCGCATGACGACCCAGGACGTCGAGGCGATCACGCCGCAGACCCTGATCAACATCCGGCCTGTCGTCGCCTCCATCAAGGAGTTCTTCGGCACCAGCCAGCTGTCGCAGTTCATGGACCAGAACAACCCGCTGTCCGGGCTGACGCACAAGCGTCGTCTGTCCGCGCTCGGCCCGGGTGGTCTCTCCCGTGAGCGGGCCGGCTTCGAGGTCCGTGACGTGCACCCCTCGCACTACGGCCGCATGTGCCCGATCGAGACGCCCGAAGGCCCGAACATCGGTCTGATCGGTTCGCTCGCCTCCTACGGCCGCGTCAACGCGTTCGGCTTCGTGGAGACGCCGTACCGCAAGGTCGTCGACGGTGTCGTCACCGACGAGGTCGACTACCTGACGGCCGACGAAGAGGACCGGTTCGTCATCGCGCAGGCCAACGCCACGCTCGACGACGACCTGCGCTTCACCGAGAACCGCGTCCTGGTCCGCCGCCGTGGCGGCGAGGTCGACTACGTCCCCGGTGACGACGTGGACTACATGGACGTCTCGCCGCGCCAGATGGTGTCGGTCGCGACCGCCATGATCCCGTTCCTCGAGCACGACGACGCCAACCGTGCCCTCATGGGCGCGAACATGATGCGTCAGGCCGTGCCGCTCATCAAGAGCGAGTCCCCGCTCGTCGGCACCGGCATGGAGTACCGCTCCGCCGTCGACGCCGGCGACGTGGTCAAGGCCGAGAAGGCGGGTGTGGTCCAGGAGGTCTCCGCCGACTACATCACCACCACCAACGACGACGGCACGTACATCACGTACCGCCTGGCCAAGTTCGCCCGTTCCAACCAGGGCACCTCGGTCAACCAGAAGGTCATCGTCAACGAGGGCGACCGGATCGTCGAGGGCCAGGTCCTGGCCGACGGTCCGGCCACCGAGAACGGCGAGATGGCGCTGGGCAAGAACCTGCTCGTGGCGTTCATGCCGTGGGAGGGTCACAACTACGAGGACGCGATCATCCTGTCGCAGCGCCTCGTGCAGGACGACGTCCTCTCCTCGATCCACATCGAGGAGCACGAGGTCGACGCCCGTGACACCAAGCTCGGCCCCGAGGAGATCACCCGGGACATCCCGAACGTCTCCGAGGAGGTCCTCGCCGACCTCGACGAGCGCGGCATCATCCGCATCGGCGCCGAGGTCGTCGCCGGCGACATCCTCGTCGGCAAGGTCACGCCCAAGGGCGAGACCGAGCTGACCCCGGAGGAGCGCCTGCTGCGCGCGATCTTCGGCGAGAAGGCCCGTGAGGTCCGTGACACCTCGCTGAAGGTGCCGCACGGCGAGATCGGCAAGGTCATCGGCGTCCGCGTCTTCGACCGCGAGGAGGGCGACGAGCTTCCCCCCGGTGTGAACCAGCTGGTGCGCGTCTACGTCGCGCAGAAGCGCAAGATCACCGACGGTGACAAGCTCGCCGGCCGCCACGGCAACAAGGGCGTCATCTCCAAGATCCTGCCGATCGAGGACATGCCGTTCCTGGAGGACGGCACCCCGGTCGACATCATCCTCAACCCGCTCGGCGTCCCGTCCCGAATGAACCCGGGACAGGTCCTGGAGATCCACCTCGGCTGGCTCGCCAGCCGCGGCTGGGACGTCTCCGGTCTCGCCGACGAGTGGGCGCAGCGCCTCCAGGCGATCGGCGCCGACTCGGTCCAGCCGGGCACCAACGTCGCGACCCCGGTCTTCGACGGTGCCCGTGAGGACGAGCTGGCGGGTCTGCTGCAGCACACCATCCCCAACCGCGACGGCGAGCGCATGGTGCTCCCGTCCGGCAAGGCGCGGCTGTTCGACGGCCGCAGCGGTGAGCCGTTCCCGGACCCGATCTCGGTCGGCTACATGTACATCCTGAAGCTGCACCACCTGGTCGACGACAAGCTGCACGCCCGCTCGACCGGCCCGTACTCGATGATCACCCAGCAGCCGCTGGGTGGTAAGGCCCAGTTCGGTGGCCAGCGCTTCGGTGAGATGGAGGTGTGGGCGCTGGAGGCTTACGGCGCCGCGTACGCCCTCCAGGAGCTCCTGACCATCAAGTCCGACGACGTCACCGGCCGCGTGAAGGTCTACGAGGCCATCGTCAAGGGCGAGAACATCCCCGAACCCGGCATCCCCGAGTCCTTCAAGGTGCTCATCAAGGAGATGCAGTCCCTGTGCCTGAACGTGGAGGTGCTGTCCAGCGACGGCATGTCCATCGAGATGCGCGACACCGACGAGGACGTCTTCCGCGCTGCGGAGGAGCTTGGCATCGACCTGTCCCGGCGCGAGCCGAGCAGCGTCGAAGAGGTCTGACGGGAGTTCGGCCGGGCTCGTCATGAGCCCGGCCGGCCCCAGGACCCCCGTATCAGACCCCATGACTTACAACCCTGAGAGGGATTGACGCATAGTGCTCGACGTCAACTTCTTCGATGAGCTCCGGATCGGTCTGGCCACCGCTGACGACATCCGTCAGTGGAGCCACGGCGAGGTCAAGAAGCCCGAGACCATCAACTACCGCACCCTCAAGCCCGAGAAGGACGGACTCTTCTGCGAGAAGATCTTCGGTCCGACCCGGGACTGGGAGTGCTACTGCGGCAAGTACAAGCGCGTCCGCTTCAAGGGCATCATCTGTGAGCGCTGCGGCGTCGAGGTGACCCGCGCCAAGGTGCGCCGTGAGCGGATGGGCCACATCGAGCTGGCCGCCCCCGTCACCCACATCTGGTACTTCAAGGGCGTTCCGTCGCGGCTGGGCTACCTGCTCGACCTCGCCCCGAAGGACCTCGAGAAGGTCATCTACTTCGCGGCGTACATGATCACGTACGTCGACGAGGAGCGCCGCACCCGCGACCTGCCCTCCCTGGAGGCGCACGTCTCCGTCGAGCGGCAGCAGATCGAGAACCGCCGGGACGCCGACCTGGAGGCCCGCGCCAAGAAGCTCGAGACCGACCTGGCCGAGCTGGAGGCCGAGGGCGCCAAGGCCGACGTGCGCCGCAAGGTGCGCGAAGGCGCCGAGCGTGAGATGAAGCAGCTGCGCGACCGCGCGCAGCGCGAGATCGACCGTCTCGACGAGGTGTGGACCCGCTTCAAGAACCTCAAGGTCCAGGACCTGGAGGGCGACGAGCTCCTCTACCGCGAGCTGCGTGACCGCTTCGGCACGTACTTCGACGGCTCGATGGGCGCCGCGGCGCTGCAGAAGCGCCTGGAGTCCTTCGACCTCGACGAGGAGGCCGAGAAGCTCCGCGAGATCATCCGCACCGGCAAGGGCCAGAAGAAGACCCGTGCGCTCAAGCGCCTGAAGGTCGTCTCCGCGTTCCTGCAGACCAGCAACAGCCCCAAGGGCATGGTGCTGGACTGCGTGCCGGTCATCCCGCCGGACCTTCGCCCGATGGTGCAGCTGGACGGTGGCCGCTTCGCGACCTCCGACCTGAACGACCTGTACCGCCGTGTGATCAACCGCAACAACCGTCTGAAGAGGCTCCTCGACCTCGGCGCGCCCGAGATCATCGTCAACAACGAGAAGCGCATGCTTCAGGAGGCTGTTGACGCCCTCTTCGACAACGGTCGTCGCGGCCGCCCGGTGACGGGCCCCGGCAACCGTCCGCTGAAGTCCCTCAGCGACATGCTGAAGGGCAAGCAGGGCCGCTTCCGTCAGAACCTGCTCGGTAAGCGTGTCGACTACTCGGCGCGTTCCGTGATCGTCGTCGGTCCGCAGCTGAAGCTGCACCAGTGCGGTCTGCCGAAGGCGATGGCGCTGGAGCTGTTCAAGCCGTTCGTGATGAAGCGCCTGGTCGACCTGAACCACGCGCAGAACATCAAGAGCGCCAAGCGCATGGTCGAGCGCGGCCGCACGGTCGTGTACGACGTGCTGGAAGAGGTCATCGCGGAGCACCCGGTTCTGCTGAACCGTGCGCCCACGCTGCACCGCCTCGGCATCCAGGCCTTCGAGCCGCAGCTGGTCGAGGGCAAGGCCATCCAGATCCACCCGCTCGTCTGCACCGCGTTCAACGCGGACTTCGACGGCGACCAGATGGCCGTGCACCTGCCGCTGTCCGCGGAGGCGCAGGCCGAGGCCCGCATCCTGATGCTGTCCTCGAACAACATCCTCAAGCCCGCCGACGGCCGTCCGGTGACGATGCCGACCCAGGACATGGTCCTCGGTCTGTTCTTCCTCACCACCGACGGCGAGATGCGGGACGTGAAGGGCGAGGACCGCTCCTTCTCCTCCGTCGCCGAGGCGATCATGGCGTTCGACGCGGGCGAGCTGTCGCTCCAGTCGAAGATCGACGTCCGCTTCCCGGTGGGCACCATCCCGCCGCGCGGCTGGACGGCTCCGGCCCAGGAGGAGGGCGAGGCCGAGTGGCAGCAGGGTGACAGCTTCCGGCTGAAGACCACGCTGGGCCGTGCGCTCTTCAACGAGCTGCTGCCCGAGGACTACCCGTTCGTCGACTACGAGGTCGGCAAGAAGCAGCTCTCCGAGATCGTCAACGACCTCGCCGAGCGCTACCCCAAGGTCATCGTGGCGGCGACGCTCGACAACCTGAAGGCGGCCGGCTTCTTCTGGGCCACCCGTTCCGGCGTCACCGTCGCCATCTCCGACGTCGTCGTCCCCGAGGCGAAGAAGGAGATCGTCGCCGGGTACGAGGCCAAGGACGAGAAGGTCCAGAAGCAGTACGAGCGCGGTCTGATCACCAAGGAAGAGCGCACGCAGGAGCTCATCCAGATCTGGACCCAGGCGACCAACGAGGTCGCCGAGGCGATGAACGACAACTTCCCGAAGACCAACCCGATCTTCATGATGGTGAACTCGGGCGCACGAGGCAACATGATGCAGATGCGTCAGATCGCCGGTATGCGTGGTCTGGTGTCGAACGCCAAGAACGAGACGATCCCGCGTCCCATCAAGGCGTCGTTCCGTGAGGGTCTGTCCGTGCTGGAGTACTTCATCTCCACGCACGGTGCCCGTAAGGGTCTGGCGGACACCGCTCTGCGTACCGCCGACTCGGGTTACCTCACCCGTCGTCTGGTCGACGTGTCGCAGGACGTCATCATCCGCGAGGAGGACTGCGGCACCGAGCGCGGTCTGAAGCTGCGGATCGCCTCGAAGGACGAGAACGGCGTCCTGCGCAAGGCCGGTGACGTCGAGACCAGCGTCTACGCCCGCATGCTCGCCGAGGACGTCGTCATCGACGGCAAGGTGATCGCGCCGGCCAACGTGGACCTGGGCGACGTGCTCATCGACCAGCTGGTGCGCCACGGCGTCGAGCAGGTCAAGACCCGCTCGATCCTGACCTGTGAGTCGCAGGTCGGCACCTGCGCCATGTGCTACGGCCGCTCGCTGGCCACCGGCAAGCTGGTCGACATCGGTGAGGCGGTCGGCATCATCGCCGCCCAGTCCATCGGTGAGCCCGGCACCCAGCTGACGATGCGTACCTTCCACACCGGTGGTGTGGCCGGTGACGACATCACCCAGGGTCTGCCGCGTGTCGTCGAGCTCTTCGAGGCCCGTACCCCGAAGGGTGTCGCCCCGATCTCCGAGGCCTCCGGCCGCGTGCGGATCGAGGAGACCGAGAAGACCAAGAAGATCGTCATCACGCCGGACGACGGCAGCGACGAGACGGCCTACCCGATCTCCAAGCGCGCCCGTCTGAAGGTCAGCGAGGGCGAGCACGTCGAGGTCGGCCAGCAGCTCACCGTGGGTACGCAGAACCCGCATGACGTGCTGCGCATCCTCGGCCAGCGCGCCGTCCAGGTCCACCTGGTCGGCGAGGTCCAGAAGGTCTACAACTCGCAGGGCGTGTCGATCCACGACAAGCACATCGAGATCATCATCCGGCAGATGCTGCGCCGGGTGACGATCATCGAGTCCGGCGACGCGGAGCTGCTGCCGGGCGAGCTCGTCGAGCGCGGCAAGTTCGAGACCGAGAACCGCCGTGTGGTGCAGGAGGGCGGTCACCCGGCCTCCGGTCGTCCGCAGCTCATGGGTATCACCAAGGCCTCGCTGGCCACGGAGTCCTGGCTGTCGGCGGCGTCCTTCCAGGAGACGACCAGGGTCCTCACGGACGCGGCGATCAACGCCAAGTCCGACTCCCTGATCGGCCTCAAGGAGAACGTCATCATCGGTAAGCTCATCCCGGCCGGTACGGGCCTGTCCCGCTACCGCAACATCCGGGTCGAGCCGACCGAGGAGGCCAAGGCCGCGATGTACTCGGCCGTCGGCTACGACGACATCGACTACTCGCCGTTCGGCACGGGCTCCGGCCAGGCCGTTCCGCTGGAGGACTACGACTACGGTCCGTACAACCAGTAAGGCGTACGTCTGACGCTCTGAAGGGCGGTCACCCCCTGGGGTGGCCGCCCTTCGGCGTTGACGGGGGCGTCCGCCCTGCCGTCGCACGGGTTCCGACGGGACCGTACGAGGGGGGAACCATCGCGCCGCGCCGAGCGTAGGTGAATGATGGAGGCATTCATGCCTGTCCGGGGGAGGTGAGGTGCCCGTGTCGTTTCCGTCGCCATGGCAGCCGTGGCAGGGCCAGAGCAGCCCGTCGATGCTGGCCGCGAACGCGGACCGCGAGCGCGCCGTCGACGTGCTCAGAGCCGGTTTCGCAGAGGGACGCCTGCAGCAGGCCGAGCTGGACAAGCGGGTGGCGCGGGTCTATCAGGCCCGCACGGTGGGGGAGTTGTCCCTCGTCGTGGCCGACCTCCCGCAAGGGCCCGTGCCCGTCCAGCCGGCGTTCCAGGCCTATCCCCCGGCGGTCCCGCGCACGTTCCTGCCCGCCCCGCCGCCGCCCACGAACGGCAAGGCGATCGGCGCCATGGTCTGCGGTGTGCTCACCACGATGACGGCGGGCATCACCGGCATCCCCGCGGTGATCCTCGGGCACTCTGCGCGCGCGGAGATCCGCCGCACGGGGGAGGGCGGTGACGGGCTCGCGCTGGCCGGACTGATCCTGGGCTGGCTGGCGGTGGCGGGCTGGGTGTTCCTTTTGGCGATCATGCTGCTGGCCGTGGGCTCGTCCTCGAACGGCTGAGCACGCCCCCGGCAGGTCAGGGGAGGCCCCCGCCGTCAACGGGAGCCACCGGCCGCTACGGGATGCCCAGTTCGAACATCACGTAGTGCGCGTACCAGCCCGACGCCAGCGCCGCCGTGGTGAAGAACACCGTCAGGCTCGGCCACTTCAGCCGGCTCATCGCGGCCGCCGGGCCGAGCAGCAGCGGGAACACCGGCAGGAGATAGCGCGGGGTGTTGCCGAACATCTGCTGGGTGCCGAGCACGGTCACGATGCTCGCCAGCGTGTACGCGACCAGCACCAGCGGCGGCTTCCTGCGCAGCATCAGCGCGATCAGGAACGGCAGCGCCAGCACCAGTTGGACGGCGATGAGGTCGGAGGTGGTGAACGAGAACAGGTAGTGGTCGTGCCCGACGGCGATGTTGCCGAGGACGTCGAGCGTGTAGGCGCCGAAGTCGAAGTAGTGCGCCCACCCTTCACGCTGGAGCGTGAAGTACGCCGTGAAGGAGCCCATGTTGAGGCTGACCCAGGTGATGTACGTGATCAGGCCGAGCGGCGCGGCGAACATGGCGTACAGCGGGCCGGCCACCCCGTGCTCGCGCCGGCTCTCCCGCCGGACCAGCGTCACCAGCGCGGCCAGCCCCACCGCGCCGATGAGCGCGGCGGCCGTAGGCCGGTTCAGTCCCGCGACGAAGGCGAGCAGCCCCGCGGCCACCCAGCGGCGCTTCATCACGCAGTAGCAGCACCAGGTCGCGATCGCCACGAACAGGGACTCCGAGTACACCGCCCACTCGACGCCCGCACCGGGCGCCACGGCCCACAGCCCGGCGGCGATCGTGCCGGCCCGGACGCCGGCGAGCGTGGAGATCACGGCGTAGATCCCGGCCGCCGCCACGAAGGACGCGACCACCGAGACGAGCAGCCCGGAGCCGAACAGACCGAGTCCGGTGACCTCGGAGACGCCCCTGATCAGGCCGGGGTAGAGGGGGAAGAAGGCGACGGAGTTCTGCTTCACCGTGAACAGGCCGCCCGACGCGAGCCGTTCCAGGGGCCGCGGGTCGTACCCCTTCTCGGCGACCTGGAGGTACCACCAGCCGTCCCAGGTGCCGAGCACGTCCCACCAGTGGGCGCCGCCGCCGAACCGCGGCTCCTTCTTCTCGTAGTCCCCGGCGGCCTCCAGCAGCACGGCGAAGACGGTGAGACCGACGAGCTTGGTCACGCCGTACAGGAGCAGCGGGGCGCGGTACGGTCGTACACCGGCCGGCAGGGTGAGGCGGCTCAGTCTCGGGGGCCGCGCCTCCTGCTCGCCGGGCACGGCGGGATCCGTCGCCGCGCTGCTGGAAGCCGTGCTCATGAGTGTGGACCCTCCTCGGCCCCGACCATCGGATCCCCGAGGAACCACTGTCCGGATGGTCGTGAAGTGTCAGTCGTAAGATCACACCAGAGTCGCACATTCACGCCACAGGTCGGGGGACGGGCGGGTGACTGAAGCGAGGGATCCCATGGACGTCCTACCCACGGGTGTCACAGCCGCGACGGCCGCGCCGACCGTCCTGTCGGTCGTCGTCCCCATGTACAACGAGGAAGAGGTCCTTCCCGCGCTGGTCACCCGGCTTCGCCCGGTCCTGGCCTCCCTCGGCGTCGGCTACGAGGTGGTCGCCGTCGACGACGGCAGCGGCGACCGCACGGCCGAACTGCTCGCCGCGTTCCGGCTGGGCTGGCCGGAACTGCGGGTGATCCGGCTGCGCCGCAACTCCGGCCACCAGGCCGCCCTGACCGCGGGACTCGACCGGGCGCTCGGGGCGTACGTCGTGAGCCTGGACGCGGACCTCCAGGACCCGCCCGAGAAGATCCCCGAGATGCTCGCGCTCGCCCGCGGCGAGAACCTCGACATCGTCTACGGCATCCGCGCCGACCGGGCCAGCGACACCGGCTTCAAGCGGTGGACCGCCGGCCTCTACTACCGCCTGGTGCGCCGGCTGGCCGGCCCCTCGGTGCCCGCGCACGCCGGCGACTTCCGGCTGCTCAGCCGGGCCGCCGTGGACGCCCTCAAGGCCCTGCCGGACCAGCAGCGGGTCTACCGCCTCCTGGTGCCCTGGCTCGGCTTCCCCAGCGGCCGGGTCACCTACGAGCGCGCCCCGCGTCCGGCGGGCGTCAGCAAGTACCCGCTGGGGCGGATGATCCGGCTCGCCGTGGACAGCGTCACCGGCTTCTCCGCGGCCCCGCTGCGCATCGCGACCTGGCTGGGCGGCTTCGCCTTCCTGGTCTGCCTGGGGCTGATGGTCTACACCCTCGCCGCCCACGCGTTCGACCACACCGTGCCCGGCTGGACCTCGCTCTTCACCGGCGTGCTGTTCATCGGCGCGGTGCAGCTGGTCTGCGTGGGCCTGCTGGGCGAGTACGTGGGCCGTATCTACACGGCGGTGCAGAATCGGCCCACGTACTTCGTGGGCGGGGACACGGCGTACTCCGACGGCGACTCCGCGGGGGTCGGGAGCGGCCCCGCGCCGCGGACATCACAGAGATGACCGAGCCCGGGAAGGTGACCTCGGCCGGTCGGGTGTACCGCCTCTGTTTTGACCGGAGTGGTTGCGCTCGGTACGCTCAGACCTTGTGCCTGGGGTGTGCCCTGGCCCTCGTGCGTGCCATGAACCGCACCGCTGGGTCCGTGAGCGGCCACTGTGATCTGCGTCTCTCTGCCTCGCGGCGGAAGTCCGCCGGATTCGACACACCCGACCGCGTGGGTCGGCGAAGTTCCAGGTTAGCTGTACAACTCGGCACACAGAAACCGGAGAAGTAGTGCCTACGATCCAGCAGCTGGTCCGTAAGGGCCGGCAGGACAAGGTCGAGAAGAACAAGACGCCCGCACTCGAGGGTTCGCCCCAGCGTCGTGGCGTCTGCACGCGTGTGTTCACGACCACCCCGAAGAAGCCGAACTCGGCCCTGCGTAAGGTCGCGCGTGTGCGTCTGACCAGCGGGATCGAGGTCACCGCTTACATTCCGGGTGAGGGACACAACCTGCAGGAGCACTCCATCGTGCTCGTGCGCGGCGGCCGTGTGAAGGACCTGCCGGGTGTTCGCTACAAGATCATCCGCGGCTCCCTCGACACCCAGGGTGTCAAGAACCGCAAGCAGGCCCGCAGCCGTTACGGCGCCAAGAAGGAGAAGTAAGAATGCCTCGTAAGGGCCCCGCCCCGAAGCGCCCGGTCATCATCGACCCGGTCTACGGTTCTCCTCTGGTGACCTCCCTCATCAACAAGGTGCTGCTGAACGGCAAGCGCTCGACCGCCGAGCGCATCGTCTACGGTGCCATGGAGGGCCTGCGCGACAAGACCGGCAACGACCCGGTCATCACGCTGAAGCGCGCGCTCGAGAACATCAAGCCGACCATCGAGGTCAAGTCCCGCCGTGTCGGTGGTGCCACCTACCAGGTCCCGATCGAGGTCAAGCCCGGTCGTGCCAACACCCTGGCGCTGCGCTGGCTGGTCGGTTACTCCCGCGCCCGTCGCGAGAAGACCATGACCGAGCGCCTGCTCAACGAGCTCCTCGACGCGTCCAACGGCCTCGGCGCCGCTGTGAAGAAGCGTGAGGACACCCACAAGATGGCCGAGTCCAACAAGGCCTTCGCGCACTACCGCTGGTAGTCGCTACCCACATCGAGACCGAGAGAAGACTGAAGCCTTATGGCTACCACTTCACTTGACCTGGCCAAGGTCCGCAACATCGGGATCATGGCCCACATCGACGCGGGCAAGACGACCACCACCGAGCGGATCCTGTTCTACACCGGCGTCTCGTACAAGATCGGTGAGGTCCACGACGGCGCCGCCACGATGGACTGGATGGAGCAGGAGCAGGAGCGTGGCATCACGATCACGTCTGCTGCGACCACCTGTCACTGGCCGCTCGAGGACAACGACTACACCATCAACATCATCGACACCCCGGGTCACGTCGACTTCACCGTCGAGGTGGAGCGCTCCCTGCGTGTGCTCGACGGTGCCGTGACGGTGTTCGACGGTGTCGCCGGTGTCGAGCCGCAGTCCGAGACGGTGTGGCGTCAGGCCGACCGTTACGGCGTGCCCCGCATCTGCTTCGTCAACAAGCTGGACCGCACCGGCGCCGAGTTCCACCGCTGCGTGGACATGATCTCGGACCGCCTGGGCGCCCAGCCGCTCGTCATGCAGCTGCCGATCGGCGCCGAGGCCGACTTCAAGGGCGTCGTGGACCTGGTCCGCATGAAGGCGCTCGTGTGGTCCGCCGAGGCCGCGAAGGGCGAGATGTACGACGTCGTCGACATCCCGGCCACGCACACCGAGGCTGCCGAGGAGTGGCACAACAAGCTCGTCGAGGCCGTCGCGGAGAACGACGAAGAGATCATGGAGCTGTTCCTGGAGGGCCAGGAGCCCACCGTGGAGCAGCTGTACGCCGCGATCCGTCGCATCACCATCGCGTCCGGCAAGTCGAGCGACACCACGGTCACCCCCGTGTTCTGCGGCACCGCGTTCAAGAACAAGGGCGTCCAGCCCCTGCTCGACGCGGTCGTGCGCTACCTGCCGACCCCGCTGGACGTCGAGGCCATCGAGGGCCACGACGTCAAGGACCCCGAGGTCGTGATCAAGCGCAAGCCGTCCGAGGACGAGCCGCTGTCCGCCCTGGCGTTCAAGATCATGAGCGACCCGCACCTCGGCAAGCTCACCTTCGTCCGGGTCTACTCGGGCCGCCTGGAGTCCGGCACCGCCGTGCTGAACTCCGTCAAGGGCAAGAAGGAGCGCATCGGCAAGATCTACCGCATGCACGCCAACAAGCGTGAGGAGATCGAGTCGGTGGGCGCCGGCGACATCGTCGCCGTCATGGGCCTGAAGCAGACCACCACCGGTGAGACGCTGTCCGACGACAAGAACCCGGTGATCCTGGAGTCCATGGACTTCCCGGCGCCGGTCATCCAGGTCGCCATCGAGCCCAAGTCCAAGGGCGACCAGGAGAAGCTGGGTGTCGCCATCCAGCGCCTGGCCGAGGAGGACCCGTCCTTCCAGGTCCACTCGGACGAGGAGACCGGCCAGACCATCATCGGCGGCATGGGCGAGCTGCACCTCGAGGTGCTGGTCGACCGTATGCGCCGTGAGTTCAAGGTCGAGGCCAACGTCGGCAAGCCGCAGGTCGCCTACCGCGAGACGATCCGCAAGGCCGTCGAGCGCGTCGACTACACGCACAAGAAGCAGACTGGTGGTACCGGCCAGTTCGCCAAGGTGCAGATCGCGATCGAGCCGATCGAAGGCGGAGACGCCTCCTACGAGTTCGTGAACAAGGTCACCGGTGGCCGTATCCCGAAGGAGTACATCCCTTCGGTGGACGCCGGTGCGCAGGAGGCCATGCAGTTCGGCATCCTGGCCGGCTACGAGATGACGGGCGTCCGCGTCACGCTCATCGACGGTGGCTACCACGAGGTCGACTCCTCCGAACTCGCGTTCAAGATCGCCGGTTCGCAGGCCTTCAAGGAGGCCGCGCGCAAGGCCAGCCCCGTGCTGCTCGAGCCGATGATGGCCGTCGAGGTCACCACGCCCGAGGACTACATGGGTGAGGTCATCGGCGACATCAACTCCCGCCGTGGCCAGATCCAGGCCATGGAGGAGCGTGCGGGCGCCCGCGTCGTCAAGGGTCTCGTGCCCCTGTCGGAGATGTTCGGCTACGTCGGCGACCTCCGCAGCAAGACGTCGGGTCGCGCAAGCTACTCGATGCAGTTCGACTCCTACGCCGAGGTTCCGCGGAACGTCGCCGAGGAGATCATCGCGAAGGCCAAGGGCGAGTAACGCACCGCGTTCACACGCTTTAGGCTTGACTCCGGAGCCTCACGGGGCAAACAACCGCATTCCCGGATGTTTGCCCCTGGGCCCGGGCTTCCCAGCAAAGATCACCTGGCGCCGTTGAAGCAAGGCGTACAGAACCACTCCACAGGAGGACCCCAGTGGCGAAGGCGAAGTTCGAGCGGACTAAGCCGCACGTCAACATCGGCACCATCGGTCACATCGACCACGGTAAGACGACCCTCACGGCCGCCATTACCAAGGTGCTGCACGACAAGTACCCGGACCTGAACGAGGCCTCGGCCTTCGACCAGATCGACAAGGCTCCCGAAGAGCGCCAGCGCGGTATCACCATCTCCATCGCGCACGTCGAGTACCAGACGGAGGCGCGTCACTACGCCCACGTCGACTGCCCGGGTCACGCGGACTACATCAAGAACATGATCACCGGTGCCGCGCAGATGGACGGCGCGATCCTCGTGGTCGCCGCCACCGACGGCCCGATGCCGCAGACCAAGGAGCACGTGCTCCTGGCCCGCCAGGTCGGCGTTCCGTACATCGTCGTCGCCCTGAACAAGGCCGACATGGTGGACGACGAGGAGATCCTGGAGCTCGTCGAGCTCGAGGTCCGTGAGCTCCTCTCCGAGTACGAGTTCCCGGGCGACGACGTCCCGGTCGTCAAGGTCTCGGCGCTCAAGGCGCTCGAGGGCGACGACAAGTGGGGCCAGTCCGTCCTGGAGCTCATGGACGCCGTCGACAGCGCGATCCCGGAGCCGGAGCGCGACGTCGACAAGCCGTTCCTCATGCCCATCGAGGACGTCTTCACGATCACCGGTCGCGGTACGGTCGTCACCGGCCGTATCGAGCGTGGTGTCCTGAAGGTCAACGAGACCGTCGACATCATCGGCATCAAGACCGAGAAGACCACCACCACGGTCACCGGTATCGAGATGTTCCGCAAGCTGCTCGACGAGGGCCAGGCCGGTGAGAACGTCGGTCTGCTGCTCCGCGGCATCAAGCGCGAGGACGTCGAGCGCGGCCAGGTCATCATCAAGCCGGGCTCGGTCACCCCGCACACCGAGTTCGAGGCGCAGGCCTACATCCTGTCCAAGGACGAGGGTGGCCGCCACACGCCGTTCTTCAACAACTACCGCCCGCAGTTCTACTTCCGTACGACGGACGTGACCGGCGTCGTGACCCTCCCCGAGGGCACCGAGATGGTCATGCCGGGTGACAACACCGAGATGAAGGTGGAGCTCATCCAGCCCGTCGCCATGGAGGAGGGCCTGAAGTTCGCCATCCGCGAGGGTGGTCGCACCGTGGGCGCCGGCCAGGTCACCAAGATCAACAAGTAAGTCCCGCTTGCTTGAAGGTCACTTGACCTGAAAGGGCCCGTACGACTCCGGTCGTACGGGCCCTTTCGCGTGGGCCGGGCGTCAGCGCCGCAGGTACGCGAGGACCGCGAGGACGCGACGGTGGTCGGCGTCGCTGGTGTGCAGACCGAGTTTGTCGAAGATGTTGCGCCCCGGCTCGGCGGTAGCGGATCACGTGAGGCGGTGGACTCCCGTCGGGTCCGGTGCCGCGGGGGCTCCGGTCGCGCCGTCGACCAGCATGACGCCGCCCGCGACCTTGTGTGCGGTCACCAGCCACCCCACCGCTCCGCGCGAGCAGCCGCCGGTGCGGCGCACCCAGACCAGGGCCCGTCAGCCACGAGGCAACGGCGTGCGTTGATCCTCCGGACATCATCGGCGGCGGCCGGGTGGAATGGGGAGCTGCCGTCCTTCGGGACGATGACCAAGGCGGCGAGCATGGGCGTGTCCGGCCAGGGTGCGGAGAGTTCTTGAAGCCGTCCACCGTTGCCTGGACGACGAGTTCGGGGTGGGAGGCGGTGGAGACGAGTCGTACGTCAGGCGGAGACCATCGTGGCCAGCAGCACCAGGAGCGCCACCGGAAAGAGTGTGATCAGCAGTGCCGCGCCGGCCGCCAGGATGCGGGGCATCCGCAGCGAGAGGCGGTGCGGCAGGACCCAGGCGAGGGCGTACAGCGCCAGAGCCGTGTAGATCAGGCCTCCGTACTCCCCCATGCCGTCGTGGCTCCGGACGCTGGCGTACTCCATCGCGAGAACCGGCAGTCGAGAACGGAGGTCGCGAACGGGGCCCTCCACCACGTTGTGTGAGGTGCGGGAAGCTGGGTGACTGCGGCCTTCATCGTCATGGGTCCAGTCCACCGGCATCGGTGATCCGGCGGCATCGGGACGCCTACTCATGGTGCCCGACGCGCCGTACTTGACCCGGTCCAGGCGCCATTCCTTCCCGGCGAGATCGTCGACGACGATGATGCTCGGCGCCTCGGTGAGCGAGCCGGGGACGACATGACTCCGGGGGCTGAAGGGCGAGTCGCGGATCATGTCGGCGAGGGCCTGCGTGGGGGCGATGCCTCGTCCTTTGGCGTCGCGCAGTCGGTCGCCCCACATGCCGAACTCGTTGCGGGCCGCTGGGCTCGCGTCGCTGCGGATCCGGACGCCTCCGGCCTGGTCCTCGTCGTTGGCCCACACGTAGCCGATCACCCGGTCATCGGTGTCGGCCACGGTCAGGTACACGACCGGCTTGCCTGTGTGGCGGGCGTAGCGAGGCGGCCCGCCCGTCACCGCGAACGCCATGCCGGCCTCGAAACGGGGATTCTTCTTCGGTTGCGGTTCCAAATGCGTCCGTTTCTGGCTTCCCGGCCGTACGAGTTCGCCGCGTCGGGGTCCAGACGTCGTCCGTGACGTGCGGAGAGTGCGGCTCGGCGCCAGGTCGCCGCCGAGCCGCACCTCCCTGAACGCCCTGCTCTGCTCAGCGGTAGCGGATCACGTGGAGGCGGTGGACTCCCGTCGGGTCCGGTGCCGCGGGGGCTCCGGTCGCGCCGTCGATCAGCATGACGCCGCCCGCGAGCTTGCGCGCGGTCACCAACCACCCCACCGCTTCACGCGAGCGGCCGTCGGTGCGGCGCACCCAGACCAGGGCCCGCGCTTCGTCGGGCAGGGCGGACAGGGCTTCGAACGCGCCCGGCCAGTCCTGGTGCTCGGAGACGGAGATGACCGACCCCAGCTCCGAGAGCGTCGGTTGGAACCAGGACGCACGGCCGGGCGCGGGCGGTACGGGGAAGTCCGCCGCGCCGGGGTTCTCGCCGGCGTCCCAACGGGCCAGCCAGGCCCAGGGATCCGAGTTGGGCAGACCGAACGGCGCGGTGGCGTCCTTGGGGACGACGAGGGTTGCGTCGAGGAGGGCGTCCTGCCATTGGCCGTCGCGAAGGAAGCGGACGGTGTTGCAGGAGAAGACCCAGCCGCGCCGGGTCTCGTCCTGCGGAGTCGGCGCGTCGAGGACGACCTGCCCGTGGTAGGCGTCCTCGAGCCAGAACCGGGCCTTGGCGGCCGCGGACTCGAAGTCGTGCGCCTCCCGTTCCCATGTCTGCCATGGGGGCGTGTGCGCCTCGGGCGAGGACCGCAGGAGGACCAGCTCGCGAACGATGTCCGTGTCGAGCCGGGCGAGGGACGACGTCACGCCGTCCACGAGGACCACCTGGCCGTTGTTGTTGTGCGCGTACAGCAGATTCCCGGTCGCCTCGGCCCCGCCCAGCTCGCGGCGTACCCAGACCACTCCCCGGGTATGGGGACCCGGCTCGGCCACGGCCCTGATCACGGAATCCCAGTCGCTCACGGCAACCTGCCGGAACGCAGGGAAGTAGCGCCGCGTCAGTCTTTCCCACCAGCCGGGTGCCTCGTCGGACGGTTGCCAGGGCAACGGCACCGACGGGGCGCGCTCGATGGCGGAGTGCACGGCCACGAGGCAACCGCGTGCATTGATCCTCCGGGCCTGATGGGCGACCCTGCCGACCGCCTCCTGGGGATCAGCCGGCTCCAGGTCCGCGAGGGGGTTGCTGGTCGACGGGTGGAAGGGGGAGCTGCCGTCCTTCGGGACGACGACCGAGGCCGCGAGCATGGGCGTGGCCGGATAGCCCGGCTGGGCCAGGGTCCGGCAGGAGAACACCCAGGCGGTGTAGGACTCGTGAACAGGCCGGGGTGCGGAGAGTTCGACCAGACCCCGGTACGTGGCGTTCAGCCAGGCAGCGGCGCGATCGTGGGGGAGGGACACCTCGCTATCCCTTCCTGGGGGGCCAGTTGCCCGTGGCGCACAGCTCCATGTAGTCCGCCACGGGGAGGTGGGTCGGAGGGAAGTGCGCCGCGCCGGAGTGGGGGACGACGACGACCGAGGCGAACGGCGCTGCCGCGGGATTCCCCGTGTCGATGTGCTCCTGGAAATCGAATCGCACCGTCCAGCCGAAGGGGAATTCGAGGGCCGTATCGGGAAGCATCACGACGGACCCGGCACGCTCCGGGTATGCCAGCGTCCTCAGGAAATGCGATCCCGCCGAGACGGCCTCTTCTTTGGTCAGCACTTATTTGACTCCGTCACGATATGGAATGTGCCCTATGGACGAGACGTTCTTCTCAAGTACTCCGAGCGTGCCGCTCTGGCCATCGAGGAACACGACGCCGTGTTTCGTGTTCACGGCGTTGAATACGTGCGCCGAGCCGTCCGGGCGGCTGACGTACATGACGCTGCGGGAGCCATCTCCGCGAGCCTGGAGATCCTTGATGACGTCATCGTAGCTGTTGACCATGTCGTAGTGACCCTTGGCCCTGGAGGAGCCGATGTACGACGGCTCGACATGGTCGGGTTGGTGCCGTGGTGTCGCGACCACCTCTTGCCCGTCCAGCCGGCGGTCCACCGCGACGACATTGTGGCTGCAGTTCTGCGTGTAGCCCGGCATGCCGGTCTGGTTGACGTCCTTGAGCCACGGGAATTCGCTGTCCAGAAACTCCTGGGCTGCTTTCGGGTCCACGGAGTCGGCGTGAATCGCCTTTTCGGAGACATGATTCGTGGGTTTGGCGAGGCCGCTCCAGTCCTTCGGGGCGTCCCCGGCCTTGGCCGCCTTTTGCGCGTCGGCGAGTTCGTCGCCGTACTTCAGTCCGTGGGCGGCGCTGCCCTCCAACCCCTCCTTGAGGCCGGTGCGCAGTGCGGTGCGCCCCAGCCCCGCGCCCTTCGTCCCGATCAGTTCCGGGAGGAGGCGGCCGACGAACTCGGAGGGGTCCTTCTTGAAGCCGTCCACTGTTGCCTGGACGACGCGTTCGGGGTGGGAGGCGGTGGAGACGAGTCCGGCGAGCGTCATGTTGACGTTCTGGACGTAGGCCGCCGGGTGGGTGAGGTTGTAGGGGTCGACGGGGTTGAGGCCGCGGACGAAGTTGAGCAGGCCGGCGGTGCCCTTGAGCGCGCCGCCGATGACATGGGTCAGTTCGGTGTTGACGGCCTGGTAGCCGTCGATCAGGTTGTCGCCGAGCCGGTCGAGGGGCGGTGGTTCGGCGGGGGCGTGGGCGAGGGCGGCCTTGACCTTGGCCTGCGTCTCGGTGGCGACGGTGTTGCGCTGCTTGCGGGCCTGCGCGAGTTTCTCCCGCGCGGCCCTGATGTCGGCGATGCCGGGATCGTGGAACGGCGCGGGCTGCGGCCCGGGGTCCTGGTCCGCCTTGATCTTGGCGTTGTAGGCGTCGACCTTCTTGTTGTAGGCCTCCACGGCGTCCACGGAGGCCTTCTTGCCCTGCTTGTAGAGGGAGATGGCCTCCTGGGCCTGGGCCTGCGCCCAGGTGACCGTCTCGGCGAAGGCCTCCAGCGCCCCGGCGGCCAGTTCGCAGGCGTCGGCGGCGTGGAGCCACTTCGTGGGGTGCACGCCGAACTTCTCCCGGAAGGCGTCGCCGCCCTCGCCCTTCCAGCCGGAGGAGTCGACCTGCTTCATTCCGGCGCCGACCTTGTCGAAGGCGGCCTGGAAGTCCTTGAGGTGCTTGGCGCTGGCCCGGATGTTCGCCGGTTTGCCGTGGATGAGCTCGTCCGCCTGCTCGCTCTCGCCGAGCTGCTGCTCGCCGGGCATCGCGCCCAGGCCGGCGGCGAGTTCGTCGCCGAGGTCCTCCACGGTGTCGGCCGCGTCGTGCAGCCCGACGTAGTCGAGTCCGTCGCCGAGCTTGTCGGTGCCGTAGTCGACGGCCTCGCCGAGCTTCTTCTTGCCCTCGTCGATGAGGTTCTCGCCGTACTCGAGGCCGCTGTTGAGGCCGCCCTTGATGTCGTCGACGATCCCCACTACCGCTCACCCCCGGCCTGCTGCCGGGCGGCCTCGGCCTGCGTGCGCGCCTCGGGCGAGGGACCGAAGGTGTCGTCGAGCATCCGGCCGTACTCGGCCTCGGACACCCCGAAGGTCTCGTGCAGGTTCTCCGGGTTGAGGCCCAGGGGGCCGACGGTGCGCGAGGTCATCACGTCCCGGCCGGCGTCCTTCCAGCCCTGCTTGATGTTCTCGCCCGCCCGGTCCCAGGACTCCTGGCTGTAGTCGACGTTGCCGCCCCACACACCCGACTCGGCGATGTCGCCCCAGCCCATCCGCGTGACCTCGTCCTCGGAGGCGTACGGGTTGCCGATCGCGGCGTTGGTGACGACCTTGAACGTGCCCTCGACGTACTCCTCGGTCTCGTGGAGCGTGCCGGCCGCCAGGCCGGTCTTGACCGCGAACGCGTTGCCCTCGTTGACCAGCGAGCGCACCCCCCACTCCCAGCGCTCGCAGAACGACCCGAACGTCTCCGTCAGGCCCTCGTGCCCCAGATCCAGCCCGGTCAGGGCGATGTCACCGAAACCGCGCCCGGCCCCGGCCATGCCGACCATGCCCAGTTCCTTCAGCTCACCGAGCGCCTCCGTCAGCCCCTTGGCCACCAAGTCCAGGCCCACCGCCTTCAGATCGGGAACCCCGCCGCCCTGCCGCGGAACCCACCCGCCGGTCACCGGGAACCCACCACCGCTCACCGGCACGCCATCCTCGTTCACGCGACCTCCCCCTCTTCACGGTCGACGGCGACCTCGTCCGGTACGACACCCCGCACGGGTGGGAACACCACGCCGTCCGGGCCGTCCGCGCAGTCCAGCGCCACTCCACAGGGCACGCCCGCCGCGGGCACCGCCACGTCCAGCAGGCGGGCGCCGAGGATCGTCTGGTAGACCCACTCGCGGTGGTACTCGCCGCGTGCCTGGGCGTAGCGCGCCAGGGCCGGCCCGTCGGAGAAGGCCAGGATGAACCGGACGCCGTTCAAGTCGGCGGTGAGCAGGCCCCGTTCGTGGTCGGGGCCGGGCCCGTCCCCCAATGGCACCAGCACCGGCGTGCGTCGGAACTCCTCCAGCACCTCGAGGAACCGCTGCCGACGGGCCTCGGCCTCGGGATCGTCGAGGGCGGGGGCCGGTTCGGGTGCCTCAGGGATCGGCTCGGCGCCGGGATCAGGCCACGGGGGCCGTCCTGCGGCCGGCTCTTTCCGCGGCGGCACCGCCATCTCCGCGTAGTCGTCGAGCCTCGACCTCGGAATCTTCTTCTCCGGCGGTTCGTTCGCCCCGCCCCCGTGCTCAGACATGCGCATGATTATGGCGACCGAGGGCGGCGGGAAAGCGCCCAACCCCGGCATACACCTGGGTTGCGCACCGCTTGCACACAACCTGCAGAAAGACGATCACCGAGGCCGCTCCGGCCCCACTCCGCGCCCGCCCCACCCGCCGTCAAGGGAGCGCCTGTTTGACCTGCGTCACGTCCGGGGTATTCTCTCCGGCTCGATTGGCGTGGATCCCGCCCCGTATGGCAGACTAGCGGGGTTGCTCGGTCGAGTGTTGATGCTGCGCGCCTCCCGCCGGGAGGACCGGAAGCGAGTCCCACAGTACTCGTCGCCCCAACTGCCTCATGGCAGCGCTGGAGCGGACGTACGGGAATCTTTCGGGAAGTGTCAGTGCGCCACTGGCCAGGCACCCGGTGGGCTTCCGCCCCCGGCCTGCGGTTCCGGAAGGGCCGCGTTTCCCGACGAGGGATGCTCGAACAAGGGGCATCTGTGTCAGCGGGGGCGCGACACACCCGACCGCGTGGGTCGGAGGAGCGGGTCACGGGCCACCGGGTTCCAGAGCGTTAAACGAGACAAAGGACTACTGAGTAGCCATGGCGGGACAGAAGATCCGCATCCGGCTCAAGGCCTACGACCACGAGGTCATCGACTCCTCGGCGAAGAAGATCGTCGAGACGGTGACCCGCACTGGTGCGTCGGTCGCGGGCCCGGTGCCGCTGCCCACTGAGAAGAACGTGTACTGCGTCATCAAGTCGCCGCACAAGTACAAGGACTCGCGCGAGCACTTCGAGATGCGCACGCACAAGCGCCTGATCGACATCCTCGACCCGACCCCCAAGACCGTTGACTCTCTGATGCGACTCGACCTCCCGGCCGGTGTCGACATCGAGATCAAGCTCTGAGGCCGGTGATCTGAGAGATGGCAAAGCAGATCAAGGGCATCCTGGGCGAGAAGCTCGGCATGACGCAGGTGTGGGACGAGAACAACCGTGTTGTTCCGGTCACCGTCGTCAAGGCCGGCCCCAACGTCGTCACCCAGGTCCGTACGAACGACGTCGACGGCTACGAGTCGGTTCAGATCGCCTTCGGCGAGATCGACCCGCGCAAGGTGAACAAGCCCCTCAAGGGCCACTTCTCCAAGGCCGACGTCACCCCCCGTCGTCACCTCGTCGAGATCCGCACCGCGGACGCCTCCGAGTACACGCTCGGCCAGGAGATCACCGCTGAGGTGTTCGAGGCCGGCGTCAAGGTCGACGTGACCGGCAAGAGCAAGGGCAAGGGCTTCGCCGGCGTCATGAAGCGCCACAACTTCCGTGGCCTCGGCGCCGGACACGGCACCCAGCGCAAGCACCGCTCCCCCGGTTCCATCGGTGGCTGCGCCACCCCGGGCCGCGTGTTCAAGGGCCTCCGCATGGCGGGTCGCATGGGCAACGAGCGCGTCACCACCCAGAACCTGACCGTCCACGCCGTTGACGCGGAGAAGGGTCTGCTGCTCATCAAGGGCGCTGTCCCGGGTCCGAACGGCGGCCTCGTCCTGGTCCGCACCGCGGCCAAGGGGGCCTGAGGTAACCGATGAGCACTGTTGACATCCTTTCGCCTGCCGGCGAGAAGACCGGTAGCGTCGAGCTCCCCGCGGAGATCTTCGGCGTGGAGAAGGTCAGCATCCCGCTGATCCACCAGGTCGTCGTCGCGCAGAACGCGGCTGCCCGTCAGGGCACGCACAAGACCAAGACCCGCGGTGAAGTCCGTGGTGGCGGCAAGAAGCCGTACCGCCAGAAGGGCACCGGCCGCGCCCGTCAGGGCTCGACCCGCGCGCCGCAGTTCGCCGGCGGTGGCGTCGTGCACGGTCCCGTGCCGCGTGACTACTCGCAGCGGACCCCGAAGAAGATGAAGGCTGCCGCGCTGCGTCACGCCCTCACCGACCGGGCCCGCCACAACCGCATCCACGTCGTCACCGGCGTGATCGAGGGCGAGACCCCCTCCACCAAGGCCGCCCGGTCGCTGTTCGGCAAGATCTCGGAGCGCAAGAACCTGCTCCTGGTCGTCGACCGCGCCGACGAGGCCGCGTGGCTGTCCGCCCGCAACCTGCCCCAGGTCCACATCCTGGAGCCGGGCCAGCTGAACACGTACGACGTGATCGTCTCGGACGATGTGGTCTTCACCCAGGCCGCTTTCGAGTCCTTCGTCGCCGGCCCGAACAAGGCCAACGACACCGAAGGGAGCGAGGTCTGATGGCTATCCGTCACCCCGCTATCGCCTCGAAGGCTGCCAAGAAGGCCAAGGAAGCGCGCCTGAAGAAGGCCCGCCGCCACGCCGCCGAGGGCAAGAACACCGTCGTCACCGCGCCCAGCAAGGCGTACACGGACCACCGTGACGTGCTGCTGAAGCCGGTCGTGTCGGAGAAGAGCTACGCGCTCCTCGACGAGAACAAGTACACGTTCATCGTCGACCCGAACGCCAACAAGACCCAGATCAAGCAGGCCGTCCAGGCGGTCTTCTCGGTCAAGGTCACCGGGGTCAACACGATCAACCGCCAGGGCAAGCGCAAGCGGACCCGCACGGGCTTCGGCCAGCGTGCCGCCACCAAGCGAGCGATCGTGACCCTTGCTGAGGGCGACCGTATCGACATCTTCGGCGGTCCGACCGCCTGAGGGCGGTCCGGATCGTCCGATATCGGACGAGGACTGAAAAATGGGAATCCGCAAGTACAAGCCGACTACGCCGGGCCGTCGTGGCTCCAGCGTCGCCGACTTCGTCGAGGTCACGCGGTCCACGCCGGAGAAGTCGTTGGTCCGCCCCCTGCACAGCAAGGGTGGCCGTAACAACTCCGGTCGTGTGACCGTCCGCCACCAGGGCGGTGGCCACAAGCGCGCCTACCGCGTGATCGACTTCCGTCGTCACGACAAGGACGGCGTGCCGGCGAAGGTCGCGCACATCGAGTACGACCCCAACCGCACCGCGCGCATCGCGCTGCTGCACTACGCCGACGGCGAGAAGCGCTACATCCTCGCCCCGCGCAACCTGCAGCAGGGCGACCGCGTCGAGAACGGTCCCGGGGCCGACATCAAGCCGGGCAACAACCTGGCGCTCCGCAACATCCCGGTCGGTACCACGATCCACGCGATCGAGCTCCGTCCCGGTGGCGGCGCCAAGTTCGCCCGCTCCGCCGGCGCTTCGGTGCAGCTGCTCGCGAAGGAGGGCTCGATGGCCCACCTGCGCATGCCGTCCGGTGAGATCCGCCTGGTCGACCAGCGCTGCCGCGCCACGGTCGGCGAGGTCGGCAACGCCGAGCAGAGCAACATCAACTGGGGCAAGGCCGGCCGCAAGCGCTGGCTGGGCGTCCGCCCGACCGTTCGCGGTGTGGCGATGAACCCGGTTGACCACCCCCACGGTGGTGGTGAGGGCAAGACCTCCGGTGGTCGCCACCCGGTCAGCCCCTGGGGTCAGAAGGAGGGTCGTACTCGTTCGCCGAAGAAGGCTTCGAACAAGTACATCGTCCGCCGCCGCAAGACGAACAAGAAGCGCTAGGAGCGGGTTTAGATGCCGCGCAGTCTCAAGAAGGGACCCTTCGTCGACGGCCACCTCGTGAAGAAGGTGGACGCCCAGAACGAAGCCGGTACCAAGAACGTCATCAAGACCTGGTCCCGTCGCTCGATGATCACTCCCAGCATGCTGGGCCACACGATCGCGGTGCACAACGGCAAGACCCACATTCCGGTGTTCGTCACCGAGTCGATGGTCGGCCACAAGCTCGGCGAGTTCTCGCCGACGCGCACCTTCCGGGGTCACGTCAAGGACGACCGGAAGTCGAAGCGCCGCTAGTAGCGGGGTGGAATGACCATGACAGACACTGGAAGGACAACCATGGAAGCCAGGGCCCAGGCGCGGTACATCCGCGTCACGCCCATGAAGGCCCGCCGCGTGGTGGACCTTATCCGTGGCATGGACGCCACGGAGGCTCAGGCGGTCCTGCGTTTCGCCCCGCAGGCCGCGAGCGTGCCGGTCGGCAAGGTGCTGGACAGCGCCATCGCCAACGCCGCGCACAACTACGACCACACTGACGCCGACAGCCTCTACGTCTCCGAGGCCTACGTCGACGAGGGCCCGACCCTGAAGCGGTTCCGTCCGCGCGCCCAGGGCCGCGCCTACCGGATCCGCAAGCGGACCAGCCACATCACCGTGGTCGTCAGCAGCAAGGAAGGGACCCGGTAATGGGCCAGAAGGTAAACCCGCACGGGTTCCGGCTCGGTGTCACGACCGACTTCAAGTCGCGTTGGTACGCCGACAAGTCCTACAAGGAGTACGTCGGGGAAGACGTCGCCATCCGTCGGATGATGACGTCCGGCATGGAGCGCGCCGGCATCTCGAAGGTGGAGATCGAGCGCACCCGTGACCGTGTCCGCGTCGACATCCACACCGCCCGGCCGGGCATCGTCATCGGCCGTCGCGGCGCGGAGGCCGACCGCATCCGCGGCGACCTGGAGAAGCTGACCAAGAAGCAGGTCCAGCTGAACATCCTCGAGGTCAAGAACCCCGAGACGGACGCTCAGCTGGTCGCTCAGGCCGTCGCCGAGCAGCTCTCCTCCCGCGTCTCCTTCCGTCGGGCCATGCGCAAGAGCATGCAGTCCGCCATGAAGGCCGGCGCCAAGGGCATCAAGATCCAGTGCGGCGGCCGCCTCGGTGGCGCCGAGATGTCCCGCTCGGAGTTCTACCGCGAGGGCCGTGTGCCCCTGCACACGCTCCGCGCGAACGTGGACTACGGCTTCTTCGAGGCCAAGACGACCTTCGGCCGCATCGGCGTGAAGGTCTGGATCTACAAGGGCGACGTCAAGAACATCGCCGAGGTCCGCGCCGAGAACGCTGCTGCCCGCGCCGGCAACCGCCCGGCCCGTGGCGGCGCCGACCGCCCGGCCCGTGGTGGCCGCGGTGGCGAGCGTGGCGGTCGCGGTCGCAAGCCGCAGCAGGCTGCCGGCGCCGAGGCCCCCAAGGCCGAGGCCCCCGCGGCTGCTCCGGCTGAGAGCACCGGAACGGAGGCCTGACCGAAATGCTGATCCCCCGTAGGGTCAAGCACCGCAAGCAGCACCACCCGAAGCGCAACGGTATGTCCAAGGGTGGGACGCAGGTTGCGTTCGGCGAGTACGGCATCCAGGCGCTGACCCCGGCGTACGTGACGAACCGCCAGATCGAAGCGGCTCGTATCGCCATGACCCGTCACATCAAGCGTGGCGGCAAGGTCTGGATCAACATCTACCCGGACCGCCCGCTCACGAAGAAGCCGGCCGAGACCCGCATGGGTTCCGGTAAGGGTTCTCCGGAGTGGTGGATCGCCAACGTCAAGCCCGGACGCGTGATGTTCGAGCTGTCGTACCCCAACGAGAAGATCGCGCGCGAGGCCCTGACCCGTGCGGCTCACAAGCTGCCGATGAAGTGCAAGATCGTCAAGCGCGAGGCAGGTGAAGCGTGATGTCGGCCGGTACCAAGGCGTCAGAGCTGCGCGAGCTGGGCAACGAGGAGCTTCTCGCGAAGCTCCGCGAGTCCAAGGAAGAGCTGTTCAACCTCCGCTTCCAGGCGGCGACCGGACAGCTCGAGAACCACGGCCGTCTGAAGGCGGTCCGTAAGGACATCGCGCGGATCTACACCCTGATGCGCGAGCGTGAGCTGGGCATCGAAACGGTGGAGAGCGCCTGATGAGCGAGAACAACGTGACTGAGAACGCAGAGGCGCGCGGCTTCCGCAAGACCCGTGAGGGTCTCGTCGTCAGCGACAAGATGGACAAGACCGTCGTCGTCGCCGTCGAGGACCGTGTGAAGCACGCGCTGTACGGCAAGGTCATCCGCCGTACGAACAAGCTCAAGGCCCACGACGAGCAGAACGCCGCGGGTGTCGGCGACCGCGTCCTCCTGATGGAGACCCGGCCGCTGTCCGCGACGAAGCGCTGGCGCGTCGTCGAGATCCTCGAGAAGGCCAAGTAGGTAATTCCCGCAAGGGAATTGCAGCAAGTACGCCTGCGGCAAACCCCGCAGGACAGTTCCGCCAGGCTCGGCAGGGGTCCTCGCTCTGAGGCCCCTGCCGGGAACCGGCAGACAAACAGGAGATAGACGTGATCCAGCAGGAGTCGCGACTGCGTGTCGCCGACAACACTGGTGCGAAGGAGATCCTTTGCATCCGTGTGCTCGGTGGCTCCGGTCGCCGCTACGCGGGCATCGGTGACGTCATCGTCGCCACCGTCAAGGACGCGATCCCCGGTGGCAACGTGAAGAAGGGTGACGTCGTCAAGGCGGTCATCGTTCGCACCGTCAAGGAGCGCCGCCGTCCGGACGGCTCGTACATCCGCTTCGACGAGAACGCCGCCGTCATTCTGAAGAACGACGGCGACCCTCGCGGCACCCGCATCTTCGGCCCGGTCGGGCGTGAGCTGCGCGAGAAGAAGTTCATGAAGATCATCTCGCTGGCTCCGGAGGTGCTGTAAGCATGAAGATCAAGAAGGGCGACCTGGTCCAGGTCATCACCGGTAAGGACAAGGGCAAGCAGGGCAAGGTCATCGCGGCCTTCCCCCGCGAGGACCGCGTCCTGGTCGAGGGTGTCAACCGGGTCAAGAAGCACACCAAGGCCGGGCCGACCGCTGGCGGTTCGCAGGCCGGCGGGATCATCACCACCGAGGCGCCGATCCACGTCTCCAACGTCCAGCTGGTCGTTGAGAAGGACGGCAACAAGGTCGTGACCCGCGTCGGTTACCGCTTCGATGACGAGGGCAACAAGATCCGCGTTGCCAAGCGGACGGGTGAGGACATCTGATGGCTACCACCACGACCCCGCGTCTGAAGCAGAAGTACCGCGAGGAGATCGCGGGCAAGCTGCGTGACGAGTTCAAGTACGAGAACGTCATGCAGATCCCCGGCCTCGTCAAGATCGTGGTCAACATGGGTGTGGGCGACGCCGCCCGCGACTCCAAGCTGATCGAGGGCGCCATCCGCGACCTCACCACGATCACCGGTCAGAAGCCGGCCGTCACCAAGGCCCGCAAGTCCATCGCGCAGTTCAAGCTGCGTGAGGGCCAGCCGATCGGTGCCCACGTCACGCTCCGTGGCGACCGCATGTGGGAGTTCCTGGACCGCACCCTGTCGCTCGCGCTGCCGCGCATCCGCGACTTCCGCGGCCTGTCCCCCAAGCAGTTCGACGGCCGTGGCAACTACACCTTCGGTCTCACCGAGCAGGTCATGTTCCACGAGATCGACCAGGACAAGATCGACCGCGTCCGGGGTATGGACATCACCGTGGTGACCACGGCGACCAACGACGCTGAGGGCCGCGCGCTCCTTCGTCACCTCGGCTTCCCCTTCAAGGAGGCGTGAGCGAGATGGCGAAGAAGGCTCTGATCGCGAAGGCTGCTCGCAAGCCCAAGTTCGGCGTGCGTGGCTACACGCGCTGCCAGCGCTGCGGCCGTCCCCACTCCGTGTACCGCAAGTTCGGCCTGTGCCGCGTGTGCCTTCGTGAGATGGCTCACCGTGGCGAGCTGCCGGGCGTGACCAAGAGCTCCTGGTAAATCCCTGGTTCAGGGTTTATCCGGGCTCTCGGTAAGCATCTGGGTCGGCAGGAGCCCTTCCCCCCATGCCTTAGGCTTGTGGGGTTGGGCGCTTGCCGCGCCCGTACGACTTACTACGCCGTAGGTCCACCGCGCCGCACCCGTCCCGTCTCGGATCGGGGAGAGGGATGGCGCACCAGGAAACCCCGGCGAGAGAGGCCACAGGCCAATTCATGACCATGACTGATCCGATCGCAGACATGCTTACGCGTCTGCGGAACGCGAACTCGGCGTACCACGACTCCGTGACGATGCCGGCATCGAAGATCAAGTCTCACATCGCGGAGATCCTCCAGCAGGAGGGCTTCATCACGGGCTGGAAGGTCGAGGACGCCGAGGTCGGCAAGAACCTCGTCCTGGAGCTGAAGTTCGGCCCCAACCGTGAGCGCTCCATCGCGGGCATCAAGCGGATCTCCAAGCCCGGTCTCCGGGTTTACGCGAAGTCCACCTCCCTGCCCAAGGTGCTCGGTGGCCTCGGCGTGGCGATCATCTCCACGTCGCACGGTCTCCTCACCGACAAGCAGGCCGGCAAGAAGGGCGTAGGCGGAGAAGTCCTCGCCTACGTCTGGTAACGGAAGGGAACGGAGGAAACAGCTATGTCGCGTATTGGCAAGCTCCCCATCACGGTTCCCGCCGGCGTGGACGTCACCATCGACGGCCAGACGGTCTCGGTCAAGGGTCCCAAGGGAACGCTGACCCACACCGTCGTTTCGCCGATCGAGATCGCCAAGGGTGAGGACGGCGTTCTGAACGTCACCCGCCCCAACGACGAGCGTCAGAGCAAGGCCCTGCACGGCCTGTCCCGCACGCTGGTGGCGAACATGATCACCGGCGTGACCCAGGGTTACGTGAAGAAGCTCGAGATCAGCGGTGTCGGTTACCGCGTGACCGCCAAGGGTTCGAACCTCGAGTTCGCGCTCGGTTACAGCCACCCGATCCTCGTCGAGGCCCCCGAGGGCATCACCTTCACCGTGGAGGCCCCGACCCGTTTCTCGGTCGCGGGCATCGACAAGCAGAAGGTCGGCGAGGTTGCGGCGAACATCCGCAAGCTGCGCAAGCCCGACCCGTACAAGGCCAAGGGCGTCAAGTACGAGGGCGAAGTCATCCGCCGCAAGGTCGGAAAGGCGGGTAAGTAAGCCATGGCATACGGGCAGAAGATCCTGAAGGGCGACGCCTACAAGCGTGCCGCGATCAAGCGCCGTCACATCCGGATCCGCAAGCGGATCAACGGTACGGCGGAGCGCCCCCGTCTGGTCGTGACCCGTTCCAACCGCCACATCGTGGCGCAGGTGATCGACGACCTCAAGGGCCACACCCTGGCTTCGGCGTCCACGCTGGACACGTCGATCCGCAGTGGCGAGGGCGACAAGTCCGCGCAGGCCAAGCAGGTCGGCGCCCTGGTCGCCGAGCGCGCCAAGGCCGCCGGTGTCGAGGCTGTCGTGTTCGACCGTGGTGGCAACCAGTACGCCGGGCGCATCGCCGCCCTGGCGGACGCCGCCCGCGAAGCCGGGCTCAAGTTCTGAGCCTGCCGTAGCTAGCGGAAACAGAGAGAGGTAATTCCAATGGCTGGACCCCAGCGCCGCGGTGGCGGTGCCGGTGGCGGCGAGCGGCGGGACCGGAAGGGCCGTGACGGCGGCGCTGCTGCCGCCGAGAAGACCGCGTACGTTGAGCGCGTCGTCGCGATCAACCGCGTCGCCAAGGTTGTGAAGGGTGGTCGTCGCTTCAGCTTCACCGCGCTGGTCGTGGTGGGCGACGGTGACGGCACCGTGGGTGTCGGTTACGGCAAGGCCAAGGAGGTGCCGGCCGCCATCGCCAAGGGCGTTGAGGAGGCCAAGAAGCACTTCTTCAAGGTCCCCCGTATCCAGGGCACCATCCCGCACCCGATCACGGGTGAGAAGGCGGCGGGCGTCGTCCTGCTCAAGCCGGCTTCCCCCGGTACCGGTGTTATCGCCGGTGGCCCGGTGCGTGCCGTGCTCGAGTGCGCCGGCGTTCACGACATCCTGTCGAAGTCGCTCGGCTCGTCGAACGCGATCAACATCGTGCACGCGACCGTGGAGGCCCTGAAGGGCCTGCAGCGTCCCGAGGAGATCGCGGCCCGCCGCGGTCTGCCCCTCGAGGACGTCGCTCCCGCGGCCCTGCTGCGTGCGCGTGCCGGGGCTGGTGCTGCGTAATGGCTCAGCTCAAGATCACGCAGACGAAGTCGTACATCGGCAGCAAGCAGAACCACCGCGACACCCTGCGTTCCCTGGGCCTCAAGCGCCTGGGTGACGTGGTCGTCAAGGAGGACCGCCCCGAGTTCCGCGGAATGGTGCACACCGTCCGCCACCTCGTGACGGTCGAGGAGGTCGACTGATCATGGCGGAGAACAACCCGCTCAAGATCCACAACCTCCGTCCCGCCCCCGGCGCCAAGACCGCCAAGACCCGTGTCGGTCGTGGTGAGGCGTCGAAGGGTAAGACGGCCGGTCGTGGTACCAAGGGCACGAAGGCCCGCTACCAGGTTCCGGAGCGCTTCGAGGGCGGCCAGATGCCGCTGCACATGCGCCTCCCGAAGCTGAAGGGCTTCAAGAACCCGTTCAAGACCGAGTACCAGGTCGTGAACCTCGACAAGCTGGCGGCTCTGTACCCGGAGGGTGGCGAGGTCACCGTCGAGGGTCTCGTCGCCAAGGGCGCCGTTCGCAAGAACAGCCTCGTCAAGGTCCTCGGCCAGGGCGAGATCTCCGTGGCGCTGCAGGTGACGGTCGACGCCGTCTCCGGCTCCGCCAAGGAGAAGATCACCGCCGCCGGCGGTACCGTCACCGAGCTCGTCTGAGCCCATCAGGCGTCTCGATGACTTGAGCGATCCCGACCGGGGATACCCCACAAATGGGGTATCCCCGGTTGGTCGTTCCTAGGGCGGCGGTGTCGCCGGTAAGGTGACCTCCACTGCCCACTTTCACAAGGTGCGCGCAAACGGGCACCTTGAGCGGCAGTCGTCCGTTACACATGTCGTTGTTCTTATTGGACCTTCAAGACCGTCACCCTTGACGCAGTTGCGCGGGGGTCGCAGGAGGCACCGTGCTCACCGCGTTCGCCCGGGCGTTCAAGACGCCCGACCTGCGCAAGAAGCTGCTCTTCACGCTCGGCATCATCGTGGTCTACCGGGTGGGTACGCATGTACCGATCCCCGGCGTCGACTACACGTCCGTCCAGCGCTGCGTGGACGAGGCGTCCGGCAACCAGGGCCTCTTCGGGCTGGTGAACATGTTCAGCGGCGGGGCGCTGCTGCAGATCACGGTCTTCGCGCTGGGCATCATGCCGTACATCACGGCGAGCATCATCCTTCAGCTGCTGACCGTGGTCATCCCGCGCCTGGAAGCCCTGAAGAAGGAGGGACAGGCCGGCACCACGAAGATCACGCAGTACACCCGCTACCTGACCGTGGCGCTCGCCATCCTGCAGGGCACCGGCCTGGTGGCCACCGCCCGCAGCGGCGCCCTCTTCTCCGGCTGCACGGTCGCGAGCCAGATCGTCCCGGACCGCGCGATCTTCACCACCGTGACCATGGTCATCTGCATGACCGCCGGTACGGCCGTCGTCATGTGGCTCGGTGAGCTCATCACCGACCGCGGCATCGGCAACGGCATGTCGATCCTGATGTTCATCTCGATCGCCGCGACCTTCCCGTCGGCCCTGTGGGCCATCAAGAAGCAGGGCACCCTGGCGGGCGGATGGATCGAGTTCGGCACGGTCGTCGCCGTGGGCCTGGTCATGATCGGCCTGGTGGTCTTCGTCGAGCAGGCCCAGCGCCGCATCCCGGTCCAGTACGCCAAGCGCATGATCGGCCGCCGCTCCTACGGCGGGACCTCGACGTACATCCCGCTGAAGGTGAACCAGGCGGGCATCATCCCTGTGATCTTCGCCTCGTCGCTGCTCTACATCCCGGCGCTGGTGGCGCAGTTCGCCGGTGGCAACGCGGGCTGGAAGACCTGGATCGAACAGAACCTCGCAAAGCCGGACGCGCCCGCGCACATCACGCTCTACTTCTTCTTGATCATCTTCTTCGCGTTCTTCTACGTGGCCATCTCGTTCAACCCCGAGGAAGTGGCCGACAACATGAAGAAGTATGGTGGCTTCATCCCGGGCATCCGGGCTGGCCGACCGACCGCTGAGTATCTGAGCTACGTACTCAACCGGATCACCTGGCCGGGGTCGCTGTATCTGGGTCTGATCGCTCTCGTCCCGACAATGGCGTTGGCCGGCTTCAATGCGAACCAGAACTTCCCGTTCGGCGGGACCAGCATCCTGATCATCGTGGGTGTCGGCCTGGAGACGGTGAAGCAGATCGAGAGCCAGCTTCAGCAGCGCAATTACGAAGGGTTCCTCCGCTGATGCGAATCGTCCTCGTCGGGCCGCCGGGCGCCGGAAAGGGAACGCAGGCCACGCGCCTGGCAGAGAAGCTGCGCGTTCCGCACATCTCCACGGGCGACCTGTTCCGGACCAACATCAGCCGGCAGACGGAACTCGGGAAGCTCGCGAAGTCCTACATCGACGCCGGCGACCTCGTCCCCGACGAGGTGACCATCGGCATGGCCAAGGACCGCATGGAGCAGTCGGACGCCGAGCGCGGCTTCCTGCTGGACGGTTTCCCGCGCAACGTCGCGCAGGCCGAGGCGCTGGACGAGCTCCTCACCGCCGAGGGCATCAAGCTGGACGCGGTGCTGGACCTGGAGGCCCCCGAGGAGGAGGTCGTCAAGCGGATCGCCGGTCGGCGCATCTGCCGCAACGACTCCGCCCACGTCTTCCACGTGACGCACAAGAAGCCGGCCAAGGACGGCGTCTGCGACGTGTGCGGCGGCGAGCTGTACCAGCGCGCCGACGACACCGAGGAGACGGTGCGCACGCGGCTGGACGTCTACCACACGCAGACCGAGCCGATCATCAGCTACTACGATGCGCAGGGCCTGGTCACCACGATCTCCGCCCTGGGCGAGGTCGACGAGGTCACCGAGCGCGCCATGGCGGCGCTGCCCCAGCTGGAAGACCCCGCGCACTCCCGCTGAGCGCTCACGAAGGAGCCCCCGGCGTCCCGCGCATCCGCGCCCGGACTCCGGGGGCTTCCTCGTCGGGTGGGCGCGTATCCTGGAGTGCCGCTAGACGAGATGCCAGGAGGCGCGACCGAGCATGGTGCAGATCAAGACCCCCGAGCAGATCGCCAAGATGCGTGCGGCGGGGCTGGTCGTCGCCGCGATCCACGCGGCCACCCGTGAGGCCGCGGTGCCCGGGGCCACGACGAAGGACCTGGACGAGGTCGCCCGCAAGGTGCTCGCGGAGAACGGCGCCAAGTCGAACTTCCTCGGCTACGGCGGCTTCCCCGCCACCATCTGCACCTCGGTGAACGACGTGGTGGTCCACGGCATCCCCTCCGACGAGGTCGTCCTGAAGGACGGGGACGTCATCTCCATCGACTGCGGGGCGATCGTCGACGGCTGGCACGGCGACGCCGCCTACACGGCGTTCGTGGGCTCGGGGCACTCCCCGGAGCTGATCGAGCTCTCCCGGGTGACCGAGGAGTCGATGTGGGCCGGCATCGCGGCCATGAAGCACGGCAACCGGCTGGTCGACGTCTCCCGGGCCATCGAGACGTACATCCGCCGTCAGCCGAAGCCCGGCGGCGGCCGCTACGGCATCATCGAGGACTACGGCGGCCACGGCATCGGCACCGAGATGCACATGGACCCGCATCTGCTGAACTACGTGGACCGCCGCCGCGGCAAGGGCCCCAAGCTGGTCACCGGCTTCTGCCTCGCCATCGAGCCGATGGTCTCCCTCGGCACCCCGAAGACCGAGGTCCTCTCGGACGACTGGACCGTCATCACGACGGACGGCACCTGGTCCTCCCACTGGGAGCACTCGGTCGCCCTGACGGACGAGGGCCCGCTGGTCCTGACGGCTCCCGACGGCGGCAGGGCGAAGCTGGCGGAGCACGGCGTCACGGCCGCGCCGGACCCGCTTGCATGATGTGGGCCACGGTGGGGCAGGCTTTCCCGATTCGTGTTTCCGGGTGCGCTGACGTAGACTGACTCGTCGGCTCTTGTGCACCCGCATGTCTGCATGCGAACGCTGCTCGCCAGCGGGAAAGTGCCCGGGAGTCGATCAAGGTAGTCGATTCGAAGGGCGAAGCGTGGCCAAGAAGCAAGGTGCCATCGAGATCGAGGGCACTGTCGTCGAGTCTCTGCCGAACGCCATGTTCAAGGTCGAGCTCCAGAACGGCCACCAGGTCCTGGCACACATCAGCGGCAAGATGCGTATGCACTACATCCGTATCCTCCCTGACGACCGGGTCGTGGTGGAGCTGTCTCCGTACGACCTGACGCGTGGCCGGATCGTCTACCGCTACAAGTAGATCTTGCCAATGCCCCGTGCGCCGCTCGGTGTTCGGGGCTGTCGGCAACTGACCCGGAGAACCTCATCACATGAAGGTCAAGCCGAGCGTCAAGAAGATCTGCGACAAGTGCAGGGTGATCCGCCGTCACGGTCGGGTCATGATCATTTGCGACAACCCGCGCCACAAGCAGCGCCAGGGCTGATCCCAACTCTGATCACCCTCTGCACCGATATCGCAGAGACTTCGCGCGACGCGAGCTGAATATGTTCATACGCAGGGCCCAGGCGGATTCGACACCCGTCTGACACCCCCGGTTCGGAGGCCGGGGACCCAGCCGTACCAACTCTTTCGAAGGGAAGAGGCCGGCGGCTGGGAGCCGGTTCTGTGGAAGACCTCCGAAGATCACCAGGAGCCATTGAAATGGCACGCGTTTCCGGTGTTGACATCCCGCGCGAAAAGCGCGTGGAGGTCGCCCTCACCTACGTGTTCGGCATCGGCCGGACCCTCTCGCAGGAGACGCTGGCTGCGACCGGCGTCGACCCGAACACCCGTGTTCGCGACCTGAGCGAAGAGCAGCTGGTCGCCATCCGCGAGTACGTCGACAACAACATCAAGACCGAGGGTGACCTCCGTCGCGAGATCCAGGCCGACATCCGCCGCAAGGTGGAGATCGGCTCCTACCAGGGTCTGCGTCACCGTCGCGGTCTGCCTGTCCGCGGTCAGCGCACCAGCACCAACGCCCGCACCCGCAAGGGCCCGCGTCGCGCCATCGCCGGCAAGAAGAAGCCGGGCAAGAAGTAGTCCGCAGCGGACTCGCCGTCCAGCGGTCTTCGCTGTAGGACCGACCACCTCCCGTAGGAGTTTTCGACATGCCCCCCAAGGGACGTCAGGGCGCAGCCAAGAAGGTGCGCCGCAAGGAAAAGAAGAACGTCGCGCACGGCCAGGCGCACATCAAGAGCACGTTCAACAACACGATCGTGTCCATCACGGACCCGGCCGGCAACGTGATCTCGTGGGCCTCCGCCGGTCACGTCGGTTTCAAGGGCTCGCGCAAGTCCACGCCGTTCGCCGCGCAGATGGCCGCCGAGTCGGCTGCCCGTCGCGCTCAGGAGCACGGCATGCGCAAGGTCGACGTCTTCGTCAAGGGCCCGGGCGCCGGTCGTGAGACCGCCATCCGTTCCCTGCAGGCCACTGGCCTCGAGGTCGGCTCCATCCAGGACGTCACCCCGACCCCGCACAACGGCTGCCGTCCGCCCAAGCGCCGCCGCGTCTGACGCACGGTTGTCTTGAAGGTTCGCGGGCGGTACGGCTCCTCGGAGGCGTGCCGCCCGTACCCTTGCAGTAACGAGTCGGGCGTCAAATAGCGGGCGCCCCTGACTGAAGGATCACCAACATGCTGATCGCTCAGCGTCCCTCGTTGACCGAAGAGGTCGTCGACGAGTTCCGCTCCCGGTTCGTCATCGAGCCGCTGGAGCCGGGCTTCGGCTACACCCTCGGCAACTCCCTGCGCCGGACCCTCCTCTCCTCGATCCCGGGTGCGGCGGTCACGTCCATCCGCATCGACGGCGTGCTGCACGAGTTCACCACCGTGCCGGGCGTCAAGGAGGACGTCACCGACCTGATCCTCAACATCAAGCAGCTGGTCGTCTCCTCGGAGCACGACGAGCCGGTCGTGATGTACCTGCGCAAGCAGGGCCCGGGTCTGGTCACCGCCGCCGACATCGCGCCCCCGGCCGGTGTCGAGGTCCACAACCCCGACCTCGTCCTCGCCACGCTCAACGGCAAGGGCAAGCTGGAGATGGAGCTGACGGTCGAGCGTGGCCGCGGTTACGTCTCCGCCGTGCAGAACAAGCAGGTCGGCCAGGAGATCGGCCGTATCCCGGTCGACTCCATCTACTCGCCGGTCCTCAAGGTCACGTACAAGGTCGAGGCGACCCGTGTCGAGCAGCGCACCGACTTCGACAAGCTGATCGTCGACGTCGAGACCAAGCAGGCGATGCGGCCGCGCGACGCCATGGCGTCCGCCGGTAAGACGCTCGTCGAGCTGTTCGGTCTGGCCCGCGAGCTCAACATCGACGCCGAGGGCATCGACATGGGCCCGTCCCCCACGGACGCCGCCCTGGCCGCCGACCTGGCGCTGCCGATCGAGGAGCTGGAGCTCACCGTTCGGTCGTACAACTGCCTCAAGCGTGAGGGCATCCACTCCGTGGGTGAGCTCGTCGCCCGCTCCGAGGCCGATCTGCTCGACATCCGCAACTTCGGTGCGAAGTCGATCGACGAGGTCAAGGCGAAGCTGGCGGGCATGGGTCTCGCGCTCAAGGACTCGCCTCCCGGGTTCGACCCCACCGCTGCGGCGGACGCGTTCGGCGCGGACGACGACGCGGACGCGGGCTTCGTGGAGACCGAGCAGTACTGAGAGCTCAGGACCGACTGCCGGTTCTTGGCTGCCGGCCCGCTGTGGCTGGTCGCGCAGTTCCCCGCGCCCCTTCGGGGCGCGGGGTCTCCGACGAGCAAACCCGCTCGCTCGGATACTGACCCCGGTACCTGATACGGCCGGGGCAGACACACAGGAGAAGAACAATGCCGAAGCCCACCAAGGGTGCCCGTATGGGCGGCAGCGCCGCGCACGAGAAGCTGCTTCTCGCGAACCTCGCGAAGAGCCTCTTCGAGCACGGCCGCATCACCACCACCGAGGCGAAGGCCCGCCGCCTGCGCCCGTACGCCGAGCGTCTGGTCACCAAGGCGAAGAAGGGCGACCTTCACAACCGCCGTCAGGTGCTTCAGGTCATCACGGACAAGAGCGTCGTCCACACGCTCTTCACCGAGATCGGCCCGCGCTACGAGAACCGTCCGGGTGGCTACACCCGCATCACCAAGATCGGTAACCGCCGTGGCGACAACGCGCCCATGGCCGTCATCGAGCTGGTCGAGGCGCTGACGGTGGCGCAGGAGGCGACCGGCGAGGCCGAGGCCGCGACGAAGCGCGCGGTCAAGGAGGCCGAGGAGGCCAAGGTCGAGGAGACCAAGGCTGACGAGGCCGCCGAGGCTCCCGCCGAGGAGTCCAAGGACGCGTAAGCGTTCCCCGCGCCCCCGAGGGGTGTTGGCGGGCCCGTTCCTTTCGAGGAGCGGGCCCGCTTTGGTGTCGGTGAGAGGATCTGCACGTGAGTGATGAAGCAGCACCCGGTTACGTCCGCGTCCGGCTCGACCTTTCCTATGACGGTTCCGAGTTCTCCGGGTGGGCCAAGCAGGCCGGCGGGCGGCGGACCGTCCAGGGGGAGATCGAGGACGCGCTGCGGACCGTCACCCGGTCCCGGGAGACGTACGAGCTGACCGTGGCGGGGCGGACCGACGCCGGGGTGCACGCCCGGGGGCAGGTCGCCCACGTCGATCTGCCGGAGCAGGTCTGGCGTGAGCACCACGGGAAGCTGCTGAAGCGGCTCGCCGGGCGGCTGCCCAGGGATGTTCGGGTGTGGGCACTGCGGGAGGCGCCCGACGGCTTCAACGCGCGGTTCTCGGCCGTGTGGCGGCGCTACGCGTACCGGGTCACCGACAACCCGGGCGGAGTCGACCCGTTGCTGCGGGGCCATGTGCTGTGGCACGACTGGCCGCTCGACGTCGACGCGATGAACGAGGCCGCGCGGCGGCTGCTCGGCGAGCACGACTTCGCGGCCTACTGCAAGCGGCGCGAGGGGGCGACCACGATCCGCACCCTCCAGGAGCTGAGCCTCGTGCGGGGCGACGACGGGATCGTCACCGCGACCGTCCGCGCCGACGCCTTCTGCCACAACATGGTGCGCTCGCTCATCGGGGCGTTGCTGTTCGTCGGGGACGGGCACCGCGGGCCCGAATGGCCGGGCAAGGTGCTCGCCGCGGGCGTCCGGGACTCGGCGGTGCACGTCGTACGGCCGCACGGGCTGACGCTGGAGGAGGTCGGCTATCCGGCCGACGAGCTGCTCGCCGCCCGCAACAAGGAGGCGCGCAACAGGCGGACGCTGCCCGGTGCGGCCGGGTGCTGCTGACGGGGACGCGGGCCGGTGCCCAGCGGGCCGGCGCTCAGCGGGTCACCGGTTCGCCGCAGCCGACGCCTGGGCCTGGCCGCGGCGGCTGATCTGCTGGAACGCGAAGTCGGCGAGGCCGTCGCCGGTGGTGAAGACCTGCGCGTCCTTGTTCGTCACGTCCTTGCCGTTCGTGAAGCCGGTGATCGTGAAGTAGGCGTAGCGGCCGTAGGAGTTGGTCGTCGAGCGGCAGATCGCGCCGACGCAGAAGGGCTTGACGCCGGAGCCGTCGAGGGCCTTGACGATGCTGCGCTTGTCGGCCTGGCTCTTGGCCTTGAGGGCCTGCGCCTCGGTGTCGAAGACGGCCACGCCGACGGTGGCGGCGATGCCGTCCTTCACGTAGGTGACGCGCATCATCCGGGTGCAGCCGTTGTCGGTGAGGACCTTGGGCAGGGTGCCCTGGACGGCGCCGGCGCAGGTGGTGGTGTCGGCCTTGCCGGCCTTCTTGTAGACCGTCGAGCCCATCGTCAGCTGGGTGCCGGGGAAGAGGATGTCCGGGCCGTTGGGCGCGGTGTCCTTGGCCTTGCTGGAGACGAACTCCTTCGGGTCCAGCGGCGGCGGCGCGCTGGTCGGGGCGAAGGAGGGGGTGCCGGAGGCGCTCGGCAGGCCGCCGCTCGCGGGGAGCGAGGAGGCCGGTCTGTTCGGTTTGTCGTCGTCGTTCGCCGACACCACTGCCATGGCGACGGCGGTGCCTATCGCGAGGGTCGCGACGGCGCCCCCGCCTATGAGGAACACGCGTCGGCGCCTGCTGCGGCTCTCGGACGCCTCGGCGAGCGCGGCCCAGTCCGGAGTCGGATCCGAGGCGCCGGCGGTCCACGGCTGTTCGGAGTTCGGTTTCCAGGGATCCCACTGGGACTGAGGTCCCCCCTGCCCATAGCTCATGGGGCGCATCTTAGACGTGCACGGGCGGTGCTTGGCCTCACGTGCAGGTCCGCGGAGGGCCCGCGAGGCGGGGCGGACTCGTTTTGACCTGGCTCGGGCGGCCCGGGTATCCTGCATCTTCGTTGTGTATTGGCTTGCTCATTCTCACGGGACGGGCCCTTACACCGGTCCACCGGGCCGATGACCAGCGACCAGCACGCGGTTTGCGTCACCGCTGTGCGGTCAGGGCTGTCGTGATCGTCTTCGGTGACCTGTCAGGACCACTCACTCGAAGCGAAGGCTACGAACCGTGCGTACGTACAGCCCCAAGCCCGGCGATGTGACGCGCCAGTGGCACGTCATCGACGCTCAGGACGTTGTCCTGGGCCGTCTCGCCACCACTGCCGCCTCTCTCCTGCGCGGCAAGCACAAGCCGATCTACGCCCCTCACGTCGACACCGGTGACTTCGTCATCATCATCAACGCCGACAAGGTGCACCTGTCGGGCAACAAGCGGAACCAGAAGATGGCGTACCGCCACTCCGGTTACCCGGGCGGTCTGCGCTCGGTCCGCTACGACGAGCTGCTCGACAAGAACCCGGAGAAGGCCGTCGAGAAGGCCGTCAAGGGCATGCTCCCCAAGAACTCGCTGGGCCGTCAGATGCTCTCGAAGCTGAAGGTCTACAAGGGTGACCAGCACCCGCACGGCGCGCAGCAGCCGCAGCCGTTCGAGATCACCCAGGTCGCGCAGTAAGTCCGGCCACACCACCCCAAGCACAGAGAATCTGAGGAGAACCGTGGCCGAGACCACTGCCGAGCAGCCGCTCGAAGAGCTTGACATCGACAGCTACACCACCGAGTCCGACGTCCCCGTCGAGGGCGAGTACACCTCGGAGTCGCTGGCCTCCCGCTTCGGCGAGCCGCAGCCGGCCGCCGGCCTGGGCCGTCGCAAGAACGCCATCGCCCGCGTCCGGATCGTCCCGGGCACCGGCAAGTGGAAGATCAACGGTCGCACCCTCGAGGACTACTTCCCGAACAAGGTGCACCAGCAGGAAGTCAACGAGCCGTTCAAGGTCCTGGAGCTCGAGGGCCGCTACGACGTCGTCGCCCGCATCTCCGGTGGCGGTGTCTCCGGCCAGGCCGGTGCGCTGCGTCTCGGTGTCGCCCGCGCGCTGAACGAGGCCGACGTCGACAACAACCGCGGCCCGCTGAAGAAGGCCGGCTTCCTCACGCGCGACGACCGTGCGGTCGAGCGCAAGAAGGCCGGTCTGAAGAAGGCCCGCAAGGCCCCGCAGTACAGCAAGCGCTAAATCTCAGCTGCCTGCACGTACGTCGAACGCCCCGGCGGCACGCCATTGTGCCGCCGGGGCGTTCGTCTTATCGCAGACCTGGGCGTATAACGGCACAAGATGCTCAAAGGGTTGTGTGATCGGACGCTGAGGGCATCAAATGCCTGGGTGCGGGGCCGGCGCCGACCGTCCGGGGCACCCGTGACGATTACGCAACTGATGTTTCCTCAGGAGGACACGTGGGACGACTCTTCGGCACGGACGGCGTGCGCGGTGTGGCCAACGCGGATCTCACGGCCGAGATGGCGCTCGGCCTGTCCGTGGCCGCCGCGCACGTACTGGCCGAGGCGGGCACGTTCGCGGGCCACAGGCCGACGGCCGTGGTGGGACGCGACCCGCGCGCGTCCGGGGAGTTCCTGGAGGCCGCGGTGGTGGCCGGCCTGGCGAGCGCCGGGGTGGACGTGCTCCGGGTGGGCGTGCTGCCCACGCCCGCGGTGGCGTACCTGACCGGCGTGCTCGGCGCCGACCTCGGGGTGATGCTGTCCGCCAGCCACAACGCCATGCCGGACAACGGCGTCAAGTTCTTCGCCCGCGGCGGGCACAAGCTCGCCGACGAGCTGGAGGACAAGATCGAGAGCGTCTACGAGGAGCACCGCACCGGCGCTCCCTGGGACCGTCCGACCGGTTCCGGCGTCGGCCGCGTGCGCTCCTACGACGAGGGGTTCGACCGGTACGTCGCCCACCTCGTCGCCGTTCTCCCGAACCGGCTCGACGGGCTGAAGATCGTCCTCGACGAGGCGCACGGCGCGGCCGCCCGGGTCTCGCCGGAGGCGTTCACGCGGTCCGGCGCGGAGATCGTCACGATCGGCGCCTCGCCGGACGGGCTCAACATCAACGACGGCTACGGCTCCACGCACCTGGACAAGCTGAAGGCGGCGGTCGTCGAGCAGGGCGCCGACTTCGGCATCGCGCACGACGGCGACGCCGACCGCTGCCTGGCCGTGGACCACACCGGCGAGGAGATCGACGGCGACCAGATCCTGGCCGTGCTCGCCCTCGCCATGCGGGAGCGGGGCGTGCTCCGCTCGGACACCGTCGTCGCCACCGTGATGTCCAACCTGGGCTTCAAGCTGGCCATGGAGCGCGAGGGCATCCGGCTCGTCCAGGGCGCCGTGGGCGACCGGTACGTGCTGGAGGAGATGAAGCAGCACGGGTACGCGCTCGGCGGCGAGCAGTCCGGGCATGTGATCATCCTGGACCACGCGACGACCGGTGACGGCACGCTGACCGGGCTGATGCTGGCCGCCCGGGTCGCGCAGACCGGGCGGTCGCTGCGGGAGCTGGCCTCCGTGATGGAGCGGCTGCCGCAGGTGCTGGTGAACGTGCCCGACGTCGACAAGTCGCGGGTTTCCTCCTCGGCGGAGCTGGCCACGGCCGTGGACGAGGCGGAGCGGGAGCTCGGGACCACCGGGCGGGTGCTGCTGCGGCCCTCCGGGACCGAGCCGCTGGTCCGGGTGATGGTCGAGGCCGCCGACATCGAGCAGGCCCGCGCCGTCGCCGGCCGCCTGGCCGACGCGGTGAAGTCCGCGCTCGGCTAGTCAGCGGCGTTTCCCCCACGCCCACTTCTGGATCAGCAGGGTGAGCGTTCCGGCGAGGATGATGCCCAGCAGGTTCAGCAGGAGCTGCTGGGTGGAGCGCAAGGTCTGGTTGGTGTCGCCGTAGACGAGTGCCACGGCCGCGTTCGCCGCGGCGGGGACCGTCGTCACCGAGATGGCGACGCCGACCAGCGCGCCCGACTTCGCGGAGGTGAGGGAGAGCGTGCCGGCGGCTCCCGCCAGAACCGCCACGACGAAGGAGAACCAGTCGGGCGCGTAGATGAAGCCCGTGTTGGGCCGGTCGGCCTCCAGCTGCGCCTTGGTGAACAGGCCCACGGCGTCCATGAACAGGCTGAATCCGGCGGTCACCGCCATCGCCGCCGCGAAGCCGACCAGCAGGGCGATGAGGGAGCGCGCGGCGAGGCGCGGCGTGCGTTGCACTATCGCCGTGGAGACGCCGGCCAGCGGGCCGAACTCGGGGCCCACCGCCATCGCGCCCACGATCAGGACCGCGTTGTCCAGCACCACACCGCAGGCCGCGATCATCGTCGCCAGGACGATGAAGGCCAGGTAGGTGGCGGAGAGCGTCGACTCCTCGTGGGTCGCGTCGGTCAGATGCTCCCAGAGCACCGCGTCGGCGGGCTCGCCCGGCGCCTCGGCCTCCGCCTTGTCGGCGCGCAGGGAGAGGGAGAGGTCGATGTTCTCGACGGCGATCGAGCCGCTCTTCTGAAGGCCCAACTCCTGGAGCGAGCTGAGCAGTTCGTCGCCCGCCTCGCGGGCCACATCGCACAGGACGACGTCGCCCTCAGGGTTGCGGGCGGCCCCGGGCAGCACCACCAGGTGGGCGGTGCCGACCGTGTTCTTGATCAGGCGGACCACGTCGTCGGTCTGCCCGGCCGGTGAGATCAGGCGCAGATGCAGCATGACGTCTTTCTAGCGCATCACAGTTTGCGCAGGCTCAGCCGCTGCACCTTGTGGTCCGGGCCCTTGCGCACGACCAGTGTGGCGCGGCCGCGGGTGGGGGCGATGTTCTCCGTCAGGTTGGGCTTGTTGACGGTGCGCCACATCGTGCGGGCGTAGTCGAGGGCCTCCTCCTCGGACACCTGGGTGTACTTGCGGAAGTACGAGGACGGGTCCTGGAAGGCGGTGGCGCGCAGCTTGCGGAAGCGGTTGAGGTACCAGCGCTCGATGTCCTCGACGCGGGCGTCGACGTACACGCTGAAGTCGAAGTAGTCGGCGAGGCCGACGCGGGTGCGGCCGTCCTTGCCGGGCAGCGCGGGCTGCAGGACGTTCAGTCCCTCGACGATCAGGATGTCCGGGCGGCGGACGGTGAGCCGCCGGTCGGGGACGATGTCGTAGATGAGGTGGGAGTACACGGGGGCCGTGACCTCGTCCTTGCCGGCCTTGATGTCGGCGACGAAGCGGGTGAGGGCGCGGCGGTCGTAGGACTCGGGGAAACCTTTCCGCGACATCAGGCCGCGGGACTGCAGTTCCCTGGTGGGGAGCAGGAAGCCGTCGGTGGTGACCAGTTCGACGCGGGGGTGCTCGGGCCAGCGGGACAGCAGGGCCTGCAGGAGCCGGGCGACGGTCGACTTGCCCACGGCGACCGAGCCGGCGACGCCTATGACGAAGGGGGTGCCGGCCTGGGAGCCCTGCTCGCCCAGGAAGGTGTTGAGCGCGCCGCGCAGACCGTCGGTGGCGCCCACGTAGAGGTTGAGGAGACGGGAGAGCGGGAGGTAGATGTCACGGACCTCGTCGAGGTCGATGACGTCGCCGAGGCCGCGCAGTCTCTCGACCTCGTCGGCGGTGAGCGGCAGCGGCGTCTTGTCGCGCAGCGCGCTCCACTCACAGCGGGTGAGGTCGACGTAAGGAGTCGCCTCCGGCCTGTGCCGGTGGGCGCTCCGGGGCATCGGGGAGACCGGAGAGATCACGCTCCATTGTTAACGGAGTTTGAACCCGATGGCGGGTGGGGTCCGTCACGCAGGCCCGGCCGGGCCGGTGAGGCTCCGCCGGGTGTGGCGGAGGGCGGCGCCGGCGTCCGCGTCCCGGTGACGGGGACTCGGACGCCGGCGTACGTCACGGTGCTACCGCGTCGGCCGGCTCAGCGGTTCACTCGTTGAACCATTCGGAGAACACGCAGCCACCGCCGCCGTTCCAACAGAGCTCCATCCGGTAGCTGGCCAGCTGGCCGATGTTGTAGCCCTTCTTGTCGCAGCCGGAGTTGCCGCCGTCGTCGACGGTCGTCGCCACCGACGTCACACCGCCGACGTTGCGGACCCACAGGGTGCCGGTGACGCCGTGACCGTCGGCCTTGGTGTCACAGACCTGGAAGACGTCTCCGTCGTCGATGAACTTCATGTAGCCACGGCCCTGGGGGAGCGTGATGGTCTTGTCGGAGGCGGCCTGGGCGGAGGGCGCCAGGGTGACCATCATGGCGGCGGCTCCGGCGCCGGCCAGGGCCAGACGGCTGAAGGTGGACTTGAACATGGTTCCTCTCTCCCGGGGCACGGCGAGGCGCCCCCTGTGTGCGGAAGGACATGACGTCCTGCTGGAGGAAGTGCTCTGAGGTGAACGCCGGATCGCTCCGGCGCGGGAATGCCCGCCCGAAGAGCTCAGGCGGTGCCGGGGAACGAGCGTCTGGGCCGCGTCGGTCGTCCGGCGGCCCCGCACGGAGGCAGGCGTGAGACCGGCTCGCAGGTGCTGCGACATGGATGGTCCTCCCCGTAGCGACGTGGTTCCCCCGGTCGCTGACCGGTGTGCACGAGGCGGATGTGGTCAAGATCCGCTCAGTGCCGAGCCAGTGTATGAACGGGTGTTCGGTACGACAAGGGAGCGTCCGAGTGATGGCTGAGAACGGTCTGTGACTGCGTCAGGTGTGGGAAACGGGGCGGGGATTTCCGAAATCGGGCACGGTCAGCCTCTTTTCGGGCGGGGTTTCGCCGTACGCTGCGGCTCATGTGCGGAATCGTGGGATACGTGGGATCGCAGTCGGCCCTGGAGGTCGTGACGGCCGGGCTGAGGCGGCTGGAATACCGGGGATACGACTCGGCGGGCGTCGCCGTGCCGGCGGACGGGGGGATCGCCGCCGCCAAGAAGGCGGGCAAGCTGGTCAATCTGGAGAAGGAGCTCGACGAGCGGCCGCTGCCGACCGGGACGACGGGGATCGGCCACACCCGGTGGGCCACGCACGGCGGGCCGACGGACGCCAACGCGCATCCGCACCTGGACAACGCCGGGCGGGTCGCCGTCGTGCACAACGGGATCATCGAGAACTTCGCCGCGCTGCGGACCGAGCTGGCCGAGCGGGGGCACGACCTGGTCTCCGAGACCGACACCGAGGTCGTGGCCCATCTGCTCGCCGAGGAGTTCTCCTCCTGCGCGGACCTCGCCGAGGCGATGCGGCTGGTGTGCCGGCGGCTGGAGGGGGCGTTCACGCTGGTCGCGGTGCACGCCGACGAACCGGACCTGGTCGTGGGCGCGCGGCGCAACTCACCGCTGGTGGTGGGCGTCGGGGACGGCGAGGCCTTCCTCGCCTCGGACGTCGCCGCGTTCATCTCCCACACGCGCTCGGCGATCGAGCTGGGCCAGGACCAGGTGGTGGAGCTGCGCCGGGACGCGGTGACGGTGACCGGCTTCGACGGCCGTCCGGCGGAGGTCAGGTCGTACCACGTCGACTGGGACGCGTCCGCCGCGGAGAAGGGCGGGTACGACTACTTCATGCTCAAGGAGATCGCCGAGCAGCCCAAGGCGGTCGCCGACACGCTGCTGGGGCGCGTCGACGCGTCCGGTTCGCTGACGCTCGACGAGGTGCGTATCCCCGTGGGGGTGCTGCGCGAGGTCGACAAGGTCGTCGTGGTCGCCTGCGGTACGGCCTTCCACGCCGGGCTGATCGCCAAGTACGCCATCGAGCACTGGACGCGGATCCCGTGCGAGGTGGAGCTGGCGAGCGAGTTCCGCTACCGCGACCCGATCCTGGACCGGCAGACGCTGGTGATCGCGATCTCGCAGTCCGGCGAGACCATGGACACGCTGATGGCGCTGCGGCACGCCCGTGAGCAGGGGGCCAGGGTGCTGGCCGTCTGCAACACCAACGGCTCGACGATCCCCCGTGAGTCGGACGCCGTGCTGTACACGCACGCAGGTCCCGAGGTGGCGGTCGCCTCGACGAAGGCGTTCCTGACGCAGCTGGTGGCCTGCTATCTGGTGGCGCTGTATCTCGGCCAGGTGCGGGGCACCCAGTGGGCCGACGAGATCCGGGCCGTGGTGCGCGACCTCGCGCGGATCCCCGGTGAGGTCGAGCGGGTGCTGGAGACCATGGAGCCGGTGCGGGAGCTGGCGCGGTCGCTCGCCGGCAAGGACACCGTGCTGTTCCTGGGGCGGCACGTCGGCTATCCGGTGGCCCTGGAGGGCGCGCTGAAGCTGAAGGAACTGGCCTACATGCACGCCGAGGGGTTCGCGGCCGGTGAGCTCAAGCACGGGCCGATCGCGCTGGTCGAGGAGGACATGCCGGTCGTCGTGGTCGTGCCGTCGCCCCGGGGGCGGTCCGTGCTGCACGACAAGATCGTGTCCAACATCCAGGAGATCCGGGCGCGGGGCGCGCGGACGATCGTGATCGCGGAGGAGGGGGACGAGGCGGTCGTGCCGTACGCCGACCACCTTGTGCGGATCCCCGCCACGCCGACGCTGCTGCAGCCGCTGGTGGCGACGGTGCCGATGCAGGTGTTCGCCTGCGAGCTGGCGACGGCCCGAGGCAACCAGGTGGACCAGCCCCGAAACCTGGCGAAGTCGGTGACGGTGGAGTAGGCACGGGCGCCTGACGAAGTGGGGGGCCGGGGGTCCTGCGCGAGTACCGGGGCGCGTCGTGGCCGTTCGCGCAGTTCCCCGCGCCCGTGGATCGCCTCCGGGCGATCCCGGGGCGCGGGGAACTGCGCGGTCAGCCCGGACGGACCCGCAGCCGCCGGACCACCCGCGCCCCCACCTCACTGGGCGCCCCCGCTCACGACCTCCGCTGGTTTCGGGCCTTCCTCAGCTGCCAGGTGGTCAGAAGCAGCGGGACCGCCATGATCCAGACCATGGCGACGACGTCCCACTCCGGGGTCACGTCGGCTCCCTCGACCACGGTGATCAGGGCGCACAGCAGCGACCAGATCCCGGCGAGCGATCCCACCGTCCACAGTGCGGCCGTCCACGGCCACGTCGCGCGCCCGCCGGCACCGCCCCGCGTGCCGCCGGACCGCGCCGAGGGCTGGGGGATGCGGTCGGGGGTGCGCGACGGCATGTGCACGACCGCCTGCGGCGGCACCCCCGCGTCCACCGTCGCGATGCGCTCCGGGGTGATCCCCCGGAAGAGGGTCGGCTCGACGGAGACGGAGAACCCGTCGTGCCCGGTGAGGGCGCGGGCGCCGTCGGGGCGGGTGGTCATCGCCGCGCAGGCGTCGTAGCGGACGGTCACCGGGCCCCGCGGCGTCGTGAGGCTGACGCCCTCCGTACCGATGATCAGGGTGACCTGGTCGTCCTCCAGGGACTGGTGACGGGTGCCGGTGACGGTGGTCGTGGAGTACTGGGGCGCGGGGCTGAAGCCGGCCCAGTCGACGCCGCGCCCGGGCGTCTGGAGCAGCCCGTTGTCCCAGGCCTGGCGGGCGACGTCGTGCAGGTCGGCGAGGGTGACCGCGTGCAGCTCGGCCTTGTGCTGCTCGGGGGAGAGGATGCGGTGCCCGAGCAGCAGGCTCAGCGCGTACGACGGCAGCGAGACGGCGCCGAAGTCCGGGACGTCGTACAGCTTGAGGGTCTTGGCGCGCGCCGAGTCCAGCTCGGACTGCTCGATCCGGCCGGCGCGCAGCCGCGCGAGGGTGTCGATGAAACCGCCGATCACCGCGTCCTGCTTCTGCGGGAGGGCGTCGGCGTACGCGGTGAGGGTGGCGAAGCCGGCGTCGCGGGGGGAGTAGTCGGCCTCGGCGGAGTACGAGTAGCCGCCCTCCTGGCGCAGGTCCTGGAAGAGGGCCCGGCCGAGGACGTCGGCGAAGACGGAGGCCGCCGTGGAGCGGGGCAGCACCGCGGAGAACGCGACGTGGCCGTCGTCCCCGCGGATGAACGCCGGGGTGACGGGCAGCGCGCTGGTGGGCGCCGGCGCGGGGAGGCGGACTCCGGCGGGCAGGGTGAGGTCCAGGCCGTCGGGCACGCGGTCGCTGGTGATCCACAGCACCGCGTTGTCCCGGGTGAAGCGGGTGTGCGCCCAGTGCCGCACCTGGTCGGGGGTCAGGCTCCAGGTGCCGAGCTCGTTGTAGCTGGACAGGCCGTAGCTCTGGGCGCCGTAACGCCACAGCGGGAGCTGGGAGCCGCCGCCGCGGCCCGCGGCCTCGGTGCGCAGGATCTCCTTCTCGGTCTCCAGCCGGTCCATCGGCAGCTCGCGCAGTCCCGCGCACACGCTGTTGAGGTAGGAGACGACCTCCGCCTCGCTGCCGGTGACGTGGAAGAGGGTGTACGCGTTCGCCGTCGCCCCGTTGTAGTGCAGGTCGGACAGGCCGAGCCGGTACAGGGCGAGGTGCTCGACGAGGTGGGTGATGCCGGCGGTGGCCAGGGTCTCGTCGGCGCGGCCCACGCGGAAGAAGAGCCCGGCGGTGATCTCGTTGCCGCCGGGGGCCGGGGCGTAGAGGGTGGGGATGCCCTGGACGGCGGTGTGGGAGATCAGCCCGTCGAGGGCGGCCAGGCCGTCGGCGGCCTCGTGCAGGTCGGTGGTCACCGGTATCCGCCTCCTCGGGACTCCAGCGCGGACTTGCGGAACTTGCGGAAGGACGCCTTCGGGTCGTTCATGTAGTCCCACGGGTGCTTCGAGGCGCGGTTGCCGAGGAAGGCGAAGTGCGGGGCCGCGTCCTCGAAATGGCCGCCGAGGGAGAAGGCGAACGCGAACGTGCTGTGCGCGCCGATGGAGTTCCAGTCGGCCCGGTGGTCGGGGTGCAGCACGGAGGCGTGGGCGGCGAAGCGCAGGTCGTCGTGGACCGGGACGCCCCGCAGGTACGCCGCGCCCTCCGAGCCGCCGAGCTCCAGCCAGTGCTCGATGTGGGCGTCGGCGACGAGGGCGGCGTTGGCGTAGCCGTCGGGCGCGGCCTTGGCGCACTCCTGGGCGAAGCGGTGCGCGGCCTCCCAGGAGCCGCCCCACTTGGGGCAGAGCTGCTGGAGCAGGCTCGTCTGGGCGTGGTAGTCGTGCGGGTGGTGCGCGGACAGCCGGTCGTAGCGCCGGCGGACCTCGGACTGCCCCAGTTCCAGGCCGCGCGCGGTGGTCAGGCGGGCGTTCCAGGCGGGGGTGTACGACGGCTGCTCCGCGCACACCTCGATCAGCAGCTGCTCGGCCCGGCGCAGCCAGGAGTGGAACTGGTCGAACTGGTCCCGCGAGACGTGCTCGGCGCGGGCGGCGCTGCGGATGTCCCAGCCGATGTACACATAGCGTTGGGCGAGCAGGGTGCGGGGCAGCGGGTCCCCGGGCTGCTCCCGGACGGCTCGCTCGAGCATGTTCTCGACCCCGGGGACGTCCGCGACCAGGCTGACGGCCGAGTTGACCCTGTTGATGGAGTCCAGCCGTGCGATGTAGGCGCGGACGGACGGCCAGTCGCCGGACTGCGCGGCCGTGCGCAGCGGGATGAGCTCGGGCATGTTGTCGTACGGGTCGAAGGTCGGCCCGGACGGGTCCGTGGGGGCGCCGTGGGGGGTGCTGCTCATTCCTCCACCGTGTGGTTCGTGTGACTGATGTGATCAGTGTGAGAAGACGCGCAGGCTAGCAGCAGGGGGTGACAGCCACGCGGCCGACCGGTGGTGGAGGAACTCCGCCGTAGGGTGCTCGGCATGAGCATCATCGGGGTCGGCATCGACGTTGCCGAGATCGAGCGGTTCGCGGCGTCGCTGGAGCGGACGCCCGCGCTGGCCCAACGGCTTTTCCTCGAAAGTGAGCTGCTGTTGCCCAGCGGGGAGCGGCGGGGGATCGCCTCGCTGGCGGCGCGGTTCGCCGCGAAGGAGGCCCTCGCCAAGGCGCTGGGAGCGCCGGCGGGGCTGCTGTGGACCGACGCGGAGGTGTACGTCGAGGACAGCGGGCAGCCCCGGCTGCGGGTGCGGGGCAGCGTCGCCGCGCGGGCGGCGGAACTGGGGGTGCGGGGCTGGCATGTGTCGTTGAGTCATGACGCGGGCGTGGCTTCGGCCGTGGTGATCGCCGAGGGGTGAGGCGGTGCGTACGCCTGCCACCGGTGGGCCGGTGGGGGGCTGAGGCCGGGGCGGGGGCCGCGGTGTGAGACTGGGGTGCATGCGTACTGCCTACTGTGTGGACACCGTCAGGGCCGCCGAGCGGGAGGCGATGGCACGGCTTCCGGAGGGCGCGCTGATGCAGCGGGCCGCCGCCGGTCTCGCCGCCGCCTGCGCCGACGTACTGGGGCGGGTGTACGGGAGCCGGGTCGTGCTGCTGGTCGGCAGCGGGGACAACGGAGGTGACGCCCTGTACGCCGGGGCCCGGCTGGCCCGGCGCGGGGCGGGGGTGACCGCCGTGCTGCTCGCGCCGGAGCGCACGCACGCCGGCGGGCTCGTCGCCCTGCGGCGCGCCGGGGGCCGCACGCTCACCTCGGGGGACGGGGCGGACGAGGCGGTCCGGCGGGCCGACCTCGTGCTCGACGGCATCGTCGGCATCGGTGGACGCGGCGGGCTGCGCGGCGACGCCGTGGACCTGGCCGCGCTCGCCGCGCGGTCCCGGGCCGTCGTCGTCGCCGTCGACCTGCCGAGCGGGGTCGACGCCGACACGGGCGAGGTGCCGGGCGCGGCGGTGCGGGCCGACCTCACGGTGACCTTCGGGACGCACAAGCCCGCGCTGCTGATCGATCCGGCGCGGGAGCACGCCGGGTCCGTGCGGCTGGTCGACATCGGTCTGAAGCTGCCCGACCGGCCCGAACTGGAGGCGTTGCAGCACGCCGACGTGGCCCGGCTGCTGCCGGCTCCGGCGGCCGAGAGCGACAAGTACCGGCGGGGCGTGGTCGGGATCGCGGCCGGGTCCGCGCGCTATCCCGGGGCCGCCGTGCTGGCGGTCGCCGGCGCGCTGCGGGGCGGCGCGGGCGCCGTCCGGTACGTCGGTCCCGCGGGCGACGCCGTGCTCACGCGGTTCCCCGAGACGCTCGTCTCCGACCAGGGGCCGCGCCGGGCCGGGCGGGTGCAGGCGTGGGTCGTCGGCCCGGGCGCCGGGGACGACGCCGGCGTGGTGGCGGAGGTGCTGGCCGCCGAGGTGCCGGTGCTCGTGGACGCGGACGGGCTGCGGCTGGCCGACGCCGAGGCGGTGCGGGGCCGTTCCGCGCCCACCCTGATGACCCCGCACGCGGGGGAGGCGGCGGCGCTGCTCGGGGTGTCGCGCGAGGAGGTCGAGTCGGGGCGCCTCGCGGCGGTACGGGAGCTGGCCGCCCGGTACGGGGCGACGGTGCTGCTGAAGGGTTCGACCACGCTGGTCGCCGCGGCGGACGGGGGAGCGGTCCGGGTGAACGCCACGGGCACGGGCTGGCTGGCCACCGCCGGGAGCGGTGACGTGCTGTCCGGGCTGGCGGGGTCGCTGCTGGCGGCCGGCCTGAGCACGGTGGACGCGGCCGGCGCGGGCGCGTACCTGCACGGCCTCGCGGGCCGGTTCGCGGCGGAGGGGGCGCCGGTGTCCGCGGGAGACGTGGCCGATGCGGTACGGCAGGCCTGGCGGGACGTGATGCGCGGCTGAGGCTCCTGAACGCGGCCCGCTCCGCCCGGCCGGCGGGCGGCGCCCGGAGCGGCCTTGGCCCACCGAGGTCCCGGCCGAGGCCGTCAGGCCCGGTGGACGGGTGTCGCGCGGGCGGGGCGGGCGGCCTGGTGGGAAGAGACGTCCGGAAAGAGCTGTGGCCGCCGCCCCCGAGGCCGTTGACCGTGTCCGCTCCGGGGGTGTCCGAGGGCTCTGAGACACTGGGCGCGATGAGTGAGACTGCACTGCCGACCGCCAACCCGCAGCGCGCCCGCGCCGAGATCGATCTGGGCGCCGTGCGGGCCAACGTGCGGACCCTGCGCGCCAAGGCGCCCGGGGCGGCGTTCATGGCCGTCGTGAAGGCCGACGGGTACGGCCACGGCGCGGCCCCCTGCGCCCGCGCGGCCGTCGAGGCGGGCGCCACCTGGATAGGCACCGCCACGCCGGAGGAGGCGCTCGCGCTGCGCGCGGAGGGCGGGCTGCCGGACGACGTCCGGATCATGTGCTGGCTGTGGACGCCGGGCGGCCCCTGGCGGGCGGCCGTCGAGGCCGGCCTCGACGTCTCCGTGAGCGCGCTGTGGGCGCTGCGGGAGGCGGAGGAGGGCGCCCGCCTCGCCGGACGGCCCGCGCGGGTGCAGCTCAAGGCCGACACCGGCCTCGGACGCAACGGCTGCCAGCCCGCCGACTGGCCCGGCCTGGTCGACGAGGCGCTGCGCGCCGAGGCGGAGGGCCTGGTCCGGGTCACCGGCCTGTGGTCGCACCTCGCCTGCGCCGACGAGCCCGGGCACCCGTCCATCGCCGCCCAACTCACTGTGTTCCGCGAGATGGTGACGTACGCCGAGACGCGCGGCCTGCGGCCCGAGGTGCGGCACATCGCCAACTCCCCGGCGACGCTCACCCTCCCGGAGAGCCACTACGACCTCGTCCGCCCCGGCATCGCGATGTACGGCGTCTCGCCCAGCCCCGAGCTGGGCTCCTCCGCCGACCTCGGGCTGCGCCCGGCGATGACGCTCCTGGCGTCGCTGGCCCTGGTCAAGCACGTGCCGGGCGGGCACGGCGTGAGCTACGGCCACCACTACAAGACCCCCGGCGAGACCACCCTCGGCCTGGTCCCCCTCGGCTACGCCGACGGCGTCCCGCGGCACGCCTCCGCTTCCGGCCCGGTGCTGATCGGCGGCAAGTGGCGTACGGCGGCGGGGCGGATCGCGATGGACCAGTTCGTCGTGGACCTCGGGGGCGACGAGCCGGAGGCGGGCGCCGAGGCGGTCCTGTTCGGGCCCGGCGACCGCGGCGAGCCGACGGCGGAGGACTGGGCGCAGGCCGCCGGCACCATCGGATACGAGATCGTCACGCGCATCGGAGCGCGCGTTCCGCGCGTCTATGTGGGCGAGGGCCCCGGACCCGCGGGCGCACACGGGGACGGGTGAGCGCCGGTCGCGGCACTGCCCGCCGTGCCGCCGGGTATGAGGATCACCCGACCGGCGCTCGCGGCACGACGGCCGCCCGCCGCACCACGGGCGTCAGCGGCACGGCACTGCACGACCGGTCATGTGGCACCACCCGGGAACAGGCGAAGAGGAGCGGTACGTGAGCGAGAGCAGTGCGGAGGCAGTGGCGGACGCCGCCTCGGCGGCCGTCGCCGCCGTCTCCGCCACGGGGGTGGCCGGAGGCTGGCGCCGGGCGACCGGCGTCGCCGGCGCGGCGATAGGCGTGATCGCCGCCGGCGCGGCGGCCGGGGTCGCGCTGGAGCGGATGACCGTGGGGCGCGGGATGCGCGCCAAGGCCCGGCTGGCCCTCGACGCGGCAGGCCCCTACGGCGCGCTGCGCGGCACACCGGGCAAGGCGTTCTCCGACGACGGCACCGAGCTGTACTACGAGGTCGACGACGTGGAGCCGGAGGGCGGACCGGCGCCCCGCCGCCGCCGGCTCTTCGGCCGCAAGGCGCCGCTGCCCGTCACCGTCGTCTTCAGCCACGGCTACTGCCTGACCCAGGACTCCTGGCACTTCCAGCGGGCGGCCCTGCGGGGTGTCATACGGACCGTGCACTGGGACCAGCGCAGCCACGGCCGGTCCGCGCGCGGCGCCGGCCAGGTCCGGGGGGAGGCGCCCGTCAGCATCGACCAGTTGGGGCGCGATCTGAAGGCCGTCATCGACGCGGCCGCGCCCGAGGGGCCGATAGTCCTGGTCGGGCACTCGATGGGCGGCATGACCGTCATGGCGCTCGCCGCGCAGTACCCCGAGCTGATCCGGGAGCGGGTCGTCGCCACCGCCTTCGTCGGCACGTCGTCGGGGCGGCTCGGCGAGGTCAACTTCGGACTGCCGGTCGCCGGCGTCAACGCGGTGCGGCGGGTGCTGCCCGGTGTGCTGAAGGCGCTGGGACAGCAGGCGGCGCTGGTGGAGAAGGGGCGGCGGGCCACCGCGGATCTGTTCGCCGGGGTCATCAAGCGGTACTCGTTCGCCTCCAGGGACGTCGACCCGGCGATCGCCCGGTTCGCGGAGCGGATGATCGAGGGCACGCCGATCGACGTGGTCGCCGAGTTCTACCCGGCCTTCACCGATCACGACAAGACCGAGGCGCTGGCCTGCTTCACCGGCATGCCGGTGCTGGTGCTGGCCGGCATCGGGGACCTGGTCACGCCCAGCGAGCACAGCGAGGCGATCGCCGACCTGCTGCCCGACGCCGAGCTGGTCCTCGTGCCGGACGCCGGGCACCTGGTGATGCTGGAGCACCCGGAGGTGGTCACCGACCGCCTCGCCGACCTGCTGACCCGCGCGGGCGCCGTGCCGGCAGGGGCTACGGTGGGGGGCTATGGAAGCACCAGCAGCACCGTACGACCCGGCTGATCCGGTTTCTCTGGAGATCATCGTCAACTCCCCCGATCTGATGCGGGAGTTGGGCCGCCGCCTGGCCAAGCTGCTGCGCGCAGGCGATCTCGTGATGCTCAGCGGGGAGCTCGGCGCGGGCAAGACCACGCTGACCCGCGGGCTCGGCGAGGGGCTCGGCGTCCGGGGCGCGGTCACCTCGCCGACGTTCGTGATCGCCCGGGTCCACCCGTCCCTCGGGGACGGTCCGCCGCTCGTCCACGTCGACGCGTACCGCCTGGGCGGCGGGCTGGACGAGATGGAGGACCTGGACCTCGACGTGTCGCTGCCCGAGTCCGTCGTCGTCGTCGAGTGGGGCGAGGGCAAGGTCGAGGAACTGACCGAGGAGCGGCTCCAGGTGCGCATCCACCGGGCCGTCGGCGACACGACGGACGAGGTGCGCCACGTCACCGTCACGGGCCTCGGCGAACGATGGGCGTCGGCCGACCTCAGCGCCCTGGCGGCCTAGTACCCGCCTCGGGGCCGCCGGTCAGGCGGCCTCGCGGTGTTCGGTCCGCCGCTGCCTCGGGGCCGCCTCGGGCTCCGGGACGCGCGGCGGGCGGGACACCGCCTCGGCGGCGGCGCAGGACGCGAGCAGTTCGCGCATGGACACCCCGGCGAGCGTGAACGGTCGCGGAGGCTGGGCCTGGGACTCGGTGGCGGGCACGGACGCCTCCTGCGGGCCGGGGGCGGACCTGGTTAGGTTCACCTAACCAGGGGCTGGCCACCATGTCACCACGTCCGGGACGCCGAACGCAACATCTTGCCGACGTCTTGTCGGAACCTTCATACGATCAGCCCGGAGGCTCTCCCGGGGCCCCCGGCTAACGGACCACGACGATCCGCTGGCCGATCGTCGCGAACCGCCACATCGCCTCGCCGTCCGCCGGCGTCTCGCGGATCCCGCCCGTCCGGGTCTCCGGGTCGGGCACCGGCATCGAACCGTCCGTCGTCGCGCTGAAGCCGATGACCACATCGCCGACGTCGGTGAAGCGCACGACGTGCTCGACCGGCACGCCGTCGGTCCCCGTGGCCGTGCTGGAGCGGGAGGTGACGGCGTACGAGCCCGGCACCGGGTCGACGGTGCCGGGGGCGACCGCGAACGTCCGCTCGACCCGGCCGTCGGGGCCCACCAGCCACACCCGGTCGTCGTCCAGCGCGTACACGACCCGCTCGCCCACGCCGGAGGAGGCCGGCAGCGCGAGGGAACGCGTTCGCCCGGGGGCCGCCTTCGCCGCCGCGGCCTGCGCACGCGGCTCGGCCGGCGCGGTCGCCGACGCCCGCAGGGCGAGGAACCCGACGGTCGTCAGCGCCGCCGCGGTCAGCCCGGCCACGATCGTCGCGCTGCTCCCGGCCACCGGCATCCACCTCTTCGTCGCTTCGGTCGTATTGGTCGCATTGCTCGTATTCGCCCCGGAATGTGCCCGGCCGTGACGTTAGCAGCCGTCGCGGCCGCGGCCGGTGTGCCCGTGCGCGGCACGCACGCTCGCCGGGGAGCCGTAGGCTGTTTGTGTGCTCTTGCTCGCTCTGGATACCGCCACCCCCGCCGTCACCGTCGCGCTGCACGACGGCGCGGACGTCGTCGCCTCCTCCAGTCAGGTGGACGCGCGCCGGCACGGTGAGCTGCTGCTGCCGGCCGTCGACCGTCTGCTCGCCGAGGCGGGGCTCCGGCTCGACGCCGTCACCGGGATCGTCGTAGGCGTCGGACCCGGCCCCTACACCGGGCTGCGCGTCGGTCTGATGACCGCCGACACCTTCGGTCTCGCGCTCGGCGTCCCCGTGCACGGGCTGTGCACGCTCGACGGCCTCGCCTACGCCGCCGACCTGCCCGTCCCCTTCGTCGTGGCGACCGACGCCCGGCGCAAGGAGGTCTACTGGGCCCGCTACACCGACTCCCGCACCCGCGTCGGCGGCCCGGCCGTGGACCGGCCCGCCGACATCGCCGACCAGGTGGCCGGGCTGCCCGCCGTCGGCGCGGGCGCGCTGCTCTACCCCGACACCTTCCCCGACGTCCACGCGCCGGAGCACGTCACGGCCGCGGCGCTCGCGAGCCTGGCCGCCGAGCGGCTCGCCGCCGGCGAGGAACTCCCCGAGCCCCGCCCGCTGTACCTGCGCCGGCCCGACGCCCAGGTGCCCAAGAACTACAAGGTGGTCACCCCGAAGTGACCGAGCCCGCCGCCTCCGAGACCGCCCTGCCCGCGCTGCGCGAGATGCGCTGGTGGGACATCGAACCCGTGCTGGAACTGGAGAAGGACCTCTTCCCCGAGGACGCCTGGTCGCGGGGCATGTTCTGGTCCGACCTGGCCCACGCCCGCGGCCCCGGCGCGACCCGGCGCTACGTCGTGGCCACCGACGGCGACCGCATCGTCGGGTACGCCGGTCTGGCCGTCGCCGGCACCGCGTCCGAGGGCGGGGGCGAGGACGGCTCCGCGACGGGCGCAGACATCCAGACCATCGCCGTCGCCCGCGAGCGCTGGGGCACGGGGCTCGGCGCCCGTCTGCTCACCGAACTGCTGCGCGCGGCGACCGACTTCGACTGCAGCGAGGTCATGCTGGAGTGCCGGGTCGACAACGTCCGCGCGCAGAAGCTGTACGAGCGTTTCGGCTTCGAGGCCATCGGCTTCCGGCGCGGCTACTACCAGCCGGGCAACGTGGACGCCCTGGTGATGCGCCTGACCGACCCCTCCACCTCCCTGAACGGCGTACAAGGAACCGAGATCAATGGCTGACGAACCGCTCGTCCTGGGCATCGAGACCTCCTGCGACGAGACCGGCGTCGGCGTCGTGCGCGGCACCACGCTGCTGGCGGACGCCATCGCCTCCAGCGTCGACGAGCACGCCCGCTTCGGCGGGGTGGTCCCCGAGGTCGCCTCCCGGGCCCATCTGGAGGCGATGATCCCCACCGTCGACCGCGCGCTGAAGGAGGCGGGCGTCTCGGCGAAGGACCTGGACGGCATCGCCGTCACCGCCGGCCCCGGCCTCGCGGGCGCGCTGCTGGTCGGCGTCTCGGCGGCGAAGGCGTACGCCTACGCGCTCGGCAAGCCGCTGTACGGCGTGAACCACCTCGCCTCGCACATCTGCGTGGACCAGCTGGAGCACGGCCCGCTGCCCGAGCCGACGATGGCGCTGCTGGTGTCCGGCGGTCACTCCTCGCTGCTCCTGTCCTCCGACATCACCTCCGACGTCCGTCCGATGGGCGCGACGATCGACGACGCGGCCGGCGAGGCCTTCGACAAGATCGCCCGGGTGCTGGACCTCGGCTTCCCCGGCGGCCCGGTCATCGACCGCTACGCACGCGAGGGCGACCCGCGGGCGATCGCCTTCCCGCGCGGCCTGACCGGCCCCCGCGACCCCGCCTACGACTTCTCCTTCTCCGGTCTGAAGACCGCGGTGGCCCGCTGGATCGAGGCCAAGCGGGCGGCCGGCGAGGAGGTCCCGGTGCGTGACGTGGCGGCCTCCTTCCAGGAGGCGGTCGTCGACGTCCTCACCCGCAAGGCCGTACGGGCCTGCAAGGACGAGGGCGTCGACCACCTGATGATCGGCGGCGGCGTCGCGGCCAACTCCCGGCTGCGCGCCCTCGCCCAGGAGCGCTGCGAGGCCGCCGGCATCCGGCTGCGGGTCCCGCGTCCCAAGCTGTGCACGGACAACGGCGCGATGGTGGCCGCGCTCGGCGCGGAGATGGTCGCCCGGGGGCGGGCCGCGTCCGGCTGGGACCTGTCCGCGGACTCCTCCCTCCCGGTGACCGACCCGCACGTTCCGGGCCACCCGCACGGCGACGACCACGGGCACGATCATGTGCACGAGGTCAGCAAGGACAACCTGTACTCATGAGGGCTGGGGCATGACGGTCGCGCTGATGTGGGAGGCCCGGGCGGCGGCGGGACGCGGCGAGGAACTGCTGGCCTGGGCCCGCGCCCAGCGGCTCGACGGCGTCCCCCTGCGCCGCGAGACCTTCCGCGCCCCCCAGGACCGGGTCCTCGTCGTCACCTGGTGGGACGCCGCGTACGACGCCGAACTCCCCGAACTGCCCGAGCCGGAAGACGGGTTGACGACCCGGTCGGTGCACCGCTGGCGCTTCGAGTCGGTGACCGACCAGGCGTGAGCCCGTGCGGGGAGGATCGCCCGTGCGGCGTCCCTCAGCCCGCTGACACCTCCGTCTCGCAGCGCAGCCGACGGTCCGTCCCCACCTCGCGCACCGGGCCCGTCAGCCGCAGCGACGCCGTGTGGCGGTGGTCGGCGCTGGAGGAGGACAACCGGAGTTCCAGCGCGCCGGGCTCCACCACGCGCCGGCCCTCGCGGTCGGTGAACGCCGACAGGTCGGTGTGGAAGCGGAAGGTGACCCGGCCGGCCTCACCCGGGCCCAGTTCCAGGCGCTGGTAGCCGACCAGGCGCACGTCGGGGCGGGTCACGCTCGCCACCGGGTCGTGCAGATACAGCTGGACGACCTCCGCGCCGGCACGGTCGCCGGTGTTGCGGACGGTGACGCAGAGGTCGTAGGAGCCGTCGGTGGAGATCTCGGCGTCGGGGCCGCCCGTGACGTCCTCCCAGGCGAACGTCGTGTACGAGCGGCCGTGCCCGAAGGCGTACAGCGGGGTAGGGTCCAGGTTGCTGACCTCCCCGGCCAGGCCCAGCGGCGGCTGGAGGTAGGTCCACGGCTGGCCGCCGGGGACACGCGGCACGCTCACCGGGAGGCGGCCCGAGGGGTTCACCCGGCCCGACAGGGCTCCCGCGACCGCCGGTCCCCCCTCCTCGCCGGGGAAGAAGGCCTGGACGACCGCGCCCAGCCGGCCGTGCCAGCGGCCGAGCGCATAGGGGCGGCCGGTCAGCAGGACCAGCACCACCGGGACGCCCGTCGCCGTCAGCGCGTCGAGCAACTCGCCCTGCACGCCCGGCAGCCGAAGGTCCGCCACATCGCAGCCCTCGCCCGAGGTGCCCCGCCCGAACAGGCCCGCCCGGTCGCCGAGGACCGCCACGCAGACGTCGGCCTCGGCCGCCCGGGCCACCGCCTCGTCGAACCCGGACCGGTCCGGCTCCGACACCGGGCACCCCTCCGCGAACGTCACCTTGGCATCGGGCAGTTCGGCGCGCAGCGACTCCAGCACCGTCGGGATCCCGATGCCGGTCTCCACGCCGGGGTGGTGGGTGAGGACATGGGAGGGGAAGGAGTAGCAACCGAGCATGGCGAGCGGGTCCGCCGCTCTCGGGCCCACCACCGCGATCCGGGTGCCGGGGGCCAGGGGGAGCAGCCCGTCGGGGTTGTCGAGCAGCACCACGGACTCCTCGGCCAGCCGACGGGCGAGCGCGCGGTTGGCCCCCGAGTCGAGCCGGATACGGGACCGTTCGGCCCCGGCCGTCTCCCCAACCGCTTCCTCGGCCGTCGCCTGCTCCGCCGCCCCCTCCGGCCGCCAGTCCTCGTCGAGGAGCCCGAGTTCGCACTTCTGCACCAGCACCCGGCGGGCCGCCCGGTCGACCAGGTGCTCCGGGACCAGCCCCTCCCGCACGGCCGCCACCAGCGCGTCGCCGTAGTACTTCACCGTGGGCAGCTCGACGTCGACCCCGGCCTCCAGCGCCAGCCGGGCCGCCTCCGCCGGCGTGCCCGCCACCCGGTGCAGGGTCTGGAGGAAGCCGATGCCGAAGTAGTCGGCGACCACCGTCCCGGTGAAGCCCCACTCCTCGCGCAGCAGCCCGGTCAGCAGCTCCGGGTCGGCGGAGGCGGGGACGCCGTCCCGTTCCGTGTACGCGGCCATCACCGAACGCGCCCCGCCCTCGCGCAGCGCCATCTCGAACGGCGGCAGCGTCACGTCGGCGAACTCGCGCGCGCCCGCCCGCACGGGGGCGAGGTTGCGCGCACCCGCCGAGGAGGCGTACCCGGCGAAGTGCTTGAGCGTGGCGACGATCCCCGCCGACTCAAGGCCCCGCACGTACGCCGTGCCGACCGTGCCGACCAGGTACGGGTCCTCGCCGATCGTCTCCTCGACCCGCCCCCACCGCGGGTCGCGGACGACGTCGAGCACGGGCGCCAGCCCCTGGTGCACGCCGACCGAGCGCATGTCCCGCCCGATGCGCCGGGCCATCTCCTCCACCAGCGGCGGGTCGAAGGAGGCCCCCCAGGCCAGCGGGACCGGGTAGGCCGTGGCCCGCCAGGCGGTGAACCCGGCGAGGCACTCCTCGTGCGCCACCGCCGGGATGCCGAAGCGGCTCGCCCCGGCGATCTGCCGCTGCGCCCCGGCCAGGGCGCGGGCGCCGACCGCCGGGTCCACGGGGGCGGTGCCGAAGGAGCGGGTCAGCTGGCCGAGCCCCCGGGTGATCAGCTCGGCCCAGTCCCGCTCGGCGGCCTCGGCGGTCATGTCGTGCTGGTGCGGGGCGACTCCCTCGCCGTCCGTCGCGGCGCCGACCCACACCCCGTACAGCTGGGCGGTCTTCTCCTCCAGGGTCATCCGGGCGAGGAGGTCGTCGACTCGGGCGGCGGCGGGCAGAGCGCTGTCACGCCAGGGGGCGGTGGTCATGAAACTCCTGTCCCGGAGGTGTCCCGGAGGAAACCGGTCCCGAAGGATTCGAATGTTTCGTAACACACTTCGAATGTTCCGGGAACCTATGGTGCCGTACGAGGTTCGTCAAGAGGGGGTGCGGGGATACGATCGCCGCCATGACTTCCCCGGATCCCGCTGGAACGCGGACAGGAGCGCGGGCGACGCAGACCGCCACGCTCGCGGAGATCGCCCGCGAGGCCGGCGTCTCCGCCCCGACTGTTTCGAAGGTCCTCAACGGCCGCGCCGACGTCGCCCCCGCGACCCGCACCCGTGTCGAGGAACTGCTGCGCGCCCACGGCTACCGGCGCCGGCGTGCCGAGGCGACCCGCTCGCCCCTGATCGACCTGGTCTTCCACGAGCTGGAAAGCGCCTGGGCGATGGAGGTCATCCGGGGTGTGGAGAACGTCGCGCGGGACGCCGGGCTGAGCGTGGTGCTGAGCGAGAGCGCCGGGCGGCTCACCCCCGGGCGGACCTGGGCCGACCAGGTCGCCGCCCGCCGCCCGCACGGCGTGATCCTCGTCCTGTCCGGGCTCGACGAGTCCCAGCGCGCGCTGCTGACCAGCCGTTCCATCCCGTTCGTGGTGATGGACCCGGCGGGCGACCCGGGCGCGGACGTGCCGTCGATCGGCGCCACCAACTGGCAGGGCGGGCTGGCCGCGACCCGGCATCTGGTGGAGCTGGGGCACCGGCGGATCGGCGCGATCAGCGGGCCGCCGCAGATGATGTGCAGCCGGGCCCGCATCGACGGCTACCGGGCCGCCCTGGAGACGGCCGGGCTGCCGGTCGACCCGGCGCTGATCAGGACCGGCGACTTCCACCACGAGGCGGGCTACCGGATCGGCCGTGAGCTCCTCGACCGCCCAGACCGGCCCACCGCCGTCTTCGCCGGCAACGACCTCCAGGCGCTCGGCGTGTACGAGGCGGCGCGCGAGCTGGGGCTGAGGATCCCGGAGGACCTGAGCGTCGTCGGCTTCGACGACCTGCCGGTGGCGCCCTTGGTGGGGCCGCCGCTGACGACCGTACGGCAGCCGCTGACGGAGATGGCGGAGGCGGCGGCCCGGCTGGTGCTGGAGCTGGGGCGGTCCTCGGCACAGGAAGGGCCGGCGGCGACGCGGGTGGAGCTGGCGACGAGTCTGGTCGTGCGCACGAGCACGGCGGCGCCGGGCGGATCGACGGGACCGAAGCAAATCGGCTGACCCGTCGAAACTTTCGCCGCGCCTGCCTTCCCGCGGAACAGGTCCAGAATGGGGTTGGGTCGGTTGTCCTAACAACCCCTTAATAATTCGGACTTACGTTCATCGCGTGACGGAAATCGACGCGAGCGAGCACGGATCGGGCCGGCGCAGACGGCCGGGAACGCTGAAGACCGTCGGCCTCACCCTCGCCGCCGCGCTGGTCCTGGGTGCGGCCGCGGCGGGCTGGGCGGCCTACCGGCACCTCGACGGCAACATCACGAGCGTCGACATCGACACCGCGCTCGGCGACGACCGCCCGGCGCGGGCGGTGAACGCCCCCGTGCCGTACGGCGCCGCGTCCCCCGCCCCGTTACCGGCGGGGCCCCTCAACATCCTCGTCCTGGGCTCCGACTCGCGCGGCGGCACGGAGAACCGGGAACTCGGCGGCGGTGACAGCACCGGCGCCCGCTCCGACACCGCGATGGTCGTGCACGTCGACGCGGGCCGCCGCAGCGCCACGATCGTCAGCATCCCGCGCGACACCCTGGTGACCCGGCCGTCCTGCCCGCTGTCCTCCGGCGGCTCCACGTCGAAGGCGCGCGGCGTCATGTTCAACACCGCGTACTCCGTGGGCGGTCCGGTGTGCGCGGTGAAGACCGTCGAGTCGCTCACCGGCGTGCGCATGGACCACTACGTCGAGGTCGACTTCTCGGGGTTCGCGAAGCTGGTGAACGCGCTCGGCGGGGTCACGGTGACCACGACCGAGGACATCGACGACGAGGACAGCCACCTCACCCTCGCGGCGGGCGTCCACCACCTCGACGGCGTCCAGGCCCTCGCCCTGGCCCGCACCCGGCACGGCATGGGCGACGGCAGCGACCTCGGCCGCATCGGCCTCCAGCAGACGCTGGTGAAGGCCCTCCTCGAACAGATCGCCTCCACCGACCTGTTCACCAGCCCCACCCGCCTGTACGAGGTCGCCGACGCGGCCACCCGGAGCCTCACCACCGACACCGGCCTGGACTCCCTCTCCGAGCTGACGGAACTCGCCCGGAGCCTGAAGTCCCTGTCCGCCGCGCAGGTCACGACCGTGATGATGCCGGTGCGCCCGGCCCCCTCGGACCCCAACCGGGTGATCGCCCGCAACCCCGAGGCGAGCGACCTCTGGAAGTCCCTGCACCGCCCCTGAAGCGCCTGCCCCGCCCCATGCGCACCTGGGGCTACGGGCGGGGTCCGTCGGCCGTGGGGGCTTCGGCCGGCCGGCCGACGAGCATCGTCGGGGCTCCCGCCACGCGGGTCAGGAACACCGTCGCCGCGTTCGGCCCCTGGGGCCTGACCTTCTTGCGGAGTTCCTCCGGCTCCACGGCCGACCCGCGCTTCTTCACCGTCAGGATCCCCACCTCCCGCTCCCGCAGCAGCGCCTTCAGCTTCTTGACGTTGAAGGGCAGCCGGTCGGTGATCTCGTACGCGGTGGCGTACGGCGTCGGCCGCAGGGTGTCCGCGGTGACGTAGGCGATGGTCTCGTCGACCAGGCCGCCGTCGAGGTCCCGGGCGACGTCAGCGACCAGGTGTGCGCGGATGACGGCCCCGTCGGGCTCGTAGAGGTAGCGGCCGACGGGGCGCACGGGCGGGTTCGGCAGACCGGCGCCGCGCAGGGTGCGCGGGCCGGGCAGCAGCGTGGCGCGGACGGCGCCCGGGTCCGTCCCGAACCACAGCACCGCCTCCTTCACGTCCCCGCCGTCCGAGATCCACTCGGCCTCGGCCTCGGCGGGCACGGCCTCGTGGGGGATGCCCGGGGCCACCTTCAGGGCGGCGTGCGGCGCCTTGAGCGCCGCCGCCACGGCCCAGGACAGGGGCGGCGAGTACGCCTCCGGGTCGAAGATCCGCCCCCGGCCGCCCCGCCGGGCGGGGTCGACGAACACGGCGTCGTACCCGGCCGTGTCCACCTCCGTCACGTCCGCCTCCCGTACGTCGATCAGGCCGGCGAGGCCGAGCGCGTCCGCGTTCGCCCGGGCCGCCGCCGCCGTCACCGGGTCCCGGTCCACGGCGAGCACCGTGATTCCCGCGCGCGCCAGCGCGATCGCGTCGCCGCCGATCCCGCTGCACAGGTCGGCGACGCGGGACACGCCCAGCTCCCTCAGCCGCGCCGCCCGGTACGCCGCCACGCTCGCCCGCGTCGACTGCTCGACCCCGTTGGGCGTGAAGAACATCCGCGCCGCGTCCTCGGCCCCGAACTTCACCGCCGCCCGCTGCCGCAGCCGTTCCTGCCCCAGGGCGGCGGAGACGAGCGCGGCGGGATGCGTGCGCCGCAGCCGGGTGGCGACGGCGAGCTCGTCGGCGGGGGCGGTGCCACGCACGGCGTCGAGCAGGGCGCGGCCTTCAGGGGTGAGGAGGGGGGCGAGGTCGTTCACCGGGTCATTGTGGGCCAGTCGGTGGACCGTGCGCCTCCGGCCGCGGTGTCGGACGGGGGTTTCCGGGCCGGACTGCGAGGATCCGGCGCCATGGGATCAGTCGTACGAAATGACAAATGCCGGACGAGGTGGACGGCGTACCAGAGCGGTCTCACGGCCCTCGCCCTGGCCGCGATCGTCTCGGGCTGCGCGGAGAGCGGCGGCGGCGCGGTCGGTCCCGCCCCCGGTCAGCAGCCCGACGAGAGCCCGAAGGCCGGCCCCCTCCACTCGTACGCGGCCAGACTGCGCGCCGACCACGCGGCGCGGGTCGCGGCGGCCGAGCGCTGGGACCTGCAGAAGGTGCCGCTCACACCCCCCGCGCCGCCCGCGAGGAAGCCGAGGATCGGCACCCGCGAGGGCTTCGAGGTGGACGACCACGAGGAGCTCGGCCTCCCGCCGGTCTTCACCACCGTCCCCACCGACGACAAGGTCGTCTTCCTCACCGTCGACGACGGCGCGGAGAAGGACCCGGCGTTCCTGCGCATGATGACCGAGCTGCGGATCCCGTACACCGCGTTCCTCAGCGACTACCTCGTCAAGGACGACTACGGCTACTTCAAGAAGATGCAGGACGACGGGGTGACCCTCAACAACCACACCCTCCACCACCCCTACCTGCCGGGCCTGTCCTACCAGCGCCAGAAGCACGAGATCTGCGGGATGCAGGACGTCGTCGAGAAGCAGTACGGCCGCCGCCCGACCCTCTTCCGCCCGCCCTACGGCAACTACAACAAGGCCACCCTGCGCGCCGCGAAGTCCTGCGGCGTCACCCATGTGCCCCTGTGGAACGAGGAGGTGTTCGTCGACCACTGGGAGTACCGCGAGTGGGACCGCGAGCTTCACCCGGGCGACATCGTCCTGAGTCACTTCCGCGGGCCGGACGACTGGAAGGGCACAATGCCCGACATGATCCGCACCTTCCTGAACAAGGCGACCGGAGAGGGATACGCGGTGGCCCGCCTGGAGGACTACCTGTGACACGCCGGGGGCGGCCCTCGGCCCCGACGGCGCCGGCACGCGCGGCGGCCCTCATCGTGGCGGCCCTCGCCGCCTGCGCCCTCACGGCCTGCGCCCCCGCAGGCGGATCGGCGGCGGGCCCGGCGGCGACCCGAGCGCGCTCCGCGCCCGCCCCCGCGACGGTCGAGCCGCCGTACCGCCGCTGGGGCCTCCCGTCCCCCCTGGCCCCCGCACCGGCCCCCGCCCACCCGAAGCCCCCGCCCCGACGGACCCTCCCCCCGGTCCTCGACCGCGTCGCCACCTCCGACAGGGTCGTCTTCCTCACCTACGACGACGGCGCCGAACGCGACCCCCGTTTCGTCGACATGGTCCGAGAACTGCGCCTCCCCGTCAGCGTGTTCGTCACCGACAGTGTCGCCGGCCCTGCCTACGCCCACTTCGCCCGCCTGCGGGAGGTCGGCGCGGACCTCCAGAACCACACCCTCGACCACGCCGCCCTGCGCGGCCTGCCCTACGCCGGCCAGCGCGCCGAGATCTGCGGCCAGCAGAACAAGCTCAACGCCCGCTTCGGCCTGCGCCCCCGCCTCTTCCGCCCGCCCTACGGCGCGTACGACACCACCACCCGGCGAGCCGCCGCCGACTGCGGCATCACCGCGGTCATCCTGTGGCGCACCCCCACCGACCCCCACCGCCTGCACCCCGGCGACATCCTCGCCACGACCCCCGACCGAACCCCGGGCCTGCTGCGCGAGATCCAGCAACAACACCTGACGGTGGGAAAACTGGAGGACTACCTGTAAGGCAAGGTCGGCTGAAGCCGGCCCGTCCGGGGGTGCCCCCCTACGGGGGAGCTTGAGGACGAGGCACGTACAGGACCGAAGCGGGGGTCTGGGGGCGGCGGCCCCCCGACGACGCCCCCCGGCACCGGGTACCGAACACGCTCACCCGAGCGGAAATTTCGGCCGACGCGCCGCAGGCATTGGCACTCCGCTTGACCGAGTGCTAACCCCGGTCATAGTCTCGGCTTTGGCACTCCCCACTGGAGAGTGCCAACAACGCGACGGGCAGGTCCGGCACCCGCGACGACGGATCCACCTGGTCGCCACCTCAGACAGTTAACCCCGTGAGATCTCCGAAGGGGGAGGTCGGATCGTGACGACCACCAGCTCCAAGGTTGCCATCAAGCCGCTCGAGGACCGCATCGTGGTCCAGCCGCTCGACGCCGAGCAGACCACGGCCTCGGGCCTGGTCATCCCGGACACCGCGAAGGAGAAGCCCCAGGAGGGCGCCGTCCTCGCCGTGGGCCCGGGCCGCTTCGAGAACGGCGAGCGCCTGCCGCTCGACGTCAAGGTCGGCGACGTCGTCCTGTACAGCAAGTACGGCGGCACCGAGGTGAAGTACAACGGCGAGGAGTACCTCGTCCTCTCGGCTCGCGACGTTCTCGCGATCATCGAGAAGTAGTTCACCCCGGATAGTTCCGGAAGCACATTGATGCTTGACGCTGCGCCCCTGGCCCCCGCGACCACATAAAAAGCCGGGCGCCCGGGGCGCAGTGCGTTTTTTCAAAAGCTTCATCCACAGATCTCCGAGAGGGCTCCCGCTGTCATGGCGAAGATCCTGAAGTTCGACGAGGACGCCCGTCGCGCCCTCGAGCGCGGCGTCAACAAGCTGGCCGACACGGTCAAGGTGACGATCGGCCCCAAGGGCCGCAACGTCGTCATCGACAAGAAGTTCGGCGCCCCCACCATCACCAACGACGGTGTCACGATCGCCCGCGAGGTGGAGATCGACGACCCGTACGAGAACCTCGGCGCGCAGCTGGTGAAGGAGGTGGCGACCAAGACCAACGACATCGCTGGTGACGGCACGACCACCGCCACCGTGCTCGCCCAGGCGCTGGTGCGCGAGGGCCTGAAGAACGTGGCCGCCGGCGCGTCCCCCGCCCTCCTCAAGAAGGGCATCGACGCCGCCGTCAAGGCCGTCTCCGAGGACCTGCTCGCGTCGGCCCGCCCGATCGACGAGAAGGCGGACATCGCCGCCGTCGCCGCGCTGTCCGCCCAGGACCAGCAGGTCGGCGAGCTCATCGCCGAGGCGATGGACAAGGTCGGCAAGGACGGTGTCATCACCGTCGAGGAGTCCAACACCTTCGGTCTGGAGCTGGACTTCACCGAGGGCATGGCCTTCGACAAGGGCTACCTGTCGCCGTACTTCGTGACGGACCAGGAGCGCATGGAGGCCGTCCTGGAGGACCCGTACATCCTCATCAACCAGGGCAAGATCTCCTCCATCGCGGACCTGCTGCCGCTGCTGGAGAAGATCATCCAGGCCAACGCCTCCAAGCCGCTGCTGATCATCGCCGAGGACCTCGAGGGCGAGGCCCTGTCGACCCTCGTCGTGAACAAGATCCGCGGCACCTTCAACGCCGTCGCCGTGAAGGCCCCCGGCTTCGGTGACCGTCGCAAGGCGATGCTGCAGGACATGGCCGTCCTCACCGGTGCCACGGTCGTCTCCGAGGAGGTCGGCCTCAAGCTCGACCAGGTCGGCCTGGACGTGCTCGGCTCCGCCCGCCGCGTCACCGTCACCAAGGACGACACCACCATCGTCGACGGCGCCGGCAACAAGGCGGACGTCGAGGGCCGGATCGCCCAGATCAAGGCCGAGATCGAGAACACGGACTCCGACTGGGACCGCGAGAAGCTCCAGGAGCGCCTCGCGAAGCTGGCCGGCGGCGTGTGTGTGATCAAGGTCGGCGCCGCCACCGAGGTGGAGCTGAAGGAGAAGAAGCACCGCCTGGAGGACGCCATCTCCGCGACCCGCGCCGCGGTCGAGGAGGGCATCGTCTCCGGTGGCGGTTCCGCGCTCGTCCACGCCGTCAAGGTCCTCGAGGGCAACCTCGACAAGACCGGCGACGAGGCGACCGGCGTCGCCGTGGTCCGCAAGGCCGCCGTCGAGCCGCTGCGCTGGATCGCCGAGAACGCCGGCCTGGAGGGCTACGTCATCACCTCCAAGGTCGCCGAGCTCGACAAGGGCCAGGGCTTCAACGCCGCGACCGGCGAGTACGGCGACCTGGTCAAGGCCGGCGTCATCGACCCGGTCAAGGTCACCCGCTCCGCCCTGGAGAACGCCGCCTCCATCGCCTCCCTCCTCCTGACGACCGAGACCCTGGTCGTCGAGAAGAAGGAAGAGGAAGAGCCCGCCGCGGCCGGCCACGGCCACGGCCACGCCCACTGAGGCACCCCGCCGCTGACGGGCACTGACCGACATCGGCAGTGAGGCCCGGCGCCCCTGAACGGTGAGACTGCTGCATCGACCAGCAGCCTCCCCGGACGGAGCGCCGGGCCTTCGTGCTGCCAAGGCGCAGGTGCCGGATTCATGGGCGTCGCAGCCCTTGGAGGAGTAGTTCGATCAGCCTTCGAGGGTCGTAGCGGGGGTCGCTGTCGTGCCCGATGCAGAGGTTGCCGATGCCGCGCATCAGTTCGTAGGGCTGTGTGCCGGGCCTGATCTCGCCGGCGTCGACGGCGGCTTCGAGCAGTTGGGCGCAGACGGGCATCAGCCGGTCGAGGAAGTGGGTGTGCAGCGTGGCGAAGCGGTCGCTGTCGGACTGGAGGGCGTCGGCGAGCCCGTGCTTGGTGACCAGGAAGTCGGCGAAGAGGTCGACCCACTGGCGCAGCGCGTCGAACGGGGAGGCGGCGTCGGCCAGCAGTTTCGGGCCGGCTTCGGCGCAGGCTTCGATCTGATGGTGATAGACGGCGGTGACCAGGTCCGCCCGGGTGGGGAAGTGGCGGTAGACCGTCCCCAGCCCGACACCCGCCCGGGCCGCGATCTGACGGATCGGTGCGTCGATCCCCGAGGTCACGAACACCTCCGCCGCGGCGTCGAGCAGCGTCTGCTGGTTGCGTACCGCGTCTGCTCGCTTGCTGCGGGCGGACGCTCCTTCGGCCGGGCCTGCTGCGGGCACCACGCTCTCCTTCCGGCGGCCGTTGACGAAACGGATCAGTGTTCCGTATCTTAAATGGAACAACGATCCGCTTTCAGGTTAGCTGACTGCGGGCACTCCGCCGTACCCGCCGCCGCCGTACGCGGCCAGGCGACGGGTGTCATCGAAGGGCATGCTCCTCATGAGTGCACCTGCTTGCACGGCCCGCCCCCTCCACTCGCCCACACCCGTCCTTTCCGTCAGCCCGGTGGTGCTGCCGGCCCCCGGCCGCGCCGTGGACCTCCAGGTGCGCGTCTCCGCGCCGGTGACCGGGAGCGAGCTGCCGGTCGTTCTCCTCTCGCACGGCCTCGGCTTCTCCCACCACCTCTCCTCGCTGAACGGCTACGCCCCGCTCGCCGACTTCTGGGCCGAACGGGGCTTCGTCGTGATCCAGCCCACCCACCTGGACTCCAGGACGCTGAGCCTGGACGCCGACACCCCCGGGGCCGCCGCGCACTGGCGTACCCGGGCCGAGGACATGACGCGCGTCCTCGACCAGCTCGAGGCGATCGAGGAAGCAGTTCCGCAGCTCGCCGGACGTCTCGACCGGAGCCGGATCGCCGTCGCCGGGCACTCCATGGGCGGACACACCGCGAGCCTGCTGCTCGGCGCCCGCCTCACCGATCCCCATGACGGAACCGAAGTGGACCTGGCCGACCCGCGGATCAAGGCGGGCGTGCTGCTCGCCGCGCCCGGCCGGGGCGGCGACGCCCTCACCGAGTTCACCGTCGAGAACTACTCCTTCCTCCTGACCACCGACTTCTCCACGATGACCACCCCCGCACTCGTGGTCGCCGGCGACCAGGACGACTCCGCCTTCCTGACGGTCAGCGGCCCGGACTGGCACACCGATCCCTACACCCTCGCCCCCGGCCCCAAGTCCCTGCTCACCCTGTTCGGCGCGGAGCACGGGCTCGGCGGGGTCTCCGGATACGACGTCGCTGAGACCACCGACGAGAACCCCGAGCGGGTCGCCGCCCTCGCCCACCTCGCCTGGGCCTACCTGCGCAGCGCGTTCCACCCCGAGGACCCCGCCTGGCAGACGGCGTGCGACGCGCTGGCGGCCGACTCCGACCCCGTCGGACGCGTCGAATCCAAGTAGGCCGGCAAGCCTGAGCCCAGGCACGTGCCGCAGCAGTGGGGGTGTTTGTCCGGTCGGCGGGAAAACGAGTCTCCAACTCAGAGGAGGCCGGTGTGTTGCGTGAGCGGGTGGAATTGGCGGACGTGCTGACCGCGGCGGAGGAAGCCGCGCCGGTCGGCTCGCTGGATGTCGTGGCGCACAACCTGCGCCGGCGTTTCGGAGCGCGGTACGTGTCGTTCCTGTTCGTCGACGTCGTCGGCCGTCGTCTGCTGCGCGTCAGCGAAAACACCGCCACGCCACAGCGGCACCGCGCCGAACACATCCCCCTGGCCGGCAGCAGCCTCTACGACGAGGTCCTGCGCACCCAGAAGCCGGTGCGGACGCCGCACGACGGACACGAGCGCGGGCAGCGGGTGCTGGCCCCCGTCACCAACCGCGGCGACACCATCGGCGTCCTCGAACTCTTCCTCGACGACGCCACCGAGGACGTGCTTGCACGGGTTGCGGAGGCCGCGCACGCGCTGGCGTACATCATCGTCACCGACCGCCGCTTCACCGACCTCTACCACTGGGGCAACCGCACCACCACGGTCAGTCTGGCCGCGGAGATCCAGCGCCAGTTGCTGCCCTCGGCCGCCTCCTGCGAGGCCGCCGAGTTCGACCTCGCCGGCGCCTTGGTCCCGGCCTCCGACATCGCCGGCGACACCTACGACTACTCCCTCGACCAGGACACCCTGCACCTGTCGGTCACCGACGCCATGGGCCACGACGTCGACGCCTCGCTCATGGCCACCCTCCTGGTCAACGCCTCCCGCGGCGCCCGCCGCGCCGGAAAGGACCTCGCCGAACAGGCCCGCCAGACCCATCAGGCACTCATCGACCACGGCCGGAAGACCTTCGCCACCGGACAGCTCGTGCGCATCGCCCTGGACGGCAGCGGTGCTCAGCTCGTCAACGCCGGCCACCCCCGGCCGCTTCGACTGCGCGACGGCACGGTCCAGGAGCTGCGCCTGGCTGTGAACCTGCCCTTCGGCGTCGCCTGGCAGGGGGCCTACCGGGTGCAGGACATCGACCTGCGCCCCGGCGACCGCCTCTTCCTGTACACCGACGGCATGCAGGAACGCGAGGCGGACACCGTCGACCTGCCCGGCCTGATCCGCGACACCGCCGCCGAGCACCCCCGCGAGGTCGTGCGCACGCTGGTCGGCGCGGTGGCCGACGCCTACGGCGGTCGCCAGCCGAGAGACGACGCCACCGTCCTGTGCCTGGACTGGCACGGCCCTCAGCCTCGCACAGAGGAAGCCTCGCCCCGGTACGGCCGGACTGACCAAGAACTCAAGAGACGCCTCGGCTGATGATCACCGTGGCCCCGGCCGGGCGAGCGCTGCCCAGCGCGTCGGCCAGGTGCCCGCCGGCGACACAACGTGGACAGAGGGTTTCTCCGGTGGTCGGGTTGAAGAGCATCGGTTGGGTGTGGGGGCCCTGGCACTCGACGGCACCGGTCAGGCGGGCGGAGAGACGTGGGCCTGCGGCCGGCGTCGGCGGGAGTGGGTCCGGCGCGGGCCTCGGCGGCGTGGGCTCGGTGACGGGCGGGACGTCGCGGAGGAGGTGGCGCAGGAGGCCGCCGGGGCGGTGGACGGGGGTGGTGTCGTCGGGCAGGCCCCGCAGGATGTGGATGCGGACCGCGCTGGGCGGATGCCCCGCTTCCAGCCAGCGGGCGGTGAGTCGGGTCAGCTCGGCGTGCATCGGCCGGGGGACGTGGCGCAGCGCGGGGGAGAGGCGGGAGAAGCCGGTGACGAGGTCGGTGGCGGCGGAGAGGATCTCCGGGGGCGTGTCCGTCTCGGGTTCAGCCTCGACAGCCGGCTCGGGGCCCGGCTGGACCGGGGGTTCGGGTGGTTGGTCGGAGGGGTTTCCTGCAAGGTATTTCTTTGGATGACCGTCGGAGAGCCGGGGAGTCGGATCACCGACGGCCGGAATCAGGGGACTCGGTGTCACCTGCGGTGACACGGGGTCGGGCGCTGCACCCGCCACGGGCATCCGCGCGAGGAGCTTGGCCGCCTCGGCGGCGCTCAACGGCACGTTGGAGACCAGCTGTTGGGTGGCCCAGTGGCCGCCGGATCCCTGGACGCGCCGCTCGTGCACGAATCCTTCCTCCTTGAGCTGCCGCTTGGCCCGGGTGAAGGCGCAGGCACCGATGTTGGCGCGTTCGGCGGTGCGGGAGAGGGGCTCGCGCGCTCCTTGGGGAAGGGAGAGCTGCCAGGTGAGGAGACGCACGGCGTCGGAGGAGAGCCGGGGGTGCCGGATGATGTCGTGCGAGAACCGGGTGTAGGCGCGCGGGGGCGCGATATGGTGACGGTAAATCACGGTGGAGCCTGTTACTTCCACTAGTGGTCCAGGCCCTCGTGAGCGGTTGCAGCCGCTGCGGGGGCCGTTTGCATTGGATGCTGCGTTCGCGGTGAATGTGCCGCACGCAACGTCTGCGGGCGGACGCGTCGAGTGAAGACCGTTTCGCGCTGCGTTCACCCACACGGAGCAACTCGACTGCGTGGACGCATGACATGGTCCCGGACCGCAGGTCGGGCCTTTCACCTTCCCGGTGTTCAAATCGCCATCTACAGGGCGGAGTTCGTGTGATGTATAAATACGAACATGACGGCCTACAAGAAGGCGTTCCTTCTCGTCCTGTCGGCACTCTTCCTTGCGGCCCTCGTGGCTCTCACGGCCCTCGCCATCGGCGGAAACCTGAGCGAGGCCGATCAGATAGCCAGCATCGTGGGCGCGCTGGCCTCCCTCGCCGCCCTCGCCGTGTCGGTATGGCAACTCATGCCGTCGGCGCCCACGAACGTCAGGGCCGTCAACGGCACGGCGGTCGGAGGGAATGCGACCCGCCTCTCCGGCGTGGAGAACGAGGTCAGAGGCAGGCGCGGCCGTGCGCCCGCCGGTGGATCGATCTCCGCGCGCGACGGCATGGCGGTCGGCGGGGACATGATCGAGATCCAGGGTGACAAGAACGTGGTGACATGAGCCGCGGCGGTTCCAGGGGGGAGAACCGCGGCAGGCGGGTCGACGCGAGGAACGGGCACGCGGCAGGAGGCGACTTCGTCTACGTCAGGGGCAGCCACATCCAGGTCAACCAGAAGCCCCGCGTGCGTCGCCTTCGCCTGGCGCTCATCGTCACCGGTGGGACGCTCTCCGCCGTGGCCGGGGCTCTCACAGTGCTCTGGGTGTTCTCGCCGACGGCGAACAGCGACGCGGATCGCGGCGGCGCGGCCCCGACCGTCCCGTCGACCACCCGTCCCGAACCGAGCCGGACCCCGCGCGCCGCCGTCCCCCCGGCTCTGACGGACCCGCAGCCCGACAAGCCGTCGCAGAGCCCCACCGTCTCGTCACGCACAGCCGCCCCGACTGCCTTGTCACACAAGGACGAAGCGGCCCCGCTGCCCGAAGCGACCCCGCCCCCCGACTGCCGAACCGCCGGCACGAGCGGTGTGGAACTGACTCCGTCGAACCTGGAGGTGAGAAACCAGGGGTACCTGTCGGCACGCGTGAACTGTGAGACGGAAGCCGGGGAAAAGCTGTACTACATGGTGCGCGTGGACAACATCATGGACGCCGGGAAGCCGCCGAAGATCGGTTATTACCTGAAGGAGGAGATCTCCGCGAGGCACGCGTCCCAACAGATAGCGGTGGATCTGCAAAAGGCGAACGCAAGGCCGGGCTCCGTCCGTCACGGGTTCGTCCAGCTTCTCCGTGAGGACCAACTCGCCGCCCTCAAGAGGGAGGAGACGGCGGACGGCAACGACGGAACCATCGCGGCACTGCCGGAGGGCAGCGTGACGGTTTCCGGCGAGGCGCGCGTCGTCCGGAGCGGCTGACCCGGACCGCGCGTGCGCGGGGCCCCGTTCCGCCCGGCCCGGGCGGCACAGGGCCCCCGCGTGCGCGGCTTACCGGCCCAGTGCCCCCAGCTGTTCCAGCAGCCCCGCCCGGTCGTACTGCCACCAGGCCTCGCAGATCATGCCGCCGCGGAAGCGGTGCCAGGTCATGCCGGTCATGGTGACATCCGTGCCGGTCGCCGGGATGCCGACGAAGTCGCCTTGGTGGCGGCCCGTGAAGGTCCAGCGGGTGCACACCTTGTCCTCCTCGGAGAGCTGGTCGTCGACCCGCATCGAGAAGTCGAAGGCCCGCCGCCAGCCCGCGACCTCCTCGCGGGCGGCCCGCAAGCCCGTGTCCCGCGCGTTGGCCGGGTCGTGGTCGAGGTAGTCGTCCGAGACGCGCTCGAAGAGCCGGTCGATGTCGCCCCGTCCGAGTCCCTCGAAGAACTCGCGGGCGATCACGCGGTTGAGCTGCTCGTCGCGCACCACGTCCAGGTCGGTGAAGGTCGGCGTCTCCTCGCACAGGGCGACCATGTCCTGGAAGATCCGCCCGGTCTCCGGCAGGTTCGAGTTCCGCATCGCCTCCTCGTACGACGGGAACTCCACGATCTCGATGAAGTGCGAATCGTCGGAGCGGTCCTTGCCGACCAGCGCGTGCGTGGCGGTCCGCTTCCCCTTGGTCTGTTCGACCCATGTGTCCAGCAACCGGTTCATCTCGTCGAACCGGCTGGTCCTGCAGTCGATGAGCTGTACGAACGTCATGGCGCAGCCTCCGGCCCCCCTGGGTCCGGTTCCGTCACGCCCATTTTCCCACCGGAGCGCCGACGCCACCCACCGCTCACCGCCCTACTGCGGCCCGTACTTGCGTCCCGTCCGTGAGCTGACCCCACCCAGCAGGCCCCTCGGCGTCACCTTCACCAGGCCCATCAGCGCCTTGTAGCGGGCGTCGGGGATCGACACGGACTTCCCGCGCGCCAGGTCGTGCAGCGCCGCCGCGACCAGCTTGTCCGCGTCGAGCCACATCCAGCCCGGGATGTTGTCCGTGCCCATCCCGGCCCGCTCGTGGAACTCGGTGCGCACGAAGCCCGGGCACAGCGCCATCAGCCGCACCCCACTGCCCGCGAGGTCCTTCGCGGCCCCCTGCGTGAACTGCACGACCCACGCCTTCGACGCCCCGTACGTCCCGCGCGGCAGGAACGCCGCCACCGAGGCCACGTTGACGACACCTCCGCGCCCCCGCTCCCGCATCGCCGCCGTGGCCGCCGAGGTCAGCCGCAGCACCGCCTCGCAGTGCACCTTGAGCATCTTCAGCTCGTCGGCCATCGGCACGTCGAGGTAGCGGCCCTTGTTGCCGAAGCCCGCGTTGTTGACCAGCAGGTCGACGGGGTTCTTGCGGTCGCCGAGCCGGGCGGCCACCGCCTCGATGCCCGCGTCCTCGGCGAGGTCGGCGGTCAGCACCTCCGCCTCGATGCCGTGCCGGTCGTGCAACTCGGTGGCCTGCTCGCGCAGACGCTTGGTGTCCCGGGCGACGAGGACCAGGTCGTGCCCGTCCGCCGCCAGCCGCCGCGCGAACGCGGCACCGATGCCCGCGGTCGAACCTGTGATCAGAGCCGTAGTCATGCCGCAAGATTAGTGACCGGAAACGCGCGCGACCGTTCCCCTCACCCACTCGGAACCGACGGTCGCCGTCAAAGCCCCGACGCATGATCGACCGATGATCCCAAGGGCCGCTTATGCTCGAAGGATGATCGAGGCCCGTCATCTCCGTGTGCTGCGCGCCGTCGCCGCCACCGGCTCCTTCTCGGCGGCCGGGCGCGAGCTCGGCTGCACCCAGCCGGCCGTCAGCCAGCAGATGAAGGCGCTGGAGGCGTCCGTCGGCACGCCCCTGCTCGTGCGCAGCGGGCGCGAGATGCGGCTGACCCAGGCGGGCGAGGCCCTCGTACGGCACGCGGCCGGGATCCTCTCCGGGCTGACCGCCGCCGAGGAGGAGGTCGCCGCGATCGCCGGACTGCGCGCCGGGCGGGTGCGGCTCGTCTCCTTCCCCAGCGGCAGCTCCACCCTCGTGCCCACCGCTCTCGCCGCGCTGCGCGCCGCCCATCCCGGCACCCGCGTCTCCCTGGAGGAGGCGGAACCGCCCGCCTCGGTGGACAAGCTGCGCGCCGGCGACTGCGACATCGCGCTCGCCTTCCGCTACGAGAGCGCGACGGGCTGTGCACAGGAGTGGACCGACCTGGTCGTACGTCCCCTGCTGACGGACCGGCTCGTCGCCCTCGTCCCTGAACGGCATCCCCTCGCGCGTGCGGAGTCCGTCGCCATAGGCGAACTGGCCCGGGAAGCCTGGATCGCGGGCTGCCCGCGCTGTCGCGGCCAGCTGGTGGAGGTGTGCGCGGAGGCGGGTTTCACGCCCCGGATCGACTTCGCCACCGACGACTATCCGGCGGTCGCCGGTCTGGTGGGCGCGGGGCTCGGCGTCGCCGTCCTGCCTCAGCTCGCGATCGAGTCCGTACGACCCCGTGGGGCGCGGGCAGTGACGCTGGAGCCGGCGGTGCGGCGGGAGATCGTCGCGCTGACCCTGCCCGACCTGGCGCCGGTGCCGGCGGTGGCGGCGACCCTGGACCAGCTGGAGCGGGCGGCGGCGCGCTGAGAGGGGCGCGTGCAAGAACCGGGGCGCGCTGAGAGGGGCGCGTGCAAGAACCGGGGCGCGCCGAGAGGGGCGCGTGCAAGAACCGGGGGCGCGCTGAGAGGGCGCGCACATGACACAAGGGCACACGTGTGCGTGCCCCATCCCTTTGTAGACCTTTGTGCAGATCTTTGTTCAGAACCTCTGTGCCGACCTTGATGCAGATCTTGTGCCGACCTCTGTGCAGAAACGTTCCTTCAGTTGTCCTGATCCGCGTTCCTTCAGTCGTCCGGCGGTGTCTCCCCGCCGGTCGACGCCGATACCAGGCGATGGCGCGCCCGGCCCATGAGCTCCTCGCGTTCGTCCTCGGTCAACCCGCCCCACACGCCGTACGGCTCTCGCACCGCCAGCGCGTGCGCCGCGCACTGTGCGCGGACCGGGCACCTCATGCAGACCTCCTTGGCCGAGTTCTCGCGAGCGCTCCGCGCCGCCCCGCGCTCACCTTCCGGATGGAAGAAGAGCGAACTGTCCACCCCGCGGCAGGCGGCCAGGAGCTGCCAGTCCCACAGGTCCGCGTTCGGTCCGGGAAGGCGGGAGAAATCTGCCATTGCGTGACCCCTTGTAGCCGTTTCGAGCGGATACGGTGCCAACGACCGTACAACTACGATCTAAGGAGATGAAAATATGACTCATTGCGAATCTAGCCTCAGACACCAGTAAATGGGAAGAAATGGGGCTAATCGGGGCATCGCTCGTGATGAAAGACCGAGGGTCCGCGCGGCTGCCTCCCGCGTGTCCGTCCCCTCACGTAGAGTGCCGAAGACTGCACGCAGCCCCGTAACTCTTTCGAGTGACCATCGTTGAGAGTGCGGAGGCGGTTGAAAACACAAACGCTCGGGCAGGCGTCCGAGACGGTCGACCGCACAGGTGACGATTCGTACCAGCCTGGAGGCACAAGGTGACGCGCATCAGCTGCGGAGGGCGGCCATGACTTCCGTCCTCGTCTGCGACGACTCCCCGCTTGCCCGAGAGGCGCTCCGCCGCGCGGTCGCGACCGTGCCCGGCGTCGAGCGCGTGACGACGGCGGCCAACGGCGAGGAAGTGCTCCGCCGCTGGGGCGCCGACCGCTCGGACCTGATTCTGATGGACGTACGCATGCCCGGGCTGGGCGGCGTCGAGACCGTCCGGCGGCTTTTGTCCGCCGACCCCGGCGCGCGCATCATCATGCTGACCGTCGCGGAGGACCTCGACGGAGTCGCCCTCGCGGTGGCCGCCGGCGCCCGCGGCTACCTGCACAAGGACGCCTCGCGCGCCGAACTGCGGGCGACCGTGACCCAGGCCCTCGCCGACCCGACCTGGCGGCTCGCTCCGCGCCGGCTGCGCTCGGCCGAGATGGGCGCGGCCCCCACGCTCACCGCCCGCGAGATCCAGGTGCTGGAGGGCATGAGCCACGGCCGCTCCAACGCGGAGATCGGCCGGGAGCTGTTCCTCTCCGAGGACACCGTGAAGACCCACGCCCGCCGGCTGTTCAAGAAGCTCGGCGCCTCGGACCGCGCGCACGCCGTGGCGCTCGGATTCCGCTGGGGACTGGTCCGCTGAGGACCGGTCCGCCGAGTCGAACACACCGAACACCGGGACGAACATGCGTTCCGGTCGAGGGAGGGCTCCGGCCCTCTCGGCATCCCGTTCCGGCCACTCTCCGTGACGGGCGCGCAGCGACACGCGAGTGACGGGAGTCGCCGCGTGCGCCGTGCGTGTGGAAAACGTCACGGGTGAGGCGAGAGCCACGGCGCGGCCGACGGCGGCCCGGGGTACACCGTCGTACGACCTCGGCGCACTACTCGTCGTATGAGTGGAATCCGTCGCGTGCGCGTACTTCGTCACAGACGCGGTCTGCCGGACGGGGACGGAGTGAGCCGACGTCGGCGGAGGGGAGCGGGGTATGCGGGACGGGCCCTGCTCGCGCGGGATCGCGAGCGCGCGGAGAGTACCCGTACGCCGGCCGCCGGCCGGTGGCGGCGCCGGGTCCCGCCGGACCGCCCGCTGCTCGTTTCCCGGCGGATGCCGCATCCTTGAGGTGTGGAGTTCCTCGGGGACGAGTCGGTCGAGCGGAAGGGGAGGGCGCAGGGGATGAGTTCCGGCGCACCTGCTCATAACGCTTCGGTGCACAACGACGGGCACGGCGCGGCGGCCGGCCCGGCCGCAGGGCACCATGGACCGATGCGCGATGACGAGGCGGTCCGTGCCCACGCCCAGGGGGCGATCGGCGGCCTCGTGCACCGCGCCGTCGACGGCGACGAACAGGCCACCCATGACCTGCTCGCCCACGTCCACCCCCTCGCCCTGCGCTACTGCCGCACCCGGCTGTCCCGGCTCCCCGGGGACGCGCGGCACTTCGTGGAGGACCTCGCGCAGGAAGTCTGCGTCGCCGTCCTGCTCGCCCTGCCGCGCTACAAGGACACCGGCCGTCCTTTCGAGGCCTTCGTCTTCGCCATCGCCGCCCACAAGGTCGCCGACCTCCAGCGCGCGGCGATGCGCCATCCCGGCTCGACGGCGGTCCCGTCGGACGAGATGCCGGAACGCCCAGACGACTCCCTGGGGCCCGAGGAGCGGGCCCTGCTGAGCAGCGACGCCGAATGGGCGAAGAAACTGCTGGCCAACCTGCCCGAGAACCAGCGGGAGCTGCTCCTGCTGCGCATCGCGGTGGGCCTCACGGCGGAGGAGACCGGTCAGATGTTGGGAATGTCACCCGGCGCGGTCCGCGTCGCGCAGCACCGGGCGCTCAGCAGACTGCGCGCCCTCGCCGAGCAGTAGTCCGGACCAGCGGCCCCCTGCGGCGGCCCCCACTGAACGGGCCCGGGGCCGGTGCCGTACGAACATACGAAGCCGGGAGTCCTCCGAACCGTGGAATGAGTGAAGCGCGCTTCCCGTTAGCATGGACATCCGCACCGATCAAGGCCATTTGGGGAAGGTGTCATGACTGCCAACGTCGACGGAGTGCCCGACAAATTCGCGACCCTCGGGCTGACCTACGACGACGTGCTGCTGCTGCCGGGAGCGTCCGAGGTGCTCCCCAACGCGGTCGACACCTCGTCCCGCATCTCCCGCAACGTCCGGGTGAACATCCCGCTGCTCTCCGCGGCGATGGACAAGGTCACCGAGTCCCGCATGGCGATCGCCATGGCCCGTCAGGGCGGCGTCGGCGTGCTGCACCGCAACCTGTCCGTGGAGGACCAGGTCAACCAGGTCGACCTGGTCAAGCGGTCCGAGTCCGGCATGGTCACCGACCCGATCACGGTGCACCCCGAGGCCACGCTCGCCGAGGCCGACGCCCTGTGCGCCAAGTTCCGCATCAGCGGCGTCCCGGTCACCGACCCGGCCGGCAAGCTGCTCGGCATCGTCACCAACCGCGACATGGCCTTCGAGTCGGACCGCACGCGCCAGGTGCGCGAGGTCATGACGCCGATGCCGCTGGTCACCGGCAAGGTCGGCATCTCCGGCGGCGACGCCATGGAGCTGCTGCGCCGCCACAAGATCGAGAAGCTTCCGCTGGTCGACGACGCGGGCGTCCTCAAGGGCCTGATCACGGTCAAGGACTTCGTCAAGGCCGAGCAGTACCCCAACGCCGCCAAGGACGCCGAGGGCCGGCTGCTCGTCGGTGCGGCCGTCGGCGCGAGCCCCGAGGCGCTGGAGCGCGCCCAGGCGCTGGCCGAGGCCGGTGTGGACTTCCTGGTCGTCGACACCTCGCACGGCCACAACAGCAACGCCCTCAGCTGGATGTCCAAGATCAAGTCGAGCGTCGGCGTCGACGTGATCGGCGGCAACGTCGCCACCCGTGACGGCGCGCAGGCCCTCATCGACGCCGGTGTCGACGGCATCAAGGTCGGCGTCGGCCCCGGCTCGATCTGCACCACGCGTGTCGTCGCCGGCATCGGCGTCCCGCAGGTCACCGCCATCTACGAGGCCTCCCTCGCGGCCCGCCCGGCCGGCATCCCGCTGATCGGCGACGGCGGCCTGCAGTACTCCGGCGACATCGGCAAGGCGCTCGCCGCCGGCGCCGACACGGTGATGCTGGGCAGCCTCCTCGCCGGCTGCGAGGAGTCGCCGGGTGAGCTGCAGTTCATCAACGGCAAGCAGTTCAAGTCGTACCGCGGCATGGGCTCGCTCGGCGCGATGCAGTCCCGCGGCCAGGCCAGGTCCTACTCCAAGGACCGCTACTTCCAGGCCGAGGTCGGCTCCGACGACAAGCTCGTGCCCGAGGGCATCGAGGGCCAGGTGCCCTACCGCGGCCCGCTCGCCAACGTGCTGCACCAGCTCGTCGGCGGTCTCCGCCAGACGATGGGGTACGTGGGCGCGGCCACCATCGGGGAGATGGAGAGTAAGGGACGCTTCGTCCGGATCACCTCGGCGGGCCTGAAGGAGAGCCACCCGCACGACATCCAGATGACGGTCGAGGCGCCGAACTACAGCACCAAGTAGACGCAGGGCTTCCGCCAGGGCGGCCCCGGAATCCCCCGGGGCCGCCTTCGCTCGTTCCGGGGCCGCCCTCGGTGTGCCCGCCGGGCCCGTCGGCGATACTGGAAGACGCTGAAACGCATCAGGGAAAGGCCACAGACGTGACTGAGATCGAGATCGGGCGCGGCAAGCGCGGCCGCCGGGCGTACGCCTTCGACGACATCGCCGTCGTCCCCAGCCGCCGTACGCGGGACCCGAAGGAGGTCTCGATCGCCTGGCAGATCGACGCCTACCGCTTCGAGCTGCCGTTCCTGGCCGCCCCCATGGACTCGGTCGTCTCCCCGGCCACCGCGATCCGCATCGGTGAGCTCGGCGGGCTCGGCGTGCTCAACCTCGAAGGCCTGTGGACGCGGCACGAGGACCCGCAGCCGCTGCTGGACGAGATCGTCGAGCTGCCCGTCGAGGCGGCCACCCGGCGTCTGCAGGAGATCTACGCGGCCCCCATCAAGGAGGAGCTGATCGGGCAGCGCATCAAGGAGGTGCGCGACTCGGGCGTGGTCACCGCCGCGGCGCTCTCCCCGCAGCGCACCGCCCAGTTCTCCAAGGCCGTCGTGGACGCGGGCGTGGACATCTTCGTCATCCGCGGTACGACGGTCTCGGCGGAGCACGTCTCCGGCTCGCACGAGCCGCTGAACCTGAAGCAGTTCATCTACGAGCTCGACGTCCCGGTGATCGTCGGCGGCTGCGCCACCTACACCGCGGCCCTGCACCTGATGCGCACCGGCGCGGCCGGCGTGCTGGTCGGCTTCGGCGGCGGCGCGGCGCACACCACGCGCAACGTGCTCGGCATCCAGGTCCCGATGGCCACGGCGGTGGCCGACGTCGCCGCGGCGCGCCGCGACTACATGGACGAGTCCGGCGGCCGGTACGTGCACGTGATCGCCGACGGCGGCGTCGGCTGGTCCGGCGACCTGCCCAAGGCGATCGCCTGCGGCGCGGACTCGGTGATGATGGGCTCCCCGCTGGCCCGGGCGACCGACGCGCCGGGCCGGGGCCACCACTGGGGCATGGAGGCCGTCAACGAGGAGCTGCCGCGCGGCAAGAAGGTCGACCTCGGCACGGTCGGCACCCTCGAGGAGGTCCTCACCGGCCCGTCGCACACCCCGGACGGCTCGATGAACTTCTTCGGCGCCCTCCGCCGCGCCATGGCCACCACCGGCTACAGCGAACTGAAGGAGTTCCAGCGCGTGGAGGTCACGGTCGCGGACTCGGTCCACCGCCGCTGACCCGGAACCCTCGAAGGGGCCGGCCGGCTCACCCAGGTGAACGGCCGGCCCCTTTCGCATGCCCGCTCGCGGGGGCGGAGTACGGGTCGAACCCGGGGCGCGCTGGGCGCCCCCCCTTCACAACCGGTGCGCCGCCCCCGTCGGGGTGGCTCCTCTGGTGTCCAGGAGCAGTTGTGCCTTCACCGAGAGGCCCTGGAGGTCGTACACGCGGTGTTGCTGGAGCAGGATCGTGAGGTCGGCGTCGGCGGCTGCTTCGTAGAGGGACTCGGCGCGGGGGACCGGGCGGTCGAGGACGCTCCAGGACGGGACGTGCGGGTCGTGGTAGCTGACCGCGGCGCCCAGCTCCGTCAGGCGGATCGCGATCTCGCGCGCGGGGGTGTTCTGCCGGTCGGCGAGGTCGGGCTTGTAGGTGACGCCGAGGAGCAGGACGCGCGCGCCGCGGGCGGACTTGCCGTGCTCGTTGAGGAGGGCGGCGGCGCGCTGGACGACGTAGCGGGGCATGCGGCTGTTGACCTGCTCGGCCAGCTCCACCATCCGCAGGGGGCTGCCGAGGTGCCCGGTGCGGTTCAGCGGCACGGAGTGGCCGCCGACGCCGGGGCCGGGGCGGAAGGCGTGGAAGCCGAAGGGCTTGGTCTCGGCGCAGCGGACTACGTCCCAGAGGTCGACGCCGAGGTCGTGGCACAGGACGGCCATCTCGTTGACGAGGGCCATGTTGACATGCCGGAAGTTGGTCTCCAGCAGGTGCACGGTCTCCGCCTCGCGCAGCCCACGCGCGCGTACCACCTTGTCGGTGAGGCGGCCGTAGAACGCGGCGGCCGACTCGGTGCAGGCCGGGGTGAGGCCGCCGATGACCTTGGGGGTGTTGACGGGGGTGAAGTCCCGGCGGCCTGGGTCGACGCGGCTCGGGGAGTACGCGAGGTGGAAGTCGCGGCCCGCGCGCAGACCGGACGTCTCCTCCAGCAGCGGCCGCAGGAACTCCTCCGTCGTCCCCGGGTAGACGGGTGACTCCAGGATCACGGTGGTGTGCGGGCGCAGATGCCCGGCGAGGGTGCGGGCGGCCGCTTCGACCTGGCTCAGGTCGAGCCCGCCGTCCGCGTCGCGCGGGGTGGGGGCGCAGATGACGGCGGTGCGCACCCGGCCGAGCAGCGCGGGGTCGGTCGCGGGCCGGAAGCCCCCCGAGAGCATCCGGCGCAGTTCGGCGGGGCTGAGGGAGCCCGCCTCGGGACCGGTGCGGTAGCCGAGCGTGGGGATGCCGGCGGCCACGGCGGCCTGGGCCAGGGGCAGGCCGAGCGGTCCGAGTCCGATCACGGCGAGATCTGCGGGCATGGCGTGAGCCGTCCTTCCCAATAACCGAAGCGGGACAGGTACGCAAGCCCTGTGGACAGGACGAGCGAACTCAATGTCACACTAGGAGTAAATATGACCGATATGCGGGATTGGTCGGCTGTGTTCGGTGGTGTTTCCCGAGTTTTCGGGCACTCGGCGACGGTCACGTGAGGGTTGTCCACAGGCTGGGGGTGCGTGGTGGCCGAAGTCGGACGATCCAGCCAGAATCTGGGCATGGGGACAAGCGACGCGGCCTCGCCCTGACGGCGCGGCCCACGCGAGGCGACAGCGGGAGGCAGCGGTGAGGACAGCGACACTGGGACCGGCGCAGCGAGCGCGGTCACTGGCGGCCATGGCCGAGGGCGAGCTGGACGTGCTGGTCGTGGGAGGCGGAGTGGTCGGCGCGGGCACCGCGCTCGACGCCGTCACCCGCGGACTGTCGACCGGCCTGGTCGAGGCGCGGGACTGGGCGTCGGGCACCTCCAGCCGTTCCAGCAAGCTGATCCACGGCGGTCTGCGCTACCTGGAGATGCTCGACTTCGCCCTCGTCCGCGAGGCGCTCAAGGAGCGCGGCCTGCTGCTGGAGAGGCTCGCGCCCCACCTGGTCAAGCCCGTGCCGTTCCTCTACCCGCTCCAGCACAAGGGCTGGGAGCGGCTCTACGCCGGTTCGGGCGTGGCCCTCTACGACGCCATGTCCATGGCCCGCGGCCACGGCAGGGGCCTGCCCATGCACCGGCACCTGACCCGCCGTCACGCCCTGCGCGTCGCCCCCGCCCTGAAGAAGGACGCCCTGGTCGGCGCGCTTCAGTACTACGACGCCCAGACGGACGACGCCCGCTTCGTCGCCACCCTGGTGCGCACCGCGGCGGCGTACGGCGCGCAGACGGCCAACCGGGCGCGGGTGACCGGCTTCCTGCGCGAGGGCGAACGGGTCGTCGGCGCGCGCGTGCAGGACGTCGAGGGCGGCGGCGAGTACGAGGTGCGCGCCCGACAGGTCGTCAACGCCACCGGTGTGTGGACCGACGACACCCAGGCGATGGTGGGCGAGCGCGGACAGTTCCACGTCCGCGCCTCCAAGGGCATCCACCTCGTCGTCCCCCGGGACCGCATCCACTCCACCACCGGGCTGATCCTGCGCACCGAGAAGTCGGTCCTGTTCGTCATCCCCTGGGGCCGGCACTGGATCGTCGGCACCACCGACACCGGCTGGGACCTGGACAAGGCCCACCCGGCCGCCTCCAGCGCCGACATCGACTACCTGCTGGAACACGTCAACGCCGCCCTCGCGGTCCCCCTCACCCGCGACGACGTCGAGGGCGTCTACGCCGGTCTGCGCCCCCTCCTCGCGGGCGAGTCCGACGCCACCAGCAAGCTGTCGCGCGAGCACATCGTCGCTCACTCCGTGCCCGGCCTGGTCGTGGTGGCCGGCGGCAAGTACACGACGTACCGGGTGATGGCCAAGGACGCCGTCGACGCCGCGGTGCACGGGCTGGACCTGCGGGTCGCCGACTGCGTCACCGAGGAGGTGCCACTGCTCGGCGCGGAGGGCTACCAGGCACTGTGGAACGCGCGGGCGCGCACGGCCGCCCGGACCGGGCTGCACGTGGTGCGGATCGAACACCTCCTCAACCGGTACGGCTCGATGGCCGGGGAACTCCTCGACCTCATCGCGAACGACCCGTCGCTGGGCGAACCGCTCCAGTTCGCCGACGACTACCTGCGCGCCGAGATCGTCTACGCCGCCTCCCACGAGGGCGCGCGGCACCTCGACGACGTGCTGACCCGGCGCACCCGCATCTCCATAGAGACCTTCGACCGGGGCACGCGCAGCGCGCGGGAGGCGGCCGAACTGATGGCGCCCGTCCTCGGCTGGGACAAGGACCAGATCGAGCGCGAGGTCCAGCACTACGAGAAGCGGGTGGAGGCCGAGCGGGAGTCCCAGCGCCAGCCCGACGACCTGACGGCGGACGCGACACGGCTAGGGGCGCCGGACATCGTCCCGCTGTGACCCGCCCGGCCTCGGATCTGCGCCGGCCCGCGGGTGCGTCGTGGCTTGTCCCGCAGTTCCCCGCGCCTCTGCGGTACGTGCAGTGCACCTGCTCAAGGGGCGCGGGGAACTGCGCGATCGGCCACAACCGGCCGGCCGGCCGGCGACAATGCGCGCCTCCTGCGGAGTGCTGCCGCCGTCCGTAACTCGGCTGCGGGCGGGGCCGGTTCGAGGAGGTGCGGATCCGCACCGCGCCTTCTGGCCGGAACACGCCGGCGCTCATGTGCCGTCAGGGGCCCCCTGGGCGTCGGGCACTTGTCGGGTAGGGGACAATGGAGGCTCTGTCAGGGCGGGTTGCATGAGGGGACGCATGTCGGAGGCGGAGCGGGCGGGGACATCCCGTCAGGACAAGAGTGCACGTCTCCTCGCCGGGCGGTACCGGCTGGGAGACGTACTCGGCCGCGGCGGCATGGGGACGGTGTGGCGCGCGGAGGACGAGACCCTCGGGCGCACGGTCGCCGTCAAGGAGCTGCGGTTCCCGTCGAACATCGACGAGGAGGAGAAGCGCCGGCTCATCACGCGGACGCTGCGCGAGGCCAAGGCCATCGCCCGTATCCGCAACAACAGCGCGGTGACCGTCTTCGACGTCGTCGACGAGGACGACCGGCCGTGGATCGTGATGGAGCTCGTCGAGGGCAAGTCGCTCGCCGAGGTCATCCGTGAGGACGGCGTGCTGCGGCCCAGGCGCGCCGCGGAGGTCGGGCTCGCGATCCTCGACGTGCTGCGCTCGGCGCACCGCGAGGGCATCCTGCACCGCGACGTGAAGCCGTCGAACGTGCTGATCGCGGAGGACGGCCGGGTCGTCCTCACCGACTTCGGCATCGCGCAGGTCGAGGGCGACCCGTCCATCACCTCCACCGGCATGCTCGTCGGCGCGCCCTCCTACATCTCCCCCGAGCGTGCCCGCGGCCACAAGCCCGGACCGGCCGCGGACCTGTGGTCGCTCGGCGGTCTGCTGTACGCGTCGGTCGAGGGCAGCCCCCCCTACGACAAGGGCTCCGCGATCGCGACGCTCACCGCGGTGATGACCGAGCAGCTGGAGGAACCGAAGAACGCGGGCCCGCTGAAGGACGTCATCTACGGCCTGCTCACCAAGGACCCCGAGCGCCGGCTCGACGACGCCGGGGCGCGGGCGATGCTCAACGCGGTGATCCACGGGCCCGACCCGGACGACGCCGAACCGGCCGACGCGACCAAGCTCGTGCCGCTGCCGATGCAGCCGGACAGCCCGGACGGCAGGGGCGGTTCGGGCGGCTCCGGGGGAGCGGAGGCGGCAGAGAAGCTGCGCGGGGCGTTCCGCTCCGTGCGCAAGGCCGCCGTCGCGGCCGGGGCGGCCACCTCGGCGGCCGCGGCGCGCGCCAAGTCGGCCAACGGGTCGGGCGGTTCGGCGGGCTCGTCGGGCGCGACCGGTTCAGCCGGCTCGTCCGGTGCGGCCGGCTCGGGAGCCGTGCGGGCCGGTGACTCCGTGAAGGGCGGCGAAGGGGCCGGTTCCGGTTCCGCTTCCCGTTTCGACTCCGGTTCCGGTTCGGGTTCCGGTTCTCGTTCGGGGTCGGGCTCGGGATTCGGCTCGGGGTCCCGTGCCGGGGCCGCCAAGTCCGCGCCCTCTGCCGCGGCTGCAGCGCCGAGGTCCGAGGCCGGTGCGCGGACCGGCGCGGCCACGGCCACGGCGGCGTCCGGATCCGCGCCCGCCCCGGTGTCCGGATCCTCCGGGACGACCGCCGGCGGGACGGGTAACGGCGGCACGGGCGGCCGCAGTTCCGGGTGGCCCGTGATGACTCCGCCGGACCTTCCGCCGCGGCCCGTGCCCCGGGCGCCGATCACCGACGTGGTGCCGAAGAGGACGCTGGTCATCATCGCCGTGGTGGTCGTCCTCGCGGTGCTCGGCACCGTGCTGGCCGTCGTCCTCAACGGGGACGGCAAGACGACGAACGGCGCGAAGCCCGGCGGCTCCCCGGCCGGCGTGAGCGCCGGCTCGGCGCCGGGCAAGAGCCCGAGCCCCGACACCAAGGGCGACGAGGCCGACGGCACCCGAACCGACGGCGCGACCGGCCGGTCCACGTCCACCGGCACGGGGTCCGCGGCCGCCCCGAGCGGCGCCGTCGGCGCGACCGGCACCGCCGGGACCGGCGCCTCCGCCGGCGGCGTGGGCCGGGCGGTGACGACCCACAAGGGCTCCCAGGGTTACTCCATAGGCCTGCCCGCCGGGTGGAAGTACCAGGAGGCGAGCGACGCCGGTGACCGGTTCACCGGGCCTGACGGACAGAAGCTGCTCGTCGCCTGGACGTCCACACCCAAGGACGACCCGGTCGCGGACTGGAAGAACCAGGAGCGCTCCATGAGGCGCTCGCAGTACCAGAAGATCCGCATAGAGAAGGTGGCCTACCGGGGCTGGAACACGGCCGACTGGGAGTGGACCTACACGGCGGACGGCACCGGCTACCGCACGATCGACCGCGGGTTCGTGGTCAGCCCGAGTCAGGGATACGCGCTGATGTACACGGCGAAGTCGGCCTCATGGGACGGCGAGCTGCGCCGGAGCACCTGGACGACGCTGACGGAGACCTTCCAGCCGAAGAAGTAGGACGCGGGTCCGCCGTGTGCGGTGCGTGAGATCTGGGCATCCCTCCTTGCGAGTTGCCTCCGGCACGTATCGTGAGTGGCTGCGGACCGTACGCATCCGGCTGTTCGGCCGGATCCGGCCGGAACGGACCGCGGGACGAACGGAATTGATCGACCGGGCGGCCGGGGGAGGCATCGTGGACGACTATGCGGGACGGGTGCTCGCCGACCGCTACCGCCTGCCGCTGCCGCCCTCCGACGAGTACGAACTCGCCGAGACCCGGGCCTTCGACACCTACAGCGGGCAGGAAGTCCTGGTCAGGCAGGTGCCGTTGCCCGAGGTCGTCGAGGCGGAGGTGCTCGACGCGGAAGGGCTGCCCGACGGGTTCACGGCGCGTACGCCCGGCGCGCGGCGGTCTGCGGGACGCGCGGGGGCCAGTACGCGCCGGCCCGCCGATCCGGTCGTACGACGCGCGGTGGACGCGGCGCAGGCCGCGGCCGGCATCCCCGACCACCCCCGGCTCGACCAGGTCTTCGACGTGTTCGCCGAGGGCGGCTCGCTGTGGGTGGTGAGCGAGCTGGTGGCGGCGCGACCGCTCGCGGCGCTGCTCGCCGAGAGGCCGCTGACGCCGTACCGGGCCGCCGAGGTCGCCTCCGACGTGCTGATGGCGCTGCGGGTGCTGCACGCGCACGGCTGGGTGCACCGCAACATCACCGCACGCACCGTCCTCGTCTGCGACGACGGCCGGGTCATGCTGACCGGCCTGGCGGTCGGCGCGGCGGAGGAGGCGCTGTGCGGGTACGACCCGGTGCCGCAGGAGGAAACCGAGGACGCCGGTACGGGCTTTGACGCTCTGTCGGGTGCGGGGCCGGGCCAGGGTCCGGGTGCCGGTCCGGTCGGCGTCGGAGGTCCGCCCGGCTTCGGAGGCCTGCCCGGCTTCGGCGGTCCGGGCGGCCCGGCGGGCGGTGCTGCAGGGCACGCGCGGCCGCTTCCGGGCGGGCATCGAGCGGGGCAGTTCGCGGGCGGCGCCGACGAGGGCGACCCCGAGGCCGCGCGACGGGCGGCGATCGAGGCGCGGGCGGCCGGAGGGCTGCCGCCGGCCGGCCCGGAGCGCGCCGACGCCGACGGGGCGTCCGGCGGACCGGCACCCGGAGCACTGGAGACCGGCGGGGACATCCGTGCCGCGCGCGCCGGGGCGATCGCCGCGTACCGCGCGGGTGCGCGGGCGGCGGCCCGGGTCCAGGAGGCCCAGCAGAGCGGGCGGGCGGCGCTGCCGGGGGCACGTACGTCGTCCGAGGGCGACGCCCGGGCCGTCGGCGCGCCGTACGTCCTCGGAACCGGCCGGGAGCAACCGCCCGGGAGCCCGGGCGGCGGTGCGCGCCCGGGGGAGATCGCCGACCCCTACGGGACGCGTGGGGCGCACGCTCCGGGCGCGGCGGCGATCGGGCCGGTGCCCGTGCCGCCGCAGGGCGTCGCGGCCGGCGGCGAGACCCTCACCGGCGCGCGATGGGACGAGCCGGCGGGCGGGGCCGGGGTGCGCCGGGGGCCCGCCACTGCGCTGGCCGCCGAACGGGCACGGCAGGCGCGGATGGCCGTCGTCGGCCCCGTCACCGAACGCTGGGCGCCGGAACAGGCCGGCCCCGTGCACGAGAACTGGCAGCTGGCCGCGCCCATCGGACCCGCGACCGACCTGTGGGCGCTCGGCGCGCTCCTGTTCAGGTCCGTCCAGGGACACGCCCCGTACCCGGAGGACTCGACGGCGGAACTGGTGCAGCTGGTGTGCGCCGAACCGCCCGCCTTCGCCGAGGAGTGCGGCCCGCTCCGTCCGGTCGTGGAGTCGCTGCTGCGTCAGGACCCCACCGAGCGGCCCGAGTTCGAGGAGCTGAGCGGCTGGCTGCGCTCGCTGGTGCGCTCGGCCCCCGAGCCCGAGGCGGGCACCTACGTCGTCGCCGCGCCGCCCACCGATCCGCGCCGGCTGCCGATCGTCCGCCGCCGGGGCGAGCTGGTGCGCAGACGGCGCGCCGGTCTGCCCGCGAGCGGACGGCACAAGCGGGCCCGTGAGGAGACCGGCCGCTCACCCCGCAGCCTGGGCCGCACACTGCTGGTGCTGATACTGCTGGCGATGGCCGCGGCGATCGCGTACGCCGTGCTGTTCATGCCGAAGGCCGGCGAGGAGAACTCGGGCGGCGCGCCCGGAGCCGACCGCACCGGGGCCGCCGGCCAGGCCGAACAGGCGCCCGACGCGAGCAGCGCGCCCCGGCCCGACCAGAACTCGCCGTCGGCCGACGAGAGCGCCTCCGCCCCGGCCTCCGGTGGCTCGGGCGAATCCGGAGGGACGGCGACGCAGTCCGGCTCGGCTGGGTCCGCGGCGGGCGCCGCCCCGGGCTTCACCGTGCGCAAGGACGCGGACGGGTTCCAGGTCGCCGTCGCCAACGGCTGGGACCGCGCTGCCAGGAACGGGCGCGGTCAAGTGGTGTACTCCCATGGCAGTTTCGAGCTGATCCTCGTCCCCGGCCGGGACACCGCCGCCCGGTTCGGCGGCGACCCGATGGTCTACCAGCGGGAGAAGGAGAGCGAACTCCAGCCGTACCGCGACTCCAGCTGGGCCACCGCGTCGGGACTGCGGACCATCCAGGTGGGCGGACGGACCATGGCCGAGGGCCAGTTCACATGGACGGGCGTCGGCGGGCGGGAGCTGTTCGTGCGCAACCTCGCACTGCTCCTCGACGGGCGCTACCACGTCGTCCAGGTGCGCGGCCCGGCGGCCGAGCGTGACGAGGTGACACGGCTGTTCGAGCAGGCGTCGGCGACGTACCGGTACACCGGCTGAGCCGGACGGGGCTGTCGCGACAGGCCCGAAGCCCGATCGGTTCCCGTTCCGGCCGGGAAGCGACAACCGTCACAGTGCGGTTTCCTTGCCACCCCGCTTGTTCCCCGAAGGGGTGACGGTCTTTACGCTGACCCTGTCAAGAACATTGCGGGGCAACGTGAATCAGATGCAGGGCTCGCTCATCGCGGGCCGCTACCGGCTCGCCGACGCGATCGGCAGCGGCGGCATGGGCCGTGTGTGGCGTGCGCACGACGAGCTGCTGCACAGGGCCGTCGCCATCAAGGAACTGACCGCCGCGCTGTACGTCTCCGAGAGCGACCAGGCCGTCCTGCTGGCACGCACCCGGGCGGAGGCCCGCGCCGCCGCGCGGATCAACCACTCTGCCGTCGTCACCGTGCACGACGTGCTCGAACACGACGGCCGTCCCTGGATCGTGATGGAGCTGGTCGAGGGCCGCTCGCTGGCCGACGCGGTCAAGGAGGACGGGCGCGTCGAGCCCACCGAGGCCGCGCGGATCGGCCTGTGGGTGCTGCGCGCGCTGCGCGCCGCGCACACCGCCGGCGTCCTGCACCGTGACGTCAAGCCCGGCAACGTGCTCCTCGCCCACGACCGGCGGGTCCTGCTCACCGACTTCGGCATCGCCCAGATCGAGGGCGACACGACCATCACCCGCACGGGAGAGGTCGTCGGATCCGTCGACTACCTCGCGCCCGAGCGGGTCCGCGGCCAGGACCCCGGCCCGTCCTCCGATCTGTGGGCGCTCGCCGCGACCCTCTACACGGCGGTCGAGGGCCGTTCGCCGTTCCGCCGCACCTCGCCGCTGACCACCCTCCAGGCGGTCGTCGAGGAGGAGGCCGAGGAGCCGCGCCACGCCGGCCCGCTCGAACCCGTGATCACCGCCTTGCTGCGCAAGGACCCGGCCGACCGGCCCACCATGGCCGAGGCCGAACAACTGCTCGCCGAAGCGGCGGAGGGCCGCCGTCCGAGCGGCGCCCAGGCGTTCGTACCGACGCGGTTCACCGGCGACGGCACGGGCGGCTACCGGGCGGACGGCACGGGCGCGGGTGCGGGCACGGGCGGTCATCAGGGGCCCGGCACGGCAGGCTCGTACGGCGCTGCGGCGTCGGAAGCCGCGACTGCGGCTGCGGGCTCCGCCGAGACGCCCGGCCGGCACCGGCACGACACGCAGCCCCACGCCCAGCCCCGTCACCAGCCGTACGGGACGGTCCCGACCGCCGTCGGCCAGCCGTCTGTCGGCCGGACTCCCGTCGGTCCGGCCGGTCCGGGGCCGGTGCCGCCGGCGGCGGTCCACTCCTCGAGGGCCCCCGCCGAGCCGACGCGCTCCTCGCGGCGCCGGAAACTGCGCAACCTCACGCTCGTGGTCGTCGTCGCCGCGCTGGTCGGCGGCGGTACGGCGCTGACGTTGCAGAAGTGGGACGAGGGCCGGCGCTCGACCGCCGGCGCCGCCACGTCCGGCACCTCGCCGACGCCCACCGACAAGCGCGCCGAGCAGGGCGCGGTGCCCGACTCCTGGGAGAAGGTCACCGACCCCCTCGGCTTCGGGCTCTCCCTTCCCCCGGGCTGGAAGCGCCAGGTGTTCCAGGACGCCGGCGACCTGAAGCAGATCGACTACACGCCCGACGGCGGCGAGCACTTCGTCCGCATCGCCATCGACGCCTCCCCGGACTTCGCCGACCCCCTCGCTCACCAGCTCGACCTGGAACAGCAGTTGCAGCGGCTGGTCGACTACAAGCGGGTCACGCTGGAGCGGAACCTCTACCGCGACCGCGACGGCGCCGAGTGGGAGTACTCCTGGACCGCGCAGGCCAAGGACACGCCGTTCCCCGGCCCGCGGCGCGCGATCGAGGAGACGTACATCGCCCGCGACGGCACCGAATACGTGATCTACATGTCCTCGCCGGCCGAGGACTGGGACACCGCCGCCCAGCAGTTCAAGTCCGTGCTGCGGAGCTGGCGTGAACCCTCGGGCGCTTCCTGAGCCGGAGCGTGCGCCGCCCTCCGCTCCGCGCCCTCCGGCCGTGTGTGTGACTTGGCCGGTCGCCGCCCCGGAGGCGTGCCGTCCGGTGCGGCATGATGGGGCGCATGGGGACCGAGGGGGACGACGGCCGGGTGATCGCCGGCCGCTACCGGCTGGAGACGAGGCTCGGGCGCGGTGGCATGGGCGTCGTCTGGCGGGCCACCGACCGGCTGCTGGGGCGACGCGTCGCCGTCAAGGAACTCGTCCAGGACGACGCGCTCTCCGCGGCGGAGGCCCGTGGCCGGCGTGACCGGACGCTGCGCGAGGCCCGCGCGGTCGCCCAGCTGAGCCACCCGCACATCATCGTCGTGCACGACGTCGTCGAGGAGGACGAACGTCCCTACATCGTGATGGAGTTGGTCGACGGCGGCTCGCTCGCCGACCGGATCGCCGAAGGCGGCCCCGTGGAGCCGCGCGAGGCGGCCCGGATCGGCGCCGACCTGCTCGGCGCCCTGAGTGCCGCGCACGCCGCCGGAGTGCTGCACCGGGACATCAAGCCCGCCAACGTCCTGATCGAGGCCGGCACCGGCCGCGCCGTCCTCACCGACTTCGGGATCGCCCAGGTCGCGGGGGCCACCACGCTCACCGAGACCGGGTCGTTCGTCGGCTCACCCGAGTACACCGCGCCCGAGCGGATGTCCGGCGAGCGGACCGGCCCGGCGTCCGACCTGTGGTCCCTGGGCGCGCTGCTGTGCACCGCGCTCAGCGGTGAATCGCCGTTCCGCCGCGACTCGTTGGGCGGCATCCTGCACGCCGTCGTCTTCGCCGAGATCCGTACGCCCCCGCAGGCCGCGCCGCTGCTGCCCGTCGTGCGGGGGCTGCTGGAGCGCGACCCCGACCGGCGGATGGGCGCGGCGGAGGCGGAGCGCCTGCTGCGCGCCTTCCTGGACACCGGGCGCACGCCGGAGACGGCCCGGGACACCGGACGAACGCTGTCGGGGTGGCGCAACACCGGGCGCACGGCTTCCGCCTGGCTGCACACCGGGCGTACGCCGTCGGCGCGTGCGGCGGTCGGGTACACGCCCACGCAGGCCGACGTGCCGCTGGGGCAGCCCCCGCTCCCCGAGGAGGCGGGCTCCGGCCGGGAGCGCTCCCCGAGGGGTGTGCTGGTGGCGGCGCTGCTGGTCGCCGCCATGGCGGGGGCCGGGGTTTCCGCGGCGGCGCTGCTGGTGGACCAGGGCGGCAAGGGCGGCGGCCCGGCGGCGAGTTCCGCGCCGGGACGGCCCACGAGCGCCTCGCCCACGGGGGAGTCACCGGCGGGGTCGCCGCCCACGACGTCGTCGCCTTCGGGAACATCCTCCACGGGATCGTCGTCCACGGGATCGTCCAAGGGGGCGGACGGCACCGGCGCGGGTCCTTCGCGGACGAGCGGGGCGTCCGGCAGGGAGCGGCCCTCCGCGCCGTCCGGGTACCGCGTCGCCGACGACCCGGCGGGGTTCGCGCTCGCCGTGCCGGAGGGGTTCACCCGCGTCCCGCAGGGCGAGCGCGTCTTCTACATGTCGCAGGGTGACAGGTTCCGCCTGGGCATCAAGATCTCCGCACCCCGACGGGGCGGCCCGCTCGGCGTGATGCGGCGCTCGGCCGCCAACGGGGGGCAGGACTACCCCGGTTACCGCGACGGCCATGTCACCGAGACCACACGCGACGGACGTCCCGCCGCGCTCTGGGAGTTCACCTGGGACGGCTTCAGCGCGACGGAGGGACGCCGGCACACCTACGACCTGTGCTGGGAGGAGGACGGCCGGATGTACGACGTGTGGGTGTCGGCGCCGGTCGACGAAGTCCGGCAGGCCCGGGAGTACTTCGACGTGGCGGTCGACACGCTGGTCCCCGCCTGACACCCAGGACTCGTCACACCGCCCTGCGACGCCCGCCACACGCCGTGCCGGTCTACGTCGGGCCCTTCGTGGTAGTCATGAGACATGACTGACGACGGGGAGCCCGAGGACGACAAGGGCCGGATAGTCGGCGGGCGTTACCGGTTGCTGGAGCGCATCGGTTCCGGCGTCACAGGCACCGTCTGGCGGGCGCACGACGAGGTCGGTGAACGCGAAGTCGCCGTCAAGCGGCCCCACTCGCCCGACGATCCCGATGACGAGGAGCAGCGCAGAGCCGCCCACCGTCTGTACCGGGAGGCGCGCGCCGCCGCCCGCGTCGACCACCCCTCCGCGGTCGCCATCCACGACGTGGTGATGGAGGAGGACGAGGGCCGCCAGGACGCGTTGCCCTGGATCGTCATGGAGTCGGTCCGCGGCGAGTCCCTGGACGAGGTCCTGCGGCGCGGCCCGCTGAAGCCGTCCGAGGCCGCCCGCATCGGCCTCGCCGTCCTCGGGGCCCTGCGCGCCGCGCACGCCGTGGGCATCGTCCACCGGGACGTGAAACCCACGAACGTCCTGCTCGCCGAGCCCGACCGGGTCGTCCTGACGGACTTCGGCATCGCCGACACCCAGGGCGAGGACGCGCCCGTGCAGGGAGAGGGCCAACTCCTTCTGGATCACGGCGAGTTCGTTGCGCCCGAGCGGACGTGCGGGCTGGGAGCCGCCGGGCCCGCCGCCGATCTGTGGTCGCTCGGCGTCCTGCTGTACGCCGCCGTGGAGGGGCGCGCCCCCGGTCACGCCGGCTCCGCGGACGGGCGACCCGCACCGAAGGAGGCCGGCCCGCTGGGCCCGCTCCTCGTACGGCTGCTGGAGCGGGACCCCGAGCGCAGGCCGTCCGCGACGGAGGTCGCCGCGGTGCTGGAGGCGGTGGCGGAGGGGCGGACACCGCCCGCGCCCGGCCCGCGCCCCGGGAACGCCAGGAGCCTGAGGAGCCCCAGGGGGCAGAAGCAGACCAGGAGCCCCAGGGGGCCGAGGCGGCGCAAGGCGGAGCCGTCGTCCGACGAGCCGCACGTGGCGCCCTCCGCGGAACAGGCGGACGCCCCGCTTCCCTCCCCGCCCCCCGATCCGTCACCGCTCCGCCGTCCCCTGCACAGCCGCCCCCTGCCCCTGACCCTTCTCACGCTCCTCCTCGCCGGAGCCGCCTGGCTCGGGACGTCCTTCGTGGGCGAGCCCGACAGCGGGGCGAGCACCGGGCGGACGGGCTCGTCCTGGGTCGCCCACCCCGAGCCCGCCATGGGCGCCGTCCTCTCCCTCCCCGCCGGCTACCGGGAGACGGCCCGGCAGGGCAGCGGCGGCGGGCGTGAGCCACGGGTGGTCGTCTACTCGGCCGGCTCCCTCGTCGTACGGCTCACGCAGTGGGACCGTGCGCCCGCCTCCCCGGCGGAGCGGGCCGCGCAGGCGGGCGAGGCGTGGAGCCGTGCCGGGGGAGGCGCGCGGACGCTGACCACCGTCACGAGTTTCCGCGGTCAGGAAGCCGTCCTCGCCGACACCACCCGCGGTCCCGCCGGCCGCGCGGGCCGCGTCCTCGAACTCTTCGTCCGCACCGACGACCGGCGACTGTACGAACTGCGCGTGGACATGCCCAAGGGGACGCCGGACGAGGAACGCGGCGCCGCGGTTTTCCGGTCGGCCCGTGACCGCCTCCGCGTCGGTGAGCACTGACGCACCCCGCCTGATCAGCGGCTTCGCTGCCAGTGACCACTGGCGTGGTGTGCGCACCCGGTGAACGACTATTACCGACGGGTACCAAAAGGCCTTCGCGCGTCATACCCTGCGCCTCATGACGGACTCGCAGGCCACGGACAGCACCGGCACCAAGACCCCGGCCGGTACCAATCCCCTCGCTCCCGCCCCCACCGGCGTCCGCACCGCCGCGGACGTGGTCACCCCCCAGCTCGTCGCCCACCTCACCAAGGGCGTCGTGGGCTCCGGGCGCACGGCCAACCACACGCCCTTCACCGGCGAGAAGCTCGCCGACCTGCCCGAGTCCACCCCGCAGGACGTGGAGAAGGCGTACGAGGCGGCCCGCGCCGCCCAGCGGGTCTGGGAGCGGGTCCCGGTGCGCGAGCGTGCCGCCGTTCTGCTCCGCTTCCACGACCTGATTCTGGAGCGCCAGGGCGAGGTCCTCGACCTGATCCAGCTGGAGACCGGCAAGGCGCGGCTGCACGCCCACGAGGAGGTGCAGGCGGTCGCCGTCGCCGCCCGGCACTACGGCCGCAAGGCCCCCGCCTACCTCAGGCCCAAGGGGCACGCCGGCGCCATACCGACCCTGACGAAGGTCACCGAGCTGCGCCACGCGCGCGGGGTCGTCGGCCAGATCGCCCCCTGGAACTACCCGCTGGAGCTGTCCGTCGGCGACGCGCTCCCGGCGTTCGCCGCGGGCAACGCCGTCGTCATGAAGCCGGACACCGAGACCTGTCTGACCGCTCTGTGGGCGCGGGACCTGCTCGTCGAGGCGGGCCTGCCCGAGGACGTCTTCCAGGTCGTCCTCGGCGAGGGCCCGGTCGTGGGCCCCGAGGTCGTCAGGCACGCCGACTACGTCTCCTTCACCGGCTCCACCCGCACCGGCCGCGAAGTGGCGCAAGGCGCCGCCGCCCGCCTGATCGGCGTCTCACTGGAACTCGGCGGCAAGAACGCCATGTTGGTCCTCGAGGACGCCGACATCGAGAAGGCGGCCGCGGGCGCGGTCCGCGCCTGCTTCTCCTCCGCCGGCCAACTCTGCATATCCATCGAGCGGTTGTTCGTCCATGAGTCGATCGCCGACGCCTTCCTTGAGCGCTTCGCCGCCCGTACCCGGGCCATGCGGCTCGGCAGCTCCCTCGCCTACGGCGCCGACATGGGCTCGCTCGCCGGGGAGCGCCAGCTGAAGGCGGTCGAGCAGCACGTGGAGGACGCCCTCGCCAAGGGCGCGAAGGCGATCGCAGGCGGTGTGGCGCGCCCCGACATCGGCCCGTACTTCTTCGAGCCGACCATCCTCGACGGCGTCGAGGACTCCATGAGCGTGTGCACGGAGGAGACGTTCGGGCCGGTCGTCTCCGTCTACCGCTTCAAGAGCGACGACGAGGCGGTCGAGCGCGCCAACTCCACGCCGTACGGGCTCAACGCCTCCGTGTGGACGACGAGCGCGCGCCGCGGCCGGGACGTCGCCGCCCGGCTGCGCACCGGCACGGTCAACGTCAACGAGGGCTACGCGCCCGCCTACGGCAGCGTCCAGTCCCCCATGGGCGGCATGAAGGACTCCGGCCTCGGCCGCCGCCACGGCTCCGAGGGCATCCTCAAGTACACCGAGGCGCAGACGGTGGCCCACCAGCGCCTGCTGCCGATGGCGCCCTCGCTCGGCATGGACGACGAGAAGTACGCGCAGTTCATGAACCGCAGTCTGAAGCTGATGAAGACCCTCCGGTTCAAGTAGTCCCCGGGGGCCGCAGGGGCGCCCGGGCCCGCGAGCCGTTCGGCAGGAACACCCGTTCTCGACGAGGAGAGCACGTGCCACAGGACACCTACGACTACGACGTGGTCGTCGTCGGATCGGGCTTCGGCGGCTCGGTGACGGCCCTCCGCCTCACCGAGAAGGGCTACCGCGTGGGCGTCCTGGAGGCGGGCCGCCGCTTCACCCGCGCCACGCTGCCGAAGAACTCCTGGGACCTCAGGAACTACCTGTGGGCGCCCCGGCTCGGCCTGTACGGCATCCAGCGCATCCATCTGCTGGGCAACGTCATGGTCCTGGCCGGCGCGGGCGTGGGCGGCGGCTCCCTCAACTACGCCAACACCCTCTACGTCCCGCCGAAGCCGTTCTTCGAGGACCCGCAGTGGCGTGACATCACCGACTGGCAGGACGAGCTCCGGCCGTACTACGACCAGGCCCGCCGGATGCTCGGCGTCCGCCTCAACCCGACGACCACCCCTTCCGACGTGCACCTGAAGGCGGCCGCCGAGCGGATGGGCGTCGGGGACACCTTCCACATGGCGCCGGTGGGCGTGTTCTTCGGCGACGGGCAGGACGCCGACGGGTCGGCGCGGGCGAAGCCGGGGGAGGAGGTGCCGGACCCCTACTTCGGCGGGGCGGGTCCGGCCCGTAAGGCCTGCACGGAGTGCGGCGAGTGCATGACCGGCTGCCGGCACGGCGCGAAGAACACCCTCAACGAGAACTACCTGTACCTCGCGGAGAAGGCGGGCGCGGTCGTGCACCCGCTGACGACGGTCGTCTCGGTCACGGACGACTCGCGCGGCGGCTACGCGATCGCCACCCTGCCCACCGACGACCGCCGCAAGGGCGGGGGGCGGACGTTCACTGCCCGCAGGGTCGTCCTCGCCGCCGGCACCTACGGCACCCAGACCCTCCTGCACCGCATGAAGGAGAGCGGTCGGCTCCCCTACCTCTCCGACCGGCTCGGCGAGCTGACCCGCACCAACTCCGAGGCCCTGGTGGGAGCCCAGACCGACGACCGCCGCTACCGCAGGGCCACGGGCCACGAGAAGGTCGACTTCACCCGCGGCGTCGCCATCACCTCCTCCATCCACCCGGACGACGACACCCACATCGAGCCGGTCCGCTACGGCAAGGGCTCCAACTCGATGGGCGGCCTGTCCATCCTCCAAGTGCCCTACGCCGAGGGCTCGTCGAGGGTGGCCGGCTGGCTGGCGCACGCCGCCCGTCACCCCCTGCTCGTCCTGCGCTCCCTGTCCAACCGGCGCTGGTCGGAGCGGACCATCATCGGCCTGGTGATGCAGTCCCTGGACAACTCGCTCACGACGTACCTGAAGCAGTCCGGCCCAGGAAAAGGCCTGCTGACGGCACGTCAGGGGCACGGCAGCCCCAACCCCAAGCAGATCAGGGCGGCTTCGGAGGCGGCCTCCGCGATCGCCGCCGACATCAACGGCTTCGCCGGCTCCAACGTGGGCGAACTGATGGGCACCCCGCTCACCGCCCACTTCCTCGGCGGCTGCCCCATCGGGGACTCGCGTGAGAGCGGCGTCATCGACCCCTACCACCGTCTCTACGGCCACCCCGGGATCTCCGTCGTCGACGGCGCCGCGGTCTCGGCGAACCTGGGCGTCAACCCGTCGCTGACGATCACCGCCCAGGCGGAGCGCGCGATGTCCTACTGGCCCAACAAGGGCGAGGAGGACCCGCGTCCGGCGCAGGGCGCGGCGTACGAGCGTCTGAAGCCCGTCGAGCCGAGGACACCGGCGGTCCCGGCGGACGCCTTCGGCGCGCTGCGGCTGCCGTTCCTGGGGATGCCGGCGGTGCCGCCGAAGAAGTAGCGGGGTACGCGGGGAGCTCGGCGTGGGGCGTGCGGGGCGCCCGGCGTGGGGTGCGCGGTGAGTCTCGGGCGGGGTGCACAGTGCTCCTGGCGCGGGGGTGCGCGGTGCTCCTGGCGCGGGCGCATGTGAAAGAGGGACCTGCGCCCCCCTCCGAGTGCAGGTCCCTCTTCGTCCGTGACCGGCCCTCAGCGCCGGCTCGGGGTCACGCCGTCTTGCGGCGACGCACCGCGAACACCACGCCCACGCCCGCGAGGACGGTGACGCCGCCGGCCAGGGCGATCACCGGCAGGGCGGAGCCGGAGCCGGTCTGGGCGAGGCTGCCGCTGATCGGCTTGGCGCCGCCCTGGACCTTGGTGCCCTCGGTGCCGGTGGGCTTGTCCCCGTTGGGCTTCGCGTCGTCGACGTCGCCCGGCTTGCCGCCGGCGGCGAGGATCTCGACGTCGTAGAAGTCACCGTTGCCGTAGCACGCGGAGTCCTTGCCGGCGTAGACGGCCCCGCTCAGCGCGAACGCCGTGCCGGCCGGCGCTGACGCCTTGACCTGGATGCGCAGGTCGAGGGAGGCGGAGCTGTCCTTCTCAAGCACGTCCAGCAGGCCGGTGAAGGTACCCGTGAAGTTGACCTGCTTGCCGTTCTCGTCCTCGTAGGAGTCCTGGTACGCGTCGGTCCACTTGCCGTCTTCCTTGACCTGGATGACGGCGAGGTCCTCGACCAGGGACGCGTCCGTGTCGTCGCCGTACTCGAGCATGACCTCCATGTACAGGTCCTTGAGGTCCTTGGCGGAGTCGTTGCTCACCGTGTACTCGAAGTCGTGCCAGCCGGAACCGGCGACGATCTTGTTCGGCAGCCCGGTGACCTCGGCCGAGAGGTCCTCGTCGAGCTCCATGTCCTCGCAGTCGGTCTCCGGGTCGAAGGCGCCCTCGTCACCGGCCGGGGCGCTCGCGGACGGTGACGGCTCGGTGCTCGAGGAGCTCGACACCGACGCGGACGGCGAGCTCCCGCTGCGCCCGCTCTGCGATGCCGAGACGGAACCGGAAGGACTGGGGGACGTGGACGAGGAGGCGTCGGCGCTCGACCCCTCGGAAGGGGAGGCGGAGGCGGAGCTGCTCTCGGACGAGGTGACGCTCGGGGACGGCGTGGTGTCGTCGGCGAAGGCCACGGGCCCGGACAGCAGAGCGAGCGGTGCGATGGCAACGGTCGCCGCCATGGTGACCATGGCGCGGCGGAGCTTCATGAAGACCTCGTGGAGAGCAGGAGTGACCCGTGTGCGATAGGTGTGACCCGTTGAAGCTGTGAACAGTTGTGCTGTTCTCACACGATCTTTATGTGTCCCGCGTCACATCGAAGGCCTTCCGGGCACGGCGAAGGGCCCCGCGGGACGGATCCACGGGGCCCTTCTTCCGTCAGCACCGGCGTCAGGGCAGCGCCGGTGCCTGGGAGCGGCGCCGGGGGGTTGCGCCGCTGGTATGGGTGTCGTCCCTGGTCGGGGTGACGATCTGGGGGAGTTTCGGCTGTTCGGGGCCTTCTGTGCATCGTGCTGGATGAAGGCGGCACCCGCAACCGGTCGACCCGCCCCTTGTGCGTTTCACGGTTTCCGCCGGTCGGCCCCGGGCGTCCCCGGGGCCGACCGTTCTCTTGGGTGACCGGGCTGCTGTCCCCTGCCGTCCGGTCACATCCCTGGAGCGAGGTCCCACGACGCACGACAGCGATCCGTGCGTCTCATCGCTCCAGCGAGCCACGCGTGGTTTCTTCCGGGCCCGCACCTGGCTGGAACGGACACCGGGACCAACGAACCCGCCCCCGGCCGGTCACGCGCCGTACGGGTGAGAGCGGTCCCGAACTCAGATGCGACCGCGGCACAGTTCGAGGAGCGTCATCGCGAGCGACGTGCCCGGCTTGCCGAGGGCCTCGCTGTAGTGGCCGAGGACCTCCATCTCGCGGGACAGATTCACACGCCGGCCGCCGGAGGCGAGACGGGCGTCCTGGATCACGGCGGAGACGGCCATCCGCTCCTGGATCAGACCGATGATCCGGTCGTCGAGCGCGTCGATGCGCTCACGGGCGCCGCTGATCACGTCTGCGGCCTCGGGGGTACGGGCGCCGGTCACGTCGAGGACGGTCATGGAGGGCTCCTTGGGGTGGAAGGCGGCCCGGCCCGGCAAGCCCCGGAGAACGCCAGGCGCCCCGGGCCTTGTCGGCCCGGGGCGCCTGGGGAAGTCGCTCGTCAGTTGCTTCGAGCAGCACGACCATGGCAGCCGGCGGGCCGGGTGCCATAGGTAAAGACGAAGGTCGTGTGCGCGAGCATGCGGCCAGTATGCACGGCGCGGGGACGGCGGCCAAAGGCGCTCGAATCCTGAGACGCCCGCCCGGATGATCAGCCCGTCCGGCGGCTGAGGACGAGGCCCGTCCAGCGCCGAAACGGGGGTCCGGGGGCGGCAGCCCCCAGCGGCGGGACTGTCATCACGCCACCTCGGTAGACTCTGCTAGCACAGAGACCAGCCCAAACCGCCGGAAGGCTCCCGTGTCATCAGCGACTCCCGCTGCCGCCGCCCCCGACACCGTCCTGGTCGTCGACTTCGGCGCGCAGTACGCCCAGCTCATCGCCCGTCGAGTCCGCGAGGCGCGGGTCTACAGCGAGATCGTGCCGAGCACCATGCCGGTGACGGAGATGCTCGCCAGGAACCCGGCGGCGATCATCCTCTCCGGCGGCCCCTCGTCCGTGTACGAGGAGGGTGCCCCCCGCCTCGACGGCGCGCTCTTCGAGGCCGGCGTCCCCGTCTTCGGCATGTGCTACGGCTTCCAGCTGATGGCGCAGGCCCTGGGCGGCACCGTCGACAACACCGGCGCCCGTGAGTACGGCCGCACGGACCTGCACGTCTCCAAGTCGTCGTCCACCCTCTTCGAGGGCACCCCGGCCGAGCAGGCCGTGTGGATGTCGCACGGCGACGCCTGCTCCGCCGCCCCCGAGGGCTTCTCCGTGACGGCGTCCACCGACGTCGTCCCGGTCGCCGCCTTCGAGAACGACGAGAAGAAGCTCTACGGCGTCCAGTACCACCCCGAGGTCATGCACTCCACGCACGGCCAGCAGGTCCTGGAGCACTTCCTCTACCGGGGCGCGGGCCTCAAGCCGGACTGGACCACCGGCAACGTCATCGAGGAGCAGGTCGCCGCGATCCGTGAGCTGGTCGGCGACCGGCGCGCGATCTGCGGTCTGTCCGGCGGCGTCGACTCCGCCGTGGCCGCCGCCCTCGTCCAGAAGGCCATCGGGTCCCAGCTGACCTGCGTCTACGTCGACCACGGTCTGATGCGCAAGGGCGAGACCGAGCAGGTCGAGAAGGACTTCGTGGCCGCGACCGGCGTGCAGCTGAAGGTCGTGGACGCGGAGGCCCGCTTCCTCGACGCCCTCGCCGGGGTCTCCGACCCCGAGGAGAAGCGGAAGATCATCGGCCGCGAGTTCATCCGCGTCTTCGAGCAGGCGCAGGCCGAGATCATCGCGGACGAGGGCCCGGCCGTGGAGTTCCTGGTCCAGGGCACCCTGTACCCGGACGTCGTCGAGTCCGGCGGCGGCACCGGCACCGCGAACATCAAGTCCCACCACAACGTGGGCGGTCTGCCCGAGGACCTCGAGTTCAAGCTGATCGAGCCGCTGCGCAAGCTGTTCAAGGACGAGGTCCGCATGGTCGGCCAGGAGCTCGGCCTGCCGGAGGAGATCGTCCAGCGCCAGCCGTTCCCGGGTCCCGGCCTCGGCATCCGGATCGTCGGCGAGGTCACCAAGGACCGCCTGGACCTGCTGCGCGACGCCGACGCCATCGCCCGCGAGGAACTGACCGCCGCCGGCCTCGACCGTGAGATCTGGCAGTGCCCGGTGGTCCTCCTCGCGGACGTCCGCAGCGTCGGCGTCCAGGGCGACGGCCGCACCTACGGCCACCCGATCGTGCTGCGTCCGGTCTCCTCCGAGGACGCGATGACCGCCGACTGGTCCCGCATCCCGTACGACGTGCTGGCGAAGATCTCCACCCGGATCACCAACGAGGTGCGGGACGTCAACCGCGTCGTCGTCGACGTCACCTCGAAGCCTCCGGGCACCATCGAGTGGGAGTGACCCCTCCGGGGTTCAGGTCCGTTTGAGAGTGCGCACCGGCTCTCCGGGCTTCCAGACCTGGACGACGAGATACGTGTCGTCCTCGACGTAGGTCCGCACGACCTCCGTCACTTCGGTGCGGAAGAGGTGGAACGGCTCCGGCGGTCCCACCTCTTCCACGTATCCGGCCTTCGCCGCCTCCCCGTCGCCGACCTCGAAGGCCCGCCCGCTGACCCGGACGTCTCCACCGCCCATGCCGGTGCCTTCCCCGGGGTTGGCCTGGAGCGAGAACCGCGGATCACGGCGCAGATCGAGCGCCTTGAGCGAACCGGTCATCATGCCGAGCCACAACTGTCCGCCGACGAAACGGACTTCGAGCCCGCTGGTGCGAGGCGAACCGTCCTTGCGCAACGTCGCCAGCACATGATGGACGAAGCTCCCGAACCGCTCCTCCACCACCGCCGCGAACTCCGGTGCCTCGGCGGCGAACCCCGCCCAGCTCACCGCCTCGCCTTCAGGCGTCCCACCATTCGATGACATACGACGAGTCTGCCGCCGCCACCCGTCATCTCCCACCCGTTGTGCGCGTCGTTCAGACCGCGTACCGCTCCGGGCGTACGAACCGTTCCTGCCCTTCCGCGTCCCGCACGGTCGCGCAGCCCGCCACCGTGAGCCGCTCGGCGAGCGCCCGCCGGGCGGTGTTGAAGCGCAGCACTCCCAGCGCGCCGAGCGGGAGCAGCACGGCGATCGTGAGGCGGACGGGTTGCCGCTCAGAGCCGCCATCAACGCGAAGAAGACGGCGGAGCCCCAGGCAATCGCCTTCAGTCGCGCCTGGCTGGCGGCACGGCCCAGCCCCTCGCAGCGGATGAGGTCGGTGAGCAGATCGGCGTCCGCCTGGGCCTCCGGCAGCGGCGTGAGCGTTCCCGGGCGCATGCCGGGAACCGGTCGGCCGGGGCCCAGGTCGGGGAAGGCCGCCGAGTTGACCGCGGCCCGCTGCCGCGCCGCGGGGCTCGGATCGCGGACCAGATGGACGTGCACCATCCGCTGCCGGCCGACCAGTTCGACGCGCTCGCAGCGAAAGCCGTAGCACTCCGCCACGTAGACCTGGGCGGCGAAGGTTTTCAACTCGCGAAAGGGTGCATGAGCACGAAGGCGTTGCGCGTGGCGATCTGGCGCATGAGTTACGTGAGGTGCCGGTCGGCGAGGGACAACACATGCTCCACGGATGACGAAAATCATCATCTTTGCATAACGACTCTGCCCTTTTGGTCTGACCGGCGGTAACTTCCGCAACGTAAGGCAACCCAGTCTGGAGGACCGATGCACGGGCCCACGCCGCCTGCCCCGCTGCCCACCGACCGGTTGCGGTTCGCGATGCCGCCGATGCATGAATCGGTCGAGGACGAGCGCCGGCACCGCAAGGAACGGCTGGCCGGCGCGGTGCGGATCTTCGGACGGCTCGGCTTCGAGGACGGGGTCTCCGGGCACATCACCGCACGCGACCCCGAGTACAGCGACTGCTTCTGGGTGAACCCGTTCGGCATGCCGTTCAAGCACGTCACGGTGAGCGACCTGGTGCTCGCCAACGCCGACGGTCAGGTCGTCGAAGGCGGCTACCACGTCAACCAGGCCGCCTTCACCGTGCACGCCCAAGTGCACGCCGCACGGCCCGACGTCGTCGCCGTCGCACACTGCCACTCCGTGCACGGACGCGCCCTGGCCGCCCTCGGTGAACTGCTCGACCCGATCACCCAGGAGAGCTGCGCCTTCTACGAGGACCACGCTCTCTACGACGCCTACACCGGCGTAGCCGTCGACACCGAGGAGGGCCGGCGCATCGCGTCCGCGCTCGGCAGCCGCAAGGCGCTCGTGCTGCGCAACCACGGCCTGCTCACCGTCGGCGACTCGGTGGACGCGGCCGCCTGGTGGTTCCTGTCGATGGAACGGTCCTGCCAGGTCCAGCTCACCGCTCGCGCAGCGGGCCGCCCGGTGCTGATCGACCACCGGGCCGCCGTCGCCACCCGGGAGCAGCTCGGCGGCGACTTGGTCGCATGGATCAACTACCAGCCGCTGTGGCAGGACATCAGCCGCAGCGAACCGGACCTGCTGTCCTGACCCCCGGCCCGCACCCGGCCCCCAGTCCGCCGGGCGCACTCCCGGCCTGGTCAACACCGCGAAGCACCCTTCACCCGCGCTGACCAGACCCGCCGAAACCGGACGGTGTGCCGTGGGGCACAATTCGCTTTCATCGCAGGCGAGTTGTTCAGCAGGACCGTGGCCGAAATTCTCGAGGGCCGCCGGTCGTGAAGGTCGCGGGGAAGGCAGGCATCGGACATGGCGGTCCAGGAGGCGCGACAGGGCCCGGACACGGGTGCGCACGCCGGCGGCTGCTCCTGCGGGAACTGCCCGCACGGGGCACGGGAGGGCCACCGGCGCGCGGTGGCCGCGTTCCTGTCCCGGCGCGACGAGTTCGCCGCCGGGCAGGGCCTGCCCGCCGCGGTCGCCCACTCGGTCTCCGCCTCGCGCCAGTGGATCTCCGAGGAGCTGGCCCAGTCGGCCGAGCTCGTCGCCGAACGCGGCCACGCCGAGGGCCAGGCCTGGCTCGCCCGCCTCTGGCTGCGCACGACGTGCACGGTGTGGGCGGCGGTCCTCGCGCTGCTGCTGACGCAGTCCCTCACCGCGGTCGGTGCGGGCTGGAGCGACGCCCGCACCGCCGGACTGCTCGCCGCGCTCGCAGTCGCCGGCGCGCTGACCGCGGCCTCCTGGTTCCACCGCGCGCGCGGCGGAGCACTGGCCCCCGTCATCGGCGAGGACAACCGCCTGTCCACCTCCCGCGCGGTCGCGGCCGCCTGGGTCCTGCTCGTGGCGTACGCGGTGCTCGTCCTCGCCGGACGGCTCGCCGCCGCCTCCGGCCCGCGCGGGCGCGACGCGCTGATCTCCGGTCTCGCCCTCGAACGCGGTGCCGGCGTGGTGACCGTCCTCGCCGTGGTCTGCGGGATCGCCGTGCTGGTGCGCCGGGTGGTCGGTCTGCGCGTCCTCGGGCAGCGCCTGCAGAAGGTCCGCGCCCACCGGCCGCGCGCCGCCGACCTGCTGACCGACGACTCCGGCCGCGGCGCCTTCGCCGACATCCAGTACGTCGTGATCAACGTCGTCGCCGTCGTCTTCGCCGCCGTGCGCCTCGCCCGCCGCCCCGACCAACTGCCCGACCTGCCCTGGGGACTCGCCTTGGTGGTGCTGGTCTCCGCCGCGACCTACCTCGCCGGCAAGTACGCGGAGGGCGGCCGCCCCGTCATCCTCTCCGTCGTCCGCTCCCGCGAGGCCGGCGACCTGGACGCCCCGATCCGCACCGGCGACGACATCGAGATCCGCGGCGCGGGCTTCGTCCCGCCCGGCGCGCAGACCGCCGACCGTCTCTCCCGCATGGTCGTGCGCATCGGCACGGTCCACGTCCATGTGCCCCTCGTCCCCGTCACGGGCGGCTTCAGCAACCCCGCCGACGCGCTGCTCACCGTCCCGGTCCCGGCGGACGTCGAACCGGGCCGCGTGGAGGTCCAGGTGGTCACCGCCGCCGGCGTGGAGACGAACCGCTACACGATCGACGTGACGGACTGACCGGCGCTCACCATCACTGCGCGCGGGACGGAGCGCCCGCCGGCGTCGCAACGCGCCGAGAAACCACTGCCACATTGTGAGCGCACCTCCTATTTCGTACGTAAGGTCTTTCGAGGGGTCCACCACGTCGGGCGAGAGGCGGCTACGGGCGATGACGCACAGCATGCGGACGGACACACACCCTCCCTATCTCGACGGGGGAAGCGACTGGCGGGACACCGCCACCCGGTATGCCCTCCTCCCGCTGCGGGTCTTCCTCGGCATCACGTTCATCTACGCCGGTCTCGACAAGCTCACCGACAGCGCCTTCGTGCAGAGCAGCGGCGCCGGCTCCATCGGCGACACGATGCGCGCGGTCCGCGACTCCTCGGCCATCCCGGCCCTCGTCGACCTGGCCCTGAAGAGCCCGGCCGGCTTCGGCTACGCCATGGCCTTCGGTGAACTCGCCGTCGGCATCGGCACCCTCCTGGGTGTCCTGTCCCGACTGGCGGCCCTCGGCGGAGCCCTGATCTCCCTCAGCCTCTGGCTGACGGTGAGCTGGGCGTCGGACCCCTACTACTACGGCAACGACCTCGCCTACCTGATGGCCTGGCTGCCCCTGGTGCTCGCCGGCGCTCCCGTCCTCTCCGTGGACGCCGTCTGGCGCACGAGGAAGCGACAGCGAACGGGCGGCTACTGATCACTCGGGGCCGGCTGGGGCGGCCCCCTCCGGTCGGACTTCTCCGACAGGACCCCTCAGGTCGGGCCGTCTTGGGTCTGAACCTCCCGCTCAGCTCGCCGTTTCCGAACCGGCTCCGGGCGTCGCCCGGGCCGGTTCGCGCCGTCTGTGCAGGGACCGGCTCACCGCTCCCGTCGCCCCCGCGAGGACCAGACCGCCCACCACGACCGGGACGACCACGAACCACGGGGTCTCCCACCGGCCGCCCGCGTCCCCCGCGTAGAGGACGCCCACCACGGTGAAGACCACGCCGGCGACCAGCCGGCCCGGCCGGAACTCATGACGCAGCACGGGCCACCTCCGCCTGTCCCACCGCGACCTGGAGGTCGAGGTCGATCGTCCCGGCGTCCTGACCGCCCGACGCCGGCGACAGGGTCATCTGCTTGTGCCGCCCCGGTTGCACGTCCACGTCCTTCTCGTCCTCGCCCGGCAGTCGGATGTCGCCCAGTCCCACCTCGATGCTCAGTCTCACCGTCACCTCCGGCGGCACGATCACCTTCAGCCGCCCGGCCCCCAGCTCGGCTCCCGTACGAAGGGTCTGCCCCTTCGTCAGGTCCAGCCGGGACAGGTCCAGGACGGCGTCCCCGGTGTCGAGGTCGTAGTCCGCCCGGACCTCCGTCACCGCGGCGGGCCGCCATGTCGTGTGCGTCCACCGGGTGCCGATGTCCTTGGGCAGGACGGCCGCCCCGGCCAGCAGGCCCGTCACGAGGACCGCCAGGAACACCGAACCGGCGCCGGTGCGCCCGAGGTACGAGCTGACCGCGATGCCCACGCCCAGGATCACGAGCCCGGTGGCCAGACCCGCCTGGAGGCTGGTGCCCAGCGGGTGCTCGTCCCAGGTGAGCCGGGTGACGAGGCCGCCGGCCAGCGCGGCGAGCAGGAACAGCCATCCGCCGATCCGGCGGGGACCGCGGGGTCGCGGCGCCGGGGCGGGCGGGCGTATCGACGTGTAGGGGATCTTGTGCCCGGCGAGTTCGACGTCGAAGACCGAGGTGGCGTCCGGGGTGCGCGGGTCCCGCGGGCCCCACAGATAGCCCGTGCCGCCCTCGTGGGTGCCGTCCTTGACGATGGGGTCGCGCCACCAGGACGAGTAGGCGGCCGGAGCAGGCGGCGCCTTGGCCTCCGGCGGGGCGTCGGCGACGGCCTGGGCGGCGAGCGGGTCGGTGTCGGAGGCGTCCCGGTGCCGGGACCAGTACGCGGCGCCGGCGAGCAGCAGGGAGAGGAGGGCGGCGAAGCTCAGCACGCCGCCGTTGTTCAGCATGGACAGGAACACCCCGCAGCCGACCAGCGCGAACAGCAGGGCCGCCAGCGCCTGTCCGTCGACCCGGCCGGTGAGGAGCTTGCGCACCTCGTTCTGGTCGTCGCCGGCGTACGGGACGAACAGCCAGGCGAAGCCGTAGAAGATGAGGCCGATGCCGCCGGTCGCGGAGAGCACGGCGAGCGTGATCCGGAAGATCACCGGGTCCATGTCGCACTGCCGCCCGAGTCCCGCGCACACACCGGCGAGCAGCTTGTGCTCGCGGTCGCGGCGGAAGCGGTGCGGGAGGCGGCCGACGGGGTCCGGGTCGTCGGGCGGCCCGTGGACGTCGGAGGGCCTGCCCCGGTCGCCGGGGCCGCCTCCTGGGTCGCCGGGTCCTCCTGGGTCGCCGGAGGCGCGGGGCTCGGTGCCTTCACCGGTGCCTGCGCGGGCGTCCGGCTGCTCGGGCGCGGCCGCCTGCCCGTGTGCGCGCGGTTCCTCACCTGCGGCGCCGGGTGCGCCGGTGGACGGGGTGGCCGCGTCGGGCGCGGCGCCCCTGTCGGGCCCGGCGTCCGCGGCGTGCTGGTGATCTGTCATGGCTCCATGGTGGCGGGCGAGCCGCCTCCGTGGCAGTCGGAACGACCCTGGTCGGACCCTGATATCGGCCCTGAGAACCGGCCCGGGAGGCGTTCGAGCCGCGACGGCGCCGAAGATCAGGGGCGTCTCGGGGACGAACCCTGATGCCCCTGTCCGACCGCCGTGTGAACATCGTTGGCATGCCGGAAGCCGCAGCAGCGCCACTCGTCGAACCGCGGCCGCCGCGCAAGCTCTACCGCAGCAGCGACGGACGCTGGCTGGGTGGTGTGGCGCGGGGGCTCGCCGGGCATCTCGGGCTGCCCGTGATCTGGGTGCGGCTCGTCTTCGTGGGCCTGTTCATGGCCGACGGCCTCGGCGCCCTGCTCTACGCGGCCTTCTGGTTCTTCGTGCCGCTCGGGGTCGGCGGAGTCGGCGACCAGAGGTCCCCCTCCCTCGTCGCCACCGAGACCGCTCCCGACGGCCGCCGCCGGCTCGTCGCCCGCAAGCCGGACAGGGGCCAGATCGTCGCCCTGCTCCTCATGGTCGTCGTCGCCATGGTCTTCGTCGGCAATGTGAACCTGGGCAGCGGCGCCAAGGCGTACCTGGTGCCCGCGGTGCTCGTCGGCGCGGGCGTCGCCCTCGTCTGGCGGCAGGCGGACAACGCCCGCCGGGCCCGCTGGGTCGAGGTGGGCCGCAGACGCCGTACGCTCACGCTGCTGCGCGCGGGCGCCGGCGTCCTCCTGGTCGCGGCCGGGGTGTCCGGGGTCTTCGTGCTGCAGGGCTCCGCCGCCCACCTCGGCTCGGTCCTGCAGGCGGCCCTCGCCGTCCTCGTCGGCATCACCCTGCTCGCCGGGCCGTACCTGGTGCGGATGACGCAGGACCTGTCCGAGGAGCGGCTGATGCGCATCCGTGCCCAGGAGCGCGCGGAGGTCGCCGCCCATGTCCACGACTCGGTGCTGCACACGCTCACCCTGATCCAGCGCAACGCCGAGAACGCCGGCGAGGTGCGCCGCCTCGCCCGCGCCCAGGAGCGCGACCTGCGCACCTGGCTCTACAAACCCGAGGGCACCGGCAAGGACGAGGCGGACGAGCCCGACACGGTCGCCGAAGCGGTCCGGCGCAACGCCGCGGAGGTGGAGGACAACCACGGTGTGCCCATCGAGGTCGTGATAGTGGGCGACTGCCCGCTCGACGAGGGGGTGGCCGCGCAGATGCAGGCCGCGCGCGAGGCGATGGTGAACGCCGCCAAGTACGGTGGCGAGGGCGGTGCCGTGCAGGTGTACGCGGAAGTGGAGGGAAGGACGGTCTTCGTGTCCGTCCGGGACCGCGGTCCCGGATTCGACCTCGATTCCATACCCGCCGACCGCATGGGCGTCAGAGAATCGGTCATCGGCCGTATGGAGCGCAACGGCGGCACCGCGCGGCTGCGCGCGGTGCCGGGGGGCGGCACGGAGGTCGAACTGGAGATGGAGAGGGCGGAGAAGACGTCATGAGCGACCCCACCGAGGCCACCGAGGCGAACGGGACGGCGGGCGCGGCCGAGGCGGCCGAGCCGGCGCAGTCCATCGGCGACCGCGACGGCGCGGGAGGGCGTCGGGTGCGGGTGGTCCTCGTCGACGACCACCGCATGTTCCGCACCGGCGTCCAGGCCGAGATCGGCCGGACGGAGGAGACCGGCGTCGAGGTCGTCGGCGAGGCCGCCGACGTCGACCAGGCCGTCACGGTGATCACCGCGACCCGGCCCGAGGTCGTCCTCCTCGACGTGCACCTGCCGGGCGGCGGCGGAGTCGAAGTGCTGCGCCGCTGCGCCCCGTTGATGGCGGACGCCGAGCAGCCCGTGCGGTTCCTCGCCCTGTCCGTGTCGGACGCGGCGGAGGACGTGATCGGGGTGATCCGCGGCGGTGCCCGAGGCTATGTCACCAAGACGATCACCGGTGCCGACCTCATCGGCTCCGTGTTCCGGGTGCAGGAGGGCGACGCCGTCTTCTCGCCCCGCCTCGCCGGGTTCGTCCTCGACGCCTTCGCCTCCACCGACGCCCCGCCGGTCGACGAGGACCTCGACCGTCTCACGCAGCGCGAGCGGGAGGTGCTGCGCCTGATCGCCCGCGGCTACGCGTACAAGGAGATCGCCAAGCAGCTCTTCATCTCCGTGAAGACGGTCGAGTCCCATGTGTCGGCCGTCCTGAGAAAGCTCCAGCTGTCGAACCGGCACGAGCTGACGCGGTGGGCGACGGCACGGCGGCTGGTGTGAGCTCGGCGGCGGGCGCCGGAGCCAGCATCCGCAGCGCCCACCGGTAGTGCCGGACGGCTTTCACCACGCCGATCAGGCCCGCCAGCCATAGGATGGTGCCCGCGCCGACGCGCAGGACGACGTCGGCGTGCGCCGACCGCCCGGCGCTCGCGCCGGTGGCGGAGGTGAAGGACGCCCACAGGCCGACCGCGCCGACGGTGAGGGAGGACAGCAGCCAGAACAGACTGAGGCCCGGGGAGCGCAGACGGGCGTCGGACAGCGGGTGGCTGTCCAGGGCGAGCCAGGCGTCGAGGAGCCGGCGCAGCTGCTGGTCGCGGCGCACGGCGAGCGCGACGGCGACGACGGAGGGGGTCAGCGCGGCGAGTCCGAGAAGGGCGAAGACCGGGCCGAGCAGGAAGCCCGTGGGGTCCCGCTCCTCGAACTGCTTCAGCGGCAGGACCAGCAGCGCCCAGCCGATGATCGCCGAGAGCGCCAGCAGCCACAGCAGCAGGACGCGGTGCACGCCGAGGCTGTGCCCGTGCAGCTCCTCCAGCGCCCGCTCCCGGTCGGCCAGCAGCGCCGACCGGTCGGGCCAGGACCGGATGTGCGGCGGGGGAGGCGGCAGCGCGGCTGGAGACATCGGGCCTCTTTCGAGCGGGCCAGGGGCGTGAGCGGCAGGGGCGAGACGGCGGTCTGCCCGACGCCGACGTACAGGCGCGGTGCCGTTCGCTTCGCGCGCTGAACCTACCGCGTCGCATGCCCATGCCACGCAGACCCGACGGTCGGTCCGCATCGGGTCGCAGCCCGGCCACCCCGCCCCGGCCGCCCAGGTGCTCTCACACCACCCGTGTCGCCCCCGCGAAGGGCATCTCGTCGAGGGGGGCCACGCGTACCGGGGCCGAGGGGTTGGGGGCGTGGATCATCTTGCCGTCGCCGACGTAGATGCCGACGTGGGTGATGCCGGAATAGAAGAACACCAGGTCACCGGGGCGCAGTTCGGAACGCGAGACGCGCCGGCCGGCGTCGATCTGCGCGTACGTCGTGCGGGGCAGGGCGACGCCCGCGGAGCGGTAGGAGGCCAGGACGAGCCCCGAGCAGTCGAAGGCGTTCGGACCGGTCGCGCCCCACACATAGGGGCTGCCGAGCTTGGAGTAGGCGTAGGAGACGGCCTCCGCGGCACGCGAGTTGGGCGCCTTGGCCGTGGCGGAGCCGACCGCCGGGAGGGCGTCGCGGGCGCCCGTGGAGCCGCGTGAGGCACGCGGGCCCGTGCCGCCGCCCGTTTCCTTGTCGTCGAACTCGGCCCGGTCACGCGCCGTGAGCCGGGACAGCAGGTCGCGCGCGGCGCCCAGCTTGCCGATGATCGTCTTCTTGTGCCGCCGCAGCTCGGCCTGGCGCTTCTTGAGCGAGGTCAGCTCCACGCGCGCGGCGCCACGCAGTTGCTCGACCTCGCGCACCTGCTCGCGGACCCGGGCGACGGCCCCGGACTGCCGGTCGCCGGCCCGCTCGGCGAAGGCGGCGCCGTCGAGGTAGGCGTCGGGGTCGTCGGAGAGGAAGAGCTGCATCGCGGGATCGAGGCCGCCACCGCGGTACTGGGCGGCAGCCATGTTGCCGAGCGCCTCGCGCGTCGTGTTCAGCCGCAGTTCCCTGCGGGCGGCCTCGTCCTGTAAGCCCTTCAGCCGCCGCTCGGTCGCCGTCGCCTTCTCCTGCGCCCCGTTGTACTTCTCTGTGGCGGCCTCCGCCTCCTGGTACAGCTTGTCGACCTTGGCCTTCACCTGCGCCGGAGTGGCCTGGGGGGCGGCGATGCCGGCCCCTTCGAAAGCCGTCGCGCCCGCCGCGCCGGCGAGGGCGAGGGTGGCCGCCGTTCGAACCGTATGGCCGCCGAGCGAGCGCTGTCTCGGCTTGCGGTGCGCTGCCACGTGGGACTGCACGTCCTTTCGTACGACCGCCTCGTCGGTACGGCCGTCGGGTGGGGCCGGGCGGGGGCCCGTGCCCGCCGTGGGGAGCGGACGGCCGTACGGCCGCGGGGAGCGGCTGACGCGTCCGGCGGCGGCCCGCTCAGGGAAGCGGACGCGCCGCCGGACTTTCGGCGGTGGTGGCCGACTGCCGTCCCTGGTCCGGACGGCGGTGGGGAGCCGGTCACCTGGGGGAGGACGCTAGGCCCGGTGATGTCGGGTCGGTAACGAGATGTACGGAAGTGACACCAGTGGACTGAAAGGTGACCGGACATGGTCGTCGAGCCGGTCCGGAGCCATCGGTTTCGCGCACTTCACTGACCGATCCGGCGCTTTCGGGGCAGATTCCGACGGCGGACTGCTATGCGGCGCATATGTGCGGGACCCGCACGAGGGGGCGGACCGGGTGTGCGCGAGGGGTGGGCCGGTGTCCGGCGGCGACCGCACCGCTGACTAGCATCCGGCTCCATGGACGTACTCATCCACCTCTTCGTCGGCCTGCACATCATCGGCATCGCCGCGCTCCTCGGCGGCTTCCTCACCCAGATGAAGGCGATGGGCCGGGGCACGGCCCGCTTCGTCCCCGCGATGCTGCACGGCGCGGCGACGATGCTGGTCACCGGTGTCGTCCTGGTCGGCCTCAACCAGGCGGACGACCAGGCCGTCAACAACATCAAGATCGGTGTGAAGCTCGCCCTGCTGATCGTGATCCTCGGCCTCGTCTACGTGAAGCGGGACGAGGAGAGCGTGGAGAAGCCGCTGTTCGGGCTGGTCGGCGCGCTGACCGTGGCCAACGTCTTCATCGCGGTGCTCTGGACCTGACGCGGCAGGACAGGGGCCCGGCACACCCGACCGGTGCCCCCGTGCCCCGGCTCAGGCCGGCCGGACCACGCTGTGGATCGCGGACTCCCCGTCGTAGAACACCGACTCCTCGCGCACGTACGTCCCGGGCTTGGGCGCGTGGATCATCATGCCGTTGCCGATGTAGAGACCCACGTGGGTGACGTCGTCGTAGAAGAAGATCAGGTCGCCGGGCCGGGCGTCGGCCACGGAGACCGTCGTGCCGGCGCCGACCTGGTCGTAGGTGGTGCGCGGGAGGGAGACCCCGGCGGCCTTCCAGGCGGCCTTGGTGAGCCCGGAACAGTCGTAGGAATCGGGCCCCGTGGCCCCCCAGACGTACGGCTTGCCGATCTGCGCGCGGGCGTAGGCGAGCGCCTTCGCCGCCTTGGTGCCGTAGGAGGCGTCGGCGGCCGGGGACGAGGATGACGAAGAGGGCGACGAGGGCGCGGACGGCGCGTCCGACCCGGAGGAGCCGGCGCTCCTCTCCCGTTCCGCCGCCCGCTCCGCCGCCTGCTGCCGCGCCAGCTCCGCCGCCTTGCGCGCGGCCTCCTGCTGCTTGCGCTTCTCGATCTCGGCGAGCCGCGCCCTCTCCTGCGAGGTCAGCCGCGACAGCAGCACGCGCGCGTCGCTGAGCTTCTTCTGGACGGTGGCCTTGGCGGTCTTCAGGTCGTTCTGTGAGGCGGTGAGCGTCTGAAGGCTCTGGGACGCCTCCTGCCGCTTCTTCATCGTCGCCGACTGCTCGGTGACGTAGGCGTCGACCGACTCCTTCTGGCGGCTGGTCAGCCGGTCCATCAGCTGCGTCCGGTCGAAGTAGTCCTGCGGGGTGTCCGCGAGCAGGAAGGTCGCGGTGTCGGGCGCGGAGGCGCCGGTGCGGTACTGGGCGGCGGCGAAGGAACCCAGCTCCTCGCGCGCCTCGTTGAGCTTCTCGGTGCGCCGGGCGACGTCGTCGAGGAGGCCGTCCACGCGCGTGCGTTGCTGGGCCGTCCTCTCCTTGGCGGCGTTGTACTTCTCGGTCGCCGACTCCGCCTGCCGGTAGAGGTCGCCGACCTTCTTCTCGACCTCCTCCAGACTCGGCTTGCCGTCGGCGGAAGGCGTGGCCTGAGCCGTCTGCGAGAGCAGCGCCACGGAGGCGAGGGCGGCGGTGGCGAGGGCGGGGGTGCGTATGCCCGCTACGCGCGTGCCCGGGGAGCGTGGCTTGCGGTGCTGCGACGCCAAGGGAGGCGACTCCTTCCGTGCTCCGCCTACCGGGTCAGCTGTCGGGTTCGGGCGGGTGCTTCGGAAGGGTTGCCCTACGGCCGCGCCCTTGCGGGGGGCGGGCGGCCGATTCACCCCAAGGTCTCGGTGGGTCCCCGGCTCCGGCTGCCGCGAGGGCGCGCGCCGGACTCGGCGGAGGCCGCGCGGTCCGGCGGGGTTCGCCGGTGGGGGGGCGTACGGCCTTCCGGGCACGGTAGCCAACTGCTGTGACCCCTGTGAAGGTTGAGGGGTGATATGCCCCGATACATTTCCGTGACTCTCGGTCAGGTCTCTGGCGTTCTGTGACTGATGTGGAGGATAGATGTTCTTTCTCATGTTCTGGGCAGATTGATCCTGCATGTCCATGCCCGCCGGGTGGTGATGTTCCCGGGACGGCGGCGGGTTGTCGGTGCGGCACCCTAGACTCGGAGAGCGATGAGCAGCCTCTTTGACGACAGCTTCCTGGCGGACCTCCAGGCCCCGCGCGGCCACGAGGAGGAGCCCCCGCCTCCGCCCGAGGACGATCACACTCCGGAGTCGGTTCCGGACGATCTGTTCGGCGGGAAGTTCGACGTGCCCCCGGACCGGGACGCCCACTACCGCGACGGCGCCCCCCGCCCGGTCATCGACGCCGCCGCGCTCCTGGAGGGGCTCAACGACAACCAGCGCGCCGCCGTCGTCCACGCCGGCGCGCCGCTGCTCATCGTCGCCGGGGCGGGCTCCGGCAAGACGCGCGTGCTGACCCACCGCATCGCCCACCTTCTCGCCGAGCGGGACGTCCACCCCGGGCAGATCCTCGCGATCACCTTCACCAACAAGGCCGCGGGCGAGATGAAGGAGCGCGTCGAGCAGCTCGTCGGCCCGCGCGCGAACGCGATGTGGGTGATGACGTTCCACAGCGCGTGCGTGCGCATCCTGCGCCGTGAGAGCAAGAAGCTCGGCTTCACCTCGTCGTTCTCGATCTACGACGCCGCCGACTCCAAGCGTCTGATGGCCCTGGTCTGCCGCGACCTGGACCTCGACCCCAAGCGCTACCCGCCCAAGTCCTTCAGCGCCAAGATCAGCAACCTGAAGAACGAGCTGGTCGACGAGGAGGACTTCGCCGCCCAGGCCGCCGACGGCTTCGAGAAGACGCTCGCCCAGGCCTACGCGATGTACCAGTCGCGGCTGCGCGAGGCGAACGCCCTCGACTTCGACGACCTGATCATGACGACGGTCAACCTGCTCCGCGCGTTCCCCGACGTCGCCGAGCACTACCGCCGCCGCTTCCGGCACGTCCTGGTCGACGAGTACCAGGACACCAACCACGCCCAGTACGCCCTGGTCCGCGAGCTGGTCGGCACCCCCGAGCACCCCGTCGACGTGCCGCCGAGCACGTACGACGTGCCGCCGGCCGAGCTGTGCGTCGTGGGCGACGCCGACCAGTCGATCTACGCCTTCCGCGGGGCGACCATCCGCAACATCCTCCAGTTCGAGGAGGACTACCCGGACGCGACGACGATCCTGCTGGAGCAGAACTACCGCTCCACCCAGACGATCCTGTCCGCCGCCAACGCGGTCATCGAGCGCAACGAGTCCCGCCGCCCCAAGAACCTGTGGACCAACGCGGGTGAGGGCGCGCGCATCACCGGCTACGTCGCCGACACCGAGCACGACGAGGCGCAGTTCGTCGCCGACGAGATAGACCGCCTCACCGACGCGGGCGACGCGAAGGCCAAGGACGTCGCCGTCTTCTACCGCACCAACGCGCAGTCCCGTGTCTTCGAAGAGGTCTTCATCCGCGTCGGCCTGCCCTACAAGGTCGTCGGCGGCGTCCGCTTCTACGAGCGCAAGGAGGTCCGGGACGTCCTGGCCTACCTGCGGGTCCTCGCCAACCCGGAGGACTCGGTGCCGCTGCGCCGCATCCTCAACGTGCCCAAGCGCGGCATCGGCGAGCGCGCCGAGGCCATGATCGACGCCCTGTCCCAGCGCGAGAAGATCAGCTTCCCGCAGGCCCTGAAGCGCGTCGACGAGGCCTACGGCATGGCCGCGCGGTCGACCAACGCCGTGAAGCGGTTCAACGTGCTGATGGACGAACTGCGCACCATCGTCGAGTCGGGCGCGGGACCGGCCACGGTGCTGGAGGCGGTCCTCGAACGCACCGGGTACCTGGCCGAGTTGCAGGCCTCCACCGACCCGCAGGACGAGACTCGCATCGAGAACCTCCAGGAACTCGCGGCCGTGGCCCTGGAGTTCGAGCAGGAGTCGGGGGAGAGCGAGACGCCCGCCTCGCTCGCCGAGTTCCTGGAGCGGGTCGCGCTCGTCGCCGACTCCGACCAGATCCCCGACGAGGACGAGGACGGCTCGGGCGTGATCACACTGATGACCCTGCACACGGCCAAGGGCCTGGAGTTCCCGGTCGTCTTCCTCACCGGCATGGAGGACGGCGTCTTCCCCCACATGCGCGCCCTCGGCCAGACCAAGGAACTGGAGGAGGAGCGCCGCCTCGCCTACGTCGGCATCACGCGTGCGCGTGAGCGGCTGTACCTCACGCGGTCGGCGATGCGCAGCGCCTGGGGACAGCCCTCGTACAACCCGCCCTCCCGGTTCCTGGAGGAGATCCCGGCCACGCACGTCGACTGGAAGCGCACCGGCGCGACCTCGCCCCTGTCCTCCGGGGGCCCGGCGTCCTCGGTGGCGGCCTCGCTGTCGTCGTCGCGCTCCCGCTCCTCGGCGGCCGGCGCGTCCGGCTTCGCCACGCGGCGCACGGCGGAGAAGCCGGTCGTCTCCCTGGCCGTCGGCGACCGCGTCACCCACGACCAGTTCGGGCTCGGCACGGTCGTCGCCGTGAAGGGCACGGGCGCGAACGCCGAGGCCACGATCGACTTCGGCGACGTCAAGCCGAAGCGGCTGCTGCTGCGGTACGCGCCGGTGGAGAAGCTCTGACATGACGGAAAGCCCCCACCGCGACGGAGTCCGTCACGGCGGGGGCTCACCGAAAGGTGGTGCCGGGAGGCGCCTACGTCGGGTCCAGACCGTGGCTGCGCAGCCACGAAAGCGGGTCGATCGAGCTGCCCCCGCCCGGCCGCACCTCGAAGTGCAGGTGGGGACCGGTCGAGTTGCCGGAGTTCCCGGAGTACGCGATCGGCTCGCCGGCCTTCACCTTGGTGCCGGAGGAGACGCGGTAGCTGGAGAGGTGGCAGTACCAGGTCTCCGTGCCGTCTTTCGCCGTCAGGATCAGCATGTTGCCGTAGGCGACGTTGTACTGCGTGCGCACGGTTCCGTCGGTCGCGGCCATCACGGTCGTGCCGTAGGAGACCGGGAAGTCGATGCCGGTGTGCTGGGACATCCAGTTGATGCCGGACTGGCCGTACAGGGCGCTCAGCCCGTGCGCGGCGACCGGCAGGGCGTACTTGGGGCGCAGCCGCTCCTTGCGGGCCGCCTCCGCGATCGCCTTCTTGCGGTCGGCCTCCTGCTGCGCTTTGAGGTCGATGCGCTCCTGGGTACGGCTGACGCGGTCGCCGAAGTCGTCGGCCTCGGCGCTCAGCGTCTGGAGCTGGGCGTCCAGCTTGTTGTTGGCGGCGGACGGCTTCACCGGCTGCGCCTCGGCGGCGGACGCCGTGGTCTCCGTGTCGTCACCGCCGGTCAGCGTGCCGACGGAGGCGGCGGCGATGCCGGCGACGCCCATCACGCAAGCCGAGGGCACGGCCACGGTGAGGAGCGCGGAGCGCCTCGCGGGCGAGCGGCGCCGGGAGCGGTTGGCGGCGCGGGCGGCGACCCGGGAGGCGGGGGCCGGAGCGGTCTCCTCCTGGTCGTCGAGGAGCGCTTCGTCGGGCACGGCGGTCAGCTCACCGGTGGCGGCGGGGTCGCCGTCGTCGTAGGCGAGAGCGTCGTCGTGAGCGCCGTTCTCGTCGTAATCGCCCGTCTCTTCGTACGTACCCGGCTCGTCGTAGTCGTGTGCGCCCGGCTCGTCGTAGGCGACGGCTTCGAAGGTGGCGGTGGCCTGCTGGTCGAACGGCACCTCGTGCTGGTGCTCGTACTCCTCGGCGCCCGGAGCGGGGACAGTGCCGTCGGAGTTCCACTGCGTGGCGTCATAGGCGCCGGTGTCGAAGGCCTGCGTGCCCCATTCCCACTGCTGGGTCTGGTCGGCCGGGCCGCTCGACCGGTCGGGCTGCTGCCAGGCGCTCGCGTCCCACTGGCCGCTTATGTCGGGGGCCGGGGACTGCTGCGGGACGGCCGACAGCTGCTGGTCCGTGGACCAGGCGGTCGTGTCGTAGGCCCCCGTGTCGTAGGCGGCGTGGTGCTGGGCCGCGTACGGGTCGTGGTTCAGGGCGTGGTGGCTGCCTGTCGCCCAGTGCGTGGCGTCGTACGCGCCGGTCGCGGAGCCGTCGTCCGGCAGGACGCCGTAGAGGGGGTCGGCCGCGTAGTGCCCGGAGGACTGGGTGCCCTGGTCGACGGTGCCGGCGTCGAAGCCCTGGTACGGAGTGAAGCCGTCGTACGGAGCCTCCTGGATGCCGTAGGACGCGTAGTGCGCGGAGTCGGCGTCGGAAGCCGGAGCCGGGGTGGTCATGGTCCCCGACGGATGACGGTCGTTCACCAACTTCTCTCTCGCCTCGACAACAGGGGCTGCCAGAGCAGTGCGGCGACTGTACCCGGCGGTATGCGGGCGCGACAATCTTCCGCAGGTTTCGTGCCCGAGTGAAAGGGGCATTCGGCCCTGTTTCGGGGGAGGGCGGGCGCGGGTTTGGCCCTATGTTCGAAAATTGTTCGATGTCGTACGACCGCCGGGGCGGTCGCAGGGCGGTCTGGTCCGGTCGTCAGGCGACCGTCAGGCCGTCCGTGTGCGGGGCTGCCGCCGCGGCCGCCGCACGGTCGAGGTCGAGGGCCTGCCGTATCCCGGTCGCCACGGCCGGATGGACGGGCAGCGCGAGATGGCCGATGCCGCTCACCTGGACGTTCTGCGCGCGGAGGTCGGGGTGGTCGAGACGGGCACTCTCCAGCGGGACCATCAGATGGTCCAGGTCGCTCCAGAAGCTGACGAAGTTCGTCCGGCACCCGGGGGCGGGGCGGGACAGCTCCTCCATGACCTCGGATTCGGGGCGCATCTGGCGCACTATGGGGTGCGCGTTCGCCAGCGGCGCCACCCGCGTGCCGGCGTGCGGGGTGCCGAGCGTGACCAGCGTGCGCACCCGGCTGTCGCCGCCGAGGCACTGCACGTAGTAGCGGGCGATCAGACCGCCCAGGCTGTGCCCCACGACGTCCACGCGGCTGCTGCCCGTGCGCTCGCAGATCTCCTCGATGTGCCGTCCCAGCAGCTCGGCCGCCGTGCGGATGTCGCAGGTCAGCGGGGAGTAGTTGAGGGACTCCACGCGATGCCTGCCGTGCTGGGCGAGGCTGCGGCGCAGCAGCACGAACACCGAACGGTTGTCGATGAAGCCGTGCAGCAGGACGACAGGGGGCGCGGCCTGGGTCGGCAGCCGGGCCGGATCGCTCGCGTCGTCCGCGGTGGGCAGCGGCGGGACGACCTGTCCGCGGCGCTCCTGGACGATGCCGGAGGGGTACAGGAGGAGGTGCCCGGCGAGGATCGCGAGCTCCAAGGCCGTCGCCTTGAGAAGCGTCACGGAGAGCCCCGCCAGTCTGCTCGGCAGCAGACGCTGACACAGCGGAAACAGGGGCTCCAACGCCCGGGTGACCTGCATGGCCGACCTCCTGTCGGCACGCTGGGGACGCCTCTGTCCCCCGTGTGCCCTCGTGGAAGTCGCGGTGCGGGCCTCTCGGCCCGCCGGGCGCGCGCCGCCACGGCGCGCCTTGCGCCTCGGCGGTGCGGCGACCTCGTGTGCGGCTCCCGGTGCGCGAGTACCCCCCTGATGCGGAAGGAACCCCGCGCGGCGAACGTATACGTGTCCCATCGTGTGATTTCCCCCTCGCCGCATCCCAGAAACTGCCGGGTGCGGGATGCTGGAGATAACGTTCGTTCACTTCGAAATGGCGTCATGGAGGCAGTGATGGGTGTGGCAGCCGGTCCGATCCGCGTGGTGGTGGCGAAGCCGGGGCTCGACGGCCACGATCGTGGAGCCAAGGTGATCGCGCGCGCTCTGCGCGACGCCGGCATGGAGGTCATCTACACCGGCCTCCACCAGACACCCGAGCAGATCGTCGACACCGCGATCCAGGAGGACGCCGACGCGATCGGCCTGTCGATCCTCTCCGGGGCGCACAACACGCTCTTCGCCGCCGTGATGGAGCTGCTCCGGGAGCGGGACGCGGCGGACATCCTCGTCTTCGGCGGAGGGATCATCCCGGAGGCGGACATCGCGCCGCTGAAGGAGAAGGGCGTCGCGGAGATCTTCACGCCCGGGGCGACGACGACGTCCATCGTGGAGTGGGTGCGGGAGAACGTGCGGCAGCCGGCGGGGGCGTAGGGCTGCCTTGCTGGGGCGTGGGGGCGTCTCTTGGGGCGGTTCGTGTGCGGGGCCGGAGGCGGCGCGGCTTCCCCCGGATGGGTGCGGGCGTCGTGATCGGTGCCGTCATGCCGGGCCGGGCTCCTGTGTCGTGGTCGGCTCCGCCGTCCGCAGTTCCGCCGCCATCACCGCCCGCAGCCGCAGCGTCGTGCCCAGTCGCTGGAACGCCTCCGTCCAGTAGCCGCCGGCTCCGGGCGACGCGTCCTCCGGTTCGTCCGGGGCCGTGAGCAGGCTGTCCAGGCGGGACGCCTCAGCCGGGTCGAGGCAGCGCTCCGCCAGGCCCATCACCCCGCTGAAGCTCCACGGGTAGCTGCCCGCGTCACGCGCGATGTTCAGCGCGTCGACCACCGCCCGCCCCAGGGACGCGGCCCAGGGCACTGCGCACACGCCGAGCAACTGGAACGCCTCCGACAGGCCGTGTGCCGCGATGAAGCCGGCCACCCACCCGGCCCGCTCGTCCACCGGCAGCGTCTCCAGCAGTCTGGCCCGCTCGGCCAGCGAGACCGCGCCCGGGCCGCCCGCGCCGGGTGCCGACGGGGGCCCCAGCAGCGCCCGCGACCAGGCGGCGTCCCGCTGCCGTACCGCCGCCCGGCACCACGCGGCGTGCAGCTCGCTCGTCCAGTCGTCGGCGACGGGCAGCGCCACGATCTCCTCGGGCGTACGACCGCCCAGGCGTGCGGGCCAGGCGGCGAGCGGGGCCGCCTCCACCAGCTGGCCCAGCCACCACGACCGCTCACCCCGGCCCGACGGCGCCTTGGCGGCCACGCCGTCGCGTTCCATGGCCGCGTCGCACTCGTGCGGCGGCTCCACGACGAGCGTCGGTGCGTCACGGGTGTGGTCGAGGGCCACGCACGCGCCGGCCCGGACCGCCATCCGTGCCGCGAGCGCCGAGCCGGGCAGCGCCGACAGCAGCTCCGCCGCCGTCGCCCGGACGTTGCGGCTGCGGTCGGCGAGGGCCTGCTCCAGGAACGGCTCGTCCCGCGGTCCCAGGCCGGTGCGCAGCGAGTCGAGGAACATCAGCCGGTCCTCGGCGCGCTCCGTCGGCCAGGTGGCCGCGAGCAGGGTGCGGGCCGCGTCGGCGTCGCGGGCGCGCAGCGCCGCGAGGAGGGCTACCCGCTCGGCGAACAGCCCCTCCCGCCAGAGTGCTGTCACCCGGTCCGGTTTCTCCGGCCCCGGCAGGGACGCGCCTGCGCCGGGCGTGGTGCGCAGGGCGAACCGCCAGTTCGGGTTGAGCCGTGCCAGCCACAGGGCGCGTGACCCCGCGAACTCCAGGACCGCCGGACGCAGGTCCGTGCGGGCCCTCGCCGCGTCGAGCAGGGCGGGCAGTGTCTCGGCGGGCGGGGCGAAGCCGTGGCCGTTCGCCGCCGCGAGCCATTGGGGGAGCAACTCCATGAGGTCGGGTGCGCTGCCTCTGCGGCCGCCTCCGCCCGCGTTGGGGCGGTCGGCCAGGAGAAGGGCGAGTCGGCGGGCTGCGGGGGCGGGCAGTCGGGGGCGGGGGTCGGTGGGGGCCGGCTCGAGGCGGGGCGCCGCACGGCCCGGCTGGAGGCCGGCTCTCCGGCGTACGGTCTCGGCGGCGGCGGCGTCCAGCAGGGCTTTCGGGTGGGCTGTGGGGTGGGCTTGGCCGGGGGTGGGCTTACGCCGGTCTGTGCCCAGGAGGGCTGCGGTGAGGAGGTCTTGCCAGGTGGGTGGGGTGTGCGGGGCGTCGGTCATGGGCGGGGTCGGCTTTCCGTGTGGCCCGGAGGTGGGGCGGGTGGCCGGTGTGCTGGTGCTGCCGGGGTGGGGGGTGACCGGCGTTGCCGGGTGCCGCTGCGCCCACCCGTGCCGCCCCGGCGGCACGGCTGTACGCGGCTGAGTGGGTCAGCACAGGAGGGTCGGGGGGTTTGGGGGTGGGGGCCAGGCCGTCAGGGGGGTGAAGCCCTGGTGGCCGCAGGTGCCGAAGATCTTCAGGGGGGTGCCGGAGGAGAGGGCGATCAGGCGCCACAGGGCGGGGCGGGCGACGGCGGCCGGGGTGAGGGGGAGGGCCGTGTCGCCCTCGGCGTCCGCCAACTGCCAGGAGTCCCCGGTGGGGGTCGGTATGACGTCGTCCAGGGTGACCGGGACGGAGTCCAGCCAGGGGTCGTCGCGGAGGGCGTCGCCGTAGCGGGTGGTCGCCTCGGAGGGCGTCATGCCGGGTGGGCGGACGTCGGCCGGGACGGGTGGGGCGAACCGCTCCCCGAGGGAGGCCCGGAGCCGTCCGGCATCGGGGTGGCCGGGATGGAAGGTCAGTTCCGCGTCCAGGGTCGTCCCGACCGGCAGGGACAGCTCGGGGGCGCGGCCGGCCGCGCCGTAGGAGAGGAGGAGCGCAGTGCGGGACGAAGCGGCGCCGTGCAGCCAGATGCGGCGGGTGGTCAGCTTGGCGTCACCGGTGTCGTACTGGGCGAGGACCAGCCAGTCGTCGCGCAGCGGGGGGCCGGTCGGCGTGGAGGGCAGGCCGACGCGGGTGCGGACGCCGGCGGCCAGGGCGTCCGGCAGCTGCGCTCGCCGCAGCCAGCCCTGGTCGAGGAGGTGGAGCAGCGCGCATTCCTCCAGCAGCCGCGCCGGCCAGCCGGGCCCCGAGGAGGGGATCGCCCCCAGCTCCCGGACCCGCGAGGCCAGCCCGGGCGCCTGGGCGTCGACCATGCGGGCCGCCGTCTCCTCCCACAGTCCGTATCCCGACTGCTCGGCCGTGGCGAGGCCTGAGCGCAGGAGGTCGGTGAGCCGCTGCTCCAGCTCCGTCACCCCCGCCGTGATCCGCTCGGCGCGCCGCTCCGCCCGCCGCCGCGCCCCCTCCGGATCGGCGGGCCCGGTCCCGGAACCAGGTGAGCCCGCCGCCCGTTTCTCCGGCGGGTGGTCGCGCCGCGCCGCAGTCCACCGCTCGGCCCAGTCCGGCGCCCGCCCCGGGGAAGCCGTCACCTCCCCGCCGGACCAGAGCAGCAGCAGCCCCAGCGCGTGCTTGCACGGCAACTTACGGCTCGGACAACTGCACGAATACGCCGGACTCGACGCCTCCCTGACGTCGACCACCGTCCGGTACGGCGAGCCGCCGCTCCCCTTGCACACCCCCCACACCGCCCCCTCCTCCGCACTCCCCGTCTCCGACCACGGACCTGCCGTGCCGAGTTCGCTTCCCGCTGCGCGTGACGTGGCGTCAGGCGCCAGTGCCAGCACCTGCTCCGCAGTCCAGCGCACCCCCTGCTGAGTCATGCCGTCGAAGGTAGATCCCGCCACTGACAATCGGCCCGGCTGCGACCTCCGCGAGCACGTTTGCGCAGGTCACATCGCATTGTCAGTGCCGTGGTGCACGGTGGACACCAGATCCGGACCGGTCGAACCGAAGGGGGGCCCAGACATGTTCGTGGGACCGAGTGAGCGGCGCCCGGCCGACGTGCTGCGGCCGCACGCCGAGGCGGCCTTCGCCGAAGAGCTCGCCGCGCTCGCGGCGCAGGACGACCGCCCCCGCCCGGCCCGCTGGAAGCTGTCGCCGTGGGCGGTCGCCACCTACCTCCTCGGCGGGACGCTGCCCGACGGCACGGTGATCACACCGAAGTACGTGGGGCCGCGCCGCATCGTCGAGGTCGCCGTCTCCACGCTGGCCACCGACCGCGCCCTCCTCCTGCTGGGCGTGCCCGGTACGGCGAAGACCTGGGTGTCCGAGCACCTGGCGGCCGCGGTCAGCGGTGACTCCACGCTGCTCGTGCAGGGCACGGCGGGGACGCCGGAGGAGGCCATCCGCTACGGCTGGAACTACGCGCGGCTCCTCGCGCACGGCCCGAGCCGGGACGCCCTCGTCCCCAGCCCCGTCATGCGGGCGATGGCAGAGGGGAGGACGGCGCGCGTCGAGGAGCTGACCCGCGTCCCGGCCGACGTGCAGGACACGCTGATCACGATCCTGTCGGAGAAGACGCTGCCGATACCGGAGCTGGGACAGGAGGTGCAGGCGGTCCCCGGCTTCAACCTGATCGCCACCGCCAACGACCGCGACCGCGGGGTCAACGAGCTCTCCAGCGCCCTGCGCCGCCGCTTCAACACGGTGGTGCTGCCGCTGCCCGCCAGCGTCGAGGCCGAGGTCGACATCGTCGCGCGCCGCGTCGACCAGATCGGCCGCTCGCTCGACCTGCCGGCCGGGGCGGACGGCATCGACGAGATCCGCAGGGTCGTCACCGTCTTCCGTGAACTGCGCGACGGGATCACCGCCGACGGCCGGACGAAGGTCAAGTCGCCGAGCGGCACGCTGTCGACGGCGGAGGCCATCTCCGTCGTCACCGGCGGACTCGCCCTGGCCGCCCACTTCGGCGACGGCGTCCTGCGCCCGGCCGACGTCGCCGCGGGCGTCCTCGGGGCCGTCGTCCGCGACCCGGCCGCCGACCGGGTGGTGTGGCGGGAGTACCTGGAGGCGGTGGTGCGCGAGCGGGACGGCTGGACCGACTTCTACCGCGCCTGCCGGGAGGTGAGCGCATGAGCGCGAGCCGCCGCGCCCACGGCGTCCGAGGCCCGCACACGCCCGCGTGGGGCCGACGGCGGCGCGCGTCCGAGTGCGGCGGTCCGGCCTGGGCACGCAGGCGGGGGAGGCCGGGATGACGGACGTCGCGAAGCGGCCGCTGCTGCTCGGCGTGCGGCACCACGGGCCCGGTTCGGCCCGGGGGGTGCGGGCCGCCTTGGAGGCGGCCCGGCCCCGGACGGTGCTGATCGAGGGCCCGCCGGAGGCCGACGCGTTGATCGCGCTGGCCGCCGACGAGGACATGCGCCCGCCGGTCGCGCTCCTCGGGCACGCCGTGGACGAACCAGGACGGTCGGCGTTCTGGCCGATGGCCGAGTTCTCCCCGGAGTGGGTCGCCCTGCGCTGGGCCCTGGAGCACGGGGTGCCGGCCCGGTTCATCGACCTGCCCGCCGCCCACTCGCTGGCCTGGGACAAGGAGGAGGAGACGGAGGACGGGGGAGCCGGGGACTTGCGCGTCGACCCCCTCGCGGCGCTCGCCGCCGCCGCTGGTCACGACGACCCCGAGCGCTGGTGGGAGGACGTCGTCGAACACCGCTCGGCGGGGGAGGGGGACCCGTTCGCGCCCTTCGCCGCGCTGGAGGAGGCCATGACGGCGCTGCGGGACACGTATGACGGCACCGGCGTCGACGACGACAGGGACGGCCTGCGCGAGGCGTACATGCGGCTCCGGTTGCGGGCGGCGCTGCGGGAGCACGGGGCCGGCGGGGTGGCCGTGGTGTGCGGGGCCTGGCATGTGCCCGCGCTGCGGCGGCGGACCACCGTCGCGGCCGACCGGGCGCTGCTGAAGGGGCTGCCCAGGGTGAAGGCCGACCTGACCTGGGTGCCCTGGACGCACCGCAGACTGGCGCGGGCCGGCGGGTACGGCGCGGGCGTCGACTCGCCTGGCTGGTACGGGCACCTGTTCGCCGCGCCGTACCGGCCGGTGGAGCGCTGGCTGACGAAGGTCGCGGGCCTGCTGCGGGAGGAGGACCGGATCGTGTCCCCGGCGCACGTCATCGAGGCGGTCCGGCTCGCCGAGGCGCTGGCCGCGCTGCGCGGCCGTCCGCTGCCCGGCCTGGGCGAGACGACGGACGCCGTGCGGGCGGTGCTGTGCGAGGGCTCCGACGTGCCGCTGGCGCTGGTTCACGACCGGCTGGTCGTCGGGGACGCGCTGGGGGAGGTGCCCGCCGGGGCGCCGGCCGTGCCGTTGCAGCGCGACCTGCAGAGGACGCAGCGGCGGCTGCGGCTGAAACCGGAGGCGCGTGAGCGGGAGGCGGAGCTCGACCTGCGCAAGGAGAACGACGCCGAGCGCAGCAGGCTGCTGCACCGGCTGAGGCTGCTGCACGTCCCCTGGGGCCGGCCGGCCGCCTCCCGGGGAAGCACGGGCACGTTCCGGGAGACGTGGCGGCTGCGCTGGGAGCCGGAGCTGTCGGTGCGGGTCGCCGAGGCAGGCGTGTGGGGGACGACCGTCCTCGCCGCCGCGACCGCCAAGGCGCAGGCCGACGCCGTCGCCGCGCGGAGCCTCGCCGACGTGACCGCGCTCGCCGAGCGCTGCCTCCTGGCCGGCCTGCCGGACGCGTTGCCGACCGTGATGCGGGTCCTCGCCGACCGCGCCGCGCTCGACGCCGACGTCGGCCACCTCGCCCAGGCCCTGCCCGCCCTGGTCCGTGCCCAGCGCTACGGCGATGTGCGCGGCACCGACACCGGTGCGCTGGCCGGCGTCGCCGCCGCGCTCGCCGAGCGGGTCTTCGTCGGCCTGCCCCCCGCGTGCGCCGCGCTGGACGCCGAGGCGGCCGAGGAGATGCGGCGCCATGTCGACGCGGTGCACGGGGCGGTCGGTCTGCTGGCGGAGACGGCCGGGCCGGGAGAGAGCCGGGGTGACGCCGCCGACGTCCATCGGGGCGGGCTGCGCCCACGGTGGCTGCGGGTGCTGCGCACGTTGTCCGTGCGGGAGGCCGTCGCCGGGGTCGTCCGGGGGCGGGCCGTCCGGTTGCTGCTGGACGAGGGGGAGGTGGCCGACGGGGAGGCGGCCCGGCTGATGGGGATCGCGCTGTCGCCGGGCACGCCGCCTGCGGACGCGGCCGCCTGGATCGAGGGCTTCGTCGAAGGCGGCGCGGGCGGCGGGCTGCTCCTCGTGCACGACGAACGGCTGCTCGCGCTGGTCGACGCGTGGCTCACGGGAGTCTCCGCCGAGGCGTTCACGGACGTGCTGCCGCTGCTGCGGCGGACGTTCGCGGCGTATGGGACGGGAGTGCGCAGAACGCTCGGGGAGCTGGTGCGGCGCGGGCCCGAGCAGCGGGCGGACGTGGTGGGGGCGGCGTCCGGGACACCCGGCTTCGCCGCCGAAGCCGACAGGGAACGGGCGGACGCCGTGCTGCCGGTGGTCCGGCTGCTGCTGGGCGACGACGACCCGGTGGAGGTGGGCGTATGACGAGCGGACCGGCACGGACGCCAGAACCGACGGCGGCCGATCGAAAGAGGGCGGCGGGGGACGCCCCGGCGGAGCGGCTGCGGCGCTGGCGGCTCGTGCTGGGCGGCGACGAGGCGGACGGCACCGGTCACGCGCTGTCCGGGCGGGACGCGGCCATGGACGGCGCGCTCGACGCGCTCTACGGGGACCAGGGAAGGAAGGTGAGGAACGGGGAGGCGCAGCGGTCGGGGCGGGACCGTTCGGCGGGGCTCGGGGCGTCGGCGCCGGCCGTGGCGCGCTGGCTCGGGGACATCCGCGAATACTTCCCCGCCTCCGTCGTCCAGGTGATGCAGCGGGACGCCGTCGACCGGCTCGGACTGTCCGCGCTGCTGCTGGAGCCGGAGATGCTGGAGGCGGTGGAGGCGGACGTGCACCTCGTCGGCACGCTGCTCTCGCTGAACAAGGCGATGCCGGAGACGACGAGGGAGACGGCGCGGGCCGTCGTCCGCAAGGTGGTCGACGAACTGGAGAAGCGGCTCGCCACCCGCACCCGGGCCGCGATCACCGGCGCTCTCGACCGCAGCGCGCGGGTCGCCCGGCCCCGCCACCGCGACATCGACTGGAACCGCACGATCGCCGCCAACCTCAAGCACTACCTGCCGGAGCGGCGCACGCTCGTGCCGGAGCGGCTCGTCGGGTACGGGCGGGCGTCGCGGTCGGTGAAGAAGGAGGTGATCCTCTGCGTCGACCAGTCGGGATCCATGGCGGCCTCGGTGGTGTACGCCTCGGTGTTCGGGGCGGTGCTGGCGTCGATGCGGTCGATCAGCACCCGGCTCGTCGTCTTCGACACGGCGGTCGTCGACCTTTCCGACCAGCTCGCCGATCCCGTGGACGTCCTGTTCGGCACCCGGCTCGGCGGGGGCACGGACATCAACCGCGCGCTCGCCCACTGCCAGGCCCGGATCACCCGTCCGGCGGACACGGTGGTCGTGCTCATGAGCGACCTGTACGAGGGCGGCATACGGGACGAGATGCTGAAGCGGGTCGCGGCGATGAAGGCGTCGGGCGTGCAGTTCGTCGCGCTGCTCGCGCTGTCGGACGAGGGGGCGCCGGCCTACGACCGGGAGCACGCGGCAGCGCTCGCGGCATTGGGCGCGCCGGCGTTCGCCTGCACGCCCGACCTTTTCCCCGAGGTGATGGCGGCGGCGATCGAGAGACGCCCGCTGCCGGTGCCGGACCCGGAGGGCACGGCGGCGCCGCGCGGCTGACCTGCCCCGGAGACTTCGCGGAACCCTCACGGGGTCTCACCGGGGCCACCTCGGCCCGGTGAGGCCCCTCCCTTCCGGCACGGCGTGCCAGTGAGCCCGGCATCATGTGACAGGTATCACCGCTCAGGTGTGACCCGCGATTTAGAGGCCCCCCGGAAGCAGAGATAACCTGCGAGACGGACATGCCGCGCGCTCGGACACCGTGTGCGCTTCCCTTGTGACACAGCGGACGTCGTCACGTTGCCCTTCGCGGCACGCCCACGCATCCAACGAACCGCGATCACTGATAGGGACGGAAGCGCGTGGACCTGTTCGAGTACCAGGCGAGGGACCTCTTCGCCAAGCACGATGTACCGGTGCTGGCCGGTGAAGTCATCGACACGCCTGAGGCGGCGCGCGAGATCACGGAGCGTCTGGGCGGCAAGTCCGTCGTCAAGGCGCAGGTGAAGGTCGGTGGTCGCGGCAAGGCCGGCGGCGTCAAGCTGGCCGCATCCCCGGACGAGGCCGTCGCCCGCGCGACGGACATCCTCGGCATGGACATCAAGGGCCACACGGTCCACAAGGTGATGATCGCCGAGACGGCCCCGGAGATCGTGGAGGAGTACTACGTCTCCTTCCTCCTCGACCGTGCCAACCGCACCTTCCTCTCCATCGCCTCCGTCGAGGGCGGCGTGGAGATCGAGGAGGTGGCGGCCACCCGTCCGGAGGCCGTCGCCAAGACGCCGATCGACGCCAACGAGGGCGTGACCGAGGCGAAGGCCCGCGAGATCGTCGAGGCGGCGAACTTCCCGGCCGAGGTCGCCGACAAGGTCGCCGACGTCCTGGTCACCCTGTGGAAGACCTTCGTCGCCGAGGACGCGCTCCTCGTCGAGGTCAACCCGCTGGCCAAGGTCGCCTCCGGTGACGTCATCGCCCTCGACGGCAAGGTGACGCTGGACGAGAACGCCGAGTTCCGTCACCCCGACTTCGAGGAGCTCCACGACAAGGCGTCGGCGAACCCGCTCGAGGCCGCGGCCAAGGAGAAGAACCTCAACTACGTCAAGCTCGACGGCGAGGTCGGCATCATCGGCAACGGCGCGGGTCTCGTCATGAGCACCCTGGACGTCGTCGCGTACGCCGGTGAGAAGCACGGCGGCGTGAAGCCGGCCAACTTCCTCGACATCGGTGGCGGCGCCTCCGCCGCCGTCATGGCGAACGGCCTGGAGATCATCCTGGGCGACCCGGACGTGAAGTCGGTCTTCGTCAACGTCTTCGGCGGCATCACCGCCTGCGACGAGGTCGCCAACGGCATCGTCCAGGCGCTGCAGCTGCTCAAGGACAGGGGCGAGGACGTCACCAAGCCGCTGGTCGTCCGTCTCGACGGCAACAACGCCGAGCTGGGTCGCAAGATCCTCTCCGACGCCAACCACCCGCTGGTGCAGCGCGTGGACACCATGGACGGCGCGGCCGACAAGGCCGCCGAGCTCGCGGCTGCGAAGTAAGGGACGAGGACACACAGCCATGGCTATCTTCCTCAACAAGGACAGCAAGGTCATCGTCCAGGGCATGACCGGTGCCACGGGCATGAAGCACACCAAGCTCATGCTGGCCGACGGCACCAACATCGTCGGTGGCGTGAACCCGCGCAAGGCGGGCCAGTCGGTCGACATCGACGGCACCGAGATCCCGGTCTTCGGCACGGTCGCCGAGGCGATCGAGAAGACGGGCGCGAACGTGTCCGTCCTCTTCGTCCCGCCGGCCTTCGCCAAGGCCGCCGTCGTCGAGGCGATCGACGCGGAGATCCCCCTTGCGGTCGTCATCACCGAGGGCATCGCGGTGCACGACTCCGCCGCGTTCTACGCCTACGCGGTCGAGAAGGGCAACAAGACCCGCATCATCGGCCCGAACTGCCCCGGTCTGATCACCCCCGGTCAGTCGAACGCCGGCATCATCCCGGGCGACATCACCAAGCCGGGCCGTATCGGCCTGGTGTCGAAGTCCGGCACGCTGACGTACCAGATGATGTACGAGCTGCGGGACATCGGCTTCTCGTCGGCTGTCGGCATCGGTGGCGACCCGGTCATCGGCACGACCCACATCGACGCGCTCGCCGCGTTCGAGGCCGACCCCGACACCGACCTGATCGTGATGATCGGCGAGATCGGCGGCGACGCCGAGGAGCGTGCCGCGGCCTACATCGCGGAGAACGTGAAGAAGCCGGTCGTCGGCTACGTCGCGGGCTTCACCGCGCCCGAGGGCAAGACGATGGGCCACGCCGGCGCCATCGTCTCCGGCTCCTCCGGCACCGCCCAGGCGAAGAAGGAGGCCCTCGAGGCCGCCGGCGTCAAGGTGGGCAAGACGCCCACCGAGACGGCGAAGCTGGCGCGGGAGATCCTCGCCGGCTGAGACCGGCTGAGACCGGTTGCCGAGCTGAATCGCGAGATTTCAGCGTGAGCGGGCCCGTTCCCCTGTGGGGGGCGGGCCCGTCGGCGTTTTCGGCGCGGGCCACGGCGGCGGCTCGCTCGGAGGGCGCCCGGCGCCGGGGGAGCTACCGCAGTTCCGGGGTCAGTCTCTGGGGGCCGTGGGGCAGTGCTCTGAGTTTGGCCCTCAGGGCCAGCTCCGTGTGGGACAGCGGGCCGGGCGCCGCTCTCGGGGGGACTCCGGGGACCGTCCGACCTGGGGGAACCGGCGGCTGGTAGCGGGTCGGGGCCGTGTACAGGGCCAGGACGGTCACGCTGATCAGGGCGACCGTGAAGGTGATCGCCGCCCTCGTCCACAGCCGGGCCCGGCGTTCGCCGCCCATGCGGACGACGGCGGGTCTGGCGGCGCGCAGGCGCTCCGCGGACGCCACCTCCGCCAGCCGCCGGTGCAGCAGTCCGGGGGCCGCCAGGTCGGGCAGGCGCGCGACGACCGCCTCGCGGGCGTGCAGCAGACGGCTCGCGGTGGCGGGCGTACTGGCCTCCGTCTCCGCCGCGGTCTCCGGCAGCCCGAGGCCGATCCCGTCGTACAGCAGCAGGGTGCGGCGGTAGGACGGCGGGAGGGACAGCAGTACGTCCATCAGCGCGCGGTCGGCCGGGATGGCGGGCGGAGGCTCGGGGTTGCGGAACCGGGGACGGAACTGGTGCCAGGGAGAGAGGGCGTACTCGTGGGCCGTCGCCCGCACCCAGCCCGCGGGGTCGGGGTCGACGGCCACCTCGGGCCAGCGATGCCATGCGGTCTGGAAAGCCTGTTCGACCGACTCGCGGGCGAGTTCGCGGCGGCCGGTGAGGAGGTAGGCCTGCCGGATGAGGGCGGGGGCGCAGTGGGCGTAGAGGGCGTCGAAGGCCTGAGCGGGGGTCTGGGCGGCGGCGGGGGAGTCCATGGCGGACGAGTCGGCGGAGGAGCGGGCCGCGGTGGAGTTCGCGGGCGTCCGGTCTTCCGGGCCCGGTCTCGTTGTCCGTGCGTTCGGCCGTGGTCTGCGGGCGGGCTCCGGGGTGGGCGTCGGCGGATCGTCGAGCGTGGCGAGGAGTTTCGCGTACGCCTCTCCGCCGCGGCCTTGGGGAGTCGTACGGCCGGTTTCCCACGCGCGCACCGTCTCCCGGCTGACGCCCAGTCGGGCGGCGAGCTGAGCCTGTGTCAGCGAGGCGCGCTCGCGCAGGCGTCGGCGTTCCTTGGGCGGGGGGAGCGGGGTGCCAGGGCTCTGTGTCGTCACCGGTCGCCCCTCCGTCCAAAAAAGTACATAAACGTATATTGAGCGACACAACGGCAGTTCGCCTATTACGACGGGAAGGCGCGTGTCGTTGGGACCATGACGGGCGTGATCCGAAAGCCCCTTCGCCGACCGTTGCCGTCGCCGTCGCTTCTGCGCACTTGGCTGCTCGACCGTTCGCCCGCGGGCCTGGGCGCCGGGCTGCTGGGCGGAGCTCTGGCCGCCGGGCTGGGGCTCGGCGCGCTCGCCGTGCTCGTGACGATGCTGTGGATCAGTTCGCCGTATCCCGACAGCGGGCCGGGGAGCGCGCTGCGCGTTGCGGCCTCGCTGTGGGTGCTGGCCCACGGGGCCGAGCTGGTGCGCACCGAGACGTTGTCCGGGGTGCCGGCGCCGATGGGGGTCACGCCGCTGCTGCTGCTGGCGCTGCCGGTGTGGCTGGTGCACCGCGCGGCGCGGGACGCGGTGGACGGCGGCGGTGGGGGCGGAGGCGGGGCGGGGCTGACCGGGAGCGTGCCGCTGGTGAGTCCACGGACGGCGTGGGCGGGGGTCGTCGCCGGGTATCTCGCGGTGGGTGCGTGCGCCGTGGTGTATGCGGCGGGCGGGGGGCTGCGGCCGTCGTGGGGGTGGACGGCGGTGTGCCTGCCCGCGCTGGTGGCGGGGGCGGCGGGGGTGGGGGTGTGGACCGGGTACGGCCGGCCGTGGGCGCCGGTGGAGCGGGTGCTGCGGGGGGTCGTGGGGGCGCGGTGGCTGTTCCGCGCGGACCAGGGCGGGGCGGCCGAGGGCGGGGCGGCCGGGGCCGGTGGGGGGCGCGTCGCGCTGCGGGCGGCGGGGCTCGGGGCGGCCGTGCTGGTGGGGGGTGGGGCCCTGTTGGTGGTGGTGTCGTCGCTGTGGCATCTCGGGGCTGCGCGGGGGGCGTTCGTGCAGCTCACGGAGGGGTGGTCCGGGCGGTTCGCGGTGTTGTTGCTGTGCGTGGCGCTGGTGCCCAACGCGGCTGTGTGGGGGGCGGGGTATGCGCTGGGGCCCGGGTTCGTATTGGGGGCGGGGCACGTGGTGGGGCCGCTGGGGTCGGCGCCGGCGCCCTTGCTGCCGCCGTTTCCGCTGCTGGCGGCGGTGCCCTCGGCGGGGGCGGGGAGTTGGGTGAACTGGGTTGCCGGGGTGGTGCCGGGGGTGGCTGCGGGGTTGGTGGGGTGGGTTGTGGGGCGGGCGGCTCGGGGGGAGGCCGGCGACGGTGGTGCCGAGCGTTGGGGTTTCGGGAGGACTGTGGGGGTGGTGGTGTGGTCCGGGGTGGTGTGTGGGGTGGGGTTCGCCTTGCTGGCGGGATTGGCCGGGGGGCCGTTGGGGGTGGGGACGTTGGCTCGGTTCGGGCCGGTGTGGTGGGAGGTGGGGGGTGCGGTGGTTCTCTGGGTTGTGGGGGTGGGGGTGCCTGTGGGGGTGCTGGTGCGGGGGATGCGGCGGGGGGCGGAGGCCGCGGTGGAGGAGGTGGGGGAGGGCGTCGCGGATGACGACCTCTATGACTTCGTGGAGGAGGGTGGGGTGGGGTTGTGACCGTCGAGGGGCGCCCCCGCCGCCCCTTCCCGTCCCGACCCCGGGGGCCGCCGCCCCCGGACCCCCCCCGCTTCGGCCCTGGACGGGCCTCGTCCTCAAACGCCGGACGGGCTGACACAATCCGCCGCTCCCGGACCCCCCGCCTCGGCCCTGGACGGGCCTCGCCCTCAAACTCCCCAGAGGGTGGTCCCCCGGACGGGCTGGACAGAGCCCACGGACGGGCTGGAGGTACCGCTACGCGTTCGCCCCCAGTACCTCTCGCAGCTGTTCCGGCAGCAGCTTGCTGCAGGTCTGCTTCGCCTCGTTCGTCAAGGCGTCGTTCGTGCACGTGTAGTAGTCGCGGTAGACCAGTTGCGCGGTGAAGGTGACGGCCACCAGGGCCAGGGCCAGGCCCGCTGTGACCAGGCCGCTGATCGCGGCGGTCCGCTGGGGGCGGCCGGCGGGCTCGGGGGGCTGGGGGGCCGTCGGGTCGGGGGTGCGCGGCTTGGCGCGCAGGGCGCTGATGCCCCAGTGCAGGGCGAGCGCTCCGAGCAGCAGGGCGACGTACGGCCAGCCGAAGAGGGCGAAGAAGAAGGCCCACATCCCGCACAGCAGCGCGTACCGCGCGCGGCGCTGGGAGGGGTCCGCCGGGTCCCAGCGCGGGCCGGGCTGCTGCTGGCCGCCGGGGCCGCCCTCGCCGCCGCCGGGTCGCTCACCGAAGCCGCCGGGGGCGCGGCCGGGCTGGCGGTCGCTCCACTGGCTGCCCCAGGGGGAGCCCGACGAACCGCGGGAGCCGTCGGAGTCGTCGGAGTCGTCGCCCGGGGCGGGGTGACGGGGCTGCCAGGGGCGGTCGGGGGCGCCCTCCGGCGGCGGGGCGAAGGGGTTGTCGTCCTGGGGCGCGCCGCCGGTGTCGGACGGCGCGTCGGGCGGGGGCGTGGGGCGCTCTCGCAGCAGCACGACGCCGCGCTCCCCTCTCTGCGGTGACTGCGGGGGGAGCGTGAGGAGTCGCAGACTGCGGTCCGGCATCAAGTGAGCGTCTTCCCCTAGGTGATCACGACCGAGATCGAGTCGGTCTCGCATTCGGTCTCGGATTCGACTGTGTTTCGACGGTGTGCGGCTGCTTACGGATGTCTGTGGGATCGACCACCGCTGTCCGCGGTCACTTGGAGAACGTGCCGCACGGCGGTCGCGTTCCCGAGCCCGCTCGCCCTGACGCTACCTGTCGGCCCCGCCCCCGTCCCGAGGGGGCCGTGCGGTGTGCCGGTATCGTTGCTGGCGGTCGGCCGCTTCGTAGACTTCCCCGTATCCCGGGGCGCGAAGCATTCGTACGACCCTACAAACGCTCTCCCGAGAAAGGGCCCCGCCGTGGCCGCCAAGCCCGTGGCCGAGCCGGCCAAGCGCCTCGTCGTGCTGGTCTCCGGATCCGGAACGAACCTCCAGGCGCTGCTCGACGAGATCGCCGCCGCCGGCGCGGAGGCCTACGGGGCCGAGATCGTGGCCGTCGGCGCCGACCGCGAGGGCGTCGAAGGGCTCGCGCGGGCCGAGCGGGCCGGGATCCCCACCTTCGTGCGGAAGGTGAAGGACTACGGCACGCGCGAGGAGTGGGACGCCGCCCTCGCCGAGGCCGTCGCCGCGTACGAGCCCGACCTCGTCGTCTCGGCCGGGTTCATGAAGATCGTGGGCAAGGAGTTCCTGGCGCGGTTCGGGGGGCGGTTCGTCAACACCCACCCGGCCCTCCTGCCCAGTTTTCCCGGCGCCCACGGCGTCCGTGACGCGCTCGCGTACGGCGCCAGGGTCACCGGCTGCACCGTCCACTTCGTCGACGACGGCGTCGACACCGGCCCGATCATCGCCCAGGGCGTGGTCGAGGTCCGGGACGAGGACGACGAGAGCGCGCTGCACGAGCGCATCAAGGAAGTCGAGCGAAGGCTGCTCGTCGAGGTCGTGGGGCGGCTCGCCCGCAACGGCTATCGCATTGAGGGACGAAAGGTAGTTATCCAGTGACCGCCGACAGCACTGTCACGGCCGAGAGCGGCAAGCGGGGCATCCGTCGCGCGCTCGTCAGCCTCTACGACAAGACCGGGCTCGAGGAGCTCGCCCTCGGGCTGCACGAGGCCGGCGTCGCGCTCGTCTCCACCGGCTCCACCGCCGCCCGTATCGCCGCCGCCGGCGTCCCCGTCACCAAGGTCGAGGAGCTCACCGGCTTCCCCGAGTGCCTCGACGGCCGGGTCAAGACCCTCCACCCGAAGGTCCACGCCGGCATCCTCGCCGACCTGCGGCTCCCCGAGCACCGGGCGCAGCTGGAGGAGCTCGGCGTCGAGCCGTTCGACCTCGTCGTCGTGAACCTCTACCCGTTCCGCGAGACCGTCGCCTCCGGCGCCTCGCCCGATGAGTGCGTGGAGCAGATCGACATCGGCGGGCCGTCCATGGTGCGCGCCGCCGCGAAGAACCACCCCTCCGTGGCCGTCGTCACCAGCCCGGAGCGCTACGGCGACGTCCTCGCCGCGGTCGGCTCGGGCGGCTTCGACCTCGCCACCCGCAAGCGGCTCGCCGCAGAGGCCTTCCAGCACACCGCCGCCTACGACGTGGCGGTCGCCTCCTGGTTCGCCTCGTCGTACGCGCCCGTGGACGAGTCGCGCTTCCCCGACTTCCTCGGCGCGACCTGGGAGCGCAAGAACACCCTGCGCTACGGCGAGAACCCGCACCAGCCCGCCGCCCTCTACGTCGACGGCACCGGCGGCGGCCTCGCCGAGGCCGAGCAGTTGCACGGCAAGGAGATGTCGTACAACAACTACACGGACACGGACGCCGCCCGCCGTGCCGCGTACGACCACGACGAGCCCGCCGTCGCGATCATCAAGCACGCCAACCCGTGCGGCATCGCGGTCGGCGCGGACGTCGCCGAGGCGCACCGCAAGGCGCACGCGTGCGACCCGCTGTCGGCCTTCGGCGGGGTCATCGCCGTCAACCGGCCCGTCAGCAAGGAGATGGCGGAGCAGGTCGCCGAGATCTTCACCGAGGTCATCGTCGCGCCGGACTACGAGGACGGCGCGCTGGAGGCTCTCGCGAAGAAGAAGAACATCCGGGTGCTGAAGGCTCCCGGCGCGCCCTCCGCCCCCGTCGAGGTCAAGCCCGTCGACGGCGGCGCGCTGCTCCAGGTGACGGACCGGCTGCAGGCCGACGGCGACGACCCGGCCCGGTGGACGCTGGCGACCGGCGAGGCGCTCGGCGAGCAGGAGCTCCAGGAGCTCGCCTTCGCCTGGCGGGCCTGCCGGGCCGTGAAGTCCAACGCCATCCTGCTCGCCAAGGACGGCGCCTCCGTCGGCGTCGGCATGGGCCAGGTCAACCGGGTCGACTCCGCGAAACTCGCGGTCGAGCGGGCGGGCGCGGAGCGCGCGCGGGGGGCGTACGCCGCCTCCGACGCGTTCTTCCCCTTCCCGGACGGGCTGGAGATCCTCACCGAGGCCGGGGTGAAGGCCGTGGTGCAGCCCGGCGGTTCGGTCCGCGACGAGCAGGTCGTCGAGGCCGCGCGCAAGGCCGGCGTGACGATGTACTTCACCGGGACGCGGCACTTCTTCCACTGAGCCGCTGCTGACGCGATGAGAGGGCCCGCCGACCGGAGTGACGGTCGGCGGGCCCTCTCACAGGCGTCTCGGCAGGAGTGCCGGCATCGACTACCGGGCGCGGACCACCAGGGTCGAGCACACCTTGTCGGCGAACGTCTGCTTCTTGGCGTCCCACAGCGGCCACAGGTAGCCGAGGTAGCAGGGCAGGCCGTCGAGGATGTGCGCCAGGCGGCGGACGAAGGCCATGCCGAAGCCGACCGTGTTGCCGTCCGCCTCGCGCAGCAGGCGCGTGCCGACGGCCTTCTTGCCGATGGTCTGGCCGGTCGTGCCCTCCTGGTGGATCTGGTAGATGCCCATGCCCAAGGCGTACAGAGCACCGACCAGGGACAGGATGCCCGCCGCCGCCGAGTCGGAGCCCATGGCGCCCCCGATGCCGATCAGCAGGTACATCGGGCCCATGATGATCAGGCCGTCGAGAAGCGTCGCCCCGAGCCGCAGGCCCCAGTGGGCGAGTTGGGGCCCGGCGCCGTAGCCGTAGCCCGGCTGCTGCGGGTAGTTGTAGCCCTGCTGCGGATAACCCGGCTGCTGGGGGTAGCCGTAGCCCTGCTGCGGCGGGACGCCCTGGGGGGCCTGCGGGTAGGCCGGGTAGCCGGGCTGCTGCGGGGGCTGCTGCTCCCCGTAAGGGTTGGCGCCGGGCTGACCGAAGCTCGGCGGCTGTTCCCCGTAGGGGTTGCCCCCGGGCTGACCGAAGCTCATGACCGTTTTCCTCCGTTGCGTTTGCGGGGACGTGGCGATGCCGCGGAGGAACGTGTGAGCTTGAGCGGTTCGTCCCCCTGCCGGACCGCAGTGATGCGCCGTTCATCGTCATGTGCCGGACGAGTGATTGTCCAGTCGGATATACGGCTGTTGTGCAAGTGCAACCTCAGTGGTCAGGACGGGGCCGAGGGGGCGGCCCGGGCGACCCTGATTGGAACCGGGGTCCGGTCATCCGGGAGGATGGGCGTATGACCGCCCAGCTTCTCGATGGCAAGGCCACCGCAGCCGAGATCAAGTCGGATCTGACCGCCCGCGTGGCGGCGCTGAAGGGCAAGGGCGTCACGCCCGGCCTCGGCACGATCCTCGTCGGGGACGACCCCGGCAGCCAGAAGTACGTCGCAGGCAAGCACCGCGACTGCGCCGAGGTCGGCATCGCCTCCATCCAGCGTGAGCTGCCCGGCACGGCCACGCAGGAGGAGATCGAGGCGGTCGTCCGCGAGCTGAACGAGGACCCCGCCTGCACCGGTTACATCGTGCAGCTTCCGCTGCCCCGGGGCATCGACGAGAACCGCATCCTCGAACTCATGGACCCGGCCAAGGACGCCGACGGCCTGCACCCGATGAACCTCGGCCGTCTCGTCCTCAACGAGCCCGCGCCGCTGCCCTGCACGCCCAACGGCATCCTCACGCTGCTGCGCCGGCACGGCGTCGAGATCAAGGGCGCCGAGGTCGTGATCGTCGGCCGCGGGGTCACCATCGGCCGTCCCATGCCGCTGCTGCTGACCCGGCGCAGCGAGAACGCCACGGTCACGCAGTGCCACACGGGCACGCGGGACCTGTCGGCGCACCTCAAGCGCGCGGACATCATCGTCGCCGCCGCCGGTTCCGCCCACCTGGTCCGGCCCGAGGACGTCAAGCCGGGCGCGGCCGTCCTCGACGTCGGCGTCTCCCGCAACGCCGAGGGGCGGATCGTGGGCGACGTCCACCCGGACGTCCGCGAGGTCGCCGGCTGGATCTCCCCCAACCCGGGCGGAGTGGGCCCGATGACCCGCGCGCAACTGCTCGTCAACGTGGTCGAGGCGGCCGAGCGCAGTGCCGGCTGACAGCGCGCGGAAGCCCGAGACCCCCGACGCCGCCGAGAACGTCGAGGAGCACACGGCGAACACGACGAACGCCCGGAGCGCCCGTGACGAGGCGTTCGAGGAACCCGTCGCCCGCGACCCGGTCAGCGCGCCCGACGCCGAGGGCGTCCCGCGCCGCAGCACGCGCCGCTTCCCGCTGTTCACCCGGGACACCGCGCGCCCCGAGGGCGGCGGCCGGGCCGCGCCCCGTGACGCCCCGGCGCCGGCGCGGCAGTGGCCGATGCTCGTGGTCCTGGGCCTCGTCGCGCTCGGCCTGCTGCTCACCGCGTTCGACGTGTTCAGGATCGGCACCATCCTGATCGGCGCGGGGCTGCTCACCGGCGCGGTGCTGCGCTGGCTCAGGCTCAACGTCGGCATGCTGGCCGTCCGTTCGCGCTTCACCGACGTCGCGACGTACGGCGTGCTGGGTGTGACGATCGTCCTGCTGGCGCTGATGGCGCAGCCCCGCCCTTGGCTCCAGATCCCGTTCCTGGGTGACACCTTGCACTTCACCGTGAGCAACTAGCCCGTCCGAGCGCTACCGTGGTCGAACGGCCGACGGTCGAAACGGTCAATAAGCGGATAAGGGTTCACGGCGGAGGGAGGGGGGCCGATGGCTCGCTGGAGGGACCTCCCGGACGAACTCGACCCGCGGATCGAGGAGTTGGCCCGTCGGCTACGACGGCTCGTGGACCACGCCGGCCTCGGCGTCGCCACCCTCGCCGACCGCACCGGCTACGGCGTGGCGGCTTGGGAGCGGTACCTGGACGGGCGGCTCCTCGCGCCGAAGGGCGCGGTCATCGCCCTGGCAGAGGTCACCGGCGCGGACCCGGCCGCTCTGATACCGCTGTGGGAGTCGGCCGAGCGGGCCTGGAGCCGGGCGGAACTGCGGGACGACGCCGCCTCGGAGGCCGTCCGCCTGTCCCGGGCGCGGACCCCCACGATCACCCACCACCCCGTCCTGGAGCGCCCCCCTCCGGCTCGCGCCACTGCTCCCGTCCCGGCCCCGAGGCGGCCCGGCACGGTCATGGTCCTCGTCGGCGCGGTCGGCGTCGTGGGCGTCGCGGTGGGGGCGTTCCTCCTCACCCACGCCGACGCCGACTCCCCGGCGAAGGGCCGGACCGTCGCCGCGTCCTCTTCGCCGTCCCCCACGCCCGGCGGGCCCCTCCCGCCCGGCGGGCTCTGCTTCGGAGCCGGCTGCACGGGCAGGGACGCGGAGAAGGTGGGCTGCGGCGGGGAGTCGGCGGCCACGGCGAGGAGTGTCACCGTGGGCGCCGTGCTGCTGGAGGTCCGCTACAGCCGGACCTGCGGCGCGGCCTGGGGGAGGATCACCCCGGCGGTCGCGGGCGACGAGGTGCGGGTGACCGCCGGCGCCATCCGGTACACCGGACGCGTCACGGCCGTCGGCGAGACCGTCGCGTACACCCCGATGGTCGCCGTGAAGAACCCGGCCGAGATCCGTGCGTGCGCCGTACTCGCCTCGGGCCACGAGGGCTGCACGCCGCAGTAACCGCAACCCCCGTACTCCACCCGAGTGAAGCCGGCGAAAAACCCGCCCGCCGGAGGCATATCCGGCCCGCCGCTGGGCACGCGAACCGTACCCCCACGGGAGTCCGGCCCCCCGGCACCTCCTCCGGCGGCCGCCCCTTCCCTCTCCCGAACCGGCGGCCGCCGCTTCGCACCCCCGACCCGCACCGGCCAAGTCCTTGAGCAGCCCCGGGCGAATCACGGCCCGATCTCCGAGCGAACCTGGGCGGCTCCCGCCCCGATCTCCGAGCGGTCCTGGACGGACCCGCCCCGGTCTCCGAGCGGCTCCGGGCAGGTCCCGCCCGTCCCCGAGCGGCGCTGGTCGGACCCCATCCCCGAGCGGCTATGTGCGGACCCCGCCCGTCCCCGAGCGGCGCTGGTCGGACCCCATCCCCGAGTGGCTATAGGCGGGCCCCGCCCGTCCCCGAGCGGCGCTGGTCGGACCCCATCCCCGAGCGGCTATGTGCGGGCCCCGTCCGGCTCCGAGCGGCGCTGGTCGGACCCCATCCCCGAGCGGCTATGTGCGGACCCCGCCCGTCCCCGAGCGGCCCTGGTCGGACCCCATCTCCGAGCGGCTATGTGCGGACCCCGCCCGGCTCCGAGCGGCCCTGGGTGGCGGCCCCCACCCGGTCCCCAGCAGTGCTGGGCGGATGCCGACCCGGTCCCCGAGCGGCCCCTGGTGGATCCCTGCCGGGTCCTCACAGCCCACGACGTGGACGAGCCCCTGTTCCTCGGCGAGCCCCCCCGCCAGCCCCTTCGCGCAGACCCCCGCGTTCGCACCCTGTTCGGCCACGGTCACCGCCGCCATGGTGCCGGCGGTGCAGGCCCCGGCCTGGTCCCGCGGAGGCCCCGGCCCGGTCATCCGGAGGCCCCGGCCCGGTCCCGGCCATGCTCCAAGCAGCCCCGGGCAGATCCGCTCGCCCCCACCGGCTGTGGCCTGGGCCACACCGCCCCGGCGGCCTGGGATCCTGGAGGCGCGATAGCCTGACCGCTGGTCGATCTCTTGGTATCAAGAGATCGATCATCTGTACGTCCCACCCGGGGCAGGGACGCCCCACCGCCAGCTGTCATACGGAGAACGCCATGACCCGCACTCCCGTGAACGTCACCGTCACCGGCGCGGCCGGCCAGATCGGTTACGCCCTGCTCTTCCGCATCGCCTCCGGCCAGCTGCTCGGCGCGGACGTGCCGGTCAAGCTGCGCCTGCTGGAGATCACCCCGGCGCTCAAGGCCGCCGAGGGCACGGCCATGGAGCTGGACGACTGCGCGTTCCCGCTGCTCCAGGGCATCGAGATCACGGACGACCCGAACGTCGCCTTCGACGGCGCCAACGTCGCCCTCCTCGTCGGCGCCCGCCCCCGCACCAAGGGCATGGAGCGCGGCGACCTGCTCGAGGCCAACGGCGGCATCTTCAAGCCGCAGGGCAAGGCCATCAACGACCACGCCGCGGACGACGTCAAGGTCCTCGTCGTCGGCAACCCGGCGAACACCAACGCGCTGATCGCCCAGGCCGCCGCGCCGGACGTACCGGCCGAGCGCTTCACCGCGATGACCCGCCTCGACCACAACCGCGCGCTGACCCAGCTCGCGAAGAAGACGGGCTCCACGGTCGCCGACATCAAGCGCCTGACCATCTGGGGCAACCACTCCGCCACCCAGTACCCGGACATCTTCCACGCCACGGTCGCCGGCAAGAACGCCGCCGAGGTCGTGAACGACGAGAAGTGGCTGGCCGAGGACTTCATCCCGACCGTCGCCAAGCGCGGCGCCGCCATCATCGAGGCCCGTGGCGCCTCGTCGGCCGCCTCCGCCGCCAACGCCGCCATCGACCACGTGTACACGTGGGTCAACGGCACCGCGGACGGCGACTGGGCCTCCATGGGCATCCCGTCGGACGGCTCCTACGGCGTCCCGCAGGGCCTGATCTCCTCCTTCCCGGTCACCGTCAAGGACGGCAAGTACGAGATCGTCCAGGGCCTGGAGATCAACGAGTTCTCCCGCGCCCGCATCGACGCCTCCGTGAAGGAGCTGGAGGAGGAGCGCGAGGCGGTCCGCGCCCTCGGCCTCATCTGAGCTTCCTGAGTCTCAACTGTCCTGACGATCCCCGGGTGGAGCCCTTCCACCCGGGGATCGTCGCGTTCATGTGTACGATTTGTACCGTTTCCTGTGGATCTTCAGTGACACGGCCCACTTTCGGCCATGGATTGCGCATGCAATCGCAGGGCCGGGGCATGCGGTCACGGTCCCAGTGAGTGACACGTGTGTGACGCACGGGCAGTGAACAGGAACGGAAGGCTATCCCGATCATGGCGGACAACACAGAACTCCAGGCGCAGAAGACCATCCACGTGGACGGGGAGTGGCGTGAAGCCGTCTCCGGCGCCACGCGCGAGATCCTCGACCCCGCGGACGCCCTGCCCTTCGCCGTGATCGCGGAGGGTGACGAGAAGGACACCGATCTCGCGGTCGCCGCCGCCCGCAAGGCCTTCGACCACGGCCCCTGGCCGCACACCCCGGCCGCGGAGCGCGCGGCCCTGCTGCGCCGCGTCGCCGACCTCCTCACCCGGGACCGCGAGCGGCTCGGCCTCATGGAGAGCCGTGACGCGGGCAAGACCGTCGAGGAAGGCCGTGTCGACATCGACTGCGTCGCCGACGCCTTCCGCTACTTCGCCGACCTCGTCGCCGCCGAGGCCCCCGGCCGGGTCGTCGACGCGGGCTCGCCCGACATCCACAGCGTCGTCGTACACGAGCCGATAGGCGTCTGCGCACTGATCACTCCCTGGAACTACCCCCTGCTGCAGGCCAGTTGGAAGATCGCGCCGGCTCTGGCCGCCGGCGACACCTTCGTGGTCAAGCCGAGCGAGATCACGCCGCTGACCACCGTCGCGCTCATCGAGCTGCTCGCCGAGGCCGGACTGCCCGCCGGCGTCGCCAACATCGTCACCGGCCCCGGCCACACCGTCGGCGCCCGGCTCTCCGAACACCCCGACGTCGACCTGGTCTCCTTCACCGGCGGTCTGGTCAGCGGCACCAAGGTCGCGCAGGCCGCCGCCCCCACCGTCAAGAAGGTCGCCCTCGAACTCGGCGGCAAGAACCCCAACGTCGTCTTCGCCGACGCCTGCGCCACGGAGGAGGGCTTCGACACGGCCGTCGACCAGGCCCTCAACGCGGCCTTCATCCACAGCGGCCAGGTCTGCTCGGCCGGCGCCCGGCTCATCGTCGAGGAGTCCGTCCGCGACCGCTTCGTCGACGAACTCGCCCGCCGCGCCGGGAAGATCCGCCTCGGCCGCGGCACCGAGGGCGGCGTCGAGTGCGGCCCCCTCGTCTCCGAGCAGCAGCGCGCCAAGGTCGAGGACTACGTCGAGTCGGCCCTCAAGGAGGGCGCGGTGCTGCGCTCCGGCGGCCGGCGCCCCGACCCCTCGCCCGAGCGGCCCGAGAACGGCTACTTCTACGAGCCGACCGTCCTCGACCACTGCCACCGGGAGATGAGGGTCGTCCGCGAGGAGGTCTTCGGACCCGTCGTCACCGTGGAGACCTTCCGCACCGAGGACGAGGCCGTCGCCCTCGCCAACGACACCGAGTACGGCCTCGCGGGCGGCGTCTGGACCGCCGACGCCGGCCGCGCCCGCCGCGTCGCCGCCCGGCTGCGCCACGGCACCGTCTGGATCAACGACTTCCACCCCTACCTGCCGCAGGCGGAATGGGGCGGCTTCGGCAAGAGCGGTGTCGGCCGCGAACTCGGCCCCGCCGGACTCGCCGAGTACCGCGAGACCAAGCACGTCTACCAGAACCTCGCGCCCAAGCCCGTCCGCTGGTTCGCCGGCTGAGCCGAAGCACCCCTCCAACACGCCCGCCGGGGGCGTCCTCTGGTCTTCCCTCACCCCTCCCATCCCACCCCTCCTCCCCCTCAGGACCCCGTCAGATCTCCAGTTCCTCCCCCATCGCACCCCTGGAGTACCACTCTCATGTCCGATCACACCCACGCGTTCGATGAATACGACTATGTCGTCATAGGCGGCGGCACGGCCGGGTCGGTCATCGCCTCCCGTCTCACCGAGGACCCCGATGTGACCGTCGCCGTCATCGAGGGCGGCCCCAGCGACGTCGGCCGTGACGACGTGCTGACCCTGCGCCGCTGGATGGGTCTGCTCGGCGGCGAGCTGGACTACGACTACCCGACCACCGAGCAGCCGCGCGGCAACTCCCACATCCGGCACAGCCGGGCCCGCGTCCTCGGCGGTTGTTCCTCCCACAACACCCTCATCGCCTTCAAGCCGCTGCCCTCCGACTGGGACGAGTGGGAGCAGGCCGGCGCCGAGGGCTGGGGCGCGGTGCCGATGGAGGCCTACTACGCCCGCCTGAAGAACAACATCGTCCCGGTGGACGAGAAGGACCGCAACGCCATCGCCCGCGACTTCGTCGACGCGGCGCAGTCGGCGCTCGGCGTGCCCCGCGTCGAGGGCTTCAACAAGAAGCCGTTCGACGACGGCGTCGGCTTCTTCGACCTCGCCTACCACCCCGAGAACAACAAGCGCTCCAGCGCCTCGGTGGCCTACCTGCACCCGGTGATGGACGAGCGCCCCAACCTGACGATCCTGCTGGAGACCTGGGCCTACCGGCTGGACCTGGACGGCACCCGCGTGCGGGGCGTCCACGTGCGCGCCAAGGACGGCGAGGAGTTCGTCGTGCGGGCCCGGGGCGAGGTCCTGCTGTGCGCCGGCGCCGTCGACTCCCCGCGCCTGCTCATGCACTCCGGCATCGGCCCCAAGGCCGACCTGGACGCGCTCGGCATCCCCGTCGTCCACGACCTGCCCGGTGTCGGCGAGAACCTCCTCGACCACCCCGAGTCGGTGATCGTCTGGGAGACCAACGGCCCGATCCCCGAGAACTCCGCGATGGACTCCGACGCCGGCCTGTTCGTGCGCCGCGACGCCGGACACGCGGGCCCGGACCTGATGTTCCACTTCTACCAGATCCCCTTCACCGACAACCCGGAGCGACTGGGCTACGAGCGGCCGGAGTTCGGCGTCTCCATGACCCCGAACATCCCCAAGCCCAAGAGCCGCGGCAGGCTCTACCTGACCAGCTCCGACCCGTCGGTCAAGCCCGCCCTGGACTTCCGCTACTTCACCGACGAGGACGACTACGACGCCCGCACCCTCGTCGACGGCATCCGCATCGCCCGCGAGATCGCCGCGACCGAGCCGCTGGCCCCCTGGCTCAAGCGCGAGGTGGCCCCCGGCCCCCACGTCACGAGCGACGAGGAGCTCAGCGAGTACGCCCGCAAGGTCGCCCACACCGTGTACCACCCGGCGGGCACCTGCCGCATGGGTGCCGCCGACGACGAACTCGCGGTCGTCGACCCGAAGTTGCGCGTACGCGGCCTTGAGGGGCTGCGTATCGCCGACGCGTCGGTCTTCCCGACGATGACCGCTGTGAACCCGATGATCGGAGTACTGATGGTGGGGGAGAAGGCCGCTGAACTGATCGGCGAGGACGCCGGTGGCCACGTCGGAGCGCGTACCGCCGAGCGGATCGGCGGTGGTGCGCGATGACCGAGGTCTCCAACTCCCCGGTGTTCAGCGTCGAGGGCCTGTGGAAGGTCTTCGGCCCCAAGCCCGAACGCGTCCCGGTGGACCCCGAGCTCGCCGCCCTCCCGGCCGCCGAGCTGCGCTCCCGCACCGGCTGCACGGCCGCCGTCCGCGACGTCTCCTTCGACGTGCGCAAGGGCGAGGTCTTCGTCGTCATGGGCCTGTCCGGCTCCGGCAAGTCCACCCTGGTGCGATGCCTGACCCGGCTGATCGAGCCGACCGCCGGCAGCATCGTCGTCGACGGCGAGGACGTCCGCGCCATGGACCGCGCCCGGCTGCGCGAACTGCGCCGCCACCGGGCCGCCATGGTCTTCCAGCACTTCGGCCTCCTCCCGCACCGCACGGTCCTCGACAACGTGGCCTACGGTCTGGAGATCCAGGGCGTCGGCAAGGCCGAGCGCCGCGAACGCGCCCGCGAGATCGTCGCCAAGGTCGGCCTGGACGGCATGGAACAGCGCCGGCCCGGCCAGCTCTCCGGCGGCCAGCAGCAGCGCGTCGGACTGGCCCGCGCGCTCGCCGTCGACCCCGAGGTCCTGCTGTTCGACGAGCCGTTCAGCGCGCTCGACCCGCTCATCCGGCGGGACATGCAGGAGGAGGTGGTCCGCCTCCACCGCGAGGAGGGCCGCACGATGGTCTTCATCACCCACGACCTCAACGAGGCGCTCAAGCTCGGCGACCGCATCGCCCTGATGCGCGACGGCCGCGTCGTCCAGCTCGGCACCCCCGAGGAGATCGTCGGCTCGCCCGCCGACGAATACGTCCGCGAGTTCGTCCGCGACGTGCCCCGCGAACAGGTCCTCACCGTCCGTTCCGCCATGCGCCGGGCCTCCGCCGACGAGGCCGACAGCGGCCCCGCCGTCGCCCCCGACGCCACCGTGTCCGAGGCGATCGAGGCGGTCGCCCGCGCCAAGGCCCCGGCCCGGGTGGTCGACCACGGGCGCTGCGTCGGCGTGGTCGACTCCGAGGCGCTGCTCGGTGTCGTCGCCGGCACGACCGGCGAGACCGGCACTGACGGCACGGGGCGGCACGCCGCCGCGCCGGAGCCGCGTAAGGAGGCCGCCCCCGAGCCGCGTAAGGAGGCCGTGTGATGGCGACGGTCACCGCACCCGCGTTCCGCCCCGGCGTTCCCGCCTTCCTCAAGCACCGGGCCGTGCACAAGCTGCTCGCCCTCGCGGTCGCCGCCGCTGTCCTCGTGCCGCTCGCCGACGCCCGCTGGGCGAGCGGCAGCTGGCCGCAGGCCCTGACCGTCGACCTCACCAAACCGCTGACCGGCGTCAGCGACTGGATCATCGACAACCGGGACAGCCACCCGCTGTTCCTGTATTTCTTCGGCCACATCAGCAACGCCGTCGTGCTGTCCGTGCGCGCCGTCTACCTGGTGCTGCTGGGCGTCGGCTGGGCCGGCGTCACCGCGCTGGGCGCACTCGTCGCCTGGCGGGTCGCCGGAGCCCGGCTGGCGCTGGGCACCGCCGCCGCGTTCCTCGCCTGCGGGGTCCTCGGCATGTGGGTCCCCACCATGCAGACCCTCGCGCTCATGGTGGTCGCCGTCCTGGCCTCCGTCGTCGTCGGCGCCCTGCTCGGCCTCGCCGCAGGGCTCTCCGACCGCATGGAACGGATCCTGCGACCGGTCCTGGACACCATGCAGGTGCTCCCCGCCTTCGCCTACCTGCTGCCCGTGGTCCTCATCTTCGGCATCGGCGTCCCGGCGGCCGTCCTGGCCACCGTCGTCTACGCCGCCCCGCCCATGGCCCGGCTCACCGCGCTCGGCCTGCGCTGCGCCGACAAGGGCGTCCTGGAGGCGGTGGAGTCGCTCGGCGCGACCGCCCGCCAGCGGCTGCTGACCGCGCGGATCCCGCTCGCCCGCAAGGAACTCCTCCTCGGCCTCAACCAGACGATCATGATGGCGCTGTCCATGGCCGTCATCGCCTCCGTGATCGGCGGCGGCGGTCTCGGTGACCGCGTCTACCAGGCCCTCGCCTCGGTCGACGTGGGCGCGGCCCTCGCGGCCGGCATCCCGATCGTGCTGCTCGCCGTCGTCCTGGACCGGGTGACGGCCGCCGCCGGGCAGGGCACCGGCGAGAACCACCGCACCCGGGGCGTCTACGCGCTGCTCGCCGTCGCTGTGGCGGTCGCGGTCGGCGGCCGGCTGATCGGCCGCCTCGACTGGCCCGACGCCTGGACGATCTCCATCGCCGAGCCGGTCAACCGCGTCGTGGACTGGATGACGGCACACCTCTACTCCGGCGTCCCCGTCGTCGGCGGCACCGCCGACTGGGCGGGCCACTTCACCACCTGGGTCCTCGACCCGCTCCGGGACGGCCTGCAGGCGCTGCCCTGGTGGTCGGTGCTGCTCCTGGTCGCCGCGCTGGCCTGGGTCATCGGCACCTGGCGCACCGCGCTCACCGCCGTCCTCGCCATGGCCGCGATCGGCGTGCTCGGCGTGTGGGAACCCTCCCTGGACACGCTGTCCCAGGTCCTCGCCGCAGTCGCCGTCACCCTCGTCCTCGGCTTCGGGACCGCGATCGCCGCCGCCCGCAGCGACCGCGTGGAGCGGCTGCTGCGGCCCGTCATGGACGTCTTCCAGACGATGCCGCAGTTCGTGTACCTCATCCCGGTCGTCGCGCTGTTCGGCGTGGGCCGTGCCCCGGCGGTCGCCGCGGCCGTCGTCTACGCCCTGCCGGCCGTCATCCGCATCACCACCCAGGGGCTGCGCCAGGTCGACCCGGCCGCCATGGAGGCCGCCCGCTCCCTCGGCGCCACCGGCAGCCAGCAGCTGCGGGGGGTGCAGCTGCCGCTGGCCCGCCCGGCGCTGCTGCTCGCCCTGAACCAGGGCGTCGTCCTGGTCCTCGCCGTCGTCATCATCGGCGGCCTGGTCGGCGGCGGCGCGCTCGGATACGACGTCGTCTTCGGCCTCGCCCAGGGCGACCTGGCGACCGGTCTGGTGGCCGGCGCCGCGATCGTCTGCCTCGGCCTGATGCTCGACCGGGTGACCCAGCCGACCGACCGGCGCGCCCAGAAGGGAGCGTGACATGCGACTCCGTACGACGACCGCCGCGGTGAGCGGTGCCTGCGCGCTCGCGCTGCTGACCGGGTGCGGCGCCGCCGACATGACCAAGCAGGCCTCGCCGTTCGCCAACGCCCAGGGCTCCAAGTCCGTCACCCTGTCGGTGCAGTCCTGGGTGGGCGCGCAGGCCAACGTCGCCGTCGCCCAGTACATCCTGGAGCACGAGCTCGGCTACCGCGTCGACACCGTGCAGGTCGACGAGGTCCCCGCCTGGGACGCCCTCAGCCAGGGCCGCGTCGACGCGATCCTGGAGGACTGGGGCCACCCCGAGCAGGAGAAGCGCTACGTCGACGACAAGAAGACCATCGCGCGCGGCGGCGAACTCGGCGTCACCGGGCACATCGGCTGGTTCGTGCCGACGTACTTCGCCAAGCAGCACCCCGACGTCACGAACTGGAAGAACCTCGACAAGTACGCCGAGCAGTTCCGCACGCCCGAGAGCGGCGGCAAGGGCCAGCTGATGGACGGCTCCCCGTCCTACGTCACCAACGACAAGGCGCTGGTGAAGAACCTCAACCTGAACTACCAGGTGGTCTTCGCCGGCTCCGAGGCAGCCCAGATCACCCAGATGAGGCAGTTCGCCAAGGAGAAGAAGCCCTTCCTGACCTACTGGTACGCCCCCCAGTGGCTGTTCGAGAAGGTCCCCATGACGGAGGTCAAGCTGCCCCCGTACAAGGAGGGCTGCGACGCGGTGCCCGACAAGGTGGCCTGCGGCTACCCGCACACCCCGCTGGAGAAGTACCTCAACGCGGACTTCGCGAGGAAGGGCGGCAAGGCGGCGGCCTTCCTCAAGAAGTTCAAGTGGACCACCGAGGACCAGAACGCGGTCTCCCTGATGATCGCCGACCAGAAGCTCGCCCCCGAGGACGCGGCGAAGAAGTGGGTGAAGACCCACGAGTCGACCTGGCGCTCCTGGCTGAGCTGACGCGGACGGGGCCGCCCCACCACGGGCGGCCCCCCGCCGGGTCTTCCGGCGCCCGATAATGCCGAATGAAAAAAGTGCGGGCGTCGAAGTTCTTCTCACCGGAAGTGAAAACGTCCTGTCGTCCGTCCAGCTCGTCACCGGGCGGATGCCGTGCAGCGCGTTCACGAGCCACACCTCCCGGCCGGCCAGCTCGGCCACCGTGCGCCTGCGGTGGGCGACGGGGACCGCCGAGCGGGCGGCCCGCTCCTGGATCAGACCGGCCGTCACCCCGGGCAGCACGGGCGCCCCGTCCGGGGGGGGCAGAGGGTGTCGCCCTCCCACCACAGCACGCTCGCGGGCGCCGACTCCGGCACCGTCCCCGACGCGTCCACGAGAAGCGCCTCCTGGCCCCCTCGGCGACGGCCCGCGCCCACGCCCCGGCCAGGGCGTCCAGGTCAGCAACCCTCTCGCGCGGTCAGTCGTGCAGTCATCCTTGCCTCCCGCTCAGTACTTGCCGCCCGCCACTGCCACCGCCGGCGCCCCGTGCCGGAAACCGTACGGCGCGTGCTCCAGCCACGAACCGCACGACGGCAGCACCGGCGCGAGAGAGGGAACCCGCGGTCGGCGAGCAGGGACTGCTGGGACATGCGGCTGGTTCTTTCACTTCGGTCGTGCGGCTGCCAGGGGGGCGCGCGTCCGGCCGCGCCGGGTCACCACGCGCCCTTGCGGACCAGCTGGCGGCGGAGCTTGCCGGTGGGGGTGCGGGGCAGCGACGGGACGAAGCTGACACTGCGCGGCACCTTGAAGGCGGCCAGCCGCCGGCGCGCCAGCGCGATCAGGTCGTCCTCCAACCCGGACGGCGCCGTGGTGCGCGGGACGACGAACGCCCGCAGCCGGCCGGCGCCGCCGCCGTCGCGCACGGCCACGACCGCGACCTCCCGCACCGACGGATGACCGCGCAGCACCTCCTCGACCTCCAACGGCGAGACGGTGATCCCGCCGACCATCTCCATGTCGTCGACGCGGCCCAGGTACCGGTACGTTCCGTCCGGTTCGCGGCGCGCCCGGTCACGGGTGGCCAACCAGCCGCCGACCAGGGTTCGTTCGCTCTCCTCGGCACGGTTCAGATAGCCGGACGTCACCGTCGGCCCGCGCACCCACAGCTCGCCCTCCGCGCCCTCCGGCAGCGGACGCCCGTCACGGTCGCGGACCTCCACCTCGAAGCCGGGCACGGGACGGCCCACGGTGCCGGGGCGGTTGTGGGCCACGCTGTTGGCGCAGAAGGCGTGCCCGGCCTCGGTCGAGCCGATCTGCTCCAGCACCGGCGCGCCGAGCAGAGCGGCGACCTGTCTCTCCAGTACGGCCGGCATGCCCTCCCCGGCCGACACCGCGGCCCGTACGGAGGCGAAGCAGGCCTCGTGCCCGTTGCCGCGGTCGGCGGCCAGGGCGGCGTACGCGGACGGCACGGAGTAGAGCAGCGTCACCCGGTGCCGGGCCACCAGCTCGTCCACGGCCGCCGGAGTGGGGAGCCGGTCGGTGAGCACCGCGGAGGAACCGGAGAAGAGCGGGAAGACGAAGGCGTTGCCGAAGCCGTAGGCGAAGTACAGCCGGGACACCGACAGGGCGACGTCGTCCTCGGTGATTCTCAGCAGCCGTCTGCCCACCAGCTCGTGGTAGAGGCGCGGGTCGCCGTGCCGGTGCACGACCCCCTTCGGGCTGCCCGTGGTGCCCGACGTGTACTGGACGTACAGTGCGGTGCGCTCGTCGACGGGGTGGGCGGCGGCCGGCTCGGCGAAGGGCGCGAGCGCGAGGAGCTGGTCGGCGCCGAGCTGGGCCCGGCCGGCGAACCGGCTCTCCGGGCCCGGGTCGGTGACGCACAGCACGGCGTCGGTGTCCTCGGCCATGAACGCGTGCTCGCGGGCGGGGAGTTCGGGGTTCACCAGGACCGCGGTGGCGCCCGCTCGGGCGGCGCCGAGGAAGGCGACGATCCAGGCGATGCCGTCCGGCAGGGCGAGCAGCACCCGGTCGCCGGGGCGTACGCCGTGCTCGGCGAGGACGGTGGCCGCGCCGGCGGCGAGCGCGTGCACCTCGCCGTGGGTCCAGGTCCGGTGCCCCTGGTGGAAGGCGGCCCGCTCGTGCCAGCCGCGCTGCCCGGCGAGCACGGCGAGGTGCGCCGCGAGGTTGCCGGGGACGTGGAGGTCGGCCGGGGACAGCGTGGACTGCGGTGACGTCATGGGGCCGGCTCCGGGGCGACGATCTGGGAGGTCTGCGCGGCCCGGGCGTCGGCGCGCATCGTGGACGGGCGCTGCTGGGGACCGCGGGAGGCGGCGGCGACCGGCTCCCGGCGCTGCCGGGCCGGCGGACGCTCGGCGGACGGCCTTACGGGAGGCAGGGCGGCCGGCAGCGCCGACGGCGGGGCCGCCGACCGGGCGGCCGCTCTCGGGGACGGCCGGCCGGCGGGCCGGGGAGCCCGGGCCAGGGCGGCGGCGTGCGCCCACATCTGCCCTGCTGTCTTCAGCAGCATCTCGTCGTACTCCGCGACCGGGTCGGAGTCGAGGACGATCGCCCCGCCGGCCCCGACGCGCATCAGCCCGTCGGCGATCACGGCCGTGCGGATGACGATGCTCAGATCGGCGTCGCCGCCGCAGCCCAGGTAGCCGAGGGCGCCGGAGTAGACCCCGCGGGCCTCGGTCTCCAGGCCGTCGATGATCTCCATCGTGCGGAGCTTGGGCGCGCCGGTCATCGAGCCGCCCGGGAAGCAGGCGCGGACGCAGTCCACCGCGTCCCTGCCCTCGCGCAGCCGGCCCTCGACGGTGGACACGAGCTGGTGCACCGTCGTGTACGTCTCGGTCTCCATGAGCCCGGTCACCCGGACCGTCCCGGTCCGGCAGAGCCGGCCGAGGTCGTTGCGCAGCAGGTCCACGATCATCAGGTTCTCGGCGCGGGCCTTGGCGTCCGTGCCCAGCTCGTCCCGGAACCGGGCGTCCTCCACGGGGTCCTCGGCGCGGCGCGCGGTGCCCTTGACGGGCCTGGCCTCGGCCACGCCGTCCCGGGTGACGCGCAGGAACCGCTCGGGGGAGGAACCGGCCACGTCGAGGTCACCGAAACTCAGGAAGGCCCCGTAGGGCGCCGGGTCGCTTCGGCGCAGCACGCGGTAGAAGTCGAAGGCGTCGGGCGGCGCGGGCAGCCGGGCGGCGTCCGCCAGGCACACCTCGTAGCTGGTGCCGGCCAGCAGTTCCCGCTGGCAGGCGGCGATGTCGGCGAGGTAGGTCTCCCGGTCGCGGACCAGCCAGGGTTCGGCCGCGGCGGGGTCCGGCTCCGCCGTCGGCACGGCCGGCGCGGGCAGGGCGGGTCCGGGGTCCGCGAGCAGGCGGGTCAGCCGGGCCTGCGCCGAGTCCAGCCAGTCGGCGGCCTCCCGCGCACCCTGCGCGGTGTCCTCCGCGAGGCACACGGCGTACGTGACGCCTTCCTCGTGGTCCACGGCGATCAGCCGGTCGGCGAAGAGCCAGCAGGCGTCGGGGACGTCCGAGCTGTGCCGGTTGGGGGAGCCGCAGTCGGCCTTGGTCTCGTAACCGAAGTAGCCGACATAACCGCCGGTGAAGCCGAAGGGCAGCCCGGCGGGGTCGACCCTGCGGCTCGCCAACTGCCGCTTCAGGTAGTCGAAGACGCTCGCGCGGACCTTGCGCGGGGGCCGCCCCGGCCGCTCGATCTCACAGCGCCCGGCGTCGACGTCGTAGCGCACGAACTCCGCGAGAGGGCCGCTGCCGTCCCCGAAGAACGAGAACCTCGACCGCCCCGGCTCGACGAGTGAACTGTCCAGCCAGAACGCCCGCTCGGCGCCCGCGTACATCCGCCCGAACGCCGCCTCGGCGTCGACGGCCCCCTCGACCCGCCGCCACTGCACCCGGTACCCGACCCCTTCGGCCCGCCGGGGGCGGGGGACGAGGGGAACGGCCGGGGCGCCGGCGCCGGTCGCCGCGGAGGCGGTGTGATCCGCCGCCGTGGCCGTGGTGCCCCCCGCGGGGGTCTCCGTGGGCGCGGGGTTCGGCGGGTGGGCCAGGGTGGCCAGCGGGAGCACCGTCGCCGTCGAGGTCACCGGAGCCGGTCCGGGCGGGGCGGGGGCGGTGAACGAGGTGCGCAGGACTCCCGCGGTCCGGGAGGCACCCGCGGGGCGGGCGGTCGCGTTCAGGGGGACCGCCGTGTTCTTCGCGCGTAGCTTGCGCGCCCGCTCGGCCGTCAGATTGCGGAAGTTCACCAGCATGCGGTGGCCGTACTCGGTGAGCACCGACTCCGGGTGGAACTGCACGCCCCACAACGGTCGCGTACGGTGCCGCAGGCCCATCAACACGCCGTCCTCCGCCCAGGCGGTGGCCTCCAAGGCGTCCGGCAACGGCTCGCGCACGGCCAGCGAGTGGTAGCGGACCGCGGTGAAGTCCTGCGGCAGGCCCTGGAACAGGTCACTGCCGTCGTGCCGCACGGTGGTCAGGAAGCCGTGCCGGGGCTCCGGCGCGGCCGCCACCTCGCCGCGCTCCCCGAGCGCGATCCCCTGGTGCCCCAGGCAGACGCCGAGCAGGGGCAGCGGGGAGCCGGCGATCACGCGGGCGGCGATGCCGAAGTCACGCGCGTTCGCCGGGTGCCCTGGTCCGGGCGACACCACCACGTTGTCGAACTCGGCGAGGTCGGGAACCGCTTCCACCGGTGTGTCGTTCAGGATCACCACCGGCTCCTCGCCGTTGACCTCGGCGATCAGCTGGAACAGGTTGTACGTGTACGAGTCGTAATTGTCGATGAGCAGGGTCTTCACCCGCCCACCTCCCTCTGGTCGTTCCCGTCCTACGCGGTGCGTTTGTGCCGTCCGCGCAGCGCCTGAAGCGGTGGATGCAGCCATTTCTTGAAGAATCGCTGGAGGCGCGGCATGAGAATCCAGGTGACGAGTGCCGTCACGCAGAGGCACAGCAACAGCGTACGAATGAGCGGATTGAGCGCGCCGAGATGGGGAAGCACGGCCACATTGAATATGAGCACCGGTGGAAAACGGCGCTCATATTCACGAACCAGAGCTTCTATTTCGACGGCGGAGTCGGTGGGGGGGGCTGTGGGGCCTGGGAGTCGAACCAGGCCTTGCCGCCGCGAACACTCTTGCGGCCCGCCTGCCGGGAGAACCCGACAGCCTCGACGTCCCACTGCCGGCGAGCGCTCGAATCCTCCCGGGCGGCAAGGTCGCGCCGGCCGGCGAAGCGGTGGACCACATGCCATTCCGCCTCTCCATCGACAAGGACGCCACCTCCCAGAAAGCCCGGTTGCCGCGCACTCGCGGCCAGCATGGCCCAGCCCCAGGAGTGGAAGTCCGACTCGTGGCCCGGCACCACGTGGTAGGTCACGGTGACGGTGACGGGATTACTGGTCACGCTTTCGAGTACGGCCGGAAGAACGGCTGTGTTCAAGCTTCAATGTATTTTTTTCGGCCGCCGTGAATGTCGATCTTGTAACGTTTTGGGGTGGGCTCCTTGAATATGTCTGCCGATACTCGGGGTAACGTCCGATGGAATTGGGGAAAGCGCTTGCGGAAGTGGATGGAATAGCGCATCATTCCCGCGCGCCCACGAAAAGGGCCCGGAAAAAGCCCCGATAGGCGTCGCTCGCATGGTGGACGCGCGCCCTTGCCGTCGAGGCCCGGCCGGTAGGCTGACCGACGGGCCGTGACTGGCGCGCTGGGATGGGACGGACCATCGGGGAGCGGCCCGGAGTGAGACGAGTGCCGTGCGCCTGGGCCGAGCCGTGAACCCGTGACCGCTTCTCAGCACCCACGCCACCCGGAGGCCGACGAGATGTCAGAGCAGCAGCCCCTCTCCACCCAGTCCACCGCCTTCCGCGCCGCCCTCGACGTGGTCCGCGCCGTGGAGCCGCGCGTCGCCGACGCCATCGGCCAGGAGGTCGCCGACCAGCGCGAGATGCTCAAGCTGATCGCATCGGAGAACTACGCCTCCCCGGCCACGCTCCTCGCGATGGGCAACTGGTTCAGCGACAAGTACGCCGAGGGCACCGTGGGCCGCCGCTTCTACGCAGGCTGCCGCAACGTCGACACCGTCGAGTCCCTCGCCGCCGAGCACGCCCGCGAACTCTTCGGCGCCCGCCACGCCTACGTCCAGCCGCACTCCGGCATCGACGCCAACCTCGTCGCCTTCTGGGCCGTCCTCGCCGACCGCGTCGAGGCGCCGTTCCTGGAGAAGACCGGCGCCCGCCAGGTCAACGACCTCTCCGAGGCCGACTGGGCCGAACTGCGCCAGGCCTTCGGCAACCAGCGCATGCTCGGCATGTCCCTCGACGCCGGCGGCCACCTCACCCACGGCTTCCGCCCCAACATCTCGGGCAAGATGTTCGACCAGCGCTCCTACGGCACCGACCCGGCCACCGGCCTGATCGACTACGACGCCCTGCGCGCCTCCGCCCGCGAGTTCGAGCCGCTGATCATCGTCGCCGGCTACTCGGCCTACCCCCGTCTGGTGAACTTCCGGATCATGCGCGAGATCGCCGACGAGGTCGGCGCGACGCTGATGGTCGACATGGCCCACTTCGCGGGCCTCGTCGCCGGCAAGGTCCTCACCGGCGACTTCGACCCGGTGCCGCACGCCCAGATCGTCACCACCACCACGCACAAGTCGCTGCGCGGCCCGCGCGGCGGCATGGTCCTGTGCGACGACTCCCTCAAGGACCAGGTGGACCGCGGCTGCCCGATGGTCCTCGGCGGCCCCCTCCCGCATGTGATGGCCGCCAAGGCCGTCGCCCTCGCCGAGGCCAGGCAGCCGTCCTTCCAGGACTACGCCCAGCGCATCGTCGACAACTCCCGCGCTCTCGCCGAGGGCCTCAAGCGCCGGGGCGCGACCCTCGTCACCGGCGGCACCGACAACCACCTCAACCTGATCGACGTCGCCACCTCCTACGGCCTCACCGGCCGCCAGGCCGAGTCCGCCCTGCTGGACTCCGGCATCGTCACCAACCGCAACGCCATCCCCGCCGACCCCAACGGCGCCTGGTACACCTCCGGCATCCGCATCGGCACCCCGGCGCTCACCACCCGCGGCCTGGGCACCGCGGAGATGGACGAGGTCGCCGGCCTGATCGACCGCGTCCTCACCACGACGCAGCCCGGCACGACGAAGTCGGGCGCCCCCAGCAAGGCCTCCCACGTCCTCGACCGGAAGATCGCGGACGAGATCTCCCACCGGGCCACCGACCTCGTCGCCGGGTTCCCCCTGTACCCGGACATCGACCTCGGCTGACCGAAGCCTGAGAGCTCCGTCTCCCGTCAGAGATCGATGAGCTTCTGACGCGGCTCGTGCGGCGGCCCGGACACCTCCGGTGCTGCCGCACGGCGGGCCAGAAGGGTGCGGCCGAAGCCCAGGGCCAGGCCCAGCGCGAGCCCGGGTATCGCCCACCACCAGCCGGCGCCGGGGGCCGGGCTCCCGGCGGCGGCCGACCTCGTGACCGGCTCGCCCGCAGTGGCGGACGGCTCCGAGGAGGCCTTCGCCACCCCGGCCGCGGGTCCCTCCGCCGCGTAGGGCCGGCCGCCGGACCCCGGGCCCGCCGACTCGCCCATGAGCCCCAGCTCGGTGAACAGCGTCCGCAACCGAGCGGGATCCTTCGGCTGGTGCCAGGCCCCCGTCGACGAGGCCTCCAGGGACGTCGATATCCAGATCGCCCGGTCGTCGGACGTCAGCCAGTACACCCGGTCCACCCGCCAAGGGTGCACGTCATGCGCGAGCCACGTGATGTTGATCAGGCGGCCCGTCATCTCGTCCGGCTTCGGGGGCCCCACCCCGCCCGCGCGCGCCCCGCCCGAGTCGTGCAGCAGCGTGTCCAACCGGCTGTAGTCGTCGTCGGTGCTGTACAGCGAGGCCGTCTCCCGGCTCGTGGGCGAGGCCAGCAGCACACTCGTCGGCCCGCCCGCCACCGAGGCCGTGGCGCCGAGCACCACAGCCGCGAAGGCCAGCGCCAACGCGCCCGCAAGAGCGACCAGTTCACGCAACCAGCGCATCCGACACCCCCATGTCCGAACCGGTGCGGCCCGCCCGCACTCGCTGTGTCACTTCTGGTACACCGCTCGGCCCGTCGGGGTTCCCGCCTTTCCGGCCGTTCGAGGACGCTTCCCAGACCGAGCGTCAGGTCACCGACCGGGCGATCTCCAGAGCCCGTTCCCTGGACTCGACGCCCTCCAGACGGAACGTCAACTCGACGCCGCCGGAACCCCGGTGGGTCCACAGCAGCGTCGGTCCGGCCGTGCGCTCCGACCGGGTGAAACGCCCGCCGTCGGGGCCCACCAGCCAGAACGTCAGCACGTGCGGCTTCGGGAACCACAGGGCCTGCTCCGGCACGACCTGGCCGGTCTCCGCGCCCTCCCCGCCCTCGCCCAGGGGCAGGTACTCGGGCTGCTCCTCGACGGTCTTGACGAACGCGAAGTCCAGACCCGCCCGGAACTCGTCGACCCGGATCATGCGCCCGCCCTCCCGCCGGCACAGGCCGACCAGGGACCGGTCCCCCGGCAAGGGCACCACCGTCACCGCGTCCGGCTCCCCGAACGCGCGCGGCACCACGGGCCGGAATCCCGCCCGCCGCGCAGCCTCCCCGAGCGTGACGGACCCCTCGCAGCCCGGCGCCGAACCCCGCGCCGACGGCACCGCGGACGGATCCACCCGCACCTCGACCCCGCCGAAGCCGAACCAGTCCGCCACCGACGCCCGCACAGGAGGAGTGAGCACGAGGACGGCGACCAGCCCGCACAGCCCGGCGGTCACCGCCCGCCACCGCGCCCTCGCCCGGCGGCGCGCCGATCTCAGCCACTCGGCGGGCCCTCGCGGCTCGGCCACCGGCACGGGCACCTGCTCGGCGAGTATCCGCCGGAGCACCTGCTCGACCACGGTCTCGCCCCCGTCGTCCCCCGGCCGGTCCAGCGCCCGCCCGAGCGCCCGCAGTTCCTCCGGCAGCCCGGCGTCCCGCTCCCGCGCCCGCAGTTCCTCCGGCAGCCCGGCGTCCCGCTCCCGCGCCCGCAGTTCCTCCGGCAGCCCGGCGTCCCGGTCCTCACCCATCGTCGTCACCTCCTCCCCGCACCCCGCCCTCCGGCAGCAGCCGCCCCAGTTTGCGCAGGGCCCGATTGAGCCGGGACTTCACCGTCCCCCTCGGCCAGCCCAGCGCCTGGGCCGTCTCGGGCTCGTCCATCTCCAGCAGGTAGCGATACGTGACGACCAGCCGGTGCTCCTCACTGAGCCGTTCCAGCGCGGACAGCAGTGCGAGGCGTCGCTCGCCCGCCACGGCCGCGACCGCCGGATCGACCGACTCCGGTATCAGCGGCTCCGCCCCCGCCATCGCCGCCTCCCGGCCCGCCAGCGTCAGCCGCCGACCCGCCGCCCGCACGGTGTTCCGCGTCTCGTTGGCGACGATCGACAGCAGCCACGGCCGGAAGGACTCGCCGTCCCGGAAGCGCCCCAGCGAGCAGTACGCCTTGAAGAAGGCCTGCTGCACCACGTCCTCCGCGTCCGCGCCCGCGCCCAGCGCGCGGGCCGCCCTCAGCGCGATCCCCGTATGGGCGCGCACCAGGTCCGCGTACGCCTCCGGCTCCCCGGCGCGTACGCGTGCGATCACCGCGGCCTCATCGGCGATGCGGCCCCCCTCCCGCGCTTTCACACCCTTGCTACACCGCCCGGCGCCGATCGGTTCCCACCCGCCGCACATCTGTTTTCCGGCGGATTCCGGAGCGGTCCCCGACACCTGAGACAATGGTGGACATGGCCAATGACCGACCCCGCGTGCTCTCCGGCATCCAGCCCACCGCCGGCTCGTTCCACCTCGGCAACTACCTCGGCGCCGTGCGCCAGTGGGTGGCTCTGCAGGAGTCCCACGACGCCTTCTACATGGTCGTCGACCTGCACGCGATCACGGTCCCGCAGGACCCGAAGGAACTGGTCGCCAACACGCGGCTGGCCGCCGCTCAGCTCCTCGCGGCGGGCCTCGACCCGGACCGCTGCACGCTGTTCGTGCAGAGCCACGTCCCCGAGCACGCGCAGCTCGCCTGGGTGATGAACTGCCTCACCGGCTTCGGCGAGGCCTCCCGGATGACGCAGTTCAAGGACAAGTCCGCCAAGCAGGGCGCCGACCGCGCCTCGGTCGGCCTGTTCACGTACCCGATCCTCCAGGTCGCCGACATCCTGCTCTACCAGGCCGACGAGGTCCCCGTCGGCGAGGACCAGCGCCAGCACATCGAGCTCACCCGTGACCTCGCCGACCGCTTCAACGGCCGCTTCGGGGAGACCTTCACGATCCCGAAGCCGTACATCCTGCGGGAGACGGCGAAGATCTACGACCTCCAGGAGCCGTCGATCAAGATGAGCAAGTCGGCGTCCACGCCGAAGGGCCTCATCAACCTGCTCGACGACCCCAAGGCCACCGCGAAGAAGGTCAAGAGCGCGGTCACCGACACCGACACGGTCGTGCGCTACGACGCCGAGAACAAGCCGGGCGTCAGCAACCTGCTCAGCATCTACTCGACGCTGACCGGCGTGAGCATCCCGGAGCTGGAGCGGCGCTACGAGGGCAAGCTGTACGGCGCGCTCAAGACCGACCTCGCCGAGGTCGTCGTCGACTTCGTGACCCCGTTCCGGGAGCGCACCCAGCAGTACCTCGACGACCCCGAGACCCTCGACTCGCTCCTCGCCAAGGGCGCGGAGAAGGCACGGGCCGTCGCCGCGGAGACGCTGTCCCAGGCGTACGAGAGGGTGGGCTTCCTGCCCGCGAAGCACTGAACGCGGCCGCGCCGAGGGCGCACCACCGCACACGCCGTCCGCCGCGCAGAGCGCTGCACATCACTTCGGCTGCGCCTGCCCAGCGCACAGCGGTGGCCGTACAGTCGATAGACGTACGACTGAGCACGCGTGTGACAGCACGTTTGACACGACGACAGGAGACGACGTGGGGACCGTAACGATCGGAGTGTCGATCGCGGTCCCGGAGCCTCACGGCAGCCTGCTCCAGGAGCGGCGCGCGGGCTTCGGCGACGCCGCCGCGCACGGCATCCCCACGCACGTCACCCTGCTTCCGCCGACCGAGGTCGACTCCGCGAGCCTGCCGGCCGTCGAGGCGCATCTGCTGCGGGTCGCCTCGGCGGGCCGGCCGTTCCCGATGCGGTTGTCCGGCACGGGCACCTTCCGGCCCCTTTCGCCGGTGGTGTACGTGCGGATCGCCGAGGGCCGGACCGACTGCACCCGGCTCCAGCAGCAGGTCCGCGACCCCGCCGGCCCCATCGCACGCGAACTGCAGTTCCCTTACCACCCGCACGTCACCGTGGCGCACGGCATCGACGAGGCGGCCATGGACCGCGCCTTCGAGGAGCTCGCCGACTACGAGGCGCGGTGGTCCTGCACCGGCTTCGCGCTCTACGAACAGGGCGCCGACGCCGTCTGGCGCAAGCTGCGCGAGTACCCCTTCGGCGGCCCGACCGTGCCCCCGCAGACCCCCCACGTCGACCGCGACACCCTGCCCACCCGGTAGCTACAGCGGCAGTCTGCGGAAGAGCCCCCGCGGCAGATGCCGCAACGCCGACATCCGCACGCGCAGCAAACCCGGCGCCCACACCGTCTCCGAGCGGCGGCGCAGGCCCAGCTCGATCGCCGTGGCGACCGCCTCCGGAGTGGTGGCCAGGGGTCCTTCGGGAAGGCCGGCGGTGCTCCTCGTCCGCACGAAACCCGGGCGTACGACCATGACGTGGACGCCCGTGCCGTACAGCGCGTCGCCCAGCCCCTGGGCGAAGGTGTCCAGGCCCGCCTTGCTTGAGCCGTAGATGAAGTCGGCGCGGCGGGCGCGCTCGCCGGCGGCGGAGGACAGCACGACCAGGGAGCCGTGGCCCTGCGACTGCAGCGCGCACGCGGCGACCAGGCCCGCCGACACCGCGCCCGTGTAGTTGGTCTGCGCGACGCGCACGGCCGCCGCCGGATCACGCTCGTCGTGCGCCTGGTCGCCGAGCACGCCGAAGGCGAGCAGCACCATGTCGACGTCGCCCTCCGCGAACACCTTGCCGAGGACGCTCTCGTGGGACCCGGGGTCGAGCGCGTCGAAGGCGACCGTGTGCACCAGCGCGCCCAGGGCGCGCAGCCCGGCGGCGGCCGACTCCAGCGCCGGCGACGGGCGCCCCGCCAGCCACACCGTGCGGGTCCGGCGGGCGATCAGACGGCGTGCGGTGGCCAGCGCGATCTCCGACGTCCCGCCGAGGACGAGGAGGGACCGGGGGAGGCCGGAGGCGTCCTTCACGACAACTCCAGGAGGTCGAGGGCGACGGACATCTCGGCGACCGTACCGCCCTCCCGCGAGGCGGTTCATGGAGAAACATCCCGTGATACCCGAAACGGGTGATTAGTGGGATGTCGTTCGGTGTGCGGCGCGTCCTGACCCCGCGGGCCACTCCAGGCGTATCGCTGCCGATCGGGGAGCATCGGCCGGATCCGCGAGGGCAGAGTCGGAGTATGGACTGGCTGAAAAAGCTCCCCGGGATCGGGCCGCTCGTCACGCGCGCGATGCTCACGCACGCGTGGCGGTCCTACGAACGGCTCGACCGGGTGAAGTGGACCCGGCTGGCCGCCGCGATGACGTTCACCAGCTTCGTCGCGCTCTTCCCGCTGCTGACGCTGGCCGCCACGATCGCCGCCGCCACACTGGGCGCCGAGCGGCAGGGCGAGCTCCAGGACAAGCTCGCCGAGCAGGTGCCCGGCATCTCCGACCAGCTGGACATCGACGGCCTGGTGCAGAACGCCGGCACCGTCGGCCTCATCGCCGCCGCCGCGCTGCTGTTCACCGGCGTCGGCTGGGCGGGCTCGACGCGCGAATGCCTGCGCGCCGTCTGGGAGCTGCCGGACGAGGAGGAGAACCCCGTCCTGCGCAAGGCCAAGGACCTCGGCATCCTCCTCGGCCTCGGCGGCGCGGTCCTCCTCACCCTCGCCGCCTCCGCGGTCGCCTCCGCGATGGTCGGGTGGATCACCCGGCAGCTCGGCATCGACGAGGGCGGCTGGGGCGGCGTGCTGCTGCACGTCGTCGCGTTCCTCGTCGCCGTCCTCGCGGACTTCCTGCTGCTCCTGTACGTCCTCACCCTGCTGCCCGGCGTCGAACCGAGCCGCCACCGCCTGTTCGTGGCCGCGCTGACCGGCGCGGTCGGCTTCGAACTGCTGAAGCTGCTGCTCAGCGGCTATATGCAGGGCGTCGCCACGAAGAGCATGTACGGCGCGTTCGGCGTGCCCATCGCCCTGCTGCTGTGGATCAACTTCACCGCGAAACTCGTCCTGTTCAGCGCCTCGTGGACGGCGACGCCCGCCAAGGAGGCGGACGGGGAGCGCCACGAGGCCGCGCACGACGACGCAAGCGCCGGCACCGGTGAGGTCAGCGGCGGAGGCGCACCAGGTCCGGCAGCGGCCACCGGCGGTTGACCAGGTACGCGGCGCCCGCCAGAAGCACCAGCACCCCGCCGGTGATCGCCATCGCGACGCCGACGCCGCCGGCGCCCTTCCCGGTCACCGCGCCGGCCACCGGCTTCGCGGACTCGTCGCCCGGGCCGCCGGCCCCTCCGGTCGCCGCAGAGTCCTCGCCGGTCCCCTTCGAGGGCTGGGTGCTGGACTGCGCGGCGCCCTTCGGCGGGACCAGCTCGCCGACCGGCCGCACCTTGCCGGCCGCCTGGAAACCCCAGTCGAACAGGGCGGCTGTCTCCTTGTAGACCTCGTTGTGGGCGCTCTTCTCCGGGTTCATGACGGTGACCAGCAGCACCCGGCCGCCCCGCTCGGCGACCCCGGTGAAGGTGGCGCCCGCGTTGGTGGTGTTGCCGTTCTTGACGCCGGCGATGCCCGGGTACTGCGAGATGTCGTAGTCGCCGCGCAGCAGCCGGTTGGTGTTCTGGATCTCGAAGGTGCCGCGGGTGGTCTTGCCCTTCTTGTCCTTCTTCGTCTCGCCCGGGAACGCGGCCCGCACGGTCGAGCAGTACTCCCGGAAGTCCTTCTTCTGCAGCCCGGAGCGGGCGATCAGCGTCAGGTCGTACGCCGAGGACACCTGGCCCGAGGCGTCGTAGCCGTCGGGGGAGACCACGTGCGTGTCGAGGGCCTGGAGTTCCTCGGCGTGCTCGTTCATGGCCGCCACCGTCGGGCCGACGCCGCCGTTCATCGCCGACAGGACGCGCACGGCGTCGTTGCCGGACATCAGGAACACGCCCAGCCAGAGGTCGTGGACCGAGTAGGTCTCGTTCTCCTTTATCCCGACCACGCTGGAGCCGGGGCCGAGGCCTTCCAGGTCCTTCGGGGTGACCTTGTGCCGCGCGGTCCCGGGGAAGCGTGGCAGCACGGTGTCCGCGAACAGCATCTTCAGCGTGCTCGCCGGGGCCAGCCGCCAGTGCGCGTTGTGCGCGGCGAGCACTTCGCCGGACTCGGCGTCCGCGACGATCCACGACCGTGCGGTCACGTCCTTCGGCAGCACCGGGGCGCCGCCCGCCAGGTCGACCTGCGTCCCGGCCTGCCCGAGCCGCACGCCGCCCACGGTCGACATGCCCGCCGGGGGAGTGGCCGTCGCACCCTTCGACGGTGAGGCCCCCGCAGACGGCGAAGCCCCCGCGGACGGGGAGACCCCCGCGGACGGCGAAGCCCCCGCGGACGGGTAGGCGGGCGCGGACGGCGAAGGGATCGGCGGGGCCGCCAGGGACACGGGCGCGGTCAGCGCGAGGGACGCGAGGGTCGCTGAGGTGACCAGCAGGGATCGCCTGACGGTCTGCATCAAGGGTGCGGGCACGACGCAGAACGTACCTGTCCGACGGGGCGAAGTCCCGCGGCCCTCCCCACCCCGGGCACGGAACCGGACATCGTGCGGCGATACTGAAGGCATGAAGCTCAGCCGCCCCGTGTCCTGGTTCCTGCTCGCCTTCGGGGTGTGGAGCTGGGTCATCTGGATCACTTTCGTCAAAAACCTCATCAAGGACGCCAGCGGGCTGGCGTTCGAGGACGGCGACCCCACGGCGTACTTCTGGGTGCATCTGCTGCTGGCCGTCGTCTCCTTCGTATTGGGGACGGTCATCGGCGTCATCGGGTTGCGCGGACTGCGCGCGCTGCGTCGAACGTCATAGTCGCCACCGACCACAGCAGACAGCGGGGACCAAGACACCGTGGCCATCCTTTTCGTGCTGCTCGCCCTGGCCGTCCTGGCCGTCGTCGGGACGGCCAACTGGTACGTGTGGCGGCGGCTGTTCCGGGACACCACCCGTGCTCCCGGCTGGGTCCGCCGCGGTGGCGCGGCCCTCATCGCGGGCGGCTGGGCCATGGCCGTCGGCGCCCTCGTCGCCGAGCGCACCGGCGCCCCCTTCCCGCTCCAGCAGGCCCTCGCCTGGCCCGGCTTCCTGTGGCTGGCGCTGTCGGTGTACCTGCTGCTGGGCGTCCTCGCCGGCGAGGCGGTACGCCCCCTGCTGCGCCGTTACCTGGAACGACGCGACCGCATGTCCGAGCGGACGGCCCCCGCCGCAACCCCCGCCGTCGTGACGGCGCCCGCACTCGCGCCCGCCGAGGACCCGGCCCCTCCCGCCCCTCCCGCGCCGCCCGCGTCCCCTGAGCCTCCCGCGCCCTCGAGGCGTCTGTTCGTCTCCCGGGTCGTCGGCGGGGCCGCGGCGGCAGCCGCCGTCGGGACCGTCGGCTACGGCACGTACGGCGTGCTGCGGGGGCCGAGGGTGAAGCGGGTCACCGTCCCGCTGGCCAAGCTGCCGCGCGCGGCGCACGGTTACCGGATCGCCGTCGTCAGCGACATCCACCTGGGGCCCGTCCTCGGCCGGGACTTCGCCCGGAAGGTCGTCGACACGATCAACGGCACCCAGCCGGACCTGATCGCCGTCGTCGGCGACCTGGTCGACGGCAGCGTCAAGGACCTCGGCCCGGCCGCCGCGCCGCTCGCCGGGCTGAAGGCCCGTCACGGAAGCTTCTTCGTCACCGGCAACCACGAGTACTTCTCCGGCGCCGAACAGTGGGTGGAGGAGGTGCGTCGCCTGGGCCTGCTGCCGCTGGAGAACGCGCGTACGGAACTGCCGTGGTTCGACCTGGCCGGCGTCAACGACGTGGCGGGCGAGAGCGAGGGCCACGGCCCCGACTTCGGCAAGGCGCTCGGCGACCGGGACACCGCACGCGCGTGTGTGCTCCTCGCCCACCAGCCCGTGCAGATCCACGACGCCGTCGAGCACGGCGTCGACCTCCAGCTCTCCGGCCACACCCACGGCGGCCAGCTCTGGCCCGGCAGCATCATCGCCGCCGCCGCGAACCCCACGGTGGCGGGTCTGGAACGCTACGGCGACACGCAGCTCTACGTCTCCCGAGGCGCCGGCGCCTGGGGCCCGCCCACCCGAGTGGGCGCGCCCTCGGACATCACCCTGCTCCAACTGGCGTCACCCGACGCCTGAACCCGCACCGGCGGTGCGAGGGGGCCCTGACAGGGCCTGGCATGCGTCCGCGCGGCGCGGGACGGTGGCCGGGCAAGCCGCCCCGCCCGGGGCCCAGTGCCCCGGCGGGTTGCGGGACCTTCCCGATCCGACGGGAGAACACCGTGAACCCCACCTACGACTTCTCCGGGCAGGCGGCCCGCGTCACCGGCGCCGCGTCCGGCATGGGCCTGGCCGCCTCCCGCGCCGTCGCCGACTCCGGGGCCGCCGTGGTCCTGGCCGACCTCGACCACGACGCCGTCCGCGACGCGGCCGGAAAGATCACCGCCGCCGGCGGGCGGGCGATCGGTGTCGTCTGCGACGTCTCGTCGGCGACCGCAACGCCGGGGGGAGGGCTTGTGAAACCCGGCTGAAACAACCGGTCGGCAAGTACTTTCTCATCTCCGCCCGATCCCTTCCCCCGGCCGAAACCGGTGTGGTTAGGTGAGCCCGCCGCCAAGGGGAGCGGCACTTTTCATGTGCCGGGCGTACGGGCCCGGGGAGGGCAGGGCACACCCATGCGCTCGGTTCGCATGCGCATCCTGGTCACGTCGTCGGTGCTCGCGGCGGTCGCGGTGGGCGGCTGGCAGTTACTGCCCGCCCGGGGCGGCCCGGGCAAGGCGATACGGGTCGGCACGACGGACACCGTCACCTCGCTGGACCCGGCCGGCGCCTACGACGCCGGTTCCTGGGCCCTGTTCAGCAACGTCTTCCAGTCGCTGCTGACGTACGAGCCGGGCGGCACGACACCGGTCCCCGACGCGGCCGAGAGCTGCGCGTTCACCGCCGGCGGCCTCACCACCTACCGGTGCCGCCTCCGCGACGACCTCACCTTCCCCAGCGGCCGCGAGCTGACCGCCGAGGACGTGAAGTACTCCTTCGACCGGGTGAAGAAGATCGACGCCGAGGTCGGCCCCGCGACCCTGCTGTCCACCCTGAAGTCGGTGGACGCCCAGGGCGACACCGTCACCTTCCACCTGTCCGCCCCGGACGCCACGTTCCCGTTCAAGGTGGCCACCGGCGCCGGCTCGATCGTCGACCGCGAGCGCTACCCGGCGGACGCCCTGCGCACCGGCGACCAGGTCGACGGCACCGGGCCGTACACACTCACCGGCTACATCAAGGGCAAGCGCGCCGAGCTCACCCCCAACTCCCGCTACCACGGCGCGGTCAGCACCGGACGACCCGTGCGACTGCGGTACTACGCCGACCCCGAGGCCCTCGACCGGGCGTGGAAGGCCAAGGAGCTCGACGCCGCCACCCGCCAGCTGCCGCCGGACGTCCTCGCCGCCCTGAACAGCAGCGACCCGGACCAGCGCGTCACCGAGGCCGACAGCTCCGAGACCCGCAACCTGTACTTCAACACCCGCGCCGGCTCCCCCCTGCGCCAGGCGGCCGTCCGCAAGGCGGCGGCCTGGCTGATCGACCGCGAGCATCTGGCGAACTCCGTGTACCACGGCACCGTCGACCCGCTGTTCTCACTGATCCCGACCGGCATCACCGGCCACACCACCTCCTTCTTCGACGCCTACCCGGACCAGAACCCCCAGAAGGCGCGCACGCTGCTCCAGCAGGCCGGCGTCGGCGTCCCCGTCGCCTTCACCTACGGCTACGGACTCGGCAGCGGCGCGGCCGAGCAGGAGGCCAGGGAGATCAAGCGGCAGCTGGAGGCCTCCGGCCTGTTCAGGGTGACCGTCAAGGGTTACGAGTGGACCGACTTCCAGAAGCGGTGGGCGACCGGCAAGCTCGACGCGTACGCCGTCGGCTGGGTCGCCGACTATCCCGACCCGGACACCTTCGCCGCCCCGCTCGTCGGCACCGGCTCCACCATGAACACGGGCTACAGCAGCAAGCCGGTCGACGGCTTCATCAAGAACAGCCGCCGCTACGCCGACCGGAGCCGTGTCTTCGACGACTTCCGCGAACTCCAGAAGTTCATCGCCGAGGACGTGCCGGTCGTCCCGCTGTGGCAACGCAAGGAGTACGTCCTGACCAGCGCGGACGTCGGCGGCGGCCAGTATCTGGCGGACGGCGACGGCGTGTTCCGGCTGTGGAAGCTGAACTGGATCTGACTCCGGCAGCCGTGCGTCCGCATGCGTCCGCCGCACACCGGGCAGTCACCCGACGCGGGTCCTGGTGGCGGAGGTGTGTGAGGAGCAGACGTGCTGAGACGCAACTCCTTCCGGCTGCCGCGGCACCCGGCGTCCGTCGGCCTCGCCCGGCGCCGGGTGCGGGACCATCTGGCCCAGTGGGGCCACGGCCCCAACGACCCTGCCCTCGGTGACGCCCTGCTGCTGGTGTCCGAGCTGGCGACCAACGTCGTACGCCACGGGCTGCTGCGGGAGCGGGAGTTCGAGGTCGCCGTGACGGCCCTCGCGGACGGGTCCTGCCTCATCGAGGTCTCGGACGAGGGCCGTCACGAGCCGCGCCCCCGCACGGTCTCCGAGTGGGACGAGCACGGCCGCGGGCTGCACCTGGTGGAGCACGTCGCGGCGGCGTGGGGGGTGTGGAGCCGGGGCCGGCACGGCAAGACGGTGTGGGCGCTGGTGCTCACCGCCGACGAGCCCTGACGGAAAGCCCCCGGCGAGGCCGGCGGACCCGCGTGGCCTACGACTCGTTCCGCTTCTTCGCCGGGTCCGGCAGGGCCCTCGTCATCCCCGGCAGGAAGTCCGTGAACAGCTCGTGCACCTCGTGGACGAGCGGCCGCAGCACCCGGAACCGGGACAGCGTCACCCCGCGCGCGGTGAGGCGCGCGCCCCGCTCCGCGAGCCGGTAGCTGCGCTCACGCCCCTCCGTACGGTCGAAGATCCAGTACAGGACGAGCCCCATCTGGGAGAGCCACATCAACTCGGGCAGCACCTCCCGCAGTTCCTCCGGCACCTTCGCCTTGGACCCGGCGAGCACCTGCCGGTGGACGGAGATCGCCTCCAGGCGCGCGTGCTCCGACTCCGGGGAGAAGGGGCTGAGCGGGCTGTCCGGGTCGGCGGCGTTCTTGAAGAACTGCACGGCGAACTCGTGGTACGGCGTGGCCACGTCCAGCCAGACCCGCAGCACGCCCGCGAGCCGCGCCTCCAGGCTCGTCTCCCGGGCCAGCACGTCCTGGATCGCCACCCGGTGCTCGGCGGCGAGCCGGTCGTAGAAGCCCTGGATCAGGTGCTCCTTGCCCGCGAAGTAGTAGTAGGCGTTCCCCACGGAGACGCCGGCCTCCTGGGCGATGGCCCGCATCGTCGTCTTGTCGTAGCCGCGCTCCTGGAACAGCCGCATCGCGGTCTCCAGGATCAGCGCGCGGGTCTGCTCGGACTTGGACCGTGCGGCCCCCTCGGCCCCCTCGGCTCCCTCGAAGGGCTCGGCGGGCTCGGACGGGGCGGCGCCCTCAGCGGGGCCTTCGTTCTTCGCGGACACGGAAGGAAAGCCTAGTCATCGGCGCACGCGCCGTCGGCACAGGAGGGCGGGGCGTAGGACCAGCCGTCGCGCGGGTGGAAGGACCAGCCGTCGGCCGAGTGGTACACGCCGCCGCCCCAGCCGGTGTCCGTCCGCCGCGCCCCGCGCCACTTGGCGGCGGCCAGGACCGCGCCCTTGGCGAGCTTCGCCCCGGCGGGGGTGCTCAGCCGGTGGGCGAGCGGACGGTGCTCGCGCAGGGCCCACAGGGTGACGATCCAGGCGGCGGAACCCCGGTAGACCTGGCCGCCGTCGCCCACGACGGTGATCTCCTCCAGGCTGGCCCGGTGGTCGAGCCAGGGGAAGCGGGCGCCGGCCTCCGGGGAGGCGGCCGGGACCAGATCCAGCGGGACCAGTTGCGGCTGCCGGGCCAACCAGTCGCGCACGAAGGAGCACAGGGCGCAGTGGGCGTCGTAGAGCACGGTGAGCCGGCGGACCGGGACGCGGGCGGCGTCCCGGTCGTCGGCGGCGCGGTGGGCCGTCACCGCGCTCACGCCCCGGCCGAGGGGGCCCAGCCCTGCGGGGCGACCGGCGGGACCTGCTCGCGCTCCATGACCCCGCGCCGCCGGATCCGGTTGAGCACGTACACGTTGCCCAGGTGCATCACGCCGAGCACCAGCAGCACCACGCCGAGCTTGGTCGACAGGGCCTCGAAGATGCCGCGGGTGTCCTCGATGGTCTCGTCCCCGCTCAGGTACAGGGCGACGAAACCGAGGTTGACGAGGTAGAAGCCGACCACCAGGAGGTGGTTGACGGCGTCGGCGAGCTTCTCGTTCCCGTGCAGCACGTCGGCGAGGAAGATCCGTCCGTTGCGGCTGAGGGTCCGGGCCACCCAGATGGTCAGACCGATGCTGACCACCAGGTAGATGACGTACGCGATGACTGTGCGATCCATGTTCCCCACCTTTTCTGAACGCGTTCAAAACACTGTCGCAAGGTGACTGTAGACCTCTTTCTGAACGTGTTCAACCGCAGAGCGAGTGATGCCGGACGCACCGCCCCGCGGACGGGTGGACGCGCTGCCCAGAGCTCAAGCCCGGCCCAGTTCGGGGCGCTTGGAGTAGTCGGTGAAGCCCAGGACGTTGCCCCACGGATCGGAGATCTCCACGGTCCAGCCGGTGGCCGCGGAGGCCGGCCCCTCCAGCGGGGTGATGCCGGCGGACGCCAGCCGCAGGGCCGCCGCGCGGGCGTCCGGCACCTCCAGCCACAGGCGCGGGCAGGCCCATGGCGGTGGACGGTGCCCCAGGGCGTCCTCCTGGCGCAGCAGGACGCCGGGCGTCTCGCCGCCGACCCTCAGCAGGGCGATGCCGGCCTCGTCGAACCGGTACGCCACCGCGAACCCGGCTCGCTCGTAGAAGTCCACGGCCTCACCGAGATCCCCTACGGGCAGCAGTACGTTGTCGAACCCGAGCAGCTCGTACGACTCATCATCTGACATACCGTCACCATAGGGTCGCAGCGGTCACGAACCGGTCATTGCCCGAGGGTGCTCCGGGCTCGGCTTCTCACCGTCGCCCTTTCTGCTGCAAGATGACCTGCACTCACCTGTTGCGCCGTACATCCGATCATCTGGTCCCGGGAGACATCACCTTGTCCGAACAGCCGCAGTACCCCCAGCAGCCGCCCCAGCAGCCCGGGTACGGCTATCCGCAGGGCGGCGGCCCCTACGGGTACCCGCAGCAGGGCCAGCAGCCGCCCGGCTACCCCCCGCCCGGCGGATACCCCGGCGCGGGCGGCTACCCGCCCCCCGGCGGCGGCTACCCCGGTGACCCCAACGCCCCCTACGGCTACGACCCCTACGGGCGGCCCTACTCCGACAAGTCGAAGATCGTCGCCGGCATCCTCCAGCTGTTCCTGGGCAGCTTCGGCGTCGGCCGGTTCTACATCGGCCACGTCGGCCTCGGCCTCGCCCAGCTCTTCACCTGCGGCGGGCTCGGCATCTGGGCGCTGATCGACGGCATCATCCTGCTGACCAGCAACGACAAGACCGACTCCGACGGCCGGATCCTGCGTGGCTGACCCAGTGCCGCGACAGACGACGTCCGCTCCGTCGCGACGAACGTCGCCTGCCGCGGCACTGGCGGGCCGGGAGCGCGGCTCCCTCCTGCGGCACCCGGCGGCGGCGCCCCTCGCGGTGCTCGCCGCCGGGGCGGCCGGCTCCGCCTATCTGTACGTCACCGACCCGCACGAAGGCGGGCACCTGCTGCCCCGGTGCCCCTTCCGGTTCGTCACCGGGCTGCTCTGCCCGGCCTGCGGCGGCACCCGCATGGTCTACGACCTGATGCACGGCGACCTCGCCCGCGCCTGGCTCGACAACCGTGCCCTGCTGCTCGCCTCGCCGTTCGCCCTCGCGCTGCTGGGGCGGTGGATGTGGGAGGGCCTGCACGGCCGGCGCCGGCAGCTCCGGCTCGGCCGCCCCGCCCAGGCCGTCGTGCTCGGCCTCGCCGTGACCTGGACCGTCGTACGCAACGCTTTCTGACCGATTCGGCTCGGACATGGCCGATTTTGATCACGGAACAGGAACGATCGGTCCCCGCCCCTCCCTTCGGCCTCATCGGCCTCTCTAGGCTCAGGTTTCACAGGGGGGCGTTCTCGCATGTCATGCGCGGCCGACGCGACCGCACGTCGCGTCGCATTCCTCCTGGCGTCCCCGTTCACAGTGAATCCAGGAGCAGCTTCTCCATGACCGTCCCCACCCCTGACGCCCCCTACGGTGTCGACCCGCTGGGCCGTCCGTACTCCGACAAGTCGAAGATCGTCGCGGGCATCCTCCAGATCTTCCTGGGCGGTTTCGGCATCGGCCGCTTCTACGTCGGCTCCGTCGGCGTGGGCGTCGCCCAGCTCCTCACCTGCGGTGGTCTCGGCCTCTGGTCGCTGATCGACGGCATCCTGTTCCTCACCAGCAACGACCGCACCGACAAGCAGGGCCGCGTCCTGCGCGGCTGAACACCCGCCGCCGTACACGCCGACGGCCCCGCTCCGTTCCGGGAGCGGGGCCGTCGGCGTGTACGGGGCGAGGAAGCCTCAGAAGCGGCGCGTGATCAGCGCCCGCTTCACCTCCTGGATCGCCTTGGTGACCTCGATGCCACGCGGGCAGGCGTCCGTGCAGTTGAAGGTCGTGCGGCAACGCCACACGCCGTCACGGTCGTTGAGGATCTCCAGGCGCTGCTCGCCGGCCTCGTCACGCGAGTCGAAGATGAACCGGTGCGCGTTGACGATGGCCGCCGGGCCGAAGTACTGCCCGTCGTTCCAGAACACCGGGCACGACGACGTGCAGGCCGCGCAGAGGATGCACTTCGTCGTGTCGTCGAAGCGCTCGCGGTCCTCCGCCGTCTGCAGGCGTTCGCGCGTCGGCTCGTTGGTGTCCTTCGTGATGAGGAAGGGCATCACGTCGCGGTACGCCTGGAAGAACGGCTCCATGTCGACCACGAGGTCCTTCAGGACCGTCAGGCCCTTTATGGGCTCGACCGTGATCGGCTTCTCCGGGTTGATGTCCTTGATCAGCGTCTTGCACGCCAGACGGTTCTTGCCGTTGATCCGCATCGCGTCCGAGCCGCAGATGCCGTGGGCGCAGGAGCGGCGGAAGGTCAGCGTGCCGTCGACGTCCCACTTGATCTTGTGCAGACCGTCGAGGACGCGCTCCTTGGGGTCGATCTCCAGCTGGAAGTCTTCCCAGGTCGCCTCCGCCGAGACCTCCGGGTTGAACCGGCGGATCCGGAAGGTGACGGTGATGTACGGGGAGGCCGCGGACGCCGAATCGGGGGTCTCGGCCTTGTCCAGAACGGGAGTTGCCATCAGTACTTACGCTCCATCGGCTGGTAGCGGGTCTGGACGACCGGCTTGTAGTCGAGGCGGACGGTCTCGGTGCCGTCGTCGCCGACCTCGCGGTACGCCATGGTGTGACGCATGAAGTTGACGTCGTCGCGGTTGGGGTAGTCCTCGCGGTAGTGACCGCCGCGGGACTCCTTGCGGGCCAGCGCCGACACCGCCATGACCTCGGCCAGGTCCAGCAGGTTGCCCAGCTCGACGGCCTCCAGCAGGTCCGTGTTGAACCGCTTGCCCTTGTCCTGGATCGCCACGTTCCGGTAGCGCTCGCGCAGCTCGCCGATCTTCTCGACGGCCGTCTTGATCGTCTGCTCGGTGCGGAACACCATGACGTTGGCGTCCATGGTCTCCTGGAGCTCGCGGCGCAGCTCCGCCACCCGCTCGGTGCCGGTCGAGTTGCGCAGCCGCTCGATCTGCTCGACGACCAGGGACTCCGGGTTCTCCGGCAGCTCGACGAACTCCGCCTTCTGGGAGTACTCCGCGGCGGCGATGCCGGCACGGCGCCCGAAGACGTTGATGTCCAGCAGCGAGTTGGTGCCCAGACGGTTGGCGCCGTGCACGGACACGCAGGCGACCTCGCCGGCGGCGTACAGGCCGGGCACGACGGTGGTGTTGTCCGCCAGCACCTCGCCCTCGACGTTCGTCGGGATGCCGCCCATCGCGTAGTGCGCGGTCGGCTGGATCGGGATCGGGTCGGTGTACGGCTCGATGCCCAGGTAGGTCCGCGCGAACTCGGTGATGTCGGGCAGCTTGGCGTCCAGCTGCTCCGGCGGGAGGTGGGTGAGGTCCAGGTAGACGTGGTCGCCCTCGGGCCCGCAGCCGCGGCCCTCACGGATCTCGGTGTAGATCGAGCGGGAGACGACGTCACGGGACGCGAGGTCCTTCATGACCGGCGCGTACTTCTCCATGAAGCGCTCGCCGTCCTTGTTGCGCAGGATGCCGCCCTCACCGCGGGCGCCCTCCGTCAGCAGGATGCCCATGCGCCAGATGCCGGTCGGGTGGAACTGGAAGAACTCCATGTCCTCCAGCGGCAGCCCGCGCCGGTACACGGCCGCCTGACCGTCACCGGTCAGGGTGTGCGCGTTCGACGTCACCTTGAAGAACTTGCCGGTGCCGCCGGAGGCGTAGATCACGGCCTTCGCCTGGAAAATGTGGATCTCGCCGGTCGCCAGCTCGTACGCCACGACGCCGGCCGACTTCTTGACGCCGTCGACCTCGGTGATCAGCTGGTCCAGGACGTAGAACTCGTTGAAGAACTCCACGCCCTCCTTGACGCAGTTCTGGTACAGCGTCTGGAGGATCATGTGACCGGTGCGGTCGGCCGCGTAGCAGGAGCGGCGGACCGGGGCCTCGCCGTGGTTGCGGCTGTGGCCGCCGAAGCGGCGCTGGTCGATGGTGCCGTTCGGGGTCCGGTTGAACGGCAGGCCCATCTTCTCCAGGTCGAGGACGGAGTCGATGGCCTCCTTCGCCAGGATCTCGGCGGCGTCCTGGTCGACCAGGTAGTCACCGCCCTTGACCGTGTCGAAGGTGTGCCACTCCCAGTTGTCCTCCTCCACGTTGGCCAGCGCGGCGGCCATGCCGCCCTGCGCGGCGCCCGTGTGGGAGCGGGTGGGGTAGAGCTTCGTCAGGACCGCGGTGCGGCTGCGCTTCGTCGACTCGATGGCCGCGCGCATGCCCGCGCCACCGGCGCCGACGATGACGGTGTCGTACTTGTGGATCTTCATGATTCTCGCAGCCCCGTGCCTAGCGGATGTTCGGGTCGAAGGTGAAGATCACCAGCGTGCCCAGCAGGATGGTGAACACCGTGGCGGTGTAGAGCAGGCCCTTGAGCCACAGCCGGGTGTTCGCGCGCTCCGCGTAGTCGTTGATGACCGTGCGCAGACCGTTCGCTCCGTGCAGCATGGCCAGCCACAGCATCAGCAGGTCCCAGACCTGCCAGAACGGGGACGCCCAGCGGCCGGCCACGAAGGCGAAGCCGATCTTCGAGACGCCGCCGTCCAGCACCAGCTGGATGAGCAGGTGACCGATGACCAGCACGACGAGCACCACGCCGGACAGGCGCATGAACAGCCACGCGGCCATCTCGAAGTTGCCCCGGGTCGACTTCGGGGACTTCTTGGTGCGCTTGCGCGGGGCCTCGATCAGCGGGGCCGGGTTGTCGACGCTGTAGCCGGAACCGCCCTCGACGGGGCCGATGCCGGAAGCGGTGGTTTCAGTGGTCGCCATCTGTCTCAGCTCCCGAGGACTTCACGAGCGGCGTGGCCGAGGACGGGGTAGATCGCCCCGAGCATCAGCACGACCCAGATGCCCACGACGGTCCAGAGCATCTGCTTCTGGTAGCGCGGGCCCTTCGACCAGAAGTCGACGGCGATGACACGCAGGCCGTTCAGCGCGTGGAAGAGGATGGCGGCGACGAGGCCGTACTCCAGCACGGCCACGATCGGCGTCTTGTACGTGGCTACGACCTTGTCGTAGTCCTCGGGGGAGACACGCACGAGTGCGGTGTCCAGCACGTGTACGAACAGGAAGAAGAAGATGAGGACGCCGGTGACTCGGTGAGCCACCCAGGACCACATTCCTTCCCGGCCGCGGTACAGCGTTCCAGCCGGCACGGAAGTCCCTCCGGGAGCGGGGTATCGGGGCCTGCCGGCTTGTGCTGTCGGTCGGGCCCGGCCGGGTACGGTCCACCGGCCCCCAGCATCGTAGCGACGTGTGCCTGCGGCGCTGAGCGGGGGTCTCGCGGTGTGATCAAAGTGGCACGCGTTCGGGTGAACCGTCGGCGGCGGCGGGGGTGGTTTGTTCGGTTATCCGCCGACTTCGGGTGCGCCGTGGCTGCTGGTCGCGCGCACGAGGTGGTAGCCGCACATCGATTACAGCCCCGCGCCCCTGAGGTGGGTCATCAGACGATGCCTCGCCAGGCGGCGGAGTTGCTCTGCCGCCACCTCCCGCTCCTTCTCCGGATCGTTAGTCCATCGTGACCGGATCTGTTCCAGGATGCGGTCGGGGGTCTCCGCCGGAGGCGTGTCGCCGAGGTAGAGGACGAAGGCGTGGCCGAAGCGGGACTCGTAGGCGGCGTGGGCCGCGCTGAGGGCGGTGTGGGCGGCTCCGTAGGCGTCGGCCGGGAGGGCGGGGAGGGCCTCCGCGGCCAGGGCTTCCGCCAGGTCGGCCGGGGTCAGGTCGTACGCCGCCTCGTCGGACGCGGCCAGCAGGGCGTCCGACGTGGGGTAAGGGCGGTGGTCCGCGACGCTGCGGGCCCAGCGCGGGCTGTGCAGGACGGTCAGGAGGGTGCGGCGGGCCTCGTCGTCCGGCGCCCCGTTGAACCTGTCCAGGGCGGGCGAGGGCATACGGGTCTGCTCGGGGAGCGCCGGTATGGCGACGCCGCCCGGGAGGCGGGAGATACGGTGCGCAGACAGCGTGGGTCCTCGCGTCACGTGTGAGATGTCAGGGGATCTTGTGAATGGTGTGACCACGTTATCGAGAGTGGTCATGACCTGTCCGAGAGATGCCCGAATTTCACCCGCACGGGAGAGTTTCGGAATCGGGAGTAGACCCCTTCGGCGCGCTTGACCCGTGCTCGGGTCGTAGGTTGGCGGAGTGAGCAGGCACAGGCACCGGCGCAGGGCGCCGGAGAAGAACCCGCAGAAAGTGACGCGGCGGGCCCTGTTGGCCGGCGGTCTCGTCGTCGTCCTGGGAGCCGGGGTGGGCGTGTGGGCCTCCGGCGACGGGGACGACGGAGCACCGGCCGGAGCGGCGGCGCGGCGGACCGGCGGCGACAGCCCGGCCCCGGGCGGCGGCAAGGCGGCCGGCGGCAGGTCCGCAGGCGGCCCCGCGGCGGCCGCGAGCCCGTCGCCCAGCCGTTCGTACCCGCTCTCGCAGCCGCCGCGGACCATACCCGCGGTCCGCTCGCACACCGCCGAGCGCGGCCCCGGCTGGCGTCCGGCCGCCGGTCACCGCGTGGTGGTGGGCGACGCGGGCCTCGCCGACGAGGGGAAGCTGATAGCCGGCGAGCTGAAGATGACGTACGCGGGCGTACGGGGCGACACCCGCGCGGGGGACCTGCGGCTGACGCGGAACAAGGGCGCGGGCGCGAACCCGGAGTCGTACACCATGACCGTGCGGGGCGGGCAGGTGACCGTCAGCGGGCCGTCCGACGCAGGGGTGTTCTACGGCACGCGCACGCTGAAGCAGGAGGTGCACGGCGGCGGCACGGCCCCCGAGGGCGTCGTCCGCGACGAGCCGGCCAAGCCGCGGCGCGGGTTCATGCTCGACATCGCCCGCAAGAACTTCACGCCCGACTGGATCGAGGACCGGGTACGCGAGCTGGGCGACCTGAAGTACAACGAGATCGGGCTGCACTTCTCCGACGACCAGGCCTTCCGGATCCAGTCCGACACCCACCCCGAGATCGTCTCCGCCAAGCACCTCACCAAGGCGCAGGTCAAGCGGATCGTCGACCTCGCGGCGAGCCGGCACATCACCGTCGTCCCCGAGATCGACTCGCCCGGCCATCTGGGCGCGGTCCTCGCCGCCCACCCCGAGCTGCAACTGCGCAACGTTCGGGGCACGGCCACCCGCGGGGCGATCGACATCTCCAAGCCCGCCTCCGCCGCCCTCCTGGACGACCTGCTGAACGAGTTCGCCGGACTGTTCCCGGGAGCGCAGTGGCACCTCGGCGGTGACGAGTACCAGGCCCTGACCGTGTCCGACCCCGAGGCCTCCTACCCGCAGCTCGCCGCCGCCGCCCGCAAGGCCTACGGCCCCGGCGCGGGGGTCGCCGACCTCGCCACCGGCTGGCTGAACGCCCGCGCCGACACCGTCCGCGCCCACGACCGGACCATGCGGGTGTGGAACGACGGCTTCTTCCGGCAGACGACGGTGAAGGCCGCCGGCGACCTGGAGGCCGCCTACTGGACCGGCAAGGAGATCGGCGCCCGGCAGCCCCTCGCCTACCTGAGCACCGGCCGCAAGGTGATCAACTACAACGACGAGTACCTGTACTACGTCCTCGGCGAGCCCCAGACCTTCGTCTACCCGACGGGGCAGCGGATCTACGAGCAGTGGACCCCGCGGGTGCTGCGCGGCAGCACGGCGGTGCCCGCGAAGTACGACGGCCGGATACTCGGCGGGACCTTCGCCGTCTGGTGCGACCTCGCGAACTCCCAGACGCAGGACCAGGTCGCGGCCGGCATCCGGATGCCGCTGCGGGCGACCGTCCAGAAGCTGTGGGACCCGGGCGCGCCGAAGCTGTCCTGGACCCAGTTCAAGGCGCTGGCGAACCGGCTGGGCTGACGGGGCCTCAGCGGATCGGCGCAGGGTGATCGTGGCTGAATCCTTGCGTTGATCCGTTTTGCCGTGCACCCTTTGACACTCCCTGACTGTCGCACGCAGTGAGGGGAACTGCGGGCTCCGTAAGGATGAGCCCGGGGGAGGGAGGCGTGCATGAGCGTGGTGGACCTCATCGCCACGGCGGACGATCGCGGCCTGGCGGCGAGCGGACTGGCTTGTTTGGATCGGTGCGTGCCGCTGCTGGGCGGCGACGACGAGATCCTGCGCCCGCTGTGGGCGAACCTCACCGACGACTCCGACCCGGCGGGCTGGGGCGCGCTGGTCGAGCAGGTGCGGGCGAAACTGGACTCCGGCTCCGACGCGGACTCCGGCGACGAGCCCGTGCGGCTGGCGCGGCGCATGCTCGACACGGCTCCCGCCGGGCGCTCCGCCGCCGCGCTGCGGGAGTGGGCCGAGGCCTGCTCGGTCGCCTCCCTCGGCATCCACCGGCTCCTCGACCCGGCCGACGACCCGACCCCGCTCGACGCGCGCCGCGCCGGCGACACCGAGGGCATGCCCCCGCTCGCCGCCGCCGAGCTGCGCCGCCAGCTCACCGTCCTGGAGGTCCTCGCCGCACACGGCGCGGGCGGCCTGCGGCAGGCCCTGGGCCTCACCACGGAGGGCCGCCGCGTCCTGCGCGCCGCGATCTCCCGCCGGGCCCGCGCCGCGGGCTGAGGTTTCCCGAGGCACGCGCTGCCTATGGGCGTCGTGTGGGCGTGCTGCGGGGGAGGCGGGGTGGTCCTGCACCGGTCCGGGAAAACACCCGCGTCCGGGCGCTCGACCCGGTGACGAACGCGGCCCCTTCCGCACATGATCGCTGGTATGACCAGCACGACGACAGCCTTCCCGCAGACCCCGCAAGCCCCCGAGGGACGCCCCCACGCCGCCGCGAAACCCGTGCGGTGGGCGTCCGACGCCGTGGCCACCCTGCGCGAGGGCGCGCGGTTGCGGCTCGACTACTCGGCGCGGAGCCTGTGGCGCGTCGACCGGCTCATCGAGGACCTGCGGCGCGAGGGCACGCCGTACGCCGCCGTGGACGGCGTGCTGCGCGGGCTCGGCTCGTACGCGGGCGAGGTGCTCGCCCGTGAGACGGGCGGGGAGTGGTGGGCGACGGGCGGCGACCACTGGGTCCGCACGCCCGACGGCCGCCTCTGGGACCCGATCGACGAGGCCCACCGCTGCTTCGCAGGACACGGCTCGCTGCGCCTGCTGTGCCGGGACGCGACCACCGGCGGCCCCGCCTCGCCGAGGTGACGTCACCTGGGGCTGCCGGCGGATCACGCCGCAGCCGCGGGGTCCGGCCCTGGGATCACCCACCCCTGTGCTCGCCGTGGACGCCGGCCCGCGCCACTCAGCCGGCGGACCGGGCGCAGGTGACGTCGGTGGACGGCAGGCGGCCGGTGGCCAGATAGGTGTTCACCGTCGTGTCGACGCAGTCGCTGCCGAACACGCCGTACACGGCGTGCGCCGCCCCATGATCACTCCGGCAGGCAGGTGCTTGCGCGGTGCCGCCGGCCCGAGCGGCGAGCCGGGAGCCGGCCCCCTGGACGGGGTGGGCCGACCGCTGGTAGCGGCGGCCGGTTCCGACGGTCGTACGTGTTGTCCGCTGGAGCATCGAGGAGTGCTTCGAGGCCGCCCGAGGCCAGGTCGGACGACGACGCTACTTTCGGGACACGCCCTGGCCCTGCGGCGGCGCCGTCGAGCCGCGGGGCGTGAGCGAAGGGGTGGCGACCTGGTGGGATGGGGCTTCCTCGTCGTCGATGACCGCGAACAGGGTCCGGGCGACGTCCGCGCCGAACCCGTGCACGTCGTGGCTCATCGCGGACAGCGGCGGGTGGGTCAGCCGGCACAACTGGGAGTCGTCCCAGGCGAGCAGGGAGAGGTCACGCGGCACCGACAGGCCCAGTTCCGCGGCGACGGCGGTCCCGGCGACGGCCATGATGTCGTTGTCGTAGAGGACGGCCGTGGGCCGCTCGGCCATGAGCAGCAGGGAACGGGTGGCGCGGGCCCCCTCCTCGCCCTCGTAACCGGTGGCGATCTGAAGATCGTCGGCGAGGCCCAGTTCGCGCGTGGCCTCGGTGAACGCCTTCGCGCGGATGGCGCTGTGCCCGAGTCCGGCGGGCCCGCCGACCCGGGCGATGCGGCGATGGCCGAGCGCCGCGAGATAGCGCACGGCCTCCGTGGCCGCGGTGGCGTCGTCCGTCCACACCGAGGTGAAACCGCCCGTCAGCGACGGGTGGCCGACCGCCACCGCGGGGAGCCCGATGGCCCGCAGCGCGGGCACGCGGGGGTCGTTCTCACGGAAGTCGACCAGGATCGACCCGCCGACCTGCCGGCCCTGCCACCACCGCTGCTGGAGCGCGATCTCCTCTTCCACGTCCCGCACCAGGTGCAGCAGGAGCGAGCAGGACCGCTCGGCCAGCACGCTCTCCACCCCGGAGATGAACTCCATGTAGAACGGCTCGAGGCCGAGCAGCCGGGCCGGCCGGCAGATGGCGAGGCCGATGGTGTCGACCCTGGCCCCGGACGACAGGCCGCGGGCGCGGACGTTGGGGGCCCAGCCCAGGTCCCGGGCCGCCTGGAAGATGCGGTCACGGGTGGCGTCGGACACGCCGGGCCTGTCGTTGAAGGCGAGCGACACCGCTCCCTTCGACACGCCGGCCCGGGCCGCCACGTCCTTGATGGTGACGCGCCGGGGAGGTGCTGCGCTCACGTCGGTTCCACGCAGAAGACGGCCGCCCGGGCCGCCGAGGCATCAGGCTCGGGCCAGCCGCCCACCCGGATCCTGGCCCGCTCGCCGGGAAGCAGGGTGACGAGACCTGTGTCGGCCGTCGCGTCGGGGGCGAGGCGGTCGGGTTGCAGGAGGAGGTCCCGTACGAGGGTGTGCGCTGTGACCACGACGTCGACTGTATCCGCAGCGCCGGCGACCGGTTCCACGCGCACGTCGAACCGGGGACGCGGGTAGGGGAAGGCGCGGTCCGGCACGGGGAAGTGCACGGCGCGCAGCCCCTCCACGTCCGCGACCAGGAACTCTCCCTCCCCGGTGACGCCCAGCGCGTCCACGGCCAGCGGTGTCCGGACGGCGTCACGCGCGGCCACCTCCACGGTGAGCGGCACCCGGGCCGACACGCTTCCGTCGGCGGTGATCCGGCGGACGGTGACCTCCGCCCGCCACGGGGCGGCCGACTGGTTGACCAGCCCGAGCACGACCCCCTCCGGGGCGGGCTGGAGGGTGAGCAGCCGGTCGGCGTACAGGCGCCGCAGCTCGTGGTGGAGCGGCTTGAGCCGGCCGTCCCCGTCGACGGCGGACCAGGAACTGACCGGCCAGCAGTCGTTGAGCTGCCACACGATCGTGCCCGCGCAGCGGGGCCAGTGGGAGCGCCAGTGCTCGACGCCCGCGGCGATCGCCCGTGCCTGGACCACCTGGGTCAGGTAGTGCCAGCGGTCGAAGTCGCCCTCGGGGAGCGCGAAGTGGCGTGCCACCCCGCGGTTCAGCTTGCCGTTGCCGTCCTCGGCCTTCTGGTGGTGCAGCATGCCGGGCGAGTCGGGCGCCAGGTCCTCGCCCGGCAGGGCGCGGCGCAGGGTGGCCAGGGCGGGCGGCGCCTGCCAGCCGAACTCGGCGACGAACCGGGGCACGCTGTCGCGGTACTCGGCGAAGTCGCGGCGGTTCCACACCTCCCAGGAGTGGTGGGTGCCGTGCGCCGGGTCGTTGGGGTGGTGGTCCCAGGAGCCGGACCAGGGGCTGCCCGCCGTGTACGGCCGGGTCGGGTCCAGCTCGGCCACGACCCGCGGCAGCAGGCCCAGGTAGTACCCCTCGCCCCAGGAGTCCCCGGCGAGTTCGGGCTCCCACCCCCAGTCCCGGAAGCCCCACAGGTTCTCGTTGTTGCCGTTCCACACCACCAGCGAGGGGTGCGGCATGAGACGTACGACGTTCTCCCGCGCCTCGGCCTCCACCTCGCCGCGCAGCGGCTGCTCCTCGGGGTAGGCGGAGCAGGCGAACAGGAAGTCCTGCCACACCATCAGGCCGAGTTCGTCGCAGGCGTCGTAGAAGGCCTCGTCCTCGTAGATGCCGCCGCCCCAGACGCGGACGAGGTCGACGTTCGCGTCAGCGGCCTGGGTGAGGCGGTGGCGGTAGCGCTCGGGGGTGACGCGGGAGGGCAGGACGTCGTCGGGGATCCAGTTCACGCCGCGGGTGAAGAGGCGCACGCCGTTGACGACGAGGGTGAAGCCGGTGCCGTGCTCGTCGGCGGTGCGGTCGAGTTCGATCGTGCGGAAGCCGATCCGGCGCCGCCAGGTGTCCAGCGCGCCGTCACCGTGGGCGAGGGTGACCGTCAGGTCGTGGAGCGGCTGCTCGCCCAGCCCGCGCGGCCACCACAGCTCCGGCTCGGGAACGTCCAGGACGAGCGTCGCCTCCGTGCCCTCGACGGCGACTTCGGTGTCGACGCCGGCCACCGAGGCCCGCGCGGTCAGCGGCAGCCCGGCGCCGGTGGCGGTGCGCTCCACGGTGAGATGGACCTCCACCCGTCCGTGTGTCCCGGCGACCGTGACCGCGGGCCGGACCTGGGAGATCCGCGCGGTCGACCAGTGCTCCAGGCGGACCGTCCGCCACATTCCGGCGGTGACGACGGTGGGGCCCCAGTCCCAGCCGAAGGCGCAGGCCATCTTGCGGATGTACTGGGACGGTTCGGGATAGACGTTGGGCCGGTCGCCGACCGCCTTGCGCACCGCCTCCGCCTCCTCGCGGGCCGGGGCGAAGAGCACCCGGAGCTCGCCGCCGCGGCCGGTGACGTCGAACCGGTACGAGCGGTGCATGTTGCGGGTGCGGCCGAGCACCTCGCCGTCCAGGGTGATCTCGGTCGCGGTGTCGAGGCCGTCGAAGACCAGGTCCGTCCGCTCGTGGGCGCTCTCGGCGGTGAGCCGGGCGGTGTACGTCCAGGCGCGGTCGCCGACCCAGGCCACCTCGTGCTCGTGGGCGCCGATGAAGGGGTCCGGGATGAGCCCCGCGTCCAGGAGATCGGCGTGCACGCAGCCCGGCACCCGGGCGGGCAGCACCTCGTCCCCGTGGCACAGCCCCCACCCGTCGCTGAGCAGGGTGACGTCCTTCATGTGCGGCTCCCCTCACGGAGGTCGGTCTTGGTCGCGGCGCAGGCCAACCTAACCGTCCGGGCAAGCGATGTCCATAAACCGGTATAGCTCCGCCCTGTGTGCGGCTTATGGCGAGTTTTACCTTGATATAGCCCCGGTGTAATCGTCGACCGTCCGGGGTCGGGGTAACGATTTTGTCTCTTGAGCTTTACCGGTTCAATTCAGCGGTGCCATAGTGCCGACAGCCCGAAGGAGGGTCAGAGCCGCACACTGGAGGGAGCTGGGCGTATGGGGAGGAAAGCGTTAACTGCCGCCGCGCTGATCGCCGTCACGGCGGTCACCGCGACGGGATGCACGGGAGCGGCGGCACCGAAGGGCGAGTCGGCCGCCGCGGCGTCGGACCCGGGCAGCGTGTCCGGCACCATCACCGTCCTGACGCACCGTACGGACCTGGTGCAGAACGGGACCCTGAAGAAGTACGCCGCCGAGTTCAACAAGGTCTATCCCGAGGTGACGGTGAAGTTCGACGCCCTCACCGACTACGAGGGCGAAGTCAAGATCCGCATGAACACCGCCAACTACGGTGACGTGCTGATGATCCCCAACGCGATAGCGAAGAAGGACTACCCCTCGTTCTTCGCCTCCCTGGGCAGCGCCACCGAGCTGAGCAGGAAGTACCGCTTCACCGACAAGGCGAACGTCGACGGCAAGGTCTACGGCCTCGCCACCGTGGGCAACTCCGACGGCTTCGTCTACAACAAGGCCGTCTGGAAGAAGGCCGGCATCACCTCCTGGCCCACCAGCCCGGAGCAGTTCCTGGCCGGCCTCAGGGCCGTCAAGGCCAAGACCGGCGCGGTGCCGTACTACACCAACTTCAAGGACCAGTGGCCGGTGACCGCCGGCACCGCGAGCATCGGCTCGGTCACCTGCGACGCGCGGGCCAACGACAAGCTGGCGACCTCCACCGCCCCCTGGGCCGCGGGCGGCGACCTCAACGTCATCGACACCCTGCTCTACGACGTCGTCCACGAGAAGCTCATCGAGAAGGACCCCACCACCACCAACTGGGAGAACTCCAAGGGCATGATCGCCCGCGGTGAGATCGCCACCATGCAGCTCGGCTCCTGGGCCATCAGCCAGATGCAGAACGCGGCGAGGACGGCCGGGACGAACCCCGACGACATCGGCTTCATGCCGTTCCCCGCGCAGACGAACGGCAAGTTCTGCAGCATGCTCTCCTCCGACTACCAGGACGCGGTGAGCATCCACTCCAAGAACAAGCCCGCCGCCCGGGCGTGGGTCGACTGGTTCACCGACAAGTCCGGCTTCGCGCAGAACGAGGGCTCGATCCCGACGCTCAAGTCCGGTGCCCTGCCGGCCACCCTGAAGCCGTTCCAGGACAACGGTGTCAGCATGCTGGAGCGCTCCGAGGCCAGGAGCAGCCAGGTCAACGCCATCGACAACGCGGCCGAGATCGGTCTGGCCAAGCCCGACTACCGGCAGAAGCTCGTCGACATGGCGCGAGGCGTCCAGGGCGGAAGCCTGAAGGACTACTTCGCCGACCTGGACGAGAAGTGGAGCCGGGCTGCGAAGTCCGCGGGCAGCTGACGGGGAGCGACACCCGGGCCCGGGGCCGCGTGCCTTCCGGCCGGCCCCGGCCGCCGACCGCGTCAAGTGGACGACCGAAAGGCCGACATGACCCACACCGTTCACACGTCCACCGCGCGCGTGGACAAGGAGGGCGCCGACGCCCCTACGGCGGCGAGCGGTTCCCCCTCCGGCCGGGGGGTGCTGCGCGGGGCGACCCCGTGGCTGTTCCTGCTGGCACCGCTGACCCTGCTGATCACGTTCACCTACGTGCCCGTGGCGAACATGGTCTACTACAGCTTCACCGACTGGGACGGCGTCAGCCCCGAGATCCACCTCACCGGGACCGACAACTACGTCGAGCTGTTCACCCGGCCCGAGCTGTTCCGGGTGTTCCTCGTCAGCCTGTACTACCTGGCCGCGTCCGCCGTGCAGATCGTCGTCGCCCTGTACTTCGCGACCGTCCTCAGCTTCGACGTGCGCCTGCGCAACCTCTTCAAGGGCATCCTGTTCTTCCCGTACCTCATCAACGGTGTCGCCATCGGGTTCGTCTTCCTGTACTTCTTCCAGGACGGCGGCACCCTCGACTCGGTGCTGTCCTGGTTCGGCGTGGGCGCCGACCGCGCCTGGCTCGGCACACCGACGTCCGCGAACGTCTCCCTGGCGGGCGTGTCCGTCTGGCGTTTCACCGGCCTGAACTTCGTGCTCTTCCTGGGGGCGATCCAGTCCGTCCCGGGTGAGCTGTACGAGGCGGCCCAACTCGACGGCGCCACCCGGTGGCACCAGTTCAGGTACCTGATCCTGCCGAGCATCCGGCCCGTGGTCAGCCTGAGCGTGATCCTCGCCGTGTCCGGGTCGCTGTCGGTGTTCGAGATCCCCTACATCATGACCGGCGGCGCCACCGGCACCATGACCTTCGTCATGCAGACGGTGAAGCTCGCGTTCCAGTTCAACAAGACGGGCCTGGCCTCCGCCGCCGCCGTCGTCCTGCTCCTGATCGTCCTGCTGATCACCTGGATCCAGCGCCGCCTCGTGCCCGACGAGAGGGTCGACCTCGTATGACCACCGACGCCGTGGACGGCCGCCGTCCCCGGGGCATCGCCTCGGTCCTCATCCATCTGTCCCTGGTCCTGGCCTCGCTGGTGGTCCTGGTCCCCCTGGCCGTCGTCTTCCTCACCTCGCTGAAGACGGCGAAAGAGGCGACGGACGGCGGCGGCGCCTTCCGACCGCCGGGCGACTGGCTGAACTTCTCCAACTACGCCACGGCCTTCCGGGACGGCCAGATGCTGTCGGCGTTCGGGAACACCGCCTTCATCCTGCTGTTCTCCATCACCGGCACCGTGATCATCGGCTCGATGACCGCGTACGCCGTCGACCGCTTCCGCTTCCGGGGCAGGAAGCCGGTCATGGGGCTGTTCCTGGTCGCCACCCTGGTACCGGGCGTGACCACGCAGGTGGCCACCTTCCAGGTGGTCAACAGCTTCGGTCTCTTCGACACCCGGTGGGCGCCGATCCTGCTGTACATGGGCACCGACATCGTGTCCATCTACATCTTCCTGCAGTTCATCCGCTCCATCCCCGTCTCCCTCGACGAGGCCGCCCGGCTCGACGGCGCCAACGCGCTCACCGTCTACTGGCGGATCATCTTCCCGCTGCTCAAGCCGGCGATCGCCACCGTCGTCATCATCAAGGGCATCACGGTCTACAACGACTTCTACATCCCGTTCCTCTACATGCCCTCCGAGGACCTCGGCACGATGTCCACCGCCCTGTTCCGCTTCAAGGGCCCCTTCGGCGCCCACTGGGAGGCCATCTCGGCCGGCGCGATCCTCGTCATCGTGCCGACGCTCGTCGTCTTCCTCTTCCTCCAGCGCTACATCTACAACGGGTTCGCACGCGGCGCCGGCAAGTGAGGCCGGGGACAGGCCACTTGTCCGCGCGACCCGCCAGGCCGGTTCACGGCTCGAAGCGAGCCGCCCCTTACGCACGCTGCCCTTCCGGCACGAGGAATCGCCACGTCAAAGGAGACGTACATGACCGACTCGCCGCTGAACCGCCGCACGTTCCTCGTCATCGGCACCGCGGTCGCCATGACGGCCGGCACCCGGTCGTCGGCGGCCGCCGCCCCCTCTGCGGCGCCCGCCGGCACGGCGACGCCGGTCCGGATCGTCGACGACGAGGCGACCCCCGCCACCCGGTCACTCTTCGCGTATCTGAAGAGGCAGCAGGGCAGGGGCATCCTGTTCGGTCACCAGCACGACCTCACCTACGGCTTCACCTTCACCGCCCCCGACGGCAAGGCGTCCGACACCCTGGCGGCGGTGGGCGACCACCCCGCGGTCTTCGGCTGGGACACCCTCATCCTCGACGGCCGCGAACGCCCCGGCAGCACGGACGCGACCGAGGCCGAGAACATCGCCGCGCTCAGCCGGTGCATCCGGCAGGCCGACGCACGGGGCGGGATCAACACCCTCAGCGCCCACATGCCGAACTTCGTCACCGGCGGGGACTTCTACGACACCTCGGGCCGGGTGGTCGCCCAGATCCTCCCCGGCGGTGCGAGGCACGCCGAGTTCAACGCCTTCCTCGACCGCGTCGCGGCGGCGGTCAAGGGTGCGCGGCGGCCGGACGGCACCCTGATCCCGGTGATCTTCCGACCCTTCCACGAGAACAACGGCGACTGGTTCTGGTGGGGCGCGGGCCACACCTCGTCCGCCGAGTTCGTCGAGGTGTACCGCTACACCGTCGAGTACCTGCGCGACACCCGGCGCGTCCGCAACCTGCTCTACGCCTACTCGCCCAACTCCGGCTTCGGAGGCGACCCGGCGGGCTACCTCAAGACCTACCCGGGCGACGAGTTCGTCGACGTCCTCGGCTACGACGCCTACGACGAGTCAGCGGGCTCGACGGCCTGGCTGGACGGTCTGGTGAGGGATCTGGCGACGGTGGTCCGGCTGGCCGACGAACGGGGCAAGGTGCCCGCCTACTCCGAGTTCGGGGAGAGCGGCACCGAGAACCGCGACCCGGGCTGGTTCACCCGGCTCCTGGCGGCCGTCAAGGCGGACCCGCAGGCCCGGCAGGCGACCTTCATGCTCACCTGGGCCAACTTCGGCGGCGCCAACCGCGCTTACGTCCCCTACCCGGGCCGGCCCCTGCTGCCCGATTTCCTCAGGTACCACCAGGACCCGTACACGGTGTTCGCCGCCGACCTGGGCGCTGTGTTCTCCCTCCGGACCACGGCCACCAGGAACGCCCCGGTCCTGCACCTCGTGACCCCCACGGACCGGCAGCGCGTGACGGTCCCCCGGACGACCGTCCGGGTGCGGGTCACCTCCGGGAAGGCGAGCCGGGTCACCTACTCCGTGAACGACGGCCCCGCCCGGCCGCTGCGCCTCGACGCCGACGGCTTCTGGTCGGGCGTCTGGCCGATCTCCCCGGCGTGGCCGGACAACCGCTCGGTGACCGTGAAGGTGAGCGCGCGGGTGGGAGGCAGGACGTTCACCGACTCGTCCCTGGTCTTCCTCGGCGAGGCCGTGTCCCTGCCGGCCGGATGGGTCGACGACTTCGAGGGGTACGCCGGTGACGACGTCAGCCTGAGCGAGGCGTACAGCCATGTCAACGCCAACACCACCACGCTGACGGCCGAGCACAAGTCCTCGGGCTCCCACGGGCTGGCCTACGCCTACGACTTCACCGGCGCCGAGTACACCGGCATCGGCAAGCCGGTCGACGCCGACTGGTCGGCCTTCACCACCATGGCCCTGTGGCTGCAGGGCGACGGTTCCGGAAACGGGGCCGCGCTCCAGATCGTCACCGGCGGCGCCTACTTCGAGTACAGGGTCTCGCTGAGCGACACGAGCGGGAAGCAGGTCAGGGTGCCGTTCAGCGCGTTCGAGCCCGCCCCCTGGGACACCGAACACGCCGGCGCCGTGCTCGACGCGGCCCGTCTCGCCAAAGTGACCGCGTTCAACCTGTACCTCGGCCACGGAAACGACGCGGCGACCAAGGGAGTCGTCTACGTGGACGACATCAGAGCCGAATGAGCCCGGACGATTCCCTCAGCGCCCGGGCTTCAAGATGCGACGACGGCCGGGGCCGCCACCCCCCACAGGAGAGGCCCCGACCGCCGCGCGGCACGGGCCGCGCGGCGGCCCGTACTCTCCTCAGCGCCGGGAGTGCGTTTTTTGTCACTCCGGAGGCGAGCCCCCGCGTCACGACTCGGTTGCATTTTGTACGGACATGGACGACCGGCGGTTTCAGGTCGTAACGTGCCTTTCGCGCCGGACGGCGGAGCGGCCGGAACACCGCGATCACCCGCGGACCAGTCGCGGACCATCCGTGGATCGGTGAGACCGCCATCATCAATCGAGGAACCACGACGTGGGGGACGACGCGGAGCTGACCGCCGCGGTGCTCGCGGCACAGCGCGGGGACGAGACCGGGTTCCGTGCTGTGTACCGCGCGGTGCACCCTCGGCTCCTCGGCTATGTCCGCTCACTCGTCGGCGACCTCGAAGCGGAGGACGTCACCTCCGAGGCCTGGCTCCAGATCGCCCGCGACCTCGAACGCTTCAGCGGGGACGCCGACCGGTTCCGCGGCTGGGCCGCCCGGATAGCCCGCAACCGCGCCCTCGACCACATCCGCATGCGCGGCCGGCGGCCCGCCGTCGGCGGCGACGAGGCGGAGCTGACCGGCCGGCCCGCCGAGTCCGACACCGCCGGCGAGGCCATCGAGGCCCTCGCCACCGGCCGCACGCTCGACCTCATCGCCCGGCTGCCGCAGGACCAGGCCGAGGCCGTCGTCCTGCGGGTCGTCGTGGGCCTCGACGCCAAGACCGCCGCCGAGACCCTCGGCAAACGGCCCGGCGCGGTGCGCACCGCCGCCCACCGGGGGCTGAAGAAGCTCGCCGAGCTGCTCGGCGACGACCCCGAGACGGCCGGCGTCCTCGACGCGCTGCCGCCCCAACGCGCGACGCGCTCCCGCGCGGTGACGACGTCCGCCGGTGTGACGCATGCGTACGCACGGACGCAGAAGGACATGTGATGGCCGACGAGCGCTGTGCCCACCCGGGGGACGACGAGCCCTCCGGCGACCCCGCCGCACGCCGGCGGCCCGGCCGGTGGCTGGACGGCCGTACGGCGGACCGGCTGCTGGACGGGGACACGCCGGACAACGCTGTCGCCCCCGCCCACCGTGACGAGGCCGAACGCCTCGCGCGCACCCTGAACGCCCTGGCCGCCCTCGCCGACCCGCCGGTCCCCCCGGACGAGGAACTCCCCGGCGAGGCGTCGGCCCTGGCGGCCTTCCGCAAGATCCACGCGGACCGCACCACACCCACCACCGCCTACGTCGACTCCCGCGACCCCGCCGCCGACCCGGCGGTGCTCGCGTTCCGCGCGGCCCGGGCCGACCGGGGCGACGCCTCCGGCGCACAGGGCGCGCCCGCGCCTGACGAGGGGGCGGACGCCCAGGTGGTGCGGATCGGCGCGGGGCGGCCCGAGCGGACGCGGTCGCGCCGGGGCCGGTCCGTGCGCCTGGGCGCGGCGGCCGCCCTGGCCGTCGGCATGGCGGGCGGGGTGGCGGCCGCGACCGGTGTCGGCGGGTTCCCCGCCCCTTTCCACGCCGCCGAGCCCGCCCCCGTCACCTCCGTCTCCGCCGCCGCCACACCTGGACCTCCCAGCCCGCTCGACTCCCCGTCGCCTCCGCCGTCCCCCTCACCCGCGCCGGGCGCGGGCGACGGTGGCCAGGCCGGCCCGGGCACCCCGGGCGGCACGGCGAGCGGCGGCCCGGCCTCCCCGAGCGCCGGCGGCAAGGCCAAGGGCGACGGCGGCGGTCCCGGTGTCGGGAACCGCCGCGCCTGGCCGAGCGGCGTGCCCGCGGCCTGCCGGGACCTGCGGGACGGCAAGACCCTGAACCAGCAGCGCCGCCGCTCCCTGGAGAGCGCCGCGGGCGGCGTCCGGCGCGTGCCGGTGTACTGCGCGCACGTCCTCACCGCGCCCGACGGCCCGTCCGGCACCGGCACCGGCACCGGCACCAGCGCCGGCACGGGGAAGCCCGGCGTCCGGGGTGGGACCGGTGGCCACGGCCAGAACGGCTGGGGCGGGCGGTACGGCGGCCCCGGCGGCGGCGAGGGCACAGGCTGGGGCGGCGGCAAGGCCGGCCTCGGCGACGGCCACGGCCCTGATCACGGCCACGACCGGGGCAGGGGCCAGAAGCGCGACAAGGGCGCGGACGGCGGCCACGGCGACGAGGACGGCGACGGCGGCGCGAGCGGCGACGGCGACTAGCGAGCCCCTCTGACCTGGGGTTTCTCCCGCCGTCGAAAATTCTCCGGCTCAGGTGTGACGTTTTTGCCGGGCCCGGCGCAGTGAGAAGTGAGCCGACTGGTCATCGGCCTCGCACGGAGCCGGGGTTCCCCCCGTACCTACGGCTTCGTGCACCCGGCGCGGGCGGGACACGTTCCCCCGGTCCCGCCCGCGCCCCCGGGACGTCCCCCGGACGTCTCACCGTCGCCTCACCAGGAGACGACGACCTTGTCGCCGTTCCTCACCTGCGCGAACAGCTTCGCGATCGCCCCCTCGTCCCGGACGTTGACACAGCCGTGCGACGCGCCCGCGTATCCCCGCATCGCGAAGTCGGACGAGTAGTGCACCGCCTGGCCGCCGCTGAAGAACATCGCGTACGGCATCGGCGAATCGTAGAGCGTGGACACATGGTGGCGGGACTTCCAGTAGACCTGGAACACACCTTCACGGGTGGGCGTGTACTGCGAGCCGAATCGCACCGACATCGTCGACACGGTCCGCCCGTCGATCATCCAGCGCAGCGTCCGGCTGGTCTTGTCCACGCAGATCACCCGCCCGGTCAGGCACCGGGGATCGGGCGCGGCGGCGGGCTGGCCGCCCAGCAGATACAGCTCCCAGCGGCCCGGCTCGTGGGTCATGGCCAGCAGCCGCTGCCAGGTCACGGTGTCCGTCTGCCCCGTGCGCGGCAGCCCGCGCTTGCCCTGGAACCCCTTCACGGCCTCCGCGGTCGCGCCGTCGTACGTCCCCGTCGGCCCGTCGTGCAGCCAGTCGACCTGCCGCAGCCGCGCCTGGAGCTCGCGCACGTCCCGCCCGTAGGCCCCGCGCGACCACAGGACGGCGGGAGGCGTGGCCGCCGCCGAGGCCGTGGGCGTGGGCCTCTGCGTGGGCGACGACGTCCCGGGGCCCTCGTCGGCCGGGGTCGCCGTCGGAGCGGGAGCGCCCGAGACGTCGCCCGCCCCCGGGCTGACGCGCACGTGGACCGGCGCCCGCCCCTTGGGGTCGCCGGGGGAGGGCTGCACCGTGCAGCCGCACACCGTCACCAGAGCCGCCGCACCCACCGCGGCGGCGACCGCTCTCACCCGGCCGCGCCTGCCCGTGAAGCCCCTGGAGCCGGTGAAGCCCCTGGAGCCCGCGGCGTCCGTCATTGCCGTCATGCCCGTACTACGCACTCGCGACCCCCGTCGTCTCACCGTCGTCCGTCCTCGGTCCCTGAATGGTCCACGGAGTTGTTCCCCGCGGATGACGACGCGCGAACGGCCCGGCATTGTTGGGACCGAAGGCGTGACAGTGCGGCGGAAGGTGTCACCCCATGGCACGCGAGTCGGAATCAGGGCTTCCCATCGAGCCGGTGTACGGGCCGGACAGCCTCACGAGCGGCTGGGACCCGGCGGAGAGACTGGGCGAGCCGGGCTCGTACCCCTACACGCGGGGCGTGTACCCGACGATGTACACCGGGCGGCCCTGGACGATGCGCCAGTACGCCGGCTTCGGCACGGCCGCCGAGTCCAACGCCCGCTACAAGCAGCTCATCGCGCACGGCACGACCGGCCTGTCCGTCGCCTTCGACCTGCCCACCCAGATGGGCCACGACTCCGACGCCCCGCTCGCGCACGGCGAGGTCGGCAAGGTCGGCGTCGCCGTCGACTCCCTCGACGACATGCGGGTCCTGTTCGACGGGATCCCGCTGGACCGGGTCTCCACGTCGATGACGATCAACGCCCCGGCCGCCCTGCTGCTCCTGCTCTACCAACTGGTCGCCGAGGAACAGGGCGTGGGCGGCGACCGGCTCACCGGCACGATCCAGAACGACGCGCTCAAGGAGTACATCGCGCGCGGGACGTACATCTTCCCGCCGGGGCCCTCGCTGCGCCTGGTCGCCGACACGTTCAGGTACTGCCGGGCCGAGATCCCCCGGTGGAACACCATCTCCATCTCCGGCTACCACATGGCCGAGGCGGGAGCCTCGCCCGCGCAGGAGATCGCCTTCACCCTCGCCGACGGCGTCGAGTACGTCCGCACGGCGGTCGCGGCCGGCATGGACGTCGACGACTTCGCGCCGAGGCTCTCCTTCTTCTTCGTGGCCCGTACGACGCTGCTGGAGGAGGTCGCCAAGTTCCGTGCCGCGCGCCGCATGTGGGCGCGGCTGATGCGGGACGAGTTCGGCGCGCGCGACCCCAGGTCGCTGATGCTGCGCTTCCACACGCAGACGGCCGGCGTGCAGCTGACGGCCCAGCAGCCCGAGGTGAACCTCGTCCGGGTGGCCGTCCAGGCGCTCGGGGCGGTCCTCGGCGGCACCCAGTCCCTGCACACCAACTCCTTCGACGAGGCGATCGCGCTGCCCACCGACAAGAGCGCGCGCCTGGCCCTGCGGACGCAGCAGGTGCTCGCGTACGAGACGGACGTGACCGCGACGGTCGACCCCTTCGCCGGGTCGTACGCCGTGGAGCGGATGACCGACGACGTGGAGGCGGCGGCGCTGGAGCTGATGCGGAAGGTCGAGGACCTGGGCGGGGCGGTGGCGGCCATCGAGCGTGGCTTCCAGAAGCGGGAGATCGAGCGCAACGCCTACCGCATCGCCCAGGAGACCGACTCGGGGGAGCGGGTCGTCGTCGGCGTCAACCGCTTCCGCCTCGACGAGGAGGAGCCGTACGAGCCGCTCCGCGTGGACCCGGCCATCGAGGCCCGGCAGAAGGAGCGGCTGGCCCGGCTGCGCGCGGAGCGCGACCGGTCCGCGGTGGACGCGGCGCTGACGGCCCTGTGCAAGGCCGCCGAGGGCGAGGACAACGTCCTGTACCCGATGAAGGAGGCGCTCAGAGCGCGGGCGACGGTGGGCGAGGTGTGCGGCGCCCTCCGGGGGGTCTGGGGGAGCCATGTGCCGACGGAGGCGTTCTGAACTCCTCGACGGCGACGACTAGCTAGCGCTGCCCGAACCGGCTGAGGTAGTCCACGACCCCGGCCGCCCGGGCCCCGGCCCAGCCGACATGCCCGTCCGGCCGGACGAGGAACAGTCCGGAGCCGTACGTCCCCCGCACGCCCTCGCCGTGAACCACCCGCACGGCGGCCGGAACCGCGTCCGGCGTCTGCGCGCCCACCGCGACCAGGGTCCAGTGCGGTCCCCGGAAGGCGTCGAAGAGACGGACGCCGCCGACCGTGCCGTCCGGCGCGCGGTCCCCGGCCCGTACCGCTCCCGGCGTCTCCCGCGTCTCCTCCGTCAGGCTCGACTCCCGGTAGCCGATGCCCAGTTGACGGGTCGCCGCTCCCCGTCGGGCCTCCCCGCGGTGCACGCGCGTCGACAGGCCCAGCATCTCGGCCGCGACGGGCCGCCGTTCCTCCTCGTAGGTGTCGAGCAGGGTGGCCTCCGCCCCGTCCCGCAGCACCGCGCCCAGCTTCCAGCTCAAGTTGTAGGCGTCCTGCACGCTGGTGTTGAGGCCCTGGCCGCCGGCCGGCGAGTGGACGTGCGCAGCGTCCCCGGCCAGGAACACCCGGCCGGCCCGGAACCGGTCCGCCAGGGCCGCCCGCGGGCGGAAGTCGGACGCCCAGCGCACCTCGGTCACGTCCTCGGGCGCGAGGTGCGAGCGGGCGGCGACGAGCTTGCGGACGCCGTCGAGGGAGAGGTCCACCTCGGCCCCCTCGGGGAACTGCGCCACCGCCTGGAAGTCCTCCGTGCCCGCGAGCGGGCAGATCACCAGGAAGCCGTCGTCCTCCCCGCGCGCGGGGAAGATGTGCCAGTTGTCGCGGTCGAGCCCGGTGATCCGCAGGTCCGCCACCAGCGTCGGCCGCGGGTCGACGCTCTCCCCGGTCATGCCGACGCCGAGCGCGCGGCGCACGCCGGAGCGGCCGCCGTCCGCCGCGACGAGGTACCGCGCGCGGACGTCCGGCCCGGACGCGAAGTGCGCCGTCACGCCCTCCTCGTCCTGAGCGATCCCGGCGACCTCCCGCCCGAAGGCGACCGCCCCGCCCAGCTCCTCCAGCCGCGCCCGCAGGATCTCCTGCGTCCGCCACTGCGGCACCAGCAGCGGCTCGGCGTAGGGCGAGTCCTCGGTCGCCTCCGCCGGGTCGAACATCCGGTGCTCGCCCATCCGCCGCCCGTCCCGCCAGATCATCCCGGCCGGGTAGCCGCCCCCGGCCGCGCGGATCGCGTCCAGTACGCCGAGGTCGTCGAAGACCTCCAGCGTCCGGGGCTGCAGACCCTTGCCGCGCGAGCCCGGGAACAGCGTGTCGCCCCGCTCCACCACGAGCGCGTCCACCCCGCGCCGGGCGAGGTCGACGCCCAGGGTCAGCCCACAGGGGCCCGCGCCCACGACCAGTACGTCCGTCGTGATCATCACCGATCTCCTTAACGCTGTTAAGTCCGCCTGGCGTGAAGCGTGGCCTTAACGCCGTTAAGCTGTCAAGCGTGAACACGGAACGACGTGCGCCCCTCGACCGGAAACGGGTGGCCGACACCGCGCTGAGGCTCCTCAACGAGGTAGGCCTCGAAGGGCTCACCCTGCGGGCCATCGCCAAGGAGCTGGACGTCAAAGCACCTGCCCTGTACTGGCACTTCAAGGACAAGCAGGCCCTGCTCGACGAGATGGCGACCGAGATGTACCGCCGGATGGTCGCCGCCGCCCCCCTCGGCCCGGACGACACCTGGCGCGAACGGATGCTCAAGGCCAACCACGGCCTGCGCACGGCGCTGCTCGGCTACCGCGACGGCGCGAAGGTGTTCAGCGGCTCCCGCTTCACCGGCATCGAGCACGCCGGGCAGATGGAGGACAACCTGCGCCTCTTCACGGCCGCCGGCTTCACCCTCGCCCAGGCCGTCCGCGCGATCACGACCACGTACCTCTACACGCTCGGCTTCGTCACCGAGGAACAGGGCGTCCAGCCCCTGCCCGGCGAACGGCGCGAGGGCTTCGACGTCGACGAACGGGCCCGGCTGATGGCCGGCTTCCCGCTGACGGCCGCGGCCGGCGCGGAGATCTTCGACCACTACGACCGGGGATTCGCGGAAGGACTCGAACTCCTCCTGGCGGGCATCGAGGCGCGGTACGAGCGCCCGCACGGCCCGGACGACTGAACCCGAGGGCCCCGCGTGGCCGGTTCACCGGCTCTTCATCCGAGCTTCCCCTCGCCCAGGCGCGCAGTTACCCGCCGCTCAAGCCTGCCCTTCCTACGATCGTGCGACCTCCCGCTCAGAATTCAGGTGCGCACACGTGGCCAACAGAATCACCCTGTCCGTCGTCGTCCCCTGCTACAACATCGAGCCGTACGTCGCCGAGACCGTGACCAGTCTGGTCAACAACGCCCGGGACGACTTCGAGTTCCTCTTCGTCGAGGACCGCTCCACCAAGGACAGGACCTACGAGGCCCTCCTCGAACTGACCGGGAAGCTCCCCCGCAGCAGGCTGATCCGGCACGAGCGCAACGGCGGACTGGCGACCGCGCGCAACACCGGCATCGACGCCGCCGAAGGCCGCTACCTCACCTTCCTCGACGGCGACGACTGGCTGGCCCCGGGCCACCTGGCCCGGGTCGTGGACGTCGCCGAACGGTTCGACGTCGACTTCGTCCGCACCGACCACGTCCAGGTCACCGGCGTCGAACGGGCCGTCCACCGCGCGCCCGAGGGCCGCCGCCACACCCCGCTCGACCCACGCGACTCCATCCTCCCCGTCGACGACACCACCATGGTCGACTACCCCTACGCCTGGGCCGGCGTCTACCACCGCCGACTCCTCGACAGGGGCCTGCTCCGCTTCCACGACGGGCTGCGCACCGCCGAGGACCGGCCGTGGATCTGGGACCTGCACCGCAGGGCGGACTCCTACGTCGTCGCGAGCCTGCACGGCGTCTTCTACCGCCGGGGGCTCACCGGTTCGCTCACCCAGATCGGCGATGTGCGCCAGCTGGACTTCTTCCGCGCCTTCGACCTCGTCCTCGCCGAACTCGCAGCCGACCCCGAGGCCGGCCGGCTGCGCCGCAAGGCGCTGCGCGACTACTGCGTCGTCATCGCCCACCAGCTCCTCGACCGGCGACGCTTCGAACGCGGCGTGGCCGCGCGGCTGAGGCAGCTGGCCGCCGAGGCGCTCGGCGCGATGAGCGAGGAGGAACTGGGCGAGGCCGTGGTGGGGATGGGCGAGGAACGGGTCCGGGTGCTGCGCCGGGTGCGCGGCGGCATGAAGGGAGTGGCCGCGTGATCCAGATCTTCTGCTCCGCCACCCAGTACGCGGCCGCGACGGTCACCGCCGCGATCCGCGCCGGCCTGTTCGGCCCGCGCGAGGGCGTGCGCCGCGTCCTCGTCGTCAGCGACACCTCCGCCGTGCCGGAGGTCGGCACCCCGCTGGACCGGATGCCCGGCTTCGAGGCGCTGCGCGGCGAGTTCGACGAGGTGCGCTCCTGGAACGCGTTCATCTCCCCGCACCACCCGGCCGGCTGGTCGCCGCGCGCCCAGGACGCCCGGCTCTGGGAGAAAGCCGTACGCCTCGCCTGGGACCTCGGCGACGAACCCGTCGAGGTCGCCTGCGAGTCCCTCCAGGCCAACCCCTCCCGTGCGATCGCCGACATCTTCGCGGACAGCGCCCTCCACGTGTACGCGGACGGCTTGATGAGCTACGGCCCCACCCGCAACCGCATCCCGCACGGCGTGAGCAGCCGCATCGCGCGCGTGCTCCACCTCGACCTCGTCCCCGGGTTGCGGCCGATGCTGCTGTCCGAGTACGGCGTCCCCTCCGTGGCCGTGCCGGACGCGGCGATCGTCGACGTCCTCGCCCGGCTCGGGGAGTCGAACGCCCGCCTCCTCGCCGAGCGGCTCCCCGCCGGCCGCCCGCCCACCGCCGTGCTCCTCGGCCAGTACCTCTCCGCGATCGATCTGATCAGTCAGGACGAGGAGGAGCGGCTGCACGTCCGCATGCTGCGGGCCGCCGCCCGCGCGGGCCACGAGGACGTGCTGTTCAAGCCGCACCCGAGCGCGCCCGCCGGCTACGGCGATGCCCTTCGGACGGCCGCCGCGGAACTCGGCGTGCGGCTCACCGTCCTGGCCGAACCCGTCCTCGCCGAGACCGTCTTCGCGTATCTGAAGCCGAAGCTCGTCATCGGCTGCTTCTCCACGGCGCTGACGACCGCCGCCGCGTTCTACGGCATCCCCGTCGCCCGCGTCGGCACCGAACTGCTGCTGGAGCGCATCACGCCGTACGAGAACAGCAACCGGATCCCGCTCACGATCATCGACGCCGCCCTGCCCGACGCGGAACGCGACCCGCTGGGCGAGCCGGTCGAACTGGCGGGGCTGGCCGGCGAGTTGACGCCTCTGGTGCGGGCGGTGGCCTACTGCATGCAGTCCCGCAGGCATCACGCTCTGCGGCCCGAGGCGGTCGCCTGGCTCGCCGTCCATCTCGCCGACCGCGAGCGGTACTTCAAGCGGCGGCGGTTGACCAACCTGCGGTTGCCCGGTGGGGCGCCGGTGCGGGGCGCCGCGCTGCGGCGGCATCCCGCCGTGCGGCGGGCGGTACGCAGGCTGCGGGCCACAGCGGCGCATTAGGGGTGCCGCGTGATGTCGTCCTGCGTCCGCGGCTGCGTTGTGGCTGGTCGCGCAGTTCCCCGCGCCCCTGGCAGGGGCGGGGCGCTGCGCGCCTCCGCCCCTGCCGCCCTAGTCCCGGCGGACCTTCAGTGACTTCTTCAGGCGGGGGCCGAACGGTTTCTCCACGAAGCGGTGCAGCAGCCAGGCGACGGCCAGCATCGACAGGACCGTCGCGGCGAGCGTGGCGTACGGGTCCAGGTGCAGGCCGCGGTACAGCACGCGGATGAAGAACCAGCCCAGATGCTCGTGGACCAGGTAGAACGGGTACGTCAGCGCGCCCGCCACGGTCAGCCAGCGCCAGTTCGCCCGGCTCGTCCAGCCCACCGCCACCGCGGCGACGGCGGCGAAGGCGAGGAAGGCGATCGCCTGGACGACGTAGGGGTTGCGGTGGAAGTCGCCGTGCATGCCCGGGTGCCACAGGGCGGTCACCGAGTAGCGCTGGCCGAGCAGGAAGCTCACGCCGACGATCCCCCACAGCAGCAGGTCGCCGCCGAAACGGTGGATCAGGTACAGGGCGAGACCGCCGATGAAGTACGGCGCGTGGTCGCGCATCACCAGCTCGTCGGTCAGCGGATGGTCGGCGACCCGGGCGAACACCCCGGCCAGCGTCCACAGGACGCAGAACACCACCACCCGCCGGTAGGTGACACCCCGCCAGACCACACACAGCGCGAACAGGGCGTAGAAGCGGACCTCCACCCAGAGCGTCCAGTCCACGCCCAGCACCCGGTGGGCGCCCATCGGCTGCTGCAGCATGGTGAGGTTGACGAGGAGCTCGTCCGAGCGCAGCGGCGCGGACACCACCGGAAGGATCAGCCCCGCCGCGGTGACCAGCACGATCGCCGCCCAGTACGCGGGGTAGAGCCGGGCGACCCGGGAGCGGAAGAAGTCGCCCGGGGTCCGGCCCCAGCTGCTCATGCAGATCACGAAGCCGCTGATCACGAAGAAGAACTGCACGCCCAGGCTGCCGTACGTGGCGAACTGCGACAGCGTCGGGAACTTCACGCCGGGGGACTGGTGCCAGGACTGCGCGACCTCGCCGTTCTTGCCGGCGTAGTGGTAGAAGCACACCATCAGGGCCGCCAGCAGGCGCAGGCCGTCCAGGGCGCGCAGCCGGCCCTCCGCCCGGGGCCGCACGGTCGAGCGGTCGGGGAGGGAGAGGGCAGGCCGGGGGGCCGGTCTCGTCGCCGGCCCCGGGGCCTGGTCGGTCGCGCTCATCCTGGAGGCCTTCCTTGGAGGGGCAGTCGGGTTCGTATGCGGATGCGGGAGACGGGTCGGCCGCGCAGCGCCCTGGCCCGGCGCGCCAGCCTGCGCACGGTCGGGTTGCGGGGGAGGAATGCCAGTCCCGTCGGGAGGCCCCCGGGCAGGGCCAGTGACGCCAGCCGGCGGCGGGTGAAGTAGCGCGAGGTGTGCCGGCCGGGGTGCGCGGACAGGTACCGCTCCGCCTCACCCCGCAGCTCCGGATGGATCCGGGGCCGCATGGCGAAGCCCACCGCCCGCAGGAGCACGGCCAGTTCACGCACCCGCTCCCGCGCCGGCGGCGTCCACCCGGCCACCTCCGCGGGGTCCTCCAGGTCCGGCAGCAGCGCGTCGACGACGGTGAGCGGCACCCGCTCGGCGTTCCCGTACGGCGTGAGCCCGGCCAGCGCGTCATTCGTCCCGGCCCGCGCGACCGGCAGGCCGTACAGCACGGCGGCGGTCAGCAGCGCGGGGGAGGAGCAGCCGACGACCAGGGCGGGCCGCAGCCGCTGAATGGCGACCTCCGCGAGCACGGGCCTTTCCAGGACGGTGAGTTCGGCGCCCATCCGGCTCGCCTCGTCCTTCAGGACCCCGAACCGGCGTGCGGACGCGGCCGGGTGCGGTGCGAAGACGAGCGCCCGGTGCCCGAGCGCCACCGCGCCGCGCACCATGCGCAGATGCGGCTCCTGTTCCACGTCGGAGCCGCACTGCCCGAGCAGCAGCACGGGCCGCTCGGAGGGATCCGGCAACTCCTGTTCCACGTCGGCGAGTTCGCCGGTCACCTTGAGGAACGCCTCGGACGGCACCGGCACCGCCGGCACCCCGAACTCGGAAAGCAGCAGCGGGGTGAGACCCGGCACCAGATCGAGGTGCAGCAGCCGGCCGACACGGGTGCCGATCAGCGGGTCGAGCTTGTCGGGGCTGGGGCCGTAGCTCAGCAGACCGTCGGCGTAGACGTCCACGGGGGCCCCGGTGAACACCTGGCACAGCGCCGACGCCGGGTCGGTGTGCACGGACTCCACGACGAGGTGGACCTCGTCGTCGCCGAGCCCCCACAGCAGCCGCAGGTGCCGCTCCCACAGCGGGACGTCGTCCGGGCGCGGCGTCCAGCCGGCCGGGTGGAAGGGGGAGATGGTCTCGTTCCAGGAGCGCACCTCGTCGAAGCGTTCCCGGACGCGGGCGAAGCCCGGCACGGCGGCGACGGACGGGGTGGTCTCGGGGTTGGCCGCGGTGTCGGCGATCAGCAGCAGCCGGCGGTCGGACGGATCGAACAGGCCGGCGTCGAGAGCGGCGGCCAGCAGCGCCGCGCCGCGCGCGGTGGAGACGCAGAAGATCCGGGCGGTGCGCGGCATCAGAGGGCCACCGCCCCCGCCGTGACCGGCCGACGTCGTACGCTGCGCAGCGTGCCCGCCCGCCGGGCGTCCATCGACTCCATGACCTCCGCGAGCACGTCCTGCGGCATCCTGCGCAGCGCGGCGGCGCACAGCGAGCGCAGCCTGCGGGCCACGGCCGGCTCGAACCGCTCGATCGAGCCGAGATGGTGGGCCATGACCGCGCAGTACGTGCGCACAGCCTTCGGCAGCAGCGCCCCGGCCTCGGGGTCGCGTGCCGTCTCCTCGACGACCTGGTCGAAGGCGCGCACGAAGTCCAGTTGCCGCACGTCTGCGATCTGGGTGAGCGAAGAGGCCACCCCGCGCCGGTAGAAGACGCCGAGCAGCCCCACGACCGCGAAGGTCTCCGCCTCCCGGTGCAGCTTCCAGATCCACGGCCGGTCCTCGGCGGTGCGCAGCCCGTCGGTGAAGTGCAGCAGCCCGCGGTCGACCAGCCGGCGGTGGTAGACGCCCGCCCACGCGTAGGCGTAGTCCACGGGGGTGGACCGGTCGGCGGGCAGGATCGCCGCCCGCGGGTCCAGCACCGTCGAACGGCGTCCGTGCGGGACGCGGTGGACGGCGCGGGCCCGCCCGGTGCACTGCACATGGTCGGTGCGCACGAAGTCGCAGCCCAGCTCCTCGATCGCGTCCAGGAGCCGGGGAAGGTACCCGGGTGCGAGCCAGTCGTCGCCGTCCAGGAAGGTCAGATACTCGCCGCGCGCCCTGTCGATGCCGGAGTTCCTCGCGCTCGCCAGCCCCGCGTTCCGCTCGTGCGAGACCAGCACCGCGCCCGGCAGTTCACGTATCCCGCGGGCGAGGACGTCGGGGGTCGCGTCGGTCGAGCAGTCGTCGACCAGAATGAACTCGAAGTCAGCGCGCGCATTCGCACGCAAACTCTTCAGAGTGTCGGACGCGAATTGCTGCACGTTGTAGAACGGCACGATCACCGAGAGCTTGGGCACGCCGAAACCCTAAGAGGCGTTATTGCGGCTCTTCTTGACGCACGGAATATGGCTGGTGAACTCGATGTGTCGGAACGGTGCATCGCGGATACGCCACGGCTGTCGGCCTGCCGGTTATTACTTCGGCCTTACTCCGTTAACCATTCGTTGAATCACGGTTCGGCCCGTCCTGGATTTCGCTTCCTAGGTTCGAGCCGTGCCACTTCGTACTCCGAAGCCCCTGCGGGTCGCCGTCCTCGCCGACTCCGACACCCGCTGGAAATGGGGCGCCCTGACCGCTGGACGCGTCCTGCCCGCCGGCCCCGCCGCCCCGGTGCTGGACGGTTTTCTCCTGCGCGGCCGGGCCACCCCCACCCCCCGCCAGCTGCGCGAGGTCGGCGTCCGCGCCGACTCGCTGCGCGAGGTGACGGCCGTGGAGTTCCTGCGCGTCATGGCGCGTGAGTCGTACGACGTGCTCGTCCTCGCTCTCGTGGGCGGCGGGGTCCAGGCCGTGCTGCACGGCCTCGGGCGGGCCTGGGAGGGGCGGAGCGAGCGGCCCGTCGTCGTCACCGGCTACGTCGGCGTCGTCTACGAGAAGCTCGCCGACGGCCTGCTGCTGCGGCACGGCGCGGACCTCGTCCTCGCCAACTCCCGCCAGGACGCCGAGCGTTTCCGCGCGGTGTACGAAGGGGTGGGCGCCGACGCCTCGGCGGTGACGGAGGTGGCCCTGCCGTTCCTCGGCGGCGACCCCTACCAGGGCGAACACAGTCCCTACACCGTGGTGTTCGCGGCGCAGCCCTCCGTGCCGGACAACCGGGCGGACCGCACCTACCTGCTGGAGAGGCTGGTGAGGCACGCGCGGCTGCACCCCGACCGGGAGGTGCTGCTCAAGCTCCGCTCCCGGCCTGGCGAACACACCACCCACGTCGAGGAGTTGCCCTACCAGAAACTGGTGCGCGACCTCGACGCGCCGCCCAACCTCCGCCTGGTGTACGGCAACATGGGCGAGGTCCTCGACCGCGCCGACCTCATGGTCACGGTCAGCTCCACGGCCGCCCTGGAGTCCCTGCACCGCCGCGTCCCCACCGTCGTCCTCACCGACCTGGGCGTCCGCGAGACCCTCGGCAACCACCACTTCATCGGCTCCGGCTGCCTCGCCTCCTGGGACCAGCTCGACGCCGGACACCGGCCTGAGCCCGACCCGCAGTGGGTCGCCCGGCAGGGCGTGGCCGCCGGCGCCTCCGATGGAGCCGCCCCGGCGGGAGGCTCGTACGCCACCGCCTTCGACGCGGCGCGCGAGCGGATCGGCGCGCTGCTCGACCGGCCCGGCGGCCTGCCGCCGCTGACCCCGTACTACACACCCGCGACCGCGCCCGGCTACCTGCCCGGCATCCTCGCCCGCCACCACCTCGGCCCGGACGGCAGCCCGCTGCCCGGCGCGCCCGCCGCCGACGAGGAGCCCGGAGCCGTCCGGAGGATCGTCCGCCGGGCGGCGCGCGGCGCCTACCGGCACGGAGTGCAGCGGGTGGCGCCCGTCATCCGGCGGATGGGGGAGCTGTGACCCGTCAAGGAGAGACACCCATGACCGATCCCCGGCCCGGCGCGCACCGCGTCCTCGCCGTCATCCCCGCGCGCGGCGGCTCCAAGGGAGTGCCCGCGAAGAACCTCGCCCCCGTCGGCGGAGTGCCGCTGGTGGCGCGGGCGGTCCGCGAGTGCCGCGCCACCCGCCTGGTGACGGACGTCGTGGTCTCCACCGACGACGAGGCCATCGCCGCCGCGGCCCGGCAGGCCGGCGCGCAGGTCGTGCCGCGGCCCGCCGCCCTCGCCGGCGACACCGCGACCTCGGAGGCCGCCGTCCTGCACGCCATGGACGCCCACGCGGCCCTGAGCGGCACACCCGCCGACGTGGTGCTCCTGGTCCAGTGCACCAGCCCGTTCCTCGTCCGGCAGGACATCGACGCGGTGGCGGCCGCGGTGGTGGAGGGCGGCGCGGACACCGCCCTGACCGTCGCGCCCTTCCACGGGTTCGTCTGGCGCGACGCGGCCGACGACCCCGCCACGCACACCGGGAACGGCGACGCCCGGACCGCCGGCGGCCACGGCGTCAACCACGACAAGTCCTTCCGCCCCCGCCGCCAGGACCGCCCCCAGGACCTGCTGGAGACCGGCGCCGCCTACGCCATGGACGCGGCCGGCTTCCGCGAGCACCGCCACCGCTTCTTCGGGCACACCGAACTCGTACGGACCGACCCCGCCCGCGTCCTGGAGATCGACGACCCGCACGACCTCGCCCGCGCCCGGGCACTGGCCCCCCTCCTCGACGCGAACGGCCCCGGCGCCCTCCCGACCGCCGGCGACGTCGACGCCGTCGTCCTCGACTTCGACGGCACCCAGACCGACGACCGGGTGCTGATCGACTCCGAAGGGCGGGAGTTCGTCTCCGTCCACCGCGGCGACGGACTCGGCATCGCCGCCCTGCGCCGCAGCGGGCTGAAGATGCTGATCCTGTCCACGGAACGCAACCCCGTCGTCGCCGCCCGCGCCCGCAAGCTGCAACTGCCGGTGCTGCACGGCGTCGACCGCAAGGACCTCGCGCTCAAGCAGTGGTGCGACGAACAGGGCGTCGCGCCGGAGCGCGTGCTCTACGTCGGCAACGACGTCAACGACCTCCCCTGCTTCGCCCTCGTCGGCTGGCCCGTGGCGGTCGCGAGCGCCCACGACGTCGTACGCGGCGCCGCGCGCGCGGTCACCGCCCTCCCCGGCGGCGACGGCGCGATCCGCGAGATCGCCGGCTGGCTCCTCGGCCCCTCCCTCGACCCCCTCACCCCCCTCGACTCCCTCCCTCCCCTCACCCCCCTCTCCCGGTAAGGAACCCACAGATGAGCACCAACTCCCGCCTCCGCCAATTCGGTTCGCGTACCGCCGGACCCGGCCGCCCCGTCTACGTCTGCGGCGAGATCGGCATCAACCACAACGGCGAGCTGGAGAACGCCCTCAAGCTGATCGACGTGGCCGCCGAGGCCGGCTGCGACGCCGTGAAGTTCCAGAAGCGCACCCCGGAGATCTGCACCCCGCGCGACCAGTGGGACATCGAGCGCGACACGCCCTGGGGCCGGATGACCTACATCGACTACCGACACCGCGTCGAGTTCGGCGAGGACGAGTACCGCGCCATCGACGACTACTGCAAGACCAAGGGCATCGCCTGGTTCGCCTCCCCGTGGGACACCGAGGCCGTCGCCTTCCTTGAGAAGTTCGACGTCCCCGCCCACAAGGTCGCCTCCGCCTCCCTCACCGACGACGAACTGCTGCGCGCCCTGCGCGCCACCGGCCGCACCGTCATCCTCTCCACCGGCATGTCCACCCCGAAGCAGATCCGGCACGCGGTCGAGGTCCTCGGCAGCGAGAACATCCTGCTCTGCCACGCGACCTCGACCTATCCGGCGAAGGCGGAGGAGCTCAACCTCCGCGTCATCAACAGCCTCCAGGCCGAGTACCCGAACGTCCCGATCGGCTACTCCGGCCACGAGACCGGCCTGCAGACCACCCTGGCCGCCGTCGCCCTCGGCGCGGCGTTCGTCGAGCGCCACATCACCCTCGACCGCGCGATGTGGGGCTCCGACCAGGCCGCCTCCGTCGAGCCGCAGGGCCTTCAGCGTCTCGTCCGCGACATCCGCACCATCGAGGCGTCCCTCGGCGACGGCGTCAAGAAGGTCTACGACTCCGAACTCGGCCCGATGCGGAAGCTGCGCCGCGTCACCGGCGTCGTCGCCGAGGCGGAGATCGCCGCGGCGGCGGGCGAGCCCGTCGCGGTCTGACGACACCGATGAGCCCTCGCGCCGGTACCGCCGGCACCACCCCCCACACCCTCGCCTTCGTCGAGAGCCCCGTGCAGCTGCTGAACGTCCTGGAATGGGCGCACGCCCGAGGTCTCGGGGGCGAGGAGCGCTCCGGCGCGGGGCTCACCGTCGTCGTCCTGTCCCCGGTCGACCCCATGACCCGCGGCCAGCTGCGCCGCATGGCCGAACTGGCCCGCGACGAAGGTCACTCGGTCCGCTGGGAGGACGCCCGCGACGGCGCGGGCGCGCCCCTGCACACCGTCCGCGGTCTGACCCCGCTGCTGCGCGCGGCGAGCCGGATCGTCGTCGGCGACCCGTTCTCCCGCTACGTCCAGCTCCTGCTGACGATCGCCCGCCCCGCCGACCTCGTCGTCGTCGACGACGGCACGGCCACCATGGAGTTCGTCGGCCAACTGGCGCGCGGTGAAAGGCTCGTGCGCTGGCACCGCACGGGCGGGCGGCCCGGCCCCCGCGATCTGCTTCTCGCGCCGGTGTCGGCCGCGGCCCGCCGCCGTCTGACGCCCGGACCGGACCGGCGGGTGGAGGTCTTCTCCTCCATGCCGGTGCCGCAGACCCCGGCCGGCGTCACGGTCATCGGCAACGCCTTCGCCTGGACCCGGGCCCGCTTCGGCCCGCCCCGCGTGACGAAGGGAGCCGACCTGGTCGGCACGTCCCTCGTCGAGACGGGCGTCGTCGACGGCGACCGCTACCTCCACGCCGTCGGCCTCCTCGCCCGGACGCACGGCGCGGCCCGCTACTTCGCGCACCGCCGGGAGAGCACCGACAAACTCCGCCGCCTCGCCGCCGAGACCGGTCTGGAGATCGTCCGACCCGACCTGCCCCTCGAACTGATCGCTCGCCGCGGCCCCGTCGGCCGCACCGTCCTCAGCTTCCCCTCCACCGTCGTCCACACCCTGCCCCTGGCCCTGACCGGCACCGGGGTCCGCGTGGCCGTCTGCGACATCGACCCCGACTGGCTGACCGGCCACGCCTCTCCCCGGGCCCAGGGCTTCCTCACCACGGTGACCGCCACGGCCCGCGCCGCCCACGACCTCACCGAGGTGACGCCGCGAGATCCCTCAGCCGTCCCGCTTGTGGGCCAGCAGGAAGGACACCGGGCGACTGGTCTCGGCCTCGGGCTCCAGGACGGTGCTGGCCAGCAGGGAGAGGCCGGCCTGTTCGAGGTGGGCGGTGACCGCTGACGGCGAGCGCCAGTGGTACGAGAGGGCGACCTCCCGCCCGAACCGCTCGGTGAGCTGCTGCTCCTCCCCGCCGCCGGTCTGGAAGCAGAGCAGGACGTAACCACCCGGGGCGAGGACCCGCCGGAACTCCGCGAACACGCCCGGCAGATGGGCGTCCGGCACATGGATGAGCGAGAACAGGGCGAGCACTCCGCCCAGCGTCCCGTCGGGCAGGTCCAGGGACTCCATCGACCCCACGTGGAACCGCACCCCGGGATGGGTCCGCCGGGCCAGCGCCGTCATCCTCGGTGAGACGTCGACGCCGAACACCGGGACGCCGAGCCGGGCGAGCCGCGCCGTGACGTGCCCCGGCCCGCTGCCCACGTCCGCGACCGGCTCGCGTCCCCTGGATCTGACCAGCTCCGCGAAGGCGCACAGCAGCGCCCGGTCCAGGGGCCGGCGCTCCAGCCAGTCGGGGATCTGCCGGGCGTACTCCTCGGCGATCGCGTCGTACGAGGTCCGTGCGTCCCGCACGAAACCGGGCTCCGCGATCACCGGACAGGAGCGTGTGTTCGGTGCGCTCACGGGCCGGACTCTACCGACGCGGCCCCCGCCGGGAGGCCGAACCGGCGGATCCGCCCGCCGGTCCCGGGCGCGCGGGCCCGGATCGGCTCTCTCGGACGTTCCGGTACGTGGACAGGCCCGGCGTGATCCGCTCGGGGCGTGGTATGCGTGGAAGTGGAGAGAGCAAAAATTGGGATGGATCAGGATTCATGATCCACTCGGTGGGAAGTCGGCCGAGTGTACCCATCCCAAAAGACAGCCATGCGCCGTGCGACCGGCTTTTCTGCCTCTACGGGCTGAATTTTTGTTGATCGTGGGTCAGTCGACCGCCCCGGCGTCCTACCCTTCAGAGGGTGAAGCAACTGATGTCCCGAGAGTCCGAGGCCGATCCTTCAGGGGACGCGCTGCTCCCCGGCGCCCTGCCGGAGCCCCTGCGCGCAGAGCTCGTCGCCTTCCGCCGCGACATGCACATGCACCCAGAGCTCGGCAACCAGGAGTTCCGCACGACCGCCGCGATCAAGGAGCGCCTGGAGCGGGCCGGCCTCAAGCCGCGCGTCCTAGCCGCCGGGACCGGCCTCGTGTGTGACATCGGCGACGCGAGCGACGGCACGCCGATCCTCGCCATGCGCGCCGACATCGACGCGCTGCCCATCCCGGACACCAAGACCGAGTGCTCCTACCGCTCGAAGGTGCCCGACCGCGCCCACGCCTGCGGCCACGACGTGCACACCACCGTCGTCCTCGGCGCCGGCCTCGTCCTCGCCGACCTGCACCGCCAGGGCCTGCTGCCGCGCCCGGTGCGGCTGGTGTTCCAGCCCGCCGAGGAGGTGCTGCCCGGCGGCGCCGCCGACGCCATCCAGGACGGCGTGCTGGAGGGCGTCGGCCGGATCATCGCCGTGCACTGCGACCCGCGCGTGGACGCGGGGCTGATCGGACTGCGCACGGGCCCCATCACCTCCGCCTGCGACCGTCTGGAGATCGCCCTCGAAGGCCCCGGCGGCCACACCGCCCGCCCGCACCTGACCACCGACCTCGTCACCGCCGCCGCCCGGGTCGTCACCGACGTGCCCGCGCTCGTCGGCCGCCGCGTCGACACCCGCGCCGGCCTCGCGGTGACCTGGGGCCGGATCGACTGCGGTCACGCGCCGAACGTCATCCCGCAGCACGCCGAGCTCTCCGGCACCGTGCGCTGCCTCGACATCGACGCCTGGCGGCAGGCCCCCGACCTGGTCGTCGCCGCGATCGACGAGGTCGCCAACCTGCACCGCGCCAAGTCGGAGATCAACTACGTCCGGGGCGTCCCGCCGGTCGTCAACGACGCCGACGTCACCGCCCTGCTCAACGACGCGATGATCGCCCGCCATGGCGAGGGCACCGTGGAGAGCACCGAGCAGAGCCTCGGCGGCGAGGACTTCTCCTGGTACCTGGAGCGCATCCCCGGCGCCATGGCCCGCCTCGGAGTCCGCCACCCCGGCGAGCGCACAGTCCGAGACCTCCACCAGGGCGACTTCGACGCCGACGAGTCCGCGATCAAGGTAGGAGTGGAACTCTTCACGGCGGCAGCCCTCCTGGACGCCACAACCCGAACCGCGTGAGCTGACGGGAGCCGGGGGCCGTGCGCGGGCGTGGCCCGCCGGCCTGCGCAGTAGCGACCCCAGCAGCCTGCGCGGCGGCGACCAGCCCGGCCTGCGCGGGCCAGTGGCCCGGACGGCCCACGGGGGAGCGGTCTGCGCCCCCGGGTGGGAGCGGCCCGACGGCTGGGCGTGCTGTGGCGCGGGCGGCTTGAGTGGGGGTGGCCCGGGCGGCCCACACGCGCCAGCGACCGGGCGGCCTGGGCCGGAGTGGCGAGGACGTCTTGCTCAGGCGCAGGAGGAACCCGGGCACTCCGCGCGGGAGCGACCCGCGGCACCGCCCAGCCTGGGCGGCACCGGCCGGCATCGCCCGGGTGGGGGCGGTCCGGACGGCCTTCGCGGGAGCGCCCTGCACCGCCCGCCCGGGGGGCGCCCCGCACCGTCCCCGTGGCAGCGGCCCACACCGCTCGCGTGGCAGAAACCGCACCGTCCCCGCGGCAGCGCCCCGCACCGCCCGTGTGGCAGCCCCCCGCCGCAGTGGTCGGTGGCGGGGAGTGCCCGGAGCGCGGGGCTTTGTCCGGTGGGGTCATGTGGGTGTAACCGGGCGGGGCTGACCGGGGCGCGGTGGCGGCACGAATCGGTAACGGCCGGGGGGAATCCCGTTCCGCTCGCCTTCTACGCGCGTTACTGTGCGCCGAAATCGCCAGCCGGATCGGACAGTTGGGGGAGCCGCGCCGGAGGCGCCACATGGGGACACGCGGGCCGTTCGGCGGTGCCGTGGGGATGAAGGGTGCTTGCTGTGCGTTCGATCTCTCGGAAGACCAGAATCTCCCAGGCCGCGGCGGCCGTCGCGGTCGTCGCGCTCGCGGCCGCCGGCTGCGGCGAGTCCAGCACCGGCGCGAAGAGCGACGGTGACAAGCAGTCGTCCGGCAAGTACTCGGGCAAGGGCGTCGGCCTCGCGTACGACATCGGCGGCAAGGGCGACCAGTCGTTCAACGACGCCGCCTTCGCCGGCTTCCAGAAGGCCGACAAGGAGTTCGGCATCGGCGGCCGGGACGTCGAGCCCCAGGACGGCGAGTCCGAGGCGGACAAGGTCCAGCGTCTGACCCAGCTGGCCAAGGAGGGCTACAACCCGGTCATCGGCGTCGGCTACATCTACGCGCCGGCCGTCAAGGAGGTCTCCGCGAAGTTCCCGAACACCACCTTCGGGATCATCGACGACGAGACCGTGCAGGCCAAGAACGTCGCCGACCTGGTCTTCCACGAGGAGCAGGCCTCCTACCTCGCCGGCGTCGCCGCCGCCAAGGCGACCAAGAAGGCCCACATCGGCTTCATCGGCGGCGTCGACATCCCGCTGATTCACAAGTTCGAGGCCGGTTACGTCCAGGGCGCCAAGTCGGTCAACCCCAACATCAAGATCGAGTCGCAGTACCTGACGGAGACCCCCCAGGAGGGCGGCTTCTCCAGCCCCGACAAGGGCAAGGCGGGTGCGAGCGGCCAGATCGAGGCCGGCGCCGACGTCATCTACCACGCGGCCGGCCTCTCCGGCCAGGGCGTGATCTCCGAGGCCGCCGCCAAGAAGGTGTGGGCCATCGGCGTCGACTCCGACCAGTACAACCAGAGCTCGCTGGCCGCCTACAAGGACTACATCCTCGGCTCGGCCCTGAAGAACGTCGGCGGCGCGGTCTACGACCTGGCAAAGTCGGTGTACGAGGGCAAGCCCCTGGCCGGCGTGGTCCGCGGCAGCCTCTCCAACGACGGCGTGGGCTTCGCCGACACCAACCCCAAGTACAAGGCCCTGACCGACGTGGTCGCCGCGGTCGACAAGGCCAAGAAGGACATCGTCGACGGCAAGGTCAAGGTCGACACGAAGTAACGCTTCGGCACACCCGGGAACGGCCGCGGCCCGGCCCGCCCCCGAACCCGCACCGGCATCCCCGCAGACCACAGCGCTCCTCGCCTTGCGCGAGGGGCGCTGTGCTGTCCGTAGCCCTCGAACCGAATGCGGCCACAGCTCGATAACGGACCGGACAGAAGCCTTTTTCCGCCAGGTCTACGCGCGTTACGCTGCGGCGGAACCAGCGCCTGGTTTGGGCGCTTGCACAAAGGAGTCACGTTCCATGCGCCGGGTGTCCCGTATCGCGGTTGCGGGTGTTGCGACCGCTGCCCTCGCCGTCACCGTTTCCGCTTGCGGAAGCTCGTCCAAGTCGTCGTCCTCCTCCGCCGGCGAAGACAAGAACCTGGGCCTCGCGCTCGCGTACGACATCGGCGGCAAGGGCGACCAGTCCTTCAATGATGCCGCCACCGCGGGCATGGAGAAGGCCAACTCGGAGTTCGGTTACAAGTCCTCCGCCGTCGAGCCGCAGGACGGCGAGTCCGAGGCCGACAAGGTGCAGCGCCTGGAGAGCCTCGCCAAGCAGGGCTACAACCCGGTGATCGGCGTCGGCTTCGCCTACGCGCCGGCCGTCAAGGAGGTCTCCGCGAAGTTCCCGAAGACCACCTTCGGCATCGTCGACGACGAGACCATCAAGGCCGCGAACGTCGCCGACCTGGTCTTCCACGAGGAGCAGGCCTCCTACCTGGCCGGCGTCGCCGCCGCCAAGGCCACCAAGACCAACGTGGTCGGCTTCATCGGCGGTGTCGACATCCCGCTGATCCACAAGTTCGGCGCCGGCTTCAAGCAGGGCGTCCAGGACACCAAGAAGGGCGTCACGGTCAAGGAGCAGTACCTGACCGAGACCCCCGCCGAGGGCGGCTTCTCCAGCCCCGACAAGGGTGAGAGCGCCGCCGAGGGCCAGATCGACGCGAAGGCCGACGTGGTCTACGCCGCCGCCGGTCTGTCCGGCCAGGGCGTCATCAAGGCCGCCGCGGCCGCCAAGGTCTGGGCGATCGGCGTCGACTCCGACCAGTACAAGCAGGACGCGCTGAAGGCGTACAAGGCCTCGATCCTGACCTCGGCCATGAAGAACGTCGAGGGCGCGGTCTACGAGCTGGCCAAGTCCGTCAAGGACGGCAAGCCGCAGTCCGGCGTCATCCGCGGCAGCCTCTCCAACGGCGGCGTGAGCCTGTCGGCCTCCAACCCGGCCTTCGCGTCGAACAAGGAGATCCAGGACGCGGTCAACAAGGCCGCCGAGGCGATCAAGGCCGGCACGATCAAGGTGAAGACCTCCTGACCGCAGTGTCGAGGCCTGCTGAAGGTCTCTCATAGGCCGGTCCAGGACATGGCCGAACGGGCGCTGTGATGACAGCGTTACGCCCACGCGACGGGGCACGGGACGAAGGCTCGGCCCGCGCCCCGTTCGCGCGGCAGAATGCTCGGAACGGATCGGGACTCGATCGGAAACGTCGATCAAGCCGGTCAAGTCCGAGCACTATTTAAAGCAGGGGCGCTACGCGCGTAGAGTGGCCCCTTTCCCGAGGAGAGTGCGCCATCGACGCGTCCAGCAGCCCTCCGCTCACCGCCCGGTCGACAGTCGCGGTAGAGCTCGCGGGCATCACCAAGCGATTCCCCGGTGTCGTCGCCAACCACGACATCCACCTGACCGTCCGCAAGGGCACCGTGCACGCCCTGGTCGGCGAGAACGGCGCCGGCAAGTCGACCCTGATGAAGATCCTCTACGGCATGCAGAAGCCGGACGAGGGCACCATCGAGATCGACGGCGACCAGGTGAGCTTCTCCAGCCCCGCCGACGCCATCGCCCGCGGTATCGGCATGGTCCACCAGCACTTCATGCTCGCGGACAACCTGACCGTCCTGGAGAACGTCGTCCTCGGCAGCGAGAAGCTGTACGGAATCGGCGGCGGCGCCCGCAAGAAGATCAAGGAGATCTCCGACCGCTACGGCCTCGGGGTGCGCCCCGACGCCCTGGTCGAGGACCTCGGCGTCGCCGAACGGCAGCGCGTGGAGATCCTCAAGGTCCTCTTCCGCGGCGCCCGCACCCTCATCCTCGACGAGCCGACCGCCGTCCTCGTCCCGCAGGAGGTCGACGCGCTCTTCGACAACCTTCGCGAGCTGAAGTCCGAGGGCCTCTCCGTCATCTTCATCTCCCACAAGCTGGGCGAGGTGCTGTCCGTCGCCGACGACATCACCGTCATCCGGCGCGGCACCACCGTCGGCACGGCCGTCCCCGCCGAGACGACCCCGCGCCAGCTCGCCGAGATGATGGTCGGCAGCGAGCTGCCCACGCCGGAGACCGCGGAGTCCACGGTCACCGACAAGCCCGTCATCGAGGTCAGCGCCCTCACCGTCTACGCCAGCGGCGGCACCTCCCTCGGCATCGAGGCGGAGCCCAGCGGCGGCACGACCCTCGCCCCGGAGGGCGGCGAGGTCAAGAAGGTCCTCGACGACGTCACCTTCACCATCCACGCCGGCGAGGTCATGGGCATCGCCGGCGTCGAGGGCAACGGCCAGACCGAGCTGATCGACGCGCTGATCGGCACCAAGCACGCCCACTCCGGCGTCATCCGCTTCCTCGGCGAGGACATCACCCCCTGGCCGACCCGCAAGCGCCGCGAGTCCGGCGTCGGCTACATCCCCGAGGACCGCCACCGCCAGGGCCTGCTCCTGGAGGCCCCCCTCTGGGAGAACCGCATCCTCGGCCATGTCACCGAGGCCCCCAACGCCAAGGGCTTCTGGCTGAACCCCAAGGGCGCCCAGGCCGACACCCGCCGGATCGTCGAGGAGTACGACGTCCGCACCCCCGGCATCGACGTCACCGCCGCCTCCCTCTCCGGCGGCAACCAGCAGAAGCTGATCGTCGGCCGTGAGATGAGCCACAACCCCAAGTTCCTGATCGCCGCCCACCCCACCCGCGGTGTGGACGTCGGCGCGCAGGCCCAGATCTGGGACCGCATCCGCGAGGCCCGCCGCGAGGGCCTCGCCGTGCTGCTGATCTCCGCCGACCTGGACGAGCTGATCGGCCTGTCGGACACTCTGCGGGTGATCTACGACGGCAGGCTGGTCGCCGACGCCGATCCCGCCACCATCACCCCCGAGGAGCTGGGCTCGGCCATGACGGGCGCCGCGTCCGGTCATCTGGAACACGTTGAGACGCCCATGGCAGACGACGAAGCTGCCGGCCCGGAGGACGAGGCCCGATGAAGAAGTTCGACAAGGAGCGCCTGCTCCTCGCGGTGGCCGGCCCGGTCATGGCGCTCGTCGCGGCGATCCTGCTGACCTCGGTCGTGCTGATCGCCTCCGGCAAGAACCCGTTCGAGCCGTACGGGCTGATGCTGGAGCAGATCCCGTTCTCCGACGTCCAGGTCCTGATCCTCAACCAGGCGTCGCTGTACTACATCGCCGCCCTCGCGGTCGCCCTCGGCTTCCGCATGAACCTGTTCAACATCGGTGTCGACGGCCAGTACCGCCTCGCCGCCATGATGGTCGCGGTGGTCGGCGCGCACGTGGCGCTGCCGTCCTTCCTGCAGATCCCGCTGCTGCTGCTGGTCGGCTCGCTCACCGGCGCGTTCTGGGCGGGCATCGCGGGCGTCCTGAAGGTCACCCGCGGCGTCAGCGAGGTCGTCGCGACGATCATGCTGAACGCGATCGCCACCAGCGTCATCGGCTACCTCACCCTCCGCGAGAACTTCGGCGTCTTGGTCGGCGACAACGTCACCACGGGTGAGATGAAGGAGTCCGGCTGGGTCCCCGGCATCAACCTCGGCGCGGACGTCGGCGAGATCTACGGCCTGGTCTTCCTCGCCGTCGCGCTCGGCATCGGCTACTGGGTGGTGCTCAACCGCACCCGCTTCGGTTTCGACCTGCGGTCCACCGGCGAGTCGGAGACCGCCGCCGCGGCCTCCGGTGTCAACGCCAAGCGCATGGTCCTCACCGCCATGCTGCTCTCCGGCGCGGTCGCCGGCCTGTCCGGCCTGCCGCTGCTCCTCGGCGACGCCCACACCTACAGCCTGAGCTTCCCGACGGGCCTCGGCTTCACCGCCATCGGCATCGCGCTCCTCGGCCGCAACAACCCCGGGGGCATCGCGCTCGCCGCGCTGCTGTGGGCCTTCCTGGAGAAGACCTCTCCCGCTCTCGACTACGCCACCCCGGTCGCGTACGAGAAGGAGATCGCCACGATCATGCAGGGCCTCATCGTCTTCGCGGTCGTCATCTCCTACGAGTTCGTCCGCCAGTGGGGTCTGCGCCGCCAGCAGAAGCGGGTCGGCGCCGAGCTCGCCGCCCAGGCCGCCAACAACAACGCCAAGAAGGAGGTGGCGGCCTGATGTCCACCGCGACCATCGCCAAGCCGCAGGCGAAGAAGCCCGGCAAGGGCGGCCGCCGCATGTCTCTCCCGGTACTCCTGCTGGTCATCGCGGGCGTGCTGGTTCTCACCTCGATCGTCCGCCTGATCAGCGGCGCGGACGGCATCACCTCGACCGGGCAGATGTCCACCGCGCTGCGGCTGGCCGTGCCGATCGGCCTGGCCGGCCTCGGCGGCCTGTGGGCCGAGCGCGCGGGCGTCGTCAACATCGGCCTCGAGGGCATGATGATCCTCGGCACCTGGTTCGGAGCCTGGGCCGGCTACCAGTGGGGCCCGTGGACCGGCGTGGCCTTCGGCATCATCGGCGGCGCGCTCGGCGCCGTGCTGCACGCCGTCGCCACCGTCACCTTCAACGTCAACCACATCGTCTCCGGTGTGGCGCTGAACATCCTGGCCCTCGGCACCACCCGCTACCTGTCGAAGTTCACCTTCGAGGAGGCGCCGCAGGGCTCCTCCAAGCAGTCCCCGCCGATCGACTCGCTCGGCACCTTCGACATCCCGGGTCTGTCGGACTGGCTGCAGACGCTGAACGGCAAGCACTGGTTCCTGGTCTCCGACCTCGCCGGTCTGATCGGCGGCCTGGTCACCAACCTCTCGCCGCTCACCGTCGTCGCCGTCGCGCTCGTCCCCGCCACCTGGTGGGTGCTGTGGCGCACCGCCTTCGGCCTGCGCCTGCGCTCCTGCGGCGAGAACCCGGTCGCCGCCGAGTCCCTCGGCGTCAACGTCTACAAGTACAAGTACATCGCCGTGATCATCTCCGGCGGTTTCGCCGGCCTCGGCGGCGCGTTCCTGTCCATCGTGGCCTCGAACGTCTACCTGGACGGCCAGACCGCGGGCCGCGGCTACATCGGCCTCGCCGCGATGATCTTCGGCAACTGGATGCCGGGCGGCCTCGCCCTCGGCGCGGGCCTGTTCGGCTACACCGACAGCCTCAACCTGCGCGGCGGCACCACCAACGTGCACGCGCTGATCCTGCTGCTGGCCATCCTGCTGGTGATCGGCGCGGCCTACCTGGCCTGGCAGAAGAAGTACGTCAGCGCGCTGAGCACCCTGCTGGTCTCGGCCCTGATGTTCGTCTGGTACGTCAGCGTGGACGAGGTCCCGCGTCAGGTCGTCTCCGCCGCCCCGTACATCGTCACCCTGCTGGTGCTGTCGCTGTCCGCCCAACGCCTGCGCATGCCCAAGGCGGACGGTCTGCCGTACCGGAAGGGGCAGGGCAAGTGACCCCGGCCGCCGTCGACTGGGACGCCCTGCGGGAGCTGGCCCGGGAGGCCATGAGCCACGCGTACGCCCCCTACTCGGGCTACCCGGTCGGGGTCGCGGCCCTCGTCGACGACGGCCGCACGGTCACCGGCTGCAACGTGGAGAACGCCTCCTACGGGCTCGGCCTGTGCGCCGAGTGCGGGCTCGTCTCCGAGCTCCAGCGGACCGGCGGCGGCCGGCTCACCCACTTCACCTGCGTGGACGGGCGGGGCGAGATCCTCGTCCCGTGCGGCCGCTGCCGCCAGCTGCTGTTCGAGTTCGGCGGTCCGGAGCTGCTGCTGGAGACCCCGGCCGGCATTCTCCCGCTGGCCGACATGCTCCCGCAGGCCTTCGGCCCCGACCACCTCAGGCAGCCGGGCCACACCGAGTAACCCCCGTGCGGCCCCTGAGCCCGCTCGCCTCGGGCACAGGGGCCGCAGGGTCTTGATTTCCCGAAAGGAACGCCATGGCCATGGACGCCATCTCCGTCATCCGCACCAAGCGGGACCGCGGTGAGCTCAGCGACGAGCAGATCGACTGGGTCATCGACGCGTACACCCGCGGCGAGGTCGCCGACGAGCAGATGTCGTCGCTCGCCATGGCGATCCTGCTCAACGGCATGAACCGCCGTGAGATCGCCCGCTGGACGGCCGCGATGATCGCCTCCGGCGAGCGCATGGACTTCTCGTCCCTGTCCCGCCCGACCGCCGACAAGCACTCCACGGGCGGCGTCGGCGACAAGATCACGCTTCCCCTCGCCCCCCTCGTCGCGGCCTGCGGGGCAGCGGTTCCCCAGCTCTCCGGCCGGGGCCTCGGCCACACCGGCGGCACCCTCGACAAGCTGGAGTCGATCCCCGGCTGGCGCGCGCTGCTCTCCAACGAGGAGATGCTGTCGGTCCTTGACGGCACGGGCGCGGTGATCTGCGCGGCCGGCGACGGCCTCGCCCCCGCCGACAAGAAGCTCTATGCCCTACGGGACGTCACCGGCACCGTCGAGGCGATCCCGCTGATCGCCTCCTCGATCATGTCCAAGAAGATCGCCGAGGGCACCGGCTCCCTGGTCCTGGACGTCAAGGTCGGCACCGGCGCCTTCATGAAGACCATCGAGGACGCCCGCGAACTCGCCTCCACGATGGTGGGCCTCGGCACCGACCACGGCGTGAAGACCGTCGCCCTCCTCACCGACATGTCCACCCCGCTCGGTCTCACCGCCGGCAACGCCCTGGAGGTCCGCGAGTCCGTCGAGGTCCTCGCCGGCGGCGGCCCCTCCGACGTCGTGGAACTCACCATCGCCCTGGCCCGCGAGATGCTGGACGCGGCCGGCGTGAAGGACGCCGACCCGGCGAAGGCCCTGGCCGACGGCTCGGCGATGGACGTCTGGCGTCGCATGATCGCGGCCCAGGGCGGCGACCCCGACGCGAAGCTGCCGGTGGCCCGAGAGCAGCACGTGATCAAGGCCCCCTCCTCCGGTGTCCTCACCCGCCTGGACGCCTACGACATCGGCGTCGCCGCCTGGCGCCTCGGCGCGGGCCGCGCCCGTAAGGAGGACCCGGTGCAGGCGGGCGCCGGCGTGGAACTCCACGCCAAGCCCGGCGACACCGTGACCGAGGGCCAGCCCCTCCTCACCCTCCACACGGACACCCCGGAACGCTTCGACTACGCACTCCAGTCGATCGAGGGCTCCTACGACATCGCCACCCCGGGAACGCGGCACGAGGCGACCCCTGTGGTGTTGGAGCGCATCGCCTGAGGTCGACCCTTCCGGCGCCGGGCGAGCACAACCGGCCCGTCCGGCGCTTGAGGACGAGGCCCGTTCAGGGCCGACAGCGGGGGTCCGGGGGCGGCAGCCCCCGGGGATGGGACGGGTAGGGGCGGCGAGGGCGACACCCGCCGTCAGGCGAACACGCCCCCCTCCCCGAAGACCCGCGCACCGAACCGCTCCCCGATCCGCCGATGCGTGGCCGCATCAGGATGAAGCTGATCCGGCAACGGCAGCTCCCCGGAATCCCGCTCCCCATAAAGCTCGCGCCCGTCGAGATACCACAGCAACGGATCCTTCCCGGCCCGCTCGGAAACGATCCGCGCCAACTCCTCGCGAATCACCCGCAACGTCAGCTTCCCTCCCGCCACCTCCGCCGCCTCCCCCATCGGCACGAACGTCAACCGCCCTTCCCCCAGCCCCCCGAGGTCCGGCGCGGTGGGCCCGGGCGTCTCCTCGTGCATCGGGCACAGGATCGGCGACACGACCAGCAGCGGCGTCCGCGGATGCCCCTCCCGCACGGTGTCGAGGAAGCCGTGCACCGCGGGCCCGAAAGCCCGCAACCGCATCAGATCCATGTTGACCAGGTTGATCCCGATCTTGAGGCTGATCAGATCGGCCTCCGCATCCCGTATCGCCCGCGCGGTGAAAGGATCGAGCAGCGCGCTCCCGCCCAGCCCGAGATTGACCAGCTCGACCCCGCGGAGCGACGCGGCGACCGCTGGCCAGATACCGGTGGGCCCCGCCCCGTCGGAACCGTGGCTGATCGAACTGCCGTGATGCAGCCACACCCTCCGCCCGGACGGGCGCGCCGGCTCGACCGCCGCGTCCGTGCGCAGGGCGACGAGCTCGGTGGTCTCGTTGTGCGGCAGCCAGATCTCGATGTCCTTGTCGCCCTCGGGCAGACCGGAGAAGCGGACGGTCCCCGGCCGGCCGGCCCGGCGCTCGACGCTTCCGTCCCGCATGTCCATGGTCACCGTGTTGCCGTCGGAGATGCTGCCCCGGCCGGCGGGACGACCGTCGACGAGCAGCTCGTAGACGCCGTCGGGACGGGGCGGCGCGCCGATGTAGAGCCGCTTGGTGGGCAGCGCGTCGAGTTCGACGACGGTGGCCCGGGTGCGGAACGCCAGCCGCACGCCCGACGGCTGGGACTCGGCCATGGCGAGTTGCTCGTCGGCGCACTGGGCACGGGCCCGGGCGGGCAGCCGGTGCGGCAGCACGCCGTGCTCGGTCCGCTCGACGTCCAGGGCGCCGCGCAGCAGCGCGGCGGTGACGGGCGTGGTGATCCAGCGGTCGCTGGAGCGGTCGTCGGTGGGCATGACCTCATCCTTGTCGTTCGGAAGACGCAGGCCAGTTCCGCAGCAGCGCGTCGAGGGCGTCCACGATCCGGTTCCAGCTCTCCTGACTGTCGGGGGCGCTGTGGTCGAAGCCGCCGCCCAGCTCCAGGCCCACGTACCCGTTGAAGACGCTGCCCAGCAGCCGCACGGCGTGAGTCTGGTCCGGCTCGGCCAGGTCGTAGCCGCGCAGGATCGCCCGGGCCATTCCGGCGTGCCGGACGCCGGCGCTCGCGGCGGCCGTGGCCGCGTCGAGCCGTAGCTGGGCGGCGGCCCACCGGCCGGGGTGTTCGCGGGCGTAGTCGCGGTACACGCCCCCCAGGGCGGCCAGCGCGTCCTTGCCGGCCCGCCCGGCCAGGGCGGCCGCACCCCGGTCGGCCAGCTCCTCCAGGGCGACCAGGGCGATCCGCGTCCGAAGGTCTTGGGAGTTGCGCACATGTGAGTAGAGACTCGCGACCTTGACGTCGAAGCGCCTGGCCAGCGCCGAGACGGTCACCTGGTCGAAGCCGACCTCGTCGGCCAGTTCCGCGCCGGCTCGGGCGAGGCGTTCCGGGGTGAGACCTGCACGCACCATGAGGCCGATTATGCAATTGCCTAAAGATGTTAGGCAAACAGGATGCCCTCTGCCCTGGACTCGGCACGTCTTAGGAGCGAGCTGACGATGAGTTACGAGCCCGCGCCCGGTCTACCGCACGTGGACGCGACGACACCGCCCGTACTCAGCCTGCCCGGACCCGTACCCCGCGCCCGGGTGCCCGAACTCTGCGACGACGTGGGCAGACTGCTGGGACGCACCGGTGCCCGTGCCGTCGTCTGCGACGTCACCCGCCTCGGACCGCCGGGGCTCTGGACCGTGGACCTGCTGGCCCGGCTGCAGCTGGCTGCCCGCCGGGCCGGCGGGCGCGTCCGTCTTCGCGACCCCGATCCCTCGCTACGCGCCCTGCTGGACCTGGTCGGGCTCCGCTTCGAGGTGGAGGGGGAGACCGAAGAGGGGGAACCAGCGCTCGGTGTCGAGGAAGAAGTGGAATCCGGTGAGGCGGCCTTCTGAGATCTCCAGCACCTGGATCGCCCACGGCGTGAACCCGCCCGCCTCGGGGTCGGGCTTGTACTGCGCGAACCCCGGCAGACCGTTGACCTCGACGGGCAGCAGCCGTGAGCCCGCGCAGGCCGCGCCGAACGTCGTCATGAAGCCCGCGATGTCGTCGTGACCGGTCAGCCACAGGTCGAACGGCGGCATCGACATCACGGCGTCCTCGTGCAGCAGGGTCGTCAGCGCCGTCATGTCGTACCCCTCGAACGCGGCCACGTAGCGCTCCAGGAGTTCGCGCTGCCCCTCGTCCAGAGGGTCGGAGACCGCCGCGTCCGCGCCGGAGTCCGCACGCTCGGCGAGCGTCGCGCGGGCCCGCTGCAGGGCGCTGTTCACCGAGGCCACCGACGTGCCGAGCAGCTCGGCGACCTCGCTCGCCCGCCACGCCAGCACTTCGCGCAGGATCAGCACCGCCCGCTGCTTGGGCGGCAGTTGCTGCAGCGCCGCCATGAACGCCAGCCGCACCGACTCCTTGGCCACGGCCGCCTCCGCCGGGTCCTGGACCGCCGGCAGCACCCGAGCGTCGGGCATCGGCTCCAGCCAGGTGTTGTCGGGGCTGGGCGACAGGGCCGCCTGGGCGAGCGGCGTCGACTCGGTGAGGTCCATCGGGCGGGCCCGCTTGTTGCCGGCCGAGAGCATGTCGAGGCAGACGTTCGTCGCGATCCGGTACAGCCACGACCGCAGGCTGGAGCGGCCCTCGAATCTGTCGTAGCTCCGCCATGCCCGCACCAGGGTGTCCTGCACCGCGTCCTCGGCCTCGAAGGAGGAGCCGAGCATGCGGTAGCAGTAGCCGGTCAGCTCGACCCGGTGCTTCTCCAGCCTCGCATCGAGATCGTCGGCCGTCGCCGTGCCCGCCGTACCGTCGCTCATCGTCGTCCACCCACCCCTGTGGCCCGTCTGTCACGCGCCAGTGCGCCCAGTACTCCGGAAGCTATCGCACGCCACTGACAACGGCCCCCCGAGCCGCGGAAACCGCAGGTGGGGGGCCGTTGTCAGAAGCCGGTGGTGGGTGCCCGGCGGGTCTCTCAGCCGGCGGCGAGCAGCGTCTGGCGGCGAGCCGCCCGGGTGCCGAACACCGTGATCGTCACGACGCCGAGCACCGCGAGGACGCCCACGCCGACCGTGCCGGCCCAGCCGCCCGCGTGGAAGGCGATCGCGCCGACGGTGCTGCCCGCGCTGGAGCCGATGTAGTACGCCGACTGGTAGAGCGCCGAGGCCTGGGCGCGGCCCGTCGTCGCCGTCTTGCTGACCGCCGAGGACGCCACCGCGTGGCCCGCGAAGAAGCCCGCCGTGATCAGGACCAGGCCCAGCAGCACCAGCGGCAGCGTGTCCGCCAGGGAGAACAGCAGGCCCGTCGCCGTGGTGCCGCCCGCCAGGTACAGCGCCCCGCGCCGGCCGAGCGTGCCGACCAGCCGGCCCGCCGTCGACGCCGACACCGTGCCCACCAGGTACACCAGGAAGATCGAGCCGACGATGCCCTGCGGCAGCGAGAACGGCGCCTCGGTGAGGCGGTAGCCGATGACCGTGTACACGCCGCCGAAGACGGTCATGAACAGCGCGCCGATCGCGTACAGCCGGCACAGCAGCGGGTTCGACAGGTGGTCGCGAACAGTACGGGCCAGGACACGCGGGCGCAGCGAGCCCGGGGTGAAGTGCCGCGGCGTCGGCAGCAGCAGCCGGAAGGCGACGGCGCAGGCCACGGCGAGAACGCCGATCGCGCCGACGGCGACCCGCCAGCCCCACTCCTGGGCGACCCAGCCGGTGATGACCCGGCCGCTCATGCCGCCGACGCTGTTGCCCGCGACGAACAGGCCGATCGCGGTGACCAGAGCGCGCGGTCGGACCTCCTCCGCGAGGTACGCGGTGGCCGAGGCGGGCAGTCCGGCCAGGGCCGCGCCCTGCACGCCCCGCAGCACGACCAGCCAGCCCAGCGAAGGGGCGAAGGGCACCAGCAGTGCGACGCCCACGGCGACGGCCAGCGAGGCCGTCATCACCGCGCGGCGGCCGTAGCGCTCCGACAGGGCGCTCATCGGCAGGACGAACAGCGCCAGACCGCCGGTCGCCGCCGCCACCGTCCAGCTCGCCTCGCTCGCCGCGACCCCGAACTCGCCGGAGATCAACGGCAGCAGCGCCTGCGTGGAGTACAGCAGGGCGAAGGTCGCCACACCGGCGAGGAAGAGGGCGAAGCTCATCCGGCGGTAGCCGGGGCCGCCCGGGGCCATACGGGAGTCGGAATCCGCCCGGGACACACCGGGGACGGCGGAGGCGGAGGAGGGAACGGTCACGACGGCGCCCACAGCGGTGGACGCCCCGGTACTGGCGGGAGACATGCCTCGAAACTACGGACGGCCCCGCTCATCCGTCCAATGCACGGAATCCCCATAATCGTTCCCATGGTGCATCAGCAAAGGTCACAGAGCCGCCTGTCACCGTACAGTGACACAACAGACATGAATGACGACATCGTCACGCTCCTCGCCCCGCGGCTCGCGTACTTCGCGGGCGTCGCGCGCACCGAGCACGTCACCCGGGCCGCGCACGAGATGCAGGTCCCGCAGTCGACCCTGTCCCGGGCCATGGCCCGCCTGGAGCAGGACCTCGGCGTCGACCTGTTCGCCCGCCACGGCCGCACGGTCTCCCTCACCCCCGCCGGACGCACCTTCCTCACCTCCGTCGAACGGGCCCTCGCCGAGATCGAGCGGGCCGCCGACGAGGTGCGGGCGGACGCCGACGCGGCCACCGGCAAGGTCGCCTTCGGCTTCCTGCACACCATGGGCGCCGAGACCGTCCCCGCCCTGATCCACGCCTTCCGCGCGGACCACCCCCGCGTCCGCTTCAGCCTCGTCCAGAACTACGGCGAGGCGATGCTCGAAGGCCTGCGGGCCGGCGAACTCGACCTCTGTCTGACCTCGCCGATCCCCGACGCCCCCGACCTGGTCGCCCGCCGGCTGGACGAGCAGAAGCTCCGCCTGGTCGTCCCCGCCGACCACCGCCTCGCCGCCCGCCGACGCGTCCGCCTCGCGGAGGCCGCCGACGAGAGCTTCGTGACGCTGGAACCCGGCTACGGCCTGCGCCGCATCACCGACGCCCTCTGCTCGGAGGCCGGCTTCCGCCCGAAGGTCGCCTTCGAGGGCGAGGAGGCGGAAACCCTGAGGGGGCTGGTGGCGGCGGGCCTGGGCGTCGCCCTGCTCCCGCCCCCGGCCGTCCCCCGTCCCGGAGTGGTGGAACTGACGGTCACGGCGCCGAGAGCGGTCCGGGAGATCGGCGTCGCCTGGCTGGACGGCCACCCGGACACACCCCCGGTCGCCGCCTTCAAGAAGTTCCTGCTGTCGAGAAGGGGAAATCTGCTGCCCTGACGAGGCGAGCCCGCTACCGTCGCAGCGACTTGCCGAACCCCGCGGCCAACGGCATCCGCAACCCCAGCGGCGGCGGAGCGAGCATCGCGTCCTCGACCGGCCGGGAGAAGCCCCGCCCGAACAGCACGCCCATCACGAAGTCCTCACTCAGGGACAGTACTTCGCTCCGGTACTGGTGCAACCCGTGCCCGTCGGCGTGGACTTCGAAGCGGCACACCTCCCGGTTCACCTTCTTCGCGCGGGCCGCCAGCCGGAACGACAGCTCGGGGTCGGTGCGTTCGTCGTGCGTTCCGTGCACGATCAGCACCCGCCGGCCCACCAGCTGCTTCACCGGTTCGGGCGCGGCCGCCACGTCCTCCTCCGGCAGCCAGGGAGCGATCGCCAGCACCGAGTTGACGGCGTCGTGCCCGCCCGCGTGCAGGGCGGCCCGCCCGCCCATCCCGACGCCGGCCAGACACACGGGGACGTCCCCGTAGCGTCGTACCGCCTCGTCGGCGGCCCACGAGGCGTCGGCGACGAGCCGGGCCTCGCTGCCGTTCCAGCCGCGGTAGCGGTAGTGCACCGGGTGCACGGCCAGCCCGTCGCGCCGCCCCGCGCGGGCGAGCCTGCGGCCGAGGGCGCGGACCGGCGACGTCGCCCGGGCCGCCCAGGCCAGCGCCGAGGGTCTGCGCTCGGAGACCTCCGTCCCGTCGGGGAGCAGCAGCACCACGCCGCTCACCGTCCCCGGCTCCGGCCCGATCGCCTTCCCCAGCCCGGCCGTTCGCACCGGCGTCGCTTGCTGTCCCATGGCAGAACAGTGTCAGAAGCGCGGGCGTACGCGACCTGTCCTCGCGGTCACCGTTGCATATCGGCCGGAGCGCGTACCGCGCCGTCTACGCGCGTAGGAGTTAGAGTTCACAGATGACGAGCCAGAGCATCCAGAGGGGCGCCGCACCGAGTTCGGACCAGATCCGCCGCGCGCCCAAGGTTCTGCTGCACGACCACCTCGACGGCGGGCTGCGCCCCGGCACCGTCGTCGACCTGGCCCGAGAGGCGGCCTACGACCGTCTGCCCGAGAGCGATCCCGACAAGCTCGGCGTCTGGTTCCGTGAGGCCGCCGACTCCGGTTCCCTCGAACGGTATCTGGAGACCTTCTCGCACACCGTCGGCGTGATGCAGACCCGGGACGCGCTCGTGCGGGTCGCCCGCGAATGCGCCGAGGACCTCGCCGAGGACGGCGTCGTCTACGCCGAGGTGCGCTACGCCCCCGAACAGCACCTCGAAGGCGGACTGAGCCTGGAGCAGGTCGTCGAAGCCGTCAACGAGGGCTTCCGGCAAGGCGAACGGCTCGCCCGCGACAACGGCCGCCGCATCCGCGTCGGCGCCCTTCTCACCGCGATGCGGCACGCGGCCCGCGCCCTGGAGATCGCCGAACTCGCCAACCGCTACCGGGACCTGGGCGTCGTCGGCTTCGACATCGCCGGGGCCGAGGCGGGCTACCCGCCCACCCGGCACCTCGACGCCTTCGAGTACCTCAAGCGCGAGAACAACCACTTCACCATCCACGCCGGCGAGGCCTTCGGGCTGCCGTCCATCTGGCAGGCCCTCCAGTGGTGCGGCGCCGACCGGCTCGGGCACGGGGTCCGCATCATCGACGACATCGAGGTCGCCGACGACGGCTCGGTGAAGCTCGGCCGACTCGCCTCCTACGTGCGCGACAAGCGGATTCCGCTCGAACTGTGCCCCAGCTCCAACCTCCAGACCGGGGCCGCCGACTCCTACGCCGAGCACCCGATCGGGCTGCTGCGCCGGCTCCACTTCCGCACCACCGTCAACACGGACAACCGTCTGATGTCCGGTACCAGCATGAGCCGGGAATTCGAGCACCTTGTCGACGCATTCGGTTATACGCTCGACGACCTCGCATGGTTCTCTGTCAATGCTATGAAGTCAGCATTCATTCCTTTCGATGAACGGCTGGCCATGATCAATGACGTGATCAAGCCCGGATATGCCGAGCTGAAGTCCGAATGGCTGTTCCAGCAGACCGCTTCCACCAGCGGTTCCGTGGTCTCGGAGAGCTGAACCCCGAAAATCTGGGGCGCGGAATGCGGGCGGGCCTTCACGGTCCGTCCGTATTTCGGTGTTTGCGGTGGGCGCCTTTCCGTGTTTACGGTCTTGGACCGCTCAGTTCCCCTGTCTTCGAGGACGCATTCATCATGAAGCAGTCTGCTGCCAAGACCCTCGGCGTCGCCGCCCTCGGCGCCGCCTTCGCCGCCGTCGGCGCGGGCGCCGCCAACGCCGCCCCGGCCGTCCCGGACGCCGCCCAGGCGCTGGACGGCGTCACCAGGACGCTGCCGGCGGAGAACGTCGCCCAGGCGCTGCCGGGTGCCGACGGGGCGCTGGAGCAGGCCCAGCCGTCCCTCGGCGCGGGACTGGCCGCCGTGCAGCCGGTCGCCGAGAACGCGCTCGCGCAGGGCCCCACCGCGCCCGTCGCGGGACTCCTGGGCGGGCTGCCGGTGCAGGGTCTGCCGACCCACGGCCTCCCGGTGAACGGCATCCCCCTGGGCTGACCGGACTCACCCGCCGTCGGGGCGCACCCGGGACCCCGGGCGCGCCCCGACGGCGTACCGGCGACCGGCGCCGCCGACGGATTCCGCGGCCTCACCAGGCCGGCCGGCCCTTGCCCTCCGCGGGCAGGAAGATCCACAGGGCGATGTAGAGCAGGAACTGCGGGCCCGGCAGCAGACAGGACAGCAGGAACAGCACGCGCATCGTGGTCGAGGAGGTGCCGAACCGGCGGGCCAGCGCGGCGCACACTCCGGCGATCACGCGGTCGTTCGTGGGGCGGACGAGGCTGGACATCTGCGGCTCCTTGGCGAGCGTCGGTCCGGGGCGGCCCTGTGCGGCTGCCCCGACTGCCTTCCACGCTAAGGAGACGAACGGGACGAAGCATCGCTCTACGGGGCGATCCCGACCCTGGGAACCGTCGGGGTCCGCCCCTGAGCCGCGTCGTCCGCCCAGGCCGCCCGCCGCCGCCGGCGCTCACTGTGACGCCGCAGCCGGCCACGGGCCGTCGGCACCACCGCGACGTGCGCCAACGCCACACCCGTCGTGTTCAGCAGCAGTGAGTCGATGTCCACGACACGACCGGGCACCCCCGTCTGCAACAGCTCGACGGCCAGCGACATCAGGGCGCCGGCGGCGACCGTACGGACGAAGGAGGCGACCGGGGAGACCCGCAGCCGGCCGTGGGCCAGCGGCAGCAGCACGCCCAGCGGGGCGAACAGCGCGAGGCCCTCGCCGATGCGATGCGCCGCCTCCGGCCAGCCCAGCCGCAGATCGGCGCGGATCCCGGCGAAGGGACGCAGGTTGGTGGGCATCACCCAGGGGACGTCGAGCGGGCGCAGCGTGCACCAGGCGACGAACAGAAGATGTGCGGCCAGGAGGACGATCCCGGTCGCACGGATGCGGATCACGGCGCTGCCGCCGATGGAGCCTTGACGCTGCACGAACCCCTAGACGCGCCCCCCGGCACGATCGGTTCCGGCCCGGGACAGGTGTGCCCCCTGTCACTCCCCGGTCCGCCCGGGACGGCCCCCGACGCGCACCCGCCGGGCGTCACGGCAGACCCTTAGGGGACGCGCGAAGGGTCTTGAGGGTCCTCAGGCTATCGCCGTCGACGGCGGCTTCTTGGCGCCCGGCCGTGAACGCACCTCGTCCGTGCACGCGTACCGGCGCGGCCGCTCGGCGCCCGGACCGCCCAGCACCACCGAACCGTCCCCCTCGGCCGCCGCGGAGTCGGAGAACGTGCACACCAGTTGGGCGAGGGCGTACGAGGTCAGGTCGCCGGGGGAGACGCTCAGCCGCAGCGCGTCGTCGGGATCCCCGGGGCGCGGCCCCGCCACTCTCATGCCGCCGCTCACGTCCGTCGTGTAGCCGGCCCCCTTCTCGGCCGCCGACGGCGACCCGGCCAGCTCGTCCAGCAGGCCCTGGGCGACCAGGACGCGCCGCGCGGAGTCCACGGCGCCGTCCGGCACCGGCAGGCTCCGGTCCACGGCGACCAGCGACGAGCCGCACAGCAGGAACACCCGCACCGGCACGCCCCGCGCGCTCTGCGACGCCACATCCGGCCCGGTGAGGGAGCAGCGCACCCTGGAGGGCGCGGGGCCGAAGTCGGTCGGCACCTCGGTCGCCCGGATCCCGCAGCCGGCGAGCAGCACGCCCGACAGCCCCGCGAGCAGCGGCAGGGAGAGCAGACGGCGAGCGTTCCCGCGTACGTTCATCCTGCGTCCCCCCGCATGTCCCGCTGCGCCTCCGCGCGCGCGTCGCCCCGCACGTCCTTCTGCCGGTCCTCGCCGTCCCCGTCCGGCTCCTCCGCCGGCTCCGAGACGCCCCTCGGCAGCCGGAGCGTGAACACCGCGCCTCCGTCGGGGGAGTTGGCGGCCGTGATCCCGCCGCCGTGGATATGGGCGTTCTCCAGGGCGATGGACAGCCCCAGACCGCTGCCCTCGGAGCGCGGCCGGGAGGCGCTGGCCTTGTAGAACCGGTCGAACACGTGCGGCAGCACGTCCTCGGGGATGCCGGGGCCGTGGTCGCGCACCGCGATGACCATCTCGTCGTCCGCCGCCGTCACCGACACCCGCACCGGCGAACCGCCGTGCTTGAGCGCGTTGCCGATGAGGTTGGCGAGGATCACGTCCAGGCGGCGCGGATCGATCCGCGCGTGGAGGCCGCGCTCGGCGTCCAGTTCGACCGCGTCCAGCCAGGCCCGCGCGTCGATGCAGTGCGTGATCTGGTCGGCGACGTCCACGTCGTCCAGCACGAGCCGCGCCGTGCCGGCGTCGAAGCGGGTCACCTCCATCAGGTTCTCCACCAGGTCGTTGAGCCGCCGCGTCTCGGACACCACGAGCCGCACCGCCGGCTCGATCATCGGGTCGATGCCGCCGGACTCGGCGTCCAGCTCCTCCTCCAGCACCTCCGTGACGGCGGTGATCGCGGTGAGCGGCGTGCGCAGCTCATGGCTCATGTCCGCCACGAAGCGGCGCGAGGCCTCGTCCCGGGCGGCCATGTCGGCGACCCGCTTCTCCAGCGCCTCCGCCGTCCGGTTGAACGTCCGTGACAGATCGGCCAGTTCGTCCGTCCCGGAGACCCGCAGCCGGGTGTCCAGCTGGCCCTCGCCGAGCCGGCGCGCGGCGACCCCCAGCCGGTGCACCGGCTTCAGCACGGTCGTCGCGGCCGCCTGCGCCAGCAGCGCGGCGCCGACCAGCGCCAGCCCGGTGGCGATCCCCAACGACCAGGCCAGCGAGTTGAGGTCCTTGGCCTCCGGTGCGAGGGACTTGCGCATGTAGCCGGTCGGCCCCCCGCCGAGCACCTTCGTCCCCGCCACCAGATACGGCGTCCCGTGGTCGACGACCCGCTGCCAGTACAGGTGGTACGGCGACTTGTTGCCCGCGCCGGTGTCCTGCTCGCGGTTCACCGCGGCACGCAGAGACTCGGGCACGTCCTGCAGCGAGAAGCCGTTCAGGCCCCCGGAGCTGCCGTACATCGCCCTGCCGTCCGCGTCCTCGGCGACGAGCAGCACGCTGAAACGCTGGCTGCTGTTGGCCATCTGCCCGGCCGTCTGCTGCAGTTCGTCCCGAGAGGGATCGGTGGGCAGCGCGCCCGCCCGGTTCTGCATCTCCTGCTCGAAGTCCCGCAACACCGCGCCCTGCGTACGCGTCAGCACCGCCTCGCGGTTGAGCCAGTACGCGATGCCGGACGCGGACACGGCGGCGGTCAGCGCCACCAGACCGAACACCACCACCAGCCGCAGCCGCAGGCTCGTGAAACGCAGCCGTGCGATGTGTCCCTTGCGCGCCGCGGACCAGCCGCGGATCCCCCCTTGCCGTCGGATCACTGAGGGTTGTCCAGGCGGTAGCCGACTCCGCGCACGGTACGGATCAGGGTCGGGGAGGACGGCACGTCCTCGACCTTGGCGCGCAGCCGCTGGACGCAGGCGTCCACCAGCCGGGAGTCGCCGAGGTAGTCGTGCTCCCACACCAGCCGCAGCAACTGCTGCCTCGACAGCGCCTGACCGGGCCGCCGGCTCAGTTCGAGGAGCAGCCGCAGTTCGGTGGGGGTCAGCTGGAGGTCCTCGCCGTTCTTCGTCACCGTCATCGCCGCGCGGTCGATGACGAGGCTGCCGAAGGCCGCCGAGTCGTTCGACTCCCGCTCCCCACGGCGCAGCACGGCCCGGATCCGGGCGTCGAGCACCCGCCCCTGGACGGGCTTGACCACGTAGTCGTCGGCGCCGGACTCCAGCCCGACCACCACGTCGATGTCGTCGCTGCGCGCGGTCAGCAGGATGATCGGCAGCTGGTCGGTGCGCCGGATGCGCCGGCACACCTCGAAACCGTCGATGCCGGGCAGCATGACGTCCAGCACGATCAGATCCGGCCGCTGCTCGCGCAGCAGCTTCAGACCGTCCTCACCGCTCGCAGCGGTCGCCACCCGGTGTCCCTGGCGCGTCAGTGAGAGCTCCAGGGCCGTACGGATGGCGTCGTCGTCCTCGATCAGCAACAGGGAAGGCACGGGCTCATTCTGGCCCATGGCGGCCCGTCGTTCGACCTGTGGGGCACGACGGTTGTGGCACCGACTCGTGTGAACGATCTGCGGTGTCGCCGTGAGCGACCCCTGTGACAGGTCTGTGACAGTCGGCGGACACGGCGATGAAGTGACCCCGGCAAGCTTTTCGGCACAGGCAAGGAAGCAGGACCGGAAGCGAGCCGGAAGGCGAGAGACCGGGAGCGGAACGCCGGCGGCGAACCGCACGGAACAAGAGACCGAGACACCGGAAGTCCACGACGGGGGGCGCGAGATGAACACGCTGCACGGGCTGAGCAACAGCGCAGTGGTCACGCGTCTGCACGACGTGCACCGGGTTTCCGAGAAGGCTGGTGTGACGAGCGTGCGGGGGTGCGCTCGCAGCACCGGACGTCAGCACACGACCTTCATGTCCGTGGTCGACGGGCGCTCGGGGGAGAGCGCCGGGGCGGCCGACGGGGGAGTCGCGTACGGGGAGGACCAGGGGGAGCGCCGCTCCCTGGCGGAGGCAGCGGACGCCGAAGCGGCGTTCACCGCCTACGTCCAGGAGCGCCGCGCCTCCCTGTACGCGACCGCGTTCCACCTCACCGGGGACCGGTTCGAGGCCGAGGACCTGCTGCAGAGCGCGCTGTTCTCGACCTACCGGGCCTGGGACCGGATCAGCGACAAGGCCGCGGTCGGCGGCTACCTCCGCCGGACCATGACCAACCTGCACATCAGCGCGTGGCGCCGCCGCAAGCTGAACGAGTACCCGACCGAGGAGCTGCCGGAGACGGCCGGCGACACGGACGCGATGCGCGGCACCGAACTGCGCGCGGTCCTGTGGCAGGCGCTGGCCCGGCTGCCCGAACTCCAGCGCACGATGCTGGTCCTGAGGTACTACGAGGGCCGCACCGACCCGGAGATCGCGGAGATCCTCGGCATCAGTGTCGGCACGGTGAAGTCCAGCATCTGGCGGTCGCTCCGCCGGCTGCGCGAGGACGAGGTCCTCAGCTTCGGCCGTGACGAGGAGGACGCCTTCGGCGAGCTCGTCGCCTGAGGTGAACGGGGGAGCCGGCTCCGTTCAGGGGAGCCGGTGCACGGGGGAATCACGGGGGAGCGGTACCGGGGGGACCCGACGGGGGAAGCTCGGGAGAGCGGTACCGCGCACCACGCCGCCAGCGCCTGCGGGGGGACACGCGGGCGCAAGGACGGGGGAAACACGGGGGAACAGGGGGAACACGGGGGAGCACGAAGAAGCGGGGCTGGAGGGCCGGGGGGTCCGTCCAGCCCCGCTTCCGTGCTGTCGCGAGCGGGCCGCCGTACGCCCGCTACACCGCCGTACGCGTCGTCGGTGCGCGCCGGCCCGCCGCCGCCGAGGCCAGGCGGCCCATGGCCTCGTCCCGGTCGCAGGCGTACGCGCCGAGCGCCGACTGCCGGGCCACGATGGAGCGTTCGGTCCGCATCAGACGCCAGCCGCGCCGCAGCAGGAAGGGAACCGACTTGCGGCCCTCCTTCAAGTCCCGCAGGAAGCGCCGCCTGAAGGTCGTCACCGGACCGCGGCTCAGGCACAACGCGTCGGCCAGGACGCCCAGTTCACGGCAGCGGCCGATGATCTCGGCGGCGAAGATGCCCTCCGCGATGAACAGCGGGGTCCGCCCGATGTCGACCGACTCCACACCGGTGCGGGCGCTGAGGGAGATGTCGTAGACGGGAACGCCCGTACGGCCCGTGCGGCACAGCTCGGTGATCGCGGCGATCGCGGTGTCCGCGTCCCAGGAGCCGGGATGGTCCCAGTCGATGTCGGAGCTCCCCGCCACCAGCGGCAGGGTCGGGTCGTCGCCCTCCTTGTAGAAGTCGTCGAGCCGCAGCACCGGAAGGCCGGAGCGGGCCGCGAGAAGGGACTTGCCGGAGCCGGAGGGGCCGCAGAGCAGCACGACGCGCGCGGGTATGGGCGGATGGGAACTCACGGGACACCAGTGTGAGGCATCGACCGGCCCCGCCACGACCCCGCGGGTCGGCTTTGCAGCGCGCGTCACACCCCAACTACCCTTCGTGTCGACCTGATCACCGAACGCACCAGAAAGCGGGCGCCCCGATGGCACGACACGCTTCCCCCAAGAACCCCTCCGGCCGGCGCGCCCTGGTCGCCCTCGCCACGGCGGGGGCGGCGCTGGGCGTGGGCGCGGGGACCGCCGCCGCCGACACCGCACCGGGCCTGAACCTGGCGCAGACCCGCCCCACCTCCCTCGGCGAGGTCGACCCGCAGGCGGCCCTGGCGGCCCTGACCGGCGCGGTCGGCCACGCCACCGGCCCCGTCGCGGACCTCAAGCCCAACCCCCTCGCCGGCACCGGGGTGGACCCCCTCGACAACGGCGTGGGCACCCAGGTCGCCGACTTCCAGCCCCTGACGTCCCAAATGCTGACGGGCCCGGTGGCCCAGGCGGAGTCCTTCGGGAGCATGCCGGTGGTCGGCCAGGCGGCGGGCCTGCTGCGCGCCTGACCGCCTCCCGCGGGTCCACAGCCCGAACAGGCCGGGTCTCTCCGTCCGAGAGACCCGGCCTGCGCCGTACGGCGTGCGACGCGGGTGTCAGTACGACGAGCCCGACGCGCCCAGCGATCCCGTCGGGTGCCAGACCGTCTTCGTCTCCAGGAACGCCGTCATGCGGTCGATGCCCGGGGTGGCGGACCAGTCGTCCACAGGCTGTGGACGCAGGACGCGCTTCAGGTTGTCCGCGGCGGCGATCTCCAGCTCCTTCGCCAGCGCCTCGTCCGCCCCCGCCAGGTCGATCGCGTTGACGTCCTGGTGTGCGGCCAGGGGCGCCGCGAGCTCCGCCGTACGGCCGGAGAGGACGTTGACCACTCCGCCGGGGACGTCGGAGGTGGCCAGGACCTCGCCGAGGGAGAGGGCCGGCAGCGGGGCCTTCTCGGAGGCGACCACGACCGCCGTGCTGCCCGTCGCGATCACCGGGGCCAGCACGCTCACCAGGCCCAGGAACGACGACTGCTGCGGGGCCAGGACGGCCACCACGCCCGTCGGCTCGGGGGAGGACAGGTTGAAGTACGGCCCCGCGACCGGGTTGCCGCCGCCCAGCACCTGGGCGATCTTGTCGGTCCAGCCCGCGTACCAGACCCAGCGGTCGATCGTCGCCTCCACCTGCTCGGCGGCCTTCGACTTCGACAGGCCCTCCGCGTCGGCGACCTCGTGCGTGAACTGGCCCTTGCGGCCCTCGAGCATCTCGGCGACCCGGTACAGGACCTGGCCCCGGTTGTACGCCGTCGCGCCCGCCCAGCCGCCGAACGCCTTGCGCGCGGCCACGACCGCGTCCCGGGCGTCCTTGCGGGAGGACAGGGGCGCGTTCGCCAGCCACTTGCCCTTCGAGTCGCTCACCTCGTACACCCGGCCGCTCTCGGAACGCGGGAACTTCCCGCCGACGTACAGCTTGTAGGTCTTGAAGACGCTGAGACGCTGCTGCTCGGACTTATCGACTGTGCTCATTTATCGCTCGCCCTCCGGGCTCGACGGGGCGAGGTACGCCTCCAGGCCGTGCCGGCCGCCCTCGCGGCCGAAGCCCGACTCCTTGTAACCGCCGAACGGCGAGGTGGGGTCGAACTTGTTGAACGTGTTGGACCAGACGACGCCGGCCCGCAGCTTGCCCGCCACCGCGAGGATGCGCGAGCCCTTCTCCGTCCAGATGCCCGCGGACAGGCCGTACGGCGTGTTGTTGGCCTTGGCGACGGCCTCGTCCGGCGTGCGGAAGGTGAGGACGGACAGGACCGGGCCGAAGATCTCGTCGCGGGCGACGGTGTGCGCCTGGGTGACGTTGGTGAACAGCGTCGGCGCGAACCAGAAGCCGGACGTGGGCAGTTCACAGGCCGGCGACCAGCGCTCGGCGCCCTCGGCCTCGCCCTGGTCGGCGAGCGCGGTGATCCGCGCCAGCTGCTCGGCGGAGTTGATCGCGCCGATGTCGGTGTTCTTGTCCAGCGGGTCGCCGAGGCGCAGGGTGGACAGCCGCCGCTTCAGCGACTCCAGCAGCTCGTCGTGGATCGACTCCTGGACGAGCAGCCGCGAGCCGGCGCAGCAGACCTGGCCCTGGTTGAAGAAGATGCCGTTGACGATGCCCTCGACGGCCTGGTCGATCGGCGCGTCGTCGAAGACGATGTTGGCGCCCTTGCCGCCCAGTTCCAGCGTGAGCTTCTTGTGGCTGCCGGCGACCGTGCGGGCGATCTCCTTGCCGACGGCGGTGGAGCCGGTGAAGGCGACCTTGTTCACGTCAGGGTGGGCGACGAGCGCGGCGCCCGCGTCGCCGTAGCCGGGCAGGATGTTGACGACGCCCCTGGGCAGGCCCGCCTGGCGGCAGATGTCCGCGAAGAACAGCGCGGACAGGGGGGTGGTCTCGGCCGGCTTGAGGACGACCGTGTTGCCGGTGGCGAGCGCCGGGGCGATCTTCCAGGCCAGCATCAGCAGCGGGAAGTTCCAGGGGATGACCTGGCCGGCGACGCCCAGCGGCCGGGGCGAGGGCCCGAAACCGGCGTGGTCGAGCTTGTCGGCCCAGCCGGCGTAGTAGAAGAAGTGCGCGGCGACCAGCGGCAGGTCGGCGTCGCGGGTTTCCTTGATCGGCTTGCCGTTGTCCAGCGTCTCCAGGACGGCGAGCTCACGGCTGCGCTCCTGGATGATGCGGGCGATGCGGAACAGGTACTTCGCGCGCTCGGAGCCCGGCAGCGCCGACCACTTCCCGAACGCCTTGCGGGCGGCCCGTACGGCCCGGTCCACGTCCTCGGCGCCGGCCTGGGCCACCTCGGAGAGGACCTCCTCGGTGGACGGGGAGACGGTCTTGAAGACCTTGCCGTCCGCCGCGTCGGCGAACTCGCCGTCGATGAACAGGCCGTAGGACGGCGCGATGTCGACGACCGAGCGGGACTCGGGAGCCGGGGCGTACTCGAATGCGGATGCCATGGTGATCAGTCCACCGTCACGTAGTCGGGGCCGGAGTAGCGGCCGGTGGCCAGCTTCTGACGCTGCATCAGCAGATCGTTCAGCAGCGAGGAGGCGCCGAAGCGGAACCAGTGGTTGTCCAGCCAGTCCTCGCCCACGGTCTCGTTGACCAGGACGAGGAACTTGACCGCGTCCTTGGTGGTGCGGATGCCGCCGGCGGGCTTCACGCCGACCTGGACGCCGGTCCGGTCGCGGAAGTCGCGGACGGCCTCCAGCATGAGGAGGGTGTTCGCGGGCGTCGCGTTGACGGCCACCTTGCCGGTGGACGTCTTGATGAAGTCGGCGCCGGCGAGCATGCCGATCCAGCTGGCGCGGCGGATGTTGTCGTACGTCGACAGCTCGCCCGTCTCGAAGATGACCTTGAGCCGGGCGGAGTCGCCGCAGGCCTCCTTGACGGCGACGATCTCGTCGTACACCTTGCCGAACTTGCCCGCGAGGAACGCGCCGCGGTCGATGACCATGTCGATCTCGTCGGCGCCCGCGGCGACGGCGTCCCGGACGTCGGCCAGCTTGACGTCGAGCGCGGCGCGGCCGGCCGGGAAGGCTGTGGCGACGGAGGCCACCTTGACGCCGGAGCCGGCGACGGCGGCCTTGGCGGCGGCCACCATGTCCGGATACACGCAGACCGCGGCCGTGGCGGGCGTGGTGCGGTCGGTGGGGTCGGGGTGGACCGCCTTCGCGCCGAGCGCCCGGACCTTGCCCGGGGTGTCCGCGCCTTCCAGCGTCGTCAGGTCGACCATGGAAATGGCCAGGTCGATGGCGTACGCCTTCGCGGTCGTCTTGATGGATCGGGTGCCGAGGGATGCGGCGCGCGCCTCCAGGCCGACCGCGTCGACGCCGGGCAGCCCGTGGAGGAAGCGGCGCAGCGAGCTGTCGGACGTCGTGACGTCCGCGAGTGCGTGAGCTGCGGTGGGTGCATTGGTGGGCATGGTCACCAGACGAGCATATCTACGCGCGTAGCGGGTGTACACCCCGGCGGGGGATCCGGGGCGGTTCCCGGGTGGGGTGCGGCGGGTCCGGCGGTGGGTCGGTGGCGCGGCGGCCTCCGCGGAGAGTCGGCGCCGCGGTGGCCGCAACGGAGAACCGGCGCTGCAGCGGCCGTCACTGAGAACCGGCGACGCGGCGACCTCCCGTCAAGAACCGGCGGCGCGGTGGCCTCCCGGCGGGAACCGGCACTGTGGCGGCCGCCGCGGAGAACCGGCGCTGCGGTGGCCGCCCCCAAGAACCGGCGCGCGGTGGCCTTCCGTCGAGAACCAGCCGGAATGGCTGATAAAGGGGCGATCCCGTCAGGGGTGAGGCCATCGCCGGAGTGTCGAACGCCGGCGGATATCTGAATTACCGCGCCTTGACCGGGGGGAATTGCCCTCACCGCCCGTCAGGGGCCGTTTAGCGGACTTTCGCGGTGGAGATGACCAACCGCCCAGCCGGCGTCAAGGAAATGACGCCGGCTGGGGGATCCATTCCTCTCAGGGGGTGCCCATCGCGGCATCGAGCCCGATGCTGGGCTGCCCTACGCGCAAGGCAGGCAGCGGCCGGACCGGACACCGCGCCCCCCGGAGAGGTTGGGCTGCCCACCGGTTGGATACCTCCAGTGACGCAGAATGAGGAATATGCCGCAAGGGATATGTGCACCCGTCACCCGATCGGAGGGGCGTATTCAGGAGCGCATTCCACGAGCGGGGACGGTTCGCTATTCCATTACCGACAATATTGTCCGGTGTATGCGTCATCGACCACTAATGGAGAAGGTGGACCCGCCGGCCTTGACACTCCCGGGAAGGATCGATTTTGCAGCAGCGGAATCCGGTAGGTGGTCCGTCGGCCACCGTGTCGGGCCCCACGCACGCGAGCGGGCCGGACGTCGATCGCCGTCCGGCCCGCCCGCGCGTCTGTCAGACGTAGGTGAACCCGCCGGAGACGGTCGCACTGCCGGCCGGCGTCGTCACGACGACCGCCGCGTTACCGGCCACACCAGCGGGCGTGAGGGCCGCCAGCACCGTGCCGGTGGCGTCGACGACCACGTTGGTCGCCGGGACGCCGCCGATGGTCACGGTGGCCCCGGTGAGGTTGGTGCCGATGATGGCGATCGGCGTGCCGCCGACGGTGGCGCCCACCGACGGGGTGATGGAGACCGCCGTGGGCAGCGGCGGACCGACGTAGGTGAACCCGCCGGCGACGGTGGTGCTGCCCGCGGGCGTGGTCACGACGACGGGGACGTTGCCGGCGGCGTGCGGCGGGGTGACGCCGGTGAGCAGGACGCCCCCGACGACGGTGACGCCGACGGCGGGGACGCCGCCGAAGGTGACGCTCGCGCCGGTGAGGTTGGTCCCCACGATCGTGAACGGCGTGCCGCCGGTCGTCGGGCCGGTCGGCGGGGTGAAGACGAGGACCGTCGGAGGCGACGGCACGACCGGTCCCACGTAGGTGTAGTTCGCCGGCGTGCTGGCGCCGGCCGGGGTGGTCACCACGACGGGCACGTTGCCGGCGGCGTGCGGCGGCGCGACCACGGTGATCAGGAAGCCGAAGAGGTCCTGGGAGACGATGGTCGCGGGCGTGCCCCCGAAGGTGACCGAGGTGGCGCCGCCGAGGTTGGTGCCGATGAGCAGGACGCTGTTGCCGCCGGCGGTCGGCCCGAAGCCGGGCACGGCGGCGATCAGCGTCGGCGACGACACGATGGGGAGCAGGTTGGGTGCAGACATGGCTGTCCTCCTGGACGAGGTTGGGGTGTGTGCGAGGTGCGTCGCTCGCGCCCCGCGAGTGCCGGCGTGGTTCCGGGCCGGGGTCGGCACGGCTGCACGGGCAGGGGGGGACGGCCCGAGTCGGGACGTCGGACGATCAGGGTGCCGGGGTCAGAGGCCACGATCTGGGCGCTGTGACGGCCTTCGACGAGCCGCCGAAGACCTGTCGTCCAGCTCTCGGGCATGGGCTGCGGCGCAGATGCATGTGCGACGGACGCACATGAGACAGGTCGCGGGCATCAGCGATACGCGCTACCCCGAATGGGATGGGCCGCCCACCGGTATGTCCATTGATCCATGCGGGTGAGGGAGTGACAAGAGAGCTGACGGAACATCACCCGTATGGAGGGGCGCGCGACCTGCGCCGACGCCGTACGGCCCGTACCGGCCTTCCGATGCGCCCGTGTGCGCCCCTGTTGACGGCGTGGCGGGAGTTTCATCCCTGCGCGGGTGTGGAAGAGGGGGTCCCGTCGGCGAGTGGGACGAGCCGATGGCTGCGAGGGAGCCGGGCTGCAAGGTCGAGGGGACCGGCGTTCCCGCTCACGGACGGTTTCGGCCGCTGAGCCGCCGCTCCGGCGCCCGGCGTCCGGGCGGGTCGGCCCGCCGAAGGGCGCTGCGGCAGAATCGGGAGCATGACGACCCCGGAAGACCAGTCACCAGCACCGCGGCCCCCGGCGCCCGAGTCCAAGGACCGCATCTACCGGTCTCCCGCCGGCATCGCGGCCGGAGTGCTGCTCCTCGGGCTCGTCGGCTGGCTCGGCCTCGACGCGATCCTCGTCGGCAAGGGCCGCACACCGTGGCTGGCACTGGCGACGCTGCTCCTTCTGGTGCCGCTGATCGTCGCGTTCACGGTCCGCCCCGCGGTGTACGCCAACGACGACCGGCTGCGCGTGCGCAACCCGTTCCGGGTGATCGCACTGCCCTGGGGCGAGGTCGACTCCCTCCGGTCCGGGTACTCCAACGAGGTCGTCACCCACGCCGGGGCGAAGTTCCAGCTGTGGGCGATCCCGGTCTCCCTGCGCGGCCGCAAGAAGGCGCACCGGCAGGAGGCCAAGGCGGAGGCGGACCGCGAGGGACGCGGCGGCGGCCGTCGCGTCGGTGGCCTGGGCGGGTTCGGCGGCCCCGGCGGCGAACCGACCGCGCGCGGCGCGAACGCGCGCACCGGTACGGGGACTCCCGAGGGCCCGGTGAGAGCCGAGGGCGACAAGATCATCCACGAGCTGCGGCTCCTGCGCGAGGCACGCGGGAAGGCGGCCGGCGCTCAGGGCGAGGTGACGATCCGCTGGGCTTGGGAGATCATGGGCCCCGCGGCGGCGGGCGCGGTGCTCCTGGGCATCCTGCTCGGCCTGGGCTGAACCACGACGCCACCGCCTCCCACCGCCGAGGGCCCGTGACGCGACACCCCCGCGCCCGGCGAGGGCCCTGGGGCGACGCCCCGGCGCGATCGGCTGACGTCTGCCGCGCCCGGCCCCGCGGCCGGCGTGCCGCGTGATCCGTACGCTCAGCGTGCCGCGGGGGCTGTGCGCCCGCGAACGTGCGCGTCCGGGGCGCGCCTGCCGCGGGCACGCCGTTGCGGGTGCTACCGCCGACGCGGACCCCGCGCCGCCCGAGCGGGCTCGCGACGCCACCGTCCAGTCAGTCACCGGTGCTCAGGCGCACCGTTCCGAGAATCGAGGGGGGCCTTCCGATGAAGACCCGGCGCAATTGGCGCAGCAACAGCAAGCAGAACCCCGGGCGCGGGGTGTGGGCCCCGGCCCTGGTGAACCGGGCGGCCGGCCTGGTGCGGGGCCGCCGCGGCCGGCTGGCGGGCGGAGTGGCCGTCGCGCTGCTCGCCCTGGCGGGTGGCCTGTGGCTGCTCCTCGGAGGGGACGAGGACGGGAACCGGCCCCCCGATCCGAGGGCACGGCAGTACCGGGACGTCGACGCCTGCCTGTTGACCGGCGCGGACGGCATAGCCCAGGGGACGGTCGCCTCCTCCGTGTGGGAGGGGATGCAGCAGGCGTCCGAGGAGACCCGGGCCAGGGTGAGCTACGTGCCGGTCACGGGGGAGCAGTCGGCGGCCAACGCCCGGCCGTTCCTCAACGGGCTCGTGCAGCGGCAGTGCGAGATCGTCCTGACGGTCGGCGTGCCGCAGGCGCAGGCCGTCCGAGCCGTCGCCGGACAGCATCCTTCGCTGCCGTTCGTCGTGGTCGGCGAGGCAGTGGCGATGGCGAAGAGCAACGTCACCGCGGTACCGCCGGGTGACGGGCTCAAGGCCGCGGTGGTGAGGGAGATCCGGGACGCGGCGTCGGACAAGAGGCCGTGAACAGCCGCAAACTGATCACCAGTCAGTAAAGATCACATAAACATATGGATCTTGTGTAGAAATCCTGTTCGCACATGAGCAAACCTTGCGAGGTTCTGTAAGGACCACGTAAAGGCTGTCCATGCGCAAGCAACGGGGGCGTGGTACTCGCCTGTTTCCGCCGGGTCGTACCGGCAGGGGCAGGATGAGGACCACGGCGCTATCTGTTCTCGTCTTCTTCTCCTTCACGCTCACCACCGAGACGGCGGCGGCGACCGGCGCCACGCTGCCCGCAGTGAGCATGCCGAAGCTGTCGCTGTCCGGTCTGTGGGAGTGGGCCGGCGAGTCGCCGCTCGACACGCCCGACCAGCAGGGCGGCACCGCCGAGGGCAAGAGCCACACCGCCTCCACCGCCGCCACCAGCGCCGACGACGGGGTGGGCCGCGCGCCCGGTCAGGGCAAGGGGGAACTCGACGCGTACGAACGGCCCGTGGACGTGACCGACAAGGTCACGACCGGCTCCGCGACCGCCACGGCGAAGAGCTTCGACCTCGCCACCAGCGAGCGCGACGCGGCCAAGTCCACCGCCACGTCGGACTACTTCGTCAACGCCGACGGCTCCACCACGGTCCGCCACTACACCGGCCGGGCCAACTTCAAGGAGACCGACGGCACCTGGCAGCCGATCGACACCGCCCTGGTCAAGGACGCGGACGGGCGGTTCACGCAGGAAGCCAACTCCCTCGACGTCGAGTTCGCCCCGGACTCCGGCGACGAACAGCTGGCCTCCGTCGAACTCGGCGACGGCCGCGCGCTGTCGTACACCCTCCAGGGCGCCCGCGAGGTCACGGCGGCAGAGAAGCGCGACGGCACCCTCGTCTACGCCGGCGTCCTGCCCGGCACGGACGTGGAACTCGTCCCCACCGCCGACGGGTTCAAGGAGAACGTCGTCCTGCACTCCAAGGACGCGGCCGACTCCTGGGTGTTCCGGCTGGACGCCAAGGGACTGACCCCGCGCCTCGCCGCCAACGGCGACGTGGAGTTCACCGGCGCCGACGGCAAGGTGACGGCGAGCATCCCGCACGCCTTCATGGTCGACTCCCGTATCGACCCCCGTTCGGGCGAGGGCACGCGTTCGCAGCAGGTCTCCTACGAACTCACCACCGTGGACGGCGAGCCGGCGCTGCGGATGACCGCCGACCGGGCCTGGCTGGACGACCCCGAGCGGGTCTACCCCGTCACCGTCGACCCCACGACGGTCGTCGCCTCCAGTGAGGCGACGTACGTGCAGTCCGACGCGAGCATCAACCGCTCCAACGAGTCCCAGATCAAGGTCGGTTCGTACGACTCGGGCACCAACAAGGCCAACTCCTTCCTGCAGTTCTCCACGCTGAGCTCCAAGATCGCCGGGCAGAAGGTCTCCGCCGCGACCCTCAACGTGTACGCGCTGTGGTCCTCGTCGTGCAGCGCGAAGCCGTTCTCGGTGTACCCGGTGACGCGGTCCTGGTCGCCCTCGACGACCACCGCCTACCCCGGCCCCGCCTACGGCGCCGCCATCGGTACGGCGACCGTCGCCCCCGGCGCCTCGTGCAGCAACAGCGACGGCAGCACCGACGTCGGTGTGAAGATGCCCGTCACCCTGTCGACGCCCTGGTTCACGCAGGTCGCCACCGGCGGCGCCAACTACGGCCTGGCGCTGGCCGCGCCGACGTCCGACGGACTGCACTGGAAGCGGTTCCACTCCGACGACTCGGCGAACGCCGCCATGCGCCCCTCGCTCGACCTGACCTACGCGGCCAACACCCAGCCGCAGGTCAACGCCCAGTACCCGCCGGAGAACTTCCAGGCCAACACCCTCCAGCCGGAGCTGCTGGTCTACGCCAGCGACGCCGACAAGTGGCCCAACGCCACGCTGACCTACACCTTCGAGGTGTACGACGCCGACTCCGGCAGCACCACCCCCGTCGTCACGTCCGGCGCCCTGGCCAAGGGCAGCTGGAAGATCCCCGCGGGCAAGCTCAAGTGGTCCAAGAACTACGCCTGGTACGTCGGCGTGACCGACGGCTACCAGGAGGTGACCTACTCCAGCCGCTTCACCACCGCCGTGCCGCAGCCGCCGGTCACCTCGGGCCTCGCCCAGAACACCGACGGGCACGACTTCGACCCCTCGGACGGCAACTACACCACCGACGACACCGACGCGGACGTCGAGGTCGTCGGCCCCTCGCTCCAGATCGACCGTTCCTACAACAGCCTCGACCCGCGCACCGACCAGGCCTTCGGCGCCGGCTGGTCGACGGTCGCCGACATGAAGGCCGCCGAGGTCAAGGACCCCTCCGGCACCGTCACCAGCGTGATCGTCACCTACCCCGGCGGTGAGCAGGTCGCCTTCGGCCGCAACACCGACGGCACGTTCCAGCCCCCGCTCGGCCGCTACGCCCGGCTGCTCGCGGTGACCGGCGGATACACGCTGACGGACAAGGAGTTCACCGAGTACGCGTTCAAGCAGGCCACGGCCAAGGCGGGCACGTACGCCATCTCCGGCATCAAGGACTACGCCGGCCGCGCCGAGACGTTCACCTACAACGCCTCCAAGCAGCTGACGAAGATCACCAACAGCACGGCCAAGCGGTCCCTGACGCTGACCTGGACGACCCCCGCCGGCGCGAGCGCCGCGCACGTCGACTCGGTCGCCACCGACCCCTCGGTCAAGGGCGACACGACCACCGTCCAGACGTGGAAGTACGGCTACTCCGGCGACCAGCTCACCTCGGTCTGCCCGCCCGCGAGCCCCGCCAAGTGCACCACGTACGGCTACGCCACCGGCAACCACTACCGCACCACCGTCCTCGACGCCGACCCCTACGCCTACTGGCGGCTCGGCGAGACGAGCGGCACGACCGTCGCCAAAGACACGGTCGACACCAACCAGGGCCGCTACAACGGCACTTACCACGACGTGACCCTGGGCGGCTCCACCCTGCTGGCGGGCTCGACCCAGAAGACGGCCACCTTCAACGGCACCACGTCCTACGTCGAGATGCCGTCCGCGCCCGGCGCGACGCCGTCGTACATGACGGTCTCCCTGTGGTTCAAGACGACCACGCCCGGAGGCGTCCTCTTCTACTACGGCGACAAGCCGCTCAGCGACTCGGACCCCGTCGCCAACACGACCAAGAACACCCCGGCGGTCTACGTCGGCACCGACGGCAAGCTGCGCGGCTGCCTCGCCATGTCGCCGAGCTGCAGCCCCACCGCCGTCTCCACCGCCACGGTCACCGACGGCCAGTGGCACAACGCGGTCCTCACGGGTCAGGCCGGCAGCCAGACCCTGTACCTGGACGGCGTCTCCCAGGGCTCGCTGACCGGCACGATCAACGACTGGGAGCAGCCCTGGATCTCGCTCGGCGCCGGCGTGAACACCGACGGCTGGCCGGCGATGAACGCCGGTGACAAGCTCGGGCACTACACCGGTCAGATGGCCGAGGTGGCGATCTACTCGGAGCCCCTCGACCTGTCGGCGATCACCGCGCAGTACCAGGCCGCCAAGCGGTCCACCGGACTGCTCGACAAGATCACCACGCCCGGCGGCAAGGTTCAGGCGAAGGTCGCGTACGGCACGACCGACGACCTCGTCCAGCAGGTCACGGACGGCGACGGCGGCGTCTGGAAGCTCAACCCGTCCACCGTCACCGGCTCCTCGCAGGTGTACCGCTCCGCGGTCATGGGCTCCGCCCCGACCGGGTACTGGCGCCTCGCCGACACCCTCGGCGCGCCGCAGGCCGCGAACGAGGTGCACACCGGCTTCGGGACCAACAGCACCGTCACGCAGGGCGTGGCCGGCCCGTTCGGCGCCGGTGACGTGACCGCGGCCTCCTTCAACGGCACCTCCTCCTACGCCGAGATCCCGTACACCCCCTGGCACGGCTCCTCGGCCCGCGCCGTCGAGCTGTGGTTCAAGACCGCCAAGCCCGGCACGCTCCTGTCCGACCAGTCGCAGCCGCCGACCCTGTCGGCCCCGTCCGGCACCTGGACCCCCACGCTGTACGTCGGCGCGGACGGCAAGCTGCGCGGCCACTGGTGGAGTTCGGGCAACGCGAACGCGGACTTCGGGTCCACGAAGGCCGTCAACGACAACGTCTGGCACCACGCGGTCCTGTCCGCCGACGGCGCCAAGCAGACCCTGTACGTCGACGGCGTCAAGCAGGGCGACCTCGCGAGCGGGGTGAACGACCAGTCCAACACCCGCACGTTCGTCGGCGCGGGCTTCAACAAGTGGTTCAGCTCGCCCGGCGACGTGAGCTTCTTCAACGGCTCCATCGCCGAGGTCGCGGCCTACGACCACGCCCTCACCGAGGACCAGGTCGAGCAGCACTGGTCCGCCTACAAGGCGTCGTCCGGCGTCGCACCGGTGCGCACGGTCACGCTCACCGACCCGACCGACAAGACCTTGACGTACGTGTACGACGCGGAGATGGGCAACCGTCTGCTGGCCGCGGTCGACACCAACGGCAAGCGGACGACGTACGGTTACGACACCTCCGGCTTCCTGCACACGGTGACCGACGCCAACGGCAACCGGAGCATCACCGGTCACGACGTCCGCGGCAACACGGTCTCGCAGACCGACTGCCAGGACACGGCCGCCGGCAAGTGCGCCACCGAGTACTACACGTACTACCCCGACGCCACCACCGCCTTCCCGGCGATGGACCCGCGCAACGACCTGCTCCTCACCGAGCGGGACGCGCGCTCCGCGTCCGCCACCGACAACACGTACCTGACCAGCTACACCTACGACGCCGGCGGCAACCTGCTCACCGTCACCGGCCCGCCCGTGGCCGGTCATCCGGGCGGCCGTACGGCGTCCACGACCTACACCACGTCGTCGACGCCGGCCGCCGAGGGCGGCACGGCGGTGGCGCCGGCCGGCCTGATGGACACGGTGACCACTCCCGGCGGCAAGCGGACCAAGTACGTCTACTTCGCCAATGGAGACCTCGCCGAGGCCGTCGACGCCAACGGCGCGAAGGTCAGGTACACCTACGACGACATCGGCAGGCAGAGCAGCAAGACGGAGATCTCCGACGCCCAGCCGAGCGGCCTCACCACCTCCTGGACGTACGACAAGAACGACCAGGTCGTCACCGAGACCAGCCCCCAGGTCACCAACCGCGTCACCGGCGCCAGGCACCAGGCGAAGTCGACCACCGTCTTCGACGACGACGGCAACATCCTGTCGCAGACCGTCGCCGACCTGACCGGCGGAGACGCCTCCCGCACCACGTCGATGACGTACGACGCCTACAACCGGCTCGCCTCGCGGACCGATCCGGGCGGCGACACCACGTCCTTCGAGTACGACGTCTACGGCAACAAGGTGAAGGAGACCGACCCCGAGGGCAACGTCAACGTCTACACCTTCGACGCCGAGAGCCGGCCGCTGACCACCAGCCTGCTGAACCACACCGGCGACCCGAACGACCCGAAGTCGCCGAGCACCCTGGTCCAGGAGTCCCGGGCCTACGACCCGGCGGGACGCCTCGCCTCCCTCACCGACGCGATGGGCTGGGTGACGGCCTACACCTACACCGACGACGGCCTCGCGGCGTCGGTCGTGCGCAAGGACCCGGCGACCGGCAAGCAGTTCGTCGAGCAGGACAACACCTACGACCTGGCCGGCAACCTGATCAAGCAGGTCACCAACGACGGCCGCACCACCACCACGTTCGCGGTGGACGCCGCCGACCGCGTCACCTCCTCGGTGCTCGACCCGACCGGCGTCAACCGCACCACGAAGGTCTCCTACGACCCGGACGACAACGTCGTGACCGAGTCCGAGACCGACCCGGCCACCGGTGACACCGACCGGGTGGACACCCGCTACGACAACCTGGGCAACATCACCGGCACCACCGTCCACGACGGCACCACCGCCCCGGTGGCCCGCTGGAAGCTGTCCGAGACCAGTGGCCTCACAGCCCAGGACTCCTCGGGCGGCAACAACAAGCTGACGCTGACGAGCGCCGTGACCCGCTCCACCGAGAAGGGCGGAGCGGTCGTCATCAAGGGAGCGGGCTCCTACGCACAGTCGAGCGGTCCGGCCGTCAACACCGGTGGCAGCTTCACCGTGTCGGCGTGGGTCAAGCTCAACTCGACCAGCGCCAACAGCGACGTCGTCGCGCAGGACGGCAAGACCGCCAGCGGCTTCCAGCTGTACTACTCCACGGCGTACGGCTGGACCTTCAACCGGCATGCCGCCGACGCGACCGACGCGGCGACCATTCGCACCTCCTCGGGCACCTCGGCGGTGACGTCGGGCGTCTGGACCCACCTCACCGGTGTGTACGACCAGGCCTCCGCGTCGCTGAAGCTGTACGTCAACGGCGCCCAGTCCGGGACGACGACCGCCTTCACCACCCCCTGGGAGGCCACCGGTCCGCTTCAGCTCGGACGGCGTCTGTACAACGGCGCCTACGCCGAGAACACGCAGGCCGCCATCGCCGACGTCCAGGTCTACGGCGAGGCGCTGACCGCCTCCCAGGTGTCCGCGGTGTACGGCGGCACGCTTCCCGCGGCGGGCAGTTCGGTCCGCACCACGACGTGGAAGCTGGACCAGCGCGGCCTGCCCACGTCGATGACCGACCCGGCCGGCAACACCACCGACTACGGCTACGACGAGGCGGCCCAGCAGACCACGGTCACCGAACCCGCAGCCGACGCGGAGACCGGAGGCGGCGCGGCCACCTCCGTCCGCCCGATCTCGATGACGGGCTACAACACCTTCGGCGAGCCGACGGAGACCTCCGACCCGCTCGGCAACGTCACGACCGTCGCCTACGACGCGGAGGGGCAGGAGACCTCCACCACGTCCCCGGGCTACACCGCGCCGGGGGCCGGCGCCCCGGTCACCGCGACCTCCTGGAACGAGTACAACAAGCTCGGCCAGGTCACCGCGGAGGTCGACCCGCTGGGCAACCGCACGACGTACACCTACACCCAGCTCGGCGACGTGGCCTCGGTCACCGAACCCGGCGGCGGCAAGTCCACGTTCGTCTACTCCACCAACGGCGACCTGCTGTCGGCCACCCGGCCCGGCGGGGCGCGCGAGGAGTCGACGTGGGACTACCTCGGACGTGAGCTGACCAGCACGGACATCGTGCGGCAGCCGACGCAGCGGGCGTACACGTCGATCAACGAGTACGACGCGCCGGGCGGCGACCTGTCCCGGACCGTGAGCGCGGCGGGGGTGGCCGAGTCCTACAAGTACAACGCGCTCGGCGAGGTCACGGAGGTGACCGACGGCGCCGGCAACACCTCGAAGTTCACGTACACCATGGACGGCGACGTCCTCACCGCGACGAACCCCGACGGCACCAGTACCCGCAACACCTACAACGGCTACGGTCAGTTGACCGCGACCAGCGACCTGGACACCGCGGGCGCGGTCCTGCGCACCAGCAGCACCGCCTACGACCGTGCGGGCAACGCGGTGTCGGTGACCGATCCCCGCGGGCACAGCACCACGTACACCTACGACCCGACGGGCCTGGTCACCAAGGCGGTCGAACCCGTCTCGGCCACCGAGTCCATCACCACGACCTACGGCTACGACGTGGCGGGCAACCCCACGCGCTTCACCGACGGCCGCGGCAACCCGTTCATCACGACCTACAACACGTGGGGGCTGCCCGAGTCGGTGATCGAACCGTCCACCCCGGCCCACCCCGACCTCGCCGACCGCACCTTCACCACGGTGTACGACGCGGCCGGCCGGCCGAAGGAGCAGCGCTCCCCGGGCGGAGTGGTCGTCACCCAGGAGTACGACGCCAAAAGCCGGCTGGTGAAGCAGTCGGGCACGGGTGCGGAGGCCGAGACGGTCGACCACACCTACGCCTACGACTCCGACGACCGCGTCACCTCGGTGACGGGCACGGACTCCGACACCGGCAGGGACACGTTCACGTACGACGACCGGGGCCTGCTCCTGTCGACGTCGGGGCCGTCCGGCTCCTCGTCCTTCGCCTATGACGGCGACGGCGCGATGACGTCCCGGACGGACGCCTCGGGCACCTCGACGTACGCCTACGACACGGCCGGCCGCCTCAGGACGCAGGTCGACGGCGCGACCGGCTCGACGATGACGTACGTCTACGACGTCGACAACAAGGTCAAGCAGATCGACCTGGGCGACGGAAAGGCCAAGCGGGAGTTCTCCTACGACGCGCTGCAACGGCCGACATCGGAGAAGCTGACCTCGCCCACCGGCAAGACGGTGGCGTCCCTCGCGTACGGCTGGGACGAGAACGACAACCTGACGTCGAAGACGACGACGGGAGTCGCCGGCGCGTCCACGAACACGTACACCTACGACTGGGCGAACCGCCTGACGTCGTGGAACAACGGGACGTCCACGGAGGTCTACGGCTACGACGCCTCGGGCAACCGCACGCGCGTCGGCGGTGACACCTACACCTACGACGCCCGCAACCGCCTCACCTCGGACGGGCACTCCACGTACGCGTACACCGCGCGCGGCACGATGAGGACCACGACGGACGAGGGCGGCTCGCAGACGTCGGTCAAGGCGGACGCCTTCAACCGCGTGGTCAGCGAGGGCGACCGCACGTACGCCTACGACGGTCTCGACCGGGTGCTCAGCGCCAAGGACGGGACCGGTGCCGAGGCCTTCTCCTTCCGCTACAGCGGTCTGGGCAACGACGTGGCCTCCGACGGTCACGCCGTCTACAGCCGCGGCGCGGACGGTTCGCTCGCCGGCGTGAAGACGGCGCTGTCGTCGGTGCTGGTGTGGACCGACCTCCACGACGACGTGGTGGCGCAGTTCACCGACGCCGCCGAGACGCTGTCGGGCTCGACGACGTACGCGCCGTTCGGCAAGGTCACCGCCACCACCGGCATGCTGGGCAACCTCGGCTACCAGTCGGGCTGGACCGACCCGGAGACGGCCAAGGTCAACATGGCCGCGCGCTGGTACTCGCCGGAGAGCGGCCAGTTCAACAGCCGGGACACGGTGTCCAACAGTCCGCTGCCGGCGTCGGTGAACGCCAACCGCTACTCCTTCGCCAACCAGAACCCGATGACGGAGATGGACCCGACGGGCCACTGGTCCATCGGCGGCCTGGCGAAGAGCTTCAAGAAGACCGTCAAAAAGGTCACGAAGAAGGCCAAGTCGGCCGTCAAGTCCACCTGGAAGAAGGGCAAGGCCGCGGTCAAGAAGGCCGCGAAGAAGGTCCGCAAGGTCGCGAAGGCCGTCAAGCGCACCGTCAAGAAGGCCGTACGCAAGGCGCACCGCGCGGTGCGCAAGGCGGTGCGGTACGTCCAGGACAGCGTCAAGAAGGTCAAGAGATACGCCAAGCGGACGTACAAGTACGCCAAACGCCAGGTCCATCGCGTCGTCCACAAGGTCAAGAAGACGGCACGGGCGGTGGCCAAGGCCGTCAAACACGTAGCCAAGAAGGCGGTCGCGGCCGGAAAGAAGGCGGCCAAGAAGATCGGCAGAGGCCTTAAGAAGGCAGCCAAGGCCTCAGCCAATTACGTCAAGCAGCACGCGGCGACGATCTTCTCCGTGGCCACGGGCGTGGTGGTCTTCGGCGTCTGCACAGGAGCCACCATGGGTGGTGGCGTCGTAGCCTGCGCGGCCCTGGCGGGCGCGGCGGCCAACGGCGTCGGCTACATGATGAGCGACGGCCCCAAGTCGGTCGGCGGGCTTCTCGGTTCGATGGCGATCGGCGCCGTGACCGGAGCCGTAGGCGGCGCTGTGGGCGGTGCGGTCTCCGGTGCGGTGGGTCGCCTGCTGGCGGGCGCCGGCGGCAAGGTGGCGCAGGGCGCGGCCATGGGCGCCGCGGGCGGCGGTGCCGAAGGCGCGGTCGGCTACGGCATCAGCTGCGCGGCGAGCGAGGAAGGCTGCAGCGCGAGCGGCGCGGCCAAGGCGACGGCGACCGGCGCGGTGGTCGGCGGCATCTTCGGAGCGGCGGCGAGCAAGTACGGCGGCAAGGGCAAGTCGTCCAAGTCCGACGAGACGCCGGCGGCAAGCTGCCGCGTCCCCGCGAGGCACAGCTTCACCGGTCTCACCGGTGTGCTGATGGCCAACGGCGCCGTCAAGCAGATATCCGATGTCAAGGTCGGCGACTACGTCCTGACCGCTGAACCCGGCAAGAAGAAGAAGGAGAAGCACCGCGTCAAGGCGGTCATCGTCACCAAGACCGACCGTGACTACGTCGACGTCGTCGTAGCCACCAAGTCCGGCAAGAAGGCGATCCAGACCACCAAGCACCACCAGTTCTACGAGGTCAGCCACAACAGCTGGACCCAGGCGGGCGACCTCAAGGCGGGCCAGACCCTCCAGAACGCCGACGGGGCGGCGACCCGCATCGTCGAGATCAAGTCGTACACGGCGCAGAGGGTCACGTACGACCTCAGCGTCGAGAGCCTGCACACGTACCATGTGCTCGCGGGTGCCACGCCGGTACTGGTGCACAATTGCGACGAGGTCGATCTTCGGCAGGAGCTGACCCAGCTCGGCCGAGCTCGGATCAACCAGATCAAGGCCGGGCTTTCTGACGATGGCTTCTTTCCGGGTGCGTTCAGTGTGGGACGTGACCGAACCACCGGTAAGACGTACTACGGCGAGAGCGGGCCTGAGGATGGGCTTCACCCAGATGTGACATCGCGGCTTCCGGGTGAATCCCAGCACCCCGCTGGTCGCCCGCCGGGCGTATGCGCAGAGGCGCGTATGTGCACCAATGCCCTGAACGACGGAGCCTCTTTGGAGAACCTGGATATCATCACGCTCAACCAGAAGGGTAAGAAGTTCCCGATGTGCGACAACTGTAAAGTGTGGGTTCCGGGGGCAGTCAGGAAGGTGTTGACCGGATGAGTGAATCCACCGAGAACGCCAGGCGGCAGAGGCTGCGGGACGCGTTCCCTGGTGCCACGCGAGTGGACCTGGGGGGGGCTTCTGTCGAGCTGGTGGCAGGACTCTACGAAGAAGCCGGCTACCCGGTGGAGACGGAACTTCTCAGTTTCCTCTCGGAGTACCGAGAGTGCTCCATTTCATGGATGTATCGCGGAACGGAGGTGGGGGTGACGATCGATGCTGAAGAGGCGCTCTCTTTCTATCCGGGAAACATTCGTATCTACTCTCGTAGAGTGGGTCGCCCTCTGGTCCCCGTCGGGTCTGCATTCTCCACCGAAGAAGTGGTTCTGATGGCGCGTGATGGGGACGTGTTTCTCGGTGGAGACGCGGGAATGCAGTACGTGGGCAACGGGTTCGTGAAATCCGTGCAGGCTCTGATTTCCGGCGACTGGGACAAGACCTTCTTCTGAACGCGCTGAAACAAGCCGAAGTTCTGCATGAGGGCTCGGATACCAAATGACAGGCGCCCTGCGGTTTCGCAGGGCGCCTGTCGTTTGCTGGGTGTCGGACTGCCTAGGGGCAGCTCAGATGCCGGCCGCTGTCGACAGGTCGTGCTTGATCGCTGTCAGGAGGGCCGTCGCCTTCGCGCGCGCCGTCGGGAGGTCCGCGTGGGTCGCGGCCGGGACCACTACCTCCAGGTAGCACTTCAGCTTCGGTTCCGTGCCGCTCGGGCGGACGATCACTCGGGCGCCGTCGAGGGTGTAGCGCAGGCCGTCGGTCGGGGGGAGGGTGTCCGTGCCCCGGGTGAGGTCCTCGGCTCGGGTGACCCGGAGACCGGCGAGCGTGGTCGGCGGGTGCTCGCGCAGGCGGGTCATCGCGTTCACGATGATCGTCAGATCCTCCACACGGACCGACAGCTGGTCGGTCGCGTGCAGGCCGTGCTCGACGGCCAGGTCGTCCAGGAGGTCCAGCAGCGTGCGGTTCTCCGACTTGAGCTGTGACGCCAGCTCCGTGATGAGCAGGGCCGCCGTGATGCCGTCCTTGTCGCGAACGCCCTCGGGGTCGACGCAGTAGCCGAGCGCCTCCTCGTAGCCGTAGCGCAGACCGTCGACGCGGGCGATCCACTTGAAGCCGGTGAGGGTCTCCTCGTAGGGCAGACCCGCCTTCCCGGCGATACGGCCCAGCAGCGACGAGGAGACGATCGACTCGGCGAACGTGCCCCGCGCGCCGCGCGAGACCAGGTGGGCCGCGAGCAGCGCGCCGACCTCGTCGCCGCGCAGCATGCGCCAGTCGCCGCCGTCCTTGACCGCCACCGCGCAACGGTCGGCGTCGGGGTCGTTGGCGATGACCAGGTCCGGGTCGCTCTCACGGGCCTTCGCGAAGGCGAGGTCCATCGCGCCGGGCTCCTCCGGGTTGGGGAAGGCGACCGTCGGGAAGTCCGGGTCGGGTTCGGCCTGTTCGGCGACGAGGACCGGCTCGGGGAAGCCGGCGCGGGCGAACGCGGCGAGCAGGACGTCCTTGCCCACGCCGTGCATCGCCGTGTAGACGGTGCGGGCCGTACGCGGGGATGCGGGGTCGAGGACCGCGTCCGTACGGGCCAGGTACGCGTCCAGGACGGAGTCGTCCAGGACCTCCCAGCCGGACTCCGGGCGCGGTACGTCGTCCAGCGAGCGGACGGCGGCGATCTCGGCCGCGATCTCCGCGTCGGCCGGCGGGACGATCTGGGAGCCGTCGCCCAGGTACACCTTGTAGCCGTTGTCGCGCGGCGGGTTGTGACTGGCCGTGACCTCGACGCCGGCGACCGCGCCCAGGTGCCGGATGGCGTACGCCAGGACCGGGGTGGGGAGGGGGCGGGGGAGGACGGCTGCGCGCAGGCCGGCTCCCGTCATCACGGCGGCGGTGTCCTGCGCGAACGCCGCCGACTTGTGGCGGGCGTCGTAGCCGATGACGACGAGGCCGTCGCCCTGGCCCTTGGCCTTGAGGTACGCGGCCAGGCCGGCGGCGGCGCGGATGACGACGGCGCGGTTCATGCGCATCGGGCCGGCGCCGAGCTCGCCCCGCAGGCCGGCGGTGCCGAACTGGAGGGTGCCGGAGAAGCGGACGGCCAGCTCGGTTGCGTCTCCCGCGTCGAGGAGCTTCGCGAGTTCCTCGCGGGTCTCCGGGTCGGGGTCCTCGGCGAGCCACGCCTGGGCGCGGGCGGTCAGGTCGTCATGCACGGTTGGGTCAGCCTCTCGTGTGGTCGTGGGTTTCCTCGCCCCCGCCGCCCCTTCCCTTCCCGTCCTCGGGGGCTGCCGCCCCCGGGCCCCCGCTTCGGCCCTGAACGGGCCTCGTCCTCAAACGCCGGACGGGCTGGACGCCTCACCCTGATGGGGAGCGGGCGAGCCCGGGGGCGGAGCCCCCGGTGGATCAGGGGCAGCGCCCCTGAGTGCCGCGCTGGTCCTACAGCCGGCCCAGCACCTGCGCCAGCAGCGCGCCCATCCGCGTCGCGCTGTCCCGTCCCGCCTGCAGGACCTCCTCGTGGTTCAGCGGCTCGCCCGTCATGCCGGCGGCGAGGTTGGTGACGAGGGAGATGCCCAGCACCTCCGCGCCCGCCTCCCGCGCGGCGATGGCCTCGAGGACCGTGGACATGCCCACCAGGTCGGCGCCGATCGTGCGGGCCATCCGGATCTCCGCCGGCGTCTCGTAGTGCGGGCCGGGGAACTGGGCGTAGACGCCCTCCTCCAGCGAGGAGTCGATCTCCTTGCACAGCGTCCGCAGCCGCGGCGAGTACAGGTCCGTGAGGTCGACGAAGTTCGCGCCGACGATCGGGGAGGTCGCCGTCAGGTTCAGGTGGTCGCTGATCAGGACCGGCTGGCCGGGGCGCATGCCCTCGCGCAGGCCGCCGCAGCCGTTGGTCAGGACGATCGTCTTGCTGCCGGCCGCCACCGCGGTCCGCACACCGTGGGCGACGGCGGCCACGCCGCGGCCCTCGTAGTAGTGGGTGCGGCCCAGGAATACCAGGGCGCGCTTCTCGCCGATCCGGTACGAGCGGATCTTGCCGCCGTGGCCCTCGACCGCCGGCGGCGGGAAGCCGGGCAGCTCGGTGACCGGGAACTCGGCGTCCGGCGCGCCCAGGGCGTCCACGGCCGGCGCCCAGCCGGAGCCCATCACGAGGGCGACGTCGTGGGTGTCGGCGCCGGTGAGTTCGCGCAGCCGCGCCGCGGCGGCGTCGGCGGCCCCGTAGGGGTCGCCCTGGATGTCGTCCGGGAGAAGAGATGCGTTCACGCGATGAGGGTAGCCCGTATCGGCCTACGCGCGTAGATGAGGAACCCGACGGGATGTCGATCGTTGCCTTGTCGTTTCCAACCAGAGGCGTCGGGGGTGCCTACTCGTCCGCGACGAGGACGTCCTTGTCGTTGAAGACCTCGACGATGAAGATCAGCAGCCTGCCGCGGCTGACCGTGTACTCCACCAGGACGTTCTGGGTGAGCCGGATCGTGCGGTCGTCTCCCGTGGAGCTTATGGGCCGTGAGACGGAGAGGAAGGGATCACGGGCGAGCAGGGCGATGCCCTTGTCGAACGCGGTGCGCTGGCGGTCGTCCAGCCGGTCGCGGGCGGCCGCGGCCTGCACGGTGTAGTAGACGTCGTAGGTGGTGGGGGCCATGCGCTCTCCCGTGGGTGCGTCGGTTCCACAAGTGTAGGAACGTCGTGCCTCAGCAGGGCCGCTTCCGCAGTTCCATCACGTAATCGTGTGGTGCGCCGGCCGACTCGGCCGCGTCGGCGATCTCGCCGAGGTAGCGGGCCGACGGCAGGCCGCCCTCGTAGCCGTTGAGGACGTACGTCCAGCCCTGCTCCTCGCCGTCGAGGGTGTGGACGCGGATCCGGGTGCGCCGGTAGACGTCGAGGCTGCCGACGCCCTCCCAGCGGTCCAGGGACTCCTCGTCCATGGGGGCGATGTCGTACAGCGCGACGAAGACCTGTGAGAAGGGGTCCTCCACGATCGTCGCGAGCGCGCCCTCCCAGCCCATGTGCTCGCCGCCGAAGGTCAGCCGCCAGCCGTTCAGCCAGCCCGTCGCGCGCAGCGGGGAGTGCGGGGCGCGGCGGGTCATCAGCCGCGCGTCGAGGTTGCCGGCGTACGCGGCGTAGAGCGACATGGGTCGAGAGTACGGCAGCCAGGGCGAGGTCACCGAGGTGTCCGCCGCCACTCGGGCACCGCCCGCCCCCCGGGGAAGTGCCCCGTCGACGGGTGCGGGACAATGGGGTACGTGACTCGGATCGTGATCATCGGTGGCGGACCCGGCGGCTACGAAGCGGCCCTGGTGGCCGCGCAGCTCGGCGCGGAGGTGACCGTCGTCGACGCCGACGGTCTGGGCGGGGCGTCGGTGCTGACCGACTGCGTGCCGTCGAAGACGCTCATCGCCACGGCGGAGGTGATGACCACCTTCGACTCCTCCTACGAGGAGCTGGGCATCATCGTCGCCGACGACACCCCGCCGCTGGAGCAGGCGGCCCGGGTGGTCGGGGTGGACCTGCACAAGGTCAACCGGCGTGTGAAGCGGCTCGCGCTCGCGCAGTCGCACGACATCACCGCCTCCGTGACCCGCGCCGGCGCGCGTGTGCTGCGCGGGCGCGGCCGGCTGGAGGGGATGCAGTCCCTCGACGGCTCCCGCAAGGTCGTGGTCACCGCCGCCGACGGCACCGAGGAGACCCTCACCGCCGACGCCGTCCTCATCGCCACCGGCGGTCACCCGCGCGAACTGCCCGACGCCCAGCCCGACGGCGAGCGCATCCTCAACTGGACCCAGGTCTACGACCTGCGGGAGCTGCCCGAGGAGCTCATCGTGGTGGGCTCCGGCGTGACCGGCGCCGAGTTCGCCGGCGCCTACCAGGCCCTCGGCTCCAAGGTGACGCTGGTGTCGTCCCGGGACCGGGTGCTGCCGGGTGAGGACCCGGACGCCGCCGCCGTCCTGGAGGACGTCTTCCGCCGCCGCGGCATGAACGTGATGGCCCGCTCCCGCGCGCAGTCCGCCAAGCGCGTCGGCGACCGGGTCGAGGTGACGCTCGCCGACGGCCGGGTCATCACCGGCTCGCACTGTCTGATGGCCGTCGGCGCGATCCCCAACAGCGAAGGGCTGGGCCTCGAGGAGGCGGGCGTCAGGGTCCGCGACTCCGGGCACATCTGGACCGACAAGGTCTCCCGTACGACCGCCCCCGGCGTGTACGCCGCCGGCGACGTGACCGGCGTCTTCGCGCTCGCCTCCGTCGCCGCCATGCAGGGCCGCATCGCCATGTACCACTTCCTCGGCGACGCGGTGGCCCCGCTCAACCTCAAGACGGTCTCCTCCAACGTCTTCACCGACCCCGAGATCGCCACCGTCGGCTACACGCAGGCCGACGTGGACGCGGGCAAGATCGACGCCCGGGTCGTCAAGCTGCCGCTGCTGCGCAATCCGCGCGCGAAGATGCAGGGCATCCGGGACGGCTTCGTCAAGATCTTCTGCCGGCCGGGCACGGGGATCGTCGTCGGCGGTGTGGTCGTGGCGCCGCGCGCCTCGGAGCTGATCCACCCCATCTCGATCGCCGTCGACAACAATCTGACGGTCGAACAGATCGCGAACGCCTTCACGGTGTACCCGTCGCTGTCGGGGTCGATCGCCGAGGTGGCGCGGCAGTTGCAGACGAGCAAGGCGGGCGGCGAGGGCTGACCGGGGCGCGCGACGGCGCTCACCGGGGCGTGAGGGGCGGCCGGAATCGACTCCCCGCTGGTCACGGGGAGTTGTGGCCCGTGCGGATGGCATAGGCGAGGCAACTAGACCCCTATACCACCTCTGTCCCTACTGTGCGAACAACTTCTATTATTCGGCGCAAAGAGCTGAAAGCAGACGGTCGCCCGCGTTACTGTCAGTTTCGTGTTCGCTGCAGAACGTCGCCAATTGATCCTCGAAATGGTGCGAGCCAACGGAGCCGTGTCGCTCCGTGAGCTCGCCCGCGTCGTCCAGACCTCCGAAGTGACCGTACGGCGGGACGTGCGCGCACTGGAGGCAGAAGGACTCCTCGACCGCCGGCACGGCGGTGCGGTATTGCCGGGCGGTTTCACGCGGGAGTCCGGCTTTCCGCAGAAGTCCCATCTCGCGACCGCCGAGAAGACCGCCATCGCGGACCTCGCCGCCAACTTCGTGGAAGAGGGCGAGGCCATCGTGGTCGGGGCGGGTACCACCACCCAGGAGCTCGCGCGCCGCCTCGCCCGGGTGCCCGGCCTGACCGTCGTCACCAACTCCCTGCTGGTGGCCCAGGCGTTGGCTCACGCGAACCGGGTGGAGGTCGTGATGACCGGCGGCACGCTCAGAGGGTCCAACTACGCCCTCGTCGGCAGCGGGGCCGAGCAGTCCCTCCAGGGGCTGCGGGTCTCGCGGGCCTTCCTCTCCGGGAGCGGCCTCACCGCCGAGCGCGGACTGTCCACGTCCAACATGCTGTCCGCGTCCGTGGACCGTGCGCTGGTGCAGGCCGCCGCCGAGGTCGTCGTCCTCGCCGACCACACCAAGCTCGGCACCGACACCATGTTCCAGACCGTGCCGACGGACGTCATCACCCGTCTGGTGACCGACGAACCGCCCGCCCACGACGACCGTGCCGCCACCGAACTCCAGGCCCTCGCCGACCAGGGGGTGCAGATCGCCGTGGCCGGGGCGTCGGGAGGCCCGGGGGGTGACGCGGTCCCGGCGCGCCGCCAGCAGCAGCGCCGGGACGTCCCCCTGCCGGCCCCGCGCCGGGGCCAGGTCCCCGGCGCGAACGGCCTGCGCACGGCCGCGGTGATGGGCGGGGAGCAGGCCCCGGGGGGTGAGCGGGCGGCCCGCGTCGCGGATCTCCGCCGCCGCTGAGCCGTCCCCGCGAGGACCCCTCGAAGGGGGCCGGGCCGGGGGCCGCTCCCGATGTACGGCGAGGCGCCCGCCGGATCCCTCGGATCCCGCGAGCGCCTCGGCGCGTTCCCTCTGTGTCAGTCCTTGATCTCGCAGATCGCGGCGCCCGAGGTGATCGACGCGCCCACCTCCGCGGTGAGGCCCTTGACCGTGCCGGAGCGGTGCGCGTTCAGCGGCTGCTCCATCTTCATGGCTTCGAGGACGACGATCAGGTCGCCTTCCTGGACTTCCTGGCCTTCCTCGACGGCGATCTTGACGATGGTGCCCTGCATCGG